>CAVUHG010000006.1:0-65516 GCA_963741265.1 uncultured Actinomycetota bacterium | reverse complement strand
CCTTCACCGGCGAAACCACCACGGGCAAGACGATTTTCCGCAACGCCGCGGAGCACCTCAAGGGGCTGTCCATGGAACTCGGAGGCAAGAGCCCGGCGATCATCTTCGCCGACGCCGACCTCGACGCGGCGATCGACTCGACCCTGTTCGGGGTGTTCTCGCTCAACGGCGAGCGCTGCACCGCCGGCTCCCGGATTCTGGTGCACCGGGACATCTACGAGGAGTTCTGCGAGAAGTACGCCGCCCGGGCGAAGACCATCGTGGTGGGCGACCCGCACGACCCCGCCACCGAAGTCGGCGCGCTGGTGCACCCCGAGCATTACGAGAAGGTCGCCCGGTACGTGGAGATCGGCAAGACCGAAGGCCGGCTGCTGGCCGGTGGCGGCCGCCCCGAGGGACTGCCCACCGGAAACTACATCGCCCCGACCGTCTTCGCCGACGTCAAGCCGGACGCCCGGATCTTCCAGGAGGAGATCTTCGGTCCCGTCGTCGCGATCACGCCGTTCGAGGACGACGCCGAGGCCCTGGCGCTGGCGAACAACACCAAATACGGCCTCGCCGCCTACGTCTGGACCAACGACCTGACCCGGGCGCACAACTTCTCGCACAGCCTTGAGGCCGGCATGGTCTGGCTGAACAGCCACAACGTCAGGGACCTCCGCACCCCGTTCGGCGGTGTCAAGGCCTCGGGCCTCGGGCACGAGGGCGGGTACCGCTCAATCGATTTCTACACCGACCAGCAGGCCGTGCACATCACCCTGGGCAGCGTCCACACGCCGAAATTCGGCGCCGCGTCCCGGCGCTAGCGCGTCCCTACCTGCTTCGCCACCACTCAATGAGGAGTCCCCGACCATGGCCAATGACATCATCACCCCCACAGTCCCCGCGCCGGACATTGTCCGCTGCGCCTACATGGACCTCGTGGTCACCGACCTGGAAAAGTCCCGCGCGTTCTACGTGGACCTGCTGGGCCTGCACGTCACCTATGAGGACGCGGACGCCATCTACCTGCGGTCCTTCGAGGAGTTCATCCACCACAACCTGGTCCTGCGCAAGGGGCCGGTGGCCGCCGCCGCCGCGTTTGCCTACCGGGTGAAGTCCCCCGCCGAGGTGGATGCCGCCGAGGCCTATTACCAGGAAATGGGCTGCCGGACCGAGCGGCGCAAGGACGGATTCTCCCGCGGCATCGGTGATTCCGTCCGGGTCGAGGATCCCCTTGGCTTCCCCTACGAGTTCTTCTACGAGGTGGAACACGTGGAGCGCCTCACCCAGCGCTACGACATCTACAGCGCCGGCGAACTGGTCCGGCTGGACCACTTCAACCAGGTCACCCCCGACGTCCCGCGCGGCCGGAAGTACCTCGAGGACCTGGGCTTCCGTGTGTCCGAGGACATCAAGGACTCCGACGGCGTGACCTATGCGGCATGGCTGCACCGCAAGCAGACCGTCCACGACACCGCGCTGACCGGCGGCGACGGCCCGCGGCTGCACCACATCGCGTTCTCGACCCACGAGAAGCACAACATCATCCAGATCTGCGACAAGATGGGCGCCCTGCGCATCTCGGACCGGATCGAGCGCGGCCCCGGCCGGCACGGGGTGTCCAACGCCTTCTACCTGTACATCCTGGATCCGGACGGCCACCGGATCGAGATCTACACGCAGGACTACTACACCGGCGACCCGGACAACCCCACCATCACGTGGGACGTGCACGACAACCAGCGGCGCGACTGGTGGGGCAACCCCGTGGTCCCGTCCTGGTACACCGAGGCCTCGCTGGTCCTGGACCTCGACGGCAACCCGCAGCCGCTCGTGATCCGGACCGACAGCAGCGAGATGGCCGTAACCGTGGGCGCCGACGGTTTCGCCTACACCCGCGAGCCGGGCGAGGAACGCGGCTTCAAGCTCGGCGCGCAGCTCTAGCGCCCTCCCCCTCCCGTTGCGCTATCACTCTGGGTGCTTTGGAGGCCCTTTTAGCAACCCGGAGTGATAGCGCAACCCGGCGTGGGTGGGTGGGGGCAGGCGGGAGGTCAGGCGGGGACGGGCGCCGCTGACTTCTTCCGGTGCAGGACGACGGCGGCCGCGGCGCCGAGCAGGAACAGCGCCGAGGCGGCGCTGACCGGCACGAGGAAGGCCGCGGAGTAGCCGTGGTTCTGCGCGAGCTGTCCCGCGATCGAGGATCCGATGGCGGTGCCGGCGACGATGCCGCTGGCCAGGGCCGTCATGACCGTCCCGAGCTTCCCGGCCGGCGCGACGATGCCGCCGATCGCGAAGACGGTGACCATCAGCGGGCCCACCGGCAGTCCGAGGACCAGCAGCACGAGGATCATGGGCAGCGCGGTCGAGGGCAGCAGCAGGAGCAGGGCAAGGCCGGCCATCAGTGCCGCGCAGGCCAGCCAGCGGGCGTTGAGCGTGAACCGCGGGGTCCAGTAGGCAACCGAGAGTGCGGCGGCGGCCGAGCTCAGGCCCATCACGGCGTACAGCAGCCCGGCGAGCTCGGAGGTGGCAAAGCTGGCGGAGAAGGAACTCAGCGCGGTCTGGGTGGAGCCGAAGAACGTGCCCATGCAGACCATCGCCAGGACGGGAAGCGCGACGGCGGCGAAGGCCCCCACACGCTGGGCGGCCGGCATGGCGGTGCGACGCTGTTTCTCAAGGGCAGACGACGCCGCGGTGCGCGCCGGCGTCCGGATGACCGCCTGGTGGGTGGGGTGCACGGCGAAGGCCGGGACCAGGGTGATGGTCAGCGCGGCGGCCAGGGCCAACGGCAACCAGGGCGCGATCAGGCTGGCGAGGATTCCCACGAGGGCCGGGCCCAGGACGAAGGTCAGCTCGTCGGCGGTGCTTTCGTAGGAGAGTGCGGTGTCCAGGTCCGCCGGGTTGGCATCGCGTCCGCCCCGGGAGGTCAGAGCCATCCAGCGGACCCTGGCCAGGGGGCCCACCTGCGGGCAGGACGCGCCGGCCACGAACGCGGCGGCCAGCACGGGGATGACGGAGGCCATGTCCTGTCCGCCGGGGATCAGGTAGGCGGCGAGGATCAAGGCAATGACGGCGACGGTGTTGAAGACCGCGGCAAACACCAGCACAGGGCGCTGGCCCAGCCGGTCCGCCAGCGCGCCGAGGACGGGTGCGCCCAGCGCCGAGCCGATGCCGACGGCGCCGGCAGACAGGCCGCCGACCGCATAGGAGCCGGTGACGGCGGTGACCAGGGTGAGGGCGCCGACGGTGAGCATGGCGAGCGGAAGCCGGGCGAAGAGTCCCAGCGGGATGAAGCTCCGTCCTGCCAGGAGCGGGAGCCGGGCGTAGCGTCCGGTGGACGGCGCAGGCATAGAGCCGGCCGGTGTGGGCTCAGCAAGTGTGGTTCCAGGGGATGTGGTCCCGGCAGAGACGGGCGCCTCGGAAACGGGCGCCAGGGAAGACGTTGAAGGGTTCATGATTCCGGGTTCGTTCAATGGTGCGCATCGTCCCTCCTCCCGATGCGCGCGACCCGGTAACTATTCGATTATAGCCGAGCCGCCGGCCTTCAGGGCGTGGCGTCGTCGGAGATGTGCAGGGTGGAGCCGTTGCGTTGTTTCACCACCTGCAGCTGGGTGCTGATCCGCTGTTTCATTTCGCCTACATGGCTCACGAGGCCGACCACCCGGCCGCCGTCCCGGAGCCCTTCGAGGGCGTCCATGACCTGTTCGAGGGCCTGTTCGTCGAGGCTGCCGAAGCCCTCGTCCACGAACAGGGTCTCGATGTCCACGCCGCCGGATTCCTGCTGCACCACGTCCGCGAGGCCGAGGGCCAGGGCCAGGGAGGCCATAAAGGACTCGCCGCCGGAGAGCGTCGCTGTGTCGCGGCGCTGCCCGGTCCACTGGTCCACGACCTCCAGGCCCAGGCCGGACTTGGCTCCGCGGGCTGCCTTGGCATCCGTGTGCTGCAGGGTGTACCGGCCATCGCTCATGCCGATCAGCCGTTCCGAGGCGGCGACGGCCACCTGTTCGAGCCGGGCGGCGAGCACGTAGCTGTTCAGGCTCATCCGGTAGGTGTTGTCTCCCCCGCCGCGGGCGGCGTCCGCGACGGCGTTCAGCAGCGCTGCCCGTTCGCGCGGTTCCCGGCCGGCAGCGGCAAGCTCCGCGTAGCCGGCCGCGATCCGCCCCAGCGTCCGCACGGACTTCTCCGCAAGCCCCGAGGCGAGTACCGCCTGGCGGGCGGCCAGCTCCGCCGCGGCTGCGCCGGTGCGGAGCCGTTCCAGCTCGTCATCCTGCAGTGGCCCCTCGTTTTCGAGTTCCCGGGCGGCCAGGGCGAGTTCGTCACCGGCGAAGAGTTCCTCGATCCGGGCGGCCTCGTCCTGCGCGGTCCGGATGGCTGCTTCCAGCCCGGCGGCGTCGGGCGCGGCGAGGATGACGGCACGGGCATCCGCCGCGGAGGCGAATCCTGCTGCCGGCAGCGCCTGCTCCAGCTGTCCCCGGGCGTCCACAGCGCGGGCTTCAGCCTGTTCCAGCCTGGTCCGGGCGGCATCGGCGCGCTCCAGAACGGTTGTGGTCCCCTGCAGGGCGGCGACCCGCTCCGCCAGACCGGGATGGCCGGCGCGCAGCTTCTCCAGCGCCAGCTCAAGCGCTTCGGCCTGCTCTTCGACTTCCGTGATGGTGGTCTGGTTCCGGGCTGCGGCCGATGCGGCGGCTGCCTGGTCCTGTTCCGCGGCGGTGATCTCCCCGGCGAGCTCCGCCTGCCGGTTCCGGCTGGCGGCAAGTTCCTGGGCCGCGCGGCCTGCCTCGGCCGCGCGTTCGGTGGCCAGCGCAGCATCCAGGCGGGCTTCCTCGGGCGGCGTGTTGCCGCCCTGTGCCGCCAGGACGGCGACGCCCTGCTGGGCGTCGGCCAGTTCGCGTTCCAGCGCGGCGAGTGTTGTTTCCGCGTCCTCGCAGGCTTGCCTGGGCTGCCTGTTCGGCCTCGGCGACGGCCAGGGCGGAAGCGGCGGCGGGGGCGGGAGCGGGATGTTCGGCGCTTCCGCAGACGGCGCACGGGATCCCGGGCTGCAGCTGGGCGGCGAGCTCGGCGGCGGCGTTGGCGAGCCGTTCCTCGCGGAGGTCGAGCCAGCGCTGGCGCCGGTCCTGGTGCTCGTCCCGGGCCAGGCGGTGGCGTTCGGTGACCGCCCCGCAGGCGGCTACGGCGGCGGCATGGCGGCCGACCATCACCACGAGTTCGTCGGCTGCGGCGGCTTCCTTGCTGCGCAGCTGGAGTTCTGCCGCGAGTTCTTCCAGCGGGCGCAGACCCGCGAGCAACACGCCGGATTCGGCCCGGAGCGCGTCCAGCGCCAAAGCCCCGGTGCGGTGTCCTGTCTCCAGTGTCTCCAGTGCGGCGCGCAGCTGCCGGGAGCGGGTCTTCAGCCCGGCAAGCCTGGCCTCGTCGGGCAGCCGCTCTTCGAGCACGGCCTGCACGGACCGGAGCCCGGCAAGGGTGGTCCGCAGGGCCGCGCCGTCGATGAGGCCGCCGGTGGATCCGCCGCCGAACGCTGCCAGCTCGGGGTCCGCGGCGGCCGCAGTGCGCAGTTCTTCCGTTGCCCGGGACAAGGCCGCCGTTGCCAGCTCCTTGGCCGCGTCGGCGCTGTCCGCTGCCTGGAGCTGGCCGCCGAGGACTTCCGCCTTGCGGTGCAGGCCCAGTTTTTCAATCTTGGCCAGCAGTTCCGGCGCGGCTGCCCCGGCGGCGGCCCGGCGGCGTTCTGCCGTGGCAAGTTTCCCCTGGCGGGCGGCGCGGGCGGTGGCCGCGTCCAGCCGGGCCGTGTTGCCGGCACGCTCCAGCTCGGCGTCCGCGGCGGCTTCCCTGCGCCCGGCCGCGGCGGACGCGGCGCCGGCCTCGAGCCAGGCGAGGAGCGCGTCGGCATCGGCCCGGTCCGGCGCGTCCGCGGTGTGGAGCTCGAGGGCGGCCGTTTCCGCTTCGGCCTGGGCAAGGAGCAGTTCCAGTTGGCCGTTGAGGCCGGAGACCTCGGCGCCGGCGTCCTTGGCCTTCCGTGCCAGTTCCTGCTCCACGGCTTCGAAGCGCTGGGTGCCGAACAGGCTCTGGAGCAGCTCGAGGCGGTCGGCGGCCTTGGACCTGAGAAAGGCCGCGAAATCGCCCTGGGGCAGCATGACCACCCGGGTGAACTGGTCCCGGTTCATGCCCAGGACGTCGGTGATCTCGGCCCCGGCTTCGTCGTTGCGGCCCGACTTTTCGATCCATTCGCCGTCGACCCGTTCGCGGAGCAGCGTGTTGGCCTGCTGCACGGTGAACCCGTTTTTGCCCCGGGCGCTGGGTTTGTCCCAGGCGGGAGAGCGGGAGACTTCGAAGTGCCGGCCACGCGCCGAGAACTCGCAGGTGACGCGGGGCTCGGCGGCAGCGTCCGCGTGGTCGCTGCGCAGCCTCTTGCCGTCCTGCCGGGCTCCGGGCACGGAGCCGTAGAGCGCGAAGCAGATGGCGTCCAGGACGCTGGTCTTGCCGGCGCCGGTGGGCCCGTTCAGGAGGAACAGCCCGTGCGCGCTCAGCCGGTCAAAATCGATGTGTTCGGTGCCGGCGAACGGGCCGAACGCGGAGATTTCGAGTCGGTGGATCCTCACAGGGATATTCCTTCCAGGCGCACGGCTTCCAGGGCTTCGGCGAGCACGGCAGATTCGGCGTCGTCGGCGCCGCGTCCGCGGACGTGCTCCAGGAAGCCGCAGCAGATGGCGAGGTCGTCCCCGGCATCGGCGAGTCTGCTGCTGTAGCTGGCCTTGGCCGCGGAGCCGGCGCCCTCGGGGTCGAACCCGAGCACCAGGGTGTCCGGGAAGCGGGCGCGCAGGCGCTCCATGGCCTGGGCAGGACGCTGTGCGTCGGTCAGGGTGATCTGGCAGTGGGCGGCTTCGGCCCAGGCGTAGTCCTCGGCGGAGAGGAGCTCGTCCAGTTTGCCGCGCAGCACGGCCAGGGTGCGGGGCGCCTCCCAGAGCACTTCGCGGACCGCGCCGATCCCGTCGGCATCCGCCTCCACGAGCCAGCTGCCCTTCTTGTGCTTCGCCTCGGAGAAGGAATACGCGAGCGGCGACCCGGAGTACCGGACGGTGGCCGACAGCTCCTGCCGGCCGTGCAGGTGGCCGAGGGCCGTGTAGCCGAAGCCGTCGAAGAGGTCCAGCGGGACGGCGCCGACTCCGCCGATGCTCAGGTCCCGCTCGCTGTCGGAGCTGATGCCGCCGCTCGCGAAGGTATGCGCCAGGACCACCGAATGCACGGTCCGGGTCCCGGCCCGGACGGCCAGATCGGCCCGGATGCGGTCCGTGGCGGCCCGCGTCACCTCGAAGTGGCTCGCGGTTTCGACGCCGAGCTGTCCGGCCACGAGCCGCGGTTCCAGCCACGGGATGCCGTAGACGGCAAGGACCGGTCCGGCCTCGTCCGCGGCGTCACCGCTGAGCGGGAACAGCACCGGCTGGTCCAGGTCGGCCAGGCGCGTGCGCAAGTGCACTCCCCCGCGTTCCAGCAGCCGGGACGCGAAGCCGAGCCGGATGGCGGAATCGTGGTTGCCGCTGGTGAGCACCACCTGGGCGCCGGCGCCGGTCAGCCGGACGAGGGCGTCGTCGAGCAGGCCGACGACGTCGACTCCGGGCAGTGCGCGGTCGTAGACGTCGCCGGCGATGAGGACGACGTCGACCGACTCGTCCCGCACGAAGGTGACCAGCTGGTCGATGAACGAGCGCTGGGCGTCAAGCATCCCGACGCCGTGGAACGACCGGCCCAAATGCCAGTCCGAGGTGTGCAATAACCGCATGGTCCTACGGTATCGGCTGGCAGCGACAGTATTGCGCCAACGCCCCGGAGCCGCCGGGAACGGCCCCGGAGGCACAGGGAACGGCGCAGTGACCTTCGTTGTGCCTATTCGCCGCGCTTGCTGTCGAAGAAGTCGCGGGCCTCGTCGTTGCCTGCCTTGCGGGGCGCGTCGGCGCGGACGGGACCGGCCGGGACCGGCTCGGACCGGGCAATCCCGGCGCCGGCGGGTCCGCCGTCGGCAGCCAGACCGTCGGCACCGAGATCGTCGGGATCTTCGGCGTCGAAGTCCTCATCGGTCGGACGCGGCTGCGTCGCCGGGAACCAGTGTGGCAGCGGCCGGAGCGCCCTGCGCGACGACCCGGAAGACCAGTCCCGCGACGGCCGCGCCGACCAGCGGGGCCACCCAGAAGAGCCAGAGCTGGCCCAGCGCGTCCGCGTTGCTGAACAGCGCCGAGGCGGTGGCGCGGGCGGGATTGAAGGGTGTGTTCCCGATCGCCTGGCCGAGCTGCAGCAGCACGGCCATGGTCAGGCCCACGGCGAAGGGCGCCGCGGCCCTGGAGGGGTTCCGGACCGAGGTGGTGCCGAGGTAGACGGCCACGAGCAGGGCGGCGCCGAGGACCTCCACGAGCAGAGCCCCGGCCATGGGCGCCTGGATGATGGAGTGCTCGCCGAATCCGGCGGTGACGGTGTCAAACGCGCCGCGGGTGTCCGCGATCTTGGGGATGGTGCGGAGGATGCCGAACAGCGCCACCGACGCCGAGCAGGGCACCGGCGAGCTGGGCGCCGAGGTAGGCCGCGGCGTCCGCGAGCCGGGTGCGCCCGGCGATGGCGTTGCCCACAGTGACGGCCGGGTTGAAGTGGCCGCCCGAGACGTAGCCCGAAGGCGAGCATCGCGGCGGTCAGCGCCAGCCCCGTGGCCAGCGACGCGGAGAGCGGGTTCGACTGCGGGATGGTGAACAGTGGCACGCCCAGGCCCACAACCACCACAAACAACGTGCCCAGCGCCTCGGCGGACAGCCGGGCCACGAGTCCGGGCCGCTGCGGGTCGTCAAGGGCGGTGGACGGCCGGGCGGCTGTCGCGGGGGCTGGCACGGGCGTGGTCATGAGTGAAGTGTCCTTTGCTCGAAAATGGTCCGCCAGCAGTCTGCCAGCGGAATCTGGACGTTGGCTGGACCCGGGCTCCACGTCCGGCGCCGCACAGTCAGCGCCCCAGCGCTATCGCCGCGGCGGTGCTGCCGGCAAGGGCGACGACGGCGGCAGCCGCCCAGCGCAGGAGGACCGACGGCGGCGCGTCGGCAGAACGCCGGAGTTCCCGCCCCCGGACCAGCACACAAAGGCCCAGCACCACCGTGGCAGCCATCGCCGTCAGGGCGCAGATGCCAAGGTAATCGGGGGCGCCGGCAGCAAGTGCACCGGGCTGTGGTCCCGCGAGCGCCCAGCTGCGCCAGATCAGAAGGTCGGCCACCACCAGGCCCAGGAAGGTCCGCCGCCAGGACAGCAGGGTCCGCTCCGGCTGCAGCCCGGAATCGCGCACCGGCCGGGCGTTCACGGGGCGAGCAGGATCAGGACGGCACACGTGAACGCCGCGGCCGCGACCCCGATGGTCATCACCAGCATGACGCCGGAGAACGGCAGCTCGAGGTTGTTCCGCATGGCGGCTTCCATCTGGCCCCAGCGGCGGTATGACAATGCGGCCAGGCCGGCGCCGATGACTGCCAGCACCACGCACAACGCGATCCGGAGCGGGGCCGGGGCAATGTCCGGGGCCAGCTGGTCGATCGCGAGCGCTCCCGCGATCAAGGCCAGGGAAGTCCTGATCCACGCCAGGAACGTCCGTTCGTTGGCCAGCGAGAACCGGTAGTCGGGGGTGGTTCCGGTCTTCCGCCATGCTGGTTCGCGCATAAGTCCCCTGCTTTCCCGGTCCGGTCCCCTCAACAGCACCCTACCCGGCCCGGCTCCCCGCCCGCCCGGCCCCGGCCCGTGCCGACCGGGACAGGCCGCCGGGGTAAATTTGACCCTATGAGCAGCGAGCCCGGCACCACCCCAGCAGTGACCCCCTCAGCGACCCCCGTAAAGGCGCAGGCGCCGGTGCCGTCGCACCAGTCCCGCATCCACGGCTGCCTGCTGGGCGGCGCCCTGGGCGATTCGCTGGGCTACGCCGTCGAGTTCGACGACATCGCCGGGATCCGGGCGAAGTACGGTCCCGCGGGCCTGCAGGACTTTTCCGCGCTCGACGGCGGCAGCCACTTCTCCGACGACACCCAGCTCACGCTCTACACCGTGGACGGGCTGCTGGAAGCGCTGGAATGGGCGAACTCGGGCGTCGGCGCCGATACCAACGCGTGCCTGTGGCTCGCCTACCTGCGCTGGCTGGGCACCCAGGGTGTCCCCGCCCCGGACTCGGCCCCCTTCCAGCCTCCCCGCTGGATCGATTCCCACGAGGTCCTCAAGCACCGCCGGGCCCCCGGGAACGCCTGCCTGAGCGGCCTGGCCACGGGCGAGATGGGAACCTTCTACCGGCCGGTCAACCCGGAGTCCAAGGGCTGCGGCACCGTGATGCGCTCGGCTCCGTTCGGGCTGGTCCCCTACATCGCCGCCGCAGCCGTCTACAAGCTCAGTTCCGACGCCGCGTCCCTGACCCACGGGCACCCCGCGGCGAGGCAGAGCGCCGGCGTGTTCAGCCTCGTCATCCACGCCCTGACGGCGGGCAATGGGCTGCGCGAGGCAGCCGGATATGCGCTCGGGCAGCTGGATGCAGGCTACCTGCACAAGGGTGAAGAGCCCGATCCCGACCTCGTGGCGCGGCTGGAGGCGGCATTGCGCCTGAGCGGTGACACCGCGGCCGGCGGGCCGCTGGCGCCAGAGGAACTGGTCCGGGAACTCGGTGAAGGCTTTGTGGCCGAGGAGGCGCTCGCCGTCGCGCTCTACGCGGTGCTCGCCACCGCACCGGAGCCGGCGGCTCCGACTGCCGGGCAGCCGGAGTCCCACTTCCGGGCGGCGGTCACCCTGGCTGTCAACCACAGCGGGGACAGCGATTCGACGGCGTCCATTGCCGGGAACATCCTGGGTACTTACTACGGCGAGGAGTGCCTGCCGGCGGACTGGCTGGCAGCGCTGGAAGCCCCGGAGGTCATCCGGGGCATGGCGTCCCGCCTGGCGGCGGTCACCGGACCCTGAGCCTTCGCCGGCCTTATTGCTTCCCCATGGCCACCCGCATCCGGTCTTCGGGGGTGATGAGGTGGTCGTGGCTGTCATCGCCGAGGTCGATCTGCACCCATTCGATGTCCCCGGTGAAGCTGCTGTTTGTGTCGTTGTAGCGGTCGGATACCTGGGATCCGTGATCCACCCCGATGTCCGCTGTTTCGTCCGCTGAGAAGGCGATCGGGTGGGTGGCCTCGATGTGCCCGCCGGCCAGCTGGTTGCCGTCCGCAAAAAGCGTGATCCCGGCGCCCTTGCCCAGGCCGCCGCCGTCGTAGGCGAACTGCGCGCGCACTTCGTGGGGTCCCGGGGTCAGTGGCTCCGGGGCGGTGATGTGCGTGGTGTTCAGGCCCAGGAAGTTGTAGGTGTAGTCCAGCTTCCCGTCGTCCACGGACAACGCCCAGCCGCCGCCCAAACCGCCCTGCGCGATGATGACACCGCTGGCGCCGGATTCCGGGACGGAAATGGCGGCGGTGACGGTGTGAGACTTGTTCTTGGTGTTGATGATCGAGTGCTCGTTCAGGCCCGCCATACCGCGGAAGAAGCGCTGGGTGGTGCCCTTGATGAGCTCGGGCCGTCCCGCGATGTCCGGATTCACCCGCTCCACGGTGCGGTCGTCGAGCGGCAGCACGTTGTGGCGGACGGCTTCGATGAGCCAGAGCCGCTGGAGTTCGTGGAGCCGGTCCGGCTGCTCCTGGGCGAGGTTCCGCGACTGGGTCCAATCGGTCGTGGTGTCGTAGAGCTCCCACACGTCGTCGTCGAAAGCCGGCAGTTGGCCTGCTATCCACGGGCTGCTGTGATGCGTCACCGCGGTCCAGCCGTTGTGGTAGATGCCGCGGTTGCCCATTATCTCGAAATACTGGGTGATGTGCGTGTCGGCGGCCGCTGCGTCGTCGAAGGAGTAACGCATCGAGGTGCCCTCGAAGGGCTTCTGGGTGACGCCGTTGATGGTGTCTGGTTCGGGCAGCCCGATGACTTCCAGGACACTGGAGGCAATGTCGATCACGTGGTGGAACTGGTGGCGGATCCCGCCGCGGTCTGAGATGCCCCCGGGCCAGTGGATGATCGTGCCATTGCGCGTCCCGCCGAAGTGCGAGGCGATCTGCTTGGTCCACTGGTAGGGCGTGTCCATCGCGTGCGCCCAGCCGACAGCATAATGGTTGTAGGACTCGGGGCCGCCGAATTTGTCGAGATGGTCGATCAGGAACTCAGGCGTCTCCAGCGCGCTGGCCTTGTTGAAGTAGGTCATCTCGTTGAAGGTGCCGTTGAGCGAGCCCTCCGCCGAGGCTCCGTTGTCCCCGACGATGTAATAGACCAGCGTGTCGGCCAGGTGGTTGTCCGCTTCCAAGGACCCGATGAGGCGTCCCACATGGTGGTCGGCGAATTCAAGGAAGGCTGCATAAACCTCCATTTGCCGCGCCAGGACCGGTTTGAGCTCCGCGGGCATATCGTCCCAGGCCGGAATCTCAGCAGGCCGCCCGGTGAGGACCGCCTCGGCGGGAACCACCCCGAGCTCCTTCTGGCGCGCGAACGTTTCCTCCCGGACCGCGTCCCAGCCCTTGTCGAAGCGTCCCTTCTGCTTGGCGATCCAGTCCGCCGGCACGTGGTGCGGGGCATGTGTCGCACCGGGCGCGAAGTACATAAAAAACGGCCGGTCCGGCGCCAGCGACTTCTGCTGCCGGCTCCAGGTGATGGCCTTGTCGGTGATATCGACCATGAAGTGGTACCCGTCCTCGGGCCGGCCGACCTCCACCGGGGTGGTCCCTTCGATGACGGCCGGGTACCACTGGTTGGTTTCGCCGCCGATGAAGCCGTAAAAATAATCGAATCCGGAGCGGGTTGGCCACCGGTCGAAGGGGCCGACCGGGCTGGTCTCCCAGGCCGGCACCTCGTGGCATTTGCCGAACTGCGCGGTCGAGTAGCCGGAGACCCTGAGGATCTCGGCCAGCGGCACCGTCGTATTGGGCCGCGAGGACGTGTAGCCAGGCGCCGGCGTCGCTGTTTCGGTGATGCCTCCCATCCCGACCGTATGGTGGTTCCTTCCGGACAGCAGGGCCGCCCGTGTCGGTGAGCACAGCGCCGCTGTGTGGAAGCGGGTGTATTTCAGCCCGCCCGCGGCGAGCCGCTCGGCTGTCGGCGTCGCGCAGGGACCGCCGAAGGCGCTGGAGGCTCCGAATCCGACGTCGTCCAGCAGGACGATGAGCACATTCGGTGCTCCGGATGGCGCTTGGGTCGGCTGGATCGGGGCGAACTTCGAATCCGGATCCCTGGCATCGTAGGGCAGGAATCCGCGGTAACCGCGATCCGGTACGGGGAGTGAGACCGACGTTGGCTGGTGATTTTTCATGTCTTCGGCTTTCTAGATTTGGATCCAACCCGCAGTTACCCGATCAGGGTTTCCACCGGGTAGTTCACCACGACCGCCCCTCCGGTCGCGAAGTTGGGGACATCCGCCAAAAGGGCCTGGCCTTCCGGGGAAGACACGGCCGCGGCCAGGTCTGCCTGGGAGTCGAAGTCCCCCTCGAACACCGCGAAGTACGGGGCCCCGGCGTCTGGCCCGCCAAGGCCGGAAACTCCGAAGGAGTATCGGGCGGCTTTCATGCCGGGCAGCGTTGCGGCGAGAGGCAGGTGCTTGTTGACGTAGTAGTCCTCGAAGGCCGCGCGGTCGGCCGGCTCGGGGTAGAGGACCAGGATTTTGTGCATGATTGACATTCCTTCCAGACGGCTTCGCCGGTGGTGGACTCTCACGTCCGGATGATGCAGCGGAAGCCCAGATGCGACGTCGCGGTGTCGATGGCCTGCGGCATCCGTGCCGCAGGCCGATAGCGCTGGCAATAGTTGGGTGCGCACAGGTGCGAACCGCCCTTCATCACCTTGCGCGGAATCCGCACGGGGTCGTCCGGATCACTGGTTCGGTTTTTCCCGCCCGCTTGCGGATCTGACGGCGTACAGCAGGCATGGGAGGTTTCGGAGTGGGCCTGATACCAGTCGGAGGTCCATTCCCAGACGTTGCCGATCATGTCCACCAGGCCGTAGCCGTTGGCCGGGAACGAGCCCACTGGTGCTGTGCCGGCGTACCCGTCCTGGGCAGTGTTCTGGAGGGGGAACTCGCCCTGCCAGGTGTTGGCCATCCACCGGCCGGAAGGGGTGAACTCCTCGCCCCAGGCGTAGGTGGCTCCATCCAGGCCGCCGCGGGCGGCGAACTCCCATTCGGCCTCCGTGGGCAGCGACTTTCCCGCCCAGCACGCGTACGCCTCGACGTCGGCCCAGGCAAGCTGCACTACGGGGTGGTCCGGCAACCTGTTCACCGAACTGCCCGGCCCTTGTGGATGCCGCCAGTCAGCCCCCGGCACGTACGCCCACCAGTTGTACGGATCAGCCAGGTCCACCCGCCGGGCCGGCTGGACGAACACCGTCGCGGCGGGCACCAGCAGTTCGGGCCGGGCGCCGGGGTAATCGGCCGGATCCGGTGCCTGTTCGGCGACGGTCACGTGCCCGGTCTCGGCAACGAACCGGGCGAATTCGCGGTTTGTGACCGGGTGCCGGTCCATCCAGAACCCGCTGACCGTCACGGGGTGGGCCGGGGCTTCCTCGGGATAGTGGTGGTCCGAGCCCATCAGGAAGGTGCCGCCGGGAACCCATGATTTGCTCGACGCAGTAATGAATTTTTGGCCAAGAGACGCTCCGGCCATTGTCTGCTCCGCTCCGGGCCCTGCCAGCGGGCCCTGTGGCGACCCCCGCCCCAGCCACGGATAATGCGGTCACCGTAGCACAGGCGATCCTCCTCCCGGTAGGGACCTCAGGTACCGCCCGGAGCACGGGCTGAAGGTTGTCCAAGAGGCCTGCTGTCCGGGCTTCCGGCAGCAACCGCGGGGACGTAGCCGTGTATTTGACGACGGTCTAAACTCGCGGATATCCGGTCATGGAACCCGGGCAGGAGCCGATGATGAGTGCCGAACTCCGTGGATGCGGCGGCTAGCGTGGACGCCCCGCTGGTATTGGTCCTCGCCTTTCAGGGGAGCATCATGCTGACCGTCTTCGGCTTCGGACTCAGGGCCACCGCCGGGGATGTCCTCTACGCCGTCCGGCGCCCGCGGCTGCTGGTGATCTCGCTGGTGTCCATGTTCATTGTGATGCCGTTCATCGCCTTGATCCTGGCCCTGACCATCGCTCCGCCGCGCGTCGCGCTGGTGGCGCTGGTGACCCTGGCGCTCTCCCCCGTCCCGCCAACGCTCCTGGGCAAAGAGCACGACGCCGGCGGGCGCGCCTCCTTCGGGCTCGGGCTCACGGTGACCGTCTCCGTACTGTCGATCGTGCTCGTCCCGGCGCTGCTGGTGTTCCTCGGCGGACTCACCGACAATCCGTTCAACATCAGCTTCACGGTGGTCGCCGGCCAGGTACTGGTCGCCGTGGTGCTGCCGCTGGCGGCAGGCATGCTGGTGCACGCGTTCCTGCCCCGCCTGGCGGAACGGGTGGAGCAGCCGTTCGCGCTGGTGGCCAAGGTTGTGCTGGTGGCCGCGGCCGTGTATGTGCTGGTGGCGGCGTTCCCGCAGTTCCTGGCGGTCCTCACTGCCAGCACCGTCGCGGCGTTTGTTGTCTTTACGGTGCTGGGCCTGGCCTTCGGCCACATCATGGCCGGACCGGACCCCGGCGATTCGAGGGTCCTCGCACTCGCCAGCGCGCTCCGCCACCCGGGCATCGCCCTCGCAATTGCCACCGCGAACTTCCCGTCGCTGCAGTTCGGGGCCGTCATCATCCTGTATCTGATCATCGGCACGATCGTGTGTATCCCCTACATGAAGTGGATGCAGAAGCGCGCCGCGGGAGGGAAGGTATCCAATGGAGATTGAATCGGTCATGGACGGCCTCGGCAGGGCCGTCGACGCCGCCGGCGTCCTCGCCATCGTCCTTGGCGCCGCCGTGGCGACGCTCCTGGCAGCCATGGCTTTGCTGCGCAGCCGGGATGGGACAATCTACCGGACGTACCGGGAACGCCTGGGCCGGTCGATCCTCCTGGGCCTGGAACTCCTGGTGGCCGCCGACATCATCCGCACGGTCGCGGTGACGCCGACCTTCGAGTCGGTGGGTGTCCTCGCGCTCATCGTCCTGATCCGCACCTTCCTCAGTTTCACCCTGGAGCTCGAAATGACCGGACGGTGGCCCTGGCAAAAACCCGACAAGGCCGCCGGGCCCCAACAATCCACCGGCTCCTAGCTGGCTGCCCGCAGTGCGTAGAAGATGATGGCGCCGCCGAGAAGGATGACCAGCGAGCAGACAATGATGGTGTAGCCCAGCCTCCGGTAGGCACGGACCACCTTTGCTTTGGCCTCCTGGTCCGGCGCGGCTTCTTCCGCGGCCACTACGGCGTCCTGGAGCATCGGGCTCATGGCCTGGAGGCCGACAAACCAGGCAAACAGGAAGATATAGAAGATCACGAAGACGAACACCGGGAAGCTCGGGGTATCCGTGGCGAGGACGATCAGCGTCAGCAACTCCGCGGCGATGAAGCCGGTGATCATAACGGCCACCGCCACAATGCCGGTCCTGCCGGACAGCCCCAGGAACTGGATCTTCAGCTGACGCCTGCTGCCGGGATCCAGAAAGTGGCTGGTGAGGGCAAAAGCGACGAATATCGACGGCAGGACCGTGGCGGCGGACTGGAAAAACTGCAGTCTGACTTCAAGATTCATCAGGACCCCCGACGTTCAGCCCTGGCCGGGCGCCAGAGGAGGACCGTCCCGCACGGCGCTGTGGATTGAGCTGATTTTACTCGCCGGCGGGGATCTTCTACAGGCCGCCCGCTACCCGATATCGGTCGAAGAGAGGTCCGTGACTCACGCATGTGCACTGAGTACGCTGTAGTCGAGGACCGACCCCCGCTGCATCCTGCTTGGCACAAAGAGGTGCACATCATGAATACTGCGCAACCGTCACCGCCGTCGTCCCGATCCGAGGTCAGCCCCGCCGAGGCACGCGCCATCGCCAGGGAAGCCTATATTTACGGTTTCCCGATGGTGGACGGCTACCGCATCCTGTACGCCTACTTCGTCGACAGCGGAAACCCGGAGTTCAAGGCGCCCTGGAACCAGCTCACGAACATCCCCCGGGTGTACACCCCCGCGGACACGGCGGTCCAGACGCCCAACTCGGACACGCCGTACTCGATGCTGGGGCTGGACCTGCGGGCCGAACCAGTGGTGCTCACCGTGCCGAAGATTGAGCGGGAACGCTATTTCAGCATCCAGCTGATCGACCTGTACACGCACAACTTCGCCTACATCGGCAGCCGGGCCACCGGCAACGACGGCGGCAGCTTCCTGGTTGCCGGTCCGGATTGGAATGGCGACGCCCCCGAGGGAATCACCGCGCTGTTCCGGTCCGAAACCGAACTTGGCCTCGCTGTCTACCGCACCCAGCTGTTCAACCCGGACGACCTCGCGAACGTCAGGCGGGTCCAGTCCGGCTACAACGTGCAGCCGCTCTCCACGTTCCTTGGCGAGCCCCCGCCCCCGGCCCCGCCGCGCATCGATTTCCCCAGGCCGCTCACGCCCGATGAGGAGAAGGCCTCGCCGGAAGTATTCGCCCTGCTGGGCGCCCTGCTCCAGTTTTGTCCCGCCCACCCGTCGGAAGCGGGACTGAGGGAGCGTTTCGCCAGGGCCGGCATCGCCCCCGGGCGGAAAACCGACGTCGACGAGCTGGCCTCCGGCGTCCGGGCGGGACTCCTGCAGGGCATCCAGGACGCCTGGCGGGACTTCGCCGGACTGATGCAGCGGGTGGCCGCGGGTGAAGTCACTTCAGGGCAGCTGTTCGGCACCCGCGAGTACCTGCAGAACAATTACCTCTACCGCATGGCCGCCGCGAAGCTGGGCATCTATGGCAATTCACAGGCCGAGGCCATGTACCCGGTCTACGGCAGCGACGCCGACGGCCGGCCGCTGCACGGCACCAACCGGTACACCCTGCGCTTTGCCCCGGGCGGGCTGCCGCCGGTCCACGCATTCTGGTCCTTGACGATGTACGGCCTGCCGCAAAGCCTGCTCGTGGCCAACCCGCTGGACCGGTATCTGATCAACGCCCCCATGCTGCCCCGCCTCGCCAAGGATCCCGACGGCGGCCTGACGCTGCTGATCCAGAATGACGCCCCGGACCCGGACCAGGAATCGAACTGGCTGCCCGCCCCCACCGGGCCGTTCATGATGGCCATGCGCCTCTACTGGCCCAGGGACGAAGCCCTGGCCGGGCACTGGACCGCGCCGCCCCTGCAGCGCACCGGGCCCATTGCTCCACACCAACGCCGGCCGTGACCGGGCCAGCAACCCCAGCCCGCCCGAACAGGAGGAGTGCCGTGACGCAGACAGCAGGTGCCGGGGGCACAACCAAGCCCCGGGTGCTGGCCATCATCGCCTCCATCGGACCGCCGATCGCCGTGATCAGCGCGGTGCTGGCCTATTTCGGCTGGGCGCAGGCCGCCGCCCAGGCCAAGTACATGAACCTCAACGTGGCCCTGCTCAGTTCCACCGACCAGGACTATGTCCGTTACAGCGTGGGTGCCCTGTTCGCTCCGCTGGTCGGCCTCTTGATCGTCGGCATCTGCGGGGTGGCGCTGGACAAGTGGCTGCGCCGCCGGATTGAGACCGGCGACGGGCCTGCCGTGCGGCACATCGCCAGGGCCGTCGCCGTCGCTGGCGTTCTGGTGGCCGGCGCAGCGCTGATCGTCATGGCAGTCCAGCCCGGCCGGACCGTCCTGTACGCACCCTACGTGGTTGCCGCCGGCGTACTGCTTACCGCCTGGGCGATGCGGCTGCGCTGGCTGGCCAATCCCGGCAAGCCGGAAACCCTGTCCGTTGGACACCGCGTGGGCCAGGGCGCGCTGCTGCTCGGGCTGGTGACGCTGCTGCTGTGCTGGGGCGCAGGCGACCACGCCGACGCCGTCGGCCGCCGGGCCGCCCTGGACATCGAGCAAAACCTCGATGCACTCCCGCGCGCGGAGCTGTACAGCTCCAGGCCCCTGGCCATCGGCGCGCCAGCCGTTGTCGAAACAACGCTCGGGACTGACGCCGCGCCCCTCTACCGCTACGACGGGTTGCGCCTGCTGGCGGTGAGCGGCGGCCGCCTGTTCCTCCTGCCCAACGGGTGGACCGCGCGGAACGGGACCGTGGTGGTGCTGCCGGACAACGACGCGGTGCGGGTCGAATACGGACGCTGAGGATGCGCCGGCCCGTCACGGGGCCGGGATGGCGGCCTTAGGCGCGGAGCGGGACGTTGTTGCAGGCCTCGCACACGTCGTCGGGGATCAGGCCGCGGCGCTGCAGCCAGCCGAAGATGGCGCAGCCGAGGCAGAAACCTGCGAAGGCCTCCAGGGATGCGGCCACAATCAGGACCGCCAGCAGGATCCAGGCTGCCGGCGCCAGCCCGGCGGCCAGCAGGACGGCGGCAGCCGTGGACATGGCCGCACCGATGCCCTGGGCGAAGCGCTTCGGCGGCCCGGGAACAAGCCGCTTCTTCCCCAGCAGCGGCGTCAGGACCTTGACGGACAGGACGGCGAACGGGGAGATCCGCGGGCCGAACAGCACCCGCAGCCAGAACCCGACGGCGATCACGGCCAGCCCCCAGCCGAAGCCCGTCAGCAGCGTGACCACGGACAGCAGCACCACGAGGGCGGCGGTGATGCGCGCGGAGTACTCGTTGACGGGATTGGGGAACGCGAAAACCTTGCGCCAGTCGATCAGTTCACTCATCACCCAAGGCTAGGAGCGGGCGGACCCGGGGGAAATGATTGTTGCGCCGTATGACCCTCAGGCCAGGGCGGCGGGGGCCACGTGGCCGCCGACCATCTGCAGGAATTCGCCTTCCGAGAGGACCTCGATCCGCTGGCCCCGCTCGTGCAGTTCCAGGACCCGCCGGGCCTTGCCGGTGATCCGGCCGGAGCGCAGGTCGGCGGCGACGAAGCCGTCCCCCACCACCAGGACGGTGGTGCGGGCGGTGACCCGGCTTTCGGGCCTGGCGCCCAGCTCGGCGGACCGGACCTTGGCCTCGGGCCGGGGAATCGCCAGTTCACCGGTGAACACGACGGTCTGGCCGAACAGCGGGTGGCCGGGCTCGGCGTCGGCGTTCGGGAGCGGGTTGGCGCCTTCGTCCGGCCAGCCGGGCTGGAACGCCCGGACCGCGGGCCCCGCTCCCGGTCCCGCGGCGAGGGCTTCGAGGGCCGACTGGCTGGCTTTGGACAGCGGATCCCGCAACGGATCGAACGCCGGCTGCCGGGAGACGACGAGTCCCAGGGACAGGTAGAGTTCGGCGATGCTCCCGGCGCCGTTCCGGGCGGCGATGTCGATCAGGATGCCGGCGCAGGCGCGGGCATCCTCGGCGGCGTCGTGGTGGTTGACCAGCGGAACGCCGGCTTCCTCGGCCGCGTAGGGCAGGGAATTGGACACCAGCGAGTAGCAGCGCCGGGCCAGCATCACGGTGCAGACGTAGTCGTAGGCGGGGCCCGCCAGCCCGGAGACTTCCAGGCCGGAGCGGATCACGCCGAGATCGAAGGCGGCGTTGTGGGCCGCGAGCACGTCGCCGCCGATGAACGCCCCGATCTCCGGGAAGAGTTCGCCGAAGCGCGGAAGTCCAGCCACCTGCTCCGGACGGATCCCGTGGATCCGGACGTTGTGATGATCGAAGCGGTCGTGGTTTTCGGGCGGCCGCATCAGCCAGGAGGCCTCCTCGACCACAACGCCGCCCCGGACTTTCGTCAGGCCAACAGCGCATGGTGAACCCCGGAAGCCGTTCGCGGTCTCAAAGTCGATCGCCGTAAAGTCCAAACCCACGCCCCGACTTTACCGCCCGCGGGCCCTCCCGCCCGCATCGGCGGCCGGTCCGACGCCCCGGCCGGTTCCGCGTGCAGAACGTCCGACGGCGGCCGTCAAGTACCCTTAACGGGTGAACCCTTTAGCTATGAGTGACTTTGCCGTGTCCATGATCGGCGGGGCCGGCCCGGTGCAGCCACACCTGGCCTCCTTCCTTCCCGACTGGCTCAACCCTCAGGTCTTCCTGGCCGATCCGGCCCTCGCGCCCTGGGTTGTGCTGCTGGTCTGCGGCATTATCTTCGCCGAGACGGGCCTGCTCATCGGCTTCTTCCTGCCCGGTGACTCCATGCTCTTCACCGCCGGGCTCCTCGTCGCGACGGACACCATCAAGTTCAACATCTGGGCCTTCGCGGTGCTGATCGTCGTCGCCGCGATCCTGGGAAACCAGACCGGCTACCTCATCGGCTCGAAGGCCGGACCGGCCATCTTCAACAAGCCCGATTCCAAGCTGTTCAAGCGCGAGAACGTCGAAAGCGCGCACGCCTTCTTCGAAAAGCACGGCGGCAAGGCCCTGATCCTGGCCCGCTTCGTCCCGATCATCCGGACCTTCGTGCCGGTGATCGTGGGCGTCGCCCAGATGGACAAGCGCAAGTTCTTCCTCTTCAACGTCATCGGCGCCGTGCTCTGGGGCGCCGGCGTCACGCTGCTGGGCTACCTGCTCGGCGACAAAGTGCCGTGGGTCCGGGAGAACCTGGACATCATCTTCATCATCATTGTGCTGGTCTCGGTCATCCCGATCGGCATCGAAGTGGCCCGCGGCTTCATCGCCAAGCGCCAGTCCGAGAAGTACGGCACGGAGCTCGTCGAAGAGTTCATCGAAGAGCACGAGCCCGAAGAAGACCGCAAGACCCCGTAGCGCGGCCGCGCTGGCCGGCTACTTCCCGGCCAGCGCCTCCACGATCGCCGGCAGCAATGCCCGGAACGCCTGGCCGCGGTGGCTGATGGCGTTCTTCTCTGCCGGGCTCAGCTCCGCGCAGCTGCGGTCCAGGCCGCTGGGCTGGAGCACCGGATCGTAGCCGAAGCCGCCGGCGCCGCGCGGCTCCCGCAGGAGCGTGCCTTCGAGCTGCCCGTACTCCACCACCTCGCGGCCATCCTCCGGGGAGGACCCTGGCACGGCGAGAGCCGCCGCGCAGACAAACGCGGCGCCCCGGTACCCGTCCGGCACATCCGCCAGCTGGTCCAGCAGGAGCCGCAGGTTGGCGGCGTCGTCCCCGTGCCGGCCGGACCAGCGGGCCGAGAAGATCCCGGGGGCCCCGCCGAGCACATCCACGGAGAGCCCGGAGTCGTCGGCGATCGCCACGAGCCCGGTAGCCTGCGCAACGGCCCGCGCCTTGAGCAGCGAGTTTTCCGCGAAAGTCACGCCGGTCTCGACGACGTCGGGGGCACCGACGGCGCCGGCATCCACCACCTGGGTGTCGACGTCGAGTCCGGGCACCTGGCCGCGCAGCAGTTCGCGGAGCTCCCGGAGTTTGCCCTTGTTGTGCGTGGCAAGAACCAGCACCGGCGCCGGGCGTGCTGTTCTGCGGGGCCAGCCGTCACGGGGCTTCGGCCAGGGTCTCGCGCTGGATGACGGCGAGCTGCTCGGTGCCCAGCAGGGCCAGGTCCAGCAGCTTGTTCAGCTCGTCGCGGTCGAACGGGGCGCCTTCGGCCGTGCCCTGGACCTCGACGAACTTGCCGGAGCCGGTGACCACGACGTTCATGTCGGTCTCGGCGCGGACGTCCTCGACGTACGGCAGGTCCAGCATCGGGACCCCGTCGATGATGCCGACGGAGACGGCGGCAATGGTGTCCACCAGGGGCTGGGCGTTGCGGGCGATCATCTTGTTTTCGCGGGCGAAGCGGATGGCCTCCGCCAGGGCCACGTAGGCGCCGGTGATGGCGGCGGTGCGGGTGCCGCCGTCGGCCTGCAGCACATCGCAGTCCAGCACGATCGTGATCTCGCCGAGGGCCTTGGTGTCGATGATGGAACGCAGCGAGCGGCCGATCAGCCGGGAGATCTCGTGCGTGCGTCCGCCGATCTTGCCCTTGACGGACTCACGGTCCGACCGGGTGTTCGTGGCGCGCGGCAGCATGGCGTATTCGGCCGTGACCCAGCCGCGGCCCTCGCCCTTGAGCCAGCGCGGGACACCTTCGGTCAGGGACGCCGTGCACAGCACCCGGGTGTTGCCGAACTCGATCAGGGCCGAGCCTTCGGCCTGCTTGGACCAGCCACGGGTGATGCTGATCGGCCGGAGCTGGTCCGGGGTGCGGCCATCGGCGCGGATGACGGGGGCAGTAAGAGCTTCGGAAGTCATGCCTTTAGCTTATCGACTCGGCACCGGGTGCCGTGCCGGTGCCGTTCAGACCGTGTAGTGCACACCCGCGACGGCGACCGCGACGTCCCCGCCGAAGACCGGCTTGGCCTCGGCCATGACCGTGCTCGGGGAGGTCCAGACGGGGATGTGCGTCAGGAGCAGGCGGCGCGCACCGGCGGCCTTGGCGGCCTCCCCGGCGCGTTTGCCGGTCAGGTGGACATCCTTGATGCCGTCGTCGCGGCCCTCCTCGAAGGCCGCTTCGCACAGGAACAGGTCCGCGTCCCGCGCGGCGTCCTCCAGGCCGCTGCACGAGTCGGTGTCGCCGGAGTAGCTCAGCACCCGCGTCACCGGGGTGCCGTCCTTGCCCGGTTCGGTGACCTCGACGCGGAGCGCGTAGGCCTCCTCGACGGGGTGGTTCACCGCGTAGGGCGTCACCGTGAACGGGCCCACCGTGACGGGTTTGCGCTCGGCCCAGTTGCTGAAGTCGAACTCCTCGTGCATGCCCGGGTCGAGTTCCAGGCCGTAGGCGGTGGCCATCCGGTCCGCCGTGGCCGCCGGTCCCCAGACGGGGATCCGGCCCCGGCCCCAGCCGCCCGGCTTCCAGCGCACGGCCACGTGCAGCCCGCACAGGTCCATGCAGTGGTCCGGGTGCAGGTGGGTGAGGAAGATCGCGTCGATGTCCTCCAGGTCCGTGTACCGCTGGATGGCGCCGAGGGCGCCGCTCCCGAGGTCCAGCACGATCTTCCAGTTCCGCTCGCCGTCGTTGGCGGTGAGGAGGTAGCACGACGCCGGCGAACCGGGTCCCGGGAACGATCCGGTGCAGCCAACGATGGTCAGCTTCACAGGCCAGGCCTCCGCAGGGAGGGGGCGAGGGGGGCGGCGAGGGAGGGGGCGAGGGGGGCGGCGAGGGAAGACGGCGCCGCGAAGTTGGAGATCCGCGGCCGGACGGCGGCGGACTGCGCGGCGGCGATCATTTCCGGGGTGATCCGGGCGAGGCTGCCCGTCGGATACTGGGCCGCCACGTGGTCCACGTGGCGGACACTGAGGACTTCCGGGCCCAGGAAGCGCCGGGCGAGGGACTCGAACTGCGCGGCGTCGCCGGTGGCGATGAAGTTGTGTTCGGGCGCGGCGGCGTCCTGGCGTTCCAGGCCGCGGGAGGCCAGTGCCCGGTAGACGTCCTTGGCTGTCTCCTCGGCGCTCGAGACCAGGGTGACGTCCTCACCCATGACGTAGGAGATGACACCGGTGAGCAGCGGATAGTGGGTGCAGCCGAGCACCACGGTGTCCACTCCGGCGGCCTTGAGCGGTGCGAGGTACTCGCGGGCGACGGCCAGCAGTTCCGGGCCCGTCGTGATCCCGGCCTCCACGTAGGGGACAAACGCCGGGCATGCCACGGACGTGATTGCCAGGTCCGGGGCCGCCGCGAAGGTGTCCTCGTAGGCGCGGGAGCCCACCGTGGCGGAGGTCCCGATCACGCCCACCCGGCCGCTGCGGGTGGCCGCGACGGCGCGCCGCACGGCCGGCTGGATCACCTCGACCACCGGGATCCCGTAGCGCGCCGTGTAGCGTTCCCGGGCGTCCCTGAGCACGGCCGCGGACGCGGAGTTGCAGGCGATGGTCAGGAGCTTGACGCCGGAATCCACCAGTTCGTCCATCACGCCCAGGGCGTTGGCCCGGACCTCGGCGATGGGCAGCGGCCCGTAGGGTCCGTGCGCGGTGTCGCCGACGTACAGGATGGATTCGTTCGGCAGCTGGTCGATGATGGAGCGGGCAACCGTGAGTCCGCCGACTCCTGAATCGAACACCCCGATGGGCCGCGATCCCAGCAGGCTGGTTGCGGTACTGCTCACTTCGGAGTCCGCAACAGCTACCGCTGCCGGATCGATGTTCGAGGCTGTTGTCATGATTATTCGAGGATAGGGCTTAGCCCGTGGTGCGGCCATCACATTGTGGCGTCCGACTCATGTCAAATTTGTCACACCAGGGCCTTGCGCTCCGCTTCCCGGGATTCCTTTCAGCTGCGCGTCTCCAGCGACTGCAGCATTGCCTGGACCAGGGACTCCTGCAGCCACGTCGTGAAGTTGTAGACGAGGGCCAGGTAGCTTTCCACGTCTTCGGCCTGGGACCAGTCCTGCATGAGGTGGACATTGCTCCGCGTCCGCGTCGTCGCGGATATCGAGGCGTTCGGCCAGCACCAGCCGGACGTCGTTGAGCGCCGCGGACCAGTGCCGGGCATCCGCCGGGGTGAGCAGCAGTTCGTCCTTGTCCAGGCCCAAGGCCGCGGCCTTCAGCGCGCCGATCTTGCTCTCCCGCAGCGAGCGCTCGGTGTACCGGCGGAACTCAAGGGAGGCCTCGTCGTCGTTCTTCATGACGTTGGGGAGGAGCCGGCGCAGGGCCCGGTCCGTGGGTTCCCGCGCCTCCGCGTCCAGCCCCACAAGCGCGGCGAGCGGGTCCTGGTTGGCGCGCTCCTCCGGCTCCAGCATGGAAATGACGTCGGCGAACAGGCTGCGCAGCAGTTCCCGTTCGGCCGGCTCCAGGTAGCCGGTGATGCCCTTGAGCCCGTATTTGAATGCCTTAGCCACGTTTTCCCTTGCCCTTGCCTGAACCGCCGCCTGACCCGGCTCCGCCGGAGCCGCCGCTTGCCTTTTCCACTGTCGCCCAGAGGCCGTAGCCGTGCATGGCGACCGCGTGCTGCTCCACCTGTTCCTTGCTGCCGTGCGCCACGATGGAGCGTCCCTTCTTATGGACCTCCATCATGAGCTTGTTGGCTTTGGCCTCCGAATAGCCGAAATAGCTGCGGAACACATAGCTCACATAGCTCATCAGGTTCACGGGATCATTCCAGATCACGAGGTTCCACGGGATGTCCGGGGCCGATCAGGACGTCGCTGGACGCCGCTGTTCCGGTCTTGGTGCCGCCCTGGGTATCGGGGCCGAGCGCAACGCTAAGGGTCATCTGTCCATTCTATGGGGATGCTGGGCCCACGCCGGCGAGGGCCCCGCGGCGAAGCGAAGCGAGACGAGGGAGCCGGTGGGGACTAGAGTGAATTTGTGAGTACCTCAGCTGGCTGGGACCGTCCCCGCACGTCCCTGTACACCGACCACTACGAGCTGACGATGCTGCAGGCCGCGCTGCACTCCGGCGCCGCCCACCGCAAATCCGTCTTCGAGGCCTTCGCCCGGCGGCTGCCGGACGGCCGGCGTTACGGGATCGTGGCAGGCACCGGCCGCCTCCTGGAGGGCATCGCGACTTCCGCTTCGGCGAAGCCGAACTGGACTTCCTGCGCCGCACGAACGTGGTGAACGAGCAGACCCTGGACTACCTGGCCGGATACTCCTTCTCCGGCGACATCTGGGGCTATCCGGAGGGCGAGGCGTACTTCCCGAACTCCCCCATGCTGATCGTCGAATCGACCTTCGCCGAGGCCTGCATCCTCGAGACGTACATCCTCTCGTCCTGAACCACGACAGCGCGATCGCCTCCGCCGCCTCCCGGATGATCACGGCCGCCGGCACCCGTCCCTGCGTCGAGATGGGCTCCCGCCGGACGCACGAGGAATCGGCGCCGTCTCGGCCGCCCGCGCCGCCATCATCGCGGGTTCGACAGCACCTCGAACCTCGAGGCCGGGCTCCGCTACGGGCTGAAGACGGTCGGCACCGCAGCCCACTCCTTCACCCTCCTGCACGACACCGAGCGTGAGGCCTTCGAGGCCCAGATCGCCTCGATGGGCGCCGGCACGGCCCTGCTGGTGGACACGTACGACGTCGAGGCGGCCGTCCGCACCGCCGTCGAACTCGCCGGCGACAAGCTCGGCGCGGTCCGCCTGGACTCCGGGGACCTGGTGGCGCAGGCCCAGTGGGTCCGCCAGCTGCTGGACGACCTCGGCAACGAGCACACCCGGATCATCGTCACCTCCGACCTGGACGAGTTCGCCATCGCGGCCCTGCAGTCCGCCCCCGTCGACTCCTACGGCGTCGGCACCTCGCTCGTGACCGGCTCCGGCGCCCCGACCGCCAGCATGGTCTACAAGCTGGTCAGCCGCACGGACGACGACGGCGAGTTCGTTCCGGTGGCCAAAGCCGCGAAGAACAAAGCCAGCAAGGGCGGGCGCAAGTACGCGCTGCGCAAGCTCAACGAGCGCGGCACCGCCAGCCAGCCGAGATCGTCGGCATCGGCCACCGTCCGGAGGACGACGGCAACGACCGCCCGCTGCTCCAGCAGTTCGTCAAGAACGGTGAGCTCCTGCCCGGCTGGACCGGCCCCGACGGCGTCGTGCGCGCCCGGCGCCGCCATGCGGACACCATGAAGGAGCTTCCAGCGGTAGTCAACCGGCTGCAGCGCGGCGAGCCGGCCATCCCCACCATCTACGAGGAGTACTGAATGTCCCGCGCCCTGATCATCGTTGACGTGCAGAATGATTTCTGCGAGGGAGGTTCGCTGGCCGTCGAAGGCGGGGCGGAGCTTGCCGCCGAGATCAGCGAATACGTCGACGCCCACCACACCCAGTTCGACCACGTCGTCGCCACCCAGGACTGGCACATCGATCCGGGCGCGCATTTCTCGGAGGAACCGGACTTCCTGGACAGCTGGCCGCGGCACTGCGTGGCAGGCACCCGCGGGGCCGAGCTGCATCCCGGACCTCGACCCGAATACATCCAGGCCTACTTCCGCAAGGGCCGGTTCGCCGCTGCCTACTCGGGCTTCGAGGGGCTGCTTGCCCCTGACGACGCCGTGCCCACCGGCGACCGCAAACCCGGCGCCATGCCGCTTCCGGAGCCGGCGCCGACACGGCCGCCAGCTGACACTGACGAGGCCGCCGGATCCCTTGCCGCTGGCGAGGACGCGATCGGCCTCGACGACTGGCTGCAGAGCCACGACGTCGAGGACGTTGTGGTGGTGGGGATCGCCACGGACCACTGCGTGAAGGCCACGGCCCTGGATGGCGTCCAGGCCGGGTACTCCGTCACCGTGCTGCGCGGTCTGACCGTGGGGATCTCCGATGACCTGGACGACGCCGTCGCCGAGATGGAACTCGGCGGCGTCGACATCGCATGACGCTGGCGGCACCCTTCCCGACCGCGATTGTGGCATCGGCGGGCTCGAAGGTGCCGCCGCCACAGTAGACTCGAAATCCTGCCAGTATCGTCTGACCCGTATAACCCCGGAGTACACCATGAAAAAGACCTTGACCCTCCTGATCGCTGCCGGGGCGCTGCTCGGCGCCGCCGGCTGCATGGCCCCGGCCACCCTGAGCACCGAAGAGACCTGCGCCCGGATCCAGACCGTCGGTCGCCGCACCAGACGTCCAACGCCGACAAGACGGGCATGACCCGCCTCGCGAACAAGCTCCGGCCCATCGAAGCGGCCGCCGCCGAGGAGCTGAAGGCCCCGGTGCAGTCCATCATCGAATTCCTCGACGAGTCGGCGAGGCCCGAACCCGGACTCCGGCAAGCTCGCGGAACTGCAGGCCGGGCTACACCTCCGCAGGCCAGAGCCTCAACGAGCTTTGCGGCGCCGGCGGCCAATAACGGACCGCTAAAGCTGCAGCAAAAGAGGGACCGGGCCTGACCCGGTCCCTTTGTTGTGCTCGGCCCGGGCTACTTCCGGCCGATGAACCAGTCCTGCAGCTTCCGCAGCCGGGTCTGCAGCTGCTCCTCGTTGGCCTGCGCCACGGCCGGGCCGCCGCAGACCGTCCGGAGCTTTGTGTGGATCACCCCGTGCGGGGTCCCGGTCCGGGCGGACCAGGCCGCGACGTTCTTGGACAGCTCGGTGCGCAGGTCCATCAGCATCCGGTGGTCCGGAACGGCCGGGGCGCCGCCGCGGCGGCACCGGCCTGCGGGGCGCGCGCGTTCTTGCGGTTCAGCTGCTCGTGCTGGCGCTGGCGCAGCAGCGTGCCGACCTGTTCGGCGTCCAGCAGCCCGGGGATGCCGAGGAAGTCGAGTTCGTCCTCCGAGCCCACCTCGCCGCCGGTGCCGAACTCGCCGCCGTCGAACAGCACGCGGTCGAAGGATGCCTGCGAATCCAGGGCCTCGAACTTGCCCTTGGTCAGCGAGTCGGAGGCCTTTTCCTCGCGGTTGGCCTCGTCCATCAGCGAGTCCTCGGGATTGAAGAGGCCGTCGCCGTCTTCCTTCTCCGGGCGGTCCAGGGCGTGGTCGCGCTCGGCCTCCATCGAGTTCGCCAGCGCCATCAGCTGCGGCACGGAAGGCAGGAAGACCGACGCCGTCTCGCCGCGCTTGCGGGCACGCACGAAGCGCCCCACGGCCTGGGCGAAGAACAGCGGGGTGGAGGTGGACGTCGCATAGACGCCCACGGACAGCCGCGGGACGTCCACGCCTTCGGAGACCATCCGGACGGCCACCATCCAGCGCTTCTCGCTCGCGGTGAACTCCTCGATCTTGCTGGAGGCCTTGGCGTCGTCGGAAAGGATGACGTGGGCGATTCGCCGGTGATCCGCTTCAGCTGCCCCGCGTAGGCGCGGGCGTCCTCGTGGTCGGTGGCGATCACCAGGCCGCCGGCGTCGGGGACGGTCCGGCGCACCTCGCTGAGCCGTTTATCCGCTCCGGCCAGCACTGCAGGGATCCACTCGCCGGCCGGGTTCAGCGCCGTGCGCCAGGCCTGCGAGGTGATGTCCTTGGTCACTGCCGATTCGCCGAGCGAGGCGGCCATTTCCTCGCCCGGCGCTCGGTGCGCCAGCGCATCTGCCCGGAGTAGGCCATGAACATGACCGGGACGGACCACGTGGTCCCGCAGCGCCTTGCCGTAGCCATAGGTGTAGTCGGCCTTGGAGCGCCGGATGCCGTCGCGGTCCTCGGCGTACTCGACGAACGGGATCGGCGAGGTGTCGGAGCGGAACGGGGTGCCGGTCAGGGAGAGCCGGCGGGCGGCCGGATCGAAGGCCTCGCGGAGCCCGTCGCCCCAGGACAGCGCCTCGCCGCCGTGGTGGATCTCGTCGAGGATCACCAGCGTGCGGGCGGCCTCGGTCTTGGCGCGGTGCAGCATCGGCTTGCTGGCCACCTGGGCGTAGGTGACCGCGACGCCGACGAAGCCGCGGCCATGCTGGCCGTCCGCGTTCTTGAAGTTCGGGTCGATGGCGATGCCCACCTTCGCGGCGGCATCGGCCCACTGGCGCTTGAGGTGGTCGGTGGGCGCCACGATGGTGACGCGGTTGACCGTGCCGGCCTCGATCAGCATGGAGGCGACCCGGAGCGCGAAAGTGGTCTTACCGGCCCCGGGTGTCGCGACGGCCAGGAAGTCCTTCGGGTGGGTGCTGAAGTAGCTGTCGAGGGCCTCCTGCTGCCAGGCACGGAGCTTGGGGGCGGTGCCCCAGGCTGCCCGTTCGGGATACGCCGGAGGCAGTACGGGGCCGCCGAAGAGTGTCTCTGTCACCGGGGTCCCTCCATTCCGCGTACGTCTGCCGCTGCCGGAGAAGCCCAATTAAGCACAAAAACACCAATCTTTTTTCGGATGAACCGTAAGCATGAGCCGGGAGCGTGGCTCCGGACACCGTGAACCGCGCAGCACTTCACAACGCCGTGCGCCAACCGCGCACGGAAAATCGAGGACCCGCCTGCGGCGGTCTCCCAGCCGGGACAGGCGTGATGGTCACGCCACAAACGCGGGGCGGCCGGCTATGCCGCCCGGGGACGCCCTCCGGTTACTTGTCTCCGGAGCCCTTGCCGCCGTCGCCGCCGGAGCGGAGGCCCTCGTAGACCTCTTTGCATTCCGGACAGACGGGGAACTTCTTGCGGGTCACGGCCGGGTGTCCACACTTTGCCGCAGAGCGCGATGACCGGCTCCCCGGACAGTGCGGATTCCATGATCTTTTCCTTGCGCACGTAGTGCGAGAAGCGTTCCCGGTCGCCCGGTTCCACTTCCTGGCGCAGTTCCTCGCGCTCGATCGTGGCCGTCGACGTTCCGGCTCCGGAGAGCTCGCGCATCGGGTCGTTTTCGAGAGGATCGGTCATGCTAGTCATGTCACCCATCTTAGCCGCTGGAACCGACGGAATTGCGACGGAACGGACCCGGCCCGGCACCGGGAGGCTCCTACAGGCCCTGCCACGCGGGCTTGTTGTCATAGCTGTGGCGGTAATAATCGGCGAGCCGGAGGGAGGACGCAGCGGCCTCGTCCACCAGGATCGTGGCATGCGGGTGAAGCTGCAGGACCGAGGCCGCGCAGATGGCGGCGACCGGCCCTTCGACCAGGTCCCGGACGGCCTGCGCCTTTTGTGCACCGGTGGCGATGCAGAATCACGTGCCGGGCGTCCAGGATGGTCCCCAGGCCCTGCGTGATGACGTGGTGGGGCACCTCGGCCAGGCTTCCGAAGAACCGCGCGTTGTCCCGGCGTGTCTGCTCGACCAGGGTCTTGATCCTGGTCCGGGAAGCGAGCGAGGAGCCCGGCTCGTTGAAGCCGATGTGGCCGTCGGTGCCGACGCCGAGGAGCTGCAGGTCCACTCCCCCGGCGTTCCTGATGGCGTCCTCGTACGCCCTGGCAGGCGGCGGGGACGTCTGCGGCCGCACCGTCCGGTCCGTGCACATTGGCCGGGCTGATGTTCACCTGCTCCGTGAATTCGCGCCTGATGACCTCGCGGTAGGACTCGGGGTGACCGGGCGGCAGCCCCACGTACTCGTCCAGGGCGAAGCCCCGGGCCCGGCTGAAGTCCAGGCCGTCGCGCTCGTGCCGCCGCGCGAGCTCCGCGTACACGGGCAGCGGCGAGGATCCGGTGGCGAGGCCCAGCACGGCGTCCGGCTTCCGCCGCAGCAGCTGCTCGACCGCGTCCGCAGCAAGCGCGGCGATCGCCTTGCCGCCGGAGAGGATGACGACTTCCATGGTCCGGGCCCTTTCTGCGGGAATCCTATTGCTGTCCATTAGGGGGCGTGTATTCCGGGTGGCGTGCCCTACTGGCAGGCTATCCCAGCGGAGCCCTCCGCGGACCCTGTCAGCGGTTGACAGCCAGCTGGGCCAGCAGCTCGGGGGCACGTGCGTCCAGCCACTTTCCGCCCAGCCGGACTCCTGCGGCGAACAAGGCCAGGCCGAGGACCGGCCCGAGGACCAGGTTGATCCAGCCCGGCACGGCGCTGCCTGTAACCAGCTGCACCACCACGAGGGCGGCTTCGGGGGCCACCAGCAGCAGGAGCACGGCCATGCCGCCGAACTGGACTGCCATGGTCTGACCGACGTTGCCCGGCGGCTTCTTGAACGGGCTGTCCCCCGGGAGCGGCACGGCGACGGTGTAGCGGGCCGACACCACCGACGAAAGCCCCATCCCGCTGAACAGGACCCCGAGTGAGAGCCCCAGCACGCCCGGCAGCAGTGCCCAGTCACCGCTGAGCAGGAACGGGAAGACGCTGAACGCCACCGCAACGGGCAGCGCGAAAACCAGGCAGGCGATGGCCCGGCCGAGCCGGTCCTGCACGCCCCGGACCCCGGTGGACACGTGCAGGGCAAAGGCCGTGCTGTCGTAGGAAACATCGGACGAGATGGACCAGGCCAGCAGGAACGCGGTCAGCGGCCCGATGAAGGCCAGGACCCCGTACGAGCCTGTCTGGCTGCCCTGGAAGATCAGCAGCACCGGCAGCAGCGGGACGACGACGAGAGCCCCGGCGTAGCGGGGGTCCCGGAGCCAGTAGGTCAGTGCCCGGGCCGCGACCGCTCCGGTCGGGGTCGCCGGGAACAGCGCGAAGAGGCCGAGTCCGCCGGTCCTCTTCTTGGCGCTGCCCTCGAAGGGCGGGGTGACCAGGGCGCGCCGGAGCAGGGCCATCCAGCACAGGGCAAGGCCTGCCAGGGTGGCCAGCGCGATGGCGAACTTCAGCGCCGCGGCCCCGTAGTCTCCGGCGGCCAGCTCGCCGCCGAGCGACCACGCGGCCCCGGCCGGCGTCCAGGCAAGCGCCCGGGCCAGCCCGGTCAGGAAATCCCCCGACTCGGCGATCCCCCGGGCGATGCCCGCCACGATGGGACCCATCAGTACCAGCGGGATGAGGAAGACGATGGCGCTGACGTCCTTGAAGCGGCGCGAGGCGGCCAGTCCTGCCGTGGCAGTCGTCACCACCTTGGACAGCAGGACACAGCTCAGCACGCCGAGGACGGCACCCACCAGGGCGCCCGCCGCGGCGGGGATGCTCCGGGACCAGGTGCCGACGGTGGCCAGCGCCACGAGCGAGGTCGCCACGCCCGGGATGCCGATGAGGCCGCCCAGTGCCAGTCCGGCCAGCAGCTGCGGCATCGGCACCGCCGAGGTGGTGAACCGGGCGGGGTCCAGGGTCATGTCGGCCGCGGAGGCCGCCACCGGGATGATGGCCCAGCCCAGCAGGGCCGCCGCACCGCCGAGCACCACCACCGTCTGGGCCAGCGCGATGTCCGCCTGCCGCAGGAACAGCAGCCCGGCGGCGGCCAGCCCCACGATGCCCAGCGCGTACAGGGCCGCCGAGCCGAGGCCGACGAGCTGCCACGGGCTCCGCCGGACGCTGTTGCGCAGCAGGGTGAGCTTGAGCCTCAGAAGGTGCGCAACCATTCCAGTCCCTCCGTGTTGCCGCGGCCGCCGACCAGCTGGACGAAGCGGTCTTCCAGGGACTCGCCGTCGCGGACCTCGTCCACCGTGCCGGATGCCAGGAGCCTGCCCGCGGCGACGACGGCGACGTGGTCGCACATCCGCTGGACCAGGTCCATGACGTGGCTCGAGACGATGACGGTGCCGCCGGAGGCCACGTAGCGGTCCAGGATGTCGCGGATGTTGGCCGCGGAGACGGGGTCCACGGATTCGAACGGCTCGTCCAGGACCAGCAGCCGGGGCGCGTGGATCAGGGCCGAGGCGAGGGCGATCTTCTTGGTCATGCCGGCGGAGTAGTCCACCACCAGGGTCGCGGCGTCCTGGCCCAGGTCCAGTGCGGAGAGCAGTTCCTTGACCCGGCCGGCCACCACCTGCCGGTCCATGCCGCGCAGCAGCCCGGCGTAGGTGACGAGCTGTTCGCCGGTCAGCCGGTCAAAGAGCCGCACGCCGTCGGGCAGGATTCCCATCAGCTTCTTGGCTTCCAGGGGTCGCTGCCAGACGTCGACGCCGTGGACACATGGGCCGTGCCGAACTCGGGCCGCAGCAGCCCCGTCGCCATTGACAGCGTGGTGGTCTTGCCGGCGCCGTTGGGGCCGACGATCCCGTAGAACGAGCCGGCCGGCACGTCCAGGCTGAGGCCGTCGACGGCGATCTTGGTCGCCGAAGCGTTTGGCCAGCCCGCGCAGGGACAGCGCGGGAACCGGCGGCAGCGGCAGGTTCTCAGGGGCATGAGGGTCCGGTTGCTGAAAAGTCATGTCGTTAGACTAACTCCCGCCGGCCGCGAAAAGGATCGTCCGAAAGGCGTACCCGGTCCTAGAACGAGTGGCGCGGCAGGGCCCGTTCGTACTGCGGCGGCCAGGTCAGCTCGTGGCCCAGTTCAAACGCGGCGCGCAGCCACCAGTGCGGGTCCCGGAGCGCTGCCCGGGCGATGAACACGCCGTCGGCCTGGCCGGTGGCCACGGCGTGCTCGGCCTGGCCCGCCGAGGTCAGCAGCCCGACGGTGCCGGTGCGCACCCCGGTTTCGCGCCGGATCCGGGCAGCGAACCCGGTCTGGTAGCCCGGGCCCACCGGGATCTCCTGGTGGGCCACGGCGCCGCCGCTGGAGACGTCGATGAGGTCCACACCGTGTTCCGAGGCGGCCCGGGCCATCCGGACGGAGGCTTCGACGTCGATCCCGCCCTCGGCCCAGTCGGAGGCCGAGATCCGCAGCAGCAGCGGCATGGAATCCGGGATGACGTCGCGGACGGCATCGACGACGGCGAGCGTCAGCCGGTTGCGGCCGGCCTCGTCGCCGCCCCAGGCGTCGGTCCGGTCGTTGACGAGCGGGCTCTGGAACTGGTGCAGGAGGTAGCCGTGGGCGCCATGGATTTCAATCGTGTCGAAGCCCGCGTCGACGGCCCGGACGGCGGCGGCGGCGAAGTCGGCAATCACGCCGTCGATCTCGGCCGGCGTCATGGCCGAGGGCGCGGCATAGCCGTCAAAGGCTCCGGCGCCGGGGCCCACGGTGTCCCAGCCGCCGTCGGACGCCGGGACCGTGCCCCGGTGTCCGGAGAACGGCCAGTAGGAGGAGGCTTTCCGGCCGGCGTGCGCCAGTTGGGTGCCGATCCTGGTGCCGGCGGTTCCATTGCGGTGCACGAACGAGGTGATCCGTTCCCAGCCGGCAGCCTGGTCGTCGTTGTAGATCCCGGCGTCCCGCGGGCTGATCCGGCCGGCGGCGTTCACGGCGGCGGCCTCGGTGAGGATCAGGGCCGCGCCGCCGGTGGCGAAGGAGCCCAGGTGCATCAGGTGCCAGTCGTTGGGGACCCCTTCCCCGGTCTCGGGTGCGCAGCTGTACTGGCACATCGGCGAGACCCAGCCGCGGTGCTGCAACCGCATGGAGCGCAGGTCCAGCGGCGTGAACAGGGCCGAACCCATTAGAACAGCACCCGGGCCAGGTTCTGGCGGGCCTTGGCGACGCGCTCGTCGGAGGCGCCCACAACATCGAACAGTTCCAGGAGGCGGACCCGGGCCGTCTCGCGCTCGGGGCCGAAGTTCCGGCCGATGAAGGACACGATCCGGCCGAGTCCGTCCTCGATGTGTCCGCCGGCGACGTCCAGATCCGCGACGGCGAGCTGCGCATCGAGGTTGTCCGGCTCGTCCGCGGCCTGCCGCCGGAGGCCGTCGGTCTCCGCGGCGGAGAGGGGCTGGAGCCGGCCCATCAGCTCCACCTGGGCCAGCCCGGCCTTGGCGTCGGCGTCGGCGGGCATTTCCAGCAGGGCCTGCCGGTAGGCGGCGGCCGCCGTGGCGTAGTCCCCGGCCTCGATCGCGTCGAAGGCCTTCTGGTGCAGCGGCGGCAGCGGCGGGGCCTCGGCCTCCGCCCCGGCCGCACCCACTCCGGCTTCGCCGGGTCCGGCGGCACCGATCCGGCCGGTGACACCGTTGGCTGCTGCGACCTTGAGCAGTTCATCGAGCAGGGTGCGGATCTGCTCTTCCTCGGCCCCGCCCTGGAACAGCGGCACGGGCTGGCCCTTGACCACGGCGACGGCCGTCGGCACGGCCTGGACCTGGAAGGCCTGGGCGAGCTGCGGGAAGGCTTCGACGTCGGCGGCGCCGAGCACCATCCGGCCCTCGTAGCTGTCCACGATCCGGGACAGCTCGTCCACGAGCTGGCCGGAGCCCGGCGAATAGTCGGCCCACAGTGCGATCACCACGGGAACCTGGGCGGAGAGGTCCACGAGTTCCTGGAAGTTGGCCTCGGTGACCTCCACCCGCAGGGGGCTCGCGGCGTGCTCGGTGGCGTCCGCTCCCCGGCCGGCGGGCCTGCGGAGGGCCGCCGGCCGGGCCGGCGCCGGCGGGCGCCGGTGGGCGCTGCTTCAGCGAGGAGAGGTCGACGGCGCCCCGCAGGTTGAGCGGGTTGGCTGCAGCTGGCGGGACCGGGCGGGAAGCTGGCGAAGTCATAGCTCCACTCTAACCACTGCAGCCCCGCCCGGTGCCACCGGAAAACGCAGCGGCCCGGCGGCAGCGGCGGACCGCTGCGGCCGGGCCGCTGTTGCTGCAAGGGGGTCAGGGCTTACTTGAAGCCTGCTCCGACCAGGCCACGGGTGGCCGCAATGAGCTTCATCGGATCGGTGGATCCGGCCGGCGGGACGTAGACGGCCACGGACTCGGCGAAGTTCAGCACCATGCCCGTGCTGGTTTCCTTGCCGCCGGCCAGGGCTGCGGCGTCGTCACCGATCGTCAGCTTGTCACCGGAGGCCTTGGGTGTGCCGTCGAACGTGAAGGTCAGCCGCCCCAGGACCAGCGCCCCGCCGTCGGCGGTGCGGAACACCACAGTGCTCTCAGGCAGTGGTTTGTGCGTGAAGGAGAACGTCCCGTTGACACCTGAAGTGACGACGTCGGCCTGGTAGGCGAGCGTGTCCGCGATATACGGGGAGGATTCGCCCTCCACGAGCTTGTCCTTGAACGGGGATTCGGCACTGGTCAGGCGGTCGCCGAGTCCGGCCAGCGCCTCCTCGCCGCTGTACAGGAGCCCCGTCTTGTCGGACGGCGCCAGCGTCTCGGTGCCGTCCCGCGGGATGGCCGGGAACGTGGTACCCGGCTGCAGCGGAGAGGTGGCAACCAGCTTGTAGTTCTCGCGCGGCGACGCCTGGGTCAGCGTGAGCAGCTGCGGCACAACATTGCCGTCGCCCTGGGTCACGGCCATGACCGAGCGCGGCCAGGTCCGCTTGCTGGTGACCACGGTGGTCAGGAGCTTGGCGGCGCGGACGGGCATCCGAGGCTCGTAGGCGCCGACCTGGGAGCTGATCTTGTAGTTCGCCGTACGGGTTTCCAGCTCCGTCTGGGCCACACGCGGCTCCAGCTTGGAGGCATCCTTTGCCGCGTCGCCGGCGTCGACAGCGCCGGCGACCTGCTCGAGGATCCGGCGGAACTGCGCATCGATCAGCACGGGGGCGTCCGGCGCGGGAGCACTGGCGGACGTGGTCGGGGCCGGGGCCGGGGTCTGGCTGGCCTGGGCGGCCACACCGCTGCCCGCCACGGCGGAAGCGGTCAGTATGGCGAGAACCCCGCCGGATTTGCGCAGGCGCTGCAGGGCAGTCCGCGGCACGGCAGTGTTCTCGGCCGGCTTCTCCGGCTTCACCGTGGGGATGGCGGAGGTGGTGCCGGCGGAGTCGGCGTCCTCGGCCGACACTCGTCCGGTGGTCTTGGCCCGCGGGCGGTCAGCGAACATGCGCCCGAGGGATCCGCCCCTGGAACCTCCGGTGCCGTTCCCGGCGCCGGTCTTGGGCTTGAACACCAGCAGCGCGCCACCGGCCACCATCAGCAGGCCGCCCAGCACCATCAGCGGGATGGCCCACGGAGTGGAGGTGTCATTCGGGAAGGTCATGGTGATCGACGTCGGGGCCGGCTTGGTGCCGTCCGACGCGAGCAGCAGCGACCAGTCGCCGTCGGCCGGCGGGGACCACGAGTAGTTCAGTTCGCCGCTGGCGTTCTCCGTGGTCACCCACAGGTCCGAGCCGGCAGGCGAGGGCGCGGTTGCCTCGCCCTCGGCATGCGTCAACTGCAGCGCCTTGCCGTCGTCGGAGACACCGGACACGGTGTTGTGGGCGGTAGGCCCACCCACGCGTCGACGTCGTCCGGACGGCCGGCGGCCAGCATAAAGCTGCCCTCCCCCTTGACATTGATCTTCACGGTGCCGCCGTGGAGCGTGCGCAGCTTCTCGTCGAAGACGGTCAGCGGCGCCGCGGTGGCACCGGCAGGGGCGGTGGCCGTGACGGTCTCGGCGGGGGCCCAGATGGTCTTCTGGCCGATTCCCGCCAACAGTGTCAGGAGGCCGAGCAGCACTAATGCAACTGCAGTCTTGAAACGCAAAATATTACCTATCATCAGCGGACACTTAGATTCAATGGTAACCATTTTGTTACCCGGGAGTCAGATCGGCGGATTTGTCAAGGCCTCGAACGGCATGCCCGCCAACCTGCGAACCGCGGGCTAACAAGCCTGCTGATAGTGTTTGCGTTGATCGTCACATCCGGCCCGCGACCGCGGATCCACAGGGGATAAACAGAGATAAAGGGCTTTAAGCGCAGTGAGTGAACACACGGATTCGTCCCCCGCAGGACAAGACGCCAGCCCGGAATCCGAAGCCAAGGTATTGGGAGCCCAGGAGCACGTTTCGAAGCGCCGGGCCGCCGTGGCCGAAGTCCTGACGACAGTGGCGCGCCGCCTGCGCCAGCCCATCCCGGGCGCGCAGCCGCGGCTCCGCTTCGAGATGCCGCCGGAGCATGAGCAGGACACCACCACCCCGGAGACCGAGACGAGCGCGAGGTTCGGCAACCCGGGCCCGCGGATGTCCTCCCAGCACCCCCTGTACGTCGGCTTTATGGGGACTGTCGGCGTCGGCGTGGCCCTGCTCGTGTACTGGATCGGCTCCAACACCACCCAGCTCCTGCTCTGGATCGTGGCCGCCCTGTTCATCGCCCTCGGCCTGGACCCGGTGGTGCGCTGGCTCGAGGGCAAGAAGTTCCCCCGCGCCGCGGGCATCCTCGTTTCCGTCTCCACGCTGGCCGTGGCCGTCGCCGGCTTCTTCGCGACCCTGATCCCCACGATCGTCCAGCAGGTGACCCAGATCGTGCAGCAGGCGCCGCGCTGGATCCAGGACTTCATCGACTCCGACTTCTTCCGCAGCCTCGACAGCCAGTTCGGCGTGCGGGACCGGATCAGCCAGGAACTCGAAAAATTCGTCAACAACCCGGAGGCGATGGGCGGCATCTTCGGCGGCGTCGTCGGCTTCGGCACCACGGTCGCAAACGGCCTGTTCGGGACCCTGATTGTCCTGGTCCTGAGCCTCTACTTCCTGGCCGCCCTGCCCGCCATGAAGAAGTGGGGGTACCGGCTCGCGCCGCGGTCCCGCCGCGCCCGGGTGGAGGCCCTGTCCGAGGAAATCACCGCCTCGGTCGGCAACTACGTGATCGGCCAGGCGGTCGTGGCCCTGGTCAACGCGACGTTCGCGTTCATCGTGATGACCATCGTCGGCGTCCCGTTTGCCGTGCTGCTCGCCTTCGTTGTGGCCCTGCTCGCCTTCATCCCGCTGGTCGGCGGCATGATCGCCGGCGTGATCGTGACCCTGATCGCCCTCACCGCGGGCTGGCAGACGGCCGTGGTGTACGCGGTCTGCTACTTCGCCTACCTGCAGTTCGAGGCCTACTTCATCTCACCGCGCGTGATGCAGAAAGCAGTCGCGGTGCCCGGCGCCGTGGCCGTCATTTCGGTGATCGCCGGCGGCAGCCTGCTCGGCGTGCTTGGCGCCCTCATCGCCATCCCCACGGCCGCGGCGATCATGCTGCTCGTGAAGGAAATCTTCATAGTCCGCCAGGACAACCACTGACGCAGCCGCGCGCCTCAGGCGTGCGCCGTGGCGACCGGGCCGTCCCATTCCTGCGGCAGCCCGGCCGGCCCGGTTGCGCCGGGCAGGACCTCGTCCACGATCTCGTTGAGCACCCGGCCGGCGTACTTCTCCCCCACCCACAGGTGCTTGGCGCCGTCGACCCCCACCACCCGGGCTTGCGGCACAAGGCCGAACCGCCCCGCCGCTTCGGCCGGCTGCAGGTAGTCGTCGTGCTCGGGCACCAGCACCTTCAGCGGCTTGCCTGATCCTGCCCATTCCTTGAGGTGGACATCGGTGGCCCGGTGCAGCGGGGGCGAGAGCAGGATGGCGCCCTCGATCTCGGAAGCCACCGGCTCGGACGCACCGTACATCAGGGCGAGCTCCGTCCCGAAGGACCACCCCACCAGCCAGCGGTTCGGCAGGCCGCGGTCCACGGCGAACCGGACGGCCGCCTCGACGTCGAGGCGTTCGCCGATGCCCTCCTCGAATTCCCCCGTGCTGGTGCCGCGCGGCGAGGCGGTGCCGCGGGTGTTGAACCGCAGCACGGCGATCCCCGCCAGCGCCGGCAACCGGTAGGAGGCCTTGCGGTACACGTGGGAGTCCATGAACCCGCCGTGCGTCGGCAGGGGGTGCAGGGTGATCAGCGTCGCCGTGATCGCGCCGGATTCCGGCAACGCCAGCTCGCCCACCAGCCGGTGGCCGTCCCGGGTGCGGAGTTCCACGTTTTCGCGGTGCGCGGGCAACACGGTGGAGGCGCGGATCGCGGTGGGGGCGGAGGGCTGGCTGAAAGCGTACGACGCCGGGTCAAAGGTCATGCTGACCAGCTTAGCGATACCGGTAACTGCGCGAGGTCCAGCAGTTCGAATGCCAGTGCCGGCGCTCGGCCAGGCCGGCGGCGGAACCGAAGATATGGTCTTCGGACCAGACCACAAGGTGGGCCACGCCCGGGAGGACCGCGGTGAAACAGCCCGGGCAGATGTAGGTCTTCCCGGCCCGGGCCGCCGTGATCGAACGGACCATCCATTCGCCGTCCGGGGCGCTCTCCCTGCGGGCAATTCCCGAGCGCGCGCGCTCCAGGTCCAGCTCCGGTACGGGCCCGCCCTTGGCGCCGGGTTTCGCTGCCTTGCCGGCGGCCGCCCTTCCGGTGGCCGTTCTTCCCGAGACTGTTCTTCCCGAGACGGGGCGACGGGGTCGGTTGGAACGGGGCATGGTTCCATTCTGCCCCAGGCCGGAGCCCCCCGTGCGCTCCAGCCGGTACAGTTGACCGGGTGCGTTTAGTCATTGCCCGCTGCTCCGTCGATTACGTCGGCCGGCTCAAAGCCCATCTTCCGCTGGCCACCCGCCTCCTGCTGGTCAAAGCCGACGGTTCCGTCCTGGTCCACTCCGACGGCGGTTCCTACAAGCCGCTGAACTGGATGAGCCCGCCGGCATCGCTGCGCGTCTCCACCCCGGAGGAGATCGACGTCGAGGTCGGGGTGATCGAGCAGTGGACGGTCCAGTCCGCCAAGACCGATGACCGGCTGATCATCAACATCCACGAGCAGCTGCACGACACGTCCCACGAGCTGGGCCAGGACCCCGGCCTGATCAAGGACGGTGTGGAGGCGGACCTGCAGCGGCTCCTGGCCGACCAGATCGAGCTCCTGGGCACCGGCTTCACCCTGATCCGCCGCGAGTACTTCACCGCGATCGGCCCCGTGGACATCCTGGCCCGGGACGCCGACGGCGCCACCGTCGCCATCGAGCTGAAACGCCGCGGCGACATCGACGGCGTCGAACAGCTCACCCGGTACCTTGAACTGCTGAACCGCGACCCGCTGCTGGCCCCGGTCCGCGGTGTCTTCGCCGCCCAGCAGATCAAACCCCAGGCCCGGGTCCTCGCGAAGGACCGCGGCATCGACTGCCTCACCCTCGACTACGACGCCATGCGCGGAGTCGACGACAGCGAATCCCGGTTGTTCTAGCCCGCGCCGTCCGGAACACCCCGCTCCCGCACAACCCGGTCCGGGCACCGCATTCCGGGCCCGGGAATTCGATCCAGCGGTAGTTCATCAGTTCTTTGTACAAAATTTATGGAATTCTCCTCCGGGACCGTTGACCTGACGCAACTGTCATGAAATTCTTATACGAGTCTTTGTGTAGGTGTTTTTTCATGCTCGCAAGACATGTTGCGAGCGTGAAGCTCCTGCCGCCGAAGCCCGGTTCTCCCGGTCCGAAAGCCAAGGTTCTTCTCGCAGAGTGACCAAGGCCGGCGCGAAGTGTGCCGGACTTAAAACAAGATTCATAATGAGGAGAAATACATGGCACAGGGAACCGTCAAGTGGTTCAACGCTGAAAAGGGCTTCGGCTTCATCACCCCGGATGACTCCGATGGCGATGTCTTCGTTCACTACTCCGAGATCCAGACCGGCGGCTTCAAGACCCTCGACGAGAACGCCCGCGTTCAGTTCGAGATCGGCCAGGGCGCCAAGGGCCCCCAGGCTACCGGCGTCACGCTGGTCTAGTCTCCCGCAGGGGAGCTGCCCCAGGCAGCCTCCGCGATGAATGATCCCCGGCATTAGTGCCGGGGATCATTTTTGTCTGCGGGGATAACCCTGAATCGGCATTTCCGCCGCCGTGCCGGAATGTCCGCTATGGGCCACGCCCGCGCAGTCAGCGGACGAGCGTCCTGAGCAGCCGCGCGCTGTGCCGCACCGACAGGCCAGGCAGGTAGGCGCGGCTCAGCGCCCGTCCGATCGCCGGCAACTGCAGCGGATCCTGGTAGTAGAGGTAGAGCGTGCGGTAATCGGGCTTGAACCTGGATTTGAAGGTGGCGAGCGACCGGAACCCGTACACCGGTTCAAGTGCCCTGCCCACAACGTCCAGGATCCCGGCCAAGCCTTCGGGTTTGTTGGCGTCGGCGTCCTTGGCGAGCGGCGAGCCGGACAGCGAAATGATTTCCACCGAACCCCGCAGCTCCTGCACGGCAGAGGCGATCAGGAACTCCATGACGCCGGGGAACGCCTCTCCGCGCCGGCGCATGAAGTCCAGGGTCCAGCTCACGAGCCGCCCGTCCTCGAACACCGGCAGCCAGCTGGTGACGCCCTGGACCTGGCCGTCGGCGTCGACGGCGAGGCAGCACAGCACCTCGTCGTCGTCGAGTTCGTCGAGGCCGCCAAGGGTGAATCCCATTTCCGGGACGGACTTCTGTGCCGCCCATTCCTCGGACACTTCGCTCAGCTGGAGCCGGAGCGCCGCCGGGAAGTCGCTGTAACGGCCCCACACCGCCTGCACCCCGGTCTTCGCGGCCCGGTTCAGGGCGGTCCGGACGTTCTGCCATTCCTTGCCCTTGAATTCGAGTTCGCGCACGGCCAGCCGGGTTTCCTGGGCCACGCCCACCCTGCGGAAGCCGCGCGACTGCAGCGACGGCCACAGCTCATCCGTGCAGGAGTAGAAGCACGGGATCAGTGCGTGCTCGACGCAGTAGCGCACGAACCCGGCGGCGGTCTCCTCATGGAGTTCCGCCGGTCCGAACGGGCCCGCGAGGGTCAGTGCGACGTTGCCGTGCTGCTGGTAGGCGACACCGCTGCGCCGGTCCGGGGTGAACCAGAATTTGTTCGGCTCCCACAGCGCCATCCAGGAGAGCGAGTCGCCGCCCTGCCGGATCAGCCCGCGGGCCACGTCCCGGTCCCCGCTGCCGGCGTCGGTGAGGTGCAGCCGGCGCAGCAGGACCAGCCACACCGCGGCCAGGGCAACACCCCAGAAGATGATGCCGGAGTAGGCAAAGAGGAAGGCCTCGAGGGCGTCCCGGTTCTGGAAGATCCGGCTGTAGGCGCCGGGGATCGGCAGCGGCAGGTACTGCCGCGCCAGCTCGGCGGCGAGTCCCAGCAGTCCGCCGTCGCGCGTCATGCCACCGGCGGCGAGCCAGGCGGCCGTGTAGCCCGCGGCCAGCAGCAGCCAGGTGCCGCCGACCACTATGCCGAGGGTCCGCCGGGCCCGCGGGGTGGTCTCGACGCGGAACTGCCGGCGGTTGAGCCAGAGCAGCACTACCAGCAGCAGCGGGACCGCCACGAGCGGGAGCACGTGCACAAAGCCTGAACCCATCACGCCCGCATGCGGCCGGCTGTTCGGATAGTGCGGCATCCGGGCGAACAGGGCCAGGTACACGGCAGCCATCGCGGTCACCGCGAGCTGCACGATGACGGCGATCCGGAGGGCGAGCCGGCGTCCGTGCCGCATGCCGTCCGCGCAGATCAGCAGCAGGACGACCGGCACGATGGCCAGGGCGAGGCCCAGCGGGCCGGCGAAGCCCGCCCGGCCGACCTCAAGGCATCCGACGTCGATGGTCCCCCCGCAGTTCTGCTCCAGCTGGCTCAGCGTGGGCAGCGGGTTCAGCACCACGTCCCGGAGCAGGGCCAGCGGCCCGGTGGGGCTCCTGACCGCGGCGGTGAGGATGGGCCCGACGGCGAAGATCGCCACGGTGAGGGCGAGCAGGTTCCGCGTTTCCCGCCCGGTCGAGCGGTGCCGGTGCAGGGTGCCCTGGTCACCCTGGATCCACCATCCGGCCGCCATCCCGGCCAGTGCCCCCGCGAGCCCGACGACGGTTTCCGGGTGGCCGACGTAGAGCACCAGCAGGAGCGAGGCCGACAGGACGGCCGTCCGCAGCCGGCGCTGCCACAGCGTCGGCAGCAGGCCGCTGGACGCCAGCGAGACGGCCAGGACCGCGGCGTAGGGTCCGATCAGCCGGGCGTTGACCATAAGCCCCAGCCAGCCGTCCCCGGCGTAGCGGGCGAGCTGTGTGGTCAGCAGGAACAAGGTGACGGCGGCAAACTGGCCGGCGACGAAGAACGCGGCGGTGCGCCGGGCGCCGAGCTGGCGTTCGGCCAGGCCGAGCAGCAGCAGGATCATCAGCGCGGCGGCGACGTAGGCCAGCAGGTTGGTCGCGAAGAACAGCGACGTGAACAAGGACCACCAGTGCCCCGCCTTCAGGCCCGGGGCGCTGACGGAGGCGACGTCGAGCAGCGGTTCCGGCGGGCCCGACAGGAAGCTGCCGGTCACCGCCCCCGTGGCGAGGAAGACGCCAAGGACCCCCAGTGTGAACGGTATCGTCCGGAAATACGCCAGCACGCGCGTCACGGCTGGATACCCCAGCGCTTGGCCAGGAAATCAAGGCCGCCGGGCAGGCCCATGGAGGCCGTCGCCCAGGAGTGCCCCGCATTGGCCACACTGCTGGTTTCCACGGTGAAGCCGGCAGTCCGCGCCGCCGCCGAGAGCACGTCCATGTAGCCGAGGAACTCGGGATCGCGGATGCCGGCGGCGAAATAGATGGCCTCCCCGTCGAAGCGCCGCTCCGTCATCACCCGCAACGGGGTGAGGGCATCGAAAGCCTCCGTGTCGCCGCCGAAGGACGCCTCCACGGTCTTGTCCCGTTCCTTGGCGATGGCCGGTTCCTGTTCACTCGAGAACGCCAGCGCCGCCGGGTATGTCTCCGGATGGCGGGTGACCATCTGCATGGCGCATGTGCCGCCGAAGGAGAATCCGCCGACCGCCCACTGCCGGTGGTCGGGGTCGACGTCGAGCGTCGCGCTGATCCAGTCCGGGACGTCCCGGGACAGGTACGTGTCCGCCCGGGCGATCCTGCTGTCCATGCACATGGTGTTGCCCGAGGCGGAACCGTTCGGATCCACCACGACCGTCACGGGCGCAACCCCATGGTGCGCCTCGGCGAACCGGTCCAGCCGGCTGCGCAGCGCTCCCCCGGTCAGCCAGTCGGCGGGTGCGCCGGGCTGGCCGGAAAAGAGCACCAGCACGGGCAGCGCCGGGCGTGGGGACGCGAAGTACGCCGGCGGAAGATAGACGTAGGCCTCGCGGCTCTGGAAGCCTGACGCCGTGCCGGGGATCGGCGCCCGCCGGAGCTGGCCGCCGTCGGGAAGGCCGGCCGGCGCCTGCCAGCGTGCCAGGCTGACGGCCGGGGAGGCCCCCGCCGGGCGCTTCAGGCCGTCCTCAAGGGGCTGGATCCGGGCCACTGCCGTCCCGGTGAGATCGCTGACCGTGTGGTTGAGGCCGAAGTAGTCGTTGATCTGCACGGCGGACAGGGTCAGCACACCAAGGAACGCGGCCACGGCGGCGGCGGTCTTCCGCCAGCGTCGCGCGGCGGGTTTGCGCCGCCAGGTCCGCCGGAGCTGCACGGCCAGGAGCAGCACGGCCGCGACGGGAGGAACGGACCAGGCGAGCACGTCGAGGGGAAGGACCGCGGGGAACACCGAGAAGGCGTAGATCAGCAGCCAGTGCACGCCGGCCACGAGGGCTGCAGCGAGCAGGGCCGAGGCAACGGCGGCAGCGGCGGTGCGGAGCACACGTTGTTTGCGGGACGCGTTGCCGCGCCACCAGAGGAGATAGGCCAGGCCGGCCAGGCCTGCCGCCCAGGCAAACCAGAGCACCGGGCCGTCGACGAGCCTGATGTCTTCGATGAAGTCCACCGGAGCTAGCGCCAGGTCCCGACGCCGATGACCGGTCCAGCCTCGAGCCACGAGGACAAGCCGGTGTAGGCGTCGAACCTCATCGCCAGCAGGACGTCCTGTCCTTCATGGCGGAGTTCCACGATCACGGCGTCGGGCTGGACTTTGACGAGTTCGGATTCCGTGGGCTGGCGCCGTCCCAGCAGTTCCAGCGAGCTGCGCCGGAAGGTGTGCTTGGGCCGGGTGCTCAGGGAGGCCAGCCGGAACCATTCGAGGTCGTTGTCCTGATAACGACAAACCCCCATCTGCCAGCTGTTTCCAGCCGTGCAAATGGAGGCGTCCACCGTGCCGAGGGCGCGCCGCAGATTGAAGCGGCGCACCCCCGAAAGGCACAGTGCAAATACCAGCAACGCAAAGACAGTTGCCAGGACGATGAACGGAAGATCAGGAACGTTCATCAAGGTCGTGCTAGCGGATCCCCGCAGTAGCCGCGTCGCCCATTTGGGCGTTGTCAGCAACAATGACGACCCTGTTGTTGTCGACGGAGAAGAATCCGCTGTCGACAGCTACAGCAATGCGGTCACCGGACACCGGCTCAATCGCCAGTTCACCTTCGGCCAGAATCGCCAGCAGGGGCGCGTGGCCGGGAAGGATTCCGATTTCACCATCGCTGGTGCGGGCCTTGACCATCTTGGCCGCTCCGGACCACACGAAGTGGTCCGCTGCGACAATCTCAACCTCAAGCTCAGCCATATTACTTGGTCTGTTCCTGGATCTTGGCCCACTGGCGTTCGACGTCATCCAGGCCGCCGACGTTGAAGAACGCCTGCTCTGCGATGTGGTCAAGCTCGCCGTCGCAGATCGCCGTGAAGCCTTCAACCGTGTCCTTGATGGAAACGGTGGAGCCTTCGACGCCGGTGAACTGCTTGGCGGTGTAGGTGTTCTGCGAGAGGAACTGCTGGATGCGGCGTGCACGCGACACGACGATCTTGTCCTCTTCGGAGAGCTCGTCAACGCCGAGGATGGCGATGATGTCCTGGAGTTCCTTGTTCTTCTGCAGGATCTGCTTCACGCGGACGGCCGTGTTGTAGTGGGCCTGTCCGATGTACTGCGGATCCAGGATGCGGGACGTCGACGTCAGCGGGTCAACGGCCGGGTACAGACCACGGGAAGCGATTTCACGGGAAAGTTCCGTGGTCGCGTCGAGGTGTGCGAAGGTCGTGGCCGGGGCCGGGTCGGTGTAGTCATCTGCGGGGACGTAGATGGCCTGCATCGAGGTGATGGAGTGGCCCTTGGTGGACGTGATGCGCTCCTGGAGGAGGCCCATCTCGTCAGCCAGGTTGGGCTGGTAGCCCACGGCCGACGGCATGCGGCCGAGGAGGGTGGAAACCTCGGAGCCTGCCTGGGTGAAGCGGAAGATGTTGTCGATGAACAGCAGCACGTCCTGGTTCTGGACATCGCGGAAGTACTCCGCCATGGTCAGGGCGGACAGTGCCACGCGCAGGCGCGTTCCCGGCGGCTCATCCATCTGGCCGAATACAAGGGCGGTGTCCTTGAGGACGCCCGCCTCTTCCATTTCAACCCAGAGGTCGTTACCTTCACGGGTACGCTCGCCGACACCGGCGAACACCGAGGTGCCGCCGAAGTTGCGGGCAACACGGGTGATCATTTCCTGGATCAGCACGGTCTTGCCGACGCCGGCGCCGCCGAACAGGCCGATCTTTCCACCCTTGATGTACGGGGTGAGAAGGTCGATCACCTTGATGCCGGTCTCCAGCATCTCGGTGGAGCCCTCGAGGGTCGCGAAGGCGGGAGCCTTGCGGTGGATCGGCCAGCGTTCGCTGATCTGGAGTTCCGACTCGGCAACGTCGAGCGGCTGGCCCAGCACGTTGAAGATGTGGCCCTTGACGCCGTCGCCCACGGGCACGGTGATGGGTCCGCCGGAGTCAACCACGTTGGTACCGCGGACAAGTCCGTCGGTGGCCTGCAGCGAGATGGCGCGGATGAGGTTGTCGCCGAGGTGCAGGGCAACCTCGAACGTGATGGTCTTGGTCTCACCGTTGAGAGTAATCTCCGTGGTGAGGGCGTTGTAAATCGAGGGGATTGCGTCAGCCGGGAATTCGACGTCGACAACCGGGCCAATGACACGTGCAATACGGCCGGTAGCACCGGACGTTGCGGCTACGTGATCGGTAGCAGTGGCAGTCATCTCTCTCACTTCACTCAGTAGATGGCGTTGGGGTTAAGTCTATCTTTTGGTGCAGGTACAGCTGGAACCGGACTCGTGCTGGCTAGGACGCGCTCAAGGCGTCGGCACCGGCCACGATTTCGGAAAGCTCCTGCGTAATCTCAGCCTGGCGGGCAGTGTTGCGCAGACGCGTGTACTTCTTGATGAGGTCCGTGGCGTTGTCGCCGGCGGACTTCATTGCGCGCTGGCGGGCAGCGAGCTCGGAAGCAGCGGCCTGCAGCATGGCGGCGAAGATACGGGACTCAATGTAGCGCGGCAGCAGGGCGTCAAGGACCTGCTCTGATTCCGGCTCGAACTCGTAGAGCGGCAGGAGGTCCGATTCGGATGCAGCCTGCTCTTCCACAACTTCAAGCGGGAGAAGACGGATGACCGTCGGCTCCTGGGTCACCATGGACTTGAAGCGCGTGTAGACGATGTGGATCTCGTCGACGCCGCCCTCTTCGTACGCGGTCGCAAAGTCAGCCAGCAGTGCTTCGCCGACTTCCCGTGCGGTCGCAAACTCGGGTGAGTCCGTGCCGCCGGTCCAAACACGCTCGTAAGGGCGGTTGCGGAAGTCGAAGTACGCCTGTGCCTTGCGGCCAACCAGGTACGTCTTGACCTCTTTGCCTTCCTCGTGGAGAAGTTCGTTGAGGCCTTCCGCCTGCTTGAGCACGCTCGCCGAGTACGAGCCTGCGAGGCCACGGTCGGAGGTGATGACCAGGACCGCTGCCCGGCGGATCTGCTCCGGCTCGGTAACCAGCGGGTGGTCGATTTCGCTCTGGCTTGCGACAGCAGAAACGGCGCGCGTGATCGCGTTTGCGTAAGGCAGTGAAGCTGCTACGCGTGCGCGGGCCTTGCCGATGCGCGACGTAGCGATCAGTTCCATCGCCTTGAAGATCTTGCGCATCGACGTCGTCGAGCTGATCTTCTGGCGGTAGACCCGGATCTGGGCTCCCATACTTATCCTTTCCTAAGATCCCGGTGGCCGGGACTGCCGGAACCCGAGGGTTCCGGCAGTCCCGCCAGCGGAACTAGCGCTTCTGCTTGACGATTTTTTCCTGGTCGACCTGCTGCTCGTCGATGGGGGCGTGTTCTTCGTGCCCCGCACCGACCAGGTAGCTGTCGCCCTCGCCGAAGAAGCCCTTTTTGAAGTCCACGATGGCGGTCTTCAGTGCTTCTGCGGTGTCATCGTCCATGACGTTGGTCTGGGCCAGCGTCGTCAGGATGGAGGACTTGTGCTTGAGGTGCTCCAGGAACTCGGTCTCGAACCGGTTGATGTCTTCAACCGGAACTTCGTCGAGGTAGCCGTTGGTACCGGCCCAGATGGAGACGACCTGGTTCTCGACCGGGAACGGCGAGTACTGGCCCTGCTTGAGCAGTTCCATCAGGCGTGCACCACGGGTCAGCTGCTGGCGCGATGCGGCGTCGAGGTCCGACGCGAACATTGCGAACGCCTGCATGTCGCGGTACTGGGCCAGTTCCAGCTTCAAAGTACCGGAGACCTTCTTCATCGACTTGACCTGGGCGGCGCCACCAACGCGGGAGACGGACACACCCACGTCGACGGCGGGACGCTGGTTGGCGTTGAAGAGGTCCGACTGCAGGAAGATCTGGCCATCGGTAATGGAGATCACGTTGGTCGGGATGTAGGCGGAAACGTCGTTCGCCTTGGTCTCGATGAGCGGCAGGCCGGTCATCGAACCTGCACCGAGCTCGTCGGAGAGCTTGGCACAACGCTCCAGCAGGCGGGAGTGCAAGTAGAAGACGTCGCCCGGGTAGGCTTCGCGTCCCGGCGGGCGGCGGAGCAGCAGTGACACTGCACGGTAGGCCTCAGCCTGCTTGGAGAGATCATCGAAGACGATGAGGACGTGCTTGCCGCCGTACATCCAGTGCTGGCCGATGGCCGAGCCGGCGTACGGTGCCAGGTACTTGAAGCCTGCGGGGTCGGAGGCGGGGGAAGCCACGATGGTCGTGTATTCCAGTGCGCCGTTGTCCTCGAGGGTCTGGCGGACGGCAGCGATCGTGGATGCCTTCTGGCCGATCGCCACGTAGATGCAGCGCACCTGCTTCTTCACGTCGCCGGAAGCCCAGTTGGCCTTCTGGTTGATGATCGTGTCGATGGCAATGGCGGACTTGCCGGTCTGGCGGTCACCGATGATCAGCTGGCGCTGGCCGCGGCCGATCGGGATCATGGCGTCGATAGCCTTGAGCCCGGTCTGCATCGGCTCGTGGACCGACTTACGCTGGGTCACGCCGGGCGCCTGGAGTTCCAGTGCACGGGTGGTCTCGGCCTTGATCTCGCCGAGGTCATCGATGGGCTGGCCCAGCGGGTCAACCACGCGGCCGAGGAAGGCGTCGCCAACCGGCACGGACAGAACCTGCCCGGTGCGGTGGACTTCCTGGCCTTCTTCGATTCCGGTGAAGTCACCGAGGATGATGACACCGATCTCGCGGACGTCGAGGTTCTGGGCCAGGCCCAGGGTGCCGTCTTCGAAGCGAAGCAGCTCGTTCGCCATGACCGAGGGAAGGCCCTCAACACGGGCGATGCCGTCACCTGCGGTTGTTACACGGCCGACCTCTACGCGCTCTGCGTTTCCGGGTTCGTAGGACGCCGCGAACTCGTTCAACGCATTACGGACGTCGTCGGCGTTGATGGTCAATTCGGCCATCTGCAGTCCCTGCTCTCCTGTTTTCGTGATCATCGTTGCTCACGATGACCGGGGTTTCTTTCAGTTAAGTTGTGCTTGTCCGGCTAGCCGGCAAGCTGACGGTGAAGCTGGCCCAGGCGGGCGGCGACGGAAGCGTCAACCACTTCGTCACCAACCTGGATCCGGATGCCACCGATCAGCTGCCGGGTCAACGTTCATGTTGATCTTGAGCTCGCGCCCGTAGAGGGCGTTCAGCCCCGGCTGCAGGCGGCTGATCTGCGTCTCCGTCAGGGGACGGGTGACGCTGACCGTTGGCAATCCAGCGCTGCTGGCGCTTGGCCGCAAGCTCGGCGAAACGGCGCACCAGCTTGGTGACCTTGAGCCCGCGGGGCTGCGAGACTGCCTGTCCGATCAGGACTTTCGCTTCCTCGCTTGCGCCAGGAACGAGCTTCTCGGCGAGGGCAACCTTGGCGGCCGGGCTCGCCTGCGGCTCGGACAGAGCACGCTGCACCTCGTGGCTGGACTCGACGGCCTGGTTGAAGGAGAACAGATCGTTCTCCAGCGCTTCCAGGCCGGTGATTCCGGAGGCAGAGACGGCCGACTTGTTTTCAGCAACGGCGATGACCACCGTAGCGGCAAGAGTCTCGAGTGCATCGCCGATATCCCGTGCGGATGCCCAGCGTGAGCTGGCCAGACCGGCAGCGATCTCCACAGCGTCAGCGGATACTTTTCCGCCGAAGAGCTGCTTGACCAGCGCCGACTTTTCGTCACCGCTGCGGGACGGGTCAGTCAGGGCGCGGCGCAAGCCAGCCGAGCTGTCCACCGTTCCCAGGATTCCGAAGAGTTCCTTTGCCAACTGCAGCGACGCGGAGGGAAGCTTGGCTTCCAACGCCGCCAGCGCCGCGGCCAGCGATTCGCTCGATACACCTGCCATTACTTAGCTACACCTGCGTTCTGGTTCTCCAGATCTGCCAGGAAACGGTCCACCACTCGGGCCGACGCGTGCGTCGTCCTCAGGGCTTCGCCGACGATGCGGCCCGCCAGCGTAGTGGCCAGCGTGCCGACCTCCGCGCGCAGCGACACAACGGCCGCCTGGCGCTCGGATTCGATCTGCGCGTGTGCCTGTGCGGTGATGCGGGCAGACTCGGCAGCTGCCTTCTCCTTCAGCTCCGCAAGGATCTGGGCGCCTTCGGCACGTGCTTCCTCGCGGATGCGGTTGGCTTCGGCGCGGGCGTCCGTGAGCTGCTGCTTGTACTCTTCGAGCGCTGCGGAAGCCTCTGCCTGGGCCTTTTCAGCCTTGGCGATGCCGCCTTCGATGGCCTCGGCACGCTCTGCGAAGGTCTTCTCGAACATCGGGACAATGTACTTGACCACGATGTACATGAGGACAGCAAAGCCGGCGAGGACGACGCCCATTTCCCAGGGATTGGGAACCAGAGGGTTAGTGCGCCCTCGGTGGCGGCTGAGATGATCGTCTGATTCATATTTCACCCGTCCTTATCTACTCGGTTCTGGATGTTCGCTTGGTTCTGAAGTCAGACTAGAGAACGAAAGCGAAGACCAGGCCAAGGATGGCGAGGGCTTCAGTCAGCGCGAGGCCGAGGAATGCGATCGGCTGCAGGACGCGCTGTGCTTCCGGCTGACGTGCCACACCGTTGATGTAAGCGGCGAACACGAGACCAACACCGATACCACCGCCGATTGCGGACAGACCGTAGCCTACGAGGTTGAGGAGTTGTGGCCTTCCATTTTTTTCCTTTCAAGATGCCACCTTTGTGGCAGGTTGTTTGGTGTTGCTTCATCCCCGTGAGGGGAAGTTTGTGTGGTAGCCTAGTGGCTGTCGGCGTGCAGTGCGCCTTCGATGTAGATCGCGGTCAGCAGGGTGAAGACGTAGGCCTGCAGCACCATGATCAGCGCTTCGAGCATGTACATGGCGATGGCGCCGCCAAGGACGAGTACGGACGCGCCCTTGAGCAGGACGTTTTCCTGCATCACGAGGTACTCAATGCCCGAACCGGCGATCATAACGATCAAGTGGCCGGCCAGCATGGTGGCGAACAGACGGAGGCTGTGCGTGACCGGGCGGACCAGGAAGTTGGAGATGATCTCGATCGGGACGACGATCGGAAGAATGTAGAACGGCACGCCGGACGGAACGGTGGCCAGCTTGAAGTACTTCAGGCCGCTCTTCTTGATGCCGATGCGCGATCCAGGTGATGTACACGATCGCCGCGAGCACGTAGGCTCCGCCGACGTGCGAGAAGGTCGGGAGCTGGATCAGCGGGATTGCACCGTAGATGTTGTTCACCAGGATGAAGAAGAAAAGGCGTGAACAGCAGCGGGACATACTTCATGAAGTCCCTGCCGCCGATGATGTCCTTGGCGATGCTGTTGCGGACGAAGCCATAGGCGGCCTCGCCTGCGAACTGCAGCTTGCCGGGAACGAGCTGCTGCTTCCGCGCAGCGATCACAAAGAATGTAGCGATAATGACAACCGATAGGATAACCAGCAGCATCTGCTTGGAAAATCCGTCGGCAGCACCCCAGGGGATGATAGCCGGCAGGTGAATTTCTTCAATTCCAGGAGGCGTGAAGGTTCCTGAATCTTGGGCCGGGAGCGCAAGCGCGATCAACGCGTTTCCTCTCTGCAGTGTCCATCATTGGGCGTTGGTCGGGGACCGGCGACATTATGCCTCGCCTCTCCCCCTGTGAAATTATTTGGCATTACTGTTCCTCGTCCTGGGACGGGCCACGTGCAGCATTGCCGTCATCAGCTGAAGTTCTGTTACTGGTGAGGCCGTGCATATGAGAAAGATAGAACCCTCCCGCAGCTCCAAGCAGAGCGCCTGCGAGCACAATCCAGCGGGTTCCCCACAGATTATCCAGTCCCCACCCTATCAAACTCCAGACGATGATTCCGCCAACAATGTAGCTGAAGACGGCGATTCCGGCGTTGTATCCGCCGTCGCTGCCGTCCGTCGATACACCGGGGGCACCGGCTGTGGTTTTAGGGGTGTTGGCGGCCTGTTATGGTTCGCGAGTCGCGTCTTTGCGGCTAAACATCGGTGCCGTCTTTCTCGGTTTCGGGATCGTTGTAGATCTGCAGCCGGGCCTTGCTGAAACCATAAATTTCCGCCGCCTGCCAAAACACCACGGTCACGACGGCGCCGATCAGGAACCAGCGGCCGTTCAACCAGGCCGGGGCACCGATCGACGAAGAGGACCACGGCGAAGCCGACAACCTTGATGAAGTACGTTGCCAACAAACAGGCCGATGGCGCCGGAAGGATTGTTGCGGCCGGCGAAATGGCCCACCAGCAGGCTGATCGCGAAGAACACCATCACCAGCGCACCGCCGAAGAGGCATGAAAGCGCGGCCTCCGACGCCGCCATTCCAGGAACCCGGCCAGGCCGGCCAGCACAGTGCCGCGCCGGCGGCCGCCGAACTCAGTCCCAGCAGACGCAGCCACAAGGATCTCGTGGGACCGGAGACGCCAACGGGCCCGTTGCCGGACGGGCGTCCGGGATCGGCGTTGGAGGTCATGAGATCCCAATCGTCGAAGGTTTGTTGCTTGAGGCAAAGGCCGCGGCCGGAAGCCGCCCCTGAATTCTACACGAGATAGAAATTATTCGGAACGCGTGTTACTGACGGCGGTGCCTATGCCGGGGGGCCCGCTGGCGCAGATACGGCCAGGCCGTCACGACCGCCATGATCGCGGTGGCTGCCACGTCGACGGCCAGCACGATCTGCCACGGGAAGATGGCGAAGGCCAGTCCGCCGAACGCCAGGATGCAGGTCCACAGGTACATCAGCACCACGGCGCCGCGGTGCGAGTAGCCGATGTCCAGCAGTTTGTGGTGCAGGTGCCCGCGGTCGGCGGACCACGGCGAACGGCCCAGGGCCGTGCGCCGCACCACCGCCAGGCTCAGGTCCAGCAGCGGCAGGAACAGTACGGCGAAGGGCAGCAGGATCGGGATGATCGTGGGGATACCGTTGGCCCGGTCGTACAGCCCGGAGCTGATCTGTCCGGTGGAGACGATGCCGGCCGACGCCATGATCAGGCCGATCAGCATGGCGCCGGAGTCACCCATGAAGATCTTTGCGGGGAACCAGTTGTGCGGCAGGAAGCCGACGCAGCTGCCGACCACGATGGCCGTCAGCAGCGTGGCCAGGTCCGAGCGGTCCAGCAGAACGGCGGTCCGGTGCACCCAGTAGGCCGTGAGGAAGAACGCCGCTCCCCCGATGATCGCGACCCCGGCAGCGAGGCCGTCCAGCCCGTCGATGAAGTTGAACGCGTTCATGGTGGTCACGATCAGCCCGGCGGTCAGCACGATGCTCACGGCCTGGTTCTCGATCACGAACGGCTCGGGGATGAACGGGATGATGGTCATCCGCACACCCCAGGTGGCCACCACCAGCGCCGCGGCGCTCTGTCCGATGAGCTTGACCCACCAGCGCATATCCAGCAGGTCGTCGGCCACGCCCACGAGAACGATCACGGCGCAACCGGCCAGGATCCCCCACGGCGCGTCGTTGTTTCGGAAGATGTCCTTGACGAAGAACGAGTTGCTCGCCATGACCAGGGCCACGAGGACCCCGGCAAAGATGCCCAGGCCGCCGAGCCTGGAAATGGGGGTGGAATGCATGTCGCGGCTGCGGATCGGCGAGTACAGCTCAAGCTTGTTGCCGATCAGGCGGGCACCCCAGGTGGCCGCGTAGCTCACCACCGCGGCGGTCAGCATCATCAGGAGGTACATAATCATGCGGCAGCCACCTGCCCGGAGGCGTCAGCGCAAGCCGCACCCGGCTGCACATTCCGCAGCCACGGTGTCCGCAGCGGGTTTGGGGAGGGGGGTGGCGCCAATTGCCGTAGAACTGTCTTTCGGTAAATGAAACTTCTCCGTCGCCGTGCTCAGGGCAGGCAGTGCGTAGTGCCTGACAGGGCTGTATTACAGTGGACTCTAGTCAAGATACTAATGCCAACGGCCACCTGTCTTCGCGTCACACGGCCCATTGCCGGCGGGAAAACCACTCAAGGCCTGCTGAAAGGACCCCGCAATGACCCAGTCGGTAGCAGTTGCCGCCGTGACGTTTGACCGTCCCCGGGAGCTGGCTGTTCTTCTGAACGCCATCAATAACCAGACGGCTCCGGTGCGCTCCATTTGCCTCGTTGACAGCGGCAAGGAGGCGGCAAAGCACGTCGCCGAAGAGCACGGCAACGTCGATTACGTCCGGTCCGAAGCGAACCTGGGCGGGGCCGGCGGATTCTCCCTCGCGGCCCTTAAGGCAGTGGCCAGCGGCGCGGACTGGATCTGGATGATGGACGACGACGCCGAGCCCGCCGACGCGGAGTGCCTCGCCACGCTGCTCCGGGAGGCTGAGGCACGCGACCTCGACGCCGTCGTCCCGCTTGTGGTTGCCCCCGGGCACCCGGACCGGCTGTCCTTCTTCTTCCGCCTGGACGGCAAGGTCACGCACGACCGCGCCGAAGTCGAAAAAGTAGGGTTCCTCCCCGACGACGGCCACTTCTTCAACGGCGCGTTGATCCGCTCCGACGTTTTCTTCAAGGTGGGCCTGCCCGATATGCGGCTCTTCATCCGCGGCGACGAAGTGGACTTCACGCTCCGGCTGCGGAAGGCGGGCATCCGCTTCGGCACGGTGACGACGGCGGCGATCACGCACCCGCACGCGTTCGCGGAGACCAAGCACGTCTTCGGCGCCCGCTGGCATGTGATCGTTCCGGAAACAGCCTTCAAGCGCTACTACTACTACCGCAACCGCGGTTACCTGATCCGGCGCTACTTCCGGGTCAAGTCCCTCGTCGCGGATGTGGGCGGCTACCTGGGCTATTTCCTGCGCCGCGGGGACTTCCGTGGCCTGGCCGACTGGTTCCGGGCCTTTTCCACCGGGCTTCGCGGGAAGGGCTTCGGACCGCTGGAGGACCAGAAGTTCTAGCGCCTGGTTCCGGCGTCCGCTTCTAGCCCCTCCGGCGGAGGCGGCGCCGGAGCAGCAGCCCAAGCAGTACCCAGGGCTCGCCGAAAACGCGGTACGCCACACGCTTCGGGTGCAGCAGGAGCCGCCATGCCCATTCGAGTCCGAGGCGACCGATCCAGCGTGGTGCCAGTTTCTGGATTCCGGCGATCTGTTCGATGGCCCCGCCGACGGTGCAGTACACGGCCGGCGGCAGGGAAGCCAGGCTCCGCTGCAGCACTTGTTCCTGGAGGGGCATTCCGAGGCCCAGCAGCACCAGCTGCGGACGCAGCCGTTCCAGCCATGCGATGGCTTCCGCCTCGAGTTCCGTGTTCCAGCCCTCGCCGGGCATCCCGTCGACCTGCGCCTGCGGGACGGCTTCCTGGAGCCGGGCCACGGCCTGGGCGTTGGCCTGGCTGCCGGCGCCGATGATGGCGATCCGCTTGAGCCCTTCGATGTGTTCCAGCGCGGGGATCCAGTCGGTGGATCCCAGCCGGTAGTCCATGGCACGGTCCTTGGCGCCGTCGCCGTCCTGGCCCTTGGCCCAGAGCCACAGCACCGGTGCGCCGTCAATGAGCACCACGTCGCTCTGTTCGTAGAAGGCCCGGAATTCCGGATCGGAATGCAGCAGGGTGACGCTGTGCAGGTTGTGGCCCACGATTGTCCTGGTGCTGCCCTCGGCGACGAACCGGTTGAGCACGTCCGTCAGTTCGGCCACCGTCATGGGCGTTGCGTCGACCTCGAGGAAGGGGACGTATTGTCGTTGCAGGCTCATGCAGGCGTCTCGTCCTCGGCGGCGTTGCCGTCGATGTCGAGCAATCCGGGCACCACTTCGCGCAGGCGTTCGAGGCTGATGGCGCCCTGACGGACCACCCGCAGGGGCAGGGCCGTGCCGTCAACAATCGTGGACGGCAGAGCGTCGGAACCCTCGACCGGCCGGTGTCCGTCTTCGAGGTAGACCTCGACGGATTCCGCGAGCTGTTCCTCGGCTTCCGCTGCCGTCTGCGCGGCTGCGTGCCCGGTGCGGTTCGCGGAGGACACGGCGAGCGGCCCGGTGATGGTGAGGAGGTCCTGGGCGATGTCGTCGGCCGGGATCCGCAGGGCAACAGTGCCCTTGGTCTCGCCCAGATCCCAGTCGAGCGAGGGCTGGGCGTGCAGGATCAGCGTCAGGCCGCCGGGCCAGAAGGCTTCCGCGAGGCGCCTGGCCTCGGCCGGGACGTCGGTGGCGAGCCCGTCGAGGGCGTTGAGCCTGGGGATGAGCACGGGCGGCGGCATCTTCCGGCTCCGGCCCTTGGAGGCAAGGAGCATGGTGACGGCCAGCGGGGAGAAGGCGTCGGCGGCGATCCCGTAGACGGTGTCCGTGGGAAAAACCACGCACTTGTGTTCCCGGATGGCCCGCTGGGCATGTTCAAGTCCCGCAGCCCGCTGCTCAGCTGCCGTGCAATCGTAGCTAGTCGTCACTGCCCTATTCTTTCATCACTTCCGGGCTGCTTCGTCCGCCGCGTCCCGGGAGGCGAGCACGGCGGACGTTGCCCGCTCTTTGCCGTTGAGGTCCAGGTGCGTCGTCACTGCAGTCCACAGGCCGGACCGCCGCAGCATCCCGGCAATCCAGTCCGCCTGGACTTCCGCGTGTTCCATCACGAAGTAGCCGCCGGGAAGCAGGAGCCGCGCGGCGGAGGCGGCGGCCGCCGTCGGGAGTTCCATGCCGTCCGCTCCCCCGCCGTACAGGGCCTCGGGAGGATCGTGCAGCGCCACTTCGGGTTCGTTCGGGATGGCTTCGGCGGGAATGTAGGGAGGGTTGGAGACCACGACGTCGAAGCTGCCGTTGTGCTCGGGGAGGGCGGTGCGCAAATCTCCCCGGACCAGGTGTACACCGAGGGGCAGCAGGTTCTTTGCGGCCCACGCATGCGCGAACTCGCTGAATTCCACCGCGTAAACCTCGGCACCGGGCACTTCGTGGGCAATCGAACCGGCGATGGCCCCGGATCCGGTGCCCAGGTCCACCACCTTGGGGTGCGGCAGCGCCTGCCGGCCGGCCGTGTCCCGGAGCCGGTCAATGACCAGCTGCACCACTGATTCGGTTTCCGGACGGGGAATGAACACGCCCGGGCCCACGGCCAGTTCCAGGTAGCGGAAGTGCGCCACACCGGTGATGTGCTGCAGCGGGATCCGCTGCGCCCGCTCCGCCACAAGCCCGGCGTAGCCTTCGGGTGCCGGTGAGTCGCCCAGCATCATCGCCCGCAAACGGCCAAGGCCGACGCCGAGGAGGTGCTCGGCGAGAAGTTCGGCGTCGACCCGCGGACTGGGAACCCCGGCAGCTGCCAGCACGGCCGTCGCGTCGCGGACTGCCTCCGCAAGGCTCGGCGCGGGGCCCTCAGTCATCACCACGGAGCTGGTGCCTATTCGCCGATGGCGTCGAGCCGGGACTGTTCGTCCAGCTCGATGGCCGACTGGATCACCGGTTCCAGGTCGCCGTTCATCACCTGGTCGAGGTTGTACGCCTTGTAGCCGGTGCGGTGGTCAGCGATCCGGTTTTCCGGGTAGTTGTACGTGCGGATGCGCTCGGAGCGGTCCATGGTGCGGATCTGCGACTTGCGCTGGGCCGAGTTCTCGGCGTCGATCTGTTCCTGCTGGTGCGCCAGGATGCGGGCACGCAGGACGCGCATGCCGGCCTCGCGGTTCTGCAGCTGCGACTTCTCGTTCTGCATCGCCACCACGATTCCGGTGGGAAGGTGGGTGATGCGGACGGCCGAGTCGGTCGTGTTGACGGACTGCCCGCCCGGGCCGGAGGAGCGGTAGACGTCAATCTTGAGATCGTTCTGGTTGATCTCGAGTTCCTCGGGCTCGTCCACTTCGGGGAGCACCAGCACGCCGGCGGCCGAGGTGTGGATACGGCCCTGGGATTCCGTCACGGGAACGCGCTGCACGCGGTGCACGCCGCCTTCGAACTTCAGCCGGGCGTAGACGCCCTCGGCGGGGTCGTTCGAGTTGCCCTTGATGGCCACCTGGACGTCCTTGTAGCCGCCGAGGTCGGATTCGTTCGCGGAAATCATTTCGGTCTTCCAGCCGCGGGATTCCGCATAGCGGGTGTACATCCGCAGCAGGTCGGCAGCAAACAGCGCAGCCTCGTCGCCGCCTTCGCCGCCCTTGACTTCAAGGATCACGTTGCGGGCGTCGTCGGGATCGCGCGGGATCAGCAGCCGGCGCAGCTTGGCAGCGGCCGTCTCCAGCGCCGCCTCAAGCTCGGGCACCTCCGCGGCAAACTCCGGATCCTCCGCAGCCATTTCCTTGGCAGCCGCCAGGTCATCCTGGATGCCGTGCCAGGCATGGTAAGCCTCGACAATGCCGTTGAGCTGAGCCGAACGCCGCCCCAGTTTCCGGGCCAGCCGCTGGTCAGCATAAACAGCAGGATCCCCAAGCTGCGCCTGGATAGCATCATGCTCATCCAACAGCCCCTGTACGGACTCAAACATTTTCAAAACCTCTTTCAACGCCGTGGGTACAAGTTTAGTGATGCACACAGCGGGTGGTGACGGTGCGACCGCCGTCGGGTATTTTTGCCGGCCAGGGAGTGGCATCGGGCCTGTCGGAGCGTTGCAGGCTGGCGTACGCAGTACGTCAGCCTCAACGCGAAGGGGCGGGGCCGGCAAAAATATCCGGCGGCCCCCGAACGACAAAGGGGCGGGGCCGGCAACAATATGCGACGGCCCCACCCCCAGCTCAGCTACTTGTCGTTATCGGACTTCGCACCAAGCGTCGTCTTCTGCACCTGCATAAGGAACTCGACGTTGCTCTGGGTCTCCCGGATCTTGTTGGTCAGCAGTTCAAGGCTCTGCTGCGTTTCGAGTCCGGAGAGGACGCGGCGCAGCTTCCACATGATCTTGACTTCCTCGGGGGAAAGCAGGTTTTCCTCACGGCGGGTACCGGACGCGTTGACGTCCTGCCAGGATGGCGACATCGCCTGGGTCGGAGGGCCAAGTCACGCACAGCTTCGACGTCATGCCCTGCCCGGTGCAGATCCCCGTAGACCGAGACCAGATGGACGAGTCGATCAGGAACCTCATGTTCGAGCTTCAAGGAGCCTGGGAGCGAATCGCTCGCCGGCCACGGCACGATACGCGTAGGCGAGGCACGCAAGAATGTCCTCGCACTCCAGCCATTCGTACCCTTCCATCAGCGTCTCAGGCGAGTCGCCGGCAGCGAGCATCCCTAGCACATGCTCCACGGCGAGTCGCCGACCCCGGATGGTCGGCTTCCCACCAAGGATGTCCGGATGATAGGTGATCCTCTGCAGGAATTCCTCGCGTGTTGGCCGGTTCATGACCACTTCCCATACATCAGATTGTAAACGGCCTGCGTCGGTACGCTCCATGCCGGAAGTGGTCGAATCCGACCATCGGTCCGACCCCATTCGTCGGCCTGACACGGCCCGTGCCGTAATGTGCTGCGCCGGGTCAGGCGGGGCTGGCTGACCGGGATCTTGCCGGCCATCAGGCTCGGCACCTCGTGGATGTGGTGCTTGACCGCCTGCTCCACGGCATCGGGATCGCCCGAGCGGATCGCCTCGACGATCGGGCGGTGCGAGCCGGCCGTGTACTCGATCAGCTCGCCGCGGCCCGGGCAGCGCCAGGGTGGCGTAGGTGCGCGCCCGGACCAGCCCGTCCATGCTGCGCCAGATCCGGTGCAGCCCCTGGTAGCCCGGAGAGCTCCAGCAGCGTGTCGTGGAACTGGAGATCGAGATCGGCGAGGCCGGGCAGGTCCTTCGCGCGTGCCGCCGCCAGCATCTGATCGAGCAAGTCGCCCAGCATCGCGAGCGCCTCGTCCTGACGCTCGGTGACGACCCGGCGGGCGGCGTACGCTTCGAGGTGGGCGCGCAGGGCGTACACCTCTTCGATCTCGTCCTCGGGGACCGTCGCGACGAACGTGCCACGATGCGGGTAGCTGACGAGCAGCCCTTCCTGCTCGAGCTGTCGGAACGCCTCGCGGACCGGCCCGCGACTCACCCCAAGCTGCTCGGCGAGGTCCGTTTCCAGGACCCGGTCGCCCGGCCGCAGCTCGCCGGCGATGATCACGCGTTTGAGCTGATCGACGATTCGGCGGCTGAGCGCGCGCGGCTCGAGCCGTTCGAGTCGTGCCGATCTGCGGTCCGCGACCATCATGGTCCTCCAACACTGGAGATTGTCTACACCGTATCCTGCGTCGACTGTGCGCCGATCACTATCGTGGTTTCCGGCGTCGCTGTCAACTCGCGGTCGGGCTGAGCGGTTACGCACCTGTTTCGGGCAGATCGAGCGCCAGTGGGCGCCGTGCGATGACTAGCACGGCATGCTGGCGCGCCAGCCGTCACACGGCGTCGCCGTGGCGACTCAGCCGCCGCAGGGAGCTCGTCCTGGCGCTGGGCGCGACCGTCAGCGAGCGCGTCCGGCCGACGCCAGCAGCAGCGACGAAGCAGAGGCCGAACCCGACCGCGCCCGACCAGCAGCGGCGACCGCAGCCCGGCCGTCGTGGCGAGCGTGCTCATCGAGACCGGCCCGACCGCCGACGCGACCATCGCGACGCTGGCGAACATGCTGAAGCTCACGCTCAGCCGGTCGGACGGCAGGATCGTGCTGACGTGGGCGTACGCCAGCGTGACGATGCCGCCGGTCAGCAGGCCCATGACGACGCGCGCGGCGACGAACTGCCAGAACGTGCCCATCACCGCGAGCAGCGGCAGGGTCAGGCAGCCGCAGGCGAGCGAGGCCAGCAGCAGCGAGCCGGGCGGGACACGCGGCGGGCCAGCCGGCCGCAGACCAGCGCCGAGAGCGCCGTCGCGCGCCGAGCCGATCCCGAGGACCAGGCCGGTCATCAGGCCGAGCTGCTCCGAGCCCGGCTCCATCTCGACGACCAGCAGCGGCGCCAGCGGCCAGAAGATCCGCTCGACGTACTGCCCGACGAAGATGATCGCGCAGACGACGGCGCATCTCCGGGCTGCGCAGCAGCGACCAGTAGACGAGCCGCCGCTCCTTGCGATCGGCTTCGGTGGCGTCGGGCGACGTCCGGCATCTGGCGTCGATCGCGCGGCTGGCGGCTCGGCGTGTAGCCGCGCCACATCACCCAGAAGCTGACCAGCATGATCGCCGCGCCGAGCAGGAAGTTGCTGCGGATGCCCCAGATGTCGGTGAAGCAGGCCGGCGATCGGGCGGGATGATCGCCAGGCTGACCATCGAGATCGCCTGGAGCGAGCCGATGGCCTGCCCGACCTCTCGCGCGGGGCGGTCTGCGCCGACGAGCGCGTGGACCAGGACGTAGAAGCCGCCGAGCACGCCGATCAGGAAGCGCAGGACGATCACCTGCCAGATCGGCGGTGCTGAACGCGACCAGCACGACCAGGCACGGCGACGTGAGCAGCGTCCGGAGCATCGCCGGGCGGGCGCCGTAGCGCTCGCGCGAACGAGCCCCAGAACGGCCCGGCGACGGCGGTCATCAGCGGCGAGATGCCGAGCGCGATGCCGGACCAGGCGGCCGCCGCGATCGGATCGCCGCCGACGAGCTCCAGCACGAACAGCGGGATGAACGGGGTGACGAGGTTCCAGGCGGTGTTGTTGGTGGCGGCGACGACGAGCAGGGTCTGGAGATTTCGGTCCTGCTCGGTCGGTTGGGGCTCGTCGGACCGGGGACCGCGCATTCGAGCCAAGACGCTCAGCATACGATCGGATGCTCTCCTACCGTGATCCTGGCGCCGGCCACACCTGCGTGCGGCACCATCCAGACGCTACCCCGGGTTACGCTGCCCGGTCAACCCGGGGGGCCGTGGACTGATGAAGATGCACGAATAAACAGGGTAGCGTCCCGCGCGGTAGCACCCCATTCAACCGTGGAGCAGCGCTGCCGGACGGGGCGGGATTGACAAAAGACGGGTCCATGGTGCATTTCAGGTGATGTAACTCCTACATCCCGTCACCTGGAGACGCGCATGGACCCGCGAACTCAATTCTGCCACAACCCGGACTGTTCGGAGCGCGGTGTCGTCGGCGGGGGGAACATCGTGATCCACAGTCGGAAGGCGCAGCGGTATCGCTGTCGGCGGTGCAAGCGGACCTTTCGCGGCGACCAGTGAGACGCCGTTCTATCGGCTGCACAAGCCGGCCGAGCTGATGGTCCTGGTGCTCACGTTGCTGTGCCACGGCTGCCCGACGCAGGCGATTGTGGCGGCGTTCGGGCTCGATGAGCGGACGGTGGCGCGCTGGTTCTTGGAAGCCGGACGGCACTGCCAGCGGGTGCACGAGCACCTGGTGGAGCAGGGGCAGGTCGACCTCCAGCACGTGCAGGCGGACGAGCTGTGGGTGAAGCAGGTCGGCGGCAAGGTCTGGATGGCGCTCGCGCTGGCGGTCCCGTCGCGGCTGTGGCTGGGCGGGGTGATCAGTCGGCACCGCGATCTCCCCCTGATCACCCGGCTGGTCGAGCGGGTCCTGGCCTGCGCCGCGACCCGGGCGATCCTGGTCTGCGTCGATGGCCTGGCCAGCTACGTCACCGCCTTCCCGCAGGTCTTCCGCCAGCCGATCCGGACCGGACGGCGCGGCCGACCCCGGCTGGTGCTGCCCGACGGGCTTCCAGCTCGCCCAGGTCGTGAAGCACTCCGCCAAGCGCCACGTCGTCGGCGTCACCCGCCGGGTCGTCCACGGCACCCTGGCCGGCATCGAGGCGGTGCTGACGGCGACCAGGCACCGGCACGGTCATCAACACCGCCTACATCGAGCGCCTCAACGCCACCTTCCGCGCCCACCTCGCGCCCCTCACCCGCCGCGGCCGCGCCATCGCTCGCACCGAGGCGGCCCTCACTGCCGGCATGTGGCTGGTCGGCACCGCCTACAACTTCTGCTGGCCCCACCACAGCCTCCGCCGGCTCGCCGCTCCCGACGCGCCACGGACAGTGGCACGAGCGCACCCCGGCCATGGCCGCCGGCCTCGCCGATCACCCCTGGACCATCGGCGAACTGCTCCGGTTCCAGATCCCCTTACCCCGCTGGGTGCCGCCAAAACGTCGCGGCCGTCCGCCCAAACACCCGCCTCTCAAGGCTGCCGCATGACCACGGTTCCGTGGGGTGCTACCTCCCCGCGCGAATGACCGGGGAAACCCCTCACCCCCGACCCCTCTCCCGTGCGCGGGCGAGGGGAGTCCCCGGCATCCACGCCATTCCACCAGGAGTGACGGGATCGGGCGGGACGACCTTCAGCAAGCAGCTCGA
>CAVUHG010000005.1:0-98106 GCA_963741265.1 uncultured Actinomycetota bacterium | reverse complement strand
TATCTCCGGTCGCTGAAATCACACGCACCTGCGCGTAGTACGCCGTTGCGGGCGACAAACCGCGCATTTCGCCCGACGCCGCAGTAGTGGTGAGGTAGCTCGGCGAACTCATGTCGGACTTGCTGCTCAACGCGAGTCGGTACTGCGGCGCGTTGGCAACGGCAGTCCAGGAGAAGGCCAAGGTGGTGGTGCTCTGGGCGGTGGACTTCAACCCTGTCGGGGGAGTGGGCGGGGCGGCCAGCGTCTTAGCCGTGACAGCGGCTGAATAGGCGGTGAGGTCCGCTCCGGCCGAGTTCAGGGCCTTGACCATGACGTAGTAGGTGGTTGACGGCGTCAAGCCCCCATAGCCACCGGTGGTGCCGGAAGCGATGTTGCGGTAGAAGGGCGCGCTCATGTCGGACTTCTTGGAGTACATGAGCCGGTACCCCACTGCGCCGCTTACCGCGTTCCACCCCATGGTCAGGTAATTGGACGTCTGGGAGGTAGCCTTCAGTCCAGTGGGGGGAGCGGGCTGGGCCGGCAGGGTTTTGGCCGTCACTGCGGCTGAATAGGCGGTGAGGTCCGCGCCGGCGGAGTTCATGGCCTTGATCTTGACGTAGTAGGTGGTAGCCGGAGGCAATCCGCCGTAGCCACCGGTGGTGCCGGAAGCGATGTTGCGGTAGAAAGGTGCGCTCATGTCGGACTTCGTCGAGTACATGAGCCGGTATCCGACAGCGCCGGTCACCGGGTTCCAGGACATGCTCAAGTAATTGGACGTGGTCTGGGATGTGCTTTTCAGCCCCGTCGGAGGTGCCGTCGCAGCGACGGCACTCTGTGTTCCCATGCCCAAGACAAGCAAAAGTGTCATGAGAATCGCTGCAGCGCCCGATCCCGGGCGTCTTCCTGTTCGCAAACGCGTTAACATCTGAGACCTTCCATAGGAGCGTATTTGTCTTCAGGACATCATTCGCCCCCTCGGCGGATGTCCTGCGCAGGCTGTCACCGGTCAGCCTCCGCTACCATGCAGGCTCGACCAGTGCCGAATCGTTACAACCCTGTAATGGCTACCATCGGCTGGATTGTGTGCCCCGTTAGCGGCGCAGCATTAATGGTGGTGATTATTTGGGCCTGCCGGATGAGGCAGATGCGCCGTTGCAGGCGGAGATGCGGCGGGGCCACACGGAATTTGAGTCGCGCCCTACCCGAAACTTCCAGGGTCGGCGTCGAGGGGTGCCCTCCGGGACGTGCCCGGGGCGTTACCCGTGCCGGCTCCCGCGCAGGGGAGCTGCAGCCGGTTGATCGGTCGTGAAACCACGGCGGGGCCTAAACCCTTGGGCGACGAACCGCGTGGCCGGAAATTCCAGCCACGCGGTTGGTGCCGAGTGCGCCCGCACCTTAGCGCAGGGCGGTTAAAGCATTGAGATCAGATGCTGGCGTTTGCGCGGACCAGGTCGTCCGGGAAGTCGACCTCAACGGCGTAGAACTCGCTGATGTCCACGGGAGTCCACTTGACGTCGTCCTGCTTGATGGTCAGCTCGATGGCGCCCTCAAAGTAGTCCTGGTCGTCGACCTCGATGAGCCGCTTGAGGAGCTTCTTCTTGTCCTTGGAGCTGACGTAGTTGATGCCGACGGCCTCGCCCTGGGCGACGTCCGCGGGAACCCGCTTGGAGAGCTCCTCGATCTTGCCGTCGGCGTCGGTGGTGTACTTGACTTCCTCATCGGAAACCGAGGAGACGTCAACGGTAATGAATGACTCATCGCGCTTGATGTACGGCGCGAGCAGCTCCAGGATGTCCGGGTCGAAGACGACGTCGCCGTTCATCCACAGCACGCCGCCCTTGGCGGAGTTGCGGATGGCCTTCAGGAGGCTCTTGGAGGTGTTGGTCTGGTCAAAGTTTTCGTTGTAAACAAATGACGCGTTGGGTACGTGCTCGAGGATCATTTCGAGCTTGAAGCCGACAGCAATGGTGAGGCGAAGCCGCTTGCCAAACTTGCTCTGCAGGTTCTGGACCTGCTGGTGCATGATGGTCCGGCCATCGTTCAGTTCGGTCATGGGCTTCGGGTGCGGACGCGCCAGCCGCGTTCCCATACCGGCGGCAAGAATTACGGCCTGGATTTTCATGTGTTTATTTCCTCTTCGACGAGCGAACCTTATGGCGGGAACGGCGAGCCGTGGCATCACTCGAGACCACCCAGGAACCGTTGAAACGGAACGCAGGGCGCTTCCCCCGGGTTCAAGCATAACGGTTCCGCAACGGGACACCCAATAAAGCCAGTCACCGCAGGTTAACCCGTGTTAACTCTGCGTTAGTGTGGCCGGCCCTGCGGAAGGGGGATCAGAAGGGTTTCCGCACGATCAGGTCGACGTTCTGGTCAACGTTGCGTCCCAGCATGTACTCGCGGTCAAGTCCTGGCCGGTTGCCCGCGAGTTCGAGGCTCAAGGCCGCGAGGGACTGGGGTGTCTGGGTTCCTTCGTGCATCACGTTCTCCGGGACGGAGTGGTCCACCAGGGTCGCAACGACCGACAGTGTCCCGTCCCCGTTGTCCAGGACCTCGATGATTCTGGACTGTTGCGGATAGTCGATGAGGGACGCCGTCGTGATCTCCCAGAATCCGCCGTTTTCATAGGTCCCCTTGTGCGCGACCACCCTGTGCCGGTGGATGTGGCCGTTCATCCATGCGATCACATTGGGAAAACGGGTGACGAGCTCCAGGAGGGCCTGCCGGTTCAGCGGCGGCGGCCCGCCGTCGGACGAGGGCTCATCCTTGTCGAACGAAGACAGCGGGTGGTGGCTGAACAAGATCACGAGGCGATCTTTGACGTTCGAGGTGGCGGGCTTGCCTTTGGCGTCGTACGACCGGCGGGAGACCTTCCTGAGCTGGTCCTCCAGCCACTTCGCCTGGGTGGCGTCCAGCACCGCCTTCGTGCCCCCGTCCGGGCTGGCAGTGTTAAGCATGATGCCGAGGACGTCCGGCGAGACGTCGAACGTGTAGTACGGCACGGGCCTGGCGTTCTTGCCGGAGCCGACCGTGGCCTGGGCTGCGTTCGTCGGCAACGTGTCCACGAATTCGGCCTTGCTGAACGGGCGCCGGAGCGTGGAGGCACGCACCGTCCGGGAAGGCATGGTATCGATGAGCGTCCGGCGTTCTTTGTCGCTGGAACCCTCGACCGTTTTCCAGAAGTCGGACGTGTCCATGCCACGCGGCAGCCGGGTCGGCAGCCGGCTGCCGACCCTGAGCGTGTCGACGAAGTCATTCTTGGGCGACGCGAACGAGCGCCCCGACTCATCGTGATTGCCGAAGCCGATGTACCAGGGGATGTTCGCCCCCTCCGTCGCTACAGGTTTGACCGCTGATGCGAGGAGCCCGGGAACTGTGGGGTAGCCGTGCAGCGTTTTCCAGTTGTCCGGGGGTATCAGCGACGATTCCGGTTCGGGGTGCCAGATGCTCTTGGACAGTTCGAGCGGGGCCGGGCCGTGGTCCTGGACGCCCTGGTACCCGCCGCCCGGGTGTGAGGTCACCGGAAGGCCCTCGAACACGCCGATGGCCGCCGACAATTCACTGAGCGCATACGCGTTCGTCAGGTCGCCGGTAATCACCAGGCAGTCCAGGGGCCGTTGCGCGATGGGGCCGCGCCGGACGGCGTTGAGCTTGCGAATGGTGGCGTCAAGCACGTGGACGGTGAAAAGGTCCTGGGGCCGGAACCTCGTGGAGCTCGGAAATTCTTCCGAGAAGTCGAAGTACTGCCACAGGAACGTCAGCCGGCCCGGGTTGGCAGCGTCGAGGACATGGGTGTCTGTCACGTGACCGAAAGATGCCAGGGCCGTCCGCCGGCTGTTCGGCGGGCCGCTCCTGGCCCAGAGCTCCTCGCGAACCAGCGTCTCAGCTGCCGGTCCGCGGGCGAGCAGCCGGTAGGGCAGGCGCTGCACGCGCCGGGAACCGAAGGTGACTGTGGCGTCCAGGGTTGTCAGCTGCGCACCACGCTGCAGTTTGGTCCCTGCCGCGCTGGGGGTTTCGGGCGGCTTCACGGTCGTGGATCCGGGCACCTGCACGCCGGAGGATTCGGACAGCCCCAGCACGGTGACCCCGATCGCGCCCGTTGATGCCCACCGAATGGCGTCCCGTCGTGATACTTGCATCTTGTCCCGCTGTCGCACTTCTAGGTGTCGCCTTTGCAGCCCTGAATGCCGGCTTCCGCCGGGACAGGATCGTCCGGAAATTCTATCAGCGGCTACCCGCCGGCGAACTCGCTGATCCGTGAACCGACGCCGAGCAATTCTTCGATTGCCGCCACGGTCCGTGCGGCTGCCTTGCCGTCCCCGTACGGATTGACGGCGTTCGCCATGGCGGCGAAGTGGGCCGGGTCGTGCAGCAGGCGGTCCACCTCGGCCACAATCCGGTCCTCGTCCGTTCCGATCAGCAGGACGGTGCCGGCGTCGACGGCCTCGGGCCGCTCGGTGTTCTCCCGCATCACCAGCACGGGCTTGCCCAGGCTGGGAGCTTCCTCCTGGACGCCGCCCGAATCGGTCAGGACCACGTGGGCCACGGACAGCAGCCGGGTGAACTCACCGTAGGCCAGCGGTTCCGTGACCAGGACGTTGGCCTTGCCTTCCAGCGCCGGCAGCACGGCCTCGCGGACCACGGGGTTCTTGTGGACCGGCAGGACGATCACGAGGTCGGGTTCGGCCTCGGCGATCCGGGCCAGCGCCCGACCGACGCCGCGCATGGCGTCGCCCTGGTTCTCACGCCGGTGCGTCGTGACCAGCAGGATCCGGCGGCCGTCGGCGGCGAGGTCTTCCAGCCGCGGGTCCGAGAACGGGAGCTGCTTGTCCACCGTGGCGAGCAGGGCGTCGATGACGGTGTTGCCGGTCACCACGATGTCCGCCGGGTCGATGCCTTCTGCCAGCAGATTGGCCCGGCTGGTGCTCGTCGGGGCCAGATGCAGCCGCGTGATCTGGCTCGTGATCTTGCGGTTGGCCTCCTCCGGGAAGGGGGAGAGCAGGTCACCGCTGCGGAGCCCGGCCTCCACGTGCACCACGGGAATGCCGTGGTACAGGGCGGCGATGGCGGCGGCGGTGGACGTTGTGGTGTCGCCCTGGACCACGACGGCGTCGGGCCGGGTATGGGTGAAGAGCTTCTCCAGGCCGTCAATGGTGCGCGTCATGATGCCGGAGAGCGATTGGCCCTGCTGCAGGATGTTCAGGTCGTGGTCCGGGACGATGCCGAACAGCTCGTTGACCTGGTCCAGCATTTCGCGGTGCTGTCCCGTGACGGTGACGACGCAGTCGAAATGCGGCGACTCCTGGAGCGCGCTGACGATCGGGGCCATTTTGATGGCCTCCGGCCGGGTCCCGAAGATTGGCATGATGCTGTACATGGATTTCCCCCAAGAAGCGCGAGCGGTGGTTTGTAAGGAAGCTTCAGCCTAGAAGCAGCAGGGCGATGATCAGGGCCGGGACGCTGACGGCAACGAATATGACGGCCACCAGCGCTGCGAGGCGTTTGCGGCTGTACGTCACTTCCTCGTCGTCCAGGTCCAGCTCAGCGGCGCGTTTGGCGGTCGCCGGGCGTTCGGGTTCGAGCAGAAGCGGCTCGGTGCCGGGGACGAGGAGATGGTCCGGGATATCCCCGTAAAGTCGGCGGCGGCGCAGGTGCCGCGGAGCGGCTACCAGCGGGGGAGTGCCGTCGGCAGGGTTCTCCAAGGTCACGTCCTCCTCGCCTCAACGGCACATAATTCTGGCTGACGGCTTCAACCTGATGTCCTCCAATTCTTACATTGCCGCCGGCGTATCCGCGCATTCGGGCCGGAGGGACGCATCGATGAGCCCCCCGGTTTCAATGACAAAACGCCGCAACCACTGCCCCGGGTCAAAGTCCGGGTGGGAGGCAACCATCTGTACTTCCGCCGTCGTGCACTGGCCGATCAGCCGCCCGGCGCGGGTCACGTGGTAGCTGGACGTGATGACGGTCACCGACTTCCAGCCGTTGAGCTCCACGAGCCGGGAAATGGCCCGGGCTTCGCCCCGCGTGTCGAGGTCCGGCGGCCGGAAGCAGACCAGTGACGGGTTGGGGAACTCGGCCGAGCCGCAGACGCCGTCCGCGGCCCTGTTCCCGAACGTGTCCGTGCGGGAGAGCACCAGGACGGGGATGCCGAGGTCCTGCTGGAACCGCTGCGCCGCGGGCAGCCGCTCCGAGGCGGCGCCGCCGAGCATGATGACGGCGTCTGTCCGGTGCACGGTCAGCGGGTCGGTGTTGACGAAGAGCTGCACCGAGAAAACCAGCCACAGCAGGAGGCCCCCGGCAGTGAAGGCCAGCGCCTTGCGGACTGCGGTATTCATCACGGGGACGGAAGGAGGCACGGGTGAGAGTCTTTCACGTGCTCTTGCCTGGGCGAAATGGTGGGTGGTTCCGCCGACCATATGGCTGTGGACGGGGCAACGCAAGGGAAACCGGAACTTGTCACCGGCGCTCCGGCCGGCGTTAGCCCCGAGTTCACCTTGGACCGCCCTCCGCTTCACCTGGGCGCCCTACGTTCGATGAAAGTACAAGGGAACAAACATTGAGGAGAACCGACTGGTGCCTGCGGAATGCGACGCCGAACCCGATTCCGCCGTGCGGCGGCGGCCCGGCTCCGGGGGCCGGAGCTGATGGGCATCTTCGGTGACGTACGCGGGGCGCTGCGGCAGCTGGGATCCGGCGGCAGGGGGTCAGCGGGCGAGTGGGCGGGCCGGGGACCTGACCGTCAGCTGCAGTTCACCCCGTACGAATTTTCCCGGCAGGGACCGCGGCGTCCGGACTTGCGCGTGGGCGTGATCCTTGACGACTTCACGCGGACCTCGTTTTCGTTCGAATGGAACCTGCTTGAACTGCGCAGGGAACAGTGGCGTGAACAGCTGGGCCAGACCCGCATCGATTTCCTGTTCGTGGAATCCGCGTGGAACGGGAACTCCGGCTCCTGGCAATACCAGCTCACCGGCGCCAAGGGCCCGGGCGCCGAGTTCGTCGAACTGGTGGCATGGTGCCGGTCCCGCGGAATTCCGACCGTCTTCTGGAACAAGGAAGACCCTCCCCACTACGACGACTTTCTTCCGGCAGCCAGGCTGTTTGACCACGTCTTCACCAGTGATTCGGACCGCATTCCGGACTACGTGCGGGACCTGGGCCACACCAGGGTCGGCACCCTTCCCTTCGCCGCGCAGCCGGCCATTCACAACCCGGTCCGGCCCGGACACGGCTGGCACTCCCGCGGCGTCGCTTTCGCAGGAATGTATTTTGCCCACAAATACCCGCAACGCCGCGCCCAGATGGACATGCTCCTCGGCGCCGCCATGACCGCAGCCGGAACGGGCGGCGCCGAGCTGGAAATATTCTCCCGCCAGCTGGGAGGCGACCGGAACTACCAGTTCCCGGAGCCGTTTGACCGGCACGTCGTCGGCTCCCTGAGCTACGCCCAGATGCTGACCGCCTACCGGGCCTACAAGGCGTTTCTGAACGTCAACTCCGTGATCGGCTCGCCCAGCATGTGCGCCCGCCGGATTTTCGAGATCACCGCCTCGGGTACGCCTGTCGTCTCCGCGCCCAGCGCTGCCATATCGCAGTTCTTCGACGACGACGAGGTCCTGGTCGCCGCCGCCCGGCCCGAGGCGGAGGACATGCTGCGGAAGCTGACATCCAACGCAGACTTCAACGAACGGGTGGTCCACAAGGCCCAGCGCCGGATCTGGCGGGAACACACGTACGCGCACCGGGCGGAAACCATCGTCCGGGCGGTCGTGCCGGAGCGAGGCAGGCCCGTCGGCCTTCCCTCGGTCAGCGCCTTGGTGAGCACCACCCGGCCGCAGCAGCTGGCGCGGATATTCCAGACCGTGGGGGGCCAGTCCGACGTCGACCTGGAACTCGTCCTGCTGACGCGCGGCTTCGAAGCCGGCGCGGACCTGCTCGCCGGGCTGGCCCGTGCGCACGGAGTGGCGAAGTACAAGGTGCTCGCCGCCCCGGCCGCCCTGACCCCCGGGGAGTGCCTCAACCGGTGCGTTGAAGCATCGACCGGGGCAGTGCTCACGCGGATGGACGACGACGACTACTACGCCCCGAACTACCTGGTCGATTTGCTGCACGCGCTGAGCTACTCCGGGGCGGATGTTGTGGGGAAGCAGTCCCACTACACACACATGCCATCCAGCCGGTCCACCGTGCTCCGCGGCGCACCGCAGGAGCACCGGTTCGGCCGGCGGGTGATGGGACCGACCATCACGGCATCCAGGGAGGTCTTCGAGGCGCACCCGTTCGAGGCGCTGAGCCACGGCGAGGACACCGCCTTCCTCACCTCGGTCGCGGCGGCCAAGGGCTCCATCTACTCGGCCGACAGGTTCAACTACTGCCGGATGCGCCCCGGAGACGGGAACGCCCGGGGCGTACCGGACGACGGACCCGCTGCCGCGGTCGGGATCCGAATTTTCGACCATCCACGTGAACTCATCACGCTTTGAATAGGGGACAGCAGATTGACTAGCTTTCAGACCATCGCCGTCATTGGACTTGGGTACATCGGGCTGCCCACAGCCGCGATCCTGGCGACCAACGGACTTGACGTCATCGGCGTCGACATCAGCCAGCGGACCGTCGACGCCGTGAACGACGGGCGCGTCCCGTTTGTTGAACCGGACCTGGGCATCCACGTCGCCGGAGCAGTCAGCCAGGGCCGGCTCAAGGCGACCACGGAGACGCCCGCCGCAGACGCGTACATCGTGGCCGTTCCGACGCCGTTCACGGCCGAGAAGAGCGCGGACCTGAGCTACATCGAGGCGGCCGCCCGTGGGATCGCGCCCGTGCTGCAGGGCGGCGAGCTGATCATCCTGGAATCGACGTCACCCCCGGGAGCACCCGCCACCTGGGCGAGTACATCGTCTCGCTCCGGCCGGACCTGTCGCTCGACGGCGCAGGGGGCAAACCCGCGATTCTCCTGGCCCACTGCCCCGAGCGCGTGCTGCCCGGCACGGATCATGATCGAGCTCGTCACCAACGACAGGATCGTCGGCGGGCTCACCCGCCGGGCCGCCGAGCTCGCGACCGAGCTGTACGCGGTGTTCTGCCAGGGCGAAATCCTGATCACCGACGCCGCCACGGCCGAGATGGCCAAGCTCGTGGAGAACTCCTACCGCGACGTCAACATCGCGTTCGCCAATGAACTCTCGGTCATCAGCGAAAACCTGGGCATCGACGTCTGGGAACTCATCCGGCTGGCAAACCACCACCCGCGGGTCAACATCCTGCAGCCCGGTCCCGGCGTCGGCGGCCACTGCATCGCGGTGGACCCCTGGTTCATCGTCGCCGCGGCATCCGGCCGAACTCGCGTTTGATCCGCACAGCCCGGACGTCAACGACGAGCAAGCCCCGCTGGGTCGCTGGACCAGGTCCGGCGGCCTTCGCGAAGCTGCCCAAGAACGCCGAGATTGCCGCCTGGGCCTGGCGTTCAAGGCAAACATCGACGACCTGCGTGAGTCGCCCGCCATCGAAATCGCCCATGCCATCGCCGAATCGATGGCAGCCACCCGGATCAACGTGGCGGAGCCCCACATCGACAGCCTGCCCGGGCGCCTTGAGCGCCAGGACAACGTCCGGCTGGTGGCCCTGGAGGAAGCCGTGAGCCGGTCCTCGCTGGTGGTGGTGCTCGTTGACCATGACGCCGTCCGTGCGCTGCCCCCCGAAGTCCTGGCAGGAAAGCTCCTCGTCGATACCCGGGGGGTCTTCAGCTCATGATCCGTCGAATCCTTCAGGCGATACGCACAGCCTTCAAGAGCCGGGGCGTCGTTGCGATGGCCCTCTGCGGGATGGTCGCCGTCCTCGGCGGGTCCCTGTACCTCTACCTCGGACATCCGGGGTTCGCGGTCCTGTCCCTCGCGTTGTTCACGCTCATGGCCGTGCTGGCCGTTTCGCAGCTGGTCGGCATGCGCTGGCTCCAGGAAACCGAAGCCCGGAAGGCCCGCTCGCGGTTCCGCGAGTTGCGCGACATGCTGGCCGGGCTTTCCACCTCCACCCACCAGGTTCCGAAACCGGCAGCCGCCCCGGCGGAGAAGCACAAGCCGGCTTCGCCCTCGACTCCGGCTTCGCCCGCGGCTCCGGCTTCCGGCCGGGCAATCGGCCGGCTCGCGGCGGCCGTCAAGGATGACGGGGACCGGCAGGCCAAAATCCTCGGTTACCTCGGAGCGCCTCCGACGGCGCCGTGGGGCGGACGGATCGTCTACGCGATCGCGGGACAGGACCTGCACCGGTACCTCGGCGACGCGCACGCCCTCGAATCCCTGCGTCCGAGCACGGTCGCGGCCCAGATCGCGAACGGTAGAGGCTCCGCGCTGGTCCTCGATGACAGCGCCTTCACCACCGGAATCTGGTTCGGCGCCGACTCCGCGGCCGGGACCCTGCTGGCAAATGAAATCCTCCGGGCAATGGCCGAGTGCCGGTCCCAGGGCATGCCGGTCTACTTCGTGCGGACCCGGCGGGAAGCCGACATCTACACCATGGATTTCGAAGCCGCATCCGATGTTGTGTTTTCGGATCGCTCAACCATGGACGCGTGGACCGAGGACTACAAATTCGGCCTGCTCGATTCGCTCGAATCCTTCGCCAAAATGAATAGGGGAGTGCTCCTTGGATCGCACTGACACCACCGGGTCCGCGCGGACGGTCCTCCTCTACGGAGACGTCGACCTCAACATCATCGACGGCTCATCCGTGTGGCTTGTCTCCATGGCCGAAGCCTTGTCGCTGACCGGCTCCGAGGTCTGCGTCCTCCTCAAGACCGAGGTCACGAAGACGCGGCTGCTGGACCGGATAGCGGACCTGCCAGGGGTGGAGATCGCCCAGCCCGGCGACACCGCGGGCGTGGAGGCGCTGCAGCCACGGGTTGCAGCCCAGCGGATGGCCCAACTTGACGCGGAAAGGCCGTTCGACGTCGTGATCGCCCGCGGCACCCAGGTCGCGGCGCACGTCGCGAACTCCAAAGTCCTGGGTCCCAAATCATGGCTCTACATCACTGACATCGCCCATCCCAGTTCCAGGCTTTCGGAAAAGGACCTGGCGATGCTCCGGCGGACCGTCGGACAATGCCGGCGTTTCTTCGTGCAGACGGAGGCCGCTCGGTCCTATGTCGAAGCCACAATTCCCGAAGCCGCCGGCAAAACGCTTGTCCTCACGCCGATGGTGCCCGACGAATACTTTGACCTGCGGGGCGGCTCCCCGGCTACAGGCCGGAAACTGAGCGCCGTCTACTCCGGCAAATTCGCCAGGAAATGGCGCACCCTCGAGATGTGCTCCCTCCCCGCTGCGGCCGGGGAGCAGGACCTTCCCCTGGCGGTGACGATGATCGGGGACAAATTCCAGCACGACCACCAGGACCCGTCCTGGTCGGCCTCGATGGAGGACGCTGTGGGCTCACCCGGCATCGACTGGCTGGGCGGGATGTCCCGCGATGAGGCGGCAAAGGAGGTCAGCAGGCACGACGTCGGCTTGAGCTGGCGGGACCGGAGCATGGACGCAAGCCTCGAGATCTCGACCAAGGTCCTCGAATACGCTGCCCTCGGGGTACCGCCCATGGTGAACCGCAACGCGCAGCACCTTGAGCTTTTCGGCGCCGACTACCCTCTGTATGTCGATGACGATTCGACGGACGGTGTGGTCAGCACCCTCCTGAACGCCAGGGACAACCTGGCCGAACTGAAGAAGGACGTCAGCAACCGGGTCCGGCACTACTCGATTTCCTCAGCGGCGGCCCGGCTGAAGGCCTATTTCGAGCGGTCCGAGGGAGACTACGTCCGCAGCCCCCGGGCCAAGCAAAAGACGAGGGTCCTGATTGCGGGCCACGATCTCAAGTTCGCCGGCGAGCTCGTTTCGGTCCTCGAAATGCGGGATGACATCGAACTGGCCTTCGACCACTGGAAATCACTGCACCACCACGACGCCCAGGAGTCCGAACGGCTCAGGGACTGGGCCGACGTCATCATCTGCGAATGGTGCGGCCCCAACGCCGTCTGGTACTCGAACAACAAACGGCGCCGGCAGAAGCTCATTGTGCGCCTTCACATGTTCGAGCTCAACGGCCCCTGGATGAAGGATGTCGACGCCGGGAACATTGACTCCCTGATCTGCGTCTCACAGCTCTACGTCGACCGCACGCTCGAAAGCACAGCCTGGACCGACACCGGCTTCCAGGTCATTCCGAACGCCGTCGACGTCATGGACCTCAGCAGGGCCAAGGAGCCGGGCCACCAATTCCGGCTGGGCCTGGTGGGGATTGTCCCGATGCGCAAGCGGCTGGACAGGGCCCTGGACCTCCTGGAGGAACTGCTGCAGGAGGACCCCCGGTACACACTGCACGTGCGCGGAAGAATGCCGTGGGAATACCCCTACGAGTGGAAGAAGCCGTTCCAGCGGGAGGCCTACCTGGAAATCTTCGACCGGATCGGACGGTCGCCGGCGCTCCGGGATGCGGTTGTCTTCGAACCGTTCGGCCCCGACATGGCCTCCTGGCTGCGCAAGATCGGATATGTCCTCTCGCCCAGCTCGGACGAGAGCTTCCACCTCGCCCCCGCCGAGGGGATGGCGTCGGGTTCCATACCGCTGTTGTGGCAGCGGCCCGGAGCCGATGAAATATTCAGCAGCCGCTGGACCCGGGAGACCACGTCCCAGGTCCGGGCGTTCGTCTCCGCCCTCAACAATTCTCCGGAAGCGTACGCGGACGAGTCCCGGGCGGCCGCCGATTACGTCCGGCGCTTCGACATGCGGGCCACAGGCGCGCAGTGGCTGGATGAGATCCTGGGCTGATGAACCCGGCGCCCGGCAGTGTCGCAGCCCCGCGGTAGCGTAGGGCTGTGCCTGAATCGACTGAGCCCGAGTCCCGTGTAACCGATGCGACTGTTCCGGAAGCATCCCTGACCGTTGCCGGGCTCTCCGAGTCCGAGCTCCTCGGACGGATCTTCCCGCGCCTTCACCGGGGCTCCGGCGAGAACTCGGCGCTCCTGCTGGGGCCCGGCGACGACGCCGCGATCGTGGCGGCGCCGGACGGCCGGACGGTGGTCAGCATCGACACCCAGGTGGCGGACCAGGACTTCCGGCTCCAGTGGAACAACGGTTACCGGACCAGCGGCTACGACGTCGGCTGGAAGGCCGCCGCGCAGAACCTCAGCGACATCAACGCCATGGGAGCCCGGGCCACCTCCATGGTGGTAAGCCTGACGATGCCGGCGGCAACGGCCGTCGCCTGGGTGGAGGACTTCGCCGACGGGCTCACCGCAGGAATCCGTGGACTCGGCGCCCCGGACTGCGCCGTGGCCGGGGGCGACCTCGGCCGCGGGCGGGAACTGGCGGTAACGGTCGCGGTCCTGGGCACGCTGGACGGCCGGGAACCGGTGCTCCGGTCCGGCGCCCGGCCGGGGGACACCCTGGCGCTCGCCGGAACGGTAGGCCGCGCGGCCGCGGGGCTGGCCCTGCTTGAATCCAGCACGGGCGTCGGCTCGCTCACCGGGGAACAGCGGGCGCTAATGGACACCCAGTGCCGGCCGTGGCCGCCGCTCGCCGCCGGGCCGCTGGCCCGCGATGCCGGGGCCACGGCAATGATGGACATTTCCGACGGACTCGTCCGCGACGGCAGCCGGATGGCAGCAGCCAGCCGGGCCGTGCTCAACCTGGACCCCGCTGCGCTGCAGGACCTCGCCGTTCCGCTGTTGCCGGCCTCGGAGCTGCTCGGCACGGACCCGCTGGGCTGGGTCCTGGGCGGTGGGGAGGACCACGGACTGCTCGCCACATTCCCCGCAGGCCTTCAGCTGCCTCCCGGTTTCACTGCGATAGGCTCGGTAGAGGCCCCTGCACCAATGGAAAGCTCGGGCGTAACGATAGCGGGCAGGCCCGCTGACACTGTGGGATGGGATCACTTTGCAGACTAAGATTGCCGCCAACGCGCAAGCGATGAAGCGGTGGTTGGGCAAGGCGGAAACAACGCTCGGGAACCACAGCGACCGCCTGAACGCCATCAACATCTTCCCCGTCGCCGACGGAGACACCGGTACCAACCTGTATCTGACGGTCCGGGCCGCGGCGCACCGTTTGCAGAGCATCAACACCGGCACGAACCCGGCCACGGCCGCCATCCCGCTGGTCACCCGCGACCCGGCAGGCCACGCCCCGGGCGCTGCCGACCCGGTCCAGAACGACGTCGGCATCGTCCTGGCCCAGGCCGGCCAGGCCGCCATGGAGCAGGCCCGCGGCAACTCCGGAACACTCTTCGCCGTCTTCCTCTGCGCCGCAGCCGAGCCGCTCGCCGGCCACACGCGGCTGAGCGCCCCGCTGCTGGCCGCCGCCCTGAACCGCGCCCAGATCCGGGCCTGGTCCGCGCTGAGCGACCCCGTCCCGGGAACCATGCTCTCCGTCATGGAAGCCGCCGCCCGCGCCGCGGCCGCCGTGGATTCCGCGCACGACGGCGACGACAGCAACCACACGCTCGGACTCGCGCTGGATGCCGCCGTCGAAGCCGCCCTGGCGGCCGTGGTCCACACCGAGGAACAACTCGCAACCCTGCAGGCCGCCCACGTGGTGGACGCCGGCGGCGTCGGGATGCTGTTGATCCTCGACTGCCTGCGCTCCGCCGTCCTGGGCGAGGAACTGCAGAGCGAACTGCTCGACGGCCTGCACGGCTACGACGTCCAGGATCCGCACATCCACGCCGCCATGCCCCGGGACGAGGGCGTCGAGGTCATGTGCACCATCTCGCTTTCCCCGCTGGACGCCGCCATGATGCGCCAGCGGCTCGACGAAATGGGCGACTCCGTCATCATGAGCCAGGTCGGCGGCGAGGCCGACGCGTCCGGAAAGTACCGGTGGCGGGTCCACGTCCACGTGCTGGACGCCGATCCCGCCGTTGCCCTGATCCGGTCCCTCGGCGAACCGTCGGACATCTCGGTCAGCCAGCTCGCCGTGCCGCGGGACCCGGACGGACATGGACGCTGAGCTGGACCTGGGCCTTGAGCGCAGAATCGGCAAGCGCTCCGCGGCGGTCATTGAGAAACACCTGGGCATCACCACTGTCGGCGGCCTGCTGAACTACTTTCCCCGCCGCTACCTGAGCCGCGGCGAGCTGACCCCCATCGGCGAGGTACCGCTGGATGAGGAAGTCACGCTGATTGCCCGCGTGATCTCCAACAGCACCCGTCCCATGCGGGCCCGCCGCGGTTCGCTGACCGACGTCGTGATCTCCGACGACGCCGGGGCGGCCACCCTCAAAGTGAGTTTCTTCAACGGGTTCCGGGCCAAGGCCGAACTCCAGCCGGGCCGGCGCGCCATGTTCTCCGGCAAGGTCACGCGCTACGGGGGCTCCCTCGGGCTGACCAACCCCGATTTCCTGCTGCTCGACGAGGACCCCGAGACCCCCGGGATGGATCCGGAGAAACTCGCCGCCATGCCCATCCCGGTGTATCCGGCCACCGCCAAACTGACCAGCTGGTCCATCCAGAAGGTCATATCGACGCTCCTGGACACCGTGGAACTCGACGCCCTGGCGGACCCGCTGCCGGCGGAGATAGCCGCGCGGGAGAAATTCCTCCCCGTCGCGGACGCCTACCGGCTCATCCACGCCCCGCAGGCGCCGCCGGACTTCCAGCGCGCCCGGGACCGGTTCCGCTACCAGGAAGCCCTGGTCCTCCAGTCCGCCCTGGCCCGCCGCCGCGCCCAGCTGGCCGCCGAGGAAGCCACAGCCCGCCGCCCGGTCGCGGACGGACTGCTGCCCGCCTTCGACCGCCAGCTGCCGTTCACCCTGACGGCCGGCCAGTCCGCCGTCGGCAAGACGCTGGCCGCGGAGCTCGCCCAGGACTCGCCGATGAACCGGCTGCTGCAGGGCGAGGTGGGGTCCGGCAAGACGATCGTGGCCCTGCGCGCCATGCTCCAGGTGGTCGATGCCGGCGGACAGGCGGCCCTGCTCGCCCCCACCGAAGTCCTCGCCGCCCAGCACTACGAATCGATCCGCCGCACCCTCGGCCCGCTGTCCCGGGACGGGCTGCTCGGCGGCTTCGGCTCCGACGCCGTCCAGGTCAGCCTGCTGACCGGGTCCATGCCCACCGCGGCGCGGAAGCAGGCCATGCTTGACGCCGCCTCCGGGACGGCCGGGATCGTGATCGGAACGCACGCCCTGCTGAGCGAGAACGTCTCCTTCTACGATCTCGGCCTGATCGTGGTGGACGAACAGCACCGCTTCGGCGTCGAACAACGCGACGTCCTGCGCTCCAAAGCCAGCAAACCCCCGCACCTGCTGGTCATGACCGCCACCCCGATCCCGCGGACCGTGGCCATGACGGTGTTCGGCGACCTCGAAACATCCGTGCTCGACGAGCTCCCGGCCGGCCGCGCGCCGATCACCACGCACGTCGTCGGGCTGGCGGAAAACCCTGCGTGGGCCGGCCGCATCTGGTCCCGCTCCCGTGAGGAGATCGACGCCGGCCACCAGGTCTACGTCGTCTGCCCCAAGATCGGCACCGACGACGACGGCGACTTCAGCCCCGGTGAGGCGGAACCGTCCGCCGCGGACCTCGAAGGCGACAACGGCGCACGCGAACTGGCGTCCGTCACCGGCGTCGTCGAGCACCTCAAGGACGAACCGGCACTCGCCGGCGTGGCCGTGGCGCCGCTGCACGGGCGCCAGGACCCGGCGCTGAAGTCCGAGACCATGGCCTCCTTCACCGCCAATGAGACCCAGCTGCTGGTCTCCACCACCGTCATTGAAGTCGGGGTGGACGTGCACAACGCCACCCTGATGGTGATCCTGGACGCCGACAGGTTCGGCATCTCGCAGCTCCACCAGCTCCGCGGCCGCGTGGGCCGAGGCGGCCTGCCCGGCACCTGCCTGCTCGTCACCACGCTGGAACCCGGCCACCCCAGCCGCCGCCGGCTCGAGGCCGTCGCGGCGACGACCGACGGATTCGAGCTCTCGCAGGAGGACCTCAAACTCCGCCGCGAAGGCGACATCCTGGGCGCCTCGCAGTCGGGCGGCCGGTCCACGCTGAAGCTCCTGCGGGTGCTCGAACACGAAGACATCATTGCCCGGGCACGGCAGGACGCCCAGCGGATCGTGGCGGCCGACCCGTCACTGGCGGACCATCCGGAGCTTGCGGGCGCGATCGACGAATACCTCAACCCCGAAAAGGAGGCGTTCCTTGAACGCGGCTAAGAGTATCCACGCATCCACGGGAACCCGGCGATGAGCCGCATCATCGCCGGCGCCGCGGGCGGAACCCCGCTGGTCAGCGTCCCCGGTTCCCTCACCCGCCCCACCACGGACCGGGTCAAGGAGGCGTTGTTCTCCCGGCTGGATGCCTTCGAAGTCGTGGGCGATGCCCGCGTCCTGGACCTCTACGCCGGCTCCGGTTCGCTGGGCGTGGAAAGTGCCAGCCGCGGCGCGGAATCCGTGGACCTCGTGGAGTTCGATGCCAAGGCCAGCGAGGTGTGCCAGCGCAACGCGGACCTCGTCAATACCGTCGCCGGCCGCAAGGTGGTCTCCGTGCACCGCTCCAAGGTCGAATCGTTCCTGGAGCGGACCGGCGAGGCCGTCCGCTGGGACCTCGTCTTCCTGGATCCGCCCTACCCGCTGGACGAACCGGCCCTGGCCGCGGTCCTGGCCAAGCTCGCCCCGCACCTCGCGGAAGGCGCCGTCGTTGTGGTGGAGCGGTCGTCCCGGACCCCGGAACCGGCATGGCCGGACGGCATGGAGCGGTTCGCCGAACAGAAATACGGCGAGACCCGGCTCTGGTTCGCCGAGCCGGGCGTCGAGGGCCAGGACCGGACGCGGCGTCCCAGCCCGCAGACGAGCCCGCAGACGAGCCGAGGACTAAGCCGGAGGACTAGTCCGAAAGAGTGTCCAGCCCGACGCCGGAGAGCACCCTGGCTGGATGCGGCCCGCGGGCTGTCAGGGCCGCGGTCCACCTGTCCGGCCACGGTTCCTGCGTCCCGGTCAGGATGATGTTGCCGGGGTAGCGGCCGCTGAACATGCCGGCCTCGGCAAACGCGGACACGTCCACCATGGCCCGGCGCATTGCCGCCACCTGGCTCCGGACCAGGGTCAGCCCGGGCTCGTCGCCCACATTGACGATCAGCACGCCGCGCGGGGTCAGCTTCGCCGCGGCCTCCCGGTAGAACTCCGTGCAGGCAAGATGGGCGGGGGCTTCGGGCCCGGAGAAGATGTCCAGGATCACGACGTCGAAGCGCTGCTCCGGCGGCAGCTCGGCCAGGGCATCCCGGGCGTCGCCGATCAGCGTGACGAGGTCCGTGCCGCCGGGCAGCGGCAACTGCTGCAGCACGAAGTCCAGCAGCTCCCGCTCCAGCTCGACGGCGTACTGCACGGAGCCGGGCCTGGTGGCCTGGATGTAGCGGGCCAGCGTCAAGGCACCCGCGCCGAGGTGCAGCGCGCTGACGGGTTCACCCCACGGCGCGGCGAGGTCCACGACATGCCCGATCCTGCGCAGGTACTCATAGAAGATGTCCGAGGGGTCCGCGAGGTTCACATGCGACTGCTCCGCGCCGCCGATGCTGAGCACAAAACCGCCCTCGGTGAACTCATCGGGCTCGATCGTTGCGTGCTGGCCCGTGGTGCGCAGGAAACGGGACGCCGCAACCGGTGTGTCCGCCACCGCTAGAGCCTGTCCCGCAGGGTCGCCAGCCGCTCGGCGGCCTCCTGCAGCACATCGATCCGCTTGCAGAACGCGAAGCGCAGCAGGCTGCGGGTCCGCTCGGCGCCTTCCGGATGGCAGAAGACCGGGACCGGGATCGCGGCGACGCCGACCAGCGCGGGCAGCCGGCGGGCCAGTTCCAGCGAGTCCGAGATGCCCAGCGGAGCGGTGTCGACGTTCACGAAGTAGGTCCCCTGCGGGGTGAAGACGTCAAGCCCGGCCGCACGGAGGCCCTCGCTGAGGATGTCCCGCTTGAGCTGGAGGGTGTCGGCGATCCCCACGTAGAACTCGTCCGGGAGGCCGAGGCCCACGGCGATGGCGCCCTGGAACGGGGTGCCCGAACTGTAGCTCAGGAACTGCTTGACCGTCCGGGCGGCGGCGATGAGGTGTTCCGGGCCGCTGAGCCAGCCGATCTTCCAGCCGGTGAAGGAGAACGTCTTCCCGGCCGAGGAAATGGTCAGCGTACGCTCGGCCGCTCCCGGCAACGTGGCAATCGGGATGTGGCGGACGCCGAAGGTCAGGTGTTCGTAGACCTCGTCGGTGATGATGACGGCGTCATATTTCGTCGCCAGTTCGACGACGCGCTCGAGCACCTCCCGGGGGAACACCGCACCGGTCGGGTTGTGCGGGTTGTTGACCAGCACCACCTTGGTGCGGTTGTTGAAGGCCGCCTCGAGGGCGTCCAGATCCGGCATGAAGTCCGGCGCCAGCAGCGGCGCGGTCACGTGGCGGGCGCCGGAGAGGCCGATGATGGCGCCGTAGGAGTCGTAGAACGGCTCGAAGGTCAGGACCTCGTCCCCGGGGCCCACGAGGGCGAGCAGCGAGGCGGCGATGGCCTCCGTGGCGCCTGTCGTGACGATGATTTCGGTCTGCGGGTCCGGGGTCAGCCCGTAGAACCGCTCCTGGTGGAGGGAGATGGCGTCGCGGAGCTCAACGATGCCCTTGCCCGGGGCGTACTGGTTGTAGCCCGCGGCGATCGCCGCCTGGGCCGCGGCCTTGATCTCCGCCGGGCCGTCCTCGTCCGGGAAACCCTGACCGAGGTTGATGGCCCCGGTCTGCAGCGCCAGGGTGGTCATCTCCTCGAAGATCGTGACACCCAGGGTGCCTTCGACGGAGAGCAGGTTGGCGCCGGTCGCGGCGCGCTGCCATGGGAACTGGAGCGGAGCGGTCATCGGGAGCCTGCCTTCGTGTCGGGGACGGTCCGCCCCGTGAACTTGTCCATCGTGGAGTAGATGCCAAACAGTTTTCCACCGACGAAGTCCCAGGCCCGCACCGGCAGGATGCCCTTCAGGACCTTGCCCAGCGTCGCCATGGCCGGGGCGATCAGCTGCGGCTGCCCGGCGGCGGTGGCGCGCCACGCCCGGTCGACCGCGTCATCCGGGGTCATCAGCGGGGTCAGCAGCGGACCGCGGGCGCCGTCGAACATTCCGGTGGAGATGTAGCTGGGGCAGAACGTGGTCACCCTCAGGTGCCGGAGGCCCTGCTGCTCGAGCTCCAGCCGCAGCGAGTCGCTCCAGCCGATCACTGCCCACTTGGAGGCGGCGTAGACGCTCATCCTGGGGTTGGAGACGGTGCCCGCGGCGGAGGCGACGTTCAGGATCCGGCGCGGCCGGCCGGCGTCGGCCATCATGGCCGGCAGGAAGGCGTGCGTGACATACATCGGCGCGAGCGCGTTGATGTCCATGGTCAGGGCGATGTCCTGCTCCGGGCGGTGTTCCCAGAAGAGCGCGCCGCGGACGATCCCCGCGTTGTTGACGAGCAGCGCCAGCGGGCCCTCGGCCGCGCATTCGGCCGCGGCGGCCGCGATCGATTCCCGGTCGGCGAGGTCCACCCGCCGGACGACCGCCCGCGCGCCGAGGTCTGCCACTTCGGCGGCGGTGGCGGCCAGGCCGTCAGCGTCCACGTCCCAGAGAATCACGACGGCGGCACCCTCACGGGCTGCCCGGAGCGCGTAGAGCCGGCCCATGCCCATGGCGGCCCCCGTCACGAGAACCACACCTCCGGCCACGCTGAAGGGAATGATCGTTGCTGGCATGCAGTCATGGTATCCCGGCCCGGGAATACGGTAGGTTCGGAGCATGAGACGCGCCGTATGCCCTGGCTCCTTCGACCCCATCCACAATGGACACCTGGAAGTCATTGCCAGGGCTGCCGGCCTCTTCGACGAGGTGATCGTGGCAGTCTCCACGAACTACGCGAAGAAGTACCGCTTCAGCCTGGACGAGCGGATTGACATGGCCCGGGAAACCCTGGCGTCCCTGCGCGGGATTGTCGTGGAACCGGTGGGGGAGGGCCTGCTGGCCGAGTACTGCAAGCAGCGGGGTGCCGACGCCATTGTGAAGGGCCTGCGCTCGTCCTCGGACTTCGACTACGAGCTGCCCATGGCCACCATGAACCGGCAGCTCACCGGTGTCGAAACGGTGTTCCTCCCGGCCGAGGGACATTACCTGCATTTGTCGTCCACGCTGATCAAGGAAGTCTTCACTCTGGGCGGCAACGTCTCCGAGTATGTCCCCCGATCCGTACTGAAACGGCTGCACGCGGGCGAGCCTGTCCGCGATCAGGCGCGCAGAGGGTAAGCTTGATCGGTACTCGGCGGCCTGCTGCCGGTTACGCGGCCCTCATCGGGGCTGGACTGCGGTGCGAACCGCGGCCCTGCGTCCGGTTTGAGTCCGTCCGGAAGATCAGGCTAAGATAGTACGTCGGTCATATGTTCAACAGGAGTTCTCATTAAACGGAATGCTAGTTCGCCCTTGGCGTTCGACGTCAAGGACCTCGGGCGCAGCCCGGGAAGCATGCGGACGCTGACGGAACATGTACCCGCACCAGGTGATCTTGGTGTGGCACTCATTGGCGTGCAGGAAGGCTCGGATGTCGAGCTGGATCTGCGGCTTGAGGCCGTACACGAAGGAATTCTGGTATCAGGAACCGCGAACGTCGAAGTTACTGGCGAATGCGGCCGATGCCTGGATCCCCTTGCGTATGACCTTGAGGTCAATGTGCAAGAACTTTTCTTCTACGAGGATGCTGAATTCTCCGACGAAGAAGACGAAGAAGAGCAACGTCGAGTCGAGCACGATCTGATCGATCTTGAGCCGGTGTTGCGGGACGCAGTTGTAACCATGCTGCCGTTCCAGCCGGTGTGCCGGGAAGACTGCCAGGGCCTTTGCTCCGAATGTGGAGTTCGCCTGGAAGACGAGCCGGGGCATCACCACGAGATCGTAGATCCTCGCTGGGCTGCCCTAGCTGACTTGGCTAAGCCTGACCGGCAAAACTGATTTGTAAGTGTTTTTCTAGAGAGAAATGAGTTAGCCGTGGCTGTCCCGAAGCGGAAAATGTCTCGCTCGAATACCCGCGCCCGCCGCTCCCAGTGGAAGGCAACTGCCCCCCACCTGGTGAAGACCGTCGAGAACGGCCAGGTCACGTACAGCCTGCCGCACCAGGCAAAGGTCGTTACCGACTCGGCTGGCACCGCGCTGTTCCTTGAATACAAGGGCCGCAAGGTCGCAGACGTCTAATCCGCCGACAGGCTGACTAAGATGTCTTCAACTGAAGAGCTTCTGAAGCGTCTCGGTGTCTCTATTGACGCCGGGACGCTTCGTCTTGCGCTCACACACCGTTCCTACGCCTACGAAAACGGCGGCATTCCGACCAACGAACGGCTCGAGTTCCTGGGTGACTCCATCCTGGGCTTCTCCGTGACGGATGCGCTGTACCGTGACAACCCGACGCTGCCCGAAGGGGACCTGGCCAAGCGCCGCTCCGCCGTCGTCAGCACGCGTGCCCTCGCCGGCATCGGCCGCAGCATCGGCCTCGGGGAGTACATCTACCTCGGACAGGGCGAAAAGCTCACCGAAGGCAAGAACAAGGCGTCCATCCTGGCTGACACCATGGAGGCGCTGATCGGCGCCACCTATGTCTCCAACGACATTGAAACCGCACGCCAGCTGGTCATGCGGCTGATCGGGCCCCTCCTGCTGGACGCCGCCGCGCTTGGCGCCGGCACCGACTGGAAGACCAGCATCCAGGAGCTCGCGGCCAGCCGCCAGCTCGGGACGATCAACTACGCCGTCGAGGGCTCCGGCCCGGACCATGCACGGACCTTCGAGGCCGTCCTGCGCATCGGCGGCAACGACTACGGCACCGGCTCGGGCAACTCCAAAAAGGAAGCCGAACAGGAAGCCGCCGCCGACGCCTGGCGCCGGCTCTCGGCACCGTCCGGGACGGCGTCCGAACCGCAACAGCTGCACACCCCGGCCGGCAGCTAGGCACACCCTGTGCCCGAACTGCCCGAGGTTGAAGTTGTCCGCCGCGGCCTCGTGAGCTGGGTGCGGGGCCGGACCATCACGTCCGTTGACGTGGTGGATCCGCGCTCCGTACGCCGGCACGCGCTCGGCCCGGAGGACTTCGCCGGCAACCTTGAGGGCGCCCGGGTGCTGGACGTGGTCCGGCGCGGGAAGTTCCTGTGGCTGCCGCTGGCCGACACACCGGACGGCGTATCCGCCGGAGACCAGCCCGCGGCTGCCCCGCCGGCCGTGGCACTCATGGCCCACCTGGGCATGTCCGGCCAGCTCCTGATGCAGGACGGCGGCGTTCCGGACGAGAAACACCTCAAAGTGCGGCTGCGGCTCAGCCCGGCCGACGGCATGCCTGACCAGCTCCGCTTCGTGGACCAGCGCATCTTCGGCGGGCTGTTCCTGACCTCGCTGATCGCCACGTCCGACGGCGGGCCCGGCGGGCTCGCCGAGACCCCGCTTCCGCTGATCGCCGAGGAAGCCTCGCACATCGCCCGTGACCCGCTGGACCCCTATTTCTCCTTCGACGAGTTCTACCGCCGCCTCCGGGCCCGGAAGACCGGCCTCAAACGGGCCTTGCTGGACCAGGGGCTCGTCTCCGGGATCGGCAACATCTACGCGGACGAGGCCCTCTGGAAGGCGCGCCTGCACTACGCCCGCCCCACGGACACCCTGCGCCGGGCCGACGCCGAACGGGTGCTGGACGCTGCCCGCGAGGTCATGACCGATGCCCTCGCCGCCGGCGGCACCAGCTTCGATGCGCTCTACGTCAACGTCAACGGCGCCTCCGGCTACTTCGACCGTTCCCTCAACGCCTACGGACGCGACGGCGAGGCATGCAAACGCTGCGCGGCCGCGGGACTGGTGAGCCTCCTGAAGCGGGAACAGTTCATGAACCGGTCCTCCTACACGTGCCCGGTGTGCCAGCCCAAACCCCGCAACGGCCGCTGGTAGGCGGGCTGCCGGGCGGCCCCGGAAGCACCGTAAATCCGCGGAATTCCGTGGCGCACGCGATAGATTGAGCACGTAGATCCACGGCACAGCAACCGCCGTCACTGAAGGAGTTCCGAAGCACCTTGCACCTCAAGAGCCTGACCGTCCGGGGATTCAAGTCTTTCGCTTCGGCGACGACTTTCGAATTCGAGCCAGGCGTCACCGCCGTGGTCGGCCCCAACGGTTCCGGCAAATCCAATGTGGTGGACGCCCTGGCCTGGGTCATGGGTGAGCAGGGCGCCAAGACACTCCGCGGCGGCAAGATGGAAGACGTCATTTTCGCCGGTACGTCCGGGCGACCGCCGCTGGGCCGCGCCCACGTCTCGCTGACCATCGACAACAGCGACGGCGCCCTCCCGATCGACTACAGCGAAGTCACCATCTCGCGCACCCTCTTCCGGACCGGCGGCTCGGAATACGCCATCAACGGCGCCGGCTGCCGGCTCCTGGACATCCAGGAACTCCTCTCCGACTCCGGCCTCGGCCGGGAAATGCACGTGATCGTGGGCCAGGGCCAGCTGGACAAGGTCCTGCACGCCACACCCGAGGACCGGCGCGGCTTCATCGAAGAAGCCGCGGGCATCCTCAAACACCGGCGGCGCAAGGAAAAAACGGTCCGCAAACTCGAAGCGATGCAGGCCAACCTGCAGCGGCTCAGCGACCTCACCGCCGAAATCCGGCGGCAGCTGACCCCGCTCGGCAAGCAGGCCGCGGTGGCGCGGCGGGCCCAGACCGTCCAGTTCGAAGTCCGCGATGCCCGCTCGCGCCTCCTGGCGGACGACCTCGTGCAGCTGCAGTCCGCGCTGGAGCAGGACGTCGCGGACGAGTCGGCCCTCAAAGCCCGGCGCGGCGTCGTCGAACGGGAACTGGACCTCGGACGGCAGCGGCAGGCCGGCCTGGAACAGGCCGCGGCGGAGGCCACACCCAGGCTCAACGCCGCCCGCGACAACTGGTACCAGCTCTCCGCAGGCCGGGAACGGCTGCGCTCGCTCGGCTCACTGGCCGAGGAACGCCGCCGCCTGCTCGGCGCCTCCGACGCCGTCCCGGACACCGGCCGGGACCCTGACCAGCTGGACCGCCAGGCCGCCCGGGTCCGCGAGGAACAGGCCGCCCTGGAGCAGCAGATCCTGGACCGGCGCGGCGCCCTGGAGGCTGCCAGCTCGGCGAAACAGGACGCCGAAAACGCCGCCTCCGCCGAGGACAAGCGGCTCGCGGCCCTGCTCCGTGCCGCCGCGGACCGGCGGGAGGGCCTCGCGAAGCTCGCCGGCCAGGTCGGCTCGGCCCGGTCCCGTGTCGAGTCGGCGCAGGCCGAACTCGGCCGGCTCCGCGAATCCCAAAAGGCCGGGGACGAGCGCCGCCGGCACGCCCAGAGCGAGTTCACCGCGCTGGAGTCCCAGGTGGCCGGCGTCGAGGACGGCGAGGAAACCCTCGACGCCGACTACGAGGACGCCAGCGAAGCACTCGACTCGATCACCGCCGACATCGATGCCCTCAAAGCCGCCGAACGCGAGGGCGACCGGGAACGCGGTGCCCTCGTGGCGCGCCGCGACGCCCTGCAGCTGGGCCTGAACCGGAAGGACGGGACAGGGCACGTGCTCGGCGCCGGACTGCCAGGCGTCCTGGGATCCCTGGCCGAAATGATCACGGTGGAGGCCGGGTACGAGGCCGCCATCGCCGCCGCACTCGGTGTCTCCTCCGACGCCGTCGTGGTGCAGGACGCGGACGCCGCCGCCGCCGCGGTGCGCCGTTTGAAGGACGACGACGCCGGCCGGGCCTCGCTGCTGCTGGCCGGCGCTGCGGCATCTTCCGGCCCGTCCGCGCCAGACGCAAAACTTCCCGCCGGCGCCCGCTGGGCCTCGCACCTTGTCGCGGTCTCCGGCCCGGGGGAGGAAGCGTCCCGCCTGCCGCTGTTCGGGCTGCTCGCGTCAGTCGCCGTCGTCGAGGATCTGGAGTCCGCGGTCGGCCTGATCGCCGCCCGCCCGGAGCTGACGGCCGTCACCCGGGCCGGGGACGTCTTTACCGCATTGACGGTCAGCGGCGGGTCCGCCAAGGCGCCCTCCCTGCTCGAGGTGCAGGCAGCCGTCGACGACGCATCGGCGCAGCTGGCCACGGTCACCGCAGGGCTCGAACGGAACCGCTTCGCCTTGTCCGCGGCGCAGGCGAGTCGGGCCGAGGCACAGGAACGCGCGGACGCGGCCCTGGAGAGGCTCCACGACTCGGATGCCCGGCTCGCCGCCGTGGCCGAGCGGCTGGGGCACCTGAACTCCGTGCTGCGCAGCGCCGTCGGCGAAAGCGAACGGCTCGCCGCATCGCTCGCCAAGGCCGAGGCGAACATCGTCAACGAACAGGAAGCACTCGAAGCGGTGGCCGCGAGGCTGGCCGCGGCCCAGGAGGCGCCCGCCGAGGAAGAGCCGTCCGCCGAGCACCGCGATGCCCTGGCGCTGGCTGCGTCGCTGGCCCGGAGCGCCGAGATGGAGGCCCGGCTCGCGCTGCGCAGCGCCGAGGAACAGCTCACGGCCACCCGCAACCGGGCGTCCTCCCTGGAGCGCGCCGCCGCGACCGAACGCCGTGCCCGCGAGGAAGCCGCGGAACGGGCGCGCCGCCGCCGGCTCCAGGCCGGCCGCGCCGCCGCCGTCTCCGCCGCCGTCGGGCACGTCATCAGCTTCCTCGACGTGTCCGTCGAGCTGGCCCGCCAGGACCGGGACAGCGCCGAGGAGCGCCGGGAGCAGATGGACCGCGAACTCGCCGCGGTCCGCACCGGCAATGACGCCCTGGCCCGGGAACTCGCTGAACTCACCGATTCCGTGCACCGCGACGAACTGGCCCGCGCGCAGCAGCGGCTCCGGATCGAGGCCCTCGAGCTCAGGAGCGTCGAGGAACTGGGGCTCACGGCCGATCAGCTCGTCGCCGACTACGGCCCGGACCGGCCCGTGCCCCTGCCGGCCGGGGAGTCGGCGGACAAGTGGGCCGCCCTGCGCGCCCCGGTGGATGAGGACGGCCGCGAGATCGTCGACGGCAAACCGTTTGTCCGGGACGAGCAGGAGAAGCGGCTCAAGCGTGCCGAACGGGATCTCTCCGCGCTGGGCAGGGTCAATCCGCTGGCCCTAGAGGAGTTCGCCGCACTGGAAGAACGCCACCAGTTCCTCAGCACGCAGCTGGAGGACCTCAAGTCCAGCCGCAAGGACCTGCTGGACATCATCAAGGAAGTCGACGAGCGCGTGCAGAAGGTCTTCACCGAGGCCTTCGAGGACACGGCCGCCCAGTTCGTCCGCGTCTTCGCCCGGCTGTTCCCCGGCGGCGAGGGCCGGCTGGTCCTCACAGACCCCTCGGACATGCTTACCACCGGGATCGAAGTCGAAGCCCGTCCGGCGGGCAAGAAGATCAAACGCCTCTCGCTGCTCTCCGGTGGCGAACGCTCGCTCACGGCAGTGGCCCTGCTCGTCGCCATCTTCAAGGCCCGGCCGTCGCCGTTCTATGTCATGGACGAGGTGGAGGCGGCCCTGGACGACACCAACCTGGGTCGGCTCATCACCATCTTCGAGGAGCTGCGCGAATCCAGCCAGCTGATCGTCATCACGCACCAGAAGCGCACCATGGAAGTCGCCGACGCGCTCTACGGTGTCACCATGCGCGGCGACGGCGTCTCCACTGTCATCAGCCAGCGTCTCGGCGCGGAGGTCTGAACCGCGGCTCCGCCGGGCCGCCGGTGCCTCCGCGGCCGCTTTCCCGTTTGTGAGAAGCTAGGGGAGTGAACGACATCCTCCCCATTATCCTGCCCATTCTCGCTGCCCTGGTGGTTCTCGGTGCGCTGATTCCGGTCCTCATGAAGACCCGGAAAAACATCACGAACTACCCCGGGACGCGGGACGAGAACGATCCCGTCGAGTCAGGTGCCGCGGGAGGAACCCTCGTCGAGGACCGGCCGGCACCAACACGCGAACGCGGGACCCCTGAGGCCACCGACGTCGAAGGCGTCGAAGGCGTCGACACGGTCGAGGTCCCGGACGACGTCGCCGGCCTGGAAATCGTCCCGGTCGAGACGCCGCTGCCGGTCGCGGGCCGCCTGACCCGCCTGCGCGAACGCCTCGTGAAGTCCAACAACATCCTCGGCAAGGGCCTGTTGGCCCTGCTCTCCGCGGACAAGATCGACGAGAACGTCTGGGACGAGGTGGAGGAGACCCTCCTGCTCGCCGACCTCGGCACCGAACCCACGATGCAGCTGGTGGACGCCCTCCGGGAACGGGTGAAGGTCCTCGGCACGCGCTCCCCGGAGCAGGTCAAGGCGCTGCTGCGCGAGGAACTGATCAAGCTCGTGGACCCCACGATGGACCGCAGCCTGCGGGTGGAGCGGCACGGCGACAAGCCCGCCGTCGTGCTCGTGGTCGGCGTCAACGGCGTCGGCAAGACCACCACAGTGGGCAAACTGGCCCGCGTCCTCGTGGCCGAGGACAAGGACGTGCTCCTGGGCGCCGCTGACACCTTCCGTGCCGCCGCCGCCGAGCAGCTGGCCACCTGGGGCCAGCGCGTCGGGGTCCCCACCGTCAAGTCAGACGTCCACGGGGCCGACCCGGCATCCGTCGCCTACGAAGCGGTCCAGGCCGGCATCGACCAGGAAGTCGACGTCGTCATGATCGACACCGCCGGGCGCCTGCAGAACAAGGTGGGCCTGATGGACGAGCTCGGCAAGGTCAAGCGCGTCATTGAAAAGCTCGCCGAGGTGGACGAGGTGCTCCTGGTCCTGGACGCGACCACGGGCCAGAACGGCCTGAACCAGGCCCGGGTCTTCTGCCGAGGTCGTGAACATCACCGGCATCGTCCTGACCAAGCTGGACGGCACCGCCAAGGGCGGCATCGTCGTCGCCATCCAGAAGTCGCTCGGCGTGCCCGTCAAGCTGATCGGCCTCGGCGAGGGCGCGGACGACCTCGCCCCGTTCGACGCCGAGAGCTTCGTCGACGCGCTGCTGAACTGAGCCGCCGCTTCCCCGGACACAAAAATGCCTCCGTTTCCCGGCCGGGAAACGGAGGCATTTTGGTTGGAACAGGAACCGTCAGTAGGTGAAGTTCAGCACCGTCACGGTGCCGGCCGTCAGCTTGAAGTTCTGCGTCCCGGCCTTGTACTGGAAGCCCGGGACCGTGGTGCGGTCGGCCAGCGGGGTCGGTTCGGTCTTCGCCCCGTCGATCAACGTGCTGTCCTCGGCCCCGTAGCTCGGGCCGGTCAGCTGGGTCATGGTGCCGGTCAGCGGCTTGCCGGGAAGCTTCAGGGTCACATCCGTCTGCGCCGCCGTTTCCGGGTTGTTCTCGTTGACCACGATCACCGTGGTGCTGCCGTTGGCGTTCTGCACCGCGTAGCTGTAGGCCAGCCCGCCGCCGGAGCTGTCCAGCTTCAGGAACTTTCCGCCCTCAAGTTCGGCGACCATCGAGATGCCGTAGAAGTTGGCGCGGCCGGAGATCTGGCCGTTGCCCAGCGGGTAGGCGCCGGCGCTGCAGATGGCGGACATGGGCGGACCGCCCTTGCAGGTGAGCAAGGAACTGTGGAAACCGATCCGGGTAACGCCCAGCTGCGCGGCATTGAGGGCGTAGTCGGCCGTCCAGAGGGCGGAGGCATGGGTACGCGAGGTCTCGTTCGACCCCGGGCACGCGGCAATGCCGGTCTCCGGCAGCCAGGTCTCCACGCCGGCAGCCTGGCCGACCTTGAGGGCGCTCTGCTGGTAGTCCGCCGCGCGGTCGTGCATAAGCCGGCTCATCAGGTTGGCCATGGTGGGCGAACCCTTCGGGTCTGCACCGTTGCAGCTGTACAGCGGGTAGTTGTGGAAGGTCAGGATCTTCTTCTGCGGGATGTCCGCATCGATGAACGGCTGCCACCACTTCTGGTCGTACGCGCCGGGACCGGAGATCGGGACGTTGGGGGCCACGGCATAGATTGCGTTGGCGTAATCCTTCAGTTCCCGGATGTACTGGTCCAGGCTGTAGCCGCCGGACCTGGACTTCACGTCGTTGAAGACGAAGCCGTTGGGTTCGTTGCCGACCGTGATGCTGAGCAGCCGGTCACCGAAGATCTGCGAGGCGTGCTTGACCATGTCCGCCGCGCGGTTCGGGTCGTAGTGGCCCAGGTCCACCGTGAGGCTGACCTTGGAGTCCGTTGCCTCCAGGAGCGTCATCAGCCGCGCGAGGTCCGCCGGTCCGACGGTCCTGCCCGGGTGTGCCTTGTCCCCCTGATAGCTGGCGGGGAGGCCCTCGCCGCTGGACGTCCACAGGAAACGGCGGTCCACGGCGTTGCCGCCAAAGCGCAGGACCGGCTGGTCAATCTCCTTGAGGAGCTTGACGATCGTAGGGTTGTCGCTGCTCAGGCCGGGGTCGGCCAAGTCCGTGGCTTCGAGCGAGATACCCGTCAGTCCCTTGGTCAGGGAGGTGCCCACCTGGTCGTTGGAGACGTTTACCGTGAGCGGTTCAATCTTCTCCAGCGGAGAACCCGCCGGCGGACCGGCCTGGTCGTAGTACGTGACAGGCGGGCCCACTTCCGGGGTCTCGACCGCGGCTTCGGTGGTGGCGGCCGGGCTGGAGGCAGCGGGCTGCGGAGCCGGAGCCCCGAACGTCAGGGGGATGGCCACCGCCGCGGCAACCACGACGGCGACGATCCCGCCGGCGGCGATCAGCCGTGCGCGCTTCTTGTTGCCCGCTGGCGCGGAATCATGATCATGGGGCTCGGGGGCAGCTGAATTCCCACGTGCATGGTCGATTGGCGCCATAAGGCAGTACCTCCGGAAGATTTGGCAAGTCCCTCCCAGCTTAGCCAAGGCCGGGGCGCCCCGCGGACCGCGGCGCCGGGCCCGGCCTCAGGCCTTCGCCGCGGACTGCCCCCGGAACGTCTCCCGGGCCAGCAGCCATCCGGCCGCCGCAACGATCAGGACGCCGCCGGTGACGCCGAAAGCCCAGCCGTAGCCCAGGCGGTCCGCCAGCACCCCGGCTAACACCGGACCGATGATGGCCCCGCTGTCAGCGGTCATCTGGAACACGGCGAGGACGCGTCCGCCGGAGCGTTCATTGCCGATCACATCGGCGATGGCCGCCTGCTGGGCGGGGCCGAGCAGGCCGGAGCCGATGCCCGCGACGGCGGACGCCACGAGGAACCAGGGCAGATGCCCGGTGAAGCCGATGGCGGCGGTGGCCGTGCCGGTGACCAGCAGGCCCGCCACCATCAGGGGTTTCCGGCCCAGGGTGTCGGCGAGCCGGCCGGAGAACGTCAGGGCCGCCGCGTTTCCTGCCGCAAACACGGCCAGCGCCCAGCCGGCCGATTCCGGACCCGCGCCGAGCGCCGCGACGGCGAAGAGCGGCACCGTGGCCATCCGCACGCCGAAGGTGGCCCAGCCGTTCGCGAAGCTGGAGACCAGGGCGGCCCGGTAGGCGCTGTCCCGCAGCGCCTCGCGCAGCTCCATGGCAGGGGCCGTGCCACCCTCGGGGCGCGATGCGGCCGGGACGTGGCTGAGCTGGGTCTGCACGACCAGGGCCGCCAGGACCAGGGCGGCGGCGTACGCCAGGAACGGGACGCGGAGGCCGAAGCCGGCGAGCAGGCCGCCCACGATCGGACCGCAGACGTTGCCGATCAGGAAGGCCGAGGCGTAGGCGCCGGAGACCCGGCCGCGGCTTTCCGGCGGTGCCAGCCGGATCACCAGGGCCATCGATGCCACCGTGAACATCACCGAACCCGCGCCGCCGAGGCCGCGGAACACCAGCAGCTGCCAGTAGTCCTGGGCGAAGGCGCAGGCCGCGGTGGACGCCGCCACAATCAGCAGCCCGGCCACATACACCGGCCGTTCGCCCAGCCGCACGATCAGTGCCCCGCCGGCCGGGGCGAAAACGAGCCGCATGAACGCGAAGATGCTCACGATCACGGCGGCGGCCGTCGCGCCGACGTCGAACGTGGTGGCGAACTGCGGGAGGACCGGTGCCACCAGTCCGAAGCCGAGCGCGATCAGGAAGGCGGCGGCCAACATCACCTTGATGTCCCGGGGGAGCCGGGCGCGGCCCGAGGGGCTGTCGTCGGCCCGGGGCCGGGTTTCACCGGCGGGGCGGGGAGTCTTACTCATGGTGTTGTGTCGTCCTCGATCGGGGACCGCGGGTGGCGGAAATGAAGGCGTGAAACATAACCGTAACAAGCCGGAGACGCACCATTTACTTCCGGGAGGTTCTTGTAACAACCCGGCAATCTAAATCCTCTGCCGGTGAAACACGGCCCGGCAAAACTCTTCTTAGAACGCAAAAACGCGTTGGGGCAGGCGGAGCAATCCGCAAGGACAAACCTTAGATCGCATCTAAGCAAGGGAGGACGTGCACCATGGAACTTACCGCAGGTCACGTATGGCTGATGGTGGCGGCGGCACTCGTGCTGTTCATGACACCAGGACTCGCATTTTTCTACGGCGGCATGACGCGCGCCAAGGCTGCACTGAACATGATGATGATGAGCTTCATCTCCATCGGCATGGTCGGTGTGGTCTGGGTGCTCTGGGGCGCCTCGATGAGCTCCGGAGAAGGCTTCCTGGAGATCGTCGGGAACCCGTTCGCCACTTTCGGGCTCGAGGGCATCACCACCCCTGACGGACTCATCAAGGTCGGCTACGCAGCCACCTTCGCCATCATCACTGTGGCACTGATCAGCGGCGCGATCGCAGACCGCGCCAAGTTCGGCGCATGGACGGTCTTCGTACCGGTCTGGGTCACGCTGGTCTACTGCCCCGCTCGCCTACATGGTCTGGGGCGGCGGGCTGTTCGGCCCGGAAGGCACCATCGGCAAGGCCCTGGGCCCCGCGATTGACTTCGCCGGCGGCACGGTCGTGCACATCAACGCCGGTGTCGCCGCGCTGATCCTCGTCCTGATCATCGGCAACCGCAAGGGCTTCGGCAAGGACCCGAACCACCGCCCGCACAACATCCCGTTCGTGATGCTCGGCGCGGCAATCCTCTGGTTCGGCTGGTTCGGCTTCAACGGCGGCGCAGCCACCACGGCGGAGCAGGGCGGCCTGATCTGGGTCAACACCCTCGGCAGCCCCCGCCGCGGCCATGCTCGGCTGGCTCATCACGGAGCGCATCCGTGACGGACACCCGACGTCGCTCGGTGCCGCCTCCGGTGTGGTTGCCGGTCTCGTCGCCATCACCCCGGCCTGCGCCAACGTCAGCCCGATCGGCGCCCTCTGCCTCGGCGTCGTGGCCGGTGTGGCCTCCGCGCTCGCCGTCGGCCTGAAGTTCCGCTGGGGCTTTGACGACTCGCTCGACGTCGTCGGCGTCCACCTCGTCTCCGGCATCATCGGCACCGTGGCCCTCGGCTTCATCGCCCTCCCGGTCGAGGGCATCGGTGGCGGCCTCTTCTACGGCGGCGGCTTCACCCAGCTGTGGGCCCAGCTCGCAGTGGCCGGCATCGCGATCGCCTTACTCGGCAATCCTGACCGCCGTGATCGCCCTGGCCATCCACAAGACGCATGGGCTTCCGGGTTTCCCAGGAACAGGAAGTTGTCGGCGTGGACCTCAGCCTGCACGCAGAGACGGCCTACGAGTTCGGTGTAGGCGGCCACGGCGGAAGCTTCCAGCCGCTGCATGAACTGATCACCGGCAAGCCGCAGGCCGAGGACCCGCTCCGGCGGATCCCGTCCTCCAACGGCAAGAAGAGCGCAGCAGGCAAGGAAAGTGTGGGGGCATGAAACTGATCACAGCAATCGTCCGGCCCGAAAAGCTCGACGCAATTCGGGAAGGCCTTGAGGCCTACGGTGTCCAGGGCCTCACGGTCAGTGCGGCCAGCGGCTACGGCCGGCAGCGCGGGTACACCGAGGTGTACCGCGGAGCCGAGTACAACGTGGACCTCCTGCCCAAGATCCGGGTAGAAGTCCTGGCCACCGACGAGCAGGCCGACGACATCCTCGATGTCATCATCGCCAGCTCGAACACCGGCCGGGCCGGCGACGGCAAGGTCTGGACGATGGATGTGTTCGAGGCTGTGCGGGTCCGCACGGGCGAACGCGGATCGGCCGCGATCTAAGCGCCACCGGCGGCACCAGATAGACAACAAAGAACGCGGGCCGGTTGCCTGGAGAGATAACCGGCCCGCTTTTTTGTTCTGCGGTCAGGCCACGCTGGTCGATCGGCGGTCAGTCCAGCGGGCTGTCCGGGCCCGGGACTGCCGGCGGCGTACTCCTGCAGCGGCACGGATGTCCCGCTCCCACGACTTGAGCACGGCGATCCACGATCCGCCAGCAGTCCTCGGCGGTGTCGCCCCGCACGGACAGCAGGGGATCTCCGGTGAGGACACCCTCCAGTACTTCGCCGTAGGGCAGGAGCCCGAGGCGCTCAGCTCCGCCTAGGAGCGTGGCCCGGTCCAGGCTGAGGATGTCGCCGGGGCCGTTCACATCGACGTCGAGCTGCAGGGTGTCCGGGCCGAAACCGATTCGCAGCTGGTTGGGGGAGTCCACCCCGGTGAATCCCTTCGGGCAGGTGCGGCACGGGCCGGAAGCTGATCACCGCCTCCTTGCGCTTGGTGCCCATCGCCTTCCCGAGCGCAGGATGAACGGCACGCCCTGCCAGCGCCAGTTGTCGATCTCCACCTTGACTTCGGCAAGGTCTCGGTGCCCCGGGCCGCGTCCACGCCGTCTTCCTTGGCGTAGTCCGGGACCTTGCGGCCGTTGATGGACCCCGCCGTGTACCGGGCACGGCGGGTGTTTTTGGCGTAGGGCGCCTTGATGCTGCTGGCGCGCAGCACTGCCGCCACGCCGTCGCGGAGATCCCGCTCATCCATGGAGGCCGGGGGTTCCATCGCCATCAGTGCCATCACCTGCAGCAGGTGGCTCTGGATCATGTCGCGGAGGGCGCCGGCGCCGTCGTAGTAGCGGGCGCGTCCCTCCAGGGCGAGGTCCTCATCGAAGATGATCTCCACCTTTTCGATGTGCTCCCGGTTCCAGACCGGCTCGAGGAACGTGTTCGCGAACCTCAGGCCCAGGATGTTGAGCACCGTCGCCTTGCCCAGGAAATGGTCCACCCGGTGGATATGGTCCTCAGGTACCAGGTTGGCCAGCGCCTTGTTCAGGTGGCGTGCGGACTCCTGGTCCGACCCGAACGGTTTCTCCATCACCAGCCGGGTTCCGGGCGGGCACCTGCTCAGGCTTCAGCGCCTCGCAGGCTGTCTGGCTGACGCTGCGGCGGCAGCGCGAAATACACCGCCACGGGGCCCTCGAGCCGCGCCAGCTCCCCGGCCAGCTGCCCGTCGGCCGTCACGTCCAGCTGGACGTAGCTGCTGTTTCGCGGATCCGCTTCAGTTCCCTCTTGCCGTCCGCATCCGCCTGGCGATCCGCGTCGGCGAAGCTCGCGTCGAGGCGTTCCAGCCACTGCTCCTGCGTCCACGGATTGGAGCCCGCGCCCAGCCAGTGTCGAGGCCCCCGGCCCGGCCGCGGGCCACAAGCCGTGCCAGTCCCGGCAGCAGCAGCCTTCCGGTCAGGTCGCCGGAGGCGCCGAGGATGAGCAGTGTTTTCACAGTTGTTTGGCTGGTCATCTAAGTCAGCATGCCATCTTGAAGGCACGTCTTGGTACCCTAGATAGTCGAGTCCCGTTGTCGAGGCGGTTCGTTCAGGCGAACTCCAGTCGCGACGCTGGCGTGCCGGACCGGCCGCCATCTGTAGATCCACTGAAAGAAGTGCACGGCGCGTGTTCAATTCACTCTCTGACCGGTTGACAGCAACCTTCAAGAACCTCCGTGGCAAAGGCCGCCTGACCGAGGCGGACGTTGACGCCACAGTCCGCGAGATCCGGCGTGCCCTCCTGGACGCTGATGTTGCCGTGCCGGTGGTCCGCGAATTCACCGGCCGCGTGCGCGAGCGTGCCCTCGGCGCCGAGGTCTCGGCCGCGCTGAACCCGGGCCAGCAGATCGTGAAGATCGTCAACGAGGAACTCGTCGAGATCCTCGGCGGCGAAACCCGCCGGATCCGCCTCGCGAAGACCGGGCCGACCATCATCATGCTCGCCGGCCTGCAGGGTGCCGGCAAGACCACCCTCGCGGGCAAGCTCGCGAGGTACCTCAAGGCCCAGGGCCACAGCCCGATGCTCGTCGCCTGCGACCTGCAGCGCCCCAACGCGGTCACGCAGCTGCAGATCGTCGGCCAGCGCGCCGGGGTTCCCGTCTTCGCCCCGCACCCGGGTGCCACCTCCACCGAGCTCGACCACCCCGCCGGCGACCCGGTCGCCGTCGCCCGTGCCGGCGTCGAGGAAGCCCGCCGCACCCTGCACGACGTCGTGATCGTTGACACCGCCGGCCGCACCGGCGTCGACGCCGAAATGATGGAGCAGGCCCGCCAGATCCGGCGCGCGATCGTCCCGAACGAAGTCCTCTTCGTGATCGACTCCATGATCGGCCAGGACGCGGTCAACACGGCCCTGGCGTTCGATGAAGGCGTCAACTTCACCGGCATCGTGCTCTCCAAGCTCGACGGCGACGCCCGCGGCGGTGCCGCGCTCTCCGTCGCCTCGGTCACCGGCAAGCCCGTCATGTTCGCGTCCACCGGTGAAGGTCTGGACGACTTCGAGCTCTTCCACCCGGACCGGATGGCCTCGCGCATCCTCGACATCGGTGACGTGCTCACCCTGATCGAGCAGGCCGAGAAGTCCTGGGACAAGGACGAGGCCGCCCGGATGGCGAAGAAGTTCGCCGACCAGGAAGACTTCACCCTGGACGACTTCCTCGCCCAGATGCAGCAGATCCGCAACATGGGCTCCATGAAGAAAATGCTCATGATGATGCCCGGGGCGCAGAACATCCGGCAGCAGCTGGAGCAGTTCGATGAGCGTGAAATCGACCGCGTCGAGGCGATCGTCCGGTCCATGACGCCGCACGAACGCGTTGCGCCGAAGATCATCAACGGCTCCCGCCGCGCCCGCATTGCCCGCGGTTCCGGTGTCCACGTCTCCGAGGTCAACGGCCTGCTCGAGCGGTTCGGCCAGGCGCAGAAGATGATGAAGAAGATGGCAGCCGGCGGCGGACATGCCGGGAATGCCCGGCATGCCGGGCATGGGCGGCGGCGGAGGTGCCCGCAAGGGTGCCAAGAACGCGCCGAAGAAAAAGGCCCGCTCCGGAAACCCGGCCAAGGCCGCACAGGAACTCAGGACGCCGAGGCCCGGCGGGCTGCAGGACCGAAGGCGCTGCCCACCGGCGCGTCGTTCGGCCAGCAGGGCGGCGGACTTCGATCCCTCCCAGCTGAACCTGCCCAAGGGCTTCGACAAGTTCCTCGGCGGCAGCAAGTAGCGCATCCGGCAAACCCCGCGCCGGGACTGTATGTCGCGGGGCGCAAGGTCAGCACCGAGTGCAATAGGGTTGGATCATGTTCAAGCAGCGCGTAGTTTTCGTCCACGGGGCCGGCAGCTTCGGCGCCGCGGCGTGGCCGAAACAGCATGGAATGGCGTTGGACTACGACGCCCTCTTCCTGCGCCGGCACGGCTTTGACGCCGTCGACGGAACCGCTTGAATCGGACTTTTCCGCCGACGCCCGGATCGTGCTGGGATCCCTCGCCGACGACGGCCGCGGCGCCTCGGGCGGTCACGTCGTGGCGCATTCGCAAGGCGCCATCGCGGCGATGATGGCCGCCGTCGAGCGCCCCGACCTCGTGCATTCCCTGACCCTGGTGGAACCGGCCTGCCTCTCGCTCACCGCGGAACTGCCGGCCACGGCAGCGCACCGGGCGCTGATGCAGCCCCTGTTCGATGTCCGGCACCACCTCAGCGATGAAGATTTCGAGCGGGAATTCGTGCGCCGGGTGTTCTCGGCGGAGACAACCGGGGCCATTTCTCCGGAGGGCCTCCGGTCTGCCCGGCGGCTCCGGCTGCAGGCGCCGCCATGGGAAGCCCCGCTGCACATTGTCCCGGGCGTTCCCACGCTGGTCCTGACCGGCGGCTGGGAGCCGCTCTACGAGGAAATCGCCGGCTACCTCCGCGAGACCGGCGCCCTGCACCGCATTGCTGCGGGCGGGCACCGGCCCCAGGATTCAGCAGAGGGCGACCAAGCCATCCGCGCCTTTATCGCCGACGTCGGCCGGCACCAGCACGCCCACGCCTCCTAGCCGGCCGCGGGTCCGCCCACGGAAGGCTCCGGCAGGTAGACCTTGCCGCCGGAGGCCAGGAACTCGCTGCTCTTTTCCCGCATTCCGGCCGCCAGCTGCGGCAAGGGCGGCCTGCGAGTCCGCGGAGCCGTACTCGTCCCGGATGTCCTGGCTGATCCGCATGGAGCAGAACTTGGGCCCGCACATCGAGCAGAAATGCGCGGTCTTGGCCGGCTCCGCCGGAAGCGTCTCATCGTGGAAGGCCTCGGCCGTCACCGGGTCCAGCGACAGCGCGAACTGGTCCCGCCAGCGGAACTCGAAGCGGGCCTTGGACAGGGCGTCGTCGCGTTCGTGCGGCGCCGGGGTGGCCCTTGGCGAGGTCGGCGGCGTGGGCGGCGATCTTGTAGGTGATCACCCCGGTCTTCACGTCGTCCTTGTTCGGCAGTCCGAGGTGTTCCTTGGGGGTGACGTAGCAGAGCATCGCGGTGCCGTAGCGGGCAATCTCCGTGGCGCCGATTGCCGAGGTGATGTGGTCATAGCCCGGCGCGATGTCGGTCACCAGCGGACCGAGCGTGTAGAAGGGGGCGCCCTTGCAGAGCTCCTGCTGGCGCTCGACGTTTTCCCGGACGAGGTGGAACGGCACGTGCCCCGGGCCCTCCACCATGACCTGCACATCGAACTCCCAGGCCCGCTGCGGTGAGCTCCGCCAGGGTGTCCAGCTCGGCGAACTGCGCCGCGTCGTTGGCATCCGCCGTCGCGCCGGGCCGCAGCCCGTCGCCGAGGGAGAACGCGACGTCGTAGCGGGCGAAGATCTCGCACAGCTCATCGAAGTGCGTGTAGAGGAAGTTCTCCTGGTGGTGCGCCAGGCACCAGCCGGCCATGATCGCGCCGCCGCGGGACACGATGCCGGTGACCCGGTTGGCCGTCAGGGGCACATAGCGCAGCAGCACTCCGGCGTGGATGGTCATGTAGTCCACGCCCTGTTCGCACTGTTCGATCACGGTGTCGCGGAAGATCTCCCAGGTGAGGGCGTTGGCCTCGCCGTTGACCTTCTCCAGCGCCTGGTAGATCGGCACCGTCCCGATGGGCACGGGGGCGTTGCGGATGAGCCATTCCCGCGTGGTGTGGATGTCGTCACCGGTGGAGAGGTCCATAACGGTGTCCGCGCCCCACTGGGTGGCCCACTGGAGTTTGTCGACCTCCTCGGCGATGGAGCTGGTCACGGCCGAGTTGCCGATGTTGGCGTTGATTTTCACCAGGAACGCCTTGCCGATGATCATCGGCTCCGATTCGGGGTGGTTGACGTTGTTGGGAATGATCGCCCGGCCCGCGGCCACCTCGCTGCGCACCAGCTCGACGTCGCAGTTCTCGCGCAGCGCCACGAACCGCATCTCCTGCGTGATGACGCCGTCCCGGGCGTAGCGCATCTGCGTCACCGTCCGGCCTGTCGACGGCGCGTCGCGGAACCGGGCCGTGCTCCCCGCCACTCGGCCGACGCCGCACCCCGGCGGACCGCTGACTTGCCGTCGTCGAGCAGTTCCCGTTCCCGGCCGGCGTAGGTTTCGGTGTCCGCCCGGGCACTCGATCCAGGGAGCGCGGAACGGCTCCAGCCCGCGGACCGGATCGCTTCCCGGACCCGCCGTGCGGTAGACCCGGAACGGGGCGTTGGGCGTGCCGCCGGGCGAAGGTCCGCCAACGCGATTTCGGTCACGGGGACACGGATGCCGTGTTGCTCATCCGTGGTCGAACGCCAGTGAGTGGGACGTCAACGACTGTGTGGTGGTCGCGGGGACGTCCTGGTTGAGGACAGGGCTGTGCTGTGTCAATTGGGTATTCACGAAATACTCACTTCCTTCGCCGGCATTACCCGGACAGGTTCAACGGTCGCAGGCTGCGTCAGCCCGATCTCAGCCCCTGCAAGGGCACCCGTGTGGTCGTAGACGAAGCTACCACAGGCGGTCCGGACGGAAGCCGCGTGTGACGGCGGCGGGTCAGGCCGCGGTGTTAGCGTGGCATCGTGACTTTGCCCAGGGCACAGCCCCGCATCAGGACGGCGACGCCGGAGGACCTCGCGGCGCTGCCGGTTCTCGAGGCCGCGGCAGACCGCATCCTCGAAGCTGGGCTGGGTCATGCGCTCCCGGCCCCTTCCATGACGACGCCGGTTGAGCCGGTCTTCCTTCTGGTCGCCGGAAGCCCGCCCGTGGGATTTGCCCGCGTTGACGAGGCCGGTGGCCAGGCCCATCTGGAACAGCTCTCCGTGCATCCTGCCTCTGCCGGACGGGGAATCGGGCGGTCCCTGGTACACGCTGCCATCGATGCGGCACGGAGCCGCGGCTATGAATCGATGACGCTTTGCACGTTCGCGGACGTCCCGTTCAATGCGCCGTTCTACGCAAGCTGCGGTTTCGAGGAATCCACGCGCCCCGGGCAGTCGTTGGCGGCCCTGCGGATCCACGAGGCGCAGCTGGGCCTGGATGACCTGGGCCGGCGGATCGTCATGCGGATTAGGCTTTAGGCCATGACGCGCATCATCGAGTTCAGCGGCCCCATCCTGACCGCGGCGGACCAGGAACGCCGCGGGCTCTGGTCCGTGGACGGACTGTTGACCTTCGTCCGCCCCGCCGCCGAGCCGGACCTCGTACTGGACGGCTGGGTCATGCCCGGGCTCGTGGACGCACACTGCCACATCGGCCTCGGGCCCGGGCGGGGATGTTCCGGACAACGTGGCGGAGGCGCAGGCCCGGACGGACCGCGACGCCGGAACGCTGCTCGTGCGGGACGCCGGCGCCGTGCACGACACCCGCTGGCTGCAGCAGCGCGCCGACCTGCCCCGCATCATCCGCGCGGGCCGGCACATCGCCCGGACCCGGCGCTACCTGCGGGGCTTCGCCGTCGAGGTGGAGCCGGAGGACCTTGTCGAGGCCGTGCGCAAACAGGCCCGCGCCGGCGACGGCTGGGTCAAGCTCGTGGGGGACTGGATCGACCGCGACGCCGGCGACCTCGCCGCCAGCTTCCCGGCCCGGGTGCTCGCGGACGCCGTGCAGGCCGCCCACGATGAAGGTGCCCGGGTGACGGCGCACTGCTTCGCCGAAGAGACCCTCGACGACATGCTCGACGCAGGGATCGACTGCATTGAACACGGCACCGGCCTGCTGCCGCGCCACGTGCCGCGCTTCGTGGAGCAGGGCGTTCCGATCGTCCCCACCCTGATCAACATCGCCACCTTTCCGGACATCGCGGCGCAGGCCGACGCCAGGTTCCCCCGCTACGCCGCGCACATGCGTACGCTCTGGGAACGCCGCGCCGAGCGGATCCTCGAAGCCTTCGAAGCCGGGGTGGCCATCTACGCGGGCACCGACGCCGGCAGCGTGATCAGGCACGGCCGGATCGTCGACGAGATCCACGCCCTGCACGCAGCGGGACTCCCGGCCCGGGCAGCCCTCGACGCCGGGGCCTGGGCGGCGCGGCGCTGGCTCGGCGCGGAGTCCATCGGCGAAGGGGCCAGCGCCGATGTCCTCGTCACGGACGAGGACCCGCGGAGCAACCCCGCCACTCTGCGGCAGCTCAAACACATTGTGCTGCGCGGGCAGCCGGTCCACCGCGACGCCTCCGCCCGTTCCGCCCATTAGGAATAAATTGAAGCTTCAAGTAATTTATCTCTATGAAGGGTCATCGAAGGACGGTGGCCGCCGAAGCACCGGAGCGATGACATGACCGCAGAAGCCAGCACCCAGGATCTCCTACCCGCCGAACTCACCATGGGCACCGTGATGCTCAAGGTCGGCGACATGAAGCTCATGACCGACTACTACCAGCGCGCCCTCGGCCTCGACGTCGTCGCCGAGCAGGACGGCGGGCTCTACCTGGGCCGCCGGCGGAAGCCGCTGGTCCACCTGGCCCCGGCCCCCGGACTGAACATCCCCGCACGCGGCGAGGCCGGCCTCTTCCACACCGCCCTGCTGTTCGACGACCAGCCGTCGCTCGCCGCCACCGTGGCCAGCGCGGCCCGGTTCGAGCCGCAGTCCTTCACCGGCAGCGCCGACCACCTCGTGAGCGAGGCGTTCTACTTCACCGACCCCGAAGGCAACGGCATCGAGCTGTACTGGGACCGGCCGCGCGACGCCTGGTCCTGGGAAGGCAAAAACGTGGTGATGGACAGCCTCGCCCTGCCGCCCCAGCGCTACCTTGAGCAGCACCTCAGCGAGGAATCCGTCGCCGGGCAGCGCGAGGCGCAGGCCGGCGTCGGGCACGTCCACCTGCAGGTCGGCGACGTGCAGTCCGCGCACGATTTCTACGTCGGACACCCTCGGCTTCGAGAAGACAGCGGGCTGGCACGGCCAGGCGCTGTTCGTCGCCGCCGGCGGCTACCACCACCACATGGCCATGAACGTCTGGAACAGCCGCGGCGCTGGCCCCCGCCGGGACACCCTGGGCCTCGGCGAGGTGCTGATCGAAGTACCGGCCGGCGACGACGTCGGAGCCCTCGCCGACCGCCTCAAGACCGCCGGAGTCCAGGCGCACCATACCGGAGCCGAACTGCGCTTCGAGGACCCGTGGCGCAACCGGATCCGCGTGGCCGTCCGCTGACGGCACGCCGGCCGCACGCCGGATTCGGGCGCCGAAGCGGCGCCGCGCTGGGCTAGGCTGAACCTTGACTTTCCGCCGCGCAACGAGCGCCGAGCTTCTAAGGAACACTCATGGGATTCACCGAAATCTTTGTCTCCACCCACGATGAAGCCCTCAAGCGTGCGGCTGCGCTCGAGGACGGGGGCGCGGCGGCACCCGGGGCGCTCCGGATCCCGGACATCAGCGACTTCGAAGTCGAGCGCCTCGGCGACCTGGCCGGGACGGCAGTGCACTCCGCCGGCGCCGACTACGAACTCGCCATGGTGGACGTCTCCAGCGACTCCCTGCTCGGCGTCCCGCCCGCCATGGTCAGGTCCCTCGCGGACCTGCTCAGCTACGAGACCGAAGGCGAGGGTGACGTCCTCGAGGACGTTGCGCACAGCTGGGCCGCGGAAGAAGACATGCCCTTCGGTGCGGAGCAGGCCGTCCGGTATGTCCGCCAACTCGCGGAACTGGCCGCCGGCGTCGATCCCGCAACCCGGTCCGGACTGTACGTCTGGACCCGCTGACGCCCGGCTCGGGGCTGCCCTGCACGACGACTGCGGGCGGATTTGCCGCCTGATTGCGCTTCCAGTGGCCGGCCGATTGCCGGGGGCGCGGGTGTCAAGTCGAAATCCCGTCGTTGATCTGGCACAATGAACAGGTACTTGATCTGCGTGGCCCCTCTCTCCGCGTCCGGATCTTGTCCTTTTAGAACCCCCTAGTACGGCCCGCCCCACGGGTGCAGAACGCCGGGCTCGACCCCGTTTCAGAAACAGGAGTGACCACAAAAGTGGCCGTAAAGATTCGCCTTAAGCGCTTCGGCAAGATGCGCGCACCGTACTACCGCATCGTCGTCATGGACGCACGCTCCAAGCGTGATGGCCGTGCCATCGAAGAGATCGGCAAGTACCACCCGACCGAAGAGCCCTCGTACATCGAGGTCGACACGGACCGTGCGCAGTACTGGCTCGGCGTCGGCGCACAGCCGTCCGAGCAGGTTGCCGCGATCCTCAAGATCACCGGTGACTGGCAGAAGTTCAAGGGTCTCCCGGGCCAGGAGGGCACCTTGAAGACCAAGGCTCCCAAGGCTGCCTTCGTTACCCCGGAAAAGGGTTCCGTGATCATCCCGGAAGCCATCACCAAGAAGGCCAAGAAGGACGACGCCGCCGAGGCCCCCGCCGACGCAGCAGCAGAGACCACCGAGGCCGAGTAAATTGCTGGCAGAAGCGCTCGAACACCTCGTCCGCGGGATCGTTGACAGCCCTGAGGATGTCAAGGTCAGTGCGAAGAACAACCGCCGCGGGGACACCCTCGAGGTGCGCGTTCATCAGGACGACCTCGGACGGGTGATCGGCCGCCAGGGCCGCACGGCACGCGCTTTGCGCACCGTCGTTGCAGCGCTGGCGGACGGCGAGCCGGTCAGGGTCGACGTCGTCGACACCGACCGCCGCCGGTAACGCTTCCAGCAGTACTTGTCTTAAGTCCGGCCCCTTCACCAGATAATGGTGGAGGGGCCGGACTGTTTTGCCCAACAACTTTCACCAGCAACCCCAAACCGGAACAGAGGAACAGATGCAGCTTCAGGTGGCACGAATCGGCAAGCCCCACGGCATCCGCGGCGAGGTGACCGTCCAGGTGCTCACCGACGCTCCGGGCGACCGCTTCGTCCCCGGGACCCAGTTCGTCGTGGAGCCGGCCTCGGCGGGTCCGCTCACCGTGGAAAGCGCCCGCTGGAACAAGGACATCCTGCTGCTCGCCTTCGAGGAGATCGAGACCCGCAACGAAGCGGAAACCCTCCGCGGCGCGAAGCTCTTCATCGAGACCGAGGAACTCGACGACGATGACGACGACGAGGGCTGGTACGAGCACGAACTCGTCGGCCTGGACGTCCGGGTCGGGGACAAGGTGGTCGGCAAGGTCTCCGGACTGCACACCCTTCCGGTCCAGGACCTGCTGGTCGTGACCGCGACGGACGGCGCGGAAGTCCTGATCCCCTTCGTGGAGCAGATTGTCCCCGAAGTGAACGTTGGCGAAGGCTTTGTCCTCGTGACCCCGCCGCCGGGACTCTTCGAGGTCAACGCCGACGACGCCGCCGAGTCCGCCAAGTCCGGCGATGCCGGCAAGCCCGCGGATGACACGGCAGCAGGCGACGAAGCCACCGGAGACAACGCCTAAATGAGAATCGACGTCGTCAGCATCTTCCCGGAGTACCTGGCACCCCTGGAGCTCTCCCTGATCGGCAAGGCGCGCCAGGACGGGCTGCTGCAGCTCAACGTCCATGACCTGCGCGACTTCACCACGGACCGGCACCGCACCGTGGACGACACCCCGTACGGCGGCGGCGCCGGCATGGTCATGAAGCCCGAACCCTGGGCCCAGGCGCTGACCGCGGTGGCCGCGGCCCGGCCCGACGCCGGCGCCGACACCGACGTCGCGGAGGCCGTGGCGCCTGACGCGGCGGCCGCTGCAGCGGCCAGGCCCGTCCTGATCGTGCCGTCGCCCGGCGGGGGAGCGTTTCACCCAGGCCACCGCCCATGAGCTGGCGGAAGAAAAGCAGCTGGTGTTCGCCTGCGGACGCTACGAAGGCATCGACGAGCGCGTGCTCGAATGGGCGGCCGACCACTTCACCGTCCGGCCCATGAGCCTGGGCGACTACGTCCTCAACGGCGGCGAAGTGGCGGTGCTCGCCATGGTGGAGGCCATCGGGCGGCTGCTGCCCGGCGTCGTCGGCAACCCCGAGTCCCTCGTGGAGGAATCCCACTCGGACGGGCTGCTGGAATACCCGGTCTACACCAAGCCCTCCAGCTGGCGGGACCGGGACGTGCCCGCGGTGCTGTTGAGCGGCAACCACGGCAAGATCGCCCAGTGGCGCCGGCACGAGCAGTACCGGCGCACCGCCGAACGCCGCCCCGACCTCCTCGCGGAGTTCGACGCCGGCAAGCTGCCGCGCGCGGACCGCACGGCGTTCTCTGACCTCGGCTACGAGGTCGTCGATGGCCGGCTCCGGCGCCGCCCCGACGCCGGCGGCGGGCAGAACTAGCCGCAGGCCGGCAGCGGGGGCCGGGGGATTGGCTCGAACGGCCCGCGTATGGCAAAATTAGTCCTTGTGCCTGCTGGGTACGAACCTGCCACAGTGGGGATCGTTATCAACAGCCGGGCACCCCGGCCCTGTCAATTCCTGACGGAGCCGGACTGAAAATTTTCGGCGGGAATTTCCGGACCACATTTTGTGCGCCCGGGCTTGGCCGCCGTGACCCAACGTGAATGACCTGTGGCGTTCACCAGGAGTGGATCAATGCATATCCTCGATTCCGTAGATGCAGCCTCGCTGCGCACCGATGTTCCGACGTTCCGCGCGGGTGACACCCTCAAGGTTCACGTGAACATCATCGAAGGCAAGAACTCCCGTGTCCAGGTATTCCAGGGCTTCGTCCTGGGCCGCCACGGCGACGGTCTCCGCGAAACCTTCACCGTCCGCAAGGTCTCCTTCGGCGTCGGTGTGGAGCGTACCTTCCCGGTGCACTCCCCGATCATCGAGAAGATCGAGCTCGTCTCCAAGGGTGACGTGCGCCGCGCGAAGCTGTACTACATGCGCGATCTGCGCGGCAAGGCTGCGAAGATCAAGGAAAAGCGCGACTTCCAGACCAAGAAGTAAGTCCTTCCGGACTTACACCGCGGGTCCATGGACCGTACCCCCGTGCGTCAGCTAGTGCGGCGGCGGAGCATCCGCAACAGCGCGACAGGATACGGATCATGGATCAGACAAAACGCCAGCCCAGGAAACTCGGCTGGCGTTTTGCGTTGCTGGCGCTGGCCCTCGCATTTGTCATCAGCGGAGTGGTCCGCTCGCTGTGGCTGGACGTGTACTTCATTCCCTCCGCCTCGATGGAGCCGCTGTTCCGCGAGGGCGACAGGATCGTGGTGTCCCGGACCGACTTCAAGGCCGAGCCGGTGCGCCGCGGAGACGTCGTTGTCTTCGACGGCCGCGGATCCTTCGCCCCGCTGAACAGCAGCCAGGGTCCTGTGCTCGGCTTCCTCGCCGCCGCCGGTCACTGGCTCGGCCTGTCCGGCACTGACAGCACATACGTCAAGCGCGTCGTCGGCCTCCCGGGCGACCACGTGGTGTGCTGCGATGCGCACGGCCGGCTCACAGTCAACGGCCAAGAAATTGCGGAACCATACCTGTATGCGGGTGACGCCCCCAGCGAGCAGACATTCAGCGTGACAGTGCCCGCCGGACGGCTGTGGCTGATGGGGGACCACCGTTCCATGTCGGCCGATTCCCGGAGCCTGCTGGGAGCCCCGGGCGGGGGCATGGTTCCCGTGGACCGAGTGATCGGCCGGCCCGTACAGATCATCTGGCCGCTTGATAGATTTACAGCAGTAGAAAGGCCCGACGTGGCCACCAACACCACAATGAACGGACAGTAGATGCCCGAGACCGGACCCCGGATTCCTGAGCCGCGGGGGCAGGACCAGCCCCGGGTCAGCTCCTCAGCGATCCCCACCACGGACGATCCGGTCAGCCCTGATTACCAGGCTGACCGCGAGGCCACGGTGGCGCCCGGGAACCCGACGGCGGCCCTCCCACACGTCCAGGAGCCGACGGCGGCGCTCCCGCACGTCCAGGAGCCGACGGCGGAGGCTCCGGAGGCTCCGGCTGCCGCCGGGCCTGCCCACGCCGGGCCGACGTCCAAGCGGGCAAAGCGGGCGAAGTCGAAGGAGAACCGCAGCCCGTTCATGCTGTGGCTGAAGGAAGTCGCCACCGTGGTGGTCGTCGCCATTGTGCTGTCCTTCCTGATCAAGACTTTCCTGTTCCGTGCCTTCTACATCCCCTCCGAATCCATGGTCAACACGCTCGACGTGAACGACCGCATCTTCGTGAACCTCCTCGTCCCGGAACCGTTCGCGCTCCAGCACGGCGACGTTGTGGTGTTCAAGGACACCAAGGGCTGGCTGGTCCCTGCGGAGGAGAAAGCCGACGGGCCCTTCACCTGGGTGCAGGACGGGCTGACGTTCGTCGGCCTCCTGCCCGACAACTCCGAACAGCACCTCGTCAAACGGGTCATCGGGCTGCCCGGCGATCACGTGGTCTGCTGCGACGCCGGCGGCCAGCTGATGGTCAACGGGCAGCCGCTGGCCGAGAAGTACATCAACGCCGCCGAAGTACCCCAGGTGCGGGACTTCGACGTCGTGGTCCCCGAAGGCAAGGTCTGGGTCATGGGCGACAACCGGAACCACTCCGCCGATTCCCGGGCCCACATGGACAGCAACGGCGGCTTCGTGGACGTCGCCGACATCGAGGGCAAGGCCGCCGTTATCGCCTGGCCGCTGAACCGGATCACCACCCTGGACAACTACCCGGACGTCTTCCGCGACGTGCCCGCACCGTCTGGCAAATAATGTCCGAAGCACCCACCCTTGACTACGAACGGCGCTTCCGCAGCTCGGGCGCCCGGCTCCTCGCGGGCATCGACGAGGTGGGCCGCGGTGCCCTGGCCGGCCCGGTCAGCGTGGGGATCGCCGTTATCGACCTCGATCAGCAGACGCTGCTCGACGACGTCCGGGACAGCAAGCTGCTCAAGGTCGAGGACCGGGAGCGCCTTGAGCCGCTGGTTCGGGGCTGGTGCGTCGCCTCCGCCGTCGGCCATGCCACGGCCGGGGAGATCGACCAGCTGGGAATTATCGGCGCGCTCCGGCTCGCCGGAAACCGGGCGTGGCTGGCGGTGCTGGCCGGAGGAGTGACACCGGACGTGGTGCTCCTGGACGGCAGCCACAACTGGCTCTCACCGGACACCCAGCCCTCGCTGTTCGACGACGGCCCGGCGGAGCCCGGGTGCGACGCGCCCGTGCACACCCTGGTCAAGGCCGACATGCAGTGCCTGAGCGTGGCCGCGGCGTCCATCCTGGCGAAGGTGGAACGCGACGGGCAGATGCGGGAGCTGCACACGGAATATCCGGCTTTCGGCTGGGACGTGAACAAGGGCTACGGCACCGCAGCGCACAAGAATGCCCTCCGCGCGGCCGGTCCCACGCCGTACCACCGGGTCAGCTGGCAGCTGCTGTAGCCCGACACTGCGGGCTGCTCCGACGGCTCGACAGCGGGCTGGGTCGGGGGCTGCGCCGGGACCGGGTCGGGGCTGCGCCGGCGGCCGTGGCGCGCGCCGGCTGCCGGATGGTGCAAGATGGAACCATGAGTGCCGAGGACCTTGAAAACTATGAAACCGACATGGAGCTCCAGCTCTACCGCGAATACCGCGATGTTGTCGGGCTGTTCAGCTATGTGGTCGAGACCGAGCGGCGTTTCTATCTGGCCAACCACGTGGACCTGCAGGCCCGCAGCGCAGACGGCGAGGTCTACTTCGACCTGACGCTCCAGGACGCCTGGGTGTGGGACGTCTACCGTTCCGCCAGATTCGTCAAAAGCGTCCGCGTCATCACCTTCAAAGACGTCAACGTCGAAGAACTCCCGCGCAGCGAGGAACTGGCCATCCCGAAGGTCGAGGACCTGGGAAACTGATCCCGCTGCCTCAGGCCGACCGCTCGAGTTCCTCAATGAACCCGCCGAGGTTCGTGTGCAGCTCCTTCAGCCCTGCAAGGGTCGTGCTCAGAACCGCCGAATCCTGGTCCTTGGCAATGTCCCGAAACCTCAGAACCAGCTCGGGGCGCTCCTCCTCGTCCGGGATGTAGCTCACTTCGATCAAGACCGTGTCGACCTGATCCGGGAAGCCGTCCAGGGCCTTAAAGTGTGCCGCCAGGGCGGCAAACTCAGGGTTGTCGGGCGGCGCGGGCGGATCCCCATCGTCGGAGTAGAGGCATCGCAGGGTCAGGCATTCGGCGGCGGCGTCGTTGTGTTCGTCGCACCATGGCTGGCATCGTGAATCCGGTGGCATGTTGGCCCCCTTCATAGTCGTTTCCGGAGTCGATCGGCAGCCGAGGGTGGCTGCAATCGAAGGCTAGAACATGGCTACGACATCCTGCGGGACTGCTGCCTTCTCACCGCCCGGGTGACCATTCCTGGCTCGTTTTCCACATAGCCCCGCGGACCCCTGTGCCCGCTCCGGGCGCCGCCGCAGGCTGGTTCCATGAGAGCCAAGGATGTACTGGGCCGGCGCGGGGAGGAACTCGCCGCCGACTACCTCGAAGCCCAGGGGATGCGGATCGTGGACCGCAACTGGCGGTGCCCGGAGGGCGAAATAGACATTGTCGCGCTCGACGGCGACTCGCTGGTCATCGCGGAGGTGAAGACCCGGAAGTCCCTTGCCTACGGGCATCCCTTTGAAGCTGTCGGCGTGGACAAACTGGCCCGGCTGCACCGGCTGGCGTCGGCCTGGTGCCGCGACCATGAGCTGCGGATGCCGTTGCGCCGGATCGATGTGGTTGCCGTGCTCGACGACGGTATCGGTACCCCGGCAGTCGAACACCTCAAGGGGGTGGGGTAGATGGCCCTGGGCCGCACGTATTCGGTGGCCCTGGTCGGGCTCAACGGCTACATCGTCGAGGTCGAGGCGGACATCGGCCAGACCCTGCCGGCGTTTATCATCCTGGGGCTGCCGGACGCCTCCCTTAACGAAGCCAAGGAACGGATCCGGTCCGCGGCCCAGAACTCCGGGATCCCGCTGAGCCGCCGAAAAATCACGGCCAACCTCATCCCGGCGTCGCTGCCCAAACGCGGATCCGGCTTTGACCTTGCCATCGCCCTGGCGGCGTTGCTGGCTTCCAACGACGTCCGCTCCACAGGCCGCACCGTGTTCATTGCCGAGCTGGGCCTGGACGGCAGGCTGCGTCCGGTCCGCGGCGTGCTGCCCGCGGTGATGGCCGCTGTCCGTGCCGGGTATCCGGACGTTGTGGTGGCGCAGGCCAACGCCGCCGAGGCCGGGCTCGTTCCCGGTGCGCGGGTGAAGGGCTACTCGACGCTGGCCCGGCTGGCGTTTGACTTCGGCGCCGATCCGCAGGACCTGGCCCTCGGCTTCGAACCCGGACCGGAAGAAGGCGACACGGACCCCGGGGTCGACGTCCCCCACGCCGTCGCGCCCGACATGCGCGACGTCTCCGGGCAGGCCGAGGCCCGCAGGGCCATGGAAGTCGCAGCCGCAGGCGCCCACCACCTGTTGCTGACGGGGCCGCCGGGCGCGGGCAAAACCATGCTGGCCGAGCGGCTGTCGGGGCTCCTGCCGGACCTGGGCGACATGGAGGCGATGGAAGTCACTGCAATCCACTCCCTTTGCGCCCTCACCTCCGCGTCCGTCCAGCTGCTCCGCCGGCCGCCCTACGAAAACCCGCACCACACGGCCAGCGCGGCCGCAATCATCGGCGGCGGGTCCGGGCTGCCCCGCCCCGGGGCCGCGTCCCGGGCCCACCGGGGCATTCTGTTCCTGGACGAGGCACCCGAATACGAACGCCGCGTCCTGGATGCTCTCCGGCAGCCGCTGGAAAGCGGAGAACTGGTCATCCACCGTTCGGCAGGGACGGCGGCCTACCCGGCCAGGTTCCAGCTGGTCCTCGCCGCCAACCCGTGCCCCTGCGGCAAGGCGTCAGGCAAAGGTGTCGACTGCACGTGCACCCCCACCATGCGCCGCCGTTACCTGTCCCGGTTGTCAGGTCCGCTCCTGGACCGCGTGGACATCCAGCTTCAAGTCGAGCGGGTGTCGCTGGCCGATTTCGGGCAGCCCGGTGTGGAGGAGGACACCGCCACGATTGCGCAACGGGTTGAGGCGGCGCGGAAGCTCCAGCGGGACCGGCTGGCGCCGTTCGGGTACGAGACCAACTCCCAGGCGCCCGGACGGCTGCTCAGGGGCGCCCTGCGGCTGGGGCCACCCATCACGCGGATACTCGACCAGGCCTTGGAACGCGGGGCGCTGACAGCCCGTGGCTACGACCGCGTCTTGCGCCTGGCCTGGACGTTGGCGGACCTGGCCGGGCGCGATACCCCCGAACCCGACGACATCGGGCAGGCACTCAGCCTGCGGCAGGCCGCCGTTACCGCCTGAGGCCGCCGTGCCCCACGTATTCACAAACCGGAGGCGAAGCCCGCACCGGGGCCCCGAACACCCGAAGACCGAACGACTGGCGAAAAGGACACCATGATGGATAACGAAAGGACAGCCCGGGCCGCACTGTCCCGATTATTCGAACCCCAGGATGCCGCGGGCCTGGCTCTCGTGCAGGTCGCAGGAGCCCAGGACGCCCTGCGCATCGCCACCGGCCAACTGGCTGCGGGCCAGGAGCTGGAACAGGAAATGGCCCGGGTGCTCCAGGACAACGGCTCGGGCAGTGGCTGGACCGGCCTCGCGACTGCCCGGACCCGCTGGGCGCCAAGGATCCCCGATCTGGCGCCCGACAGGGACCTCGCCACCATGCAGCGGCTGGGCGGGCGGATGATCATCCCGTCGGACGAGCTGTGGCCCCGTCAACTCGCGGACCTTGGATTGCAGGAGCCGATCTGCCTCTGGTGGCGGGGCGTCGAACAGGAGCTGCCTCCGCCCGCGAAGGCCATAGCCTTGGTCGGCTCACGGGACAGCACGTCCTACGGCTCATCTGTAACAAGCGATTTGGCCTACTCGTTGGCGCAGCGGGGCTTCTCGATCATCTCGGGCGGCGCCTACGGCATCGATGCGCATGCCCACCGGGCGGCCCTGGCCGGAGGCAGCGGCGGAAGCATCCCCACCATCGCCGTGATGGCCGGGGGAGTGGACCGGTTCTACCCCGCCGGCAACGAGGACCTGCTGAGGTCCGTCGCCGACCAGGGCGCGGTTCTTGCAGAGGTCCCGCCCGGCTCGGCACCCACCCGGTACCGCTTCCTGCAGCGGAACAGGCTCATCGCCGCCCTGGCCTCCGTCACCGTCGTCGTCGAAGCCCGCTGGAGGTCGGGCGCCCTCAACACCGCGCATCACGCTGAAACCCTGGGGAGGGCGGTCGGGGCCGTGCCCGGGTCAGTCCACAGCGCCAACTCGGCGGGCTGCCACCGGCTGCTCCGGGAAGGCGGGGCCGTTTGCGTCACTGATGCCGGGGAGATCGCAGAACTCGCCTCGCCCAGCGGCGAGTCGCTTCCCGAGACCAAAACGGGACGGGTGGAGGTCCACGACGGCCTGACCCTGGAGGACCTCATCCTCCTGGACGCCCTTCCGCTGCGGACCAGCACCTCCATCGAAAAGCTCACCGCGGTGGCCGGGCTGAGCGCCGACTCGGTCCGCGCCGGACTCGGCCGGCTCGGCCTGCTGGGCCTCGCCGAGTCGCATCGTGGCGGCTGGAAGCGTTCAGGGAAGGCGGGTTGAACCATGGCCTGTGCGCAGGGTGTTGCCGCGGTCCATGGAGCCCAGCCGCGGCTCGCCGCCGGGCTTCTTGAATGCCGGGCGAATCCTGCGAGAGTAGGGGAGTGTCAACACAGCAGATCCCGGCCCCGCTTGCCGCCGCCGCAGAGGGCTTCACCCGTTACCTGGAAGCGGAGCGTGGCCGTTCGGTCCACACCGTTCGCGCCTATCTTTCGGACGTCGGAAGCCTGCTGGCACACGCTGCCTCGGAAGGCGTGGAGGATCTCCATGGGCTGGAGCTCGGCACCCTGCGGCGCTGGCTGGGCGCCCAGAGCGAAGCCGGCATGTCACGGGCCACCCTGGGCCGCCGCTCGGCCACGGCCCGGGCCTTCACTGCCTGGGCGGTCCGCGAGGAACTGATCGAAACCGACCCGGCCCTGAGGCTGAAGGCACCCAAACGCGAGAAGTCCCTGCCCGGAGTCCTGCACCAGGGCCAGGTCCTCCGGCTCGTGGAAGGCGCCGGAGCGGCCGCCGCCGACGGCGGAGCCGATGCCGCTGCGCGACAAGGCCATGGTCGAGCTGCTCTATGCCACAGGTGTCCGGGTCGGCGAACTGGCCGGGCTGGACATCGACGACCTCGATCCGGACCGGAGGACCCTGCGGGTGCTGGGCAAGGGCAACAAGGAACGCACGGTGCCGTACGGGCTCCCGGCCGCGCTCGCCGTCGACGACTGGCTCCGCCGCGGCCGGCCTGCCCTGGTAACCGGAACGTCCGGCCCGGCGCTGTTCCTCGGCGCCCGGGGAAACAGGGTGGACCAGCGCCAGGTCCGCAGCGTCGTCCACGATCTCCTGGCCGCACTCGGTGACACCTCTGCGACCGGACCGCACGCACTGCGTCACTCGGCCGCCACGCACCTGCTCGACGGCGGCGCGGACCTCCGTGCCGTGCAGGAGATCCTGGGCCACAACAGCCTCGCGACCACGCAGATCTACACACACGTGTCCGTCGACCGGCTCCGGAAGAGCTACCAGCAGGCCCATCCTCGGGCCTGATCCGCCGGGCTCTGAGGGATGCTGTGCACCGCCGTCGGCCGCCCTTGCTGCGCCGGACGGCGCGCCGGGAAAGACGCGCCGAATTTCACTGGCGTAATTAGGTGGCGTACGGCAGAATAAGAGTCACGCCCGGCAACTTTCAAGTGTTGCTTGAAGCTCAACAGCCTCAAGTGTCCACCCAGGAACCGGGCAGTATCTTAATAGTCTGGCAGGGACCACCGGCACAACTACGGACCCGCGCAACAGACAGACATCCAGGCAGAGGTCGTTGGGGAAGACGTACCTACAGCTATGGAGGATGGAATGTCTGTTGCACTGACCCGCGGTGTGTTGTTTGTTCACTCGGCCCCGACGGCCCTGTGCCCCCACGTTGAGTGGGCCATAGGATCTGTCGTGGACAAGCGGACCGATCTTGAGTGGACCGCTCAGCCGGCTGCGCCCGGAATGTTCCGGGCCGAGCTGTCGTGGACCGGAAATCCGGGCACGGGGGCTCAATTGGCGTCGGCTCTTCGGGGCTGGGCGCATTTGCGCTATGAGGTCACCGAGGAGCCCAGCCAGGGCGTCGACGGCGGACGCTGGTCGCACACCCCCGAGCTTGGCATCTTCCACGCCGTCACGGATGTGCACGGCAACATCATGGTCTCCGAGGACCGCATCCGCTACGCCTACGAATCCGGTGCCGGCGACCCCTCCGCGGTCTACCACGAGCTCTCGCTGGCCCTCGGCGAGGCCTGGGACGAGGAACTCGAGCCCTTCCGGCACGCCGCCGAAGGTGCCCCGGTGCGCTGGCTCCACCAGGTCGGCTAGACCGCAACAGGCCCGACCTCACCAGGCCCGGAACACCGCAGCAAACTCCATAGCTTCGCCAAATGACAGATGGCGGCAATGTTCACGAGGAACATTGCCGCCATCTGTCATCTCGGCGAGGGGGTGGGGAAGCTAGATGCTCCGCACCGCGATCACGGCGTTGTGGCCGCCGAAGCCGAAGGAGTTGCTCAGTGCCACGATGCTGCCGGTGGGCAGGTCGCGGGCCTTCGTGACGACGTCGAACGGGATCTCCGGATCCTGGTTCTCCAGGTTGATGGTGACCGGTGCCTTGCGGTCGTAGACCGCCAGGACAGTCAGAACGGCCTCCACGGCACCCGAGGCGCCCAGCAGGTGACCCATCTGCGACTTCGTGGCCGAGACCGCGACGCTGTCCACATGCTTGCCGAGCGCGGTCTTGAGTGCGGTGTACTCGGGCTTGTCGCCCACCGGGGTGGAGGTTGCGTGTGCGTTGATGTGCACGACGTCCTCGGCCTGGATGCGGCCGTCGAACATGGCCGCCTTCAGCGCGCGGGTGGCGCCGAGGCCCTCGGGGTCCGGGGCGGTGATGTGGTACGCGTCGGCGGTCACCGAGGTGCCGGCCAGTTCGGCGTAGATGCGGGCGCCGCGGGCCAGGGCGTGTTCCTCCGCTTCGAGGACCAGGGCGCCGGCGCCTTCGCCCATGACGAAGCCGTCACGGTCACGGTCGTAGGGGCGTGAGGCGCGCTCGGGCTCGTCGTTGCGGCGGGAGAGGGCCTGCATGGAGGCGAACGCGGCGATCGGCATCGGGTGGATGGCGGCTTCGGCGCCACCGCAGACGACGACGTCGGCCTTGCCGGAGCGGATCAGGTCCAGTCCCATGTGCACGGCCTCGGTGCCCGACGCGCAGGCGGAGACGGGGGTGTGGGCGCCGGCGCGGGCGCCGAGGTCCAGGCTGACGGCCGCGGCCGAGCCGTTGGGCATCAGCATCGGCACGGTCATGGGCAGGACCCGGCGGGGACCCTTTTCACGCAGGGTGTCCCACGCGTCGAGCAGGGTCCAGACGCCGCCGATGCCGGTGGCGAAGGCCACGGCCAGGCGGTCGTGGTCGATTTCGGTGATGCCGGAGTCGGCCCAGGCCTCGCGCGCGGCGACGACGGCGAACTGGGTGGACGGGTCCATGCGCTTGGCCTCAACGCGGCTGAGGACCTCGAGGGCGGGGGTGGAGGCGCGGGCGGCGAAGTGCACGGGCAGCTCGTACTTGGCTACCCAGTCGTCCTCGAGCGTATGCGCGCCGGAGACGCCCTTGAGCGCGTTCTTCCACATCGTGGGGACATCGCCGCCGATGGGTGTGGTGGCACCCAGACCGGTAATGACTACTTTGCGTGCCATGGGATCACTCTCTGTCGGTGCGCCTGCCGAGTCCGGTATCGAGAAAGATTTGCCGGGGCCTGCGTAGGGAAAACTCTGTGGTCATGCGAACTCGTGCTGCAGAATCTGCTGCACGAAGGTGGTGCAAAGTGGTCCGGTCCGGGGTGCTGCTGCAGCGCCCCGGACCGGTCACGGATCTCAGCCGTTGCCGGCAGGAGCCAATACGGCCAGGATTAGGCCTGGGCGCTGGCGATGAAGCTGACGGCGTCGCCGACGGTCTTGAGGTTCTTGACCTCTTCGTCCGGGATGCGCACGCCGAACTTCTCTTCGGCGTTGACGACGATGGTCATCATGGAGATGGAGTCGATGTCCAGGTCCTCGGTGAAGGACTTGTCCATTTCGACAGCTTCCGTGGCCAGGCCGGTCTCTTCGTTGACGATTTCAGCCAGGCCGGCCAGGATCTCTTCGTTGCTAGCCATTGATGGCTCCTTTTCTTGTTGTTGTCCTCGGCTGCCGGTGGTATGCCGGCTGCCCGGACGGAAATGATTCAAACCGAGAATTCGGCTTGGTGCGGGAATCCGTGCTGTGGAAGAACGTATTCAGTTCGGGGGTATAAGCGGTGGCGCCTAGGGAAGCACGACCACTTGGGCGCCGAAGACCAGTCCGGCGCCGAAGCCGATCTGCAGCGCCAGCCCGCCGCTCAGCTCGGGGTTTTCCTGGAGCAAGCGGTGGGTGGCCAGGGGGATGGACGCCGCCGAGGTGTTGCCGGCTTCGGCGATGTCCCGGGCGATCGTGACGGTCTCGGGAAGCTTCAGCTTCTTGGCCATCTCGTCGATGATCCGCATGTTGGCCTGGTGCGGAATGAACGCGGCGAGGTCCTCGGACGGTGATTCCGGCGGCGTCCAGGGCCTGCTGGGCCACCTTGGCCATTTCCCAGACCGCCCAGCGGAAGACGGTCTGGCCGTCCTGGCGCAGCGTCGGCCACAGCGCGGCGTCCGTGACGGCGGCTTCCGCGTCACTGAGAGCGGCGCCCCGCTTGCCGGTCATGGCCAGCTCGCGGATGTCCAGCATCGAGTGGGTCATGCCGATGGCGTCCCACTTGCTGCCGTCCGAACCCCACACCGACGGGCCGATGCCCGGGGTGTCCGAGGGGCCGATGACGACGGCGCCGGCGCCGTCGCCGAGCAGGAAGGAAATGGTGCGCTCGGTGTTGTCGATGACGTCGGAGAGCTTTTCCGCGCCGACCACCAGGACGTAGTCGGCCGCGCCGGAGCGGACCAGGGCATCGCCCTGGGCCATGCCGTAGCAGTAGCCGGCGCAGGCGGCGGAGATGTCGAAGGCCGGGGCGGGCGTCGCGCCGAGGCGGTCGGCGAGGCTCGCGGCGGCGGACGGCGTCGCGTAGCGGGTGGGTCACCGTGGAAACGATCACGGCGCCGAGCTGGGAGGCCTCGATGCCCGGCCTTCTGCAGCGCCTCGCGGGCGGCGCCCTCGGCCATGTCGATGCACGCTGACGTCGGCGGGGGCGCGGTGCCGCGTGATGATGCCGGTGCGCTGGCGGATCCACTCATCGGAGGAATCGATCCACTGGCAGACGTCCTCGTTGGTGACGATCACGCTGGGGCGGTAGGCGCCGACACCCATGATGCGGGTGTTCTCCCGCAGCGGGCGCCTGCTTCAGGGTGGGAACGCTCATGCCTGTCCTTCCAGTTCTGCGAATAGGGCCAGGGCGGCGGAGAGGTCGTCCGGGGTCTTGACGGTGACGGTCTTCACGCCCGGCATGCCGCGCTTGGCCAGGCCGGCAAGCGTTCCCGCCGGGGCCAGTTCAATCACACCGGTCACGCCGCGCTGGACCAGCGTCTCCATGCACAGGTCCCAGCGGACCGGGCGGGACACCTGGGCGATCAGGCTGTCGACGGCGGCGCCGCCGTCGGTGACCTCTGCGCCGTCGTAGTTGGACAGCAGCGGGACCTGACGGGTTCTGCGGGTGCAGCGACGGCCGGAGGTCCTGCAGGGCACGCGCACGGCGGGGGCCATGTGCGAGGTGTGGAACGCGCCAGCGACCTTCAGCGGAATGACGCGGGCCTTGGCCGGCGGGTTATCGGCGAGGGCCTTGAGCTGGTCCAGGGTGCCGGCGGCGACGATCTGGCCGGCGCCGTTGACGTTGGCTGGCGGTGGCGCCGCGGCCTCGATGGCTGCCAGGACCTCGGCGGGGTCCCCGCCGACGACGGCGCTCATGCCGGTCGGGGTGGCTGCCGCGGCGGCTGCGCCATGCCGTTGGCGCGTTCGCGGACGAAGGTCATGGCTTCGGTTTCGGTCAGGACGCCGGCCAGTGCCGAGGCCGTGATTTCGCCGACGGAGTGGCCGGCGAGGATCGACCGGCAGGGTGCCGAGCTCGACGTCGAACAGCGACTTCGCAGCCACCAGTCCGGCGGCGACGATCAGGGGCTGCGCAACGGCGGTGTCCTTGATGGTCTCCTCATCGGAGGTGGTGCCGTGGGCGGTGAGGTCGATGCCTGCTATTTCGCTGAGGGAGGCCAAGATGGCCTGCGACGGGTGGCAGTTCCAGCCAAGGGGCCAGAAAACCAGGGGTCTGGGAGCCCTGTCCAGGGCAGACGATTGCAAGCACGTATCCAGCTTTCCAAATTACTGCGTGATCAATCGGTGTTTTCATGCACCAAGCTCACAGGGTCAGTTTGTAGGAAGTCTACAACGGATCAGGTGCTGTTGCGGGATGGTTGGCGTTCCGTGGCGGGCTTCGGCGGGGCCGAAAGCCGGCCCACGACGAGGGCCGTCTGGAGCACGAACGCCTCCCGCGGCAGCAGCGGATCCCAGCCCGTGACGTCGCACACGCGCTTGAGCCGGTAGCGGACGGTGTTGGCATGGACGAAGAGTTCGCGGGCCGTGGCCTCGAGCGAATGGCCCAGTTCGAGGTACGTGCCGAGGGTCTCGACGAGCCCGTTGGAGGCCGCCAGCAGCGGGCGGTAGATGTTCTTGACGAGCGAGCGCCGGGCGGCGTCGTCGCCGGAGATCACGCGCTCCGGCAGCAGGTCGTCGGCCGCCACGGGCGCGGCGCGGACGGCCAGGCCCGGGCCGCGGTCAGCCCGGCGAAGGCTGACTGGGCGGAGCCGCTGGCTTCCAGCAGGGAGCCGGCCTCGGCGCCGTAGACCACCGGGCCCGGGGCGAAGAGTTCGCTGAGTTTCAGGTACGCCGGTCTCCCGGTCGTGGACGCCGCCGAGGATCAGGATGAGCCGGTCGCCCTGGATGCCCACGAGTGCGTCCTCCGCGAAGCGGCCCGGCGGTGCGGCGCAGTTCGCTGACATAGCTGGCGCTGGGCTCGGACGGCGAATTCCCGACCATGACGGTGAAGCGCTCCTGCGCCTTCCAGCCCAGGGCGGCGATCCGGGAGCGCAGCGCGTCGGTGTTTTCGCCGCGCAGGATGGCATCGACAATCAGGGCTTCCAGCCGGGTGTCCCAGGAACCGCGGGATTCCGCGGCGCGGGCGTAGACGTCGGCGGCGGCAAACGCGACCTCGCGTGAGTAGCGCAGCACGGCCTCGCGCAGCGCGGACTGGTCCGCCTCCGGAGCGATCACGGGGACCTGGTCCTCCACCACCTCCACGACGATCCGGATGAGCTGGAGCGCCTTCTGCAGGCTGATGGAGCGGGTCAGTTCGGTGGGCGCGGTGCCGAAGACGTCGGAGAGGATCCACGACGGCGAGCTGGGACGCTCGTACCAGGTGACGAACGCGGCGATGCCGTTCTGGGCCACCATGCCCAGGGCGGAGCGTTCGTCGGAGTTCAGCCGGCTGTACCAGGGCAGTGACTTCTCCAGCTGGCGCAGCGTCGTCGTGGACAGCTGGCCGACGCTTGCCCGGAGCTTCTTGAGCGTCTCGGCCTTCTCCGGAGACATCGCCTTCGAGGCCGGCTTGCGTTTTGCGGGAGTGGTGATCGGCTCTGCCATGCATCGAGCATACGGGGCCCGCCGCCCAAGCTCCATTTGTGCAAAGGCTACAACTGGCCGTTGGCCTGGGTCACAGCCGCGGTCTGGCCGGCAAGACGGAGCGGCTGTCGGAGCGGGTAAACGACGACGGCGGCCCCCACCAACGGTGGGAGCCGCCGTCGAACGTGTGCCTCTTGTGGCTGGAGCGCCGGTTAGGAGTCGCCGCCCGCGTTGCCGGTGGTGCCGGCGTTGACGTTGTGCAGGCGGTACTTCTCGATGGCCTGGGCAGGTGCCTGGGCGTCCACTTCGCCCCGGCGGGCCAGCATCTCCAGCGAACGGACCACCACTGAGTGGATGTCGTTCTTGAAGAAGCGGCGGGCCGCGGCGCGGGTGTCGGAGAAGCCGAAGCCGTCGGCGCCGAGCGAGGCGAACTCGTTCGGCAGGAACTGGCGGATCTGGTCCGGCACGGCCTTCATGTAGTCCGTGACGGCCACGATCGGGCCGGTGGCGCCGGCGAGCTGCTGGGTCACGAACGGGACGCGGGCGGGCTGGCCGGGGTTGAGGAAGGCGTCTTCCTCGGCGGCCATGGCGTCGCGGCGCAGTTCGGTCCAGGACGTCACGGACCAGACATCGGCGGAGACGCCCCAGTCCTCGGCGAGGACCCGCTGGGCCTCGAGGGCCCAGGGGACGGAGACACGCCGGAGGCAAGGATCTGCGTGCGCGGGCCGTCGATCTTGGCCGGCGCGAGCAGGTAGATGCCCTTGGTGATGCCCTCGACGTCCAGTTCCGCCGGTGCCGGCGGCTGAACGATCGGCTCGTTGTAGACCGTGATGTAGTACATCACGTTCCGCGACGGGTCGTTGTCGGCAATTTCTTTCCCGGCTTCGCCCGGGCCGTACATCCGGTTGAGGCCGTCGCGCATGATGACGCCGATCTCATAGCCGTATGCCGGGTCGTAGGTGATGACGGCCGGGTTGGTTGCCGCCAGCATGGGGGAGTGCCCGTCCGCGTGCTGCAGGCCTTCGCCGGTCAGTGTGGTGCGCCCTGCCGTGGCGCCGATGATGAACCCGCGGGTCATCTGGTCGGCGGCGGCCCAGAAGGAATCGCCCGTGCGCTGGAACCCGAACATCGAGTAGAAGACGTAGACCGGGATGAGCGGTTCGCCGTGGGTGGCGTAGGACGTTCCGGCGGCGGTGAAGGCCGCCACGGAACCGGCCTCGTTGATGCCGGCGTGCACGATCTGGCCGGAGATGGACTCCTTGTACGCCAGGACGAGTTCGCGGTCCACGGAGAGGTAGTTCTGGCCGTTCGGGTTGTAGATCTTCGCCGTCGGGAAGAACGCATCCATGCCGAAGGTACGGGCCTCATCCGGAATGATCGGCACAATCCGCTTGCCGAACTCCTTGTCGCGCATGAGGTCCTTGAGCAGGCGGACAAACGCCATGGTGGTGGCGGCCTGCTGCTTGCCGGAGCCGCGGTTGGCGACTTCGTAGACCTTCTCATCCGGGAGGGTGACGTCGACGTGCTTGGAACGCCGCTCGGGGACGAATCCGCCGAGTTCCTTGCGGCGGCCCATCAGGTACTGGATCTCCGGGGAGTCCATGCCGGGGTGGTAGTACGGGGGCCGGTAGAGGTCCGCTTCGAGCTGCTCGTCCGTGATCGGGATGCGCAGGTGGTCGCGGAAGGCCTTGAGGTCCGCGAGGGTGAGCTTCTTCATCTGGTGGGTCGCGTTGCGGCCCTCGAAGTGGGTGCCCAGGCCGTAGCCCTTGACCGTGTGGGCCAGGATGACCGTGGGCTTGCCCTTGAACTCGGTGGCGGCCTTGTACGCGGCGTAGACCTTGTTGTAGTCGTGGCCGCCGCGCTTGAGGTTCCAGATCTCGTCGTCGGAGAGGTCCTGGACCATTTCCTTGGTCTGCGGGGTCTTGCCGAAGAAGTGCTCGCGGACGAACGCGCCGGACTCGGCCTTGTACGTCTGGTAGTCGCCGTCGACGGTCTCGTTCATGATCTTCACGAGCGAGCCGTCCTCGTCCTTGGCCAGCAGGTCGTCCCACTCCCGGCCCCAGACGACCTTGATGACGTTCCAGCCGGCGCCGCGGAAGAAGGCCTCAAGTTCCTGCATGATCTTGCCGTTGCCGCGGACGGGTCCGTCGAGGCGCTGGAGGTTGCAGTTGATGACGAAGTTCAGGTTGTCGAGCTTGTCGTTCGCGGCGAGCTGGAGCAGGCCGCGGGACTCGGGCTCGTCCATTTCGCCGTCGCCCAGGAATGCCCAGACCTGCTGGTCCGAGGTGTCCTTGATGCCGCGGTTCGCCAGGTAGCGGTTCGACTGCGCCTGGTAGATCGCGTTCATCGGGCCGATGCCCATGGAGACCGTGGGGAATTCCCAGAACTCCGGCATCAGGCGCGGGTGCGGGTAGGAGGAAAGGGCGTGGCCTTCCTTGGACTTCTCCTGCCGGAAGCCGTCCATGTCCTCCTCGGACAGCCGGCCTTCCATGAAGGCGCGGGCGTACATGCCGGGGGAGGCGTGGCCCTGGAAGAAGATCTGGTCGCCGCCGCCGGGGTGGTCCTTGCCGCGGAAGAAGTGGTTGAATCCCACTTCGTAAAGCGTTGCCGCACCGGCATAGGTGGAGATGTGGCCGCCGACGCCGATATCGGCACGCTGGGCCCGGTGCACCATAACGGCAGCGTTCCAGCGCAGCCAGGCACGGTATTTGCGTTCGATTTCCTCGTCACCGGGGAACGGCGCTTCCTGGTCCACCGGAATCGTGTTGACGTAGTCCGTGGTGGTGACCATCGGAACGCCCACGCTCTGTGCGCCAGCCCGCTGGAGCAGACTGCGCATGATGTACTGGGCACGTTCCGTGCCCTGTTCCTGAATCAGGGTATCCAGGGACTCCAGCCATTCGGCGGTCTCTTCCGGATCACGATCAGGCAGCTGGTTTGTCAACCCGCTGAGGATATGGGAGGTATCTTCTCCTGCAGCCACGTCCAACCTCTCTTTGAGCGCATTCATCGGCACCCTCAGCTCCGGCAGGGTAACTGCCTGGCGTGAACGCGACGTGTGCGACATATCGGTTACAACAGCCCGGTCATGTGCGCCGGGCAAGGTCCAATCACAACTAAGCCTGCCTGTATCAGCGGGGCTGTCGCCCTCGCAGGCGTAGTCGTCACCAGCCACTCTAGCCGTGCGAGCTGAAGGATGCGTAGCCGTCGTGTGGGGGCCACGTCGTATTTCACGGGCATACTGGTTGTGTGACGAAGCGCCGCCCAGCGGCCTCCGGATTGCCGTGTGTGACGCAGAATATGGCGGATCGCGCAGCCAACAGCTTGAAGCGCAGGCTCAAAGGGTGTTGGCTTGGAGTAATGGAAATCACTAGGTTCATTGAAATCACTAAGCATAGGAGCAACACGTGAGCGAGGCCGACGCCGCCACTTCGGTAAATGTGGCGGAAAAACTGGGTTTCAAAACCGGGGATCTGATTCAGGAATTCGGTTATGACGACGACGTCGACTTCGACTTGCGTGACGATATCGAAGACCTCACGGGCTCGGAACTCTTTGATGAGGACGACCACGAAGTAGTCGATGCCGCCATTCTTTGGTGGAGGGCCGGCGACGGCGACCTCGTTGACACCCTTGTCGACTCGCTGACCACCCTCACTGAGGGTGGCGTTGTCTGGGTCCTGACGCCCAAGTCCGGCCGGGACGGTTACGTTTCCCCGGCTGACATCCAGGACGCTGCCCCCACCGCCGGTCTCCACGTCACCACTTCAGCGGGCGTCTCCCGGGACTGGAGCGCCACCCGGCTGGTCACACGGAAGAACAAGTGACCTCAGCCAGCGTCACGTTGGCCGGAACCGTGCCCGCCGTCGGCGAGCCTGCTCCCGACTTCGAGCTGGTGAACCAGTTCGGTGAACCGGTCACGCTCTCCGGGCTGCTGGGCCGGACGGTTGTTCTGGTGTTTTTCCCGTTCGCGTTTTCCGGCATCTGTACGGGCGAGCTGTGCGAAATCCGCGACAACCTGGCTCTTTTCGAGGACGCCGACGCCGTTGTGCTGGGCATCTCGGTGGACAGCAAGTTCGCCCAGCGGGCCTATGCGGAGAAAGAGGGCTACGCCTTCGATCTCCTCGCCGACTTCTGGCCGCACGGCGACGCCGCCACCAGGTACGGGGTGTTCGACCCCGAAAGCGGGATGGCCGGGCGAGGCACCTTCATCATCGATCCGGGCGGCATCGTCCGCTACGTGGTGGTGAACCCGCGCGGCCAGGCCAGGGACTTTGCCGAATACCGCGCAGCCCTGGCGGGACTCGCCGGGAGTTGACCCGGTGAGGCAGCGGCGTCCCGGGATCGGCATGACTGGCTTCGCCAGCCTGCCGCCCGTCCCCGCTGCCAATCCCGCCCGCGACGAACTCGAGGCATTGCGGGAGATCCGGAGCATCCTCGCCGGCGGCCGCTTCGCCGTCTTGACCGGCGCGGGCCTCAGCACAGATTCCGGCATACCCGATTACCGCGGACCAGGCGCCGCGCCCCGGGCTCCGATGACGTACCAGGAGTTCATCGGCGAGGCAGACAACCGGCGGCGTTACTGGGCCCGCAACCACATCGGCTGGTCGCACCTGCGGCGCGCGGACCCCAACAGCGGCCATACCGCCGTCGCCCGGCTGGAACACCGCGGGCTGCTGACCGGACTCATCACCCAGAACGTGGACCGTCTGCATGAGGACGCCGGCAGCATCAATGTGGTGGACCTGCACGGCCGCTTCGACCAGGTGGTCTGCCTGGACTGCCACCGCCGCTACAGCCGGAGCCTGCTGGCCGGCGTGCTTGAGGAGCTTAACCCCGGCTTCCTGGAACGGGCCCTGGCGGCCGGAGCGGTGGAGATGGCGCCCGACGCCGACGCCACCGTGGAGGACTCCGGCCTGATCGAAAGTTTTGTGGTGGCGCGCTGCCCGGCCTGCGGGGGAACCCTGAAGCCGGACTTCGTGTACTTCGGCGAAAACGTCCCCAAAGACCGGGTGGAGCGCTCCTACGCCATGGTGGATGAGGCGGGAGCGCTGGTGGTGGCCGGCTCGTCGCTGACGGTGATGAGCGGACTGCGCTTCGTCCGGCATGCATCCAAGCACGGCAAGCCCGTGGTCATCATCAACCGGGGGCAGACCCGCGGCGATGACGCTCGCCACCATCAAGCTCGATGCCGGCGTGGGCGAGTCGCTGACCTGGCTGGCCGATGAGCTTCCGCCGCTCGCAACGCCTGCCGGCTGAGGCGGGGCTGGCGCCGTGCAGTTCGAGCTGGTTCGATTGGCGTTCAGCGTCCTGCATCCGGTACAGTAACTGTTCGTTGGTTGAAGCGCTGAGGCGCCAAAACCGCGGTTTGGGTCTTTAGCTCAGCTGGTAGAGCGCCACGTTTACACCGTGGATGTCATCGGTTCGATCCCGGTAGGACCCACCAGGGAAAACCCCGTCGTTGCAGGCCGAGAGGCACGCAGGCGGGGTTTTTTGTGCGCACCCCGGTTCCCTGGCCCCGGTCCAGCACCCGGACCCCGGGCTGGCCCATCAATAACGTCGCAGCCCGCCCCTAATGTTGCGGGCATGGAACACGTGATGGTGAGAACGGGCCCGGACGGGAGGCCTTTGGCAGTGGTCCGCGGCGGACGCGAATGGACAGTCGGAGCCGAACCCGTGCGCTGGTTTGAGCGGGTGAGCTGGTGGGAGGCGGAGCGGCGGATGCCGAAGGGCCTGAGCCGCGTGGATGTGGAAGTCTGGCAGGTCCAGGCACGGCTGGGCCGCAATCATGGATCGGCCCTGACCACCATGGAACTGCTACGGGACGGCCTCGGCGGCGGCTGGAGGTTGCGCGAATCCATAGCGGACGCCGCTTAGCCGCAATGTGCCGGGGAGCCGGGGCAAATGCGGGCATGGAAAAGCCTTCCACCGCGACTATTGGGGGATGCCGCGGTGGAAGGCTTGTAACGAATATACCGTGATTGCAGGGAAATGGGAAATATGTCGAGGTGATTTCATGGTGCCTTCAGCGCGGCACGCAAGGGCACAAAGGCCCTGACTTCGGGCCCCGTGTCCGGCCTGACACATTCCGCCCCGGCCCCCGCCCGGCCCCTAGGATGTCTTGATGACCTCCACGAGCGCCCGCCGATTTGCCCGAGTCCGCCCCGTCTCCCATGCTTCGGAGACCGAGCACTTTTTTGTCACCAACGACGCCCCGGACTTCGGGAGCGAAGCAGGACGGGTGTGGACGGTGACCACCACGCCGTTCCCCGGGTCGTTGGCGAACGCCGGCAGCGCATTCCGACCGGGTTGGGAGCCCGGCGCACTGGTTGAAGAGGAGGCGTTCACGTTCCTGGCGCCAAGCGCCCCGGCCAATGTCCTGGGCATGGCGCACAACACGGGCCAGGCGGGCCGCGACCTTCCGCCCCAGGCCTTCCACAAGGCAGCGACCAGCGTGGTCGGTCCGGGAGAGGCAATACAGCTCGGTCCCCGGGTGGGCCACGTTGACCCGGAAGCGGAGCTGACAATCGTCGTCGGGAGCATGGTCCGGGGACTGACGCTCGACAACGCCCGGACGGCAATTCTGGGATTCACGATCGGAAACGACGTTTCCGCCAGGGACCTGCAGCAATCCGACGAGCTGTGGATCAGCGCCAAGAGCCAGGACACGTTCACTCCGGTGGGGCCATGGATCGTCACCGATCTCGACGACGCCGACCTGGCGATCGGGATCAATCACAACGGCACAGAGCTCAAGGCGGCCAGCTCGGCGGATCTGGGTTGGAACGTGGACGAAATCCTGGTCTACCTGACTTCTTTCATGACACTTCACCCCGGCGACCTGGTGCTCACGGGCTTCCCCGCCGAGTGTGCGCGCATCCAGCCGGGCGACACCGTAACGTGCCGCGTCGAAGGCATCGGCGAGCTGACGAATCCGGTGGTCGCCGCAGCCTGACCCCGACGCCGGTGAGCGGGGTGATCCCACAGTTTCTGCCACCGTCAGGGCGCGCGTTTTCCGGCACCAGCCATTATGATGGTTACTGTTCAACTGATTGAACAGCAGCCCGAATGAGTGGCGCTGGCGAGATGCGCGCGATTACCTGAAGGAGAATCATGGCCGATTCCCGAGTTCCCCGAACCTCCGACGGACTGGGGAGCGCCTCGCCCGCACCGGCGGTCATCAGGGCCGCCGCAGTGCTTGATGCCCTCGCTGCCTCTGGCACAGGGCGCCTCACGCTGAGTGACCTTGCCAGGGAACTCGGCATTCCGAAATCCTCGACGTCGAACCTCCTGCTTGCACTGGAAGAGGCCGGGCTCATCAAACGCCAGGGCGCCGAGTTCACGCTCGGGCGCAAGCTGGTCGAGCTTGGCGCGGCCTACCTGAGCCGCCTGGACGAGGTCCAGGAGTTCTACCGGTTCTGCGAACAGGCACCCACGCTTTCGGGGGAAACGGTCCGCATCGCCATGCTGGATGGCACCAACGTCATCTACCTTGCCCGCTACGAAGGCCACCCCGCCGTCCGCCTCACGTCCAACATCGGCGACAAGATGCCCGTCTCGCTCTGTGCGGTGGGCAAGGCCCTGCTGGCCAGGCTGCATGACCACGACGTCGCCGAGATGTTCCCGGACGACGCCGAGCTGCCGGTGCTGACGCCGAAGTCGATCCGCACCGGGGCGGAACTCAAGGCGCAGCTCGCCGTCATCCGGGAGCAGGGCTATGCCTTCGAGGATGAGGAATCAACCACGGGGGTTGTCTGCCTGGCCGTCTCCGTACCTACCCGCGGCGCGCACGGCCCGAGCCTGGGCCTCTCGGTCACCGCACTGAAGGCCACCTTTTCGCAGGAGCAGGGCGCCCTGATGGTCAAAGAACTGAAGGAACTGGCCCGGTCACTCGGCAATCCGATGGGGTAGGGCCGCTGCCGCCAGTCCGGCCACTGGCGGCGACGAAATATAAATCTGATTACACATTGGCTAATCGATCAGCCTGTTGTACGCTGTTCAACATAGTGATCGACTCCTCAGGGGGTTATTGCTAACCCACCAGGCCAACGGGGGTCTGGAGTGTTCTTGAGGAGTGCTTGTGACAACTCGTACTAATACACCGCTTGCTGATGCGGACGACGCCGTCGTCGATCCGGAGCAACTGCGAAGGGCAACTCTTGCCAGTTCCGTGGGCTCCGCCCTGGAGTACTACGACTTTTACATCTATGGGCTGGCTTCGGCCCTGATCTTCGGCCCGCTGTTCTTCAAGCCGCTCGGCGATGACGGGGCCCTGATCGCATCGTTCGCCACGTACGGGGTCGGGTTTGCGGCCCGGCCGTTCGGTGGGCTGATCTTCGGCTACATCGGCGACAAGTTCGGCCGCAAGATGGTCCTCATCCTCACGATCGGCCTGATGGGTACCGCAAGCTTCGCTATCGGCCTGCTGCCGACCTTCGAGCAGGCGGGCATGCTGGGCGCCGTCCTCCTGGTGACGCTGCGCATCCTGCAGGGACTGGGTGCCGGCGCGGAACAGGCCGGTGCCACGACGCTGATTTCCGAAGTCGCACCGCGCCGCCGTCGTGGATTCTTCGCCTCGCTCCCGTTCGTCGGGATCCAGCTGGGCACCCTGCTCGGCGCCGGAACCTTTGCCCTGATCGCCATGGCCGACAAGGCCGTCCTTGAAGGCTGGCTGTGGCGGGTACCGTTCCTGTCGAGCGTGATCCTGATTGCCGTGGCCATCTTCATCCGGCTCCGGCTGAAGGAGACGCCGGTCTTCCAGGAGCTCGAGAAGCACAAGAATGTGGTCAAGAACCCCATCGGGCAGCTGTGGAAGCACTCCAAGAAGAACGTGCTGATCGGCATCGGCCTGCGGATGGGGGAGAACGGCAACTCCTCGATCTACTCCGCCCTGCTCATCGCCTTCCTGGCGTCGAAGGACGGGATCTTCCCGGGCGACAAGTTCATCGGGCCGGTAGGCCTGCTGATCGCGGCCGGCTTCGCCGCCATCATGGTGGTCACCTTCGGTGCCTTGTCGGACCGGTTCGGCCGCGTGCCCGTCTACCGCTACGGCGCGCTTTTCCAGGCCATCATCGCGCTGCCGGCGTTCTACCTGGTGACGCTGGGCAATGTCACACTCGTCTGGATCGTCATGGTGGTGGGCATCGCCATCGGCGTCCAGTCCATGCTGGGCCCGCAGTGCCCGCTCCTGCCCGAGCTTTTCGGCTCGCAGTATCGATTCACCGGTGTGGCCATGAGCCGCGAACTCTCAGCCGTCCTGGCGGGTGGACTCGTTCCGCTGGTGGGCGCCGCGCTCCTGACCGTCACCGGCCACTCGTGGCTGGTGCTCGGGATCTACTCCCTGGTTCTTGCCCTCATCTCGTTTGTCACCACGTTCTTCACCCCGGAGACCGTGGGACGCGACCTCCTCCTCACCGAGGACGCCAGCTAGGCGCTCCTGCCGTCTCAGCCCCCGCTCCGCGGGAAACTCCAGGCCGTGGCCCCTTCCGCTCAGGAAGGGGCCACGGCTGTTTGCGTGCTGCGGGAGGCGCCCACTCCCTGGCGACGCGCCCATTCCCTGGCGACGCGCCCATTCCCTGGCGACGCGCGAATTCCCTGGCGACGCGCGAAATGCCCGGCGCTGCCGGAATTCGGAACGTGTCAACCTCTTTGAGACAGGCCCGCTAGGTTGCGGGTAGGTTTCTTGGGGTGGTTGATCCAGCTTTCAGCGTGGACGGTGTGCGCCCGGGGGCGTTGGTGATGCCTGTGTGGGTGCGCTGTCCATGCGGCGTCCAGGGCCCTCTGGCGTCGCTCGTGACACTCGGGCCAGGTCCCCTCGTGAACGGATTCCGGGGTGTAATAACCGATCCCGGAATGGCGGTGCTCGGTGTTGTAGGCGTGGATGAATCGAGTCGTCCAGTCCCTGGCGTGCTCAATATCGGTGAAGTGCCGGGGGTAGTCAAGGTCGTACTTCATGGTCTTGAACTGCGACTCCGAGAACGGGTTGTCGTTGGAGACCCGGGGCCTGGAATGGGATTGGATGATGCCGAGCTTGGCCAGGTACTGCCTCATGTCGGTACTGGTCATCACCGAGCCCCGGTCTGCATGGAGGACCTCGGGTTTGGCCCGTTCACGGGACAGGGCACCGGTGATCATCTCGAGGGCTTCGAACGTGCCTTCGGCGGGCTCCAGCCGCCATCCCACCACGAAGCGGCTGAAGACATCCAAGATGACATACAGGCGGAAGTTCCGGCCCCGGTCCACGGACCGCAGGACGGTGATATCCCAGGACCACACCTGGTTCGGGCGGGACGCGCACAGCTCCGGGATCACCGATGGTTTATGGGTGGCCATGACCCGGCGGTCGCCATTGAGTTTCCTTGCCCGTGCCACCCGGTGCCATGAGGATTCGGAAGCAATATAGACGCCCTGATCAAGGGCCCGGTAGAACACTTGGGACACGCTCAGGTCCGCGGATATCTCATCGGTCAGGAACGCCTCGATGCGGGCACGTTCCTGACCGGTAAGTGTCGCCGGCTGAACGCGTTCTTTCTGCGGGACCGGTGCCGCGTTACCGGCCTGCGGGCTCCGGTGGCGGTACCAGGTCGGCCGGGCAACACCCATGACCTGGCACGCGGCCACCACGGTCAATCCGTCGGAGACGAGGCCCGTGACCGTTTCTTCTCGGATAGCGTCTGCAGCGGGGCCGGCTCCGCGCTCTCGGCAAGTTTCTCCAAGAGCGCGTGCGCTTTTCCCGCGGACTCCAACGCCGATTTCAGAATCTCCTGATCCGCTTGCGCCTTCGCCAGCTCCCGGCGCAACCGCACAATCTCGGCGCTCTGCCGCTTCGGTGTCATTGCACCATCACGCGAGGACCGCTTACCCGTGGGAGTCGCAGCAAACTCATCATGATCCCGAGCGTAAGCCCAAGTCCTGACCGCGTGCGCCGAAATTCCGTACTCACGCAGCACTCCACCCTTTTGACCCTGCGGGGCAGCCTCGTACTCGTCCAGGATCGAAAGCTTTTCCTCAAGAGTCCGGAACGGAACTTTCCCAGTCGATTTCGTCATGCCCAACCCGCCTGCCTGTCGCGAAGACAATCTGTCTCACGACAGGCTGACGAGAGGGAATTCCCGCCTCGATGGGGAATCCGCGCGTCGCGGGCCGGGAAGCGCGTCCCTCGCCGGGGAACCTGCGCGTCGCCAGCCTGGAAGCGCCTGCGCCGGAACAGCAAAGGGCGGCCCCGCCGTTTCCGGTGGGGCCGCCCTGGGTGCTTGGTGCGATGCGGGGTATTAGTAGAAGTGGACCGTGTCCACGAGGTGGGGGAGTTCGCCGCCGTCGAGGAACGTCCGCAGGTTGCTGCAGAAGCGTTCGGCGATCAGCCGGTTTTCGGCGGCGCTGAGCGCGGAAGTGTGCGGGGACACCATCACCTTGGGGTGGTTCCACAGCGGGCTGTCCTGCGGGAGCGGCTCCACGGCAAAGACGTCCAGGCAGGCATACGAGACCTGGCCGTTGTCGAGCGCCTCCAGCAGCGCCTCCTCATCCACCACGGTGCCGCGGCCCACGTTCACAAAGACCGTGCCGGGCTTCATGGCCGCGAATACCTCGCGGCTGAAGAGCTTCTCCGTGTAGGGCGTGCCGGGAAGGGTATTGACCACGGCGTCGGCCGTGGCCAGCAGGCCGGCGCAGACCGTCGTTGTCCGTGACCTCCCGATGCCGTCGATCGGCTCCACGGTCCGCTTGGTGCCGCTGACGGTCATGCCCAGCGCGCGGGCGATCCGTGCTGTCTCCAGGCCGATCTCGCCCAGTCCGGTGACCACCAGGTGTGAGCCGTTGACCAGGCGTGTGGGGGTGCGGAGCTCGGGCCAGTGCCGGCGGCCTGGTCCTGGGCCAGTTCCGCGCTGCGCTTGAAGCCGTTGAAGATTCCCAGGGCGGCGAACTCGGCGAGCGGCAGGGCGTGGACGCCGGCGGAGGTGGTGACCTTGAATTTCTGCAGCGTCTCGGCGTCGAGCCCCGATGCCTTCACGGCGCCGCCTGCTCCGGCCGCCATGGCGTGGATCCACTCCAGGCGGGGATTGCTGCCGGCGATCCGGGCGAGGCCCGCCGGGCTTTCGTTCGGCAGCCCGTACAGCACCTGGGCCTTGTTGAGCATGGCCCAGTAGCGCTCCTCCTGCTCGGGCGTCCGGCGGAAGTCCGGATCACCCGAATGGTCCGCGGGAAAGCGTTCCGGCGGCAGGAGTTCGGGTTCGTAGAGGACGGTCACGGAAGGATCTACGGCGCGGATGCGTTCCACAAGCTCGGCTTCGAGCGGGACGGCGATCGCGACGGTGGTTTTTGTCGTCATAGTGTTCATCATACTGAATGGAGGCTAGGATACTGAACAGATTTCCGAAGATTTAACCACGACGAAGTGAGGTGAGCATGGATATGGACCGGAAGGAAGCCGGCTTTGTCGGCCTGGGATTTATGGGCGCGCCGATGGCAGCAAACCTCCTGAAGGCCGGGTGGGCAGTCACCGCCTGGAACCGCTCACCGGCGGCGCTGGACGCTTTCGAAGCCCTCGGCGGCGCCCGGGTGGCCGGCGTCGGGCGAACTCCGCGACGCACCGGTGATCGTCTTCATGCTCCCGGATCTCTCCTACATTGAGGATGCCGCCGCGGGCTCCTGGCCAGCTGGTCCACCAACCCGCCCGCCCCCGGCACAGCCGTGGTGGTGATGAGCAGCGTCTCCCCCGTCCGCTGTGCAGGAATTCGGCGAACAGTGTCGCCGGGGCGAGCGGCAGGAACGCCGTCGTCGTCGATGCTCCAGTCAGCGGCGGCACAAAAGGTGCGCTGGAAGGGACCCTCGCCATCATGGCCGGGGCCGGCGAAGCCGACTTCCAGCGGCTCCTGCCGCTGTTCGGCGGTATGGGCAGCACCGTGCGGCGGCTGGGGCCGCTGGGCTCGGGGTCGCTGGCCAAGGCCTGCAACCAGCTGATCGTGGGGACCACGACGGCGGCGCTCGCCGAGGCTGCGGAACTCGCCGAACGCTCCGGCATGGACGTTGCGGCACTCTACGAGGTCCTGGCCGGCGGACTGGCCGGCAGCAGGGTCCTCGACGTCGTGGGCCCGCGGCTCGCCGCGAAGGACTACGAACCCGACGGGTCCGGCCAAGTTCATGCACAAGGACCTTTCCTTCGTCATCGAAAGCGCCGACGCCGTCCGGTGCCGCCGTACCGATGGCGGCGGCCGGCGTCGAGCTCTACGCGGAGTTGAAGCGCCAGGGGCTGGGGGACCAGGACCTCGCTGTCGTCCGGCAGACCATTTCCAATCTCAGCGGCATCGCCAGCGGCAACACAACAGTCAAGACCAATTGAGGATCAGCGAACCATGAGTGGACTTTTTGACCTGACAGGCCGGATGGCCCTGGTGACCGGCTCGAGCCGGGGGATCGGCAACGCCCTGGCCCGGGCATTGGCCGACGCCGGTGCGACGGTGGTGCTCAACGGCATCAACCCGGAACGGCTCAAGGCGGCCGAGGCCGCGATGGCCGCCGAGTATCCGCCGGGCCGGGTGCACGGCTGCGCCTTCGATGTCACCAGTGACACCGAGGCTGCCCGGCGGCGTCGCGTGGGTGGAGGAGAACGTGGGGCCGCTGGAGATCCTGGTGAACAACGCCGGCATCCAGCACCGGGTGCCGATGCTGGAGCTGGATGTCGCGGACTGGGAGCGGGTGATCTCCACGGACCTGACCAGCGCGTTCCTGGTCGGCCGGGAGGCGGCCCGGCACATGATCCCGCGCGGCCGGGGCAAGATCATCAACATCTGCTCGGTCCAGACCGACCTCGCCCGGCCCACCATCGCCCCGTACATCGCGGCGAAGGGCGGGCTGCGGAACCTGACCCGGGCGATGACCGCGGAATGGGCCGGTTCCGGGCTGCAGATCAACGGGATCGCGCCGGGCTACATCCATACGGAGATGACCCAGAACCTGGTGGACGATGAGGAGTTCAATTCCTGGATCCTGGGACGGACCCCGGCGCACCGGTGGGGGACCGTGCAGGACCTCGCCGGCCCCGCGGTCTGGCTGGCCTCGGACGGCTCCAACTTCGTCAACGGCCAGACCATCTTCATCGACGGCGGAATGACGGTGGTGGTCTGATGGGCGCCGTGGACGGACTTCCCGGTTTCGGGCCTGGCCGTGGTGGCCCACGCCGCCGGTGATCTCCGGATCGAGGACATCCCGGTGGCCGCGCCGGCGCCGGATGAAGCCGTCGTCGAAGTGGCGTTCGGCGGCATCTGCGGCTCCGACCTGCACTACTGGCTGCACGGCGCCGCGGGGGAATCCATTCTCAAGGCGCCGCTGGTGCTGGGCCACGAAATCGTCGGCACCGTGCTCCAGGCCGCCGCGGACGGCACCGGACCGGCGGCAGGAACGGCCGTCGCGGTCCATCCGGCCACCCCGGGCCCGGGCGCCGCCCGGTATCCGGCAGACCGGCCGAACCTCTCACCGGGCTGCACGTACCTGGGCAGCGCAGCACGGTTCCCGCACACCGACGGCGCGTTCAGCCGGTATGTGAACCTGCCGGCACGGATGCTCCGGGCGCTGCCGGCGAACCTCGAGCTGCGAACCGCGGCGCTGGTCGAACCTGCCAGCGTCGCCTGGCACGCGGTCTCCCGGGCCGGGGACGTGGCGGGGAAGACGGCGCTGGTGATCGGCAGCGGCCCCATCGGCGCGCTGGCCGTCGCCGTCCTCAAACGGGCCGGCGCGGCCCGGATCGTGGCCGTCGACATGCACGCCAGGCCGCTGGAAATCGCCCGTGCCGTGGGCGCGGACGAGGTCCTTGCCGCCGGTGACGCCGAGGCGATCGCCGCCGTCGAGGCCGACGTCGTCATCGAGTCCTCCGGCAGCCATCACGGCCTGGCCTCGGCGATCCAGGGCGCGGCGCGCGGCGGCACCGTGGTGATGGTGGGGCTCCTGCCCTCCGGCCCGCAGCCGGTCCTGATCTCGCTGGCCATCACCCGGGAACTCGAGCTCAAGGGTTCCTTCCGCTTCAACGACGAAATCGACGACGTCATAGCCGCCCTCGCCGACGGATCGCTTTTCGTGGACCCGGTCATCACCCACGCGTTCGCCCTGGACCAGGGGCTGGAGGCTTTTGAGGTCGCCAAAAACTCCGCCGAATCCGGAAAGGTACTGCTGGACTTCAGGCCGGCCCCGGAGCTGTGAGCGGCCCCGGCGGCGGCGCCCCTAAGAGCGTTGCCCGTAAAAGTGCCGCCCCTAGAGGCGCTGGAGCGGCAGGAACACGCGGGGCTGGTTCTTCCAGCTCGGTTCCATCTCCGAGATGGTCTCGCGCATGATCTTGTTCGACGCTTCCCGGGCCGCCGCGGCCTCGCCGGCCGCAATCGCTTCCGCGACTTCCACATGCCACTGCAATGCTGTTTCGCGGGGGTGGTCCGGCATGAGGCCGTGCACCGTGCGGCCGGTCAGGGTCTCGGCCACCTGGCCCACCATGTTGGCGAACATCTCGTTACCGGAGCCGGTCAGCAGGACGGAGTGGAAATGGATGTCCAGTTCCAGGAACCGCGGCACGTCGCCGGCGTGGCCGGCATCCCGCATCGCGTGCGAAATCTCCACGAGTTCGCGCCGGAGTTCTTCGGGGGCGTTGACCGCTGCCAGTTCGGCGGCCACGGGTTCGACGGCGGTGCGCAGCTCGGCGAGGGAGCGCAGCTGGGCCCCGCGTCCCGCACCGGCCAGCCGCCAGCGGATCACGAGGGGATCGAAGGGGTTCCACCGGTTGGCCGGCAGGACCCTGATTCCCACCCGCTTGATGGTCTCGACCAGGCCCAAGGACTGCAGGACGCGCACGGCCTCACGCACCACCGAGCGGGAGACGCTGAGCTCTTCCTCAAGTTGCTCGGCCAGCATGACGTGGCCGGCGGGGAGATCGCCCGCGACGATGCGGGCGCCCAGATGCTCGATGGCGCGGTGGTGGAGACTGGTTGACATAGTCGTAAGCATAATGCGGCGCGGACCATCCGGCCGCCGGTGCCACCGCCGGTCCAGCTACTGGTCAGCCGCCGGTCCGCCGCGGTTCCGGTGCGGACCGGCGGGGACCGCGCCGGAAATCATAGACTGTTTATGACGCGCCGTTTTCCGCCACGTGGGCGCTGCTTTCCCGTAGCCCGCGGAAATACATATGGTTTATTGACAGCCACTGTTCCCAAAAGCGTGTTCCGCATGAAGTGCGGGACGAACTGCACTCGTTGCACATGAATGAATTGGAGTTTTGATGTCAGCACACATCGGTGTCACCGGCCTTGCGGTGATGGGGGCCAACCTCGCCCGCAACCTGGCCCGGAACGGCTTCACCGTTGCCCTGCACAACCGGTCCGTCGAGAAGACCGACGCACTCCTGGCCAAGCACGGCCAGGACGGCGACTTCGTCCGCACGGAGACGCTCCAGGAACTCGTTGATTCGCTGGAGAAGCCGCGCCGCGTGCTCATCATGGTCAAGGCCGGCAAGCCGGTCGACTCCGTGATCGAGCAGCTCGAGCCGCTCCTGGAGGCGGGCGACATCATCATCGACGCCGGCAACTCGCACTACGAGGACACCCGCCGCCGCGAAGCCGCGCTCGCCAAGAAGGACCTGCACTTCGTCGGCATCGGCGTCTCGGGCGGTGAGGAAGGCGCCCTCAACGGCCCCTCGATCATGCCTGGCGGCTCCAAGGAGTCCTACGCGGCCCTCGGCCCGCTGCTGGAAAAGATCGCCGCACACGTCGACGGCAAGCCCTGCTGCGCCTGGATCGGCACCGACGGCGCCGGCCACTTCGTCAAGATGGTCCACAACGGCATCGAATACGCGGACATGCAGGTCATCGGTGAAGCCTTCGACCTGCTGCGCTCCGGTGCGGGCATCGAGCCGGCCGAACAGGCGAAGATCTTCGAAGAGTGGAACAAGGGCGACCTCGCCTCGTTCCTGATCGAAATCTCCGCCGAGGTCCTCGGGCACGTTGACGCCAAGACCGGCAAGCCGTTCGTCGACGTCGTCGTGGACGCAGCCGGCCAGAAGGGCACCGGCCGCTGGACGGTCATTTCGGCACTCGAACTCGGTTCGCCGACGTCGGGCATCGCCGAATCCGTCTTCGCCCGCGCCCTGTCCTCCCAGGCCGAGCAGCGCAAACTGGCCCAGGAACTCCTGGTCGGTGCCGAGGCCGACGTCGAGGTCCCCGACACCTTCGTGGAGGACGTCCGCCAGGCGCTCTACGCCTCCAAGCTGGTCTCCTACGCGCAGGGGCTGGACATGCTCACCTCCGCTGCCAAGGAGTACGGCTGGGACCTGAAGCTGGACGAGATCGCCTCGCTCTGGCGCGGCGGCTGCATCATCCGTGCGGAACTGCTCAAGGAAATCACCAAGGCGTACGCCGCGGAGGAGAAGCCGGCCAACCTGCTCTTCGCCCCGGCGTTCACCAAGGCCATCGCCGATGTCCTGCCGGCCTGGCGCCGCGTGGTGTCCACGGCCGTCCAGCTCGGCATCCCGGTGCCGGTGTTCTCCTCCTCGCTGGCCTACTACGACGGCCTGCGCCGCAAGCGCCTCCCGGCCGCCGTGATCCAGGGCCAGCGTGACCTCTTCGGTGCGCACACCTACGGCCGCGTCGACGCCGAGGGTACATTCCACACCCTCTGGGGCGAAGACAAGTCCGAGATCGAGGCAGTGGACACGCACTAGTCCCCGCCCCTTCCGGCACGAACGGCCGGCGCTTCCCGATACTCTGGGGGCGCCGGCCGTTCGTGTTTCCGGCCGCACCATGCCCATGGAGTTCAGCGCCCAAGGAGTCCACCAATGTCCCAGCCCGTAGCGTTTGTCACCGGTGCCTCCACCGGGATCGGCTTCGAAACCGCGAGGAAGCTCGCCGCGGCCGGCTTCACCGTCTATGCCGGGGCCCGCAGGGTGGAAAAAATGGAGCCGCTGAAGTCCTACGGGATCAACGTCGTGGCCCTGGACGTCACGGACGAGGAGTCCATGGGTGCCGCCGTCGGAGAGGGTGCTCGCGGTCCACGGCCGGATCGATGTCCTGGTCAACAACGCCGGCTACGGTTCCTACGGCTCGCTGGAGGAAGTGGAGCTGGCTGAGGGCCGGCGGCAGTTCGACGTGAATGTGTTCGGCCTGGCCCGGATGACGCAGCTGGTGATTCCGGCCATGCGGCAGGCGCGGCGCGGGCGGATCATCAACGTGTCCTCGATCGGCGGAAAGATGTACGAACCGCTCGGCGCCTGGTATCACGCCACGAAGTTCGCCGTCGAGGGCCTCAGCGATTCGTTGCGGATCGAGCTCAAGCCGCACGGCATCGGCGTGTCCATCATCGAACCCGCCGGCACGCAGTCGGAATGGGGCACGATTTCCGCGAAGGGCCTGCTGGCCAGTTCCGCGGACGGGCCCTACGCGGCGCAGGCCGTGGTGGTCGCGGCGGCGCTGGCCACCACCGACAAGGCCGGCCAGTCCTCGAGCCCGGAGGTGGTGGCGGAGGCGATCGTGCATGCCGCCACCGCGCCGCGGCCCAGGACCCGGTATCCGGTCGGCCGGAACGCGCGGACCATCCTGCTGCTGCGCCGGCTCCTGCCGGACCGGGCGTTCGATGCCGTGCTCTGGAGCATCTACAAGCGGTTTCCCGCCTAGGACTGCCTAGATCCGGTACTCGATCAGGTACTCGGCCGGGTCGACGGCGGGTTTGGTCTCGCGCTGCGCGTCGCGGTGCCGCCAGGTCGCCGGGACACCGGTGACGATCGACTCCGCCGGGGCGTCCTTGACGACCACGGCGTTGGCGCCGACGGCGCTGTCCCGGCCGATCGTGATGGGGCCCAGGATCTTGGCGCCGGCGCCGATGACCACGCGGTCCTCGATCGTCGGGTGCCGTCTTGATCTTGGCCAGCGAGCGTCCGCCGAGTGTGACGCCGTGGTAGATCATGACGTCCTCGCCGATCTCGGCGGTCTCGCCGATCACCACGCCCATGCCGTGGTCGATGAAAAAGCGCCGGCCGATGGTCGCGCCGGGGTGGATCTCGATCCCGGTGAGGAAGCGGGCCAGCTGGGAGATCAGCCGTGCCGGGAACCGCAGCGCGGGGTTCTGCCACAGCCGGTGCGTCAGGCGGTGGAACCAGATGGCGTGCAGGCCGGAGTAGGCGAAGAAGTTCTCAAAAGAACCTCGAGCCGCCGGGTCATGCGACCGGGCGGCGTCGAGGTCTTCCTTCAGTCTTGCGAAGAAGCTCACAAAGACCTTTCTGGGGAATCGTGTGACTGCGGGCTGGGACTTAGCCGCGGATGTCGTCGTACAGCACGGTGGAGATGTAGCGCTCACCGAAGTCGCAGACCACAGCCACAATCAGCTTACCGGCGTTCTCCGGGCGCTTGGCCAGCTCCAGGGCGGCCCAGACGATCGCGCCGGAGGAGATGCCGCCAAGGATGCCTTCCTTGATGCCGAGCTCGCGGGCGACCCGGACCGAGTCATCGAGGGTGGCGTCGATGACCTCGTCGTAGACGTTGGTGTCCAGGATTTCCGGGACGAAGTTGGCGCCCAGGCCCTGGATCTTGTGCGGGCCCGGGGCGCCGCCGTTGAGGATGGCGGAGTCCTTCGGCTCGACCGCGACGATCTGCACCTCGGGCTTGCGCGCCTTGAGGACCTGGCCGACGCCGGTGACGGTTCCGCCGGTGCCGACGCCGGCGACGAAGATGTCCACCTTGCCGTCGGTGTCGGACCCAGATTTCCTCGGCGGTGGTGGTGCGGTGCACCTCGGGGTTGGCCTCGTTGGCGAACTGCTGGGCCCAGATGGAGTTCTCCGTGTTGGCCACGATCTCCTGGGCCTTCTCCACGGCACCGCGCATGCCCTCGGAGCCGGGGGTCAGCACGATCTCGGCGCCGTAGGCGCGCAGCATGACCCGGCGTTCGGTGGACATGGTTTCCGGCATGGTCAGGATGACCTTGTAGCCGCGGGCCGCGCCCACCATGGCCAGGGCGATGCCGGTGTTGCCGGAGGTGCCCTCGACGATGGTGCCGCCGGGCTTGAGGGCACCGGACTTCTCGGCAGCGTCGATGATGGCCACGCCGATCCGGTCCTTGACGCTGTTCGCCGGGTTGTAGAACTCCAGCTTGACCGCAACGGTCGCGTCAAGCCCTTCGGTCAGCCGGTTCAGCCGGACCAGCGGGGTGCCGCCAACCAGCTGCGTAACATCGTCATAGATCCGTGCCATGGGTATATGTGCCTATCTGGAGAAGGGTTGAATACTGAGGTCAGCCTAACGATGGCCTGCAGGGCCTAGCTAAGCATTAAGCCATGCAGAGTAATATTTCCTGGCCTTGGCCAGCTTCGGGTTGATGATCACCTGGCAGTAGCCCTCTTCCGGATATTTGGCGTAGAAGTCCTGGTGGATGGTTCTCCGCGACGTGGAACTCCGGCAGCCGGCTGACTTCCGTCACGATCGGGTCGGCCCACAGCTGCTGGTTCCGGTCGATCGCCTCCTCGAACAGGATCTTCTCCTCAGTGGTCTCGTAGAACATCGACGAGCGGTACTGTGTGCCGACGTCGTAGCCCTGGCGGTTGAGCGTTGTGGGGTCGTGCAGCGCGAAGAACATGTCCAGGATGACCTCCGCCGGGATCACGTCCTCGTCGAAGGTCACTGCCACCACCTCGGCGTGACCGGTGGTGCCGGAAGAGATGGCGTAATAGTCGGGGTTGCGGTCATGGCCTCCGGTGTAGCCCGAAACGACGGCGCTGACACCCTTGGTTATCTGGTAGACGGCGTCGAGGCACCAGAAGCAGCCTCCGCCGAGAACAAAAGTTTTCATGCTTTCTTCAATGGTTGAAGGGCCCCGTTGATTCCCGGGGCCGCTGGCACGGGCCGCCGATAGGGTAAAAATAAGGGTATGGAACCTGTGAACACCGACGTTTCAGCCGGATCTTCCGAAGGAAACGGCGCTGGCACCCACAGCGGTGACGCTGAGGGAAACGGCCCCGGCGACGCGTCCGGGGCACCCACGCTGGGCATGATCCTGCTCGCGGTGGAGGAGCTGTGGCCCGAATCGCTCGCCGAGGACTGGGACGAAGTGGGCCTCGTGGCAGGCCATCCGTCGGCCGAGGTGACCAGGATCCTCTTCGCCGTCGATCCGACCCTCGAAGTGATTGAGGAAGCCATCGAGTGGGGCGCGGAGCTGCTGATCACGCACCACCCCCTGCTGCTGAAGGGCGTGACGTCCGTGGCCGCGACCACGGCCAAGGGGCGGGCGGTCCACCGGCTGATCGAGTCCGGAACCGGGCTCCTGACGGTGCACACCAACGGTGACTCAGCGGTCGGCGGCGTTTCCGATGTCCTGGCCGACGCCCTCGGCCTGCAGAACGTCGCCCCCCTGACCCCGGCGGCCGCCGGCCTCCCGGAAGAAGGGATCGGGCGGGTCGGGGACCTTGAGGAAGTGCTCACGCTGGGCGACTTCGCGGCCCGGGTCTTCGGCATCCTGCCGGCGGTCGCCGGGGGAGTGCGGGTTTCCGGCGACAGGGACGGGCTGGTCCGGCGGGTTGCCGTGTGCGGCGGGGCCGGCGATTCCCTGTTCGGCGAGGTCCGGGCCAGCAACGCCGACGTCTACCTGACGGCCGATCTGCGGCACCATCCGGCCTCGGAGGCCCGGGAGGCCGCCGTCAACGACAGGCCCTACCTGATCGATGTTTCGCACTTCGCCAGCGAGTGGCTCTGGCTGCCCGCCGCCGCGGAGGCCCTGGGCAATGTGCTGGGCGACCAGGGCCACGACGTGGAGATCCGGGTCAGCACCACCAACAGCGACCCGTGGGACTTCATTCTGACTCCGGGCGGGGACTAGAGTCTAAGGTGCGCCGGGTAGGTGCCCGGCTTCGGCCGGATTGGATTTAGCGGAGGTAATAGTGGCCAAGGCAGCACCGGCGGAACAGTTGAAGTTGCTCGAATTGCAGGGACTTGATGCCAAGCTCAAGTCCTTGTCCAACCGCCGACGAAGCCTTGAAAGCGACTCCCGGATCACCGATCTCGAGGCTGCCCTCGGTGTTGCCAACGGCGAACTCGGTGCCGCGAAGGTCGCCGTCCACGACGCCGAACTCGAGCTCAAGCGCTCAGAGGCCGACGTGGAGCAGGTCGCCTCCCGCATCGGACGCGACGAAGCCAGGCTCAACAGCGGCACGGGCCTGTCCAAGGACCTCGTAGCCCTGCAGCGCGACCTTGTCTCGCTCAACAAACGCCGCTCCGACCTCGAAGACGTCGAGCTGGAGGTCCTGGAACGCCTGGACTCGCTGCGCCTCCGCCAGGCCACGCAGCAGCAGATCGTCGATGACATCCAGGGTTCCTTCGGGGTCATCCGCGCCGAACTGGACGAGCAGCTCGCCGAGATCGCCGCCGAGGCCACGGTGGTGCGCGGCAAGCGGGCCGAGTTCGCCGCTGACCTGGATCCGGGCATGCTGGCCATCTACGAGAAGACGCTCGCCAAGCGCGGCGTGGGCGCCGCCCGGCTCTTCCACGGCACCTCGGAAGGCTCCGGCATGCACCTGAGCCCCGGCGACCTCGCCGAAATCAAGGCCGCGGCCGAGGACGACATCGTGTTCTGCCCGGATTCCGGCTGCATCCTGGTCCGCTCCGCCGAGTGGAGCGGGCCCAACCTCCCGACTGACTAGCAGCAGGGGCCGTTCTGAGCGCTCAGAACGGCCCCAGCTGCGAGCTAGTTGGGCAGGATGATGTTGAGGGTGTGCGGCTTCCGGGCCGTGCCCCCGACAAGTTCCGCCGACCATTTCTCGGCCGCAGCCTTCTGCAGCTGGACGGGCGTCCCCGGCGCCTTGCCCCGGCGGGTCAGCAGGTGCCGTGCCAGTTCCCCGCGGGTGTGCTTGGCGAAGTGGCTGACCACCTTGCGTACGCCGTCGACCTCGGTGAAGACGTTCACCGCGACGGTCTGCGCCGGCGGGGGAGTCCACGCCGCCGCGTAGGTGCTGGAGCGGCAATCGACCAGGAGTTCGCCGGCCGTTGCGGACAGCAGCGCATCGTTGAGCTGCGGTTTCCAGAACGACGCTAGGCGTCCGACGTCGGGAAGCGCCGTTCCCATTGACAGCCGGTACGCGGGCACCCTGTCCGCGAAGCGGATGGCGCCCCAGAGCGCGGAAATGACCAGCACGGAGTCCTCCGCCTTCCGGCGCTGCACGGCGGTCAGGGAGTCATAGCCGAGCGCGTCGTACAACACCCCGGAATAGACCTGATGTGCCGGTGCCGCGGGTTCGTCATGCAGCCGGGTGTTGCGCTCGACGTCGGCCCGCAGCGAGGCGCCGACTCCGAGCAGCGCCAGCGCGTCCACATGGGCGCTGACCGTACCGAGCGCCTCGAGCACCTTGGCCCGGTAGGTGTTGAGTGCGGGGAAGCTCAAGGAGGTCCAGTCGACGGCGTCGCCGCCAGGGGCGGGGGTCTTGCCTTCGGAGGGCGGCAGCAGAATCAGCACCGTCCAATCTTACCGGCGCCCGTCCGCCCGCACGGCGCCCTGACAGTCCGGGCTCAGCCGAAGTTCCGGCCCACAAAGGACACCAGATCCGGGAGGACGGACCGCCAGTAGCTTTCGTCATGGCCGCCGGGCTCGAAGCCGCCCTCGACCGGGCCGGGGAGCGCGCTGACATAGTCGCGGACGCTGGCGTAGAGCTCGTCCCCGGTGCCGCAGTCGATCCGTTTGGGCAGGTGTTCCAGCTCCGGCCGGAGCGCAAAGACGTCGTTGGCCGCAAAATCCTTCGCGTCGTCGAAGGCATCCTGAATGCCGGCGCCGTAGTGGTCCCAGACCGCGGGACTTATGACAGCGACGGACCGGACGCCGGGAATCGTCCGCTGCGAGGCCATCAGCAGGGCGCCAAAGCCGCCCATGGACAGCCCGGCCAGCGCGATCTTTCCGGTGTCGAGACCCCGTGCCTGCAGCAGCGGAAGGAATTCCTGCCGCAGCATCGACTGCGGATCTATCCCGTTGGCGCGCCGGTGCCACCACCAGTCGCCGCCATCCACCGACGCAATGGCAAACGGCGTCCCGCCAGCGGCGAGATGGCTCCGCAGGACCTCGTGGGCGCCCAGCGCGTCGAAGACGCCCCGGTTGTTGCCGCCCAGGCCGTGCAGGAACAGTGCCACCGGGTAGGCCGCCGTCCGGTTCGCCGGGACATCCGGTGTGGCCACTGTCCAGAACGTCGGCACGCCCGGGCGGAACTTTGAGACAAACGATCCGACGCTCATGGCCACCGTGGGAGGAGCGAGGGGAACGCTGGTGGGCGTGGGCGGCGGCGTTGCGGGTGCCGACGTCGTCGGTGTGGGGGCCGCCGTCGGCGTGGCGGGGGACAGCCCGGGTGGGCTGCCGGCGCAGGCGGCCAGACCGGACGCGCCCAGGCTTGCAGCCGCAAGCTGCAGGAGCCGGCGCCGGGTCACTGCGGACTGGTCCATTCCCCGATCATAGGTCCGCGTGGCTGGGGCGGCGGACCGTTGACCTTCAGCGGCCTCCCGGGACCGTAGAATGGACGGCGGATGGGTTGACCAGGCGGCCGCGCGTCACGCAAGTGGCTCGAGGAACGTCCGGGCTCCGCAGGGCAGGGTGGTGGGTAACGCCCACTCGGGGTAACCCGCAGGCCAGTGCCACAGAGAATAGACCGCCTGCGTGCCGTGTGTGCTTGCACAGGCGGCAGGGCAGGTAAGGGTGAAACGGTGGTGTAAGAGACCACCAGCTTCCCGGGTGACCGGGAAGGCTAGGTAAACCCCACCCGGAGCAAGGCCAGACAGGGCACGTTTGAGGGCTGCTCGCCCGAGTGTCCGGGTAGGCTGCTGGAGGGCGTCGGCAACGGCGTCCGTAGATGGATGGCCGCTACTCCCGCGCCGGTAACAGCGCGGGAACACAGAACCCGGCGTATCGGTCAACCCATCCATCCACCACGGCGGGAATCTACCTACCCCAGCCCCAGCTGCTTTGACAGCTCCCACGGGTTGTCGGTGAAAATGCCGTCGGCACCATCCCGGCGCAGGCGCGACGCCGTCGGTTCGTCGTTGACCGTGTAAGGCCACACCGTCAGCCCGGCCGCCTTCAGGGTCTTCAAGTAGTCCGCGCTCACGCCCTTCTCCGGCCCCACATGGTCGATGCCGTCGGAACGGATCGCCGCGGGATCGCGCTCCTCGCCCTTGCGCAGCAGGTACAGCACGTGCAGCCCGGACTTGGCGAGTGTCCGGGCGGACTGGTAGCTGAACGTCTGCACGATCACTTTGTCCTGGACGCCGCGGCTGAGAATGGACGCGGCAAACGCGGCCAGGTCGATCCCCGGATCCTTGATCTCCGGGACCAGGAGGTTCCGTCCGGCGTACTGGTCCAGCATGGCTTCCCACGTGGTCGGGGTGCCCTCGGTGCCGCCCGCCGGGGCTTTGATATGCGCCGCCATCCACTGCTCCGGACTCAGGTCCGCCGGCCGGCCGGTGACACCGGTCATGGTGCGGTCCACGGTGTCGTCGTGCAACGGAACGAGGGTCCCGTCCTTCAAGCGCCGCAAATCGGTCTCGATCGGGAACCCGGTGCTGCTCACGGACTCGAAGGCTTCCGCGGACGATTCCGGGTTCACCAGCGCCCCGCCCCGGTGCGCGACCAGGGTGAAAGCGGACGACGACGGCGGCGCGGACGGCGCGCCCGACGTCGTCGCCGGTCCCGGCGTCGGATCCGGAGCCGGCGGCGGCGTAGCGGTGCAGCCGGAACAGAGGATCAGCCCCAGCAGCAGTGCCCCAAGCTTGAACATCGCCCCAGCGTAGCCGGTAGCGGCCCGGCGCGCGCCGGTGTGAGTGATTTCACGCCACCCCGGGCACCGGCCGCTGTCCGGCCCGCCTAGAATGGATAGTGAACGTAGAAGTTCTGCCGCCGGGTCTGCGTTCGCAGCTGGTGGCTTTTTCTTTGCGCTCCATGCAGGCGCCCGGGGTGGACCGAATCCCCGCCGGCACCGAGGTTCCGGACACCCTCCGGCAGCCGACTTCCGCATACGACGCCGTATGCGGTGGATTCTAGGAAGGTATTTCTGTGAGCCAGACGTCAGATTCTTGTCTTGATACGTGGATGGGCCGTGAGGCACTCGCCGAGGCCATGATTCCGGTGATCGGCCGGCTGTACCGGGAAAACAACGTGGTGACGTCCATCCACGGCCGCAGCCTGATCAACAAGTCCACCATGAACATCCTCAAGGCGCACCGCTTCGCCCGCCGGATGAGCAAGGAAGAACTGCGCCTCGAGGAGACCGCCCCGCTGCTGGACGCCCTGACCAAGCTGGACCTGGGCGCGGCAGCCATCGACATTGCCCGCCTCACGGAAAAGTACCGGGCCGAGGGTGAAGGCGTCAGCCTGGATGAATTCCTCCGCGCGGAACTCGCCGAAGTCGTCGGCAAGCGCGGCGGCGACGACCGCACCAGCACCGACGTCGTCCTCTACGGCTTCGGACGCATCGGCCGGCTCCTGGCCCGCCTCCTGATCGAAAAGGCCGGTGGCGGCCACGGGCTGCGGCTGCGCGCCATCGTGGTCCGCCGCGGTTCGGACAACGACCTGACCAAGCGCGCCAGCCTCCTGCGCCGCGACTCGGTCCACGGCTCCTTCGAGGGCACCATCAAGGTGGACCACGAGAACGACACGATCACCGCCAACGGCGTCCAGATCCAGGTCATCTACTCGGACAACCCCGCCACGGTCGACTACACCGCCTACGGAATCCACGACGCGCTCGTCGTCGACAACACGGGACGCTGGCGCGACGCCGAGGGCCTGTCCCAGCACCTGCAGAGCAAGGGCGCCTCCCGCGTGCTCCTCACGGCTCCGGGCAAGGGCGAACTGAAGAACATTGTGCACGGCATCAACCACGGCACGATCGCCGATTCGGACACGATCGTCTCGGCGGCCTCCTGCACCACCAACGCCATCACCCCGGTGCTCAAGGCGATCAACGACCGCTACGGCGTGGTCCACGGACACGTCGAGACGGTCCACTCCTTCACGAACGACCAGAACCTGATCGACAACTTCCACAAGGGCGACCGCCGTGGACGCTCGGCCGCGCTGAACATGGTCATCACCGAGACGGGTGCCGCCAAGGCCGTCGCCAAGGCCCTGCCGGAACTCCTCGGCAAGCTCACCGGCAGCTCCATCCGCGTCCCCACCCCGGACGTGTCGCTGGCCATCCTGAACCTGAGCCTGGAAAACGGGACCACCAAGGACGAGGTCAACGACTACCTGCGGGAAATGTCGCTGCACTCCGATCTGCGCAAGCAGATCGACTACATCGATTCGCCCGAGGTTGTCTCCACGGACTTCGTCGGCTCGCGGCGCGCAGGCATTGTCGACGGCCTGGCCACGATCTCCAACGAGAAGAACCTCGTCCTGTACGTCTGGTACGACAACGAATTCGGCTACAGCTGCCAGGTGGTCCGTGTTATGGAGGAGATGGCCGGCGTAAACCCGCCGACGTTCCCCGCCAAGGACGCGGCCTCGCTCCTCGCCGCCGCCGGGCTGCCCGCCCAGGTCTGACCCGGAGACTGGAGCGCACCCCGGACGGGGTTTCGTGTCCCTTTTCCCTTTCCCGGCCGGTCCTCTGGAATCGGCCGGGAAAGGGAACCACAATGGTGCCATGGAACAGAACCCGGTAGTTGAGCACGAAACAACCCTGGAGCACGCGCTGGACGTGGCCCGGCAGAACGTCAAGGAAGCCAAACGGCTGCTCGACGACGCCCGCGCCAAGCATGGGACCGGAGACATCGGCGAGGCACGCGTCCGTCAGCTGGAGGAACTGCTGAGCCTCGCCGAAATGGACCTCCGGCGGGTGTCCAAGGAGCAGTAACCGCACCGTTCCTCCACACTGTGCATAACGGGCCCGGCGCCGGTGCCCCGCCATAGCCTTGTGGGATGGACGAACCGAGCCGCCGGGAGACGCCGCCGTGACGGTCACCTGGCGTGCATTCCGGCAATCCCGACGGCGGTCCCGCCAGGCCTGGGCGCTCCTGGCCGGCGCGGCCGTCATGGTGATCTGTGGACTCGGCTGGTTCTTCACCACCGGCCAGTTCGCCGCCGTTGAACCGGCAGCCGGACCTGCCTCCGCGCCCGTCCTGGCCCGCGGGTGGATGAATGCGGTGTCCCCGCCACGCCCCGTCCCGTCGGGAACGGCACGTTCCGCACTGGAAGCCCTCCCCGTCAGGGGCCGCGCGGCCAGGGACAACTACGACCGCGCCGCGTTCGGCCAGGCCTGGCTCGATGTCGACCGCAACGGCTGCGACACCCGCAACGACATCCTGCGCCGGGACCTGGCGGACCCCCGGTTCACCGACGGTTCCCGCTGCCGGATCGCCGCCGGATCATTCCAGGACCCCTATACCGGCCGCGTCATCGACTTCCGCCGCGGGCCCGACAGCAGCAAGGCCGTGCAGATCGACCACGTCGTGGCACTCGGCGACGCCTGGCAGAAGGGCGCCCAGCAGCTCACCGCCCAGCAGCGCGGAATCCTGGCCAACGATCCACTCAACCTGATCGCCGCGGACGGCCCCGCGAACCAGGACAAAAGCGCCTCCGACGCCGCCACCTGGCTGCCGCCGAACAAGGCGTTCCGCTGCCACTACGTCGCCCGGCAGATCTCCGTCAAGGCCGCGTACCAGCTGTGGGTCACGGCCGCGGAGAAGGAAGCCATGACAAGGATCCTCACGTCCTGCCCCGAACAGCAGACAATCGTTCCGTAGACTGCAGCATGGACATTGTGCGATACGTAACGCCGCTGCTCGGCAGCTGGCAGGGAAAAAACGGGCTCCGGCTTATGCCCACGGACGAGTTCAAGGACTCGGCGGCCAGCGCCACAGTCACGGTGACCGCGGCGCACTTCGCGAGCGTCGCCTACACCTGGTCAGACGGCGCAAGCCCGCAGGAAGGCCTGTTGCTCCTGGCCGGCGGAGCGTCCGACGCGGACCCTGCCACTGCGGTGTGGGTGGACTCGTGGCACACGGGCCGGGCCATGATGCAGTTTTCCGGGACCGTGGATGCGGACGGTGTCCTCCGGCTGATCGGCTCCTACGCCGCGCCTACCGGCCCGGACTGGGGCTGGCAGATCCACCTGCACCCGGGCAAGGACGCACGCATCACCATGCACAACATCGTCCCCGGCGAGGACCCCTACCAGGTGGTGGAGCTGGCACTCGAACGGTAGGGTACCGGAATGGACATCATCCTCGTACCCGGATTCTGGTTGGACGCCTCGTCATGGCAGGAGGTCACCCCGCCGCTCAGCGCGGCCGGGCACAAGGTCCACCCGCTGACGCTGCCGGGCCTGGAGTCGGCCGACGCGCCGCGTGCCGGCATCGGCCTGCGCACCCACATCGACGCCGTCGTGGCGAAGATCGACTCCTTCGACGCCCCGGTGGTCCTGGTGGGCCACTCCGGCGGCGGCGCCATCATCCACGGCGCCGTCGATGCCCGCCCGGACCGGGTGGCCCGGGCGATCTACGTGGACAGCGGCCCGCTCGGCGAGGGCGGTGTCATCAACGACGAGCTCCCCGAGGAAGACGGCGAAGTGCCGCTGCCGCCGTGGGAGCTGTTCGACGACGAGGACCTCGTCGACCTCGACGATGGGCTCCGCGCCATGTTCCGTGCCCGCGCGATCCCGCAGCCGGCGGGTGTGGCCCAGGACCGCCAGCAGCTCCAGGATGAGCGCCGCTTCGAGGTCCCGGCCACCGTCATCGCCTGTGAGTTCCCGTCGTCGATGCTCACCGAAATGATCGCGGCCGGCCACCCGTACGTGGCCGAACTCGGACGGATCCGCGACGTCGAATACGTCGACCTGCCCACCGGACACTGGCCGCAGTTCACCAAACCGGCCGAGCTCGGCGCCGAGATCCTCGCCGCCGTCGACCGCACGTCGGGGAGCTAGCCGTCCAGCTGGCCGGCCGGCCCGGACGGGATTCCCCACCTTTGAGACCTTTCGACGGCGTGTCCGGCCAAACTGCCGGCGATTCCCCGGAGGGCCCGGCCAAACATGGGGAGAATCCGCGCCAAATCGGGGGCCCTGCCCGGCTGCGTCAGTGGCCGAACGGGTCCGGGTCCACGCCCGGCATCCAGGTCAGCCCGGGAACACCCCAGCCGCTCTTTTTGGCCAGCTTCATGGCCTTGCGGGCGTAGCGGTCGATCAGCCGGTTGACGTAGAGCTTGCCGTCGAGGTGGTCGTACTCGTGCTGGATCACGCGGGCGAACCAGCCGGTGGCCTCGAAGTCGACCGGGTTGCCGTCGCCGTCGAAGCCCTGCACCCGGGCCCACTCGGCGCGCTTCAGCGGGTACTGGCCGCCGGGGAACGACAGGCAGCCCTCTTCTTCCTCATCGGGGTCCGGCAGCGCGCCGGACACCTTGGAGAGGGTCAGCACCGGGTTGACGACGACACCTGCGGCCGGCGCGTCGTCGTCGTTGGCGAATTTGTAGACGAACAGCCGCTTGCCCACCCCGACCTGGGGCGCGGCCAGACCGACGCCGTTGGCGGCGTCGTTGGTCTCGAACATGTCCGCGATCAGGGTGCGGAGGTCGTCGTCGAAGGCGTCGACTTCCGCGGCCCGGCGGTGCAGTACGGGCTCGCCCCAGATCGTGATTGGCAGAACGGTCATTTCAGGTGTTTCCCTCTGATGCTTGCTGGCAGGTGTTGCGGCCGGTCAGCCGGCGATGGTGCGGCCGACGACGTCGCGCATGATCTCGTTGGTGCCGCCGAAAATGGTCAGGAGCCGGGCGGCGAGGTAGGCCTGGGCCACCGGGTATTCCAGGATGTAGCCGTACCCGCCGTGCAGCTGGAGGCACGCGGTCCGTGATGGACTTGGCGCGTTCGGACGCCCACAGTTTGGCGCGGGCGGCGGACGCGGCGTCGAGTTCCCCGGCGTTGAAGGCAAGGATCGCCTGGTCCACGTAGGCTTCGGTGACCTCGACCTCGGTGAGGATGTCGGCGAGCTCGAAGCGGCTGTTCTGGAAGTCGATGATCCGCTCGCCGAACGCGTTGCGTTCCTTCGTGTAGCGGACGGTCGCCTCGTAGATGGACCGGACGACGGCGGAGCTCGCCGTGGCGATGGCGAGCCGGCCCTGGGGGAGCTGCTCGGCCGCGTACTGCAGGCCCTTGCCCTCCTCGCCGACGAGGTCCGCGTGCGGGACCCTGACGTCGTCGAAGAACAGCTCAGCGGTGTCCGAGGCCTTCAGGCCCATCTTGTCCAGTTGCTTTCCGGTGTTGTATCCCTCGCCCTTGCCCACCATAAAGAGGGAGAACGAGTCGTGGTTTCCCCGTCCGGTGCTGCCGTCGGTCCGGGCCAGGACCAGGGACGCGTCGCCGGAAATGCCGTTGCCGATGAACGTCTTCTGGCCGCTGATCAGCCAGTCGCCGCCGTCGCGCACGGCCTTGGTGCGGATGCCGCGCAGGTCCGAGCCGGCGCCGGGTTCGGTCCAGGCGACGGAGGTGACGATCTCGCCGGACGACCATGCCCGGCAGCCACCGGCCCTTGAGGTCATCGGAGCCGTAGGCGAGCAGGTGGGGGAGGACCATGTCGTCGTGCAGGTGGAAAGCCAGGCCCACGGCGAGGTGGTTGCTCTTGGCGAATTCCTCGTCGAGGACGGCCCGGAACCGGTAGTCGTCCATGCCCATGCCGCCGAATTCCTCCGGAACGGCGAGGCCCAGCAGGCCCTGCTCGCCGGCCGCCGTCCACAGGTCCCGGGACATCATGTGGTCGTTGTCCCACTGGGCGTAGTGCGGGGCGATGGCGCGCGCGTTGAATTCGGCGGCCATTTCGCGGAACATCTCGTGGTCTTCTTCAAAGAGCTTGCGCTTCATGGCGGGTCCTTCCATGGACAGATCCTGGGACGACGACGGGACAGACAACAAAGGCCGCACCGGATAACCGGTGCGGCCTTTGTATAAGGTCGGACAATACTGCCGTCCTTCATGAGGGTGAGCGACGGGGGTTGAACCCGCGACCTCCTGGACCACAACCAGGCGCTCTGCCAACTGAGCTACGCCCACCATGTGCCCCGCCATGCCTTCCGGCGAACCGGCTGGCTGAAAAGGCAACGACAAATAGCTTACCTGCTGTTCGGGGCTGCTTTCGCCACTTTTCGGCGTTTTCGGCCAAAATTTCCGCAAAAAGTGGCGCAGATTACTCCGGGGCTACTCGGCCGGGGCTCGCTTCCGCGCCGTTCCCATGACCTTCTTGGCGATCTGCTGCGCCGTGGCGCTGTCCGGTCCGGGTGCGGGGACAAAGACGGCCTCGCGGTAGTACCGCAGTTCGTCGATGGAATCCTTGATGTCGCCGAGGGCGCGGTGGCCGCCGAGCTTGGCGGGGGACTGGAAGTAGGCCCGCGCGATACCAGCGGCGGGAGAGTTCCTTGATGGTGCTCACGTCGATGACGCGGTAGTGCAGGTGTTCCACGAGCTCCGGCATGTCCCGGACCAGGAAGACGCGGTCGGTGCCCACCGAGTTGCCCGCCCAGCGGCGCCTTCCGGGGCTCCGGCACCCACTTCTTGATGTAGTCCAGCACGATCGCCTGGGCCTCGGCCATGGTCTTGCCGTGCGGGAGCTCCTCAAGCAGGCCGGACCGGGTGTGCATGTCGCGGACGAAGTCGTTCATCTGGGCCAGCGCCGCGTCGTCGGGCTTGATGACGACGTCGACCCCGTCACCCAGGATGTTGAGCTCCGAGTCGGTCACCAGGGCGGCCACCTCGATAAGGGCGTCGTTCGTGGTGTCCAGGCCGGTCATTTCGCAGTCGATCCAGACGATGCGTTCGTTAGTTATAGGCACCCGCCCAGCCTACCGTTTCGACGCCACGGAGCCGTCCGGTGCTAGGATTTCGGATACGCGGCCGTCGAATTATTTCGTCATCGCGGCGATGCCCCGGGCCGGATCAATACGGCCGGCTGTGGGCGGAAGTCATGGCCCACAACAGATTGGACGATCCTGACATGACGGCGCCTGTACCTGCGGCGGGGGAAACGGCTGCCGGCACGTCCCTCACGGTCCAACCCGCCCCGGCCGTTGCCGAGGTGGACAACGCCTCGCTCGCCGCTCCTTGCCGGTTTCATCGGTTCGCTTGTTCATGGCGATCGGCTCGCTCGGCGTCGGCTGGCTCGCGCCGGCGTCCGAGCTCCGCCGCGTGCCGCTGTTCATCTGGATGCGCACCGAGGCCTTCGGCGTCGGCCTGTCCATCGTCCTGCTGGCCTTCGGCGGCATGCTGCTGGTCAGGGCCTGGCTGCGGCTGGGCCAGCGGGTGCGCGTCTGGGGTGCCGGGGCCCGCAAGGCCACGCTCCAGGCCGTGGTGCCTGGGGCCTCCCGCTGATGTTCTCCGTCCCGCTGTTCAGCCGCGACGTGTACGCCTACATCGGCCAGGGCCGGCTGATGGTGGAGGGCTTCAACCCCTACGAAAACGGCATCTCGGCGCTGTCGAACTACTTCCAGCTCGGCGCCGACAAGATGTGGACGGAAGCGCCCGTCCCGTACGGCCAGTTCTTCCTCTGGATCGAGCAATTCGTCGTCTGGTCCACCAACGTGCACCCGGAAGCGAGCATCATGCTGTTCCGGCTCGCAGCGCTGGCCGGTATCATCCTGTGCGTGATCTACGTCCAGAACTCGCGGAACTGCACGGCGTCAACCCGCACCGGGCCCTGTGGCTGACCGCCGCCAACCCGCTGTTCCTCACCAACTTCATCGCCAGCGTCCACAACGACGCGCTGATGATCGGCCTGGCCCTCGCCGGCCTCTACTACTGCGCGACCCGCCGGGTCATCCTCGGACATCGTGCTGGTCACGCTGTCCATCTCGGTCAAGCCCATCACCATCGTCTTCCTGCCGTTCATCGGCCTGCTCTGGGCGGGCAAGAACGCCAGCTGGCCGCGCAAATTCGTCTTCTGGGGCCTCACCGCCGGAATCAGCCTGGCGCTGCTCTATCTGCATGAGCCTGGTCAATGGCTTCGGCTTCGGCTGGATCAACGGCCTGTCCGCACCGGGCAGCATCTGGATCTGGTACGCCCCGGTTGGCCTGCTCGGGCCTCATCGTCGCCTCCATCTCCAACGCCTTCGGACTCGACGGCTGGGGACTGGCCAAATGGGTGTACGACGCCGGCAAACTGCTTGCGCTCGGGATCGTCGCCTGGCAGATCTTCCGGGGTGACCACGACCGCCTGATGCGCCGGCTGACGCTCGCGTTCGCCGCCGTCGTCGTCCTGGCCCCGATGATCCAGTCCTGGTACGTCGTCTGGCTCATCCCGCTGTTCGCCGTCACCGGCATCCGGGACGACTGGCAGGTCAAGGCGCTGTACTTCATCGTGTCCTTCTTTATGGTCTACGCGATCTCGGACCAGCTCGAAGTCTTCCCGTACCTGCAGACCGCCGACCTGGGCCTTGCCCTGGCGCTGGCCCGCAACGCCGCGGCCATCATCGCCCTGCTGTTCGCCCTGTACCTGATCTTCCTGGACCCGAAGACCAAGCTGCTGTTCAGCAAGTCGGACGAGCCGGTCACCACCCGGCCCGTCATCTAGGGTTTCCGGGACGCCCAACGTCAGGGCAAGCTTCCGCAGGGCTTCCTTGCGCGACAGCGGGCTGAGTTCGTCCGGTGCCGCTCCACGAACGCGCGGCACCCAGGCCGGATCCGTTGCTGGCGTATTCGCGCAGCGCCCACCCGATCGCCTTGCGGATGAAGAACTCCGGATCGGCGATGTTGGCCTCGATCACGTCGACCGAGCAAGGCCGTGTCCGTCGCGGATTTCGCGCCCAGTTGCGCCGTGATCGAGGCCCGCCGGACCCAGAAGTCCTCGTCCCTGCTCCAGCGCCCCAATACGGGCGTCAGTCCTCCCGGTGTGCCTGCAGCAGCGCGCCCAGCCGGTGCGCCACTCCGTCCACCAGGTCCCACCACGCCCCGGTGCGGATGATCTCCTCGTACAGGGCCAGCATGCTGAGTTCCCCGGCTGCGAGCTTGAGCCCCGTGAGCTCGATCGCGGCATACCGCTCCTCGCGGCAGCCGGCGCTCCGCCACAGCGCGAGCACTGTGGACTGCAGTTCCGCCAGGCTCCCCGGCGGGTGGTCCGCGGCCGCGGCCTTGACGATCCTGCGGACCTCGGGAACGCGGACGCCCAGGAACGGCATCTGCGACTTCATATAGGCCTGCGCCCCAGCGGCGCGGCCGGGATCGGCCGCGGCTTGCAGCCTGCTGCGGATCGCGTCAATCAGTTCCGTGGTGACCATGAGGCCACTGTAGACATCCTGCCGCGGGCTTTAGAGTTGAAGCCGCAAGCCGCGGCTCCGCGTCGGAAGGAAACCCATGTCCATGATCAAGAGCTCCGAAGAGATCGCACTGATGCGCGAGGCGGGCCGGGTGGTCGCCAATACGCTGGCGCGCGGTCCGGGAGGCCGCCGCCGTCGGCGTTTCCCTCAAGGAACTGGATGAGGTCGCCGCCGCGTCCATCGCCGACGCCGGTGCCACGCCGGCGTTCCTGAACTACCGGCCGCGTTGGGCGGCGGTCCCGTTTCCCGGGGTCATCTGCACGTCCGTCAATGACGCCGTCGTGCACGGCATCCCCAACGAGTACCGGCTGCAGGACGGGGACCTGTTCAGCGTGGACTGCGGCGCGTTCCTGGAGGGCTGGTGCGGCGACGCCGCCGTCAGCTTCATCGTGGGGACGGCGGACCCGGTGGACCAGGCCCTCATCGAGGCCACGGACGCCGCCCTGGCCCGGGGGATCGAAGCGGCAAGGATCGGGAACAAGATGGGGGATCTGGCCTACGCGATCGGCGGGGCGGCGCGCCGGGCAGGCTACGGACTGCTCGCCGACCACGGCGGCCACGGGATCGGCCGGACCATGCACGCCGAGCCGACCGTGCCCAACGACGGAAGTCCCGGCCGCGGCATCAAACTCACTGAGGGCCTGGTCATCGCCATTGAGCCGATGCTGATTCTCGGGCGCCAGGACGACTATTACCATGACGAGGACGAGTGGACCCTTCGCTCGGCGAATGGTCGCCGCGCCGCGCACAGCGAGCACACGGTGGCCATCACCGCCGACGGTCCCGTGATCCTGACGCTGCCTTAGGGACCGGGCTCTGCAGCAGGGATCGGGCTCTGCAGCAAGGGAACTGACCCTGCCGCAGGGAACGGGACGGCTCAGCGGCGTCCGCCGGGCTTGATGCGCTGGCGGTGCGCGGCGAGCCGCAACTGGATGAGGGCGGGCGGCCCCGGCGATGGCGACCAGGACGCCGCCGCCAACCGCGGCGATGAACAAGGCGATACCGAGCGCCACGTCTCCCTGCAACCCGAAGAACTTCACCTGGACGTAGTCCTGGTTCTGCAGGATGAAGGCGATCAGCACGATCAGCACCACCAGGGCACTGGCGACGGCGGCCCAGACCATTCCGGCGCGGGTGACCTGGCGCGGTTCGGCTCCGGCGGCGGGGCCGGCAGGTTCTTTCCGGTCCGGGCCGTCAACGGGCGTAGTGCCATCCGCGCGCGCTGGTCCGGCGGTCTCGGGCGCGCGCTCCGGGACCATCACGGTGCCGTCGGCCGGGGTCTCCGGGGTGTAGCCGTCACCGGCGTATCCGGCTGCGCCGGCGGTTCCGTGCTGCTGCTGGGCCGTCGCCGGATTGCTGGGATCGAATTCCCGGGGTGTCTGGGTCATGGCGGCCATACCTTTCAAGAGTCGTCCCGGCGGGCGGGACGAGCGGCTCGGCGCCGGAAGGCGCCGTTGGCGGCAGGGCACCGGGTCATCCGGTCCCGCCTTTCCCCTCAATCGTAAGCCTGCTGATGATGGCGCGCGCGCAAACCACCGAGGGCGCTGCGGCATTGTCCGCGCCGCCCGGTTCCGGCCCGGGATGGTTCAGGCGGATTCGATAAGCCCGAGGATGTTGCCCTCGCTGTCCTTGAAGAACGCCGCACGCTGCCCGTCCACCTCGGCGACCCCGTCCCGCCGTCTTGAATCCCGGCAGGTCGTAGTCGTCGAACACGACGCCGGTGCCGCGGAGCAGCCGTCATCTCAGCGGTCAGGTTCTGCGATCTGGATCCGATCTGGGTGTGGCCGCCGCGGCTCGGGTTGGGGGTGGGATAGACAAAGAACGAGGTCCCGCGGCCGGCCGCATCACCGGACGCCGGCGGCGGTTTCCTCGGCCCGGGTCAAGCCCAGCTTCTCCTGGTACCACTTCTTGGCCCTCCTCGAGATCCAGCGCGCGGGCAGCGTGGTGTGCACACTGGTTTCGCCCAACATCTTCCGCCTCCATGGTGGAAGGATTTCGGCCGATCGGCCTAAGCCAGCATATTAGTCCGGGGCAGGGTGGGCCGGAAAGCGGATTTCGTGGCTGTTGGCACCCGGCCATACGACGGTATAGCGTCGCAGCCAAGGGAATCCTGGCGAAGGAGGCGCGGCCATGACCATCGTGGATAACGCCGTGTACGTGGACGGCCACCGGACTGCCGACCCGGAAGGCCTGGACGAGACGTACTTCGCACCTGCGGCAGCGCCAGGGCATGGCCTGGATCGGGCTGTACCGGCCTGATGCGGAGGGCTCCCCGTTCGGTGGCCGAAGAATTCGACCTCAACCATCTGGCCGTGGAAGACGCGCTCGCCGGCCACCAGCGCGCGAACACTCCCCCACGATGGCGAGACGCTGTTCCTGGTGCTGCTGGCCGGCCCGCTATCTCGATGACCCTGGAAAAGGTGGAGTTCGGCGAGATCCATGTCTTTACCGGAGCGGACTTCGTTGTCACCGTCCGCCGCGCCGAATCGCCGGATCTGGCCCGGGTCCGCCGCCGGATGGAAGCCGATCCGGAATTCCTGGCCCTGGGTCCGGAAGCGGTCCTCTACGCGATCCTGGACCAGGTGGTCGACCAATACGAGCCGGTCGCCGCCGGACTGGAGAACGACATCGACGAGATTGAGGACGATCTGTTTGCCGCGGATCCGGGCGTCCCGTGCCGGACTCGATCAGCCTCGCGGCAGGTGATCCACATTGGAGCGGGCGACGGTGCCGCTGACCGCAATCCTGCAGGCGTTGATGGGGGAGTCGAAGGACCGAAGAATACCGGACGCTGAACGAAGTAGGTTAACATAA
>CAVUHG010000004.1:0-454260 GCA_963741265.1 uncultured Actinomycetota bacterium | reverse complement strand
CATGAAACGGCTGGACGGTCAACGAACCGCGCCGGGAGAGCGTCAGTCCCGCTGCAGGTTGACCGGCTGCGCAATCTGGGCGTCAGGCGCCGGCGCGGTCTCGGCCTCGCTCTCGGCCTCGCTCTCGGCCTCGTCCTCGGCCTTGTCCTTGGCCTCGGGGTCGCCGATGCTGCCGTCGGGGCGCAGGTTCTTCAGGTCCACGGCGTTGCCGGACTCGTCGGTGACGGTCGCCCCCTCGACGATCCGCGCCAGCGCCTTGCCGCGCACGACCTCGGCCACCATCTCGGGGATGTGGTTGTGCTCGACCATGTGCTTGATGAACTCGTCGCGGGTTCTGGCCCGACTGCTGGGCCCGGCGCATCAGGTGGGCGGACAGCTCGTCCTGCTCGACGCCGATCTCCTCGGCCTTGGCGATCTCGTCGAGCAGGAACTGCGCGGCCATCGCGTCGCGGACCCGCTTCTCGAGCTCGGCCTCGAACTCGTCGATGGTCTGCTTCTCGTTGTCGAGGTACTGCTCCATCGACATGCCGGCGTACGTCAGCTGCTGCTCGATCTCCTGGCGACGGCCCTGCACCTGCTCGGCGACGCACGCCCTCGGGCACCGGGATCTCGGCGGAGTCGAGCAGCTGCTCGAGCACGGCGTCGCGGGCCGCGGCGGCCTGCTCGAGCCGCTTGCCGCGCTCCAGCCGGGTGCGCGACGTCCTCGCGCAGCTCCTCGATGCGTGTCGAACTCCGAGGCGGTCTGGGCGAAGTCGTCGTCGAGCTCGGGGAGCTCCTGCTCCTTGACCGCGGTGACGCGTGACCGACGACCTCGACGTCCTGGCCGGCCAGGTCGCCGCCGAGCAGCTGGGAGGTGAAGCTCGCGTCCTCGCCCGCGCTCAGGCCGCGCAGGGCCTCGTCGATGCCCTCGAGCATGTCGCCGGAGCCGACCTTGTAGGAGTAGCCGGTGACCTCGCCGCCCTCGACGTCCTCGCCGTCGCGGGTGGCCTTGAGGTCGATGGTGACGAGGTCGTCGTCCTGCGGCCGCGCGCTCGACGTCCTTGAGCGTGGCGAACCGCTCGCGCAGCGCCTCCACCTGCTCGTCGATGTCCTCGTCGGAGACCGCGACGTCGTCGACCTGCACGCTGAGCGCGTCGTACGCCGGCACCTCGATGCTCGGGCTTACGTCGACCTCGGCGGTGAACTCGAACAGCGAGTTGTCCTCGAGCTTGGTGACGTCGATCTCCGGCTGGGCCAGCGGCTGCAGGTCGTTGTCCTGCAGCGCCTGCGACGTAGAGCTTGGGCAGGGCGTCGTTGATGGCCTCGTCGAGCACGGCGCCGCGGCCGACCTGGCGGTCGATCACCGGCGGCGGGACCTTGCCCTTGCGGAAGCCGGGGATGTTGATCTGCTTGGCGATGGCCTGGTACGCCGCGTCGAGGCTCGGCTTGAGCTCCTCGAAGGGCACCTCGACGGTGATCTTGGCCCGGGTCGGGCTCAACGTCTCGACGGCGCTCTTCACAGGGTTCTCCTCATGTTCGGGGTGCTGCGTGCGGGTGGGCTGTGCTCGGCTGTGCAAGTCGGGGCGACAGGACTCGAACCTGCGGTCTCCTGCTCCCAAAGCAGGCGCGCTAGCCACTACGCTACGCCCCGCCAGAAGGCCCCCGATTGCTCCCTGGGGCTCCTGAGAGCGGATGACGGGAATCGAACCCGCGTATTCAGTTTGGAAGACTGAGGCTCTACCATTGAGCTACATCCGCGAATGCCCCTGCTCTAGCGAGGGCGGGGACCATCGTGCCACAGCGGACCGGCGTCCACGAACTGGCTCGAGAGCCCGTCGCAGGCCCGTGCCCGATGCGCCGGTGCACGAGCACCAGCGCGCGGTCGTCGTTGGTCTGCTCCATCGAGTCGATCAGCCGCTGCGCGCCCCGTCGAAGCCCCGCTGGACCAGCCGCTCCCCCAGGCCGGCCAGCTTGTCGATGCCCAGCGAGATGTCGCGCTGGGCGGTCTCGACGAGACCGTCGGTGAACAGCAGCAGCCCGTCGCCCGGCGCGAGGTGGCCGCGCGATGCAGCTCGAACTCGGCGTCGTCGATCAGCCCGAGCGACCGGCCCGTCGGAGTTGAGCACCGTCCAGCGGCCCGACCCGGCGTGCAGCCACACGGCCGGCGGGTGCCCCGCCTTGCGCAGCTCGAAGTTGCCGTTGTGCAGGTCGAGGTGCAGGTGGATCGCCGTGGCGAAGCCCTCACCCCAGTTCTGGCCGAGCAGGTAGTCGTTGGCCGCGGGCAGGAACTGCTCGCCCGGCAGCGCCGAGACGATGCCGTTGAACGCTCCGGAGAGGAACAGCGACCGCGACCCGGCCTCGACGCCCTTGCCGGAGACGTCGACGACCACCAGGTCCAGGCTGTCGTCCGCCGAGCGCCTGGGCGACGATGAAGTCGCCGGCGAACGAGGTGCCTCCGGCCGACTTCGCCACCGACTCCACCAACCAGTCCGGCGGCAGCTCCGGCAGGTTGCCCTGCTTGGAGATGCGGTCGCGCAGGTCGACGAACATCGACTCCCCGAGCGGGCCCGGAGACGCCGAGCCGGCTGCGGCGGAAGGAGGTCACCATGATCAGCAGCGCGATCGCGAAGGTCACGACGGCCCGCCCGATGGCGCGCAGGCTGACCGTCGGCTGGTCGACCAGCAGCACGCAGAAGCAGGCGCAGACGAAGACGATGAACCACGGCAGGGAGCGCGGCCCGAGCCACAGGCTGCCGATGAACATCGGCAGCAGCAGCACGGTCGAGGGACACGCAGTCGGGTAGACGAGCCCGAGGAGCGTGCACGAGCGACCGCCAGCAGCACCAGGAACACCAGCGCCGGCAGGTCCGAGACCGACATCTCGCGCCTGACACGCAGGGAGATGCCCGCGCCAAGAGGCAGCGCAAGCTGTTCGCCAAGGTCGTCTCCCAGGGGTGGCCGGACCATGCTGGATCGTCTACCTTACGGCGCGCGAGCGGAACGTGGGCTGACAACGCGGACACCAGAACAGATTGCGGCCGGCAGCTCCCGCGGTGCGCACCTTCGCGCCGCAGACCAGGCACGGCTGGCCCGTACGCCGGTAGACGTAGACCTCGCCGCCGTGGTCGTCCACGCGCGGCGGCCGGCCCATCGCCTCGGGGGTGTGCTCGGAGTGCACGGTGTCGATCCGCCCGGTGCGCACGCCCTCGTGCATCAGCCACCAGGTCGTCCCACATCGCCGGAACTGGCCGACCCGCAGGGTCCTGCCCGGGCCGCAGCGGGTGGATCCGGTGCCGGAACAGCACCTCGGCGCGGTAGACGTTGCCGACGCCGGCGAGCACCCCCTGGTCCATCAGCAGGTCACCGATCGGCCGGTGGCTGCGCCGGATCCGCGCCCAGGCCGCCATCGGGTCGGCGTCGGCCCGCAGCGGGTCGGGCCCCAGCGCGGCGATCACCGGTCGCGCTGCTCGCGGCCGATCAGGTCGCACTGGATGGCGCCGCGGAGGTCGGCGTACGACGTCTCGTTCTGCAGGCGCAGCCGCACCTGGCCGACCGGCGGCGGCACCGGCGCGGGGTGCAGGTCGAACTTGCCGATCAGGCCCGAGGTGGACGTGGATGAACCGGTCGCCCGGGAACTCGACGAACAGGTGCTTGCCCGCAGAGTCGGCCCCGAGCAGCGGCTGCCCGTCGACCAGGGCGGCGTCGGCGGCGAACCGGCCCTGCGGGCTGCTGACCCGGACCGGGCGCCCGGCGAACGCGGCAGTCGAGGTCGTCGGCGAGTCGGCGGAGGGTGTGGCCCTCAGGCATCGTGGCCGCGGCGCGGACTCCGGGCAGCGGCGGGAGGTCGCCGGTCGACTCGTAGTCGGCGAGCATCGCGATGCGGCGGACGTGCCGCTCCTCGCCGGTGAAGTCGGTGCGCAGGAAGATCGCCGACGAAGCGGGTCATCTCCTCGAGCGATGTGCATCCGGCCGCCGACCGAGATGACGTTGGCGTCGTTGTGCTCGCGCGCCAGCGCGGCGGTCTCGTCGCTCCAGGCCAGGGCGGCACGCACGCCGCGGACCTTGTTGGCGGCGATCTGCTCGCCGTTGCCGGAGCCGCCGATCACCACGCCGAGGCTGCCCTCGTCGGCGACGACGCCCTCGGCGGCGCGCAGGCAGAACACCGGGTAGTCGTCGAGCGCGTCGTAGACGAACGGCCCGTGGTCGACCGGCTCGTGGCCCTGCTCGCGCAGCCAGCCGACCAGGTGGTCCTTGAGCTCGAGGCCGGCGTGGTCGGAGCCGAGGTGCACGCGCATGCGCAGAGGTTATCGGTCGCTCAGCGGGCGATGCAGAGCGTCGAGTGCCGACCGCCATCGACGGCGGCGCAGGCGGAAGTCCAGCCGTGGGTCCGGGCACGCGTCACGACGTAGCGGTCGCGCAACGACATCTGGCGTTCCGAGCTCATCACGATGGCTACCGGTGGCCTGGTCCTTGAAGTCGAAGTGGAACGGCGAACGGGAAGTCGACGAACCGCCGCAGGATCGCCACGACCTGGTTGCGCTCCTGCCCCGGTCGGCCTCCAGCCCGGGTGCGCTCGAGGTGGAAGGTCGAGCGCAGCAGGCTCTGTGCCGAAGTCCTTGCGGAAGCACGCCGAGCGGGGCTCCGGCCGGCGTCGCGCACGTCGTACCCGGCGTTGAGGTCCATCACCTGGCGCGCCTGGAACGAGAACACCGGCTCGGTGCGCTGGTCGTCGCGGAAGAAGGTGACCTGCTCCTTGAAGGCCATCCGCTTCTGCTGGGCCACCGCCATCAGTCGCCCCGACCGAGCCGTCCGCGTTGGCCTCGTTGATCTCGTAGCGGTTGACCATCATCGTCAGCTTCTGCTTGACGAAGAACTGCGGGACAGGTGCATCGCGGCGGTCATGCGCTCATCCTGCCCGGTCGCTGGTCGAGCAGCGGAGTCAGGGCGACGCGAGGCGGGCCAGCTCCTCGTCGACGACCGACGGGTCGAGCTTGGTGAACACCGGCGTCGGCTTGGCGATCGGCGTGCCCGGCCACGACCGGGCGGCGCTCCCACCGGGCGCACGCCGGTGTAGTCGCCGGTGAGGATCGGGTAGCCCGCTCCCCCGTCGAGGTCGTCGACCTCCCGCAGCTCGCGGCATCGGCTGCACGTCGCCCGCGCCGCCGAGCACGCGGTCGACGGCGTTGGCCGAGAACGGCAGGAACGGCGAGAGGATCGTGTTCAGGTCGGCGACGCACTGCGCGATGACGTGCAGGATCGTGCCGAGGCGCTCGCGCTCGTCGTCGCCCTTCAGCTTCCACGGCTCGGAGTCGGAGACGTACTTGTTCACCTCGGCGACGGCCCGCATCGCCTCGCCGATCGCCGCCTTCTGCCGGTGCCGGGCGATCAGGTCGCCGACCGTGTCGAAGGTCGCCTCGACGTGGTCGAGCAGCGCCTGGTCGGTCGGCGGTCAGCTCGCCGGCGGGCGGGATCTCGCCGAAGTTCTTCGCGATCATGGTGGCCGTGCGGTTGACCAGGTTGCCCCAGCCGGCGACGAGCTCGTCGTTGGTGCGGCGTACGAACTCGGCCCAGGTGAAGTCGGAGTCCTGGTTCTCCGGCCCGGCCGCGGCGACGAAGTAGCGGAACGCGTCGGGCTGGTAGCGGCTGAGCAGGTCGCGGACGTAGATGACCACGCGCTGCGGAGGAGGAGAACTTCTTGCCCTCCATGGTCAGGAACTCCGAGGAGACGACCTCGGTCGGCAGGTTCAGCTCGCCGTACTCCCCCGGCTTGCCGCCCCTGTCGCCCTTGCCGGAGTACGCCAGCAGCTCGGCGGGCCAGATCTGGCTGTGGAAGGTGATGTTGTCCTTGCCCATGAAGTAGTAGGACAGGGCCTCGGGGTCGTTCCACCACTCGCGCCAGGCGTCCGGGTCATCCGCGTACGGCGGGCCCACTCGATGCTCGCCGAGAGGTAGCCGATGACCGCGTCGAACCACACGTAGAGCCGCTTGGTCGGGTTGTCGCGCCAGCCGTCGAGCGGCACCGGGATGCCCCAGTCGATGTCGCGGGTCATCGCGCGCGGGCGGATGTCCTCGAGGATGTTCTGGCTGAACCGGATCACGTTGGGCCGCCACGTCCCGCTGGCCTCGCGCTCGTCGAGCCACTCCTTGCAGCGCCTCGGCCAGCGCCGGCAGGTCGAGGAAGAAGTGCTGGGTCTCGACGAACTCCGGGCACCTCGCCGTTGATCCGCGAGCGCGGGTTGATCAGGTCGGCCGGGTCGAGCTGGTTGCCGCAGTTGTCGCACTGGTCGCCGCGGGCGCTCGCGTAGCCGCAGATCGGGCAGGTGCCCTCGATGTAGCGGTCGGGCAGGGTGCGGCCGGTCGACGGGACTGATCGCGCCCGAAGGTCGTCTGCTCGATGAAGTAGCCGTTGTCGTGGACGCCGGTGAACAGCTCCTGCACGACGGCGGTGTGGTTGCGCGTCGTCGTGCGGGTGTAGAGGTCGTAGGAGATGCCCAGCGCCGCGAGGTCCTCCGCGATCAGCCGGTGGTTCTGGTCGGCCAGCTCCTGCGGGGTCACGCCCGCCTCGTCGGCGGCGATCAGGATCGGGGTGCCGTGCTCGTCGGTGCCGGAGACCATGAGCACGTCGTGGCCGGCCATCCGCATGTAGCGGCTGAACACGTCGGAGGGCACGCCGAAACCGGCCACGTGGCCGATGTGGCGCGGGCCGTTGGCATACGGCCAGGCGACGGCGGACAGGACTTTGCTCATGGGGGGATCCTATGCGGTGGCGTGGGCGGCGATCCGACCGGGTTTCCGCGGGCCGCGACCTATGCGCTCGGTCTGACATGCTGATCGCCGAGGACCTGCTGCTCCTGCTGCTCGACGACGAGTCGGGCAAGCTCACCAACTCGCACCTACCTCGACACCGGGATCGGCGGCGCCGCTGCTCGTCGAGCTGGCCCTCGGCGAGCACGTCGAGGTGGTCAAGAAGGCAACGGGATGTGGGCGCCGGACGAAGGTGCACCTGACCGACAGCGCGCCACCCGCCGACCCGGTGCTCGTCGAGGCGCTGGCGACTGGTCGCCGAGAAGGAGCGCACCGCCCAGGACCTCGTCGGCCGGCTCGGCAAGAAGCGCCGCGAGCGCGCTGCTCGAGCGGCTTCGAGGCGGCGGGCATCCTCGCAGCGCGAGGACGGCAAGGTGCTCGGGCTGTTCCCGCGCACGCCGCTGGCCGACGGTCGACAGCACTCACGAGCGCCGACGTACGCCGCGAGCTCGGCGACGCCCTCGTGCGCGGCGTCCGACCCGGAGCCAGCGCACCGCCGCGCTCGTCGCCCTGCTCGTCCGCGCTCGACCTCGCGCACAAGGTCGTCGACCGGGAGGGCCTTCCCGCACGCGAGGTGAAGAAGCGAGCGAAGGAGATCGCCGAGGGCGACTGGGCGGCCAAGGCCGTCAGGGACGCCGATCGCCGCTGCTCAGGCCGCCATCACGGCGGCGGTCGTCGCCACCACCACCGCGACCACGGCCGCCAGCGGCTGAGCGGCTCAGCTGAAGTCGAGCTCGGCCGGTGCGGGTGCGCTTGAGCTCGAAGAACTAGGGGTACGACGCCAGCGTCACGCACCCGTCCCACAGCTTGCCGGCCTCCTCGCCGCGCGGTGCCTTGGTGATCACCGGACCGAAGAAGGCGACGCCGTTGAAGTGGATCGTGGGCGTGCCGACGTCGTCGCCGACGGCGTCCATGCCCTCGTGGTGCGACTTCGCCGACGGCCTCGTCCAGGAGCTCGTCGTCCATCGCGTCGGCCAGCTCGACGGCGAGGCCGGCCTCGAGCGAGCGCCGCCTCGATCATCTCGCGCGAGCGCTCCTGCTTCTCGATGTGGATCCGGGTGCCCATCGCGGTGTAGAGCGGCAGCAGCACCTCGTTGCCGTACTTCTGCTCGGCGGCGATCAGCGACGCGCACCGGACCCCAGGCCGTCTCGAGCATCTCGCGGTAGTCCTCGGAGATGTCCTTGTCCTGGTTGAGGTAGGCCAGGCTCATCACGTGCCAGCGCACCTCGATGTCGCGGACCTTCTCCACCTCGAGGATCCAGCGCGAGGTGATCCAGGCGAAGGGGCAGCGGGGGTCGAACCAGAAGTCTGCGTGCTGGAGTGGTCATATCTACCCAAACCTCGACGGTGCGGTCAGATCATTCCCGTTGCCGAGTACAACCAAACCTGTCTCCGTGCCACCTGTCCCCCAGGCCACTCGGTTGGGCCTGCCCGATTCGATGCAATGATTCCGACATGCCTGGAACCAACCTGACCCGCGACGAGGCGCAGACCCGCGCCCGGCTGCTCGGCGTCGACTCCTACACCGTGGAGCTCGACCTGACCACCAGCGAGACGACCTTCGCCTCCACCACCACGATCGCGTTCACGCTGCACCGAGCCCGGTGCCGAGACCTTCGCCGACCTCGTCGGCGCCACGATCCACGAGATCACCCTCAACGGTGCCGCGCTCGACCCGGCCGAGGTGTACGCCGACAACCGGATCCGGCTCAGCCGACCTCCAGGAGCGCAACGAGCTCGTCGTCCGCGCCGACTGCCCCTACTCCCGCACCGGCGAGGGCCTGCACCGCTTCGTCGACCCGGCCGACGACCGGGTCTACACCTACACGCAGTTCGAGGTGCCCGACGCCCGCCGCGTCTACGCGACCTTCGAGCAGCCCGACCTGAAGAGCGTGTTCACCTTCCACGTGACCGCGCCGGAGGACTGGGTGGTCGTCTCCAACGCCCCCACGCCGGAGCCGCGAGTCGCTCGGCGACGGCAAGGCCGTGTGGAGGTTCCCGCCGACCGAGCGGATGTCGACGTACATCACCGCGGTCATCGCCGGCGAGTACCACGCGGAGTTCGACACCTACAGCGGCAAGTACGGCGAGATCCCGCTCGGCCACTACTGCCGCCAGTCGCTGGTCGAGCACATGGACACCGACGAGCTGGTCAAGCTCACCAGCCAGGGCTTCGCGTTCTTCGAGGAGGCCTTCGACTTCCCCTACCCGTTCCACAAGTACGACCAGCTCTACGTGCCGGAGTACAACATGGGCGCGATGGAGAACGCCGGCGCCGTGACGCTGCGCGACGAGTACCTCCCGCGCAGCCGCCAGGACGCCGCGTTCTACGAGTTCCGCTGCTCGGTGATCCTGCACGAGATGGCGCACATGTGGTTCGGCGACCTGGTCACCATGAAGTGGTGGGACGACCTCTGGCTCAACGAGTCCTTCGCCGAGTGGGCCTGCTACCACGCGGCGGTCGAGGCGACCGAGTTCGACGAGTCCTGGACCGGCTTCACCAACGCCCGCAAGAACTGGGCGCTGCGCCAGGACCAGCTGCCCAGCACCCACCCGATCGCCGCCGACAACTACGACCTGCAGGCCGTCGAGGTCAACTTCGACGGCATCACCTACGCCAAGGGCGCCTCGGTGCTCAAGCAGCTCGTCGCCTGGGTCGGGCTGGAGAACTTCCTGGTCGGCCTGCGCGCCTACTTCAAGCGCCACGCCTTCGGCAACTCCGAGTTCAGCGACCTGCTCAGCGCGCTCGAGGAGTCCTCGGGCCGCGAGCTCGACTCGTGGGCCAAGGAGTGGCTGCAGACCAGCGGCGTCAACACGCTCACCCCGCAGTTCGAGGTCGACGACGACGGCAGCTACGCGCTCGTTCTCGGTGCAGCAGACCGCGGCCGTCGAGCACCCGACGCTGCGTCGGCACCGGATCGGCATCGGCCTCTACGACCTCGAGGCCAACGAGGACGGCGTCGACCGCCTGGTCCGTCGTACGCACGTCGAGGTGGACGTCGAGGGCGAGTCGACCGCCGATCGACGAGCTGGTCGGCGTCCGCCAGCCCGACCTGCTGCTGCTCAACGACGGCGACCTGACCTACGCCAAGATCCGGCTCGACGAGCGCTCGCTGGCGACCGTCGTCGGCGGCCTCTCGCGGCTCGACGACTCGCTGGCCCGGGCGCTGTGCTGGGGCGCCGCCTGGGACATGACCCGCGACGCCGAGCTGAGCGCCACCGACTTCGTCGACGCTCGTGCTCGGCAACATCGCCACCGAGACCGACGCGTTCGGCTCCTCGCGGATCCCCGGCTACGCCGCCCAGGCGGTCAACAACTTCTCCGCACCGGCCAACCGGCCGGCGCTGCGCAGCGACCTGGGAGCAGGGCCTGCGCCGGCTGCTCGACGAGGCCGAGCCCGGCAGCGACCACCAGCTCACCTTCGCGCGCTCCTTCGCCGCGGCCGCCCACAGCGACGAGGCGCTCGACGTCCTGGAGGGGCTGCTCGACGGCTCGCTGGTGCTCGAGGGCCTGACCATCGACACCGACCTGCGCTGGGCCTGCTCAACGGCCTGGCCCGCGCCGGCCGCGCCGACGAGGAGCGGATCGCCGCCGAGCAGCGCCGGGACAACACCATCTCCGGCCAGGAGCGCGCTGCCGCCGCCCGTGCCTGCCCGCCCCACGGCCGAGGCCAAGGCCGAGGCCTGGGAGATCGCGGTCGTCCGCGACGACGTACCCAACGAGACGCAGCGCAGCGTCGTGCTCGCCTTCATGCAGCCGGGCCAGGAGGAGGTCCTCGCGCCTACGTCGAGAAGTACCTCGAGGTCGCCGACACGCTGTGGGAGGAGAAGGGCACCCAGCGCGCCTCGACGGCGCTGGAGTACATCTTCCCGCGGCCGCTGGCCTCCCCGAGCTCCTCGACCAGGTGAACGCCTGGCTGCACGAGTCCTCGGCCAACCCCGCCGCCAAGCGCTACGTGCGCGAGGGCGCCGCCGACGTCGAGCGCTACCTCGCCGGCCAGGCGAAGGACGCCGAGGCTGAGCCAGATCGGCCGGATGCGGTTTCAGACAAACCGCGTGGTTCAGCTCGTCCTACGTTCGGCGACCGTTAGCTGCGACGCAGATCGCTGCTCGGTTTCAGCCGACTGACGGGTCTCAGGGCCTACTTCTCGTGCAGGGTCTCCGGCTGCCGGGCGGCTTCGGCCAGCTGGCCGACGCCGTGCTTGATGCCGCCGACGAGGTCGCCGGCGGCGAAGGCCGACTCCATGCCGGCCACGGCCAGGCGGACGGCGTCGTCGGTCAGCGAGCGGCGTACGACGGAGCCGGTGACCACCTCGAGCAGCGCGGGCCGCCGGGTCGACCAGGATCAGCACGCTGCGGTCCGGCGAGGACAGCGAGGCGTGCAGCCGCTGGGCGAAGGCGTGCGTACTCGCCGTCGACGGCGCCGACGTACACCGAGAACTCGAAGCGGCAGGTGGTCTCGGCGCCCCGGATCGCGCGGTCGATCTCGGCCTGCTGGGCCGAGGAGAAGGGTCACCAGCGGCCACTGGTGCCTCCGGTGTCCTTCGAGCGCGGCCTCGATCTGCTCGGGGGTGACCTCGTCGGCGGACTTCACGCCCTTCGTCGGGCCGCCGAACCACTCGGCTCGCCGCGCCACGACTGGCCGGGCTCGTAGCCGCGTCGCTGGCCAGCGACGGCAGCACGGCCAGGAGCGAGATCACCGCGGCAGCGCCGAGCGGGAGGATCACCAGCACGAGCAGGAAGCCGAGCGGCGAGACGTCCGGCGCCGTCTCCCAGGCCTCGGGCGGCTGTCGGCCGCGGCCGGGCGCGACCAGCGCCCCGCGAGCACGAGCGAGCACGGCCACCGCGAGGGTCGAGCGAGCGGTCGACGGAGGCGGCGGGACCGAGTCGTGAGTGAACACACACGAAGGATAGCCAGTTCTGGCTTTGTCAGCCTCGCCGGTCCCTCGTAGCCTCCCTACATGCTTTCTCTGACATCTGCCGTTCCGCGGGCCTGTTCGACATGCCCAGCACGTGCGAGGAGAGCGACAGCTGGACCTGCGCGGCCGTCTACGACTGGACCGGCAACGAGACGCTGGCCCACGGCGCGACCTGGCTGATCGGCAAGCCGCTCGCCATCCTGGTGATCATCCTCGGCGCGGTGCTGGTCCGCTGGCTCGCGTCCAAGGCCATCGACCGGGTGGTCAAGCGCGCCGAGACGGCGCCGCTGCCCGGCGGCGCGGCACGGCGTTCAACCGCCGCGCCCAGCGCGCGAAGAGCCTCGGCACCCTGCTCAAGAGCATCACCACCACCGTGGTGTTCGGGATCGCCTTCGTGATGGTGCTCTCCGAGGTGGGCATGAACGTCGCCCCGATCCTGGCCAGCGCCGGGGTGCTCGGCCTGGCCATCGGCTTCGGCGCCCAGAACCTGGTCAAGGACTTCCTCTCCGGCGTGATGATGATGATCGAGGACCAGTACGGCGTCGGCGACGCCGTCGACCTCGGCGAGGCGATCGGCACCGTCGAGAACGTCGGGCTGCGGGTCACCCGCGTCCGCGACGTCGACGGCACCGTCTGGTACGTCCGCAACGGCGAGATCCTGCGCGTCGGCAACCAGAGCCAGAACTGGGCCCGCACCGTGCTCGACATCAGCGTGAGCTACGCCGAGGACCTGGACCGCGTGCGCGAGGTGCTCACGCGACGTGGCGCACGGCCTGTGGGACGACGAGGACTACAAGGACATCATCATCGAGGAGCCCGAGGTCTGGGGCGTGCAGAACCTCGCCCCCGACGGCGTGGTCGTGCGGGTGACGCTGAAGACCGCGCCGATGGAGCAGTGGAACGTCGCCCGCGAGATGCGCGAGCGGATCAAGGCCCGCTTCGACCACGAGGGCATCGAGATGGCCGCTCCCCCAGCGGGTCGTCTGGCACCGCGAGCCCGCGGCCAACGCCGGCCGTCCGACACTCGGCGGCCCCCGCACCTGAGTAGGCCTACTCAGCGGCGACTGAGTCGCGAGCCTGACGCGCGGACCCCTCTGCCGGCGGGACGATCGCGACATGAGCAGACTCGTCGACCCCACCATCTGCCCCGACTGCCGCGGGCGCGCTCGACCCCGGCGCCACCTGCACGGTGTGCGGGCTGCAGGTCACGGGGCCGCTCGCGGAGCAGCTGTGGAACGTCATGGTCGCGGCCGACCGGCTGGTCGAGCAGCTCCGCGGCGCCGTCGGCGCAAGCCGGCGCCCGCGCCGACCGCCACGTTCCCGGTGCACCCGCTCCCCAGCCTACCCGCGTCCACGGCCCCGCGCCCCGCCGCCGCCGCGGCGGCTCCCGTCCGCCTCGGTGCCGGTGGTGCTGCTCTCGCTCGGGCGCGCTGTGCCTGCTGGTCGCGGCGATCGTCTTCGTCGCGGTCACCTGGAGCGTGCTGGGGCTGACCGGCCGCACCCTGGTCCTGCTCGGGTTCACCAGCGTGCTCGCCGCGGTCGCCGTGCTCCTGACCCGCAAGGGGCCTGCGCGGTGCGGCCGAGACGTTCTGGCTCGTCGTGGCGGGCATGCTCACCGTCGACCTGCTGGCCGCCGAGTCGGCCGGGCTCGCCGGGCTGGACGCGCTCTCCTGGCGCGGCACCGGCGCCATGGTCGGCGGCGCCCTGCTGGCGCATGGGCACCGGGGTCGGGCTCTGGGCGCGCAGCCAGCCCGTCACGCGCGCTGTACGGCGCGGAGACGGTCGCCGTCGATCGGCGCCCTGGTGCTCTGCCTCGACGCAACGCATGGGCGCGCCGAGAACCCGGCCATCGCGACGACGGTCGCGATCCCGCTGCTCGCCGCGCTCGTTCGTGCTCCTGCGCCGGCTGGTCCCCGCTGGCGGCGTACGGCCTCGGCGGGCTGGCGCGCCTCTCCTGGCTGGTGCTGCTCGCATCGGCTGGGACCGCGCGCTGGAGGTCGGCGACGCTTCGGCGACTGGTGGTCCGACTTCCGCGGCTGGCCGCTGCTCGTCGCCGCGGTGATCGGCGCCGTCGTCGTCCACCTTCCCGGGCGTGCCCGACCGGGCCCGCGCCGTCGTCGCCGGGCTGGCGCTCGTGCCCGCTGGTGCTGCTCGCCAACGCGCCGGAGACCGCCAGACCCCGACCCGCGACCTGCTCGCCGGCGTGCGCCACCCTCGTGGTCGCTCGGGCTGGTCACGCGCGTTCGCCACCGAAGGCCTGGGCGCTCGGCGCCGCGGCGCTCACCGTCGCTCGGGCCGCGGCCCTGGGGCTGTGGCTGATGTTCGGCCCGTGGACGGTGCTCTCCACCCTCGACCCCGACGGTCGGACCGACCTGGACAGCGCCCTGCTGGCGCAGCAGGACAACGCCGCCTCGTGGTCGGCCGTGGTCGCCGCCGCTGGCCATCGTGGTCGCGGCGGTCTGCCTGCTGCGGCACGTCCCGGCCGCGATGCGTGCAGGCCGCCACGCGAGTCCGTCGGCACGGTCGCCCCGGCCGTGCTGGCGCTCGGTGGGCTGGTCCTGGTCCTCGAGCTCGAGCCGCCGCTGTGGGCCGGGGTGCTCGCCGCAGCGCTCGCGACCGCCGTCGCCGGCGGGGCCGCCTGGTGGTCGCGCGACCACGCTCGCGGCGTCCGTCGGGCAGCGTCGCCACGGCGTACCTCGCCGTCGTGACGCTCTACGCCGCCCTCGCCGCCGACCTGCTGACCGCGCTGGCCGACGACGGCCCTGTTCCTGGCGCTCGCCGTCGGCCTCGCGCGCTGCGCGAGCGCGTCGGCGCCGCTGTCCTCGGCCGCGCTCACGGCGGGGCTGGCGGCCCTCGCCGGCGGCTGGGCCCTCGTCGGCGTGGGCCGACGTCATGGACGCCGACCTGACGCCCGCGCCCTCGCCCTCGCGGTGTACGCCGGGCTGGTCGGCGTGGTTGCCTCGCCGTCTGACCCGTCACGCGCTCACGCGGGTGGCCCTCGAGGGCTCAGCCGTCGTGCTGGCGCTCGTCGCCGCCGTCGTCCTCCACGGACGAGCGCGACCATCGCGATGGCCCTGACCATCGTCGGCACCGCCATCTGCCTGGTCGCGGTGACCACCCGCGACCGGGACCTGCTCGGCTGGGCCGGAGCCGGGGTGCTCGGCGTGCGCCACTGCTCATCCGCGTCGTCGAGGACGTGCGGGCACCGGAGCTCTACACGCTGCCCGCCGCTGCCCTGCTCATGGCCTTCGGCGCCTGGCGGCTGCGCAACGACCCCGAGACCAGCAGCTTCACGATGCTCGGCAGCGGGCTGACCCTCGCCCTGCTGCCCAGCCTGCTGCTCGCCCTGGACGAGCCGGTCTCGCTGCGCGGCGCGCTGATCGGCGCCGGCGGCGTCCTGGTCCTCGCCGCCGGCGTACAGCAACGAGCTGGCCGCGCCGTTCTGCTCGGCGCCGCCGACGACCGGCGTCCTCGCCGTGCGGCACCTGGAGCCGATCGCCGACGCGGTTCCCCGCTGGATCTCCCTCGGCGGGGTCGGGCTGGTCCTGCTGGTGGTCGGCGTCACCTGGGAGGCGCGGCGTCGCAACCTCGAGACCGCACAGCGCTACCTGGCCGCCCTGCGCTGAGGACCGGTTGCGACAATGGACCGATGAGCACCTTCTACGACGAGATCGGGGGCAGCCCGACGATCCGGGGAATCGTCAAGCGCTTCTACGAAGGTGTCGCCGACGGACGAGGTGCTGCGCCCGCTGTACCCCGAGGCCGACCTCACCGGCGCCGAGGACCGGTTCGCGATGTTCCTCGAGCAGTACTGGGGCGGGCCGACGACGTACTCCGACCAGCGCGGCCACCCGCGGCTGCGGATGCGGCACGCACCCTTCGCGGTCACCCCCACGGCGCGGGACCACTGGCTGACGCACTTCCGGGCGGCGCTCGACGAGGCCGACCTGACGCCGGAGCAGGACGCGCAGTTCTGGGACTACGTCACCCACGCCGCCCAGTTCATGATCAACACGCTCGAGGACGTGTCCGAGCCGGCCTAGCAGCTCGGCTAGGCCAGCTCGCGCTCGAGCGGGCACGCTGTGCTCGGCCATCTCGGTCGTGCGCTGGGTCTCCAGGTCGAAGGTCACCATCACGACGACCGGCGCCGGCCAGCACGCGGCTCGCCGTCTCGCACCTCCGCGCTGATCGTGAACGACCGGCTGCCCAGGTGGCCGACCCACGAGTGCACGGCGTAGGGCTCCTGGCGGTAGGGCAGCGGCGCGAGGAAGTCGATGTCGGTGCGGGCGACGACGTGCTGGCTCCACCGCTCGCCGCGGGTGTGCAGGTTCATCAGGTAGCGGATGCGGGCCTCCTGGACGTACTCGAAGAACACACCTGACCGCGCCTGCTCGCGCTCGTCGAGGTCGGCGCGACGGCCGGTGAGCGAGCAGCACGTCCGCCGGCCGGTCGCTCCTCGGCGGTCACCGGTCGCCAGTCGGGGGCAGGTCCGCGCGTCTGCTCGGCCAGGGCACGCTCGGCGTCGGTGAGCCGGTGCGCCAGCACGGTGGTCGCGCGCAGGTAGACGGTCCGCTCGCGACTCGCCGTCCGCCGGCGTCGTCGTACACCTCATGGGCGAGCGTCACCTCGTCGTCGGCGATGTCGGTGACCCAGGTGTCCACCAGCACCGGCTGCCTGCGGAAGACCAGCGGCTTGACGAACTCGACCTGGTGCCGCGCCACCGCGGCCGTCGCGGCCGGGTGTCCGGCGAAGAGGTTCTCGCGGGCCTCGGCGACGTAGTCGAGGTAGGTGACGTTGTTGACGTGTCCCAGCAGGTCCATGTCGGCCCAGCGCATGGGGCACTCGTAGGTGTGCGGCACGCGCAGATCGTCTCAGTGCGATGCGGCGTTGATCTCACGGACCCCCGGGTGAGCCGAGCAGCCGGTCTAGGCTGACCTCGGCCGTTGCAGGCGGCCTCCCGCGTCGAGCCCCATCGACGACCCTTCTAGCACCAGGAGATCCACATGCCCGAGGCAGTGATCGTTTCGGCGGCACGCTCCCCCATCGGACGCGCCAACAAGGGTTCGCTCAAGGACTTCCGCCCGGACGACCTCAGCGCCCTGATCATCAAGGCCGCGCTCGAGAAGGTCCCCGAGCTCGACCCGACCACGATCAACGACCTCATGCTCGGCTGCGGGCTGCCCGGCGGCGAGTCCGGCAACAACATGGGCCGCGTGGTCTCCACGCTGCTCGGCTACGACGAGATCCCCGGCACGACGATCACCCGCTACTGCTCCTCCTCGGTGCAGACCTCGCGGATGGCCTTCCACGCGATCAAGGCCGGGCGAGGGCGACGCGTTCATCTCGGCCGGCGTCGAGACCGTCTCCCGCTTCGCCAAGGGCACCTCCGACCACATCCCCGACACCCGCAACCCGCTGTTCGAGGACGCCGAGCCAAGCGGACCGAGGAGCTTGCGCAGGGTGGCCAGGACTGGCACGACCCGCGCGAGGACGGTAAGCTCCCCGACATCTACGTCGCGATGGGCCAGACGGCCGAGAACGTCGCGCGCCTGCGCGGCCTGGACCGCAAGGAGCTCGACGAGTTCGGCGTACGCAGCCAGAACCTCGCGGAGAAGGCGATCAACGACGGCTTCTGGGCCAACGAGATCACCCCGGTCACCACGCCCGACGGCACCGAGGTCACCGCCGACGACGGCCCGCGTGCCGGCGTGACCTACGAGGCGATCTCCGAGCTGAAGCCGGTCTTCCGTCCCGACGGCGTGGTCACGGCCGGCAACTGCTGCGCCCTCAACGACGGTGCGGCCGCGGTGATCATCATGTCCGACACCAAGGCCAAGGAGCTGGGCCTGACCCCGCTCGCGCGGATCGTCTCCACCGGCGTCACCGGTCTCTCCCCCGAGATCATGGGCCTGGGCCCGGTCGAGGCGACCAAGCAGGCGCTCAAGCACGCCAACATGAGCATCGACGACATCGACCTCGTCGAGATCAACGAGGCCTTCGCGGCGCAGGTGGTGCCGTCGTACCAGGACCTCGGCATCGACCTCGACCGCCTCAACATCAACGGCGGCTCGATCGCCGTGGGCCACCCCTTCGGCATGACCGGCGCGCGCCTGCAGAACACGATGCTCAACTCGCTGAAGTGGCACGACAAGTCCACCGGCCTGATCACGATGTGCGTCGGCGGCGGCCAGGGCATGGCGATGATCCTGGAGCGCGTCGCCTGACCGCACGCCGAGACGGCGCTTGTGTCCCAGTCAGAAACGCCGAGACGGCGCTTGTGCACGTTGATACGCGGACACAAGCGCCGTCTGGGCGTTCAACGGTGGGACAGAGCGCCGTGTCGGCGAGGTTGTTGTCAGGCCTGGTTGAGCACGGCCTCCACGGCGAGGTGGATGTTCACCTTGTCGCCGACCATGACCTTGCCGCCGTCGAGCGGGATGTTGAAGGTCACGCCGAAGTCCTTGCGGTTGATCACGGTGCTGGCCTCGAAGCCGACGCGCTGGTTGCCCCACGGGTCCTGGCGCCAGGCCGAGGAACTCGACGTCGAGCTCGACGGTGCGGGTGACGCCCTTGACGGTCAGCTCGCCGACGGCGGTGGTGCCGTCGAAGGAGCTGGCCCGTGAAGGTCATCGGACCGTGGTTCTCCACGTCGAAGAAGTCGGCGGAGCGCAGGTGTCCGTCGCGCTGCTCGTCGCGGGTGTCGACGGAGTTCAGGTCGATGGTCGCCTCGGCGCGGGTGTCCTCGAGAGAGGTACCGGTGGTCAGGGTGCCCTCGAACTTGGTGAACTGGCCGCGCACCTTGCTCATCAGGTGGCGGACGGTGAAGCCGACCTCGGAGTGGCTCGGGTCGATGGTCCAGGTGCCGGCAACGATGTCGGTGCTGAAGTCGGTTGTCAGTCGTGATGCTCATGTGATCAGTCCTCAGGTCTGGGTCGGTGCGCTTCGTCGCACCTGCGGTAATACAACCTTCAACTAACCCTTTCGCGAGAATATTCCGCCAGGTCGCAGAAGTTTTCGAGAACCGCTCGCCCCTAAACTCCCGACATGGGGTCTCGGAGCGACGTTCACTGGCTCGACGCGGAGCAACAGGCGTCATGGCGCGCCTACGTCATGGGCACCGAGCTGCTGCAGCATCAGCTCGACCGGGAGCTGCGCGAGGAGCACGACGATCTCGTTCAGCGAGTACGAGATCCTGGTCCGCCTCTCCGAGACCGACGAGGGCCGGATGCGGATGGCGCTGCTCGCCGACGCGATGTCCCACTCCCGCAGCCGGGTGACGCACACCGTCGCCCGGATGGAGAAGGCCGACCTCGTCCTTCGCCACGCCGCCGAGTCCGACCGCCGCGGCGTGGAGGCCGTGATGACCGACGAGGGCCGGCGCAAGCTGGTCGAGGCGGCACCGACGCACGTCCGGGGCGTGCGCAAGCACCTCGTCGACATCGCGTCGCGGGACGACTTCGCCGCCCTGGGCCGGATCTTCAACGAGGTCAGCGACCGGCTGATGAAGGACATGCCCGAGGACGCCGACATCCGCTAGCACGCTCCGGCCCGCAGTCTCACGGGCTGGCCTCAGGCTCAGTCGCGGGTCAGGCGGCGGTGGGTGACGCGGTGCGGACGCGCCGCCTCGGCGCCGAGACGCTGGATCTTGTTCTCCTCGTAGGAGGCGAAGTTGCCCTCGAACCAGAACCACTTCCCGGAGTCCTCGTCATCGCCCTCCCAGGCGAGGATGTGGGTCACCACGCGGTCGAGGAACCACCGGTCGTGCGAGGTCACCACGGCGCAGCCGGGGTAGTCGAGCAGTGCGTCCTCGAGCGAGGACAGCGTCTCGACGTCGAGGTCGTTGGTCGGCTCGTCGAGCAGCAGCATGTTGCCGCCCATCTTCAGCGTCAGCGCGAGGTTGAGCCGGTTGCGCTCGCCACCGGAGAGCACGTTGGCCTTCTTCTGCTGGTCGGGGCCCTTGAAGCCGAACGACGCGACGTAGGCGCGCGAGTTCATCTCGAAGTTGGCGACCTTGATGAAGTCCAGGCCGTCGGAGACGACCTCCCAGACGTTCTTGGTCGGGTCGAGGCCGCCGCGGCTCTGGTCGACGTAGGAGATCTTCACGGTGGCGCCGACCTTGAGCTCGCCGTCGTCGGGCGTCTCCTGGCCGGTGATCATCCGGAACAGCGTCGTCTTGCCGACGCCGTTGGGTCCGATCACCCCGACGATCCCGGCGCGCGGCAGCGTGAACGAGAGGTCGTGGATCAGGGTGCGGTCGTCGAAGCCCTTCGTGAGGTCGTGCGCCTCCAGGACGATGTCACCGAGGCGCGGACCCGCCGGGATGTTGATCTCGGAGGTGTCGATCTTGCGCATCCGGTCGGCCTCGGCAGCCATCTCCTCGTAGCGCGCCAGTCGCGACCTGCTCTTGGTCTGGCGGGCCTTGGCGTTCGAGCGCACCCACTCGAGCTCGCGCTCCAGCATCTTGGCCCGCTTGGCGTCCTTCTGGCCCTCGATCTTGAGCCGGTCCTTCTTGGTCTCGAGGTACGTCGAGTAGTTGCCCTCGTAGGGGTGGGCCTGGCCCCGGTCGAGCTCGAGGATCCAGCTGGCCACGTTGTCGAGGAAGTAACGGTCGTGGGTCACGGCCAGCACGGCGCCGGGGTACGACGCCAGGTGGCCCTCGAGCCACTGCACCGACTCGGCGTCGAGGTGGTTGGTGGGCTCGTCGAGCAGCAGCAGCGAGGGCTGCTGGAGCAGGAGCTTGCACAGCGCCACGCGACGGCGCTCACCACCGGAGAGGTGGTCGACGAGCTCGTCCGGCGGGGGGCAACGCAGCGCGTCCATGGCCTGGTCGAGCCGGCTGTCGAGGTCCCAGGCGTTGGCGTGGTCGAGGTCGGTCTGCAGGTCACCCATCTCGGCGAGGAGGGTGTCGTAGTCGGCGTCGGGGTGGGCCAGCTCCTCGGAGATCGCGTTGTAGCGGTCGAGCTTGCCCTTGATCTCGCCGACGGCCTCCTCGACGTTCTCCAGCACGGTCTTGCCCTCGGTGAGCGGCGGTTCCTGCTGGAGCATCCCCACCGTGGCCCCGGGGTCGATGAAGGCGTCACCGTTGTTGGCCTTCTCCAGCCCGGCCATGATCTTCAGCAGGGTCGACTTGCCGGTGCCGTTGGGTCCGACGACACCGATCTTGGCGCCGTGGAGGAACGACAGTGTGACGTTGTCGAGGACGACCTTGTCGCCGTGGGCTTTGCGGACATTGCGGAGTGTGAAGACGTATTCGGCCATGATTCCGCAAGCCTACGGGGCCAATCCCGTGCGAGCGATTCGGGTCGGCGGCGACGGCCGTCAGGCAGCCGGGTGACCGGTTCGCCGGCCCGGTCGAGCTGGCGGCCGTCGGCCTCGTAGGCGTGCACCATCTCGCTGACCGCCTCGTCCTCCCGCGGGTCAGCGGTCGGCCCGGGCGGTCTTCGCGAAGCTGCTGGTGCCCTTGTTGAGGTCGTGGCCGACGAACGTCGCGTCCACGATCCAGGTGACGGAGTTGGGCTGGCCCTCACGCTCCCAGACGTCCACCCGGACCCGACCGTGCACCACCACGGCGTCACCGCGCTTGATCGAGTCGAGGACGTTCTTGCCCAGCCCGCGCCAGCAGTTCACGGTGAACCACGACGTCTGGCCGTCCACCCAGGTGCCGGCCTTGTTGTAGCGCGGTGTCGAGCCCACCCGGAACGACGCGCACTGGGTCTCCCCCGCGCCGCGCACGTTCACGTCTCCCCCGACCCATCCCTGCAAGGTCACATACGTCTCGTTCATCCGTTGCCTCCTCGATCGTTCGTGGAGACAGTCCACCGGCCGACGGCGACAGTCCCGGCCGTACGACGACAAGGCTGTGGACAGCCGGCCCGGGCGGAGAGGCTGTGGACGCGAAACGGTCAGCCGCGGGCCGTGCGCAGGCCCTCCCAGGTCTGCCGGTACGCCGCCAGCTCGGCCGTCACGGGAGTGATCACCAGCTCCTCGGCCACCTCCGCGACCGCAGCCCGCAGCCGCCTGTCGGCCTTGCGAGCCCGGGACTTCGCACCGACCGAGATCAGCACGCGCGAGAGCAGGGCCAGCACGATCCCCGCGGCGACGCCGAGCACCGAGCATCAGCGTCGGCACCGGGAAGCCCCGGTAGTCCGGCGTGTCCGGCACCGGCATCTGGAGGTACGCCGTGCCGGCCAGCACCCCCAGCCACAGCGCACCGCCCAGCGCGCGAGAGGAGCAGCACCCACTGCAGGACCCGGACGGCCCGGCACCACAGCGGCGTACCCGGAGACGCCCAGGTCGGTCGTGGTGACCGCCCGGTCGAGCCGGTCGCCGAGGTCCGCGAACCGCGAGGTGGACGCGTGCCGCACCGAACGGACCCAGGGCTGGGCCAGCCCCTCGGAGACGTCGTCGCACAGGTCGCGCACCGTGGTCTCCACGCGCGCCTGCTGCACCTGGTCGGTCGTCGGCATCGAGGAGCGGGCGGCAGTGATCAGGTCCTTGCCGGAGGTACGCCGGTCGAGGTGGAGCCGCCGGAGCGGGTCAGGCCTGAGCCGGGACACCCATGCCGTCAGCGGCCAGCCGGTGGCGCGGCGCGCCCGGATCGTGGTGGCCCGGCGTACGGCGTCGACGACGATCGGGACTCCCGCCGCGTCCGGTGAGCGCCTCGACCAGCTCGCGCTGGTCCTTGGTCGCCGAGCTCGCGCGGCTCGGCGTCCCCGCTGTGGGCCGTCATCCGGGCCGCCGCGTCGGAGATGTCGCCGGCCAGGCGGGTGCGCATGGACGCCTTGTCGGCGACCCGCTTGCTGATCGCCTTGCCGCAGCTCCGTCGATGCCCTCGCCGGTCCGGGCGGAGGTGGCGAGCACCGGGACACCGCCCAGCCCGTCGAGCGTCGAGCAGCCGACGGACGTCGTCGAGCATGGTGCTGCGGCGGTCCTCGGGCACCTCGTCGATGTGGTTGAGCACGACCAGCATCACGTCCTTGTGCGTGGCCAGCGGCTTGAGGAAGCGGTCGTGGATCGCGGCGTCGGCGTACTTCTGCGGATCGAGGACCCAGACCATCAGGTCGGTCATGCCGACCAGCCGGTCCACCTCGAGGTGATGGCTCACCTCGGTCGAGTCGTGGTCGGGCAGGTCGAGCAGCACCAGCCCGTCGAGGGCCTTGTCCTGCCTGGGCCACGGTCGAGCATCGAGTCGCGCAGCACCCGGTGCGCGGTCCGGGATGCCGAGCCAGTCGAGCAGCTCGGCCGCGGCTTCGGTCCCCCAGATGCAGGCGGTGGCCCACGACGTCGTCGGGCGACGTACGCCGACCGCGGCGAGGTCGAGCCCGACCAGGGCGTTGAACGTCGAGGACTTGCCCGAGCCCGTCGCCCCGGCCAGCGCGACGACCGTGTGCTCGGCCGAGAGGCGCAACCGGGCGCCGGCCCGCTCGACGACCGCCGCGGCCGGTCCGAGCACGGCATCGTCCAGCCGTCCGCGGCCGGCCTCGACTGCCTGCTCGAGACCGTCGACCCGCGCGTCGAGCGGCGCACCGCGACCGAGACACCTTCTTCGGGCGCCGGCGACGAGCCCGCTCACGAACCGCTCCGCGCCGGGGCGAAGCGCAGGTCGTCGACCCTGCGGGCCAGCAGCGCGCAGCTGCTCGGAGGAGTCGGTCGGCAGCTCCAGGGCGTCGAGCCGCTCGATGAACCGCTGGCGTTCCTCGTCCATCAGTGCCTGGACGCGCACCTCGAGGTCCTTGCGGGCGTTCAGCGCGAGCCGGCGGACAGCCTGGTCGCCGAAGACGGCCTCCAGCAGCTTCTGGCCGACGACGGCGGACCCGCCTGCGATGCCGACCTCGGCACCGGTGACCCCACCCGTGGAGGCGAACACCACGACCATCAGCGCTACCGAGAGCCCGTTGACCCCGTAGGCCAGGAACCGGCGGTCGTGCGCTTGTCACCGCCCTCGGAGCGGACGAGGTCGAGCACGCCGGCCTGCCAGTCGCGCACCATCCGCTCCGCACGGGCGCGGAAGTCGCGCGATGCCCGGGAGAGGTCGACCCCACCCTCCTCGAGCACCTGCGCGCCCGCGGAGACCGAGCGCCAGGAGGCATCCGCCCGCTCGGCCGCGGCCTCGGCGTGCTCGAGGATCAGCGTCTGCAGCCCGGACTCGACCGCGACAGTGACCTCGCTCGGCCTGCTGCGGCTTGCCCTTGAACGCGTTGGTGATCCGGTCGCGCAGCCAGCTGACCTTGGACTCGAGGTTGCGGAAGCAGCTCACCGGTGCCGACGAACTCCTGCCAGCGCGCCAGCACCTCGCCGCGCAGCAGCGTGCCGTCGGCCGAGCCCTTGTCGATGTCCGCGAGCGCCTGGTCGTAGGAGGCGTCCACGTCGCGCTTGAGGCGCGCCTGCATGTCCGCCTGCGCCTGGCAGGCGTCGGCGAGGTCGTAGGTGCGCCGTGCGATCGACGCGCACCGCCCCGTCGAGGGTCTGCCGGACCACGCCGTTGCGGGCCTCGACATCTGCGCCCAGCGCGCCGAGCCAGTCGCGGATGTCGCTCACCGAGCGCGTCGGGCAGCAGGCCGTTCTCGTCCAGCGGCGCCTCGGCCACGGTGAACAGCGGTGAGTCCTTGAGGCCACGGTCGACGTGAGCATGCGCGCGAGGTGGCTGCTCACCTCGGCGACCGCCTGCGGCGCCGTGCGGTCGAGCACGATCGCCACCGCGGCGCTGCGCTCGGCCGCCTGCTTGAGGAAGCCCCACGGCACCTGGTCGGCGTACCGCGCCGCGGAGGTGACGAACAGCCACAGGTCGGCCGCGGCCAGCAGCTGGGCCGCGAGGCTGCGGTTGCGCTCCTCGACCGAGTCGATGTCGGGTGCGTCCAGGAGCGCCAGTCCCTGCGGTATCGCCGTCGAGGCGACCAGCTGCAGCGCGCCCGGGTCGGCGGTAGCGCGGGTGGTGCGCTCGAGCTCGGGCAGGATCCGCTGCGTCGTCGAACCACGAAGCGTCGTCGGGGTGGTGGACGAGCACGGGCGACCGCGTCGTCGGACGGAGTACGCCGGGCTCGCTGACCCGCTCCCCGACCAGCGAGTTGACCAGCGTCGACTTGCCGGCACCGGTCGACCCGCCCACGACGGTGAGCAGTGGTGCGTCGATCTGCACGAGCCGTGGCAGCACGTAGTCCTCGAGCTGGTCGATCATCTCCGCGCGGCGGCCCGGCTCTCCTCGACGCCCGGGACGTCCAGCGGCAGCCGCGCGTGCTGCAGCGCCTCTCGCAGCGTGGTCAGGGTGGTGAGCATCTGCGCAGAGCCGTGCGCGCCCCCCTTGCAGCCCGCGTCCGGGCGGCACCCCGACGAGTGCCCGGCGTGGGTCACTGCTGCGCCCCGCGGCCCGGGCCGGTGCCCGGGACGCTGGGCATCTGCACCGGTCGCCGGTCACCGGTCGGCTGGGGCCAGAGCAGCCCCGGCCGCAGGGCGCGCATCCGCTCGACGTGCTGCTGGCCGAGCTGCTGCGAAGTCTGGCGGGGGTACGCCGCGGAGGTAGCGGCTGTGCAGGAAGCCGAGCTCGACCGCCTCGTTCTGGTAGGCGACCATCGTGCGCCGGGCCGCCTTGCCACCGGCCCTCTCGGCGTACCGCCGGGCGAAGCGGCGTGCGGGGATGCGCGGCCAGCCACGGGATCTCGGCCGGGTCGAGGAAGCCGCGCTGCGCGCAGTCGCTGAGCGCGGTGGTGAGCACTGCACCCTCACGCCGGCGCGACCAGATCGCGAAGCCGGTCAGGAGCAGGAAGCCGGGCACCATCAGGAAGAAGTAGGTCGCGAGCGCGTTGCGACCGTCGTCGAGCATCAGCGAGCCGTTCCACGCGGCGTGCGCGCCGACGGCGACGAGGTAGCCGATGGTCGGCGCGACCACACGCACCGCCTTGCTCCGGGCCCCCACAGCGATGCCGATCCCGATGCCGATGAAGGCGGTGAAGAACGGGTGCGCGAACGGGCTGAACACACAGCGGACGATGAACAGGCCGACGGCGCTGCCGACTCCCCCGGTCTGGCCGTCCTCGCCCATGTAGGCCGCCATCAGGTAGAGGATGTTCTCGGTGAAGGCGAAGCCGATGCCGACCATGCCGGCGTACACCAGGCCGTCGAGGACCCCGTCGAGCTCGTGCCGGCGGTAGAACAGCAGCAGCAGGATGAACAGCCCCTTGGCGCCTCCTCGGTGACCGGCGCGACCACCGCCGCGGTGAAGGTGTCGTCCGACTCGGAAGATCACGCTGTCGAAGAGCTGCAGCACCAGCGCGACCGGAGGTCGCGACGAAGGCGCCCCAGCCCAGGCCGAGGACGAGCAGCGAGCGGGGTTCGGGCTCGTAGCGGTCGAGCCACATGTAGCAGGCTGATCAGCGGCGCGACCGGCAGGGCGGCGAGCACCAGGCCCGACCACCAGGGCCCCGGGAGCGCCCGAGAGCAGCAGGACCAGGCCCATCAGGGCGGCCCCGATGAGCATCACCACCGTCACGACGATGGTGAAAGCGGCGGAGCTGCGGCGTCCCTGCATGCGCGTAGCGTAACGAGGCTCCGGTCGTAGAGTGGCACCGTGACTGACGCGATGGACATCAGCGAGAACACGGCCCCGAGGCCAGCGGCCAACCCACCACGGTGCAGCGCAGACGGGCAGCGATAGACAGACGGGAGCCACACCGAGAGCCATGATCTCGCCGTGCCCGAGGCCTACGCCGCCTTCATGCGCACCGGGCTGGGGCGAGCGGGAGCTCGAGGTCCCGAGCCCACCCGATCACCGACTGGGCGAAGGCGCGCCGCGAGCGGCTCACCGAGCAGTTCCCGGGGGAGCGGCTGGTGATCCCGTCGGGCGCGTTCAAGGTGCGGGCCAACGACACCGACTACCGGTTCCGCTCCGAGACCGCGCACACCTACCTGTGCGGCAACCAGACCAGCGACGCCGTGCTCGTGATCGAGGACGGCGAGGCGGTCCTCTACGCCCGCCCGCGCAGCTCGCGGGAGACCGACGAGTTCTTCCGGGACCGGCAGTACGGCGCCCTCTGGGCCGGCCGTCGCCCCTCGCTGCAGCGAGATCTCCGACTCCCTCGGCGTGCAGACCCGTGCACATCGACGACCTGCCCGCCCACCTGTCCGGCTCGGCCAAGACCCGCGTGCTGCGCGGTGTCGACGCCCGCGTGGACGAGCCAGGTCTCCGGCGACGGCGGACAGCGACACCGAGTTCGCGCGGGTGCTCTCCGAGCTACGGCTGGTCAAGGACGAGTGGGAGATCGCCGAGCTGCAAGGCGCCTGCGACATCACCACGCTCGGCTTCGAGGACTCCGTGCGCGAGTGGGACCGGGTGCTCGAGTACGGCGAGCGCTGGGTCGAGGGCACCTTCTTCCGACGGGCCCGGGCGATGGGCAACGACATCGGCTACGACTCCATCGTCGGCGGCGGCCGGCACGCCACGACGCTGCACTGGATCGAGAACTCCGGGCCGATCACCCCCGGCGAGCTCGTGCTGCTGGACATGGGCGCCGAGGCATCCTCGCTCTACACCGCCGACGTCACCCGCACGCTGCCGGTCGACGGCACCTTCACCCGGTGCAGCGCGACCTCTACTCGCTGGTGCTCGCAGCGCAGCAGGCCGGCCTGGACGCCGTACGGCCCGGTGCGAGCGTTCCGCGCGCCCCACGAGGCGGCGATGTCGGTGCTCGCGCACGGCCTCGAGGACCTGAAGCTGCTGCCGGTCTCGGCCGAGGAGGCGCTCTCGCCCGACAGCCGGGTCTACGCGCGCTGGACCCTGCACGGCACCAGCCACATGCTCGGCATGGACGTGCACGACTGCGCCGCGGCCGACACCGGCATCTACCCCGGTGGCGAGCTGGAGGAGGGCATGGTGCTCACGGTCGAGCCCGGGCTCTACTTCCAGGAGGACGACCTGCTGGTCCCCGAGGAGCTGCGCGGCATCGGCATCCGGATCGAGGACGACGTCGTCGTCACCGCCGACGGCGTTCGCAACCTCTCCGAGGCGCTCCCCCGCGACCCCGACGAGATCGAGGCCTGGATGGCGCAGCTGCGCGGCTGAGAGGCGCTCCAGCACACCCCTAAACCTGCTGTCGCTAGATTAGTGGTTATGTCCGGATTTAAGGTACTTACCTGACTAGACAGCCTTCTTGGGGTGTTCGACCGATATCACAATTGGCACCTAACCTCCGAGTATGTCGCTTTCACCCCGAACTCGGGCGGCGCACCCGACCAGGTGCCTGCGTTGGACCCTGCTCCTGCCGCTGACGATCGGGCTCACCCTCACCGGGCTCCCCGCCAACGCGGACGCGGGCTACAGGGACGCGGTGATCACCGGCACGGTCAGCTTCCAGGAAGCGGATCCGGACCGCACGATCGAGCTCTTCCGTGAGGTCGACGGGACCTGGGTCGAGGACGAGACGCGCGAGACCGAGGCCGCAACCGACGGCAAGTATCGGGTGCAGGCGCCGGGCGGAGAGCCGGTGAAGCTCCGGGTGAGCTACGGCGAGTACGACTACGGCTACTGGTACGGCGACGGCTTCGGCGAGGAAACCGCCCTGACCGTCCAGGCCGCAGGCGGCGCGACCTTGACCGGAGTCGACCTGGACGCGCCCGCGCCGGCGTACGTGACGGGTCGGGTCACGAACCGCGCCGGAGTGCCGATGTCGGCAGTGGTCGTCCCCTCGATCAACAACGACGGTGGGCTCCGCCCGCTGACAGCTGCCCCGATCGAAACCTCCGCCTCCGGTGCCTACACGGTGATCCTGCCTGCCAACCACGAGACAGGCGTCATGGGTGTCAGCCACGACGACGCAGCCTGGGCCTGGCTGGGCGGCGGCAGCGTCGCCGAGCCCAACTTCTACATCAACATGGCTCCCAACGAACGTCGCAACGTCGAGGACCTCGTGCTGCCGGTCGGCCCGCGGCCGGCAACCCCGGCACCCGCCGCAGTCACTCGCCTGACCACTACCGGTGCGCCGGTCGTGCACGGTGCCGCTCGGAAGGGCCGGATCCTGCGGGCCAGCGCGGGTCGCTGGAACCTGGCTCCGACCGGGATCCGCTACCAGTGGCTGCGCAACGGTGCCGTCATCAAGGGCGCTACGAAGTCTGCCTACCGGCTCACCCGCGCCGACGTTCGCAAGCGGCTCAGCGTGCGGGTCGTCGCCTCCCGCGCCGGCGTACGCGCCGCGGTCGCGCTCTCGGCTCGCACCGCCCGGGTGAAGCGGCACTGAGCCTGGTCAGCGTCGTCGCACCCAGAAAGTCGCGCTTGCGTTGCGGCCGGCAATCTGTCCGGTCGCCGTGACGATCCTGAGTCCACGGCGCTTGCCGACGGTGAAGTCGACCCGGTAGGTGCCGCTGGCGTCCGCACGGGCGTTCTGCGGCGAGACGCGCGTGCCCCGGTACCTGACAGTGACCTGCTCGCCACTGGCGAGACCGGTGACAGCGACCCACTGGCGGTTGCGGACCCGCACAGTCCCAAAGGCAAGACGGAGTCCCAGGGTCTTGTTCGTGATGACGCGGGTGCCGGCCGTTCCGATGCGGTCGGACTCCGAGCCCGTCACCGTGACCGTGGCGATCCCGTCCCTGGTGCCCGACGGAATCGTCACCGCGCGTGTGAGTGCACCGGAGCTGGTGGCGATTCCGGTCGCCACCTGGGCCCCCTCGATCCGGATCGTGTACCCCTCGCCGGCATCGAGGCCACGGCCGGAGACCGTGACGCCGCCGCCTGCCCGGTGCAGTCCGCTCGGTGTGGTCACGACGAAGGCCTTCGCCTCTCGGGTCACCGTGACGGCAACCTGGGTCGTCGTGCTGCCGTTGTCGTTCCTCGCCTCGAGGACGTAGGTGCTGTCTCCGAGCTGGGTCGGGCTGACGGACGTCGAGCCCGACATGGCCTTTGACCCCGACCAGGCGCCGGAGGCGGTGACCGTGTCGGCTTCGGCCGAGCTCCAGGTGAGCATGGTGGACTGCCCGCGGCGCAGCGTCGAGTCACCCACGTCGAGCTGCAGGTCCGGCGCGAGATCCGTCGCCACGTCAGCGGTGGGGTCCGAGAGGTCGCTGGCGTCCTCGTACCCGTCCCGGGTGGCTGTCACCTCGACGGTGACGGAGGTGTGCCTCTGTGCCGGTGTGAGGGTGAATGTCGGATCCGTCGCACCGACGATCGGGCTTCCGTCGGCGTACCACTGGAAGGCGAGGTCGTCGGGAGCGGGAGCGACCGGTCCGGCGCCTGCGCTCAGGACCTCACCGACCTTGACCGTGCCCGAGATCGTCGCGACAGGGAGGGTGCCGAAGGTGGCCAGGGCAACCGTCTCGGTGTCCGCGGACTGCGAGACGCGGTTGAAGTAGTCCTTGGTCGCGGTCGCCCGAACGCTCAGCACCGCATCCGCGTCATCCGCGTCCGCGGTGTAGGTGTTGCCCGTCCCGACCCGCGACCCGCCGCGGAGCCACTCCCACGTCACGTCGGCGTCAGCCGGGTCGAGCTCGTCCTCGGGAAGAGCAGCGCTCAGGGTTCCGTCGACGACCGGGGTGCCGGTGATGATCGGGGTCGGGAGCGTGATCACGCCGCCGCTGACCGGTCCCACCTCTGCGGAGATCACCGGTGCATCGGCGATGTCGTTCTGGGTGCCGGTCACCTGGAACGCGATGGTGGAGCCGGCATCCGCGTTGGTCAGCACGTAGGTGGCTTCGTCAGCGTCCGTGATCGGGGCTCCGTCGCGCAGCCACTGCTTCATCAGCGGCTCCGCGCCGTACATGGTGATCTCTGAGGAGTTCCCCCTCAGGGTGCGCCCGACCGTCGTGGTTCCGGTGATGGTGACTCCGACGACCGGGCCGGCCGACTCCGAGGTGTTGGTCGAGTCGTTGTACCCGTGCTTGAGCGAGGTGACCTCGACCGTGATCATGGCATCCTGCTGCGCCGAGGTGAGCACGAGATCCGATCCGGTGGCTCCCGAGATCGCCGCCCCGTCGGCGAACCAGCGGTACCTGTGGGACGTCGCGGCCGGAGACACGTCACCGTCAAGCGCAGTCAGGGTCTGCCCGACCTGCGTCGAGCCCGCGATCAGGGCCGTCGTACCCGTCGTGAAGTCGATCGGAAGAGGGGCCCGCACGCCCACGCTGTGCAGGTGCCCGACGGAGATCGCGGTGTAACCCGTCCCGCCTGGAAGCCCGGGGACACACAGTTGGCACTGGCCGTTGTGGCCCCAGGCGAACACCTTGCCGTCGGACGTCAGCGCGAGGCTGTGCCACACGCTGGCTTCGATGTCGATGACAATCTTGCCGCTCATGTTCGGGACAGCTGTCTGGTTGCGGCTGTTGTCGCCCCAGGCGGTTACCTGACCGTCGGAGGTCAGGGCAACACTGTGGAAGAACCCGCCCGCCACGTCGGTCACGGTCCTGCCGGTCAACGCCGCAGGAATGTTGGTCTGTCCTTCGCTGTTGCGCCCCCACGCATGTGCGACGCCGTCAGAAGTCACCGCCATGCTGTGGCCCCAGCCGGCATCGATGGCTGTCACGGTCTTGCCCGACAACGAGGGCGGGAGTGTGGTCTGTCCGTCGGTGTTGCCGCCCCATGCGGTGATCTGACCGTCGGAGGTCAGCGCCAGGTTGTGGCCGCAACCGACCGAGATGTCGGTGACTGTCTTGTCGGCGAGAGAGGGAGGAACCGTTCTCTGACCGGCGGAGTTGTCGCCCCACGCGGTGAGGTGACCGTCGGAGGTCAGCGCGAGGGTGTGGCTGCATCCGGCCCCGACGGCAATGACATTCGTCAAAGATGCAGGTACGTCGGTCTGGCCGCAGTCGTTGGCACCCCACGCGGTGACCAGCCCATCGGAGGTCAGCGCCACGTTGTGGCCGTCCTGGGAGCTGATGGCGATGACGTCCTTGCCTGCGAGCGAGGCGGGAACTGCCGGGCTGCTACCCCAGCCGAGGGCCGTGCCGTCACCGGAGTCCGCCTGGGCTGACGGGACCGCGAGCGTCGCGCCACCCACCGCAAGGAGGACGACCACCAACCCGGACGTCAGCCGCCGGAGCGCGGTCGTGTCCCTCGTGGACGTGGCATGACAGGGATGCATGAGGCAACGAGATGGTGGGCACGTGCGGTCCTCAGGGGTGGAAGGGCCGGCTACCGCGTGTCTGAGTGACGAGTGCGGTGCGGTGCCGCAATCCCAACCTTGAGTCATCCCTGCGCCTGATACCGGCGAACGCGGATATTGCTAGTCTTCCCCGTTCTATATCTGCCCGCCGGGAACGGCGGACACTTCTGAGGACGCCAGAGGGCGATCGCATCCGGATCCCGGGGCACAGCGGATGCAGCAAGTTGGCTGCGGCATACTCGGCTGCGGGTCAGATCGGAGTCGGCTCAGAACATCGTTGACCTCCCGAGATGCCGACGCAGCTTCCGATCCCCCGCCCCCGTAGCTCAGCTGGATAGAGCAAGAGCCTTCTAATCTCTAGGTCGCAGGTTCGAGTCCTGCCGGGGGCGCTACCATACCGCAGGTCAGCGGTTCGCAGCACCAAGATGGTGTGGACTTTGGGTCACCAGGTGACTCAAAGTCCACACCATCTCTGTTCAAGAGGTGTTGTCCCGACGCCCGACCTCCGAGAACCCGGACGGAGTACCCGAAGCGGACGGATCGTGACTCCAGCGCGTGTGCGCCGGTGTCACGAACAACCGTTGTAGTCGCGTGAGCGCGGACGTGCATTGGGCCGTCGCCTGCCGGCGCACGGTCTGCCTGTGTCTTGAGACATGTGAATCCGATGTGCCAGCACACCGCCGGGGGCGCGCTCAGGTGTCTTGCTTCTCCAGCTCGGCCGACATCAGCGTCATCAGCTGGGTCAGTCCCTTGAACGGGCGGGCCATGACGGTGAACTCCACCAGGCGGCCGTCGGTGTCCCAGCGCATCATGTCGATCCCGTGCACAGTGAGCCCGTCGAGGTCGGCGATGAACTCGAGGACGGCCGAGCCCTCGTCCCACCACTCGTGCTCGTAGCGGAGGGTGGGGCCGAGAACGAGCATCGCGGCGCTGAGGTACTTCGTCGTCAGCGCCTTCCCCTCCTGTGGCGTGTGCACCGCGGGCGAGCGGAAGACACAGTCTCGGCCAGCAGGTCGTCGAGCAGCGCGGGGTCACGGGACTCGAAGACGCGGTGCCAGCCCTCGAGCGGTTCGGGACGATCGGTCATGGCGTGAGCCTACGTAGCCGGATAATCCCGATCGATCGGCATGCGAAACGCGGACCTGGTACCTGCCAAACGTGCGGGACTAACCGGCTCGCCCCGATTCCGGCTCACATCCCGAGACGTCACCTGGTGATCCTCTTCACGACCCACGCGTGTCGCTCACCGGACACCTGTTTGGCCTGTCGTACAAAGGGTGTGGCCCTGGAAGGTATGAGCTTCCAGGGCCTTACGCATGCCCAGGCCCGCCCGCCGTACCTGGACGAATCGGGCGGGGTTGTCGGCGCAATCCCGGTCGTTGTCGGCCGAAGCATCGGCGTACAACCACCGGGATCCCCGGTCAGCCGGGGAAACCTGCGGCCGCGTCGATCTCCCCCAGGATCCGCGTCTTGACCTCCTCGGGAGCGAACGAGACCTGCACGGCCGTGCGCGCGAGCTCCACGACGCCGGTCTCGTCGAGGTCGAGAAGCCCGGCGGCGATCTCGTACTCCCGGTTGAGCGTGGTGCCGAACATGGGCGGGTCGTCGCTGTTGATCGTCACCACGACCCCGGCGTCGCGGAAGGCACGGAGCGGGTGCTCGTCGAGCGTGGCGACCGCCCGGGTGGCGATGTTCGAGGACGGGCACACCTCCAGCGGGATCCCGGTCGAGGCCAGGTGCTCGAGCAGCGCCGGGTCCTCCGCCGACGAGGTGCCGTGACCGATCCGTTCGGCACCGAGCACGCGCAGCGCGTCCCACACCGTCTCCGGTCCGGTCGTCTCCCCCGCGTGGGGCAGGCTGCGCAGCCCGGCGGCCCGGGCCGCGTCGAAGTGCGGCTTGAACTGCGGCCGGGGTACGCCGATCTCGGGCCCGCCGAGCCCGAAGCCGATCAGCCCGTCTGGCGCGATGGTTCAACGCGTAGTCGAGCGTCGCGTCCGCTGCCGGCAGCCCGCTCTCCCCCGGGATGTCGTAGATCCACCGCAGCACGATCCCGAGGTCGCGCTCGGCGGACAGCCGGGCGTCCTCGATGGCCTCGGTGTAGCCCTCGATCGGTACGCCGACAGCCACGGAGGTGAACGGCGTACAGGTCAGCTCGGCGTACCTCACCTGCTGGACCTCGGCCATCTCGCGCGCGATCTCGTAGGTCAGCAGCCGGACGTCGTCAGGAGTGCGGATCAGGTCCACCACCGCCAGGTAGACCTCGATGAAGTGCGCGAAGTCGCGGAAGGCGAAGAAGTCGGCCAGCCCCTCCGGGTCGCTGGGTACGACGCCCGGATGCCGCTCGGCGAGCTCGGAGACGATGCGGGGCGACGCCGAGCCCACGTGGTGCACGTGCAGCTCGGCCTTGGGCAGGCGGGAGATGAAACCGGCGAGCGCTGACATGGCGCTCAGCATGTCAGCCCCGTCAGGATCCACCGCTGGCAGCAGGTCCGCCACCTCGACTGCCGCTCCCGAGGTCGAGCCGCTTCCCGTCCAGGAAGACCGTCGGCGGCAGCACCACACCGGCGGCGCGGGCGGCTTCGCGTGCCGACTCGAGGAACGCGGCGTCCGGGGCGCTCGAGCCCCGCCGCTCACGACACCCTTGTCGGCGCCGGCCTCGACAGCCCACGCATCCAGCTCGGCATCGCTGGGAGCAGGCGCCCGGGGTGCCGGGCTGGCGGTCGAAGAGCAGCTCGTGAAACCTCATCGCCTCTTGGGCGTGCCGTGCTGGAGAACAGCTGCCCAGGCCTCGAGGGCATCGCCTGGAGTAGCCCTCAGTCAGATGGAACGGGCGGTACTCCACCAGCACATCCCCCTTCGCCGCTTCCACCTCGAGAAAGTCCCGCGACGCGATCTCGAAGTCCCTGCTCGGTGCGCTTCCGAAGTCCTCGAAGATGACGACCTTCGTCGGCGCATCGGGCCGGCCCACGATCAGTGCCTCCCCGCTGGTGCGTACCGGCGCCTCCGGACTCTCAGCCGGCCTCCCCGAGCCTCCGCTGGAGAAGATCACCACCCCCGCGATCACCGCCGACAGCGCGGCCAGGGCGACGAGGCCCATGAGCAGCCAGCGCCTGCGGTCCGCCGGCCCGCCGTCATCCGGGGACCCGAGGCGGGCGCGGGAACGGGCATGGGTCCAGCCTAGGAGCCGAGTGCGCACCGCGGTGGTGGCGTACGCCGGGTCAGTCGGCGAGCATCTCCTCGAGGTTGCTCGACCATCTTGGGCACGGACTCGAGCTCGAGCTCCTTGCCGTCCACGAACACTGTCGGCGTCCCCCGGACACCCGCGTCACGAGCCGTCCGGCGTGCTGGCGTCGAGGAACTCTGGGTTCGGCTTGCCGAAGGCGTCCAGTACATCCTGGTCGTCGACGCCCGCCTCCTTGGCCAGGCTGGTGAGCTCCTTGACCCCGGGCTTTTCGCCCGCGTTCTCATACGGCTGGTTCTCGAACAGCAGGTCGTGGAACTTCAGGGCCTGCTGCGGGGTGCCGCCCTCCAGGACCGCCGCCCACGCCGTCAGCGCGCGTACGGTGTACGGGTCCTGCAGGAGCTTGAAGGGGCGGTACTCGACGATCGCGTTGCCACTGGAGGCGCGCTCACGCAACAGCTCGCTGGAGGCAGCCTCGAACTCGCGACAGTAGGGACACAGGAAGTCCTCGTAGACCACGACCTTGGTGCTGCGGGGTCGTCGCCCAGGACCAGCGCCTGTCCCTCGGCTTTCACCGGGACCTTTCCCTTGGCCTCGGGGCCTGACGAGTCGCCTCCGGTGAGCAGGACACCCGCGAGGACGAGGACCGCGAGCACTGCCACCACCGCGAGCGTGATCAGGAGCTGTCGGGTGCGCTCCTGCTTGACCTGGCCTGCTGGATGGCGGCCGCCCGACCAGCCCGGTTGCTCTCACGCAGTTTCTTCGACATCAACAGCCTCGGTTCGATAGGTGAAGAGCACGTTGTCCACGGCGTACGGCGTGTGCCGCAGCCAGACGAGGAACACGGACAGGAGCAGCAGGCCGGAGTCGCGCGCGATCTCCCACGGGTACTTCTCGAACGCGTCCGGGTCCGGGCCACCGTCGCCGAAGCAGCCGCAGCTGATCGCGATCCCACGCGACCACACCGAGATGATGCCGACGATGAAGGCGATCTGCAGGAGGGCCGAGACCGCAGCGTTGACGCGGGTCAGCAGCCCCAGCACCAGGCAGACCCCCACCACGACCTCGAGCATGGGGAGCACGCGACCGACGACGTCGGCGAGACCCAGCGGCAGCAGCTGGTAGGCGCGGACAGCGGTCACGCTCGACTCGGGATCAGGGAGCTTGATCACCCCGGCCCAGATCCAGACGCCTCCGACGACGAGCCGAGCAACCAGGCCCGCCCATCGCAACATGCCCCCACTTTATGGAGAATGCGCGCACGCCGAGGGCTTATGCGCCAGAGGCTCGTGGGTAGGCTCAACTCTTGTGACTGACCGACTCGTCTGGATCGACTGTGAGATGACCGGCCTCGACATCGCTGCGGACGCCCTGATCGAGGTTGCGGCGCTCGTGACTGACTTCGACCTCAACGTGCTGGGCGAGGGCGTCGACATCGTGATCAAGCCCCCGACCGAGGCGATGGACCAGATGATCGAGTTCGTGCGGAACATGCACGTCAACTCCGGCCTGATCGAGGAGCTCGACGGGGGTACGACCCTGGGGGACGCGGAGGCCCAGGTCCTGGCCTACGTGAAGGAGCACTGTGCGGACGGGAGCCGGCCTCCGCTGGCCGGCAACACCGTGGCGACAGACCGGGCCTTCCTCGCCCGGGACATGCCCGGGCTCGAGCAGTTCCTGCACTACCGGATCGTCGACGTCTCCTCGATCAAGGAGCTCTCGCGGCGCTGGTTCCCCCGCGCGTACTACAACGCCCCGTCCAAGGGCGGGAACCATCGGGCGCTGGCCGACATCCGCGAGAGCATCGAGGAGCTTCGCTACTACCGCGAGGCGGTGTTCGTGCGCTCCCCCGGCCCGGACTCCGCCGGCGCGAAGGCCATCGCGGCCAAGTACCAGGGCTCGCTCACGGGTGCCCGGCCGGTGTCTGAGAACGGCTGAGGAACCGCTACACTCTTGCCTCGCAAGAATCCATGGTGGGTATAGCTCAGCTGGTAGAGCGCCGCCTTGTGGTGGCGGATGTCGCGGGTTCAAGTCCCGTTACTCACCCCAAGTGAAGAACCGCAGGCCGGATCCCGTCCGGCCTGCGGTTTGCTTTCTCCCGGGCCGAGACTCTGCCCAACGTGGTGGACGGATGTCGCGGGCCTTGTGGTGGACGGATGTCGCGGGTTCAAGTCCCGTTACTCACCCCAAGTGCAGATCCCGTCCGGCCTGCGGTTTGCTTTCTCCCGGGCCGAGACTCTGCCCAACGTGGTGGACGGATGTCGCGGGTTCAAGTCCCGTTACTCACCCCAAGTGAAGAACCGCAGGCCGGATCCCGTCCGGCCTGCGGTTTGCTTTCTCCCGGGCCGAGACTCTGCCCAACGTGGTGGACGGATGTCGCGGGTTCAAGTCCCGTTACTCACCCCAAGTGAAGAACCGCAGGCCGGATCCCGTCCGGCCTGCGGTTTGCTTTCTCCCGGGCCGAGACTCTGCCCAACGTGGTGGACGGATGTCGCGGGTTCAAGTCCCGTTACTCACCCCAAGTGAAGAACCGCAGGCCGGATCCCGTCCGGCCTGCGGTTTGCTTTCTCCCGGGCCGAGACTCTGCCCAACGTGGTGGACGGATGTCGCGGGTTCAAGTCCCGTTACTCACCCCACGTGAAGAACCGCAGGCCGGATCCCCCGGCCTGCGGTTCTTTGCACTGCACCTTCCTGAACCCAGAGGCTCCTTTACTCCGCGCCAGATGCGGATGATGTTGGACAACTGGCGCATCCCTCCCGCACGGTCACTCGGGCCCGCAGCGACATGCGCCGCCCTGGCCCTGAGTGACCAACCGGTCTCGGGCCTCCGACGCGGGCAGATCGTCCGCGCGATCGATGGAGGAGAAAAACAGATGAAGCGCAGTCGAATCTGTCTGCTGGCGGTGGCCGCCACCTGCGTCCTGGCGGCCGGTGTGTCCACAACGCCGGCCGGGGCAGCACCCAGTACGAACGGCACCGACCGGGCCGACGTACCGACCTTCAAGGAGTTCGCGGCGTCGACCTACCGGGACTTCGATGGGCAGTACATCGTGAACGGCGACGAGGCGATCAAGAACCGCAAGGCGCTGCGTGCCTACTACGACCGGATGGTCAGCACCGACGACGGCAGCACCCACGAGAACGGCCTCGTGGTCAACACCGTCTTCGGGAGCGACGACCTCTGGGACTCGTCCCAGGCCCAGAACCTGACCTACTGCGTGAGCACCGCCTTCGGCTCGCAGCAGAGCAACGTGATCAACGCGATGAACCAGGGTGCCGCGCTGTGGGAGAACGCCAGCTCGGGCGTGGATTTCACCTACGTCTCGTCCGCCAACTCCAACTGCCGGACCAGCAACAACGCTGTGCTGTTCTCGGTTGAGCCGACCAGCACCACGGAGTACATCGCTCGAGCGTTCTTCCCCAGCAGCAGCGACTCGCAGCGCAACGTACTGGTCAACGCATCGTCACTGATGAACTCCGGCTCCTGGACGCCGGGCAACATCCTTGGCCACGAGCTCGGTCACGCGCTCGGATTCCGCCACGAGCACACCCGGCCCGAGGCCGGCACGTGCTTCGAGGACAACAACTGGCGACCCCTGACGCCGTACGACAGCGCGTCGATCATGCACTACCCGCAATGCAACGGGACATCGTCCGACCTGAGCTTCACCAGCTCCGACGGGGCAGGTGTGCGCTCGGTCTACGGCGGCTGATGCCTGAAGAACGGCCCTCCCTGTTCGGGGAGGGCCGTTCTTCGCGTCTACCGGGGTCCCTCTGCGTCATTCAGCGCACGCGCGAGGGCCGCCCGCGGCTGCGGCTCGACCGGACGGTCCACCAGAAACGCGCCCAGGCTGAGATTCTCGCTCTGGCCCGGCGGGTCAGGTGGAATCGTCGCTGACAGCGCGCCCAGCAGGCGCGGATGGTGCCCCGGCGCCTCGAGGAGGTACTCGACGATGACTCCGCACGTCACCCGCAGGTCGTCGTCGACGCTGCGCAGCATCGCTCCGACGTCGGCGGCGAAGGTGTCCGTCTCGAGCTCGACACTGTGACCCGCCTGGCGCACTGACTCGCGAGTCAGCTCCGCGAGCGTTCGTCGTACGCCGGGCTCGGGAACCCCTGGTCCCGCGAGGCATTGCGCGAGCACCCCAACGACACCCCGAGCGCCGACCTGGTTGACGAACCCGGCGATCCCGTCCGGCCGCTTGCTGCGGCCCTCCAGCATCTTCAGGAACCGGGGCAGGTCGGGATGCTCGAGCGGCCCGGCGTTCATGTAGGCGAGGCGCCAGCCGCACGCCCGGTCACGACGTCGCCGAGGGCGTCCAGCAGGTCGGCCAGCGTCATCGGCACCAGCGCGATCATGACCGGTTCCTCGCGTCCTCCACCGCGGGGGACGTCCTCGTGCTCGACCTTCCACCAGCCGTTGGGACCCGCGTCGACAACAGTCAACGTGCCATCGGTCGGGCGCTCGGCCCAGTTGCCGGTGGCGCGCCACGCGAGCCGCCAGCTGCCGAGGATCAGGTCGAGCGCAGGGTCCCCGGTCGGGTCGCCCCCACCTGCCGGCCATGCTGCGTCGATGACCTCGGTGTCAGTGCGTACGACGCGTCGGTCCTGCGGTGTGGGCCGGTCGAGGAGCACCAGCCACTGCCGTAACAGGTGGCGCAGCAGGGAGAGGTCCGTGGCGGTGATCTGCGCCGCGCCCGCATCGTCGGTGGTTGTCATGGTGGTCCGGCCGTCGGGCAGCCAGCCCACAAACATCGGGTCGACCCGGGCTCCGTCGAAGCGCTCCACGACGATGCTGCGGGCCGGCGCGACCGCCACCTCCACGAGGCTGCCGGCGACGGGATGTGCGCCGTCGGGAGTCACGATCCCGGCCTGGCGGAGGGTCTCGGGCGCCTCGCCCGGAGCCAGTTCTCCGGAGTGGACGGAAGCGAGCTGCAGCAGGTCGTCGTACGACAGCACCATCTGCATCAGGTTGGGGCTCAGGGAGGTCATCACGGCTTTCCGGGCGTCTTGCGAGATTGGGTTGAACTTGCTAGCTGCGAGGGGCTCAGTAGGCGGACTCGAACATCAACCAGGCAGCCAACCACAACGCGATGTGCTCGGGTTGGGCTCGCGGGCTGACCTTCGGGGGCACCAGCAGCAGTGGTCCCGTCCGGAGGTTCAGCATGCCCGAGAGCGCCCGCGACCACACCAGCTTGCCCTCGTCGTCGGCCAACGTCATCCGCTGCGGCAGGAGGTGTCCCTTCAGCCGCAGCCCCGGCGTCACGAACTCCGAGGCCTCACCCTCAATGCGGATCTTCCCCGGCTTGACGAGGTTCCGGGAGCTCCAGTTCCCCGCCCGCGCGGTCGCGACCCGTGCACCCGCACGCAGGATCGGCGTGCCCTGGCGGAGATAGGTCAGTGGGCCGGCGGCAGCTAGTTCTCTGTTCAAGCCGCGGAACGTGATCCTGACCGGCTCTCCCCCCGGAACACTCACCGCCAGACCATCCCCGGTCCCGTCGACCGTGGCCGGGCCCCAGTCGGCGCGACCGAAAGAGGACGAGATCGGCTTCGCCTCCCCGATCACGAGAACCATCCCGATAGCTTCTCGCCCGCGGCGAACGACAACACCATCTGCATCAGGTTGGGCTCAGTAGCCGGTCTCGAACATCAACCAGGCAGCCAACCACAACGCGATGTGCTCAGGTTGGGCCCGAGGACCGACCTTCGGCGGCACCAGCAACAGCGGTCCTGTCCGAAGGTTCAACGCCCCCGAGAGCGCACGCGACCAAACCAGCTTGCCCTCGTCGTCGGCCAAGGTCATCCGTTGCGGCAGGAGGTGTCCCTTCAGCCGCAGCCCCGGCGTCACGAACTCCGAGCGCTCGCCCTCGATGCGGATCCTCCCCGGCCTGACGAGGGCCCGCGTTTCGCGCGACGTGGCCAGGGCCGTGGCCACTCGAACCCCGTCCAGCAGCACGGGCGTCCCCTGCTCCAGGAGGCCGTGCGGGAGGATCCGATCGGTTTTCATCCCCGACCACGTGAGCGTCACCGGTCGGCCCTCACCGACACTGACCGTGAGGTCAACCGATGTACTGACGAACTGCGCCGGCCCCCAGGAAACACCGGCGAGTGCCGTCTTGGTCCAATCGTGGGGGTCGGTCACGAGAACCATCCGGACACCGTGTCACCCACGTCTGAGGCCACATCCGTCGCGCCGTCCCAGGCGTCGGAGGCGGTGTCGGAGATCTCGTCCCAATGGTCGACGACCTCAGCACCGGCCCACACCAGCCCGGTCCCGACGGCGAGACCTGCGGTGATCGGGTTGGGGGCCACCAGGAAGGCCGTGGTCGAGGCGCTGAAGGCGGTCTCCGCCACGTCTGCTACGTATCCGGCTCCCTCCCGTTTGAACGCCTCGACCGGGTTGCCCTGCTGGACCAGGTCGTGCACGCCTATCGCAGTGTTGGCCACTCCGCCCACGACCCCGAGGGTGCGCATCGCGCCCATGCCGTACAGCCCGCCGGACGATCTCATCAGAGGGCCCCAACCGGCCCGACCTCCGCTAAGCCGCGTCCAGCCCGGTGGCTTCAGCAGGCTGCCAGGCATGGCTCTGTGCCGGGGAGCGCTGGTCATCCAGCGGGCGAACTGACCGGCCGAACCACCCATGCCGGACATCTTGTCCAGCATGTAACGCCCGACGATGCCGGTCTGAAAGATCGGAGCGACCCCATGGCCCATCCGCCACATTTTCCCTGCTGCGATGGACAGCGAGATGAGCGGGAAGTCCTCGGCGTTGCCGAAGATGTTGCCGAACTCGGCGCCGAACCACTCCTTCAGCAGGTCGTTCATCTCCGCCTGGAGACTGCTGTAGCCGTTCGACGCTTCCATCGGCATCAGACCTGCCGCGGTTAGCGAGAGGACATTGGTCGCGTTGGGGCCCTCCCTGAGCATGCCGGCCACGCCCTCGGCGTCGTCTTCCAGCTGGACGAGGGCGACGTTGTACTCACCCTGGAGCGAGGCCCGCGCTGCCCCGCGTGCATCGGCGACCGACCCGTCTCCCGGGGTCCGCTCGGGATCGTCCTGGGCAGCGCTGACCTGGCTCTGGTAGCGCACGTTGAGGTTCTGCACCGTCTTGTTGTGCGCAGTCACGGCCTCTCCGAACATCCTCAGGCAGCCAGCGGCGTACTGCCCCGCCAGCCCCAGGTCGCCGGCCGTGCGGCCCGCCTCTCGCGGGTTGACCTGGATGTCACCGGTGATGTCTCCCTCGACCTGGGTGGCGATCGCGCGCTCATCGTCGTTCAGGGAGCTCGCGAGGTTCGTCAGCGTCACCGCGTGATGATCGGGTTCATCGGCGTACGTCGTGATCGCGTCGCCGTCGGGCTGGTGGTACGGGAACGGTCCGTCCGGTCGGCGCGCCATGTCACTCCGTCTCGATCAGGGCCTGGGCATGTCCCGATCAGGCTCGGGACCCGGGTGGGCGTGGACGACCATACCCAGAGACGGAAAGTCTGAACCTGTGGGTCTACAGACCCTTACGCCGAAGCGCGCTCCAGCGTGTAGACGAGCTGGGGCGAGAACAGCTTCGGGTGGCTGCGCCAGGGGAAGAAGTGCAACCCCCACTGGCCCTGGACGTCGACCACGCGCAGGCCGAAGTGCTCTGCCCAGTCCCGGAAGTCCTTCGCGGTCCAGAACCGGATGTGCTCCTTGGCGTGGAACTTGATCTGCGTGTTGGGAAACCGGCCGAAGAGTGCGAGGCGAGCCCGGTGTTCGATGTATCCCGTGTTCGGCAGGGACAAGATCAGCTGCTTGCGCATGGCATCACGCATCACGACAAGCACCTTCTCGGCCTCATGGATGTGCTCGATCATCTCGAAGCCGGTGATGTAGTCGTACTCCCGGTCGAGCTTGTCGGTGGTGAGGTTCGCCTGGAAGGTGTCGAGGCCATGTGCAGCGGCGAGCGCAACGGCATGGTCGCTGATGTCGGTCCCGCGAACTGTGCAGTTCGGCTTCTGGGACAGGAGATACCTCATGAAGCCTCCTGAGCCACACCCGACGTCGAGCACGGATGACCCGTCCGGGATCTTCTCCGCGGCGATCCGCCAGCGCGGCAGGACGGTGGCGGTGTCCTCACCACGCTCCCGCCCCTCCCAGTAGCCGTCGTAGCCCTCGAAGTCCTCGAGCGGCAACGGTTCGTTGTACGTTCTGATGCGGCGAAGCACCTTGCGGGGAAGCGACATGCGGCAACCCTAGGCGCTCTGTCTTTGTGGCTGGTAGTTCTTCACAAAGTTGCGGAACAGAGCGCGTCGGTCGCCTCGTGACCTTGGTCTCAGTCCTCGCTGCTCACCGGTGTGGTCGGGGCGCCGTGCACGCTCGGGATGGTGCCGAGCTTGCCCTTCTGGAAGTCGTCGAACGCAGCCAGCACCTCGGCCTTGGTGTTCATCACGAATGGCCCGGCCCAGGCGACCGGCTCGCGGATCGGCTTGCCGCCGAGGACGAGGACGTCGAGGGCCGGCGTACGGCTGTCCTGTTGCTCGGCGGCGCTGGACCGTGACGAAGTCACCCGCGCCGAGCACGGCGAGGTTGCCCGTCTGCACGCGGCCCTGCTCGTCGCCGACGCTCCCCTGACCGGAGAGCACGTAGACGAGTGCGTTGTAGTCGACCTCCCACGGCAGGTCGAGCCGCGCGCCGGGCTCGAGGGTGGCGTGCACCATCGTCATCGGGGTGTACGTCGTCCCGGGACCCTGCGTGGCACCCACGTCTCCGGCGATGACGCGGACGAGCGCGCCCGCGTCGGCGGAGGTGGCCAGCCCGACCTGTCCGCTGCGGATGTCCTGGTAGGCGGGCGGGTTCCACTTGGCGTCGCGAGGGAGGTTGACCCAGAGCTGGATGCCGTGGAACAGGCCACCGCTCTGCACCAGCCACTCGGGGGGCGTCTCGATGTGCAGCATTCCGGACCCGGCGGTCATCCACTGGGTGTCGCCGTTGGTGATCGATCCGCCGCCGCCATGGCTGTCGCGGTGGTCGAAGACGCCGTCGATCATGTAGGTGACGGTCTCGAAGCCGCGGTGGGGGTGCCATGGGGTGCCCTTGGGCTCGCCCGGCGCGTAGTCGACCTCGCCCATCTGGTCCATGTGCACGAACGGGTCGAGGTCGCGCAGGTCGACACCGGCGAACGCCCGGCGTACCGGGAAGCCTTCGCCCTCGTAGCCCTTGGGCGCGTCGATCAGCTGCCTGACCGGGCGCACGGTGTCACCGAGCCCGGGAGCGCGCAGGCGTTCCAGGACGGTCAGGTTGTCCACAGTCACGGCTGGCATCGTGCACCTCCGGTGGTCACGGGTATGCCTCGTCCAACACTAGTTGAATGTTGGATATTTCCCCTCGCGCGACCCCTCTGCGCGCGGGGCCGGTCCGTTTTGGTGGGCGTGCCCATCCTTGCTAAGGTTCCAACGCTTCGCGCGCCATTAGCTCAATTGGCAGAGCAGCTGACTCTTAATCAGCGGGTTCGGGGTTCGAGTCCCTGATGGCGCACAAACCCGCAGGTCAGACACCATCACTGTGTCTGGCCTTCGTCATTGGCCATTGTTTTGCCATTGTTTTCGCCCGCGGAGGCCAAGTCCCTTAACGCGGCTTCCAAGGCAACCGACAGCTTGGGAGTCGACCGCGCGCCTGCCCATGTAGACGTCCCGCGTCATCGACGGCAGGCCGTGCTCAATGTTCTGCTGGATCAATCGCACGCTTGGTCCTCGACGTACTGCTCCAGTGCCTCGCGCACGACCTTGGACGGCTTCTTGCCCTCGCGCGATGCGCGATCCCTCAGCCGCTTGTTGAGATCCGGCGACAGACGAACTCCGATCTGCGGCGACGTCTCCGCCTTCCCCGTGAGCGAAGGCCGGCCGCGTCGAGCAATCCGCTCCCCTGCTCAGCCCGTATCCGCCTCCGTGATGCGCGAACCGTCCTTGCGACGCACGTCCTCCTTGTCCAGGTCCACGTCACCGGCATCGACGTACTTGCCCATCACTTCCTCCTGTACCTGCGAGGCATCACATGGAGAACCAGCAGCAAATCGTCCTCGACGACTATCGCCGCGATCTCCAGAGTTACGCCTCTGTCATCGGCTCCCACCCAGAGGTACTCATCCTCACCTCGGTCGTTCGCGGTGACGTCTGGCTCGACCGAGCTGATCACATGCATCACGTGCGCTCGACGATCCGATGTCGCCTTGAGCTCCGGGTGAACTTCAACCTCAAGACCTGCCTCGATTATGCTCGACAAAAACAATATTCTCCGGGGGCAAGCCCATGAGAACGTCCTGGGTCATCGACGGCCGGCTGTGCCCGAGCTGGGAAGCCAGCAATCCGGTCCTTGCAGCATCCGCGCCTCGGGAGCAAGGTGTGGCGCACGCCAGGCCGGGGTCACGCCTTCCGGTCGGCTGTTCGCAAATTCTTGGCCTGCTGGTCCGGGCCGCCCTGGTGGTGGCGCTCTCGGCATGCGGTGGCGAGGACGACGTGGCGACGCCCTCGAGCTTCGAGCAGTGCAACCACGAACCCGGCCCCCGCGGCGATCTCCCGGGATTCGGCGGCGTGGCACTCCACTACACGGGCGCCGAGCACGGGTTCGACCAGCCGGGCGAGTTCTTCGTCTGTCTGAAGGCGGGCTGGAGCGGTGACGTGCAGGTGTTGCCGCCCGACGGGGTCGAGGTCACGCCAACCAGCCAGCCCGTGCCGGGTTCCGGGACCGGTGTGGTGCGGTTCCAGGTTCGGGTGGAGTCCGGCTCGGCGGGTCGGCTGTATGCCAGTGTGTCGGTCGGTTCCGATGGGGCGACCCTGGTCACGGAGATCGACAGCAACGACGACGGGTGGTCCTTCCGCAATTGGAGTGACTCCCGGTCAGCTGGCCGCACGGCCCTGCCGGCCGCTCAACTGCGCAGCTGCGCGTTGAGCCGTGCGGCCTGTCGCGTGAGGTGGTCGCGTTCGGGGAGGCTGGGCGCTGATCGGGCGGCTTCGGCGTAGAGCCGTGCCGCGGTCACCGGGTCACCGTCACGCTCGTGCAGGTACGCCGCGGCGGCGGTGTGGCGGGGCAGGGCGGGGTCGAGCTCTGCCAGGGCGGCCAGGCCGGCCCGCGGGCCGTCGGCCTCGCCGACCGCGACGGCCCGGTTGAGGCGGGCCACCGGGCTGTCGGTGAGGCGCACCAGTTCGTCGTACCACTCGACGATCTGCACCCAGTCGGTCTCCTCGGCCGTCTGGGCGTCGGCGTGCAGCGCGACGATGGCGGCCTGGGCCTGGAACTCGCCCAGGCGGTCTCGGGCGAGGGCCGCCTGGAGCACGGCGACGCCATCGGCGATCAGGCGGGTGTCCCACAGGCTGCGATCGTTGTTATGTACTTGGTTCGGTTGGGTCTTACTGGGTCCTTGCACCGGCCCGCCGATCCGAATCGGGGCCTCAATTTTGCATTGCTCGTCGCTCACCGCCTCCCAAACTTCACCGACTGATTTACAGGCTGGCCGATTCAGCACCAGCCCAAACGCCCCTTCGTTCAGTTATGCTTCACCATCGAGCCCCACCGGTACGAAAGAAATTGGCGTCGCCCAAATGGGGCGAAGCGATGAGCACATCGCCTTTCAGCGACGATTCAGTCATTACACAATTTGTCCGGCGTCGCAGAAATCGCTTCAGTCAATATGATTTCCAACTCTTGATTATATCCCACCCGCCCTCAAAAGTTACTCGCGAAGTAATGAATGGCCCCGCCGCTGCCACCCCGCGGCGAGAATTGCGATCGCCGCCCATTTTGCTAGGGTGAGTCGCCCCAAAAGGCTGTTTCCCGAGGCGTCTGTGGCCACTGTTGCCGAAAAATCCCGCTCCGCACCCGCCGTCGAGCCGCTCGCCGGACTCGATGTGCAGGTCGACGCGCTGCGGGCGATCGGCGAAGAATTTCACCGCAAAGGCTGGTCCGTCGGCACCAGCAGCAATTACAGCATCGTCGTCAGCCGCGATCCGCTCGAGCTGCTCGTCACCGCCAGCGGCAAAGATAAAGGCCGCCTGGCGCCGCTAGCGACTTCGTCCGCGTCGGCCGCCGATGGCAAGCCGACCGCCGAAGGCCAGCCCAAATCCTCGGCCGAAACGCTGCTGCACGTCGTCGCCGCCCAGCAGCCCGGCGTCGGCGCGGTCCTGCATACGCACTCGGTCTGGAGCACGCTCCTCTCCGACCTGTACTTCCGCCAAGGCGGCTTCGAGATCGCCGGCTACGAGATGCTCAAGGGACTCGACGGCATCACCACGCACGAAACCACCGCCTGGGTCGAAATCTTCGACAACACCCAAGACATCCCGGCCCTCGCCGAGCAAGTTCGCGAGCGGCTGAACGACGCCGCCGACCCGCTCCAGCACGGCTACCTCATCCGCCGCCACGGCCTCTACACCTGGGGCCGCGACCTGGAAGAAGCCCGCCGCCACGTCGAAATCTTCGAATTCCTGTTCGAATGCATCGCCCGGAGGATGATGCTCGACGGGCGACTTACGGCCCCGTACTAAAGCTCGACCAAATTGCCAGGAGCAATCCGTCTAACCCGTAGGACGTAGCCAGGTCCTCGCTTCCGTCTGTCTGACAATCGCTACAATCTAACCACTGGACTCGGAGCAATACCACATGGCCCGCATCCGCATCCAGGACGAAAACCGCGAAATCACCGACATCGCCGAGATCCGCGCCTTCCTCGAACCCTTCGGCATCTGGTACGAAAAGTGGGACGTCGAAGGCCGCATCGCGCCCGACGCCACGAACGAGGAAATCCTCGCCGCCTACGCTCCCGAAGATCGATCGCCTGAAGGCCGCGCGGCGGCTTTGTGACGGCCGACGTGATCAACGTCAGCCCCGAGCACGCCGAACCTCGACGCCATGCTGGCCAAGTTCGCAAGGAACACACGCACAGCGAAGACGAAGTCCGCTTCACGGTGAAGGGGAGCGGCGTCTTCCACATCCATCCCGACAACGGCCCGGTCTTCGCCGTGCAAGTCGAATCGGGCGACCTCATCAACGTCCCCATGGGGACCAAGCACTGGTTCGACCTCTGCAGCGACCGCAACATCCGCTGCATCCGCCTCTTCCAGAGCGTCTCCGGCTGGACCCCCACTACATCGAAAGCAGCGTCCACTCCGAGTGTTCCCCCCTCTGCTCGGCCCCAGCTACATGGAAGGCGCCCGAGCTACCCAAACCGCAGTAGAAGTCCGAAGCTCCTCCCAATCGCAGCCCGACGCGTACGGCGAAAGAACGCGCTGCAGCTGTAGCCGCCACCTAACCAGGACACTCCCTTGCCAATCTCCATCACCACCCCAGCCGACATCCTGCTCGACATCAAAGACGCCGCCGTCGATCCGCTTCGTGCACGACGTCCTTTTCCCTTCGCGCACAACCTTCCGCAGCTTCCTCAACGCCCGTGGACCATCAGCCCTCCCCGAAGTCCGCGAAGCCATGGCCCACGATGCCGGCTTCGATCGGTTTGAGGAATGGTACTCATCAAAGCATCGATTCTCCGCACTCACGGAATGAGCGGAAAGAAAAGAATGCAAAGAGATCATGACCCGTGCGAACCAGAGAGCCGTGGATCGAGCACAAAGTCCACCGGCCTCAAGGAGCTCCAAGGCCTCATCTGGGAAGACGGCTACCAGTCCCGCGAACTCAAAGCCCATGTCTACGACGACGTCGTCCCCACCTCGAAGCCTGGAAAGCCGCAGCAGTAGCCGCATCTCTCCTCTCCGGCAGCATCCACGCCCAACACCTCTTCTCGGTCACAGCGATAAAGGCAACCTGCTCCACCTCTTCTCAGGCCACTACGACACCCACATCGGCGGCAAAAAAGAGATCGCCCAGCTCCGCGCCGCTGCTCCGCCGACTTCGGCCTCCCCGTCGGCTCCATTGCATTCTCAGTGACATCGCCGAAGGACTCGAAGACCTCGAAGTGCCGGCATGCAAGATCGTCCTCGTCAAGCACCCGGCAACACGCCGGTTCCCGCATGGGTCAACATCCCCCGCATCACCAGCTTCGCCGAAGTCAAATTGAACGTGGGCTAATCTCACCATCAGCCCGCTGCTGTCACTGCTTCCATCGTGCGTCGCTTCAGTTGACGCCCCAGCCGCCGCCGTTGCTCTTACCCGCACATTCCGAGGGGGCTCGGCGAGGTCTTCATCATGTCACTACTTGCATTCCTCCTGCTCTGCGTCGCGCTGGTCAGCTACGAAACCCCGGCGAAACCGTCATCGGTCGCGCCGATGGCCAAGATGTCATCGCCACCGAAGCCGAAATCCAGAAACGTGCGAATAACAAGGCCTCTCGCGACCAAAGCATTGCGCGAGCTTCGTCGCGAACACGAAATGCGGCTCGCCATCGATATGCAAAAGGAATGGAAGTCGAAAAACGGCGTCCACGTCGAAGGCGCAAAATCTGAACCGAAACCGACAAACCCAATCACCGGATAGCGAAAAGATCGAAGACTTCATCGCCCAAACACGAACTTCCCGCGCCGAAGCCTTCGCCGAAACCGAGGAAGAAGAAGCGGAAGAAGAGTCCAGCGACACAGAAATGACCGAAGACGAAGCAAAGCTCAACGAGCTCAATGCATCATCAGATCAATGGCACCCCAACAAAAAGCGGTGTTCGAAGAATCCGAGCGCAGGCGAGCTGGAAACTGCTGCCGGAGCGACAACCACCAACAAGGGGAGGCGAGCGCCAGAGGCCAAAAAATGCGCGATTGCAAACCAGTCGCCGACAAGCAAATACGACAGGAAGAAAAACCAAACCGTAGAGACGTCTTCCATAAGTCGATATAATTGCCGAGAGATCAGTCAGAAGGAAACTTACCGCCGTCAATCTAAGGATCACCCGATCCGCACTCACTCGATGGCCGTTGCTCCATCGAGTTCCGCTCGCCAGCCGCGAGCCCGCCTCATGACGCGTAGCCCAGTCAATCCGGGCAAGTGGACAGAAAATCCAGCATGCCTTCAGTTCTCCCTGCCCTGCACTTTGTGCACTCCGCGTATTCAATTCCGACTCCGCACCCTCGTAATCGGCATGTCGATCGTCGCCGCAGCACTAGCCTCCAGTTCGCCGCAAAATCGCCCGCTGCCAAAAAGTTCAAGACTTACGTGGATTCTATCCGCAACCAAGGCGAACTATTCTTCGACTACCAACTCATCGAAGAGGGCATCATCCTTCGCCAACTCGAAAGCGGCCGCCCAGTTGGCTTCACCGCACTCTCGGCGCCCATGCGTTCGCGAACGTGATCGAAGTCAACATGGACAATCGCCCGATTTTGCCCTGAAATCTTCGGAAAAATCGCCCAAACGTGCCCGCAGCTCATACACCTCTCGCTGCGCACCGCCGAAGCCAACCGAGCCCCACTTCATCAACTCGAAAGTTGCAAGTCGCTCAAATACCTCGACCTCAGTAACAACCCCATCACCGATGCCGCGCTCGATTTCCTTGGCGAACTAGAACACCTCGAGACTCTTTGCCTCGAGGAGACCAAAGTCGAAGGTAAGTGCTTTGTAGAGCTCGCGAAGCTTCGGAACCTCGCAATGTGACCACTCGTGAACTCGCCCATCGGAGACGATCGATTGAGGTCGCTGGCGGGATCTCCATCGATCGAAATGCTCTTCCTCGCGGGCAGCAAGATATCCCGATCCCTCAATCTCCCGCCTGGCCCCGCATTGAAAACCTCAAATCCGTGTCGCTTCTGAATAACACGCGAGTCACCAAAGCCCGGTCGAGCCGAGCTTCAAAAGCTCCGCCCCGACCTCGCAGTCATAAACACCCTCTCTGAAAGGCCAGACCGTTGACAGGCTGGCGGCGAGGGCTCTAAAATTCGGGGACCTACCTAATTCGGCCCTGTCGCCAATTTCGCGATGGGGTTCCCGCCTGGTCCTCCGTCGGCGAACAACCACCATTGAGAGCCGACGCTCGCCGGACAATCCGCCCGGCGCAAAGGGAATTTGCCTGTGCCTGTCCGGATATCTATGCATTTTGCGTGCTCGCATTCCTCATGGTTGTGTCAGCGACCCACGGCGATCAAGGCCGCACAACAGCACAATAAACAATTCCAGTCCGACATCGTCCCGCTTCTCAAAAAATACCGTCCTACGACTGCCACGGCGAAGCAACCTCGGAGGCCGATCTCTCGCTAGAAAAATCCTCACGCCCAGTTCGATCCTCGAAGGCCCGCAAAATGTGCGCTGAAAGCAATCGAGCGAATCGAAAAAAAAGAAATGCCGCCCAAGGAAGAGCGAGCAACTCAGTGACGCTGACCGCACAAGCTCAGTGCATTCCTGAAGGAAGCCATCCACGCAATCGACTGCGGCAAGACCGCCGACCCGGGCCGATGTCACCGATCCGCCGTCTCAACCGCTTCGAATATCAAAACACGATCCGTGATTGGGTCGGCCTCACCTACTACCCCGCCGCCGATTTTCCCGGCGACGACGTCGGCTACGGCTTCGATAACATCGGCGACGTCATGTCGCTCCCGCCGATCCTCATGGAAAAGTACCTCGCGGCGGCCGAACTGATCGCCAAGAAAGCAATCGTCACCGAAGGTCTTGATCCGCCGATCAAGATAGAGTTCCTCGCCTCCGATTTCGAAAAGCCCGCAGGCGCAGCCGACCAGAGCGGCGGCATCGTCGTCCTGGCGTCCGAATGTACGATCAAAAAAGAAATTGAATTCCCCACCGAAGGCACTTACGAATTCACGATCATCGCCGCTCAAACCCCAGGCGGCGATCGAACCCGCCACAATGAAAGTCTCCCTCATCGGCGGAGGCGAAAAGGACTTTCAGGTCCGCGCCAGCCGCAATCGAACCGGCGAATTCAAATTCGAAGCCAAAACTTATGCGGGCATGCACAGGTTCGAAATCTCGTTCATGAACGACTTCTACGATCCAAATTTCAAAGACGAGAAAAAACGCGATCGCAACCTCATCGTCCATCGGCTCAAGGTCTCCGGACCCAAAGAGTTCAAACCCACCGAGATCCCCGAAACGCATAAAAAGCTCGTGATTGTGCGTCCCGACAAGGATCTCAACGACTACGAAGCCGCGAAGCAAGGTCTTGCACAGCACTCATCCGAAATGGCTTCCGCCGCCCGCCTCGTGGCGATGAAGTAGAGCCCTGATCCGAATCGTACAGCTCGCCCAGGACCAAGGCGAAAACTTTGAGACGGGCGTCCAATACGCGCTCCAAGCAGTGCTCATCTCGCCGCACTACCTCTTCCGCATGGAAATCGATCCGCCCCGGCGAAGTTCGCACGCTCAATGACTACGAATTGGCAACTCGCCTCTCCTACTTCCTTTGGAGCACCAGCCCAGACGCCGAACTCGCCAAGCTCGCCGACGAAAGCAAACTGCAAAACAAAGACGTTCTGCGCCACCCAAGTGAAGCGGCATGCTCGCCGACGCCAAGAGCAAAGCCCTCGTCGATAACTTCGCCGCCCAATGGCTTCAGCTACGCCTCCTCTCTGCACATGAAGCCCGACCTCGAAAGGCCTATCCGCAATTTTCCGAAGCCCTCCTCGCCGACATCGCGGCGCGAGACCGAACTCCTCTTCTGGAACGTGATGCGCAGAGACCGCCCAGTCCTCGAACTCCTCACCGCCGACTACACCTACATCAATGATCGCCTCGCATCGCTCTACGGCATCGCCAATGTCGCCGGCAACGACTTCCGCCGCGTCTCACTCGCAGATACGCCGCGCCGCGGTCTCCTCATGCAAAGCAGTATCCTCACCGTTACCAGCAACCCGACGCGCACCTCGCCCGTTAAACGCGGCAAATGGGTGCTCGATAACCTCCTCAACATGCCCCCGCCTGCTGCCCCGCCCGACGTACCGCTGCTCGACGACGACAATGGCAAACAGCTCACCGGCACGCTCCGCCAACGCATGGAGCAGCACCGCGTCCAACCCCTCCTGTGCCACGTGCCACCAGAAGATGGACCCTCTCAGGTTTCGCCCTCGAGAACTTCGACGGCATCGGCAAGTGGCGAGACCAAGACGGCGGTGCCGATATTGACGCCTCCGGCGAACTTCCCAGCGGCGAGAAGTTTAAGGGCGCCCGCGAGCTGATCGACATCCTCGTAAAGTCCAAAAAAGACGAGTTTCACCGGTGTATTACTGAAAAACTGCTGACATATGCACTCGGACGCGGATTCGAATACTATGATCAGTGTGCCGTGGATGCGATTATGAAGCAGATGTCGGCCGAGGATGGCCGATTCCATTCATTGGTTTATGCGATCGTCGAAAGCGACCCTTTCCGAAAACGGGCCTCCAGTAAGAAGGAAAACCAGTGACCACGACCCGATCTCCCGCCGAACAATCCTGCGTGGTCTGGGCGTCGCCATTTCCCTGCCCTGGCTCGAGGCCATGAGCCACACGAGCATTCTCGCCGTTACCGGCAGTAAGCCCCCGATGCGGCTCGGCTTTTTCTTCGTGCCCAACGGCATGCACATGCCGCACTTCAAACCGAAGACGGCTGGTGAGAATTTTGAACTCGGCCCGATCTGGAACCGCTCGCCCGCTTCAAGTCGGAAATGACCGTCATCACCAACACCGCCCTCGATGGCGGCCGCGCCAAGGGCGACGGCCCCGGCGACCACGCTTTCGCTCCGCCGGCCTCCTTCCTCACCGGCGCCACCGTCGTCGTTGCCGTCGTCGACGAGCTTGCTGGCCAGTTCTGCGGACTTCTGGTAGTCGACCTCACCGTCGGCGGTGAAAGGCGTGACCATCGCGGTCACGAGGGTTCCGAACGTGTAAGAGCGAATATCAGAGTCAGCCATAGGAAAAACGTTACCCTGTCCGCGGCATGTTACGAGAATGGCGGCGGCGTGATGATCGTCAAACTCGCGCGGCCGGACTGCTGGGCGGCACACCAGGCGGCCAAGTTTCAGGGCCCGTCCGACGCCGGCGCCCGGGTTGCGGCCCATCGTTCCAGGGCGCTGTGCTGCAGGGTCGCGGTGACCACCTCGGTGCCCGTCCCACCGGTCCGGCGGATCACGGAGCCGTCCGGTCCCCAGAATCCGCTCAGCCCGCAGGACGGCCCCGCCGTTGTGGTGCCGCCCAGGTTGGCGAGCACGGCGAAGATGCGGTTGTCCATGGCCCGGGCGCCGAGATGGAGGTCCAGCCGGCGGTCCTCCCCCGCGGCGTAGAGGGCCGAGACCGCGTAGATGTCAGCACCGGCGCCGGCGGCGGCGCCGGCATGCCCGGGGTCCGCGGCGTCAAAACAGATGGCCAGGGCGACCTTCCAGCCGTCGACCTCCAGCACTGTGACCCGCTCGCCCGCGGCGAACAGCTCTTGCTCCGGCCCGTGGAGCCGCATTTTGAAGGCGGTGTCCACTGCGCCGCCCGGATGGATGGCGAGTGAAGCCAGCCGGGGTGTGCCGTCCGCGTCCCTGAACGGGGCGCCGACGACGGCGGTGACGCCGGTCCGCCGGCTGATTTCCCGCAGTCCCTCCAGCCGCGGGTCCCCGGCGGTGACCCAGTGCCCGGGATCATCCAGCAGCCCGAGCTCATAGCCGGTGAGGGACAGCTCGGGAAAGAGCGCGAGCCGGGACCCGTGGTCGGCTGCGTCTTCGATCAGGCGGATGTGCTCCGGCACGTTGGCGGCGGGGCCGCCGTCGAGCGCCTGGTACTGGATGGCGGAGAGTGTCAGCGCGGTGGTCACCCTGCCATCGTAGGCACCGGGCGCCGCCGGCGGGAGCAGGGTGGCCCGGCTGTCGGGAACGGGCCCCCGATGGCCCGGGCCCGGCCGGCATTCAGGCGGCCGGTGCCGCACCGCCGGCGGGTGCGGAGCAGTACCGTCCGACGGCAGCCTCCCGCAGGGACTCAGCCCAGGCGGAAAGCCGCTGCGCGGCGCGGACGTAGTGGAACAGCTCGGTGGGTGTGAGCGCCTCGAGGTCCGTCTCTGCGAGCCGGCGGGCCAGCTCGGCCCCGGGCGCCTGCGCGGACAACACCGTGCCTTCCTGGTGCCACTGGACATCTTCTGCCGATTCGCCGGCGACGAGTTGCCGGAAGAGGAAATCCACGACGCCGGGACTCATCGCCTTCAGCACGCCCGGCGCCCCCTCCGGAAGTCCCTGCCCCATGACTGCTGAACCCTGGGATGCAGGCTTCTGAGATACCGGCTTCCGAAATACCGGCTTCTGAAATACCGCCGGGTGGAAAGCGGGGTCTGATGCGTTGTTCATGGCCCCATGCTATTCGAACATATATTCGAACACAAGGCCTGTGGAGCTCCTGTGAACATGACCGGGCCCACCGCCTGCAGGGGTGCGGCGCCTGCCGGACATGAGACGATCGAAAGATGACCCAGCGCGCAACGGCCTCGAATTCCCGGACCGCCCGGGGCAAGCGGCCCGGCGTCCGGCTGGCAGGAATCGATGCCGCCCGCGGGCTGGCCCTCCTCGGCATGATGGCCACCCACGTGCTGCCCACCTTCGAGTCCGACGCCCAGCTCACACCGACCTGGGTGGGGCTGGTGTTCTCCGGACGGGCCTCCGCCTTGTTCGCCGTGCTGGCCGGAATCGGGCTGGCTCTGTCCACGGGAAAACAGCAGCCCCTGCAGGGCCCGGACCTGCAAGCAGCCCGGCGCGGCATCGCCCTGCGCGCCCTGGTGGTCGGCGCCGTCGGGCTCTCGCTGGGCGGACTCGAAGTCAATATCGCGATCATCCTGGTCCATTACGCAGTCCTGTTCCTCTGCGTGCTCCCGTTCCTCGGGCTGGGCGTCAAGAAGCTGTTGCCCCTCGCCGCCGCGTGGATTGTGGTGGCGCCGGTGATCGCTTTCCTGCTGCGGCCCTGGCTCCTGGCGGCCACTCCGCCGCTGCACCTCGGACACAACCCCGGCTGGGAGGACCTCGGTACCCCGGCGGCCCTGCTCGGCGATCTTTTCCTGACCGGCTACTACCCGGTGTTCCAGTGGATCGCCTACCTGCTGATCGGCCTCGCCATCGGCCGGCTGGCCCTGGCGACGGCGGCCGTTCCGGCGCTGCTGCTGGCCGGCGGAGCCATGGTGGCGATCCTGGCCAAATGGGCCAGCGTCGTCATGATGGAGGATTGGGGCGGCCGGCAGGCCCTGGAGGATCAGCTGGCGGACCCCTCGTACCCGCTGGCGAACCTGCTGCAGGTCAACGTTGCCGGAGTGGAGCAGTCCGGATCATGGTGGTGGCTGGCCACGAGCGCCCCGCACTCGGGCAGCACGCTGGACCTGCTGCACACGTCGGGGGTCGCCGCCGCCGTCGTGGGCGTCTTCCTGCTGCTGGGCCGGCTCGCCGAATGGGTCCAGCTGGACCTGCTGCTTCCCCTGCGCGGCGCCGGCGCCCTGACCCTGAGCCTCTACACGGCCCACCTGTGCGTGATGGCATCCCTGTACCGGAAGCCGCTGCCGTCCGGGTGGACGGTGGACGGTGTGTACTGGGCGCAGGCACTGGCCGTGGTGCTGATTGGCGGGATCTTCGCGGCGCTCGCATGGCGCGGCCCGCTGGAATGGGTGGCCCATGCCGCCAACCAGCTGGGCCGCCACCAGCCGGCCCGCATCCGCTAGGCCGCGGGTGTCCCCGAGGAGCCGGAGCGGAACAGCCGGACGGCGTCGCGCATCGAGGCACGGGCGCGCTTGCGGTCACCCGAGGCGTCGTAGGCGCAGCTGAGCCGGAACCATGAGCGCCAGTCCTCCGGCGCGGCTTCCGTCTCCTCCCGGTACTTTTCGAACTCCAGATCGGCGGCCTCACGGATGATCCGGCCGGCCGGGGTGCGGGGCAGGTTGTCCTCCGGCAGCCCGCCTTCGGCCTCAAGGATTTTCGCCATCTGCTCGGTCCGGGCGCCGAACAGCAGCTCCCGGACGAGGGCCCAGGCCCCGACCAGCGGAAGGACCAGGTAGGCCACGCCGATGGCTTTCGCCACGAGGTTGGGATCGGACATCAGGAGGACGGAGCGCTGGAAGGACACCACCAGGTAGAACACGAGCAGGAGGGTGACGGCGCCGACCCAGATCTTGGTGCGGTTGGCTTTCAGGGCGGTCAGCACATTGGCCACGGCGCTCAGAGTCCCAGGTCCAGGTAGCCGTCGAGTCCCAGGGTGAGGCCCGGGTTCGCGGCAACATTGCGGATGCCCAGCAGCACGCCGGGCATGAAGGAGGCGCGGTCGAAGGAGTCGTGCCGGAAGGTCAGCTGCTCCCCCGGCCCGCCCAGCAGGACTTCCTGGTGTGCCACGAGCCCGCGCAGCCGGACGCTGTGCACGCGCACGCCGTCGACGTCGCAGCCCCGGGCGCCGGGGAGTCCGCTGGTGGTGGCATCGGGGCTGGCGGGGACGCCGGCGGCTGCCCGTCCCGCCGCGATCAGCTGGGCGGTCCGCACGGCTGTTCCCGAGGGGGCGTCGACCTTGTCAGGGTGATGCAGTTCGATGATCTCGACTGATTCGAAGTACCGCGCGGCCTTGGCGGCGAAGGCCGAGGCCAGGACCGAGCCCAGGGCGAAGTTCGGGGCGATCAGGACTCCCACGCGGGGCTGCCCGGCGAGGAGTTCCTCGAGCCGTGCCAGCCGGTCCGCGTCCCAGCCGGTGGTGCCGACAACGGCGTGCATGCCGTGTTCGACGGCGAAACGGACGTTGGCTTCGGTGCTTTCGGGGACTGTCAGGTCCACCACGATCCGGGCGCCGGCGTCGACCAGCGTGTCGAGGGAATCGTTCCGGCCCAGGGCCGCGACAAGCTTCAGGTCCGCGGCGGCTTCGACAGCCTTCACCGCTTCGGCGCCCATGCGCCCGTTCGCGCCCAGCACGGCGACTGCGAGTTGATCGATCATGCCATCAACCCTACCGCCGGGGCCGGGGCCTCCTTGAACCGGTAACCTGCGTTACTCGCCGGCGCCGACCCACTCGACCGTGCCGTCGGTGAAGAACTGTTCCTTCCAGATGGGAACCTGCGACTTGATGCGGTCCACGAGTTCCGAGCAGACCTCGAAGGCCTGCCCGCGGTGCGCGGCCGAGACGGCGCAGACCAGCGCCGGGTCGCCGATCTCGAGCATGCCGATCCGGTGCGCCGCCCAGATCCGCACCGGCTGGTCCGGCCCGCTGCCCGTGCCGGCCCCGCCGGCACCGGACTGTTCGGCGGCGAGCCGGGCGACGACGTCGGCCATCACCTGGTGCGCCGTCGGGTGCGCGCTGTAGCTGAGCCGGACGACGGGCTTGCCGCCGTCGTGGTTCCGGACGACGCCGCTGAAGCTGACCACGGCCCCGGCGGTGTCCGATTCGACCGCGGCGATGGCCTGGTCCACGGAGATCGGTTCGGCGCTGAGGACGGCGTGGACGATCTCGAATCCCGTCTCAGTGCCCATGGCTGCCGTCCAGCTGGTCGCAAAGGTGTCCGAGGATGGGATCCAGCACGGCCAGTCCGTCCATAACGCCCTTCGGGGATCCGGGGAGGTTGACGATGAACGTCTGCCCGGCTGCCCCGGCGTGGCCCCGGCTCAGCATGGCCATCGGCGTCTTGGCCGTTCCCGCGCTCCGGATTCCTTCCATGATGCCCGGAATCTCACGGTCCAGGAGGGGCAGGGTCTGTTCCGGGGTGGCGTCCGTGGGGCTCAGGCCCGTGCCGCCGCTGGTGATGATGACGGCGGGCTGCTGGGTCAGGAGGGCGCGGAGGGCGGCACCCACCGGCTCGCCGTCGGGGACGACGAGCGGGGGGAACGGCTCGAAGCCGTGTTCGGTGAGCCAGTCGATGATGACGGGACCGGTGAGGTCGTCATAGACGCCGGCCGCGGCCCGCGTCGAGGCAATCACGACGCCGGCCTTCCGCCCGGTCGCTTCGCCGTGGCGGTGGGGTTCGGGCATGCTCATAGGGTCCAGTCCCCGCTCTTGCCGCCGCTTTTGGCCAGCACTTTGATGTCGGTAAGGACCGCGCGTTTGTCCACGGCCTTAATCATGTCGTACACGCTGAGCGCGGCCACCGAGGCGGCGGTCAGCGCTTCCATCTCGACGCCGGTGACGCCGCGGGTCTTGACGGTGGCGAACACGGTGATCGAGCTGGTGTCCAGTTCGAAATCGACGGTGACCTTGGCGATCGGCAGCGGATGGCACAGCGGGATGAGTTCGGGAGTCCGCTTGGCCGCCATGATGCCGGCGATCCGGGCGACAGCCAGGGCATCACCCTTGGGCAGGTCCCCGGCGCCGAGCAGGGCCAGCACTTCGGCGGTGCTGTTGACGGTGGCGGTGGCCGTGGCCTCCCGCGTTGATTCGGCTTTGTTGGACACGTCGACCATTTGGGCCGTGCCGTCCTGGCGCAGGTGCGTCAGGACCGGTGGCCGGACTTCGGTGGCAACGGCTTCCGCGTCAGCACCGGCCGGGTTTCCCGTAAGGGGGATATCTGCATCGTTCACAGCATCCATACTTCCACTTCTGCGCCCGCAGCGAGCGCGGCAATTCCTTCGGGGACGTGGATGAGGGCGTTCGAGTGTGCCAGGGCGCTGACCAGGTGCGAGCCGGCGCCGCCCTCGAGCCGGACCGTGCCGTCCGGCTGGACGCTGCCGCGCCGGACCTGGTGCTTGCCCGGCGGGGACGTCAGGGCTTCGGCCAGCCGCGCCCGGACGGCGGGGCGCGGGGCGGGCGAGCCGAACAGGACGCCGAGCACGGGGCGCAGGAACATTTCGAACGAGACGAGGCAGCTCACCGGGTTCCCCGGGAAGCCGAGGACCGGGACGCCGTCGAACGTTCCGATCCCCTGCGGGCCGCCCGGCTGCATGGCGACGCCGAGGAATTCGACCTCATGGCCGTCCATCGCCTGCCGGACCACCTCGTAGGCGCCCTGGCTGACTCCGCCCGTGGTGACGATCAGGTCCACGGCCGGGGTATGCCGGCGCAGGAGCCCGGCGAGTTCCTCTGGCCGGTCCGTGGAGATCCCGGTCCGGGTCACGTCCAGGCCGGCCTGGCGCATCGAGGCTTCGAGGAGGGTCCCGTTGGAATCATAGATCTTGCCTGCCTGCAGCGGGCTGCCGGGTTCCACCACTTCGTCGCCGGTGGTGACGAGCAGGATCCGCAGGGCGCGGTAGACAGCCACTTCGGTGAGTCCGAGCGCGGCGAGCAGTCCGAGTTGTCCCGGTCCCAGGTACGTCCCGGCGGCCAGGGCAGTCTCGCCGGCGCGGATGTCGCTGCCGGTGCCGCGGACGAAGTTCCCGGCCGGGGCAGCGGGCACCGTGACTGTGGCCGGTTCCCCGGGCTCGGGAAAAGAGTCCGGGACGGCCAGTTCAATGGGCACGACGGCGTCGGCGCCGCGCGGCATCATGGCCCCGGTCATGATCGGGGCGGCCGTGCCGGGGGCGAGTTCCTGCGGGGCTGCCCCGGCGGGGATGGGTGCCACGACGCGCAGTTCGATGCCGCCGTCGGGCACGTCCGAGCTCAGGATGGCGAAGCCGTCCATCTGCGAGTTGGCGAAGGGCGGGAGGTCCACCGGCGCCACGATGTCCACAGCGAGTCCGCGCCCGAGGGCCGCGAGCAGCGGAAGCATTTCGATCCGGTCCGGGGTGCGGAGCGGGGCCAGCAGCCGGCGGACCGACTCGCGGTGCGCGTCGACGCTGACACGCCGTGTCTGGGTGCGGTGCATACGGTTCGTAACCCCTCGTCGTGGCCCAGTGGACCGGCCCTTTGTCTCGCCCGCTAGGACTTCACGTCAACTCTAACCGTGTGGTAGCCGGTGGCACCGTCCGGCACCACCGGGGCCCGGTCCTCCACCTGCGGGACTCCGTTGAGGTCCGTGGCCCGGACCTGCACCTCGTACTGCCCCGGGGTCAGCGGCAGGGACAGTTTCCACTGGTACCAGGTGTCCTTGGAGATCCCGGGCGCCAGCCCGGCGGGTTGCCAGTCGCCGCGGTTGACCCGGAGTTCCACCTTGCCGATGCCCGTGTGCTGGGCCCACGCCACGCCGCCGAAGGCAACGGTCCCCGCCGGGACGGACCGGTTGGCCCGCGGCACGTCGATGCGGGAGGAGGTCTTGATGGGGCCGCGCTCGCTCCAGCCCCTGGGCGTCCAGTAGCCGACATCGTCCGCGAAGCGGGTCACCTTGAGCTCGGTGACCCACTTCGTCGCCGAGACGTAGCCGTAGAGGCCGGGCACGATGAGCCGGGCCGGGAAGCCGTGCTCCAGGGGCAGCGGTTCGCCGTTCATGCCGACGGCCAGCAGCGCGTCCCTGTTGTCCATCAGCACCTCGAGCGGGGTGCCCGCCGTCCAGCCGTCCGAGCTGCGGGACAGCACCATGTCCGCACCGGCTTTCGGGACGGCGAGCGCCAGCAGTTCCCGGACCGGCCACCCCAGCCAGCGGGCGTTTCCGATCAGGTCCCCGCCCACTTCGTTGGAGACACAGGCGATGGTCACGTGGCGCTCTATGAGGGGCTTGGCCAGCAGGGCAGCGAAGTCGAGTTCCAGCTCCTGTTCCACCAGTCCGGTGACCTTCAGCGTCCACTGGCCCGGGTCCACCACCGGGACCCGCAGCGCCGTGTCGATCCGGTAGAAGTCCTTGTTGGGCGTCACGAGCGGGCCGATGCCGTCCAGTCCCAGCTCGGCGCCCGCCGGGATCGCCGGGGCCGGCGAGGCGGGCGCCGGGAGCACGAGTTTGCTGCGCACTTCGCTCACGACGGCGGCGGCTCCCCTCAGCGTGGACGCGAGCACGGCTCCGAGGGCCGTCACGGCCGCGGTTCCGCCGAGCGCCTGGACGAAGCGGCGCCGGGCCGGGCCTTCGACGGCGGCGCCGGCCGTTTCGACGGCACCTTCACCGGCACTTTCACCGGCACCGGGACCGGCCTGCCATTCCTTCAGCCGCCGGATCAGCCAGCGCAGCAAACCGATGGCCACGGCGGCGACCAGGAGCGGGAGGGGGATCGCGTTGGCCGTCACCTCGGGACGGCCCAGCACTGCGACGACGCCGACGGCACCGAACACCGCTATGACGGCCATGCCGGCAAAGCGGCGGCGCAGCTCAAGGACTCCGGCGAGGGCAGCCAGCGCCGCGATGGCCAGGGCGATGCCGCCCACCAGCGCCACTTTGTCGGCCGTGCCGAACAACGAGATCGCCCAGTCCTTGACCCCGGGCGGGACCGCGTCGATCACGGCGCCGCCCACGGCCGTGACGGGTGAAACGGACGGGCTCAGGAGACTGGCGGCGACTTCGCCCAGGACCACCCCGGCACCCACGGCGACCACTCCTGCGGCGGCCGCCCACCAGGTCCGCTGCCGGTCCGCGGTCCGCCGGTTTTTGGAAACGGTCTGCGCCGGCGCGCTCTGGGAGGTGTTCACGCTTCCAGCATAGGTTCGGAAGCGGGCAACGGCACCGGCCCCGCGCTCCCGGAAGGCCGCCGCCCGCACCCGGCGGGGCGTGGCCGTCCCGGCAAAGGCAAATCCGCAAGATCACCGGCTCAACAGGGATGATGCATGCCTTGAGGTGGCGTAGCCTGACCTTATGAGTGTTCAGCTTGGCATGCCCCAGCCCCGCGGAGGAACCGGCCCCGCCGTTAGCCTTCCCGGCGCGCCGTCGCTGCCCGGACGCCCGGCCGGGATGGCCGCCGGACTGGTGGACCGGTTCGGCCGCCGCGCCACCGATATGCGGCTTTCCCTGACCGACAAATGCAACCTGCGCTGCACATACTGCATGCCGGCGGAAGGCCTGGAATGGCTGGCCAAGCAGGCTGTTATGTCGGCGGAGGAAATCGTCCGGATCGTGCGGATCGGCGTGGACATGCTGGGCGTGCGCGAACTCCGGCTCACCGGCGGCGAGCCGCTGGTGCGGGCCGACCTGCTGGACATCATCTCCGCCCTGCGCCAGGCCCACCCGGACCTGCCGATCTCGATGACAACAAACGCCGTCGGCCTCGACAAGAAGGCGGCCGGGCTGAAGACCGCCGGCCTGACCCGGATCAACGTCTCGCTGGATTCGCTGCATGAGGAAACCTTCGCCAAACTCACCCGCCGCCCCTTCCTGGACAAGGTCCTGGCCGGGGTGGACGCCGCCTGGGCAGCCGGCCTCGGCCCGGTGAAGCTCAACGCCGTGCTGATGCGCGGCATCAACGACGCCGAGTCCCCGTCGCTGCTGGCCTGGGCCCTGGACCGTGGTTACGAGCTCCGCTTCATCGAGCAGATGCCCCTCGACGCCGACCACGGCTGGACCCGGCGGAATATGATCACCGCCGCGGAGATCCGCGGGCTGCTCTCGGTCGACTATGTGCTCACCCCGGATCCGCGGGACCGCGACGGCGCCCCGGCCGAGCGCTTCGAGGTCCGTTCCCGCGTGCCCGGCCCGGCGGATGCCACCGGCCCCGTACTGGGAACCGTGGGCATCATCGCTTCCGTCACCGAACCGTTCTGCTCGGACTGCCGCCGGACCAGGATCACCGCCGAAGGCAAGATCATGAGCTGCCTGTTCTCCCGCGAAGAGGTGGACCTGCTCGGGCTGCTCCGGGAGGGTGCCAGCGACGAACAGCTGGCCGAACGCTGGCAGGACGCCATGTGGATCAAGCCCAAGGCCCACGGCATGGACCACGTCGGGCTGGACGCCCCGGACTTCGTCCAGCCTGACCGCAGCATGAGCGCCATCGGAGGCTGAGCAACCCGTGAACGTACGCTACTTCGCTGCCGCGCGCGCTGCCGCCGGCGTGGACGAGGAAAACTTCGAACTCGCCGACGGTGACACCCTCGCGAGCCTGCTCGAGGCGATCCTCGCCGTCGAGCGTTCCGCCCCGCCTACCGGAACACCGCCGCTGGCCCGTCTGCTGTCCCGGTCCAGCTTCCTGCTCAACGAAGTGGCCGTGCGGGACCACACGGTGGCACTCAGGCCGGCCGACGTCGTCGACGTGCTCCCGCCGTTCGCGGGCGGCTGACCTTCCACCCGCATCATCCGGCGTCCTGGCATTCCCTGCGGGCGCTGCCGGGCCTAACTTGGTAGTGTCCCGCCAACCATGGGACAAACAGCCACGAGGAGCGAGTGCGATGTACACCTTGCAGATCGAGCATGGGATCAAGGACTTCGGCATGTGGAAGGCGGCGTTCGACCGCGATCCGGTGGACCGCGCGGCGTCAGGTGTTACGGCGCACCGGATCAGCCGGCCCGTGGACGATGCGCGTTACGTGGTGGTCGAACTCGACTTCGAGCAGCCCGGGCAGGCGGAGGCCTTCCTGGCCAAGCTGCAAGCGAAGGTCTGGAGCTCACCCGACGCCGCCCCCGCGCTGCTGGGGGCGCCGAAAACCAGGATCCTCGAGTCAGCACCCTGATGGCGGGCGGTTCCCGCGGTGGCCGGTCCGGTCCCTAAGGCAGCGCCAGAGCCTCCCGCACGCTCTCCGCAACGGCTTCCGCGCCCGCCTCGGTCATGACGATCGTGTAATGGTTGACGTCCGGCACCTCGCGGATCCGCAGGGCAGGCAGCTTCCGGGCGCAGGCGTCCAGGTAGCCGGGTGCGTACAGCCCCGCCGGCTCATTGAGCAGGCCGCGCGGCGCCCGGAGCACCTGGGTGTCCACAGCGAGCTCATCCAGGGCCTTGAGCAGCGAAGCGCCGCGGTGCAGCTCGGCGGTGTCCTCCGCCATCGCCTGGTAGCGTGTGGCCGGCCGGAGCACCGGCTCCTCGCCGGTGAGGTCGTAATCCACGTATTCCTCCACGAGCGGGCTCCAGTCCGCGCTGAAGGCCGGATGCTGCCGCCAAAAGGTTCGGTAGACCTCACGGCTGGGGAATGTGGCGTTCAGGCGCTCTGCCGCCGGCCCGAGCACCGCGGCGACGATCTGCTCGTCGCTGAGTCCGGCCGGCACCTGCAGGGGCAGGCCGCCGTCCACGAGGACCAGGGACCGCACCCGTTCGGGGAACAGGTTTGCCAGCACCACGGCTGCGAAAGCGCCCATGGAATGCCCGACGACCACCACCGGGCCCGCGGCCAGGGCGGCAAGCACGGCCGCAAGGTCCTCGGCATGGGAGGGCATGCCGTAGGGCGCGGGCAGGGCGTTGCTGCGGCCCCGCCCGCGCAGGTCCGGGGCGATGATCCGCACCCCGGGCAGGGCCTCGGCCAGATACGGCCAGGCCTTGTGCGACGCCGTGACTCCGTGGACGGCGAGGATGGTCGGGGCGTGCGGATCCTCCGGCCCCCAGATGGCGGTGTGCAGGGCGCCGCCGCGGACCTCAATGTCTGCGGTCCGGTAGCTGGCGTTGCTGGTTGCGCGGGTCATGGGGCTATCCCTTCCTGGGCGGGGTGCGGCCGGCATCCGGGCCGGGGGCGGTTCCGGGGGCGAGGGCGCGCTCGATGAACTGCATCATTTCCTCGAAGACTTCTTCCGGCACGTCGGGGCGGGCGCCCGGCGCCGGTTCGGCGCCTTCCTCGTCCCACAGCACCCACCGCATGCCGATCAGTTCGCCGATGCCCATCAGCGCCCAGGCCGCCACGGTGGGATCCATTTCCCGGACCTCGCCGTTGAGCTGCGCCGCTTTGAGCCCTTCGATGTAGCCGTTGACGATCCGGGTGTAGTGCAGCCGCAGCGCGCCGGGCGAGACGAACTCGGCCTGCCGGATGATCCGGTACAGGGCCGGATGCTCGGCGGTGAATTTGAAGAAGGCCCGGAAGCCGGCCCGTTCGGCCTCGAGCCGGGTGCCGGCGCTGCGGGCGGCTTCGGTCATGGCGTGCCGGACGCGCCGGTTCAGGTCCTCGACGACCTCGTCGAAGATGGCCTGCTTGCCTTCGAAGTACAGGTAGAACGTGCCGAGGCCGACGCCGGCCTCCTCGGTGATTTTCACGATCGAGGCCTCGTGGTAGCCCACCGAGGCGAAGACTGTTTCGGCGGCCTGCAGCAGTTTGGCCCGGGTGCGGGTTCCCCGCGCGGTGCGCGGCGCGGCGCTCATCGCCGGCCCCCTTCGAACGGGCCGGCGTGCCGCCAGTTCCTGCCGCAGCCTGCCGCGCAGCACTTTGTTCAGGGCCGTGCGGGGCAGCGCACCGACCATCTCGATCCGGGCCGGGACCTTGAAGCGGGCCAGCCGGGCGGCGCAGTGCTCCAGCAGTTCCTGCTGGTCGGTGGCCAGCCGGGCCGGACCACCACGAAGGCGATGCCGCTTTCACCCCAGCGCTCATCCTCCACGCCGACGACGGCGGCCTGCGCCACCGCCGGGTGGGACAGCAGGGCCGCCTCCACCTCGGCCGGCGCGACGTTCTCGCCGCCGGAGATGTAGATGTCCTTGAGCCGGTCCACCACCTTGATGTACCCCGCGGCGTCGCGTTCCACCAGGTCGCCGGTGCGCAGCCAGCCGTCCGCGAGGACGGCGGCGGTGGCAGCGGGGTCGCGGAAGTAGCCGGCGAAAACCCCGGGTCCGCCGCACCAGCAGCTCACCGGTGGCGGCGCCGTCGAAGATCTCGCCGGTGACGGGGTCCGCCACGGCGACCGATACGTGCGGGTAGGGCTTGCCGGAGTAGCCAACCATCCGGGCGGCGTCCTCGTTGGCCAGGCACAGCACATTGGGGAAGCCTCGGTCAGCCCGTAACCCTGGCTGAGCGCCACTCCCCTGCGGTGCCAGATCCGCAGCAGGGGGGCGGGCATCGGCGCCCCGCCCACCACGGCGTGCCGCAGGCTGCCCAGCTCGGCATGCGCGAAATCAGGGTGCTCGGCCAGCATCAGGTATTGCGTGGGGACACCCATCAGCATGGTGACGCCGCGCTCCGCGATCAGCTGCAGGACCCGGCCGGGTTCGAAGCCGCGTTCCAGGACGACGGTGGCCCCGGTCCACCACGCCAGCAGTGGCTGGATGTTCCAGCCGCCGACGTGGAATTGCGGCAGCACGGCGAGGACGACGTCGGTGCTGCCCAGGTCCAGCGTCCGGGACAGCGAGAGGTTGGTCCAGAAGCAGTTGGCGTGGGTCAGCACGGCGGCCTTGCTGGCCCCTTCGGTGCCGGAGGTGAAGATCATCAGGAGGGCGTCGTCGTCGTGCACCGCGCGTTGGCCGGTGTCCGCCCCGGGCGCCGCTGCGGCCTGCAGCCGGCGGGCGGCGGCACTGACTTTTCGACGCCGCCGGGTCCCAGCGCGGCGGTCCGCGGCCGGTGCGGCAGACAGCCGGCAGGACGCCGCGGCGAGGGCGTCCAGTTCGTCCTCGACCAGCAGCAGCTGCGGGTCGGCGAGTTCGAGCTGGGCGGCGAGTTCGCGTGGGCGAGAGCCGCCAGGACAGCGGCACCAGGACCAGGCCGGCCTTGGCGCAGGCGAAGAACACCACCACGTGGTCCGAGCTGTTGCCGGTCAGGGTGGCGATCCGGTCCCCGATGGCGTAGCCGGCGGCGCGCAGCCCGGCCGCGAGGCCGGCTGCCCGCGCGTTCCAGCTCGCCGTAGCCAGGGTGCAGCCGCGGTCGTCGATCGCGACCCGGTGCGGGGTGGCCAGGCTGCGGTCCGTGGTCCAGCGGCCCAGGGTGTGCAGTCCGTCTGCGGGGCTCATGCTCGCTGCCTCCTCCAGGATGTCGCGGGACTTCTGCACGTGCCGTCGTGCCGTGCCGCGCGCCGGGTTGCCGGCCGCCCGGTGGGCCAGCCGCTGGGCGGTGCCGGTCAGGCCGCCCGGCAGGAACAGCACCACCAGGATGAACAGGGTGCCGAGGATGAACAGCGGCTCGGACAACGGTACTCGCAGGATGTCCGGCAGCGCATCGATGGCGTCCGAGTTGGCGAGCGTCGTGAGCCGCTGGTCCAGGATGGTGTAGAAGACGCCGCCGATCACGGCGCCCCAGCGGGAGCCGACGCCGCCGAGGACCACCATGACCAGCAGGGTGATGGTCAGGTCCGCGGACATGGCCCGGGGTACCGCGCCGCTTTGCAGCAGCAGGAAGACCATGCCGATGATGCTGACCAGGACGGCGGAGACCACGAAGATCAGCAGCTTCACCAGGTACGGCTGCAAGCCCGAGCACCCGGACCCGGAGTTCGTTCTCGCGGACCGCCGCGGCGACGTGCCCGGCGCGGGAGGACTGCACCCACGTGACCATGATGAACACGGCAACGAGCGACGGCCAGCGCCAGCCAGTAGAGGTTGCGGGTGTTGACCACGCCGACCAGGAAGTCGGGCAGGTTGTCGGTGCGCAGGGTCAGGCCTTCGTCGCCGCCGGTGGTGCCGTCCGGGTTGCGGCCGACGATCACGGAACCGGCCTGGGCGAAGGCCAGCGTCACCATGGCGAACGGGATGCCGCTGACCCGCAGGCTGATGCTGCCCACCACATTGGCCAGGACGATCACCACCAGCAGGGTCAGGCCCATCGCCGGCAGCAGCGGGATGTCCAGGTTCTGCAGGATGATCGCGAGCCCGTAGACCCCGGCGCCGAAGTAGAGGGCGTGGCCGAAGGAGAGCAGCCCGGCGACCCCGAGCAGCAGATGGTAGCGTCAGCGCCGCGGCGGCCATCAGCATGCACATCGCCAGCAGCTGCAGGGACCCCGGCGTGTAGGTGGGACCCGGCAGCACGCCGGGAAGGGACAGGTTCAGCAGCGGCAGCAGGACCAGGAGCACCAGTCCGGCCAGTCCGGCAGCCCAGCCGGCGATCCGGCCGCGGTCCGGCCCCGACAGGCGGCCGGCCGTCCGGACCGGCCGCCGGCACGGGATTCGGTGGCGGCAGCCGCGGCCCGGGACGGCTGCGCGGGGCTTCCGTTCGTGCCGTTGGTGTCAGTATCGGTGGTCATGTGGTTCTCCCGAGCAGGCCGGAGGGACGGAACAGCAGCACAAGCGCCAGGGCCAGCACCACAACGAAGTCTCCGGTGCCGCCGAGGTAGAAGTTCGCGAACTGCTGCAGGACGGCGACGGCGACGGCCGCGATGGCGGCACCGGTCAGCGAGCCGAGCCCGCCGATCACCGTGACGATGAAGGCGAAGATCAGCAGTGAGCCGCCGAGCATGGGCGAGACGTAGCCGAAGTAGTGCGAGGCGAGGACCCCGCCCAGGCCGGCGGCCGCCCCGCCGATGGTGAAGACGAGGGTGAAGGCCTTGCGGACGTCGATCCCCAGGGCCGTGACCATGGAGCGGTTTTCCACGCCGGCCCGGATGATCATGCCGTAGCGGGTCCGTTTGAGGAAGAAGACCAGGGCGAGGAGCACCACGACGGCGGCGATGATGCAGACGAACCGGTCGTTGGGGACCCGGGCGCCCAGGATCTCGGTGGTGTCCTTGAACCATGCCGGTCCCTGGATGAACACCGGATCGGTGCCCCAGATGCCGTCGAACAGGGCCACCGCGGCCAGGGAGAGCCCCACCGTGATGAGCACCTGCTCGATGTGGCGCTCGTACAGCCGCCGGATCAGGACGAACTCGGTGAACGCGGCGAACGCCGCACCCGCCGCGGCCCCGATCACAAGCGACAACAGGAACGTCCCCCAGCTGTCCGATCCGGTGCGGCGTGCGATTTCCCAGCCGGTGAAGGCGCCCAGGGTGAGGAAGGCACCATGCGCGAAGTTGAGCACGCCCATCAACCCGTAGATCAGGGAGAGCCCGGCCGCGACGAGGAAGTAGAGCGCGCCCAGGCCGAGGCCGGTAAAGATCAGGAGGACCACGGTGCTCACAGGGCAGGGCCTTTCTCTGCGGGGACGGCGTCGGTGGAGACGCCCAGGTGCCGCTGGGTCAGCTCTGCGTCGTCAAGGAAGTCCAGGGCCCCGCCGGTGTGGACAACACGTCCGCCGGAGAGGACCACGGCGCCGCCGGCGAGCTGCCGGACCACCTGGAGGTTCTGTTCGACGAGGAGGATGGGGACGGTCCTGGCCGCCTCGGCCAGGGTTTCGGCGACCTCGCCCACGATCTTCGGCGCCAGGCCCTTGGTGGGTTCGTCGACGAGCAGGATCTTGTTGGTGTTCAGCAGGGCGCGGGCCAGCGAGACCATCTGCTGCTGGCCGCCTGACAGCGTCCCGGCCATCTGCGTGGAGCGCGCCAGCAGATCCGGGAAAAGCTCTTCGATGAGTTGCCGGCGCGGGGAGGCGTCCCGTTCGGCGAGGCGGAGGTTTTCGGCCACAGTGAGTTTGGCGAACACTTCACGGTCCTCGGGGACGTAGCCGACGCCGCGGCGGATGATCCGGAACGTTGCGTCCTTTTCGATCCGTTCGCCGTCGAGCTCCACGGCTCCGGTGCGCTCGATGAGTCCGATGATGGCTTTGATGGTGCTGGTCTTGCCGACGCCGTTGCGGCCCAGCAGGGCGGTGATGCCGGTGGCGGGGACGGTGAAGGAGACGTCCTCGACGACCTGCTGGCCCGCGATGGAGGCGCTGAGGCCCGTGACTGTCAGGATGGGCGCTGCGGGGCTCATACAGGTTCTCCCAGGTAGGCGCTCTGGACGGTTGGGTCCGCCATGACGGCGTCCGGGCTGTCCAGGGCGAGCAGGCTGCCGTGGTGCATCACGGCCACCCGGTCCACGAGGCCCAGGACCACGTCCATGTGATGCTCCACCATCATCACGGTGCAGCCCCGGTCCCGGTGCAGGCGCCGGATGATCGCGCTGAGGGACGGGACGTCCCCCGACGCCACCCCGGCCATCGGTTCATCCAGGAGCACGACGGCGGGATCGGTCGCCAGCAGCACGGCGATCTCCACCTTCCGTTTCTCACCGTGGGAGAGGTCACCGGCCGCCGTCGCCAGCTGTCCGGTGAGTCCGACTTCGGCGATGGTGCCGCGGGCGATCCGGGTGGCCTCGTCCGAGCCGGCGGGGAACCGCAGCATGTTGAAGCTGCCGCCCAGTTTGGCCTGGGCGGCGAGCCTGACGTTTTCCAGCACGCTCAGGCGCGGAAACAGATTCGAGGTCTGGAAGGTCCGCCCCAGCCCTGCCCGGGCCCGGCGGTGGATCGGCGTGGCCGTGATCGTCCTGCCGTTCAGCGTGATGCTGCCCGCGCTGGGCCGCATGACGCCGGAAATCAGGTTGAACAGGGTGGTCTTGCCGGCGCCGTTGGGGCCGATGACGCCGATCATTTCGCCGCTGCCGACGGCGAAACTCACATCCTGGAGGATGCGGGCACCGCCGATCTGCAGGCCGAGGCCGTCCACCTCGAGGGCGGGCAGGGCTGGGGAATTCATACGGATCCTTCGTGTCGAGGGCTGCGGCCGGTGGGGATGCGCCGGAACTACTTCTTTTCCGGCGGTGCCACCTGGTCGCCCGGCGACCACCTTGACGAGCTCGGGGGTCCAGGTGCCGCCCGACTGGACCAGCTTGGCCTGGTACATGTCCTGGATCAGGGCGTGGTCCGAGGCGCGCACGGTTTCCTTACCCTTGGGGCCGTCGAAGCTGTAGCCTTCGAGGGCTTTGACCATGGCGTCCGAGTCCGAACCGCCGGCCTTGATGGCCTGCACGATGAGCTGTCCGGCGACGAAGCCGTCCGGGGTGAAAAGGTCCGCCTTCTTGCCGGCCTTCTCGACCGCGGCGATCATCTTCTGCTCCACCTCGTTGCCGGCAGCACCGGAGAAGTAGTGGTTGAGGAAGCTGATCTTGGGGGTGGCCTCGCCGTAGGCGCCGAAGGTGGCGGTGTCGCCGAGCCCGGTGACGATCGGGGCCGCGTCGAAGGCGCCCTGCTGGCTCAGGGTCTGCCACATGGTGCCGAGGTGGCACCGGCCCAGGCGACGAAGACCATGTCCGGTTTTGCGTCGATGAGCTGGCGGGCGAAGGGCGTGAGTTCCTGGCCGTCCGGCACCAGGACCGCCTCGACGGTGGCGCCCTTGGCACCCAGGACTGCCTTGACGGCGGCAACGTTGCCCTGGCCGAAGGCGTTGTCCTGGGCGAAGACCACGACCTTCTTGCCCTTGGTGTCGATGAACGTTCCGGCGGTGGCCACGTCCTGCAGGCTCTGGCGGCCGGAACGGAACGTGTACTTGTTGACGCCCTGGATGGCATCCGTGGCGGCGGGGCCGGAGATGTAGAGGACTTTGTTCTGGGCTGCCTGCTCGGCGAGTTTGAGGGCGATGCCGGAGCTGGCGGTGCCGCCGATGATCTTGTAGCCCTTGCCGATCACTTCCTTGGCAGCCGTGACGGCCTTATCCGGGTCGCCGCCGTCGTCGTGGTAGGTGATGTTGATCTTGGCGCCGTTGACCTCGCCCGTGCCGCCGGTGGCGTGCTCGATGCCGGCCTGCAGCCCCTCGTAGTAGGTGGCGCCGTAGGCGGCCAGCGGTCCGGTCTTGGAGTAGATGATGCCGACGTTGACCGGTTCGGCAGCCTTGGCCGCTCCCCCGGAGGCTGCCGGGGCGGTGGAACCGGCCGTGGGCGCGCAGGCGCTCAGGGCGAGCCCGGTGGCCATCGCGGCGGCGATCAGGAACTTCTTTGTATCCTTCACGGGATGCCTTTCGTTGAGAAATCCGCGATACCCGGAGAGGAATCGACAGGAATCCGGACAGGAAAAATGCCATGAACCTGAAAGGTGATTCAGATTACGGCAAATGTATGATGCAGATCACGTTGTGTCAACGGATTTCCGGGGCTGCTGTGCAACGAACTGGCAACGGTGCGGGGCACGTGGCGTGCCGGAGGCAGTATCGGGGGCGCGCCGGAGGGGGCGCAGCGGGCTGCGGGGCGGGGCGGCGGCCCCTTGAGGGCTGCGCCCGGCGGGGTGGGCTTAGACCGGGAGGGTGGCGGTCTCTGGCACGCGCCGGCAGACCGAGGTCATGAACGGGGTGAATTCACTGGCTGCGCCCAGCCGGAGACCGGCGCTGTGGGTGAGCACGCCGTCGTCCACACGGAAGGTGTGCCGGGCGGTCCCGCGGTCGCTGCGCCGTTCCACGGTGAGGGTGCCTTCCTGCCACATGGACCGCGCCGGCGCCTCGGGGGGCAGCCCCATGCTGTTGACGTGATACCAGAGGGTGTCCGGACGGTCCGGGTCCATGGTGAACACACCGTGGCCCTCGGACCGGGTGCCGTCGGCGTCCGTGTGGCGGTAACTGTGGGTCACAGCGAGGCCGGCGGCGGCCCGGGCGAACGTCAGCTCGACGGTCGCCGTCCGGGCAGGACCCCAGGGCGTGGCCTCCCACTGCGTGGTGCCGGTCCAGCGCCCCACGAAAGCCTCAAGCGCCGCATAGGCGCTGCCCGACAGCGGACGGTCCATGATTCCTTCCAGGCGGGCCTCCCGAGTGGCCCCGCCCCCATCATCACGCGGCGCCGCCGGCGTGTCCAGCGCCGGGGCAGCCTCAGAGGCCGAACGTCTCCGTTTCCTCGAACGGCCCCACCACGGTGATGGTGCGCGGGGCGGCCGCGAGCTCGCGGGCCAGTTCCTGGACTTCGGCCGCGGTGACGGCCTTGATCTGGCGCAGGGTCTCGTCGATGTCCTGGTATTCGCCGGAGACCAGTTCGGCGCGGCCCAGCCGGGACATCCGGGAGCCGGTGTCCTCCAGGGCCAGCACGATGCCGCCGCAGAGCTGGCCGACGGCCTTGCGGAGCTCCTCGTCGGAGATGCCGCCCTCGGCCAGTTTGTCCAGTTCGGCGCCGAGGAGGTCCAGGACCTGACGGACCTTCGACGGCGTGCAGCCGGCATACATGCCGAAGTAGCCGGCGTCGGCGTAGGACGAGGCGAAGGAGTACGTCGAGTAGACGAGCCCGCGCTTTTCCCGGACCTCCTGGAAAAGCCGGGAGGACATGCCGCCGCCGAGGACGGCGTTGAGCACGCTCATGACGAAGCGGCGGTCGTCGGTGGCGACGATGCGTGGGGCAGCCCATGATGATGTTGGCCTGCTCCACGGGGCGCTTGACCACGTGCAGTCCTGCGGTGCCGGTGATGTCCGCGCGCTCGGTGGAGCGGCGCTGCACCGGGGCCGCCGCCGGCTCAAGGCTCCAGCCGGCGGAGTGCAGGGCGTCCACCACCAGGCCGCAGACGACGTCGTGGTCCAGTCCCCCGGCCGCGGTGATGACGAGCTCGTCGGGGCGGTAGTAGCGGCGGTAGTGGTCCCAGACCGAGTCGCGCGCGACGGCCCGGATGGCGTCCGGGGTGCCGCCGATGGGACGGCCCAGCGGGTGGGTTCCCAGAACGGCGGCGACGAAGTTCTCGTGCGCGACGTCGGTCGGGTCATCGCTGTCCATGGCGATTTCCTCGAGGATGACGTCCCGTTCCTGCTCCATCTCCTGCGGGTCCAGGACCGCGCCGGTGATCATGTCCGCGATGACGTCGATCGCCATGGGAAGGTCCGTGTCCAGCACCCGGGCGAAGTAGCAGGTGCTTTCCTTCGCGGTGGCGGCGTTGGATTCCCCGCCGACCTCGTCGAAGGCCGAGGCGATTTCCAGCGCGGTGCGGCGCTTGGTGCCCTTGAACAGCAGGTGCTCCAGGAAGTGGGTGGAGCCGTGCTGGCCGGGAGCCTCGTCGCGGGAGCCGACGCCGACCCAGAAACCGATGGTGGCCGAGCGCTGGCCGGGCATCGCCTCGGTCAGCACACGGACACCGCCGGGCAGCACCGAGCGGCGCACTTCCGAGCCGCCGTCGGCTCCGTGGATCAGGGTGTCAGCGTGCTGGTTCTGCTCGAGCGGCAGGGGGACGACAGTCATCAAGGCCTTTCATTGAACACGTGCCAAATCTGCCTGCAATCCTACCTTTAACAGCAGCGGGGCCGGTGGTTGATCCACCGGCCCCGCGCTTTGGTACAGGAGTGACTACTCTGCGGACTCCTCGGAGACCTCAGCGTTGTCCGGGTTCTCAGAGTTCCCAGTGCCTGCGCCCTCAGCCACTACGGGCGAGAGGGAGAGCTTTCCGCGGTCGTCGATCTTGGTGATTTCCACCTGGATCTTCTGGCCCACGGAGACGACGTCCTCGACGTTGTCCACGCGCTTGCCGCCGGCGATCTTGCGCAGCTCGGAGATGTGCAGCAGGCCGTCCTTGCCCGGAGTCAGGGAAACGAAGGCGCCGAAGGTGGTGGTCTTGACGACCGTGCCCAGGTAGCGCTCGCCGATTTCCGGGATCTGCGGGTTGGCGATGGCGTTGATCGCGGACCGTGCTGCGTCGGCAGACGGGCCGTTGGTGGCGCCGATGTAGACAGTTCCGTCGTCCTCGATCGAGATGTCGGCTCCGGTGTCTTCCTGGATCTGGTTGATCATCTTGCCCTTCGGGCCGATGACCTCGCCGATCTTGTCTACCGGGATCTTGACCGCGATGACGCGCGGCGCGAACTCGGAGAGCTCGTCCGGGGTGTCGATCGCGGAGTTCAGGACATCCAGGATGTGCAGGCGGGCTTCGCGGGCCTGCTTCAGGGCGGCGGCCAGGACCGAGGCCGGGATGCCGTCGAGCTTGGTGTCCAGCTGGATGGCCGTGACGAACTCGGAGGTACCGGCAACCTTGAAGTCCATGTCACCGAAGGCATCTTCGGCGCCGAGGATATCGGTCAGGGCGGCGTAACGGGTCTGGCCGTCGACCTGGTCGGAGACCAGGCCCATGGCGATACCGGCAACGGCAGCCTTCAGCGGCACACCGGCGTTGAGCAGGGACAGCGTCGAGGCGCAGACGGAACCCATCGACGTCGAACCGTTGGAGCTGAGAGCCTCAGACACCTGGCGGATGGCGTACGGGAATTCCTCGCGGGACGGCAGCACCGGCATGATGGCGCGCTCTGCCAGGGCGCCGTGGCCGATTTCGCGGCGCTTCGGGGAACCCACGCGGCCGGTCTCGCCGGTGGAGTACGGCGGGAAGTTGTAGTTGTGCATGTAGCGCTTGCGCGTCACGGGAGACAGCGAGTCGATCTGCTGTTCCATCTTGAGCATGTTCAGCGTGGTGACACCCATGATCTGGGTCTCGCCGCGCTCGAAGATGGCCGAGCCGTGGACGCGGGGCAGAACCTCAACCTCGGCGGTGAGCTGGCGGATGTCCGTCAGGCCACGGCCGTCGATGCGGATCTGGTCCGTGAGGATGCGCTGGCGCACAACGTGCTTGGTGACGGAGCGGAAGGCTGCGGACAGCTCCTTCTCGCGGCCTTCGAACTGGCCGGCCAGGGAAGAGGTGACCTCGTCCTTGAGCTCGTCGGATGCGCGTTGTCGCGGTCCTGCTTGTCGGCGATCTGGAAGACAGCGGCCAGCTTCTCGGCGGCAGCGGACTCCACAGCGGCGTAGACGTCGTCCTGGTAGTCCAGGAAGACCGGGAACTCGACGGTCGGCTTGGCGGCGCGTGCTGCCAGGTCGGACTGTGCGTCGCAGAGGGCCTTGATGAACGGCTTGGCGGCCTCGAGGCCCTCGGAGACAACCTCTTCGGTCGGGGCGGTGGCGCCCTGTTCCTTGATGAGGTTCCAGGAGTTGTCGGTGGCTTCGGCTTCAACCATCATGATGGCGACGTCGTCGCTCTCGACGCGGCCGGCAACCACCATGTTGAAGACGGCGTTCTCGAGCTGGGAGTGCTTCGGGAACGCAACCCACTGCGAACCGTGCTCGTCGGCGATCAGGGCAACGCGGACGCCGCCGATCGGGCCGGAGAACGGCAGGCCGGAGAGCTGGGTGGACATCGAGGACGCGTTGATCGCGACGACGTCGTAGAGCTCGTCCGGGTTGATGGACAGCACGGTGACGACGATCTGGACCTCGTTGCGCAGGCCCTTGACGAAGGCGGGGCGCAGCGGGCGGTCCATCAGGCGGCAGGCCAGGATGGCTTCCGTGGACGGGCGGCCTTCGCGGCGGAAGAACGAGCCCGGGATGCGGCCGGCTGCGTACATACGCTCTTCGACGTCGACGGTCAGCGGGAAGAAGTCGAAACCTTCACGCGGGTGCTTGCCGGCGGTGGTGGCGGACAGCAGCGCGGTCTCTTCGTCGATGTAGACCATCGACTGCGCCGGCTGCCTGCTTGGCAAGACGGCCGGTTTCAAAGCGGATTACACGCTTGCCGAAGCGGCCATTGTCAATGACTGCTTCTGAGAACTGGATTTCGGGACCCTCCATAGAGAGTCACCTCCGTTTCATGGTTCACGGAGCCCAGCCGCATCAACCCAGTCCAGCATCTGTCTACTGGCCTGCACTGCACCCGGTCATCGATCGAGACCCACGGGCCAAGGCTTCACTCTTTGAAGCCGTTCCCGGGGATCACTACCGAGGACCGCGAATGCGTGATGCGGTTGATCCTCCTGTTGAGTTTTATTTGAAGAAGGCGGCCCTTTCCGTCACGGAAGGGGCCGCCCCTTAAAGCTGACTAGCGGCGCAGGCCGAGACGCTCGATGAGCGCGCGGTAGCGGGTGATGTCAGTGTTCTTGAGGTAGGTCAGCATGCGCTTGCGACGACCAACCATGGCCAGCAGACCGCGCTGGGTGTGGTAATCGTGCTTGTGCACCTTCATGTGCTCAGTGAGATCCTTGATCCGCTGAGTCAGGACTGCAACCTGGACCTCCGGCGAACCGGTGTCGCCCTCGGACGTTGCGAAATCCTGATGATGGACTGCTTTACAGCGGCTTCAAGTGCCACGATAACTCCTAGAGATGTGCCGTGAGGCCCGAATCAGTAACTCACTGCCGGGGGTGCTGCGCCGGATCCGCCCTCCAGAGAAGGCATTTCCCATACACAACAAGAGCCAGCCGCCACGGACTGCAGCCGGATCCAACGTTTAGTTTACTGGCACGCCCGTGATCTTGTCGAAACCGCCGCTCGCCAGCCGGTCCCGGATGGCGGCGACGCCGCGGTAAAGCTCGGCGAACGAGGTGCTGAGCGGGGACAGCCCGATCCGGATTCCCTGCGGCGCCCGGAAATCGGGTATGACGTCCTGCTCCCAGAGGGCCGCGGTCATCTCCCGGAACGCGGGGTGGTCCACGGTGATGTGGCTGCCGCGCAGTTCCGGGTCCCGCGGCGTTCCCAGGGTCACGCCCGCCGGCGCGAGCCAGGCGTCGTGGAGTTCGACGGCGAACGCGGTCAGCAGCCGGGACTTCTCCCGGACCGCGGCCATGCCCGCTTCTTCGAGCAGGTCCAGGGTCCCGCGCATGGCGAGCATCCCGAAAATCGCCGGGGTGCCGCTGAGGAATCCCCTGATGCCGGCGGCTGCCTCGTAGCCGGGTCCCATCTCGAAGGCGTCCTTGCGGCCCATCCAGCCCCAGATCGGCTGCTGCAGGCCCGGCAGGTGCCGGGCGTTGACGTAGGCGAACGCGGGCGACCCCGGTCCCCCGTTCAGGTACTTGTAGGTGCAGCCGGCGGCGAAGTCGACGTCCGCCGCATCGAGGCCGATTTCCACGGAACCCGCGGAATGGCACAGGTCCCAGACCACCAGGGCGCCGGCGTCGTGCACGGCGGCCGTGATCCCCGGCAGGTCCGCGAGGAACCCCGAGCGGTAGGCGATCTGGCTCAGGACCACGACGGCGGTGGCCGGCCCGGTGGCGGCCCGCACCTGCTCGACGGTCACGCCGGAGGCGGGATCGGCGTCGATCCAGCGCAGCGTCAGGCCCTCTTCGCGGGCGATGCCCTCGACGAGGTAGCGGTCTGTGGGGAAGTTGTCCGTGTCCAGCACGATTTCGGTGCGGGCGGGGTCGCTGGCGGCGGCCAGCGCGGCCCGGATCAGTTTGTAGAGCACCACGGTGGTGGAGTCGGCGATGATCGTCTGCCCCGGTGCGGCGCCGAGGACGGCCCGTCCGAGCTGGTCGCCGATGGCCTGCGGGAGCTCCAGCCATTCCTCGTCCCAGCCGCGGATCAGCCGGCCGCCCCAGCTTTCCTGGATGAAGCTGCCGACGTCCGTGACGGTGCGTTTGAGCGGGCGGCCGAGGGAGTTGCCGTCGAGGTAGGACAGCGCCGTGTCGGTGCCGATGAAGTGGTCGCGGTACGCGGCGAGCGGGTCGGCGGCGTCGAGGTCCCGGGCCCGCTGCCACAGGATGTCGGTTGCTTCGGTGCTGGCGGAGATGCTCACTGGCCGATCTCCGTCCGGACGGCGAAGAGCTCGGGGAAGAAGGTCAGTTCGAGGGCCTTCTGCAGGAACGCCGCCCCGCTGGAGCCGCCGGTGCCGGACTTCATGCCGATGGTGCGCTGCACGGTCCGCAGGTGCCGGAAGCGCCAGAGCTGGAAGTTGTCCTCGAGGTCCACGAGTTCCTCGCAGGCCTCGTAGGCGCCCCAGTTGTCGGCCGCGTTCTCGTAGATGTACTTGAACACCGGGACCAGTTCCGGGCAGAACTCGTGGGCTTTGGTGACGTCGCGCTCCAGCAGGGAGGCCGGGACGTCGAAGCCCTGGCGCTTGAGGTAGGCCAGGAAGTCGTCGTAGATGCTCGGGGCTTCGAGGAGCTCCAGCAGCATGGTGTGGGCCTCCGGATCGGACTCGAACACCGGCAGCATCTTGCGGTTCTTGTTGCCGAGCAGGAACTCGACGGCGCGGTACTGGCTGGACTGGAACCCGGAGGAGTTGCCCAGGAAGCCGCGGAACTGCGAGTACTCGGTGGGTGTGAGGGTGGCGAGCACGGACCACTGCTCGGTGAGGGTTTTCTGGATGTGCTTGACCCGGGCGATCGCCTTCAGGGCGGAGCCGAGGTCGTCGGCGCGGAGCCAGGCGGCGGCGCTGCGGAGCTCGTGCAGGACGAGTTTGAGCCACAGTTCCGTGGTCTGGTGCTGGATGATGAACAGCATCTCGTCGTGGTGTTCCGGGGTGCTGACCGGCTGCTGGGCGCTCAGCAGCGTGGGCAGCTGCAGGTACGACGCGTAGCTCATCCGCGAGCTGAAGTCGCGGACGATGTCCTTGTCCAGCTCCCGCGTGTTTTTCTCAATGGTCACGTCTCTTGCCTTCCTTGCCAAATGAGGTGAGTCAACCCGCGAACCGGCGCCGGGACGCCGCGGACCAGGCAAACGGTTAGTTCAGCGGTCAGTGCGCAAACAGGATCTCGTGGGCCTGGACCACGTCCAGGCGCATCTGGTCCACCAGCGCTTCAGGGCCACGGTACGCCACCATGCCGCGCAGCCTGGCGACGAATTCCACCACTACTGTCTGGTCGTACAGATCGAAGTCATCGATGTCCTCTTCCGGACGGTCGATGACGTGGGCCTCCACCTGCCGGCTGACGCCGTCGAAGGTGGGGTTGGAGCCGACGGAGATGGCGGCCGGCCAGCGGGTGCCGGCCTGGTCGACGAGCCAGCCGGCGTAGATGCCGTCGGCCGGGATGTAGCCGGTCGCGCTGGAGCCGAGGTTGGCCGTGGGGAAGCCGAGGTCACGGCCGCGGGCGGCGCCGTGCACCACTTCGCCGCGCATCCGGTGCGGCCGGCCGAGGACGGCGGCGGCGGTGGCGACGTCGCCCTCGCGCAGGGCTTCCCGGACCCAGGTGGAGGAGCAGCGGCGGTCAGAGCCGTCGTCGCCGTGGATGGGGAATCCCTCGGAACCGAATTCGCTGATCACCAGCACTTCGAAGCCCAGCTTTTTCCCGAGTTCCTGCATGGTGTGCAGGTCCCCGGAGTTGCCGCGGCCGAAGCGGGCGTCGTGGCCGATCACCACGTGGCTGGCGCGGAGGCTGTCGACCAGGACCGAGGAAACGAACTCTTCCGGGGTGAGGCTGGCCAGTTCGAGGGAGTACTTCATCACCAGCACGGCGTCGAGGCCCACCTCGCCGAGGGCCGCCAGCTTGTCCTCCAGCCCCATGATCAGTTCCGGCGCGGACTCCGGCCGGTGCACCTGCGCGGGGTGCGGATCGAAGGTGATGGCAACGGCGCGGGCGTGGTTCAGCCGGGCCACCCGGATGAGCTGCGAGAGCACCTGCTGGTGGCCTCGGTGCACGCCGTCGAAGTTGCCGAACGTAACGACGGAGGGACCGAAGTCCGCCGGGACTTCGGACGGATCGTTCCAGATGTGGACCATCAACCTCGCCTTTTTGCTGCCTGCCGTGTGCTCTTCCGGAGCAATGGTGCCGGCTCCGGAACTCTCCTAGATTACCTGCAAACGCGGGTTGCCTCCGACGGACGCTGCCCGGCCCCGGCAGCGTCCTTTCGCGTCCGGGACACCCGGACTACGATGCAAGGCATCAGTCCGACGGCGTCTGTGCGGGCGCTGTTTCCAGCGAGGCCGCACTGAGCTGCGGCTGAAGGAGTACCCCATGAGTGAGCTCCAAGACATCCTGCGGCAGATTCCGCTGGACCAGATTGCCGGCCTGCTCGGCACTGACCGGCAGACCGCCCAGACGGCGGTGCAGGCCGCCGTGCCCACGCTGCTGGCCGGCATGCAGAACAACGCGCAAGCCTCCGACGGCGCCGCATCGCTTGAGTCGGCGCTCAGCCAGCACCAGGACGGGCTGTTGGAGGGCGGGGTGGACGTCTCGCAGGTGGACACGGCGGATGGTGAAAAGATCGTCAGCCACGTCTTCGGCGGCCAGCAGGATCAGGTGGCAAGCCAGCTGGCCGGGACGTCCCAGTTCGGCGGCGTGGGTGGCGACCTGATCAAGAAGCTGCTGCCCATCCTGGCCCCGATCGTGATGTCCTACCTCGCCAACAAGGTCCTCGGGGGCCGCGGGCAGGCGTCCGGCGCGGATGAGTCTGGCGGGTCGGGTGGTGCGGGTGGCATTGACCTTGGCGGAATTCTGGGCGGGATCCTGGGCGGCGGCGCTGCTGCGGGCGGCGCCGGCGGCATGGGCGGGCTCGGCGATCTGCTGGGCGGGCTGTTCGGCGGAGGCCAGCCGTCCTCGCAGGCGGCCGTTCCGGAAGCCGGGCAGGACTCGCCGCTTGAGCCGCAGGCCCACCCGCAGGGTCAGCCCACTGGCGGAGCGCCGCGCCCAGGTGAGTTGATCGACGTCGACCTTCCCGGGGACCAGCCGGTAGAGCGTAAGGATGACGACGACGGCTCAGGCGGATTCGGCGGGATCCTGGGCGGTCTGTTTGGAAAGAAGTAGGCCGCGGTCTCCTGCCCACGCACCGTGATGTGAGGGGTTGGTAGGGTCATCGCATTCGCGCCGGAGATCTCAGCAGGGAAGCCGTTCTGCCTCCTGCAGGCCGCGCGGAGCCGTGGGTCCGACTATGGATCCAGCCATGGTTCCAGCGTAGCTGCGGTCCGTCGTCGTGCGGTCAGAGGCTTTCGGCCCGCCCGGTGCGCGCGGACCCTGCGGACAGCTGTGCGAGCCACGCGTCGAGCTGCCGGGGATGGCGGAACAGGATCGCCGGCGGCATGCCGGGGTACGCCTGAAGCCCCCGCATGACCTGCCGCTTCCTTGTGAAGGACCGGAAATGCCAGCGGATAATCGAGTCTTCGATGAAGAGCCGGGCCAGCGTTTCGTGGTTGCCGTTGCAGACGGGTTCCCGGGTCAAGGCCCGCCGCAGCGAGCGGCGCACCAGCCTGGCCAGTGATAGCCAGCGCGGATAGTCCAGGCCGACGACGAGCTCCGCCCGCGGCAGGACAACGTCCCGCCAGACACCGTAGGCGCTGTCCAGCACCCAGCTGTCCCGGGCCGCAATCCCGGCGGCGATGGCCCGTTGATCCTCGACAGTGCGCTGCTGCCATCCGGGCAGCCAGCCGATGTCATCGTCAGCCGAGAACTCGGGCAGCCCCACGGCCTGAGCGAAGGCGCGCGCGGCGGACGACTTGCCGCTGCCGGTCACCCCGTAGAAGAGGACCCGGGACGGGAGGGCGGTGGCCGGATCCGGCTGCGCGGGCATCAGCCGGCCGCCTGCCGCGCCAGGAAGCCCCCGGCGATCGCGGTATTGGGCGGCTCGTGCAACCGGAGGACCGGAACATCGTCGCTCGTGCATTTCCGCACGCTCACGGTTTGTCTCACTCTCGTCTCCCCCTGACGTGAACTTTTTCGGCGCTGAGTCACGCTAGCATCCCGGACCCGGGGAACGGGAACGCACGTGTGCCACACTGATCCGATGCCTGAGTTCACGGTGCACGCCGACAGCCCCGTTTCCGACGCCGAAGTGCTGGGTCTCTACGATGCCGTCGGGTGGTCCGCCTACACCCGGGACCCCGAAGTGCTGCTGCGGGCAATCCGGAACTCCTCGTTTGTGGTCACGGCACGCGGCGCCTCCGGCGAGCTCGTGGGGTTGGCCCGCGCCATCTCAGACGACGCGACGATCTGCTATCTGCAGGACATTCTGGTCAACCCCGCCTTTCAAGGCGCCGGGGCGGGGCGGGAGCTGCTGGAGGCCGTGGAAACCCGCTACGGCCACGTCCGCCAGACGGTTCTCCTCACGGACAACGAACCCGGCCAGCGCTCCTTCTATGAGGCACTTGGCTTCACGGAGGGATCGGACTTCCGCCCCGAACCGCTGCGGGTCTTCGCCCGGTTCCGCTAGCACCACGACGGCGGCACCGCCGCGGCCCGCTCCGCCGGGGCGCCGAGGGTCCTAGATGTCCCCGAGCTTCAGCGCCGGCGGTGAAGTGCCGTCGATGTCCAGGACGCCGAACTCCTTTGCAACCGCAGCCGCGACAAGCACCTGGCCGGTCCGCGCCATCAGATGCCGATCGTGGAACAGGGCGCTTGCCACGCGGCCGATGAACTCCGGGCTTTCGCTGGTGGAGAGATCGAACGTGCCGCTTTTCGCCGCTGCGAGGACTGATTCGGTCCGGACCAGACCGGGGTAGAGCGAGACCACCGGAATGGCGAAGGGCTTCAGCTCGACGGCCATGTCGGACGTCATCTTGTCGGTCGCCGCCTTTGCGATGCCGTAGATCGTGTTGCCGAGATGACGCTGAGCCGACCAGAAGCTGATGTTGACGATCAAGCCGCTGTGCCGCGGCGTCATCATCCGCGCCGCGTGCGCCGAACACATAAACGCCGCGCGCACGCCGGCGTCCATCATGCCGGTCCAGCGGTGCGGCGGTTGATCCCAGAACGGGGCAGCCCACGTGAACGCGCCGTCTTCGACCATCTTCTCGTAGCCGCCCCAGGCGCAATTGACGAGCAGATCGAGCCGGCCGCATTCGGTCCGGATCGCCTCAAACGCGGCCGCCGTCTCGTCGTCCTTGAGGTGGTCGCAGCGCAGCCGCCGTATCTCCCGCGGCAGGTCCGCATGGTCGATTGAGCGGCCCGAGCCGTAAACGCGAAACCCGGCTGCCAGAAGGCCGAGTGCGATGCCCCGGCCGACCCCTCGGCTCGCGCCGGTCACGAGCGCAACGTTTCCCTCCGGCGCCCTGTTGTCTTCGAGTTCGTTGGCCATGCCAGGCTGCCCCCGCTTACCGTCCGTTCCTTGAGGCCCATGATAGGCCGTGCACCGCAATCCCGGGCGGAGCTGTGTAGCGGCCACCCGAAGTCCCGACCCCGGCGCGATGTGGGGGCTTCCGACAGCGGGACCCGCGGAGAGCCCTCGTTCTCGTCTGGAGTAATCCGCTGAAAGCTAGGCGACAGCGGTGATGGCCGAGGCAGGACCGGAACGTACCTGCGGAAGCTCCTCGAACGCTGGCTTAGCAAACCAATATCCTTGGAACAGGCGGATGCCGCTTGCCTTCAAAACCAGGAACTCTGCCTCAGTCTCGATGCCCTCTGCGAGCACCGTGATGTCGAGCTCCTTTGCCATGCCGACGATGCCGGCAACGACGGCCTGACGGGCCGGGCTGGTGTCGATTCCGCGGATGAGCTTCATGTCGATTTTGATCAGATCTGGCTGGAACTCGACCAGGAGCCCCAAGCCCGCATGACCGGCACCGAAGTCGTCGATGGCGGTGGTGAAACCATGCTTGCGATATTCGGTGATGATGTTGGTGAGGTGAGCGGTGTCCGAGACCTCCTCATTCTCCGTGAACTCGAACATGATGGACGATGTCGGAAAGCTGCAGCGTGCGGCTGCAAGGAGCGTCGCACGAAGGCATGCGGCCGGTTCGTAAACCGCGTTCGGCATGAAGTTGATCGACAGCTTTAGATTCTCGTCTGCAGGAAAGAGTCGCGATGCCAGCTCGACTGCCTTGACGCGGCAGTCCTGGTCGAAGCGGTACTTCTGTTCCGGTGAGACCCTCGACAGGACCTCAAAAGCACCCTCGCCCGCCAAGCCTCTGACCAGCGCCTCGTAGCCCCATACGCGATCGGCAACGGCGTCGTAGATCGGTTGGAAAGCCATGCTGAAATCGAAGTCGAGTTTTGAAGATGCCGTACAGCCGTCGCATGCCATGGGGGTCCTCTCGCCGGTTATGTCCACCGTATGGTACGACGGTTGCCGCCGACATCTCGGCCAATCCGCGTTGAAACCACGCGTCCAAACCCTCTTGTCATTTTCAGCGGTCAAAGCGGACCCAATGTATCCGGGCGCGGTGATCCGCTGGACGGCAGTCAGCGGATGCTGGTCTTTGCCAGCGATCAGGGCCTCACGTGGTTCACGCAGGCTCCGCCCAAGGCGCAGTACCCCTTCGAAAGCGGCGCGCCGCTCCCCTTCCGGACAAGCTGAGCGCAGCACCCGGCCCGGGCAATGTTGCCTACGAAGTTAAGGCCCTGCGCTGCCCGGGCAGCCCGTGGCAAGCTGTAATCATGGACCGTACCGCCGTCCCGCACCAAACGGGATCCCCGCAGCAGACCACTTCACTACCCGGTGATCCTCGACGCCCGCCGGGTCCCCGCGACCCGGGCGATGCCTGGGTCGAAGGTGACCGCGGACGGTTCTGGGGCCGATTCGGCTCCGCGGGACTGTTGGTCCACGATCCGGCCAAGGGCATCCTGCTCCAGCACCGGGCCTTGTGGAGCGATCAGGGCGGAACCTGGGGGCTGCCCGGCGGAGCACTGCATCAGGGCGAAGAAGCAGTCCACGGAGCCCTGCGGGAGGCCCGGGAAGAAGCAGCGGTCCCGCCGGAGAACGTCCGGACCCTGTTCACTTCAGTGTTCGACGTCGGTTACTGGACGTACACGACTGTGGCCGTCGAGGTGGTCGAGCCGTTCGAGCCCGCCATCAGCGATCCGGAAAGCCTGGAGCTGGTCTGGGTCCCGGTGGACGGGGTCGCCGACAAACCGTTGCATCCTGGTTTTGCGCGGTCCTGGCCGGAGCTGCGCCGCCGGCTTGTGGATTCGGACGCCAGCACGAACTAGGGTACGGGCATGACCACAGAGCCCCGGACCCCGCCGCCCGTACGGCAGCTTCGCCTCGTCGTCGAGACGGAGGACTACGACGCCGCCGTCACCTTCTTCCGCGACGTGCTTGGCCTGGAAGAGCACGAGGCGGTCCAGGGCGAAGGGGACGCGCGCATCACCATCCTGGAAGCCGGCAGGGCCACGCTGGAACTCTCGAATCCCGCGCAGGTCCGGATGATCGACCGGATCGAGGCGGACGGTCAGCCCAGCGCCAGGATCAGGGTGGCCTTCGAGGTGGCGGATTCCGCGGCCACCACCCGGGATCTCGTGGCGGCCGGAGGGACGTTGATCGCGGCGCCGCGCGAAACTCCCTGGCGGTCGCTGAACTCCCGGCTCGACGCTCCGGCCGGGTTGCAGATCACGCTCTTCCAGGAACTCGGCCCGCCTGCGGAACCGTCTGGGGAGACTGCCGGGCTCAGACCCGACGCGCCGGACGGCGGCGGTACAGCCAGATGAGGCCCAGGATCGGAAGCAGCAGCGGGATGAAGCCGTAGCCGCGGCCGAACAGGGACCAGACCGTCTCGTGCGGGAAGTTCACCGAGTCGAACACGCTGAGCGCACCGACCACGAGCACACCGATCAGCTCCACCAGGACGGCCGCCACGGACACCTTGAACCAGGTGCGGCCAGGCTTCGCCAGCGACACGGTGGCCACGAGGTAGACGACGGCGGCGAAGGCGGACAGCAGGTAGGCCAGCGGAGCCTCAGAGAACTTGGTGAGGATCTGGTAGCCCGCCCGGGCTGTCGCCGAGATCGCGAACACGGCGTAGACCGCGATCAGGAGCCGGCCGGGACCGGTGTTGCGGGTGTCGGTCGCCGGCGTCCCGGGCCCGGCCGGGTGCTCTCCTGCGGCGGTGTCCTGGTGCGAAGGTTTTGCCGTCACGTTGTGTGCCTCTTCCAAGTCAGTACCAGATCTGGTTCATGCGGGCCGCCATCACGAGTGCTGTGACGCCGACGGCGGCCAGGACAAAGTTGCTCCACCGCGTGCGTTCAAGGATGGACCAGTAGACCGCGCCGACGGGCAGCATCAGGGCGGTCAGCAAGTAGCCCCAGAACTCCCAGGCCTCCCCCGCGATCTGCTCCCCGCCCGCCACCCGGACAATCGACCCGACCAGATACACCAGGAGGGAAAGTTCGACGGCGGCCACGGACAGGATCGTCGTGTCGTTCGGGGCCTTCTTGAGGATCCCGGCGGTGAGGCAGATGAGGCTGGAGATCAGTCCGACGGTCAGGATGATGTAGAAATACGCGTCCACTACTGTCCGGCCTGCTGTGATGGGGCGGCGCGTTTCTCGTTGTCCGGGGCGAAGACGAGCACGGGCTTGGCGTAGCTTCCCGCGTCGGCCAGCAGCGCCACGAGGGTGCCGTCCGGGGCGAATCCCGCGGCCGGTTTGTCCGCCGTGGCCGCGTCCGGCGTCCCGGCCGACGCTCCGGCGGGGATCCTGCGGCCAAAGGAAATTTCGGTGGTTTCCGCGTCGCTGAGTTCACGGTTGGGCATCAGTGCCCGCGCGGCCTGCGACATCTCCAGCACGTCGAGTTCTTCAGCGAGCTGTTCCAGGGTGTGGGCCTGGTCGAGGGTGTAGGGGCCCACCTGGGTCCGGCGCAGCGCCGTCAGGTGGCCGCCGACGCCCAGGCCGTTGCCGAGGTCGCGGGCGAGGGCCCGGATGTACGTGCCGGAGGAACACTCGACCGTGACGTCCACGTCCAGGGCCTCGCCGTCGCGTACCGGGCGGACCTCATGGACTTCGAAACGGTGGATGGTGACGGGCCTCGCGGCGAGCTTGACCTCTTCGCCGGAGCGGACCCGGGCGTAGGCGCGCTCGCCGTTGACTTTGATGGCGCTGACGCTGCTGGGGACCTGTTCGATCTCGCCGGTCAGTGCGGTGACGCCGGTCCGGACGGCGTCCTCGGTGACCGAAGCGGCGCTGTGCGTCGCGGTGACCTCGCCCTCGGCGTCGTCCGTCACGGTTGATTCGCCCAGGCGGATGGTGGCCGTGTAGGTCTTGGAGGTACCCACGATGTAGGTCAGCAGGCGCGTGGCTTTGTTGATGCCGACCACCAGAACGCCGGTGGCCATCGGATCCAGGGTGCCGGCGTGGCCCACCTTTCGGGTACCGGCGAGCCGCCGCATCCGTCCAACCACATCGTGGCTGGTCCAGCCTTGCGGCTTGTCCACTATCACCAGTCCAGAAAGCACGCTTCCCAGTATATCTGCGCGCGGACCCGCTCCCGCGCCCGGCGGCTAGGATGGCAGACATGCCCGAGCTTGCCGCCCACGTCCGCGATGTCCCCATCAACCAGATCCGGGAGATCACCGAAGCCGCCTGGAGCACTCCGGGCGCCATCGTCCTGAGCATCGGCGAGCCGGGTTTCGCGCTGCCGCGCCACATCCTCGAGGCCGGGATGGCCTGCCTGGACCGGGACGAGACCAACTACACGCCCAACGCCGGGATCCCCGCGTTGCGCGAGGCGTTCGCGGCGAGGTTCAGGGAGCACAACGCGACGCCGGTCGGAGCGGACCGCGTCTACGTCGTCGACGGCGCCCAGCAGGGACTCCACTTCGCCATGAGCCTGCTGCTTTCCCCCGGTGACGAAATCCTCATTCCCAACCCGGGATACCCGACGTTCGCGATGACCAGCAGCCTCCTGCACGGCGTTCCTGTGCAGTACCCGCTGTACCCGGAGCACGAGTTCCAGCCGCGGATCGAGGACATCGAGGCGCTCATCACGCCGCGGACCAGGGTGCTGATCCTGAACTCGCCGTCCAACCCGTTGGGGGCGGTGCTGGGCGAGGACCTCACCCGCAGCCTCGTGGACCTGGCCCGCCGCCACGATCTGTGGATCATCTCCGACGAATGCTACGAGGCGTTCACGTACGACATCCCGCATGTGAGCCCTGCCCGGTTCGACAGCGATGTCCCCGGCGAGGCCCGGGTGTTCACGTCGTTGACGCTGTCCAAGACCTACGGCCTGACGGGGCTGCGGATCGGCGCCCTGATCTGCCCGCCGGGCCTGGAACAGAGGATGAACAACGTGATGGAGTCGATTGTCTCGTGCGTCGCCTCCCCCTCGCAGTACGCGGCGCTGGCCGCACTGACGGGCCCGCAGGACTACGTCAGCCACGCCCACGCCCACTACCGGGCCAACCGGGATGCCGCCTCGGCGGTCCTGGAATCCAGGGGGATCCCGTTCCTCACCGCACAGGGAGCCTTCTACCTCTGGGCGGACATGTCCCACGTCAGCGGCGGCGACGTCCGTGCCTGGGTCCGCCGGTTCCTGGCCGAGCACGGAGTGTCGTTCGCCCCGGGCACCGCGTTCGGTTCGATCGGCGAAGGCTGGATCCGGATTGCGCTCTGCGGCAGCCACGACGAACTCGTCGAGGGCCTCGGCCGGCTCCCTGCCCGCCAAGCACAGGCCCGGGATGCCCGGGCCCGGCAGGCCTAGGGGTCCCTTGCCCCTACCGCCCCGGGATCGGCGCCGCTAGCCTGAGCCAACGACGCATTGCGCCGTGGGCTTCAGGGTTCCGTCGGGAGGTATGGCATGTGGTGGCAGGACTTGTTGTGGGGCATCTGGAACGGGCTGACGGCATGGATCGTGCTGATCGCCCATGTCCTCGGGCAGTGGGGCGAGTACCCCTTCTACAACACCGGCCGGGCCGGGAACTGGTACGACTTCGGGTTCCTGCTGGGCATGGGCTCTCCCCTGCTGGGCGGCCTCGGCGTCCGCGGGCGGTCCCGGCGCCGCTGAGGGACCGCCCGGGCCTTACGCCGGAGCATCGACTTTGCCGACGCAACGGATTAAAATCCGCTCGTAGGGGCCGTGACTAGCCGGCCGCCTGCCCGAACTGTTTGATCTGGCTGACGCACCAGAATTACCTGATTTGCATGGTCTCAAGAGCTGGGGATTCTTCATTCGCCTCGGAGCACACCATGAGAAAACAACTGGCATCCCTGGCCGTGGCCGCCACGGCGGCCCTCCTCCTGGCCACCGGGCCGCCACCAGCCGATGCCCCGGACGGTTCCTCCGCAGGGAACACGGCAGGGAACTCCGCGCGGCTCCGCAGGACCACGGCCCGGAGCCCGGCCGGGATTCCCGCAGCCCGGCTGGCCGCAGGCCTCGTGGGACCGCTCCACGTCAGCGCCGGACGCGACGGCTCGGTGACGGTCAGCGAACAGTTCGCCAGCAGGCTGACCCGGATCGATGCCGACGGTTCACGGAAGGTCCTCTACGAAAACAACGGCTGGGATGTCGCCGGGAACACCCAGGAGGGCTCCACCACCTACGTCGCGGAGAGCCAGGGAGCCGGCCACGGGGACAACCGTGACCTGGCAGCCCATGTCCGGATCATTGACGACGACGGCCACCAGCGGACCATCGGCGACTTCGCGGCCCTCGAGAAGAAGGACAACGCCGACGGCGGGGCCCGCTACGGCTTCCTCGACCTCCCGGCTGATTGCGCGGCGAAACTTCCGCCGGAGCTCCCCGCCTCCTACACCGGCGAGGTGGACACCCGTCCCTACGGCATCGCGGTCGCTGAGGGCACCGTCTACGCCGCCGATGCGGGCGCGAACACCGTGGTGTCGGTGAACATCCGTTCCGGCAAGGCGAAAACGGTGGCCGTGCTGCCGCCGCGCCCGTCCCGGATCACCGCCGCCGCAGCGGCCGGGTTGCGCCTGCCGCAGTGCGTCGTCGGCCGGTCCTACGCCTTCGAACCGGTACCCACCGACGTCGCCGTCGGACCCGACGGCTGGCTCTACGTGTCCACCATGCCGGGCGGGCCGGAAAGCCCCGGCGCGGACGCCCGCGGCGCGGTCTTCAAAATCGACCCCGAGCGCGGGAAGGTGAAGCTGCTGGCCGGGAACATCCTGTCCCCCACCGGAATTGCCGTCAACGGCGACGGCGATGTGTACGTCGCGTCGTTGTTCGGCGACGGGGTCATCAAGCTGGACGGAGGTACCGGCAAGCCCAGCGTGGCCCTGGCCTCGGCGTCGACGGCCGACGTCGTCCTCCGTGGTTCAACGCTGTATGCCACGGTGAACTCGCTGCCGTCCGACCCCGCGCCCCCTGACGGCCAGGTCGCAACCTTGAAGCTGGGGCGGGATTCCCGCGACTCCGACGATTCCTGAACCCGGGACAACATTGCCCGGACACATCAATGGCCGGTCCCTTTTCCGGGACCGGCCATTCGCTGCGTTGTTGAAGACGCTGCGCGGCTGAGGACTACTTGTTGCTGTCCTCGTCCAGATCGGTGTCTGCCGTGACGTCGGTGTCCTCTTCGTCGAAGTCGTCCTCGTCAAGGTCGACATCCTGCGGGGCGTCGCTCTTGTACGGGTCGGCGTCGCCGGCGTGCTGGGCACTGGCGGCGAGGGCGGCCACCTCGGCGTCGCGCTTCTTCGCAGCCCGGAGCAGTTCCTCGAGGTTGGAGGCGTTGACCGGGATCTGGTCGGCGACGAACTCCAGCGTCGGGGTCAGCCGGACGGTGATGTTCCGGCCGACTTCCTGCCGGAGCACACCCTTGGCCTTCTCGAGTCCCTTGGCGGCCTCGGCCTGGACCAGCTGGTCACCGAACACCGTGTAGTAGACCGTGGCATGCTGCAGGTCGTTGGTCACGCGGGCATCGGTGACGGTAATGCCCTCAAGCCGCGGATCCTTGACCCTACGGCCCAGGGCCTCGGCAACAACAACCTTAATGCGCTGCGCCAACTTGGCAGCCCGTGCGGGATCAGCCATTTCCACTCCTAAAAATTTGGATGTACGACGGCGCGTTAGCGGCTGACGTACACAGATTCGGTTTGTTGCCACGCGCCTAAGGCGAGTCTACGACGGACTCCCGTTGGATTCTTCCGGCGGCCTGGGAGTGGCATCGGGCCTGCCGGAGCTGGGCGGCCGACGTCGTCAGACGTTGGCCGCCCAGCGCAGGGGCGGGGCCGCCGGAAGAATCCAACGGCCCCGCACCTTTACTGCATATTGACTTCAGACTTAGACGCGCGGCTTTTCGCGCATCTCGAAGGTCTCGATGGTGTCACCTTCGTTGATGTCGTTGAACGAGCCAAGACCGATACCACATTCGAAGTCCGTGCGGACCTCGGTGGCGTCGTCCTTGAAGCGCTTGAGCGTCTCAACGGTGAGGTTGTCACCGATGATCTTGCCGTCGCGGCTGACCCGGGCCTTCGCGTTGCGTCGGATAACGCCCGAGCGAACGATCGAGCCTGCGATGTTGCCGAACTTGGAGGAACGGAACACTTCGCGGACCTCGGCGGTACCAAGCTGGACCTCTTCGTACTCCGGCTTGAGCATGCCCTTGAGGGCCATCTCGATGTCATCGATTGCTGCGTAGATGACGGAGTAGAAGCGCATGTCCACGCCTTCGCGGTCTGCCAGTTCGGCAACACGCTCGGCGGGCTTGACGTTGAAGCCGATGATGACGGCGCTGTCGACCGTTGCCAGGTTGACGTCGTTCTGCGTGATCGCACCGACACCGCGGTGGATGACGCGCAGCTGGACGCCTTCGCCGACGTCGATCTTGAGCAGCGCGTCTTCGAGGGCTTCCACGGCACCGGACACGTCACCCTTGAGGATGAGGTTGAGGGTGTCGATCTTGCCATCGGCGACGGCCTGGTCGAAGTCTTCCAGGCTGATGCGCTTGCGGCGCTTGGCCAGGGCGGCGTTGCGGTCGGCGGCCTCACGCTTCTCGGCGATCTGGCGGGCGGTGCGCTCGTCAGCGGTCACGAAGAAGGTGTCACCGGCGCGCGGGACGTTGGACAGACCCAGGACCTGCACGGGGCGGGACGGGCCGGCCTCGGTCAGGGCGCTGCCGTCGTCGTCGAACATCGCACGGACGCGGCCGTGGGCCGTGCCGGCCACGATGGTGTCGCCGACGTGCAGGGTACCGGACTGAACCAGGACGGTAGCCACGGCGCCGCGGCCCTTGTCCAGGTTGGCTTCGATCGCGATACCGCGGGCGTCCTTGTTCGGGTTGGCGCGCATGTCCAGGGCGGCGTCTGCGGTGAGCAGGACAGCGTCGAGCAGTTCGTCGATGTTCAGGTTCTGGCGGGCAGAGACCTCCACGAACATGGTGTCGCCACCGTATTCTTCCGGAACCAGGCCGTATTCGGTCAGCTGGCCCCGGACCTTGTCCGGGTTGGCGCCTTCCTTGTCGATCTTGTTCACGGCCACGACGATCGGCACGTTGGCCGCCTGGGCGTGGTTGAGGGCTTCAACGGTCTGCGGCATAACGCCGTCGTCCGCTGCGACCACGAGGATGGCGATGTCGGTGACCTTCGCACCACGGGCACGCATGGCGGTGAACGCCTCGTGGCCCGGGGTATCGATGAAGGTGATCTTGCGATCGATGCCTTCGTGCTCGTGGGTGACCTGGTAAGCACCGATGTGCTGCGTGATGCCGCCGTGCTCGCCCGCCATGACGTCGGACTTGCGGATGGCATCCAGCAGTCGGGTCTTACCGTGGTCAACGTGACCCATGACGGTGACAACCGGAGGACGTGCCTCAAGTTCCTCGTCGCCTTCGGCTTCCAGTTCGGCGTCGAAGTCGATGTCGAAGGAGGCGAGCAGTTCGCGCTCCTCGTCCTCCGGGGACACAACCTGGAGCTTGTAGCCAAGCTCCTCGCCGAGCAGTGCGAAGGTCTCTTCATCCAGCGACTGCGTGGCCGTGGCCATTTCGCCGAGGTGGAAGAGCACGGTAACCAGTGCTGCGGGGTTCGCCTCGATCTTGTCGGCGAAGTCCGTGATCGACGAGCCACGGCGAAGCCGGACTACGGTGTTGCCGTCGCCGCGGGGTACGCTCACGCCACCCAGCGACGGAGCACTCATCTGCTCGAGTTCCTGGCGCTTCGCGCGCTTCGACTTGCGCTGCTTGCCGCGGCCTGCGCCGCCCTTGCCGAAGGCACCCTGGGTTCCACCGCGACCGCGGCCACCCTTGCCGAAGCCGCCGCCGGCCGGAGCGCCGCCACCGGCACCGGGAGCACCGGTACCTGGTGCGCCGCCCGGACGGCCCGGACCACGGCCGCCGCCGCCGGGACGGCCTGCGCCGGCCGGTGCCGGACGTTCGGTGCGGTTAGGCATCATGCCGGGAGTCGGACGGTTTCCGCCGGCGCCGGCCGGACGGCCGGCGCCGGGAGCGCCGGCCGGACGGGGCCGCCCGGACGTGGGCACGCCGGCGCTGCCGGGCGCGGTACCACCCGGACGGGGTCCACCTGCGCCTGCTGCGGGGCGCGGGCCACCGGGGCGGTCGCCCTCGGTGCGGCTTCCGCCCGGACGGGGCATGCCCTGGGAGGGAGCGAACGGGTTGTTGCCCGGACGCGGGGGACGTTCGTCGTCGCCGCCGCGGCCGCGGGCATGCCCTGGGACGTGGCGAACGGGTTGTTGCCGGGACGGGGACCGCCCGGACGCGGCGCCGAGCCGCCCTGGCGTGCCGGAGCAGCCGGAGCTTCAGCCTTGGGTGCGGGCCGCGCGCCGGGCTTGGCCCCGTGCGAGGAGCAGCCGGGGCCTGGGCAGCGCGGAGCCGCCGGTGCGGCGGCCGGGGCTGCCTCAGCCGGTGCCGCAGGCGCAGCCGGTGCCGGGAGCGGCTTCGGAGCCGGGAGCCTCGGACCGGTGCAGCCGGTCCGGGGCCGCGGGTGCAGCCGGTGCCGGCGCGGGCGCCGGACGGGCTGCAGGGGGCTGGCGGGGCCGGGGGGGCGGCTGCCGGGGCTTCGGCCTTCGGGGCAGCGTGCGTCGGGGTACGCGTCGCGGAATTTGCGCACTACCGGTGCCTCGATGGTTGAAGATGCGGAACGGACGAATTCGCCCATTTCCTGCAGTTTGGCAACTGCATCCTTTGAAGTAATTCCGAGCTCTTTGGCAAGCTCGTGTACGCGGACCTTAGCCACATTTCTCCTGTCTCGGCCCGCACCGAGTCAGGCACGAACCGTCTACTTTTGCTGCGTGCCCCAGCCGCAGTGGAGTGACAGGCCCATTGCGACGCAACTGAGTTGTCATCGTTACGCGCTCATCGCTTGGAACTCATCGGGTTTCCATCAGTTTTCTGACCCGCTTTCAGGTTGGACGGTTGTTGCTGCATCGTCACCGGGTTTTCCCGGGCTTCGGGTCTGCTCCTGTGCCGCCGTTTCCGGCGCTCGACAGCGGCATTCCCGTTGGCCGCTGAAGGCCCGTGCGAACGCCCGGCGCTTGACCGCGCGTGCCAGGCACACTCCGGCGGGGTGCAGCCATGCACCCCGGCCAGCCATCCGGCGTGTTCGTCCACCGGGACGGCGGTCGATCCGCTGCCCAGCGACGAGCCGGAGTAACTCAGTCCGGTCCCTTTTGCGGCATCCGATGCACGTGCGCTGCGGCTGATTCTCTGCTGCACTGCCACGTGATATCTTCTGCCGTACGTACTACCTGCCCTGCAGGACCGACAGGACAACGGCGGAACGCGTATACTCCGGCACACGGATACCGGCCGTAGGCGCGGTCATGTCTATTCTAGCCCCTCGGGGCCGTCCGGACCCGAACCGGCGGGCACGGCCGTCGGTGCCGCGCGGGGCCGGGCCCAGAACGGCGGCCTAGCTTTCGCGGGACGGCGGCGTCCGAGACGATGTCGATGCGCCAGCCGGTGAGCTTGGCGGCGAGGCGGGCATTCTGCCCTTCCTTGCCGATGGCCAGGGAGAGCTGGTAGTCGGGAACCACGACGCGGGCCGAGCGGGTCGCCGCATCGGCGATGGTGACCGAATTCACCCGCGACGGCGACAGCGCGCTGGCGATGAACGTTCGCCGGATCCTCGTTGTAGTCGACGATGTCGATCTTCTCGTCGTTCAGCTCGGTCATGACGGCCCGCACGCGCGAACCCATTTCACCGATGCAGGCACCCTTGGCGTTGATGCCCGGGGTGTTGGCCTTGACGGCGATCTTGGTGCGGTGCCCGGCTTCGCGGGCCAGTGCCACGATCTCGACGGCGCCGTCGGCGATTTCCGGGACCTCCAGTTCGAAGAGCTTCCGGACCAGGTCCGGGTGCGAACGGGACAGTGTGATCGACGGGCCCTTGGTGCCGCGGTGCACGTCGATCACGTAGGCGCGGATGCGGTTGCCGTGGATGTACTTCTCGCCCGGAACCTGCTCGGGAGGCGGCAGCAGTGCCTCGACCGTGCCGAGGTTGACCTGGATCATGTGCGGGTTGTTGCCCTGCTGGATCTGTGCCGGCAACGAGCTCGCCCTCTTGGCCCTTGAACTCGCCCAGCACGTTGTCGTCCTCGGCGTCGCGCAGGCGCTGCAGGATGATCTGCCGTGCGGTGCTCGCCGCGATGCGGCCAAAACCGGCCGGGGTGTCCTCGAACTCGCCGACGGGGCGCCGTCGTCGTCGATCTCGGTGGCCCAGATCGTCACGTGGCCGCTCTTGCGGTCCAGCTCGGCCCGGGCCTTCTCGAAGGCGCCCGGGCGACTTGTGGTACGCGACCAGCAGGGCCTGCTCGATCGTGGGGATCAGGAGATCCAGCGGGATTTCGCGCTCACGCTCCAGGAGTCTCAGCGCGCTCATGTCAATATCCATCAGGCCTCCTCAGAAGGTCCATTGTTCAGTTTCCAGACCGGCCTCGTCGAGGGGCTGAATTCGATCTCGACTTTTCCGCTGCGGATCCTGTCGAAAGGAATCTTGACGGGTTCGCCCTGCTTGGGCTTCATGCCCTTCTTGACGGCGATTTCGGGGACCACGGTGACGCCGGCGTCGTCCACGGACTGGATTCTGCCGGTGACGTTTTCGCCCTGGATCACGTTGACTTTGACCATGCGGCCGCGGGCACGGTGCCAGTGCCGGTCCTCGGTCAGCGGCCGCCCGACGCCGGGCGAGGAAACCTCAAGCTCGTAGGGGCGCGCCGTCGGTGCTGGGATCGTTGTCCAGGATGTCGGACAGTGTCGTGGAGATGTCTGCGATCACGTCCAGGTTGACGCCGCCGGTCTCTTCCTGCGGCAGGTCCACCACTACGTGGACCACCCGGTTGGCGCCGGCGACGTGGATGGAGACGTCCTCCAGGTACAGGCGGTTCGCCAGGACGGCGGGTTCGAGGAGGGCATGCAGACGCTCAGCCTCGAAATTGTGGGCGGGTGCGGCCTCAGCCTTCCCCGTCCCGGTCCGGTCTGTTGAAGTCGTGGCCTCTGCGTTGGTCATGATGCCCGCCGCCTCCCGCTAGATGATGTTGTGACTACTAGCCTAGCCATTTTCCGGGCGCCGTGGTGCACTTCAGTTCCCGGCCGGCATGACAACATGGTCTGTTGTGAAAGACGACACCAGGGAAAAGCGATGGCGGGAGCTCCTTCCCCGCTTTTTTCCCCGTATCGCTCTATTGGCATGCCTCACCCTGGTCGTGATCAGCCTGGGGGTGGCGTTGACGCCGGGGAGTCCCAAAGCACCCGCGGACCTGCCGTTTTCCGAGCAGGCCCGGGCTGCGGCCTTGTCCGAAACCCTCCGGCTCCGGGCCGCCGGCGAACAGCTTGGCACCCCAGCCGCAGGGGCTGCCTCCGCCGGCTCCCGGGCCGCCATCGCCCGGACTGTGAGTTTGCTGACAGACCAGGCCCGCGCGCTCCTCGGCCCCGGCGGCGAACCCGCCGTCGAACCGCTTCCGGGCTCACCGTCGGCGACGCCGTCCCCCGCGGCACCGCCCGGCCCGGCGTCCGCCGCGGAATTGGCTGCCGCGCTGGCCGCGAGCGGCTCGAAGCGGCTGGCCGAGGCTGCCGTGGCCGACGGCGGCATCGCCCGGCTGCTCGCGGCGGTCGGAACCGCCCAGCTCCTGGAAGCTTCCTCGCTCGCCGCGGCCACCGGATCTCCGGCGCCTGCGGCGGCAGACCCCGCCTCGCCGGCGTTGTCCGGGGCCTGCCGGACACCGCCGGCAACAGCGTCGCCCGGCACCCGCCCGACAGGCGCTGCCGACGGCGCCGGCGCCGGCGCCGATGGTGCGAGCCTCGGCGGGGCACTGTCCGCGGCCGTGCGGACCGAGCTGGAGACCATCTACGGCTATCAGGTGGCGCTCACCCGGCTCGGACGGCGAGCAGTCGCAGCGCCGCCGCGAAACTGCTGGCCGGCCATGAGGCCCTGTCAGCGGCGCCGAAACCCTGAGCCAGGCACACTGCGTGCCGGTGCCGCCCCGTGAGGCCGGCTACACCCTCGAACAGTCCTTCCTTGCCTCTCCCGCCGCCGGCCTGGGCAGGCTGGAAGCGGCCGCCCTGCCGGTCTACGGCGACCTCGTGGCGTTGAGCGACGGCGAGACCCGCCAGTGGGCCATCGCCGCGCTCGTCGGTGCCGCCCGGCGCGCCGTGCTGTGGGGTGCTGACCCCGGAAGCCTCCCCGGGCTGGCGGCGGATCCGGCGTCGTTCCGCCGCCTTGCCGACACCCACCGCCAGTCCCGGCGCCACCCGCTGAACTGCGGCCTCGGCCGCAGGGGCCGGGCGGTAGCTGCGGCTAACTTAGGCTCGTGATACTGGCCAGCCCCGGATGCTGATGCTTTGCTGTTCTCATGGACAGCACCGGCGCCCCCACGCTTCACGACAACGAGCCCCACCACAACGACATCGCCCACCGCCTGAACTGGCTTCGCGCCGGCGTGCTGGGCGCCAACGACGGCATCGTGTCCGTCGCCGCGATCGTGGTCGGCGTCGCCGGTGTCACCACGGATTCCGGCCCCATCCTGATCGCCGGTGCCGCAGGCCTGGTGGGCGGCGCGATTTCGATGGCCCTGGGCGAGTACGTTTCGGTCAGCAGCCAGAAGGACAGCCAGAAGTCGCTGATCGAGAAGGAACGCCGGGAACTGCTGGAACAGCCCGAGGAAGAGCTCGAGGAACTCGCCGCCATCTACCAGGGCAAGGGCCTGAGCGCCGATACGGCCCGCACCGTCGCGCGGGAACTGACAGCGCACGACGCCCTCGGCGCCCACCTCTCCGCCGAACTGAACATCGACGAGACGGACATCGTGAGCCCCTGGCATGCGGCGTTTGCCTCCGCCGTCGCATTCCTGGCCGGCGCGATCCTGCCGATGCTGGCCATCCTGCTGCCCCCGGAGGAAATCCGGGTGCCGCTGACCTTCGTCGCCGTGCTCGTGGCGCTGGCGGCCACGGGCGCGCTCGGTGCCTGGATCGGCGGCGGCTCGAAGCTGAAGGCGGCCGCCCGGGTGGTGACCGGCGGGGCCCTGGCGCTTGTCGCGACGTTCCTGATCGGCAATCTGCTCGGCGCGAGCGGCGTCGTCGTCTGAGCCGCAGCAACTACGCTGGGTCCGATGAGCCAGCCCGCAGATGTCCCGATCCCGCCCGACCTGAGCCGCCGGTACAGCGGCACGCCGCACGGCCGCGACTGGCTCGCGTCACTCCCCCGGCTGATCAAACGTTGCCTCGACCAGTGGCAGCTGGGCTTGACCTGGACCGGGAGCCCTGCCCTGGAACGGGCACGGCGCCATAGTGGTGCCGGTCCGGCGACAGGACGCGGAGGCTCTGAGCCACGACGACGGCACTACAACCGCCGTCCTGAAGGTCGCGTTTCCGCATGACGAAGCGCTCGTGGAACGCCATGCGCTCGAGCCTGTGGGACGGGGCTGGCGCCGTCCGGCTGCTGGCCTCCGACGCCGGACCGGCGCATGCTGCTGGAGCGACTGGACGCCGCCCGCTCCCTGCAGGACGCTCCCCTTGACGCGGCCGTGCCCGTCTGGGGCGAGCGTGGTGCGCCAGCTCAGCCTGCGTGCCCGACGCCCGGCCGGAATGGCAGGAATTCGACCACGTGGCCGCCCGCGCCGAACAGTGGAGCGACGAGCTGCCGGCAGACCTGGGAGCAGCTGGGCCGGCCGCTTCCCGCGCTGGCTGCTGGAAGCGGCACTCGAGGTCTGCCAGACCCGCGGCGCCGTCGGCCGCCGCTCGGGCAGGGACGTCCTGGTCCACACCGACTTGCACTACCTGAACATCCTGGCCCGGCCGGACGGTCCGGCATGCGGCGGGCGCCACCGGCGGTGACCGGCGCGGCGAGCTACGCGGCGATCGATCCGCAGCCCATGATCGGCGAGGCGGAATTCGCGGTGGCCCCGCTGCTGTGGAACCGGATCCGCGAGCTGCCGCGGACCGATCCGGAGCAGGGGCTGCTGGAGCGCTGCCGGGATTTCAGTGCCGCCGCCGGCCTCGACGCCGAAACCGCCCGGCAGTGGGCTGTCGCCCGCGAAGTGGAGAACGCCCTCTCGTATGCCTCGAAGCCCCGGCACGGCGGGGACCTGGCCCGATCGCTCTGGGTGGCCAGCACCCTCGCCGGCCGCACCTTGCCGGACCTGCCCGCGGCCGCCGACCTGCCGGGTCCCGGGGAAGCGGCCGGCTAAGCCGTGTGCCCGGCGACGGCGGCCACGGCGTCCCGGACCGCGTCGACCGCGACCGCGACGTCGGCGTCGTCCGTGCTCCAGTTGCTGACGGAAATCCGCAGGATGTCCCGGTCCTGCCAGCGCGAACCGGACATCCAGACCCGGCCGTCGCCGATGATCCGTGCCGTCACCGCGCGGGTCGTGGCGTCGTCGCCGAAAGCCAGGCGAGACCTGGGTGTAGTCGACGTCGTTCAGGACCTCGACGCCGTCGAGCGCCGCGAGTCGTTCCGCCAGTTGCGTCGCGCACCGCACGAGTCCGCGGACCTGGCTGGCCACGCCGTCCCGGCCCAGCGACTTCAGGGCCGCCCAGACCGGCACGCCCCGGGCCCGGCGGGAGAGCTCCGGGACCGATTCGAACGGGTCCCGGACGCCGTCCAGCGTCCTGGATCAGGTAGCTCGTGTGCAGCCCCATGGCGCGACCGCAGCGCCCGGGAGTCCCGGACCACCGCGATCCCGCAGTCGTACGGGACATTGAGCGTCTTGTGCGCGTCGGTGCCCCACGAATCGGCCCGCTTCCAGTCCGGCGGTCAGGGCGGAGAGTTCGGGAACGGCGGCGGCCCACAGCCCGAAGGCGCCGTCCACGTGCACCCAGGCGCCATGCGCCTTCGCGACGGCGATCGCCTCCGGGAAGGGGTCGAAGGCGCCCGAATGCAGGTTCCCGGCCTGCAGGCAGACCAGCACCGGTGCCGGTCCGGACCCGTCCGCCCGGTCAGGGCGGCCCGGTCCAGGGCGCAGTCCAGTTCCGCCGCGTCGATGCGGCCCTGGCGGTCGGCGGGTACCACGGTGGGCCGGCCCAGGCCCAGGTAGCGCAGGCCAAGGTCGATGGTGTCGTGGCGTTCCTGGCCCACGAAGCAGTGGATCCGTGGCGCGCCGGAGAGGCCGTCGCCGTCGAGGTCCCAGCCGGCGTCAGTCAGCAGCCGCCAGCGTGCGGCGGCGAGGCCGGTGAAGTTGGCCATGGTGGCACCGGTGGCGAAGCCGACGTCGGACTCTTCCGGCAGGCCCAGCAGCTCCAGCAGCCATTTGCCCGCGGCCTCCTCGATGGCGGCGGTCGCGGGCGTGGCGAAGCGCAGCCCGGAATTCTGGTCCCAGGCGCTGACCAGCCAGTCCGCGGCCAGAGCCGCCGGCAGGGTGCCGCCGATGACCCAGCCGAAAAACCGTCCGGAGGGCATGGCCATCAGCCCGGGTTCGGCCTTGGCCGGGCCAGATAGTCCACGACCTCCGCCGCCGGCATGCCGCGCCTGCGGCAGCGGTCCGCCGAAGTCGGCCGCCAGCTCGGACGCTGTGGCGCGCGGACCGACCCTGCGGGTTTCCTGGCTTTCGAGCCACCGGCGTGCATGCCCGGCCGCGGCCTCCAGGGCATCCCTGTAGCGGTCCTCAGGTGCTGACATAGCTGCATGCTACGCCGGCGGCCCCGGTTCGGGGAGGGTACTGCCGGGAGGGGCCCACGGGACGGCCGGCCGTCGGGAACGCTCAGGCGAACGTGTCCTGCCAGATGTCGGAGCCGAGCTTGAGGATCAGCGCCCCCACCACCACGAGGAACACGATCCGGATGAACCTGCTCCCCTGCTTGACGGCAGTCCGGGCACCCAGGTAGCCGCCGCCCATGTTCGCCAGGCCCAGCACCAGCCCGAGGCCCCAGAGCAGTGAGCCGTGCGGAAGGAAGAACAGCAGGGCGCCGGCGTTCGTGGCCATGTTGACGATCTTGGCCTTGGCGCTGGCTTCCAGGAAGGCGTAGCCCATCGCCGACACCAGCGCGATGATCAGGAACGAGCCGGTTCCCGGGCCGATCAGCCCGTCGTAGAAGCCGATGACCCCGCCGATCAGGCAGGCCACCACGTAGTGCCGGTGGCCGCCGTGCCGCAGCCGGGTCAGGTCCCCGACGTTCGGGCGGAAGGCCGTGAACAGCGCGACGGCGACGAGCGCGGCGACGATGATCGGCTTGAACACGCTCGCCGGGAGGTTGGCCGCGAGCACCGCCCCGCCGAAGCTGCCCGCCAGCGCGATCGCCGCCATTGGCAGGGCGGTGCGCAGATCCGGCCGGACGCGGCCGTAATACGTCACCGCACTCGTGGTGGTGCCGAAGATCGACCCCATCTTGTTGGTCGCCAGCGCCTGCACCGGGCTGATGCCCGGCACCAGGAGCATCGCCGGGAGCTGGATCAGGCCGCCGCCTCCGACGACGGCGTCGACCCAGCCCGCGGCGAAACCGGCCACCACGATCAGGATGAGGGTGCTGAGTTCGATCGACTCCAGTCCAGAGACCACGCCTGCGGGGGCCGGCGCGTCAGCTGTTGCGGACGGCGTTGACTACGTAGTCAACGGCCTTCTCGACCGCGATGTTCTCCGCGTCGCCGCTCCGGCGGTCCTTGACCTCCACGACGCCGTCCACCAGCCCGCGGCCGACGGCCAGGATGGTCGGAACGCCGACGAGCTCGGCGTCGCCGAACTTCACGCCCGGGGACACCTTGGGGCGGTCGTCGTAGATGACGTCGAGGCCGGCAGCTTCGAGTTCCAGCGACAGCTTTTCGGCGGCGGCGAAGATCTCCTCGCCGCGGCCGACGGCCACGACGTGGACGTCTGCCGGGGCGACGGCGCGCGGCCAGACCAGGCCCTTGTCGTCATGGTTGGACTCGGCCAGGGCCGCGACGGCGCGGGTGACGCCGACGCCGTAGGAACCCATGGTCACCACGACCTGCTTGCCGTTCTGGTCCAGGACCTTCAGGTCCAGGGCCGCGGCGTACTTGCGGCCCAGCTGGAAGATGTGGCCCATTTCGATGCCGCGGGCGGTTTCCAGCGGTCCGGAACCGTCCGGGGCTTCGTCGCCGGCGCGCACGTCGGTGCACTCGATGACGCCGTCCCAGCCGAAGTCGCGTCCGGCAACGAGGCCGAAGACGTGCTTGCCGGCCTCGTTGGCGCCGGTGACCCAGGCGGAGCCGCTGACGACGCGGGGATCCACGAGGTAGAGGATCTTGGCTGCGCCCTCGGTGCCCAGCAGCGGCGCGTCCAGGGACATGCCGGGGCCGAGGTAGCCCTTCACGATCAGGGGCTGCTTCTTCAGGTCGTCGTCGTTGGCGGCCTCGAGCATGATCTCGCCGGCCATCGGCAGGAACGACCCGATGTTCGCTTCGACGCGCTTGAGGTCGACGCCGCGGTCGCCGGGGAGGCCGATGACGACGAGCTGGCGTTCGCCGGTCGGCAGCGTCACGGCGATCACGACGTTCTTGAGCGTGTCGGAGGCAGTCCAGGCGCCGCCGTCGGCCTCAGCGCGCGGAACGAGGACGTTGGCGGCGTCGACGAGCGTGTCGATGGTCGGCGTGTCCGGGGTGTCCCGGATTTCGGCGGCAGGGGCGTTGCTGAAGTCGATGTCCGCCGGCACCACCGTGGTGACGGCCTCGACGTTGGCCGCGTAGCCGCCGGCCGAGCGCACGAACGTGTCCTCACCGATCTCGGTGGGGTGCAGGAATTCCTCGCTCCTGGACCCGCCCATGGCACCGGCCGTGGCAGCCACCGGAATGACCTCGAGGCCGAGGCGCTCGAAGATCTTCAGGTACGCGCCGCGGTGCGCGGCGTAGCTGGCGTCCAGCCCGGCGTCGTCGACGTCGAACGAGTAGGAATCCTTCATGATGAATTCGCGGCCGCGCAGCAGGCCCGCCCGGGGACGTGCCTCGTCGCGGTACTTGTTCTGGATCTGGTAGATGCTCAGCGGCAGGTCCTTGTACGAGGAGTACAGGTCCTTGACCAGCAGGGTGAACATTTCCTCGTGCGTGGGCGCCAGGAGGTAGTCGTTGCCCTTGCGGTCCTTGAGCCGGAAGATGCCTTCGCCGTATTCGGTCCAGCGGTTCGTGGCCTCGTAGGGCTCCTTGGGCAGCAGCGCCGGGAAGTGGACTTCCTGGGCTCCGATGGCGGTCATTTCCTCGCGGATGACCCGTTCCACCTTGCGCAGCACGCTCAGCCCGAGCGGCAGCCAGGTGTAGATGCCCGGCGCGGCCCGGCGGATATAGCCGGCGCGGACCAGGAGGCGGTGGCTGGCCACCTCGGCATCGGCGGGGTCTTCACGCAGGGTGCGCAGGAACAGCTTGGAAAGTCGAAGGACCACTGGAGAGATTCCGTTTCTGGGAGGTGCCGGGAAACTCAGTAAGACTGAGCAAATGCTTCTAGGTACTAATCTACCGTCAGGCCGGACACGGAAGAGCCACGCCATAACTGATGGAAGCCCCTGGCCGTCTCCGGCTGGTCATCCCGTCATGGCGTGGCTCTGCGGCCCCCATTACTGCCAGATCTCCGGCTGTGAGCTCTTTCGTGCTGCCTCTGCAGGCATTTGCGGCCCCCCCGTACTTCCGGGGCCGCACGTGCCCATGCGACACGGCTAGGTAGAACCTATGTGATGCCCGGCGCGAAAACAAGAGTCAGCATCCGGTTATTTTCGAACGTGGAGTCCGGGTGGTGCCGCCTAGAAAAGGACTGTGGCGAACGTGCCCACCTGCCGGAAGCCCACGCGCTCGTAGGTGGCGCGGGCCCGGGTGTTGAAATCGTTGACGTAGAGGCTGGCGACCGGCGCGATCGTCTGGGCCAGGACCACGACGGCGGCCATGTAACTGGCGCTCTGGCCCCTCCCCCGGAAGCCGGGGTTCATCCAGACGCCCTGGATCTGGGTTACGCCGGGCGTCACCGCGCCCAGCTCGGCTTTGAACACCACCTCGCCGTCCGGGGCCAGGTGGACCAGGGAATGCCCCTGGCGGATCAGGCCCCGCACCCGGCGGCTGTAGTACTCCCGGCCGCCGAGATACGGCGAATAGCCCACTTCCTCCTCGAACATCGCCGCGCAGGCGGGCAGGATCCGGTCGAAGTCCGCAAGCTGGCCGAAGCCCAGCGCCGGGTTCGGCGGGACGGCCGGCGGCCCGGAGATGGTCATCAGCGGCTGGTCGTCCCGGACCTCGTGGGCGGGCTGGCCCAGCTGCTCGAGCGCGGTGTGGAGGGCCAGCACGGTCTCGGCCGGGCCGAAGATGGAGGCGTAGCGGCGGCCTGTGCCGTGCGCCGCCGTCGCGACGAGGCCGGCGAATTCCGGGTCAAGCTGCACCGGCACCAGATTGGCACCGGCCCAGCAGGCACCCAGGAGGGCGGCGCCGTCGAACACGCCGAGGATGCTCGCTCCCCCGGCGGTGGGAGCCGCCGAGCCGGCGGTTTCCAGGTGGGAGAGCATAAAGACGTTGGCGACGGCGTCCTGCTGTGCCAGGTCCAGCAATTGTGATGTGTCCGTGCCGGTCAGGGCACGGACTGCGACGCCGGAACCGGCGCCGTCCCTACGAGACGCTAACCACGGGGCTACCCTTGACAGCATCTTCGCCATCGGCCTCCCCCATCTCTTCGGCAATACGCATGGCTTCTTCGATCAGTGTCTCAACAATCTGGTCTTCAGGGACAGTTTTGATGACCTCGCCACGCACGAAGATCTGGCCCTTGCCGTTGCCCGAGGCTACCCCGAGATCGGCTTCGCGGGCCTCGCCCGGGCCGTTCACGACGCAGCCCATAACGGCGACGCGCAGCGGGATCTCCATGCCTTCGAGGCCTGCCGTGACCTGCTCGGCGAGGGTGTACACGTCTACCTGGGCGCGGCCGCAGGAGGGGCAGGAGACGATTTCGAGCTTGCGCGGGCGCAGGTTGAGGGACTGCAGGATCTGGTTGCCGACCTTGATTTCCTCGACCGGCGGCGCGGACAAGGAGACACGGATGGTGTCCCCGATGCCGCGGGAGAGCAGGGCTCCGAAGGCGGTGGCCGACTTGATGGTGCCCTGGAACGCGGGGCCCGCCTCGGTGACGCCGAGGTGCAGCGGCCAGTCGCCCTGTTCGGCGAGCATTTCGTAGGCGGCCACCATGATGACGGGGTCGTTGTGCTTGACCGAGATCTTGAAGTCGTGGAAGCCGTGCTCTTCGAAGAGCGAGGCTTCCCAGACGGCGGATTCCACGAGGGCTTCCGGCGTCGCCTTGCCGTACTTCTTCAGGATGCCCGGTTCGAGCGAACCGGCGTTGACGCCGATCCGGATCGAGGTGCCGTGGTCCTTGGCGGCCCGGGCGATCTCCTTGATCTGGTCGTCGAACTTGCGGATGTTGCCGGGGTTGACGCGCACGGCGGCGCAGCCGGCCTCGATCGCCGCGAAGACGTACTTCGGCTGGAAGTGGATGTCCGCGATCACCGGGATCTGCGACTTCCGGGCGATGATCGGCAGCGCTTCGGCGTCATCGGCGGACGGGCAGGCAACGCGCACGATGTCGCAGCCGGAGGCGGTGAGCTCGGCGATCTGCTGCAGCGTGGCGTTGATGTCCGTCGTGGGCGTGGTGGTCATCGACTGCACGCTGATGGGGGAATCCGAGCCCACGCCGACTGAGCCCACCTTGATCTGGCGGGTCTTGCGGCGGGGGGCAAGTACGGGGGGCGGTGCTGACGGCATACCCAGGCTGACCGAGGTCACGTGGACTCCTTATGTATCGAAAGACCGGTGGTCTGTTGCGGGGACGGGCTAGGCTGCGTGGCTGGCCAGCAGGCCGGTCACAGGTGCCCAGGCGGTGGTGCGGATGCCGGAAATGGCGCCGGCGGCGGCGAACGGATCCTGCCTGAGGACCTCGTTCAGGGCCGCCTCATCGGCCGCCTTCAGGATCAGGAGCGCGCCTGCGCCGTCGCCGTAGGGTCCGCTGGCCAGCAGCGTGCCTTCCTGCGCCAGCTCCGCGGTCCATTCGCGGTGCGCGGGACGGGTGGCGTCACGGACTTCGGAGGATTCGGCGTCGTACACGTACTCAACAGCAAAAACAGTCATACGGATACACTATCGCCCCGGCGCCCCGCTACCCATCCGGGTCCGCCGCGGCAAGCCCGCGATCAGCCGAGGAAGAGCACTTTCGTCAGCGCGGCGACGCCTGCTGCCCACAGCATGGAGGTCAGCGTTCCGATGATGAATCTCTCAGCCGCAACCGGCGTCTCCTTGAGTTCGGCGAAGCGGCCCAGCCCCTTGATGGCGACGACGTAGGCGATGGCGACCGGCTGGCCGGCCAGGATCGCGACGCACACGGCCAGCCGTTCCAGGACGCCGATGATGGCTCCGCCGCGCATGATGCGGACACTGCTGACCGTGGCATCGTCCGCCGCAGCCTGTGCGGGCGTTGCGTCCGCGGTGGCGCCCGGCACCGGCTGGGGACCGGCGACGTCGGCGGTGGAGTCTGCGGCGGGGTCCTCGGCCGCGGCCGGGTCGGCGGCACTCGGGCTTGCGGCCCCGGCGTCGGCCCGGTCGTCGATGGTCCGGGCGAGCCGGAAGACCAGGGCCGTGACGGGCCAGCCGACGAAACCGGCTGCGAGCAGGGCCAGGGTGATCCAGAGGGCGTTCACCGGTCTCCTTCTGTGCTGTCGTGGGCGAGGGACAGCAGCAGGGCGGCGGCCGGCCTCGCGGCCCATTCTTCCTGCCAGCCGGACCGCAGGAGGGCGCGGCTCACCGACTGTTCGGTGATTCCGAGTTTTCGGGCCGCGATTTTCTGCGTGCCGTGGGTGCCGGACTGGCCGTTCTGGACGGAGCGAAGCTGGTCCACGACCTTCCACTGGGCCTCGGTGCGGTCCTGGACCAGCAGCCCGATCAGCCGCAGCACCGCCTCGGCATTGGCGCACGCCCGGGCCCCCGCCGAAGCGTCCGGCGCCGGCTGTCCCCTGCGGGCACCGCCGGAGGTGACGGCGAGCGGCACGTGGGCCGCCGCGGCCTTGGCCCGGTCCACGGCAAGCCGGGCGGCCACAAAAGCCGGCCCGGATCCTTCGCGCGGGCTGGCCGGCAGCGGCAGGTCCACAGGCCCCACTCCGATTCCGACGTACCAGCGGCCGCTGCGCAGGGCCTGCAGGGCGATCTCCACAACCTCCTCGGGGCGTTCGAGGACACCTTGGACTTCGTCGCCGACCGAGCGCTCGAAGCGCCCGGCGCTGGACAGCCCGGCCAGCTCGGCGAGGAGGGCCGGGACGCGGTCGACGTCGGAAGTGCTTCCGCGCTGGTCGATGGTCATGACGTACATGGCCCCAGCCTAAAGGGCTGATCTTTGATAATCAATCATTTCCAACTGATTATCTAAAATAAGCTGAAATAGGCTGAGAGAGGGCGATCAGCCGGATCCGGTTCGGAGCGGGCCGGGCGGGCGGGGCCGCGGGAGCCCGGTCAGCCGAAGAGGTTGACCGGCTTGACGATGTCCGCGTAGATCAACAGCGCACCCATGCCCATCAGCAGCACCGCCACCACGTACGTCACCGGCAGCAGCTTGGCGATGTCGAAGGCGCCGGGATCCGGACGGCCGAAGAGCTTGGCGATCCTGCGCCGGGCGCCCTCGTACAGCGCACCGGCCACGTGGCCGCCGTCGAGCGGCAGCAGCGGGATCAGGTTGAACACGGCCAGGGCGAAGTTGAGTCCGGCGAGCAGGCCCACGAGGGCGGCCAGCCGGGACTGCAGCGGGATCTCCTCCATCGCGGCGACCTCGCCGGCCACCCGGCCCACACCCACGACGCTGATGGGTCCGTTGGGGTCGCGCGGCTCTTCGCTGAAGGCCGCCTTCGCGACGCCGGCGACGCGCGCCGGGAGGTTCACGACGACGCCGGCGATCTGCTTGATGTTCTCGCCCGCCATCGGCAGCACGGCCGTGGCCGGCTGCTGTTCGAGCGCGGTCTGCGCGCCGATGCCCAGGAATCCGACGTCCTGGTAGAGCAACGTGCCGTCGGCGTCCTTGGCCTGCCGGCCGTCGTCGCCGACGACCGGGCGGGCCGAGAGCACGGGGGTGACGGTGGTGGTCACCGGGCCGCCGTCGCGCTGCACGGTGATGCTGACCTGCTTGTCCGCCGAGGTGCGGATCCAGCCGGTGAGCTCATCCCAGCTGGAGACCGTCTTGCCGTCGAAGGAGGTGATGACGTCGTTCGGCTTGAGCCCCGCGGCCGCGGCGGGGGTGAGCTTGCAGTCGGCGGAGTCCGGGTCCACGGTCTCGCCGGCCTTGACCTGGCACTTGGAAACGTCGGCGATGGTGGTGGTCTGCGTGGCGACGCCGAACCCCATCAGCAGCACGGCGGTGAGCACCACGCCGATCAGCAGGTTCATGACCGGACCGCCGAGCATGATGATGATCTTCTTCCAGACCGGGAGCCGGTAGAACACCCGGTTGTGGTCGCCGGGGCCGACTTCCTCGTGGGCCATGGAGCGGGCGTCGCTGGCGAGTGACTGGAACATGCCCGTGCTGGAGGGTCGCACGGTGCCGTCCTCCTTGTTCGGCGGGTACATGCCGATCATGGAGACGAAGCCGCCCAGCGGGATGGCTTTGAAGCCGTATTCGGTCTCGCCCTTTTTCCTGGACCAGAGCGTGGGGCCGAAGCCGATCATGTACTTGGTGACGCGGACCTTGAACAGCTTGGCCGGCAGCAGGTGTCCCACCTCGTGCAGGGCAATGGACACGGCGATGCCGATCGCCACAAAGACGACACCGAGGATAAAGAGGAGGACGGGGCTCATGGGCGTGATCTGCTGCTTCCTAGACGCTTCTGACGGCTAAACGTTCGTGGGTGCGGGCACGTGCCCACCTTTCAGCATCCAGCACGGACTCAACGCTCAGCCCGGAGGATCCTGTGTGTTCGCTGAGTACGGCTTCGATCGTATCGACAATGTCGGTGAAACGGATCCGGCCGGCGTGGAACGCCATCACCGCTTCCTCGTTGGCGGCGTTGAACACCGCAGGGTAGGTGCTCCCCTGCCTGGCCGCGTCCTTCGCCAGCCCGACGGCGGGAAAGGCTTCCGTGTCCAGCGGCTCGAACGTCCAGCTGGTGGCCTGGCTCCAGTCGCAGGACCGGGCGGATCCGGGCACCCGGTCCGGCCAGCCCAGGCCCAGGGCGATGGGCAGGCGCATGTCCGGCGGGGAGGCCTGGGCGATCGTGGAGCCGTCGATGAACTGGACCATGGAATGCACCACGGACTGCGGGTGGACCACGACGTCGATCTTCTCCAGCGGGATGTCGAAGAGCAGGTGCGCCTCGATCACCTCCAGGCCCTTGTTGACCAGGCTGGCGGAGTTGGTGGTGACCATCAGGCCCATGTCCCAGGTGGGGTGCGCGAGGGCGTCCTGCGGGGAGACGTTGTGCAGTTCCGCCCGGCTTTTGCCGCGGAACGGCCCGCCGGAGGCCGTGAGGACCAGCCGGTCCACTTCGGCGGCGGTGCCGGAGCGCAGGCACTGCGCGATCGCGGAGTGCTCCGAGTCCACGGGCACGATCTGGCCTTCGCGGGCCGCGGCCTTGACCAGGGCGCCGCCGACGATGAGGGACTCCTTGTTGGCCAGGGCCAGCGTTGCACCGGATTTGAGCGCGGCGAGGGTGGGGGCCAGGCCGATGGAACCGGTGATGCCGTTGAGCACCACGTCGGCGTCGATTTCCGCGATCCGGGTGGAGGCGTCGGGGCCGGTGATGATCGTCCGGGCGGTAGCTTGGCACGCCGGCCGCACGGGCGGCGTCGTCGATCAGTGCCTGCAGGGCGGCCGCGTCCCCGCTGGCGACGCCGACCGCCTGGGCGCGGGTGTGGACGGCCTGTTCGGCGAGGAGTGCCAGGTTGCCGCCGCCGGCGCTGAGCGCGACAACCTCGAAAAGCTGCGGGGCGCCGTCGACGACGTCAATCGCCTGCGTGCCGATGGAACCGGTGGACCCGAGGAGGACGATCTTGCGCGGCTGCATGGCTTAAGTATCCCGCACGCTGGCGGAGCGGAGCACGGCGACGGCGGTGCACGGCAGGCGTAACGTGTGAAACGTGGAGTGGACCGCGTGGTTCGACGCGCCGGAGTACGAGTTCGCCCGGCAGGTGCTGCAGCGCGGCGTCGCCTCGCTCTACTTCGTTGCCTTCCTCTCCTCGCTCAACCAGTTCCCGGCCCTCCTCGGCGAGCGCGGCCTGTTGCCGGTGCCGGAGTATCTCGAGGGGTTCAGGCGCCGGGGCCGGCCCAGCCTGTTCCGCTGGCGCTACACGGACCGGCTGCTGCGCGCGGTCTGCTGGATCGGCATGGCCATAGCCGCCACGCTCATCGCCGGGCTGCCCCAGCTCGGCCCGCCGTGGGTTCCGCTGCATCGCGTTCCTGGCCCTGTGGCTGCTGTACATGTCGATCGTGAACGTGGGGCAGACGTTTTACGGCTTCGGCTGGGAGATGCTGCTGCTGGAGGCCGGATTCATCGTGGCATTCCTCGGCTCCGACCAGACTCCCCCGCCCAGGACCATCCTGATCCTGCTGGCCTGGCTGGTGTTCCGGCTGGAGTTCGGCGCGGGCCTGATCAAGATCCGCGGCGGCTCCGAGTGGCGGGACCTGACCGCCCTCTACTACCACCACGAGACCCAGCCGATGCCGGGGCCGCTGAGCCGGCAGGCCCATCTGCTCCCCAAGGCCTGGCACCGGCTGGAGGTCCTGGGCAACCACTTCGCCCAGCTGGTGGTGCCGTTCTTCCTGTTTGCCCCGCAGCCCGTGGCCAGCGCCGCCGCCGGGATCATCATCGTCACCCAGCTGTGGCTGGTGGCCAGCGGGAACTTCGCCTGGCTGAACTGGATGGCGATCGTCCTGGCCTTCGCGGCGGTCAGCGATCCCGTGGCGCACGCCGTGCTTCCGGCGATCCCGCTCGACTGGCACGCGGCGTCCGCAGGAGCAGGAGCTGGGGCGACAGGAGCCGTGGCCGGCAGCCAGGCGCCGGTGCCGTGGCTCGTGGTGGTCACTGGTCGCCACCGTGCTGCTCGTGGTGCTGAGCTACCGGCCGATCGAGAATCTCTTCTCCCACCACCAGCTCATGAACGCCTCCTTCAACCGCTGGCAGCTGGTGAACACCTACGGCGCGTTCGGCACTGTCACGAAGCAGCGGATCGAGATCGTGGTGGAGGGGACCCTGGACGAGGAACCGGGCGACGACGCCGACTGGCGGGAGTACGGCTTCAAAGGCAAGCCGGGGACGTCCGGCGCCTCCCCCGCCAGTTCGCCCCGTACCACCTGCGGCTGGACTGGCTGATGTGGTTCCTGCCGCTGCGCACGGTGCACGAGGAGTGGTTCTACGCGTTCCTGGCCAAGCTGCTGGAGGCGGACCGGCCCACGCTGCGGCTGCTGCGCCACGACCCGTTCGACGGCGAACGGCCCCGCTGGGTGCGTGCCAGCAGCTACTACTACCGCTTCTCCACCCGGGCCGAGTTCCGGGCCACGGGCCAGCGGTGGATCCGGACGCTGCTGTACGTCGCCATCCCGCCGTCGAGCCTGCCGCCGGAGAGGTGACTCCGCCCGAACTGCCAGGTACCCGGCGTCACACCGGTTTGAGGGCGTAACGGCGCTCCGGCCGGCCTGCGCCATACTTCAGCCGCACTTCCACCCTCGACTCATCGTGCAGGTACTCGAGATAGCGGCGTGCACTGACCCGTGACGTGCCCAGCAATTCGGCGACCTCGGCGGCTGACAGATCCGCCGCGGCGGATTGCAGCACGTCCACCACACGGCCGAGGGTTTCCGGGCTGCATCCCTTGGGGAGCCGGTCCGTCCGTTCCGCGCCGTCAGCGGGTTCCAGCCCGAAGACGCGGTTGACATCCGATTGCTCGGCGACGTCCTTGGAAAGGTCCAGGCCCTGGTAGGCGCTGCGGTAGTGTTCCAGCCGTTCCTGCAGGTCCGACTGCGAGAACGGCTTGATCAGGTAATGGACAATCCCGCCGCGCAGGGCCCGGCGGACCGTCTCCACCTCCCGGGCGGCACTGATCACCAAAACGTCCAGTTCGGGCGCCTCTTCCCGCAGCCGTGCCATCAGGTCCAGGCCGTTGACGTCGGGCAGGTGGATATCCAGCAGGACGAGGTCAGGCTGCAGGCGGGCGGTTTCCGTCATGGCCTGCGCCCCGGTGTGGGCAACCCCGACGACGGCGAATCCCGGCGTGCGCTGGATAAAGCCGGCGTGGACTTTGGCCACCATGAAGTCGTCGTCGACGATCAGGACCTTGATCATTTCCTGGTCACCTTTCCTGCGGCCTGCGTCAGCGGCGCCTTTTTCAGTCGCGCGGTAAAGACGGCCCCGCCGTCGTTGGTCACTGCGAGCTCGCCGCCGGTACGCCGGCACACGACGCGGGAGAGCGCCAGGCCAAAGCCCCGGCCGCCTGCCGCGCCGGGCTGTTTGGTACTGAACCCCTGCCGGAAGATCTCCTCGGCGGCCGCTCCGTCGATGCCCGGTCCGGTGTCCCGGACGGTGACCACCACTTCTTCGCGGCTGTCCTCAACAAGGACCCTGACGGACGCTTCGGCGGCTCCCGTCACGGCGTCGAGCGCGTTGTCCACGAGGTTGCCCACAACGGTGGTGAGGTCCCGGGAGAGCTCGTCGCCTACGGGCAACAACACCGAGTCCGGGTCCAGCTGCAACGGCACGCCCCTTTCCGCTGCAAGGCTGGACTTGGCGATCAGCAACGCGGCGACCGCCGGGTCCTGGATACGGCTGGTCACGTCGTCAGCTCAGGCGTGTCCGGTCCGCGGCGACCCGCATTGACGTACTGCACCGACGGCGTCGTACTCACCGATCTCGATCAGGCCCGCTGACGATGTGCATCCGGTTGCTGAACTCGTGGGCCTGCGCCCGCAGTGTGTCGGTTGGGTGCGGGTCAGCGCCCAGTTCGCGCTCCAGGGATCGAGCAGCTCGGTGCGGTCGCGCAAGGTGGCCACCCAGCCCGATGCGCCGCCCCTTGCTAGCGGACCGGCATCCGGTTCAGGACCACCAGCCGCTCCGCGCACCGGCACATCCGGTCCTGGCCGCGGCTGTCCGTCACCGTCGAAGTTCTTCCTCAGCGCCGGTCTCAACAGGCAGGCCGGCCAGGTCCTTGCCCGACGCAGTCCGCCGGCAGGCCGAGCAGGTGCGCCGCCTCGTCGTTGACCATCGTGATCCGCCGCTCGAGGTCGACCGCCAGCACGCCCTCCTTGATGCCGTGCAGCAGGGCCTCGCGCTGCTCGACCAGGCCGGCGATCTCGCGCGGCTCGAGCCCGAGCGTCTGCCGCTTCACCCGCCGGGCCAGCAGCAGCGAGCCGACCACGCCCAGCAGGCTGGCGATGCCCAGGTAGGTCAACAGGTTCGGGCCCGCGCGCGGCCAGGTTGTCGAGCACCGACGGGTAGGCCCGCACCACCGCGACCACGCCGTCGGTCTCCCGGTTGTCGACGTTGATGATCGGCGCCATCGCCGGCGCCGCGCCGGTGCCCTCGTCCTGCCCGACCCAGCCGCGGCCGTGGAACGCGTCGGTCGCCGGCAGTAGGGCGCCGCGTCACGGCAGCGGTTCGCTGGAGGCGATCACGCGGCGGTCGCGCAGCGCCACCAGAGCACGTCGAGCCCGAGGAGATCCGGCCGGACTCCGACGACCGGACTGGCTGACGAGCCCCGGCGTCCGCCCGGACGCCGCGCGCCCGCGGCACGCCTGCCGTCACGCGCCAGCGCTCCGGCGATGGCGAGCGCCCGGCGTCCCTCGGTGTCCCGGGCGCGCGCGTCGGACTGCGCCAGCGAGACCGCGGCGACCCCGACGAGGACGACCAGCACGATGAGCAGCTGCATCGCCAGCATCCGGCTCGGCCAGCGCTCCACGCGACGCTGCCAAGCGCCACGCCGACCGCAGCCACGTCGCCCATCGAACGTCCACGTCGGACTGATTGTGCTCGGCGGGCCCCGAGTCGTGCGGCCATGCGTGACCGGCGTGAGCACAAAGAACGAAATGAGTTTGCGCGCCTAACGGTGACACCGGTGCGGAGCCGGCCACGGTGACCGGCAACCGACACCACCGTCAGACAAAGGAGTCCCCCGTGCGTGCAAGGACCCGCCTCAAGATCGGCGCAGCCGCCGCGCGTCGCCGCTCTCGCGCCGCAGCTGCTGCGGTCAGCGCCGACGACGACGCCACCGGCGGTCCAGCAGCTCCCGGCCCGGTCAAGGGCCTGCGGATCCTCGTCCCCAACTCCCCCGGCAGCGGCTACGACACCACCGCCCGCGCCGCGGCCAAGGCCATGCAGGACGCCAAGCTCGCCGACAACATCGAGGTGTTCAACTCCGCCGGCGCCGGTGGCACGGTCGGCCTGCAGCGGCTCGTCAACGAGAAGGGCAAAGACGACATCCTCATGCAGATGGGGCTCGGCGTCGTCGGGCGCCGTCTACACGAACAAGTCGAAGGCCACCCTCAACGACACCGTGCCGATCGCCAAGCTGATCGAGGAGTCCGAGGCGATCGTCGTCCCGAAGGGCTCGCCCTACGACGACCCTCGACAAGCTCGTCGACGGCCTGGAAGGCCGACCCGGGCAAGGTGCCGCGTCGGCGGCGCTCCAACGCCGGGCGGCCCCGACCACCTGACCCCGATGCTGCTCGCCAAGGCCGTCGGCGTCGACCCCGAAGGACGTCAACTACGTCGCCGTACGACGGCGGTGGCGAGCTGCTCGACCGGATCCTCGGCAAGAAGGTCGCCTTCGCGCGCCACCGGCATCGGCGAGGTCGCCGAGCAGGCCAAGTCCGGCGACGTGAAGATCCTCGCCGTCACCAGCGCCGAGCCGGTCGAGGGCGTCGACGCGCCCACCCTGAAGAGCCCGGCGTCGACATGGTGTTCACCAACTGGCGCGGCATCGTCGGCCCGCCCGGGCTTCGGACGAGAAGACCAGCAGTACGTCGACCGGCTGACCAAGATGCACGGCACCGCCGCAGTGGAAGAAGACCCTGGCCGACCAGGGCTGGACCGACGCCTTCCAGACCGGCGACGAGTTCAGCCCTTCCTCACCGCGGAGAACGACCGGGTCGCCGGCATCCTGAAGGAACTGGGCCTCGCCTCGATGTCGCCCCGGACGCAGGACCGCGCCGACCAGGTCGTGCGCTGCGAAGAGGCCGCTCCGAGTTCGGGGTGGCCCTCCTGCTCGGCGCCCTCGGCGTGCTGGGCCATCGTCGACGCGCTGCTGCGACCTGGCACGCCGCTCGCACGCGGCCCGGTCAGGCCCAAGACCGTGCCGATCGCGGTCGGCGTGCTGCTGGTCGTCGCCGGTCGCTGCTCGCGGTCGACCTCCTCCGCGGCGGCCGCGGCGAGGCCGAGGGCGGCGAGGACGTCGACCTCGCGCACCCGGCAGCGACTGGCGGACGATCGGCCTGCTGGTCGGCGCGTTCGTCGCCAACGCGCTGCTGATCGACCGGGCTCGGCTGGCCGATCTCCGGCGCGATCCTGTTCTTCGGGACGCCCTACGCGCTGGGCAGCCGGCACTACGTCCGCAACGCGCTCATCTCCATCGTCCTGTCGCTCGGCACCTGGTACCTGTTCTTCCTCGGCCTGGGCATCAAGCTGCCCGTCGGGCTGCTGAAGGGAATCCTCTGATGGACGGCTTCAACGCCCTGCATGGACGGGTTCGGCACCGCCCTGACCCCGGATCAACCTGCTCTACGCCTTCATCGGCGTCGCTGCTCGGCACGGCGATCGGCGTGCTGCCCGGCATCGGCCCGGCGATGACCATCGCGCTGCTGCTGCCGCTCACCTACGCCCTCGAGCCGACCAGGCCTTCATCATGTTCGCCGGCATCTACTACGGCGGCATGTACGGCGGCTCGACCACCTCGATCCTGCTGAACACGCCGGGCGAGAGCGCCTCGGTCGTCACCGCCATCGAGGGCAACAAGATGGCCAGAAGGGCGGGCGGGCCGCCAGGCTCTCGCCACCGCTGCCATCGGGTCGTTCATCGCCGGCACGATCGGCACGCTGCTGCTCGCCCTGCTGCGCCCCAGTCGTCGTCAAGCTCGCCGTCAGCATCGGGTGCGCCGGACTACTTCGCCATCATGGTGCTCGCCTTCATCGCCGTCACCACCGTGCTGGGCTCGTCCAAGTCCGCGGGCTCGCCTCGCTGGGGATCGGCCTGCTCATCGGCATCATCGGGCATCGACTCCGTCACCGGCCAGCAACGGCTCACCCTCGGCATGCCGCAGCTGGCCGACGGCATCGACGTCGTCGTCGTCGCGGTCGGCCTCTTCGCCGTCGGCGAGGCCCTGTGGGTCGCCGCGCACCTGCGCCGCACGCCGCTGAGATCATCAAGGTCGGGCCGGCCGGGATGAGCCGGCAGGACTGGCGCCGCTCCTGGAAGCCCTGGCTGCGCGGCACCGCCATCGGCTTCCCGTTCGGCGCCATCCCGGCCGGTGGCGCGGAGATCCCCACCTTCCTGTCCTACGCGACGGAGAAGCAGCTCACCAAGCACCCCGAGGAGTTCGGCCACGGCGCCATCGAGGGCGTCGCCGGCCCCGAGGCGACCAACAACGCCTCGGCCGCCGGGCGCCCTGGCTCCCGCTGCTGACGCTCGGCATCCCGACCACCGCGACCGCCGCCGTCATGCTCGGCGCGTTCCAGAGTACGGCATCCAGCCCGGACCGCGGCTGCTCGCAGACCAGCCGGAGCTGGTCTGGGCGCTGATCGCCAGCCTGTTCATCGGCAACGCGCTCCTGCTGGTGCTCAACCTGCCGCTGGCGCCGGTCTGGGCCAAGCTGCTGCAGATCCCGCGGCCCTACCTCTACGCCGGCATCCTGTTCTTCGCCAGCATCGGGCGCCTACGCGGCGAACCTGCAGGCGTTCGACCTGGGCTGCTGCTCGTCATCGGGGCGCTCGGCTTCTTCATGCGCCGCTACGGCCTGCCCGTGGTGCCCGCGATCATCGGGCGTCATCCTCGGGCCGGCCTCGAAGTGCCAGCTGCGCCAGGCCCTCCAGATCAGCGACGGAAATCCGGCGGGCCTGTGGAGCGAACCCATCGCCGTGGGGATCTACGTCATCGTGGCGATCATCCTCCTTGGCCCTTGCTGATGATGCTCTGGCGCAAGTTCCGGCCGCAGACGGTGCCCGCATTTGCAGGCCTGCATGTTGACGGGACCAACGCAGAAGCCACCAGCACGGCGGCGGCCAACGCCAAACCCGCAGCCGTGGAAGACAAGCCGGCCGACTCTGGCCGGAACACCCCCACCCCACAGGAGAAACAATGACCATCGTTGTGGGATACGTCCCGACACCCGAGGGCGAAGCAGCCTTTGACCAGGCCATCCAGGAGGCCCGCAAGGCACAGTCCAGGCTTGTGGTCATCAACTCCTCCAAGGGCGACGCCCTGGTGGACAAACGGTATGCCGGCGAAACGGAGATCGGCACCATCGAGGAGCGTCTGGAGCAAGGAAGGGATCGAGCACCTCATCCTGCAGCCGGTCCGCGGCCATGACGCCGCCGACGAGGTGTTGCGGGCGGCCGACGAGTACCGGGCGGACCTGATCGTCATCGGACTGCGGAGGCGCACACCGGTCGGGAAGCTGATCATGGGAAGCACGTCGCAGCAGATCCTGCTTGAAGCGGACTGCCCCATCCTCGCCGTCAAGGCGGCCCCGGCGCCCTAGCCCGGGCCGCCGGCGGGCTAGCGGCCGGCGCGGCGGAGCGTTGACTCGGCGTGCTTGAGGATGGGCCCGTCGATCATCTTGCCCTTGAACTGGAACACCCCGGTGCCCGCCCCGGCGGCGGCGTCGAGCAGTTCCGTGGCCGCGGCGACGTCGGCGTCGGACGGCGCATAGGCGCCGCGGACCACTGCCACCTGGTTCGGGTGGATGCAGGCCTTCGAGCCGAAGCCCGAGGCGACGGCGTCCCGGGCTTCGGCGGCCAGGCCGTCGAGGTCCGGGATGTTGACGTAGACCGAGTCGACCGCTTCCTTGCCGAAGGCCCGGGCGGCGAGCAGGACGGCGGAGCGGGCGTGCAGCGCGACGGCGCGGTAATCGCCGTCGTCGGTCCGGCTGGAGGTGCCGCCGAGGGAGGCGAGCAGGTCTTCGGCGCCCCACATGAGGCCCACCACGTTCGGCTCGGCGGCGATCGCGGCGGCGTTCAGGATCCCGGCGGCGGTTTCGCAGAGCGCAATCACGCTGTAGCCCTCAAGTTTTTTGAGCTGCCCTGCGCTTTCGGCCTTGGCCAGCATGACGTGCCGGTACGGGGTGTGCTTGAGGCAGTGCAGGTCCTTCTCGAACTCCTCCGTGCCGGCCGGATTGACCCGGACGATGGTCCGGCTCGGATCCAGCTCGGGGACGTCGCCGGCCGAGCCGAGCTGGGCAAGGATGGCGCCGCGGGCCCGCTGTTTGTCGGCCGGGGCGACGGCGTCCTCCAGGTCCACGATGACGGCGTCGGAACGCTCGGCGGCCTTCTGGTAACGCTCGGGGCGGTCGGCCGGGCAGAACAGCAGGGCGGGACCCATCAGGAAACTCATGTGTCTATTCTCCCCTTTTGCGCGTGTTCTTTCCGGGCAGCGTCCTGCGCGGCGGTGTGCGCTTCGCGGGTCCACATCAGGCAGCTGCGGGTGGCGAGGCCCACGACGTCGCCGTGCTGGTTCCGGCCGGTGTGCTTCATGGTCACGATGCCCTGGCCGGGCCGGGAGGAGGAGAGCCGTTTCCCCGTCACGACGGTCTCCGTGTACAGCGTGTCCCCGTGGTACATCGGGTGCGGGAAGGTCACGTCCGTCAGGCCCAGCTGGGCGATGATGGTGCCCTGCGTCAGCTGCGGGACGGACTGCCCCACCATGGTGGCGAGGGTGAACATCGAGTTCATCAGCCGCTGGCCGAACGGCTGCCCGGCGCTCCAGGCGGCATCGAGGTGCAGCGCCTGGGTGTTCATGGTCATGGTGGTGAACAGGACGTTGTCCGTCTCCGTCACGGTCCGGCCGGGCCGGTGCGCGTAAACCACATCCTCCTCGAGCTCGTCGAAGTAGAGCCCGCGCTGTTCAACGACGCGGGATTCCATGACACGGGGTTCGGTGGTCATACGGTCAGTTCCTGGTCTTCCTCGAAGAGTTCGGCGCCGGTGGCCGCGGCCACGTCCTCGGCGGTCACGTTGGGGGCGAGTTCACGGAGCACCAGGCGGGACTTGCCGTTGTCCGATACCACGTCGATGACGGCGAGGTCGGTGATGATCCGGTCCACGCAGCCCTTGCCGGTCAACGGCAAAGAGCACCGTTGCACGATCTTGGGTTTGCCGTTGCGGTCCACGTGCTCCATCATCACGATCACCTTTTTGGCGCCGAAGACGAGGTCCATCGCGCCGCCCATGCCCTTGACCATCTTGCCCGGGACCATCCAGTTGGCGAGGTCGCCGTTCTCGGCGACCTCCATCGCCCCGAGCACCGCCACATCCACGTGCCCGCCCCGGATCATGCCGAACGAGGCGGCCGAATCGAAGAACGCGGCACCCTTGTTGACCGTGACTGTTTCCTTGCCGGCGTTGATCAGGTCCGGATCCACCTCATCCTCGTGGGGGTACGGTCCGACGCCGAGGATCCCGTTCTCCGAATGCAGGACAACTTCGATGCCGGCGGGGATGTAGTTCGGGATCAGGGTGGGCATGCCGATGCCCAGGTTCACGTACTGGCCGTTGTGCAGTTCCTGCGCCACCCTGGCGGCCAGTTCGTTGCGGGTCCAGCCCTTGCTCTCCTCACCGGCGGCGTGTTCGACGGCGGACCGGCGGTATTCGTGCCGCACGGCTTCCGGACGGGGCGGGGCGTCCTGGGCCTTGTTCGTTTCCACGGCTATGCTCCTGCCTGCTCGGGTGCGAGTTTTGGTGCGCCGGCGGCGCCGGCCGCGGCAACGGTCCGCTTTTCGATGCGCTTCTCGACCTGCGGGACGAGGACGACGCGCTGGACGAAGATCCCGGGGACGTGGATGTGTTCCGGGTCCAGTTCGCCGGGTTCCACAAGTTCCTCGACCTCGGCAATGGTGATCTTCCCTGCCATCGCGCAGAGCGGGTTGAAGTTCATCGCGGTGGCGTGGAAGACGAGGTTCCCGTGGCGGTCGCCCTTCCAGGCGTGCACGAGGCCGTAGTCCGGGTTCAGGGATTCCTCGAGGACGTAGTCGGCGCCGTGGAAGGCGCGGACCTCCTTCGCGTCGGAGGCGAGCGAGACGTTGCCGTCGGCGTCGTACTTTTGCGGCAGTCCGCCCTCGGACACCTGGGTGCCGACGCCGGCCGGGGTGTAGAACGCCGGGATGCCCGCCCCGCCGGCACGCAGCTTTTCCGCGAGCGTGCCCTGCGGGGTGAGGACCACCTCGAGTTCGCCGGAGAGGTACTGCCGGGCGAACTCCTTGTTCTCCCCCACGTAGGAGCTGATGGTGCGGCGGATCCGGCCGTCCTTGAGCAGGATCCCCAGCCCCCAGTCGTCGACGCCGCAGTTGTTGCTGACGGTCTCCAGGTCCTTCGTGCCATGCTCATGCAGGGCATCGATCAGGGCCACCGGAATGCCACAGAGCCCGAACCCGCCGACGGCGAGCGAGGCGCCGTCGTGGATGTCCGCCACCGCCTCGGCAGCGCTGGCAACAACTTTGTTGATCATCGTGGTCCTCTCAGGCCGGCTAAAGTCCCAGTTCGCGGGCGATCAGCATCAGCTGGACCTCCGTGGTGCCCTCGCCGACCTCAAGGATCTTGGAGTCGCGGTAGTGGCGCGCCACGGTGAATTCGTTGATGAAGCCATAGCCGCCGAACACCTGGGTGGCGTCCCGCGCGTTGTCCATGGCTGCCTCGCCTGCGACCATCTTAGCGATGGCCGCCTGCGTCTTGAACGGCTTGCCGGCGAGCATCCGGGAGGCCGCGTCGTAGTAGGCCAGGCGGGCCGTGTGGGCGCGCGCTTCCATCCGGGCGATCTTGAACGCGATGGCCTGGTACTTGCCGATGTTCTGCCCGAACGCGCTGCGTTCCTTGGCGTATTTCACCGACTGGTCCACGCAGCCCTGGGCCGCGCCGACGGCCAGCGCGGCGATCGCGATCCGGCCCTCGTCCAGGATGGACAGGAAGTTCGCGTAGCCCCGGCCCTGGGTGCCCAGCAGGTTGGCTTCCGGGACGTGGACGTTGTTGAGCGTGAGCGGGTGGGTGTCCGAGGCGTTCCAGCCGACCTTGTTGTAGGCCTTCTCCGCTTTGAAGCCCGGGGTGTCGGTGGGCACCAGGATGGTGGAGATTTCCTTTTTGATGCTGCCGTCGGCGCGTTCCTCCTGGCCGGTCACGGCGGTGACGGTAACGAGCCTGGTGATGTCGGTGCCGGAGTTGGTGATGAACTCCTTGTTGCCGTTGATGACCCACTCTCCGCCGCCGAGCTTGGCGGTGGTCTTGGTGCCGCCGGCATCCGAGCCGGCTTCCGGTTCGGTCAGGCCGAAGCCGGCGAGCGCCTTGCCGGAGGCGAGCAGCGGCAGCCATTCCTCTTTTTGGGCGGCGTTGCCGAAGCGGTGGATCGGCATGGCGCCGAGGGAGACGCCGGCCTCGAGGGTGATGGCGACGGACTGGTCCACGCGGCCGAGCTGTTCGAGGGCCAGGGCCAGGGCGAAGTAGTCGCCGCCCATGCCGCCGAACTCTTCCGGGAAGGGCAGGCCGAAGAGGCCCATGTCGGCCATCTGGGAGACCACCTCGTAGGGGAAGCTGTGTTCCTCGTCGTGCTTGGCCGAGACCGGGGCAACCACTTCGTCGGCGAATTGGCGGACGGTGTTGCTGAGGTCCTGGTAGTCCTCGCTGAGCTCAAAATCTGCCATGGGGGTGACTCCTTTGTCTGTCTGTACTGCTGGCGTGATGCTTGTCTGTTGTTTGTCTGCGGTGTTGCGGTGTTGGTGCTTGTGGTGCTGCGCTGTCGTGGCGCTTCGGCTCGTGCTAGTCCGCCGCGCCCATGGCGATGACGGCTTCCTCGATCGTGTCCTCGGCTGCGTTCTCCGCCGACGGCGGCCCGGCCACAGCGGCGGGGTGGATGGTGGCGAGCACCTGGTCCGCCTTGACCAGCTCGCCGGACGCGACCGTGATGTGCACGGTCCCGTCCAGGGGTGCCACCAGCTGGTGTTCCATCTTCATGGCCTCCACGGACACCAGCACCTGGCCGGCCTCCACGGTGTCGCCGTTGCCGACGGAGACTGACACGACGGTGCCGGGCATCGGCGAGCGCACCGCCGGGTCCGCGGCACCTTCCTCGCGTTCGACGGCGGCGAGCACCCGGGCGAGCCGGGTCTCCCGGGTGAGCACCTCGAGCCGGCAGGACCAGCCTTCGTTGCCGAGGAACACCTCCGAAGGCATCGGGCTGCCGGGCCCCGGGGACACGGGTCCGCGGTGGACCGGCACCAGCGCGTAGATGCGGGATTCGCCGCCCAGGGTCAACTCCGCGTGGCCCGGCCTGGGGAAACGAATTGATGCCGGGCGTCGCGGACCGCCGTTGACTGCCACAGTCGCCGTCCCCTGCGCGAACGAGCCAGAGACTTCAACCGTGGCGATGCCGCCGTCCGGCATGCCCAGGCTGATCCGCCGCGGGGCACGGACACCGAGCCTCCACCCGTCGCGGAGATGCCACGGGCCCTTCCCGCGTCCTGCGCTTCAGGCTCGCTGCTGGCAGCGGCGAAGACGGCAGCCGCGGCCACCTCGAAGTCACCCGCATGCCGGAAAGTGAACTCCGGCATCTTGCGCTCGATCAGGCCGGTGTCGAGCCGTCCGGCGCGGACGTCGGCGTCGTTGATCAGCAGCCGCAGGTATTCGACGTTGGTGTCGATGCCCAGGGCGGTATACCCGGCGAGCGCCCGGTCCAGGGTGTCCAGGGCCTCGGCCCGGTCCCCGCCCCACGCGATGACCTTGGAGATCATCGGGTCGTAGCTGCGGGGAGATCTGCAGAGCCCTCCAGCAGGGCCGAGTCCACCCGGACCTTGCCGTCCGCGGTGTCCGGCAGTTCGTCCAGCAGCACGACCTGCCCGATGGACGGCAGGAAGTTCTGTCTCCGGCACCTCGGCGTAGACGCGGGCCTCCACCGAGTGGCCGGTGAGCACGACGTCGTCCTGGCTGGACGGTGAGCTCCTCGCCGGCGGCGATCCGCACCTGCCATTCGACGAGGTCGACGCCGGTGACCATCTCGGTGACCGGGTGCTCCACCTGCAGCCGGGTGTTCATCTCCATGAAGAAGAACTCGTCCGGGGCGTTGTCGGAGACGAGGAACTCGACGGTGCCGGCGCCGCAGTAGTTCACGCTGCGCGCCGCGTTGCAGGCGGCCTCGCCGATTCGGGCGCGGATTGCCGCACCGTCGGGCAGGGATTCCAGCAGCGGGGACGGGGCCTCCTCGATGACCTTCTGGTGCCGGCGCTGCAGTGAGCACTCGCGCTCGCCGAGGTGGATGACGTTGCCGTGGTTGTCGGCCAGGACCTGGACCTCGATGTGCCGCGGCGTCAGGACCAGCCGTTCCAGGAACAGCGTGTCGTCGCCGAAGGCGCTGGCGGCAACCCGGCGGGCGGTGGCCAGGGTCGCTTCGAGGTCCTCGGGACGTTCCACGATGTGCATGCCCTTGCCGCCGCCGCCGGCGGAGGGCTTGATCAGCAGCGGGAAGCCGACGCCGGCCGCGGCCTCGATCAGCTGCGCGTCCGTCATCCCCGGTTCGGCGATGCCCGGGACCACCGGGACGCCGTAGCCGGCGACGTGGTTCTTGGAGCGGATCTTGTCGCCCATGACGTTGCAGGGATTCGACGCCGGGGCCGATGAACGTGATCCCGGCGTTCTTCCAGGGCGCGGGCGAAGTCGACGTTTTCGCTCAGGAAGCCGTAGCCGGGGTGCACGGCCTCGGCGCCGGTGTCGCGGCAGGCCTGGATGATGGCCTCGATCTTCAGGTAGCTCTCGGCGGCGGCGGCCGGGCCGATCCGGACGGCGACGTCGGCCTCGCGCACGTGCCGGGCGTCGGCGTCGGCGTCGGAATAGACCGCCACCGACCGGATCCCCAGGCGCGCGCAGCGTCCGGATCACGCGGCAGGCGATCTCGCCGCGGTTGGCGACGAGCACGGTGCCGAACAGCGGCGTCCGGGGTGTGGAAAGTGGGGTAGTCGACGAAGAGAGGTAAGTCATGGCTGGCTCACATCCGGAAAAGGCCGAAGGAGGTCTCCGGCAGCGGGGTGCGGGAGACGACGTCGAGCGCCAGTCCCAGGACGGTGCGGGTGTCCGCGGGGTCGATCACGCCGTCGTCCCAGAGGCGGGCGGTGGAATAGTAGGGGCTGCCCTGGTCCTCGTACTGGGCCTTGATCGGGGCCTTGAACGCTTCCTCGTCCGCGGCGGACCATTCCTCGCCGCGGGCCTCGTACTGGTCCCGCTTGACCGTGGCGAGCACGCTGGAGGCCTGGTTGCCGCCCATCACGGAGATCCGGGACGCCGGCCACATCCACAGGAAGCGCGGCGAGTAGGCCCGCCCGCACATGGAGTAGTTGCCGGCGCCGAAGGATCCGCCGATCACGACCGTCAGCTTGGGGACGCGGGCGGTGGCGACGGCGGTGACCATCTTGGCGCCGTTCTTGGCGATGCCGCCCTGCTCGTAGTCCTTGCCGACCATGAAGCCGGAGAGGTTCTGCAGGAAGATCAGCGGGATGCCGCGCTGGTCGCAGAGTTCGATGAAGTGCGCGCCCTTGAGCGAGGACTCGCTGAACAGCACGCCGTTGTTGGCCACGATGCCGACGGGGTGGCCGTGCAGCTTGGCGAATCCGGTCACCAGGGTGGTGCCGTAGTTCTTCTTGAACTCGTGGAAGCGGCTGCCGTCGACCAGCCGGGCGATGACCTCGCGCACGTCGTACTGGGCGTTCACGTCCGTCGGGACGGCGCCGTAGAGCTCGTCCGGGTCCGCGAGCGGGTTCGACGGCGGTGTCGATGTCCCAGGCGGGGGCGGCCGGCCGGGGCAGGGTGGAGACGATGTCGCGGACGATCTGGAGCGCGTGCTCATCGTTCTCGGCCAGGTGGTCGGTGACGCCGGAGATTTTCGAGTGCACGTCGCCGCCGCCGAGTTCCTCCGCCGTGACGATCTCGCCGATGGCGGCCTTCACCAGCGGCGGGCCGCCCAGGAAGATGGTGCCCTGGTTGCGGACGATGACGGTCTCGTCGCTCATCGCGGGGACGTAGGCGCCGCCGGCGGTGCAGGAACCCATCACGGAGGCGATCTGCGGGATCTTGGCCGCGGACATCTTGGCCTGGTTGAAGAAGATCCGGCCGAAGTGTTCCTTGTCCGGGAAGACCTCGTCCTGCTTGGGCAGGAACGCGCCGCCGGAGTCCACGAGGTAGATGCAGGGCAGCCGGTTCTCCATGGCGATCTCCTGGGCCCGCAGGTGCTTCTTCACGGTCATGGGGTAGTAGGTGCCGCCCTTGACGGTGGCGTCGTTGGAGATCGACCAGGACCTGCCGGCCGTGCACCAGGCCGATCCCGGCAATGACCCCTGCGCCCGGGGAGTCGTCGTTGTACATGCCGTTGGCCGCGAGCGGGGCGATTTCCAGGAAGGGGCTGCCGTCGTCGAGCAGCTGGTCGATGCGTTCGCGCGGGAGCAGTTTGCCGCGGGCCACGTGGCGTTCGCGGGACTTCTCCGGACCGCCCAGCGCCGCGGCGGCGAGGCGTTCGCGCAGCTCACGGGCGAGCGCGAGCTGGGCCTCCCGGTTTGCGGCGAAGGCTGCGCTGCTGGCATCCAGCTTGCTGGCGATTGTCTCCATTGACTGCTTCCGTTCTCGGCCTTCATGCTGGGGGCCTGCATTGCGGCCGTTCCAGCCACTTCGGTTAGTACCGCATAACTGAGATTTAGGTTAGTCTCTATTAACTGTGATGTCCAACACAGGACAGCATGAACCACCCGGAATTTCGAAACGAGGACCTGCCGGTGACCGAGTCCAGCCAGACAACCCAGGCCCCTCCCGCGTCGGCACAGCCCGCGTCGACCCCTCCTGCCTCTACACAGCGCAGCCAGGCCAAGGAGAACCGCCGTCAGGCGCTCCTGTCCGCGGCCGCGGAGCTGTTCGCCGTCGACGGCTTCAACCGCGTCTCGCTGGAAGACCTCGGCGCCGCGGCAGGTGTCAGCGGCCCTGCGGTCTACCGGCACTTCTCCGGCAAGCAGGCCGTCCTCGGGGCGTTGCTGCTCAGCGTCAGCCAGGACCTGCTCGACGGCGGCCGCCGGGTGGTGGCCGACTCCGCCGGCGCCGCGGCCGCCCTCGCCGGCCTCGTTGCGTTCCATGTCGACTTTGCCCTGAGCAATCCCGACGTCATCCGGGTCCAGGATCAGGATTTCAGCAACCTGGCCGAGGACGACCAGGCCGAGGTCCGCACGCTCCAGCGCAACTACGTGGAGCTCTGGGTCGAGGTCCTGGCCGGGCTGCACGCCGGCACCGAGGCCGCCGAGCTGCGGATGCGCGCCCACGCCACCTTCGGCCTGATCAACTCCACGCCGCACTCGGTGCGCAGCCACGGGCGGCGGATCGCGGTCAAGCGTGCCCGCCCGCTGCTCGAAAGCATGGCACTGGCCGCGCTGATGGCCCCGGCAGCGCCGCAGGACTAAGCACCTCAGCACACCCGCGTCTCCAGCGCGCCGTCGTTTCCCCGCCACGAAAAGCGGCTGCCGGCCGCTCCCCCGGAAGGGAACGGCCGGCAGCCGTGGATTCGGAACCGCCTAGACCATGGCCAGTGCCATGCCCGGGTCGGCCAGGATGGCGCCGAGGTCCTGCAGGAAGCGCGAGCCCTGTTCGCCGTCGACCAGCCGGTGGTCGAAGGACAGGCTGAGCGTCATGACCTGGCGCAGTGCCACCTGGTCCTGGTACTCCCACGGCATCTTCCGGACCGCACCGAGGGCAAGGATCGCGGCCTCGCCCGGGTTCAGGATGGGCGTGCCCGCGTCGATGCCGAAGACGCCGATGTTCGTGATGGAGATGGTGCCGCCGGAGAGCTCGGCAGGGGCGGTCTTGCCCGCCCGCGCCGTGTCCGTCAGCGCCGTCAGCGCAGTGGAGAGCTCCATCAGCGACATCCGGTCCGCATCCTTGATGTTCGGCACGGTGAGGCCCCGCGGAGTCGCCGCCGCGATGCCCAGGTTCACGTAGTTGAACTGGACGATCTCCTGGTTGGCCTCATCCCACCGGGCGTTGAGCGTCGGGTGGTTGCGCAGGGCGATCAGCACGGCCTTGGACACGATGGTCAGCGGCGTGAGTTTGTAGCCGGCAAATGCGCGGCTGGCCTTGAGCCGGGCCAGCAGTTCCATGGTGGGCGTGACGTCGAGGGTCAGGAATTCCGTGACGTGCGGTGCGGTGAAGGCGCTGGAGACCATCGCGGCGGCCGTGAACTTCCGGACCCCCTTGATCGGCGTGCGCGTTTCCCGCTCGCCCTGCGCGCGGCCGGCGCCGGAGACGGCCGCCGGGGTGCCGGCGGGTTCCTGGGCTGCCGCGGGCAGGTCCCCTCCGCCGACGAAGTTCAGGACGTCGTCGCGGGTGATGAGACCGTGCTCCCCTGTGCCGGGAACGGCGTCGAGGTCGACGCCGAGGTCCTTGGCCAGCTTGCGCACCGGCGGTGTGGACCGCGGCCGTTCGCCGGACGCGGGTGCGGGTGCGGGTGCGGCTTCGGCTGTTTCAACCGGGGCGGGCGCGGGCGCCACGCGTGCGGCTTCGACGGTTTCAACCGGGGCAACGGCCTGCGGGGTGACCGGAGCCGCCGCGAAGCTGCGGGCACGGCGCGCCGGCCGGCCGGAGTTCTCCAGGACGGCGCCGTAGCCGACGAGGTTCGGTTCGCGCCTGGCGGCGGGAGCGTCGTCGTCGCCCTCCACTTCGAAGGAGACGATCGGCTTGCCGACCTCCACGACGGTGCCGGGCTGTTCGTGCAGCGCCGTGATCACACCGGCGAACGGAGAGGGCAGTTCGACGACGGCCTTGGCCGTTTCGACCTCCGCGATGATCTGGTTGAGCGTCACGGTATCCCCCACCGCGACCTTCCAGGCCACGATTTCCGATTCCGTGAGGCCCTCGCCGAGGTCCGGCAGCCTGAATTCCTTGATCATGGTGGCGCTCATCCTTCCAGCCCGCTCAGGGAGTTGGGGCGGCCGAGCGCGCGGTCGACGCCGTCGAGGATCCGGTCCAGGCCGGGGAGGTGGTGCATCTCAAGCTTTGAATAGGGGTACGGGACGTCGAAGCCGGTGACCCGGACCGGGGCAGACTCGAGGTGGTAGAAGCAGCGCTCCACGATGCTGGCGGCAACTTCGGCGCCGATGCCGCCGGACTGGGAGGCTTCGTGCGTGATGACGAGACGGCCGGTCTTCCGGACCGAGGCCTCGAGGGTGGCAAAGTCCAGCGGGGACAGCGAGCGCAGGTCGATCACTTCGACCGAGACGCCTTCATCGGCGGCGGCGAGGGCCGCGTCACGGGCGGTCTTGACGAGGGGGCCATACGCCACGAGCGTGACGTCGGTGCCCTCGGTGACGACGCGGGCCTTCTCCAGGGACAGGGCGGCGCCAAGGTCCAGGGACTCGTCCACCTCGCCCTTGTCGTGGTAGCGCCGCTTGGGTTCGAAGTAGAGCACCGGGTCATCCGAGGCGATGGCCTGCTGGATCATCGTGTAGGCGTCCTGCGGGTTGGAGACGCTGACGACGCGCAGCCCGGAGGTGTGGGTGAAGTAGGCCTCGGGCGACTCGGAATGGTGCTCCGGGGAGCCGATGCCGCCGCCGAAAGGTACGCGGATGGTGATGGGCATCTTGACGGCGCCCTGGGTGCGGTAGTGCATCTTGGCGACCTGGCTGACGATCTGGTCGAAGGCCGGGTAGATGAAGCCGTCGAACTGGATCTCCACGACGGGCCGGTAGCCGCGGTAGGCAAGGCCGACGGCGGTGCCCATGATGCCGGACTCGGCGAGCGGGGTGTCCACGACGCGGTGCTTGCCGAAGTCCTTCTGCAGGCCGTCCGTCACGCGGAAGACGCCGCCGAGGGCGCCGATGTCCTCCCCCATCAGGATCACCTTGGGATCATTTTCGAGGGACTTGCGCAAACCCGAATTAATGGCTCGGGCAAAGGTCATCTGCGTCATCAGCGTGCACCTTCTTCAGAAGAGGCTTCTGCGGGATCACCGAAGGAAGCCAGGTAACGGGAATAGTGGTCCTGCTGGCGGTCCAGCGTGGAGTTGGGCGTGCTGTAGACGTGCTTGAAGATATCCATCGGCTGCGGTTCGGGCATGCTGATGGTGCCGGCGCGGAGCCCCTTGGCCACGGAGTCGGCCTTGGCGGCGACGGCGGCTTCAAAGTCTTCGGTGAGCAGGCCCTTGCGGTCCAGCAGGGACTTCAGCCGCGCGATCGGATCCTTGGCGGCCCAGTCCTCGAGCTCGTTGGCGTCCCGGTAGCGGGTGGGGTCATCCGCCGTTGTGTGCGGGCCCATCCGGTAGGTGACGGCTTCGATGAAGGTCGGTCCGCCGCCCCGGCGGGCGCGGTCGAGCGCGATGCGGGTCGCGGCCATCACGGCCAGGACGTCGTTGCCGTCCACCCGCATGCTCGGGATGCCGAAGCCGGAGGCCCGGTCCGCGATCTGGATGTGGGACTGGAGCCGGACCGGTTCCGAGATGGCCCAGTGGTTGTTCTGGCAGAAGAAGACGACCGGCGACTGGAAGCTCGCCGCGAAGACCAGGGCTTCGTTGACGTCGCCTTCGCTCGTGGCGCCGTCGCCGAAGTACGCCACGGCGGCCGAATCGGCGCCGTCGTTCTGGATGCCCATGGCGTAGCCGGTGGCGTGCAGCGTCTGGGCGCCGATAATGATCTGCTGTGTGGCGACGTTGACGGTGAAGGGGTCCCAGCCGGCGAGCGCATTGCCACGCCAGGCCCGGACGAGGTCCTCGGCCTTTACCCCGCGGCAGTAGGCGACGCCGTTGTCGCGGTAGCTGGGAAAGACGAAGTCGTCGTCGCGGAGGGACCGGGCGGAGCCGATCTGGGAAGCTTCCTGGCCCAGCAGCGGCGGCCAGAGGGCAAGCTCGCCCTGGCGCTGCAGGGCGGTTGCCTCGGCGTCGATCCGGCGGATAACCACCATGTCCTCATAGAGGGAGCCGAGCTGTTCGTCGCTGACATCCTGGACCCAGGGGTCGAACTCGGGATGGCTGACGCGTTCACCCCCTGGGGTGATGAGCTGGACGAGATCCCCGCCCGTTCGCCTGTTTGATTCTGCACTGTTCCCGGGGCCGCCGGCGGCAATGCCGCCCTTGCCCGCGTCGTCGGTAAACACAGTTGTCCGCACCTTCTGACGTCGTCTGACCGGTGCTCGCAGGACTCGTGATCCCGCTGCGCGCCAGCCGCCCGGGCGCCGTTGCCCCGGATATTTGTGACCCTACTCACAATGCTCATCGGGTACAACCGCCCGGATAGATATTGAGCATTATGCACTGTCCGGCCCCTCCCGACCGTGCTAATCTTGCGCATTATGCAACCCTTGGATGGCACCGACACCCGCCTGCTTTCGGCCATGGCCCGGGATCCCCGGCGCACGGTGGTGGCCCTGGCCCAGAAGCTCGGGCTGTCCCGGAATACCGTGCAGGCGAGGATGGCCCAGCTCGAGAAGAAACACGTCTTCCTCTCCTTCGAGCGGCGCATCAATCCGGCCTCGCTCGGGTATCCGTTGATGGCCTTTATTTCCGTGCACGTCCAGCAGCAGAAGCTGGGCCAGCTGGCGGTGGAGCTTGCCGGGATCCCCGAAATCCTGGAGGGCTACGGCCTGACCGGTTCGGCGGACCTGCTCCTGCGCGTCGTGGCGCTCGACGCCGAGGACCTGTTCCGGATCAACGGAAAGATCCTGGCCTGCGAGGGCGTCGACCGGACGGACACAGCCCTGGCCATGGGCGAGCTGATCCCGTTCCGCATCCAGCCGCTCCTGGAGCGGGGCCCGGCCGAAAGTTGAGCCCCGGGCCGGCACGGACCGCCGCCATATTTTGATGGTCTCGCCGGGGCCGTAGCTATAGGCTGTGTCCCATCAGCACCGCGGGGTCCAGGGACATGGCCCATGCAATCAAGGCAGTGATTTTGCGGGCTGCCGGAAAGGATTGAATCGTGAGCAATCCTCAGGACCCCTACCGCCCGGACCCGCAGGAATCCCGCCGCGAACCGGCCGGCCCGCAGCCGCCGGCACCCCAGTACGGGACACCCGATTACGGCCCGCCGCCGCATGGCGCACCCCAGTACGGGCCGCCACAGTATGGGCCATCCCAGTACGGCCCGCCCGGCCAGCAGCCGCCGCCGCCTTACAGCGGGCCGGACCAATCCGGCGCACCCCAGCCGCCACAGAAGAGCCGGAAGGCGTTGTGGATTGTGCTGGGGATTGTCGGCGGGGTCCTGCTGCTCGTGGGAGTCGGCGTCGCAGTACTGCTGAACATCGTCGGCGGCGCATCGCATCAGGCCCGGGGACTGGCCGATGACTTCAACAAACTGATCATCGCCGGGGACACCGGCGCCGCCTATGACAAGTACCTGGATCCGGCGCTGATGGAGAAGCTCACCAGGGAGGACTTTGTCGCGGGAGTAAAGGGCCTGGCACTTGATGACTCCTGCAAGCCCAACTACACGGACCTCAAGGTCAGCACCAACGGCACCAACGGGGTCGACGTCGCAGGCTCACTCGACTGCGACGGCAAGAAAGTTGATCTGGCCTACCGCTTCGAGGGCAAGAACGAACTCAAGATGGTCAACATCCGGCTCAGGCCCGCGGCCTGAGCCGGATGAACCGGCGCCAAACCACAGGAGCTCCCGTGCAACCGCACGGGAGCTCCTGTGATTCCAGCCGCAGGCCGCCGACGGCGCCGGCGGCCTGCGTTCTGTCGTTAGTGGTTGGTGGCCTTTTCGGCGCCCACACCCGTGAGGGAGCGGACCTCCATTTCGGCCTGCTTGGTGGTGTCTTCCAGCTTCTTGTCCAGCACCGTGCCGAGCCAGCCGAGGAAGAACGCCAGCGGGATGGAGACGATGCCGGGGTTGCTCAGCGGGAAGATCGCGAAGTTGGCACCCGGAATCATGGACGTCTTGGCACCCGAAACCACCGGGGACAGGACGATCAGGATGATGGCCGAGCCAAGGCCGCCATACATGCTCCAGATGGCACCCTGGGTGGTGAATCGGCGCCAGAACAGCGAGTAGATGATCGTCGGCAGGTTGGCCGAGGCAGCCACCGCGAAGGCCAGCGCCACGAGGAACGCGACGTTTTGCCCGTTGGCGAAAATGCCGCCGACGATCGCCAGCACGCCGATCACCACCACGGTCCGCCGCGCCACCTTGACCTCGGTGTCCGGGTCCGCCTTGCCCTTGGCGAGGACGTTGGCGTAGATGTCATGGGCGAAGGAAGCCGCGGCGGTGATGGTGAGCCCGGCGACAACGGCCAGGATCGTGGCGAAGGCAACAGCGGAAATGAAGCCCAGCAGCAGCGGTCCGCCGAGGTGGAAGGCCAGCAGCGGAGCCGCGGAGTTGACGCCGCCCGGTGCCGACTTGATCGTGTCCGCGCCCACCAGGGCGGCGGCGCCGTAGCCGAGCACCAGGGTGAACAGGTAGAACAGGCCGATCAGCCAGATGGCCCAGACCACCGACTTGCGGGCTTCCTTTGCGGTGGGGACCGTGTAGAAGCGCATCAGCACGTGCGGAAGGGCGGCGGTGCCGAGCACCAGGGCGAGGCCCAGGGACATGAAGTCGAGCTTGGAGGTCTCGGACTTGCCGTACTGCAGGCCCGGGTTCAGGACTGCCGGGGTTCTTGGCGGTTTCCACCGCGCCGCCCGAGCAGGTCGGAGAGGTTGAAGCCGTAGATCGCCAGGACCCAGAACGTCATGACCGCGGCGCCGGCGATCAGCAGCATGGCCTTGATGATCTGCACCCACGTGGTGCCCTTCATGCCGCCGATCAGGACGTACATGATCATCAGGGCGCCGACGACGACGATCACCAGGGCCTGGCCGCCCCAGTCGCTGATGCCCAGCAGCAGCGAGATGAGGCTGCCGGCGCCGGCCATCTGGGCCAGGAGGTAGAAGAAGCAGACGGCCAGGGTGGAGATGGCTGCCGCGATGCGGACGGGGCGCTGCTTCAGGCGGAAGGACAGCACGTCGGCCATGGTGAACTTGCCGGTGTTGCGCAGCAGTTCGGCGACGAGCAGCAGGGCCACCAGCCAGGCGACGAGGAAGCCGATGGAGTACATGAAGCCGTCGTAGCCGTTGATGGCGATGGCGCCGGTGATGCCCGAGGAAGGAGGCCGCGGAGAGGTAGTCGCCGGCGATGGCGGTGCCGTTCTGCGAACCGGTGAACGACCGTCCGGCGGCGTAGTAGTCCGCGGCGGTCTTGTTGTTGCGGCTGGCGCGGAAGCACGATCACCATGGTGACCGCCACGAACAGGCCGAAGATGCCCATGTTGAGCAGGGTGGTGTCCTTGAGGGCGGCGACGTTGACCGCGGGAATCATAAGTGTCATTTTGCTGACTCCGCCCACCGGGTTGCCGTGCTTGTCGAATTCGTGGCCTTCGATTTCGCTGGCGGATTTCGGCGGCGATCGGGTCAAGCTTCCGGTTCGAGTAGCTGACGTACCAGCTGGTGATGGCGAACGTGGACACGAACTGCAGCAGGCCCAGGATGCAGGCCGACATTGATGTTGCCCCACACCTTGGTGGACATGAAGTCGACCGCGTAGTCGGCCAGCAGGACGTAGGCGAAGTACCAGAGCAGGAATGCAATGGCCATCGGAAAGACAAAGCTGCGGTGACGTTTGCGCAGTTCCTGAAAGCGCTCCGTCGCTTGGACTTCCTTGAAGTCCACGGCCGCCGCGGCGTCCGGTTCTTGGGCGTCGTGACCCATCGTTCCTCCTCATTGAGACTGGCGAGTCCCACACCGTCGGCCTTGACCTGACGAAAAACAGCCCGCCACCAATGTGACTGCAATCACTGTGCATCGTCCGATGCACGCAACAATCCACCTCCGTCGCGCCCCGCGTCGCTCAGCGGTCCCGATGCTGCGCCAAACGGCGGCCGCCCGGGATCCCGGCGGGGGCGCGATACGCTGGGCAGCATGCCGGACTCTCCGCTGTTCACCGCCGCCGCCATCGCCGTGATCGCCATGGCGATCGCCGTCGTCGTAGCCGTCGGCCTTAAGGTCCTCCGCTCGTTCCGGGAGCTCGGCACCGACGCGGAACAGGCCACCTACAAGACGCTGCACGCGGCTTCGCGGGCCGGGCAGCATCTGCGGACCGGGCCTCAACCCTGCCGGCGCCGCCAAGGCCGGCCGCCAGCTGCGCAGCCTGCTGGGCTGCGACGCGCTGGCGATCACGGACACCAACGGGGTGCTCGCCTGGGACGGGACCGGCGAGGAACTCAAGCCGGCGTTGATGGGGCTCGCCGCCCGCGTGCTCGACGGCGGCCACACCGCCGTGATCCCCGCCGGCGAACTGCAGCTCCTCGCCGGAGCCGGCGCGCCCGGGACGCTGCCACCCGGCGTGGAGCGCGCCGTCGTGATCGCCCCGATCAAGGCCGGCACCCGCGTGGTGGGCATCGTGGCGGCCTTCGCCCCGTCCGCCGGCGCGGGACTGGTCCGCGCCACCGGCGAGGTGGCCGACTGGGTGGCCACCCAGGTGGAGCTGGCCGAGCTCGATGCCAACCGCGACCCTGCTGATGGAGGCCGAGGTCCGGGCGCTGCGGGCCCAGATCAGTCCGCACTTCATCTACAACTCGCTGAACGCGATCGCGTCCTTCATCAACACCGATCCGGTACGGGCCCGCGAACTCGTGGTGGAATTCGCCGACTTCACCCGCTATTCCTTCCGCCGGCATGGTGATTTCACCACGCTGGCCGAGGAACTGCGCTGCATCGACCGCTACCTGCTCCTGGAACGCGCCAGGTTCGGGGACCGGGTGCAGGTCAGCCTGCGGATCGCACCCGAAGTGCTCAGCACCGTGATCCCGTTCCTGAGCCTGCAGCCGCTCGTGGAAAACGCCGTCCGGCACGGGCTCGAGGCCAAGGAGGGGCCGGGCCATATCTCGATCACTGCCAACGATTCCGGGGCCTTCGCCGAGGTGACCATCGAGGACGACGGCGTGGGCATGGACCCCGAACAGCTGCGCTCCGTCCTGGCCGGGCACAGCGACGGCGACCACGTCGGGCTGCGCAACGTCGATGCGCGGCTGCGGCAGGTCTACGGCGAGGACAACGGGCTCGTGATCGAAACGGCCCCCGGGGAGGGCACGCTGATCACCATGCGCGTGCCCAAGTCGCAGCCGAGCCACGACGCCTGATCCGCCGCCAGGACCGGTGTCCAAATGCCTGCGGCAGTAGTCTAGAACCATGATTAATGTCCTCGTCGCCGACGACGAGCTGCCCGCCGTCGAGGAACTGGCATTCCTGCTCGGCAAAGATGACCGGATCGGGATGATCCACCGTGCGTCCTCCGGCGCCGAGGCCCTCCGCGCGCTCGAAGCCGGGGAGGTCGACGCCGTCTTCCTCGACATCCACATGCCGGCGCTCTCCGGGCTGGACATTGCCCGGGTCATCGCCCGCAGCGCCCACCCGCCGGCCGTTGTGTTCGTGACGGCGGACGAGGACTGCGCACTGGAGGCGTTCGAGCTGGCCGCCGTGGACTACCTGCTGAAGCCCGTGCGGGCCGAGCGGCTGGCGAAGTCCATCGGCCGGATCAGCGAGCTGCCTCAAGGACGGCGCCCCGGCGCCCGAAATGATCACCGTGGACCTTGGCGGCCACACCAAGATGATCCGGCGCGAGGACGTCACGTACGTGCAGGCGCAGGGCGACTACGCCAGGCTGCACACCGCGGACGCGAGCTACCTCATCCGGGTTCCGCTGGCGGACCTGGAACAGCAATGGGCCGACGCCGGGTTCATCCGCATGCACCGCTCGTACCTGATCGCCCTGAACCACGTCAGCCACATGAAGCTCGCGGCGGCGCGACCCAGCGTCACCGTCGCCGGGGCCGAGCTGCCCATCAGCCGCCGGCATCTGCCGTCCGTGCGGGAGAAACTGGAGTCGACCCGGATCCGGCCGCAGGCATGACCCGCGTCCGCGTCACCGCGCCCCGCAGCACGACGCAGGGCCGGACGGCCCTGCCCGCCGCCCGGTCCGCCGCCGATGCCCGCGAAGCGGCGGAGGAGTCCGACGCCGGGCAGGTCTTTGTCCGCTCGCTGATCCGCTCCCAGTTGCGGCTGGGCCTGGTGGTGGCGCTCGGCTTCCTGCTGATCCTCTTCGCCTTCCCGCTGATGCTCGGGCTGGTCCCGGGCCTCGCGGACTCGACGATCGCCGGGCTGCCCTTCGACTGGGTGCTCCTGGGCGCCGGCATCTACCCCGTGATCGGGCTCAGCGCGTGGCTGTACGTGCGCTCTGCGGCGCGGAACGAGGCCCGCTACCGGGACCTGGCCGGGGACAAGTGAGGCGCCGGTGAACCCGGTGGTGGGCCTCGCGGCCTTCGCCGCCGTCTCGCTGGCCACGGCCGTCATCGGTTTCTACGGCCTCCGGATCTCGCGCACCACCGGGGACTTCTACGTCGCGTCCCGGACCGTGCGGCCCTGGTGGAACGCGTCGGCGATCGGCGGGGAGTACCTTTCCGCCGCGAGCTTCCTCGGCGTCGCCGGGCTGATCCTGCTCTCCGGGACGGATGCCCTGTGGTTCCCGGTCGGCTACACCGCCGGCTACCTGATGCTGCTGCTCTTTGTGGCCGCTCCCCTGCGGCGTTCCGGCGCGTACACCATTCCCGATTTCACCGAGGCCCGGCTGGACTCGCGGGCGGTCCGGCGCGTCACCAGCGTGGTGGTGGTGCTGGTCGGCTGGCTCTACATCGTCCCGCAGCTCCACGGCGCCGCCCTGGCGATCCGGATCACCACGGGCCTGCCGGCGTGGGTGGGGCAGGTGGCGGTGGTCGCCGTCGTCTGCTTCACCGTGGTGGCGGGCGGGATGCGGTCCATCACCTTCGTCCAGGCCTTCCAGTACTGGCTGAAGCTGACGGCGCTGGCCGTTCCGGTCGTGTTCATCGTGTTTGTGCTCGCCGGGACCGGCGCCCCGGCGGTGTCCGAGGCGGGGGTGAACCCCACGGCCGCCGCCCCGGCCAGCCCCTACCAGAACATCTCCCTGCTGGTGGCGCTGCTGTTCGGCACCCTGGGGCTGCCGCATGTCCTGGTGCGGTTCTACACGAATCCGGACGGCCAGTCCGCGCGGCGGACCACCCTGATTGTGCTGGGGCTGCTGTCGGTCTTCTACCTGTTCCCGACGGCGTGCGGCCTGATCGGGCGCCTCTTCGCGCCCGGCCTCGCGCGGACCGGGCAGGCCGACGCGCTGGTCCTGCTGCTTCCGGGGCAGCTGGTGGGCGGGACGGCCGGGGACCTGCTGTCCGCCCTCGTGGTGGCCGGCGCGTTCGCCGCGTTCCTGTCGACCACGTCCGGGCTGGTGGTTTCCCTCGCGGGCGTCATCAGCCAGGACGTGCTCGGCGGCAGTGTGCGGGGCTTCCGGCTCGCGGCGGTCGTCTCGGCGATCGTGCCGCTCGGGATCGCGTCGATGACGGACTCGCAGGCGCTGGCCGGCAGCGTGGGGCTGGTGTTCGCGTTCACGGCGTCAACGATCTGCCCGGTGCTGCTGCTGGGGATCTGGTGGCGCGGGCTGACGGACGCGGGGGCGATCGCCGGCATGGTGACCGGCGGGGTCCTCTGCGGCGGGGCGATGGTGGCCGGTGCCATGCTGGGCGGTGCCGGGACGCCGTCGTGGCTGGCGCAACCGGCGGCCTGGACGGTCCCGGCGGCCTTCGCCGTTATGGTCCTGGTGTCCCGGGCCACCAGCCACCGTGTGCCGCGGACCATCACGCGGCTGATGACGCGGCTGCACACCCCGGAACGGCCGCTGGCGACCGAACGCTGACCAGCGCCGCGGGCCGTCAGTTGATGGGGGGCCGTCAGTCGATGGCGGCCATCAGTTCGACGGCGCGGTCCAGGAAGGCGTCCACCTGGCTTTCCTCATAGCCTTCGCGGCCGACGGCGGGCCGGAAGACGGCGCGCCGGACGTTGTCCACGCTCAGCGGCCGGTCCTCTTCGAGGTAGCCGATCAGCTCGTGGCACAGGTCATCGACATCAGTGGTGTTGTAGCTGCGGACCTTGGCTTTGCCGGGGCGGCGGAAGCGCTGGCCGTCGGGGCGGTGGAGCCGTCCGCGGAGCAGCCCGGCCAGCCGGCCGATGTCGCGGAGCCAGGCTTCCTCGCCGCGTTCCCCGATCAGTTCATCGCGTTCCCGCAGGGCGAGGGCATCCTCGAGCCGGTCCAGCGCGGCGTCCACGCCTGCCGCGGCGTAACCGCCCTTGACGGGGTCGAAGGTCACGGCCCGCACGTCGGCGCTTTTGACCGGACGGCCCGCCACGCTCGGGGATTCGAACGACACCCGGGCGCGCTGCAGGAACTGATCGACCTGCTTGGCGTTGTAGCCGTACTGGTTCCGCTGCACGCGGTCAAAGGAAGCAGGAATCTGCCGTTGAATGTCCACTGTAACTATGTTTCCTTCAATGCCGTTCGGCTGGTTTGCTGGCACCATTCTAGGGCCGGAGTTGGAACGAGGTGGGAACCGGGGCGGGGCGCTAGGTGCCGGCGAAGACGGAGAAGAGGATAAAAGCCACCGGCGAGGCGAACACAATCGAGTCCAGCCGGTCCATCACTCCGCCGTGGCCGGGCAGGATACTGCTCATGTCCTTGATGCCGAGTTCGCGCTTCACCATGGATTCGGCGAGGTCGCCGGCCGTCGCCGCGGCGACCATGCCCACCGCGAGCACAGCACCCACCCACCAGGGTTTGTCCAGCACGAAGATGCTGGCCAGCACACCGATCACCATGGCACCGGCAATGGAGCCGCTGAAACCCTCCCAGGTCTTCTTGGGACTGATTTTCGGGGCCATCGGGTGCTTGCCCAGGGACGCGCCGACGAGGTACCCGAAGGTGTCGTTGGAGACCACCAGCAGCAGGAGCGTCGCGATCTGCCACGCGCCCGGGGGCACCACGCCGTCGGGCCAGAGTCCCACCGGTGTCTCACCGCCGGAGGTATGCAGCGGCAGCACGGCAAAGCTGATCAGGAAAGGCACCCAGGCCATGGTGAAGACCCCGGCGAAGATGCTGCGCGCCGAACCCGCCGCGCCCTCCAGGGAACGCCACAGGAGAACGGCCACACTGCTGAGCAGCATGGCGAACAGGAGGCTTTCCTGGCCGCCGAAGTAGGCGGCGAGCGGCATGGCGACCGTCCCGACCATCACCGGGATGATCGGCAGCCGGGTCCCTGAGGCCTCGAGCGCCCGGAAGATCTCCCAGACGCCGAAGATGGCGAAGGTGGTGACAACCAGCACGAAGCCGAGCGGAAGGAACAGCAGGCCGCCGAGGACGACCAGGAGCATGCCGAGGCCCACCGCGGTGGCGGCAGGAAGGTTCCTGCCGGCTTTGGGCGTCGGGTTACTGCGTTGCTTCCCCCGCCCCCGGACGTGTGGTCCGGGGGCTTGCTGTGCTTGACCCATCAGACCTCGAGCAGCTCGGCTTCCTTGCGCTTGAGCAGTTCGTCGATGCCGTCGACGTGGGCCTTGGTCATGGCGTCGAGTTCTTTCTCGCCACGGCTGCCCTCGTCCTCGCCGGCTTCGCCGTCCTTGACCAGCTTGTCCAGGGTTTCCTTGGCCTTGCGGCGGATGTTGCGGATGGAGATTTTTGCGTCCTCGCCCTTGGTCTTGACGATCTTGACGTATTCCTTGCGGCGCTCCTGCGTGAGGTCCGGGATGGTGATCCGGATGACGTTGCCGTCGTTGGAGGGGTTGGCTCCGACCTCGGAGTCGCTCAACGCACGTTCGATGTCGCGCAGCGCGGTCTTGTCGAAGGGGGTGATGAGGATGGTGCGGGCGTCCGGGATGGCAAAGGAGGCCAGCTGCTGCAGCGGCGTCGGCGAGCCGTAGTAGTCCACCAGGACCTTGTTGTACAGGCCCGGGTTGGCGCGGCCGGTACGGATCGAGGCGAAGTCTTCCTTGGCTACTTCAACCGCCTTGTCCATCTTGTCCCCGGCTTCGAGCAAGGTTTCTTCGATCACGATCTCTCCTCAGAAATTGGTGCATCCCGGCGGGCGGGACTGCTGCACGGTCTATGTTCCGTCTGTGGATCCGCTTGTTCCCCCTGGTCCGGGGAGCGGAACTGTCCTGAAAACATCCTAGCCGCTGCTAGGGGGTGACTACGGTGCCCAGCTCTTCGCCGCGGATGGCGCGCGTGACGTTGCCTTCGCCTTCCATCCCGAACACCACCATGGTGAGGTTGTTGTCCTTGCACATGGTCATGGCGGTCTGGTCCATCACCCGGATATCGCGGCGCAGGGCGTCGTCGTAGCTGAGCCGGTGGAGCTTCTCGGCTGTGGGGTCCTTCTTCGGATCCGCCGTGTAGACGCCGTCGACGCCGCTCTTGGCCATCAGGACGACGTCGGCGTGGACTTCAAGGGCCCGCTGCGCGGCGACGGTGTCGGTGGAGAAGTACGGGAGCCCCGCGCCGGCGCCGAAGATCACGACGCGGCCCTTCTCCATGTGCCGGATGGCGCGGCGCGGAATGTACGCCTCGGCGACCTGGCCCATCGTGATGGCGCTCTGCACGCGGGTCTCGACGCCGGCCTGTTCCAGGAAGTCCTGGAGCGCCAGGCAGTTCATCACGGTGCCGAGCATGCCCATGTAGTCGGCGCGGGAGCGGTCCATGCCGCTCTGCGACAGTTCCGCACCGCGGAAGAAGTTGCCGCCGCCGACGACGATTGCGACCTCGACGTCGGGCACTGCGGCGGCGATCTGCTTGGCCACGCCGCGGACGGTATCGGGGTCTACGCCCAGTTTCCCGCCGCCGAAGACCTCGCCGGAAAGCTTCAACAGGACTCTGCGCCGGCTCTTCCTCGGCTGGGCTGAATTAGTGACGGTTTCCATGGTGCCTTCCCGTTGGTGAACTCTGAGCTAGGTTATCGTGCCGGGGACCAGCGGCGTCATTCGGCCGCTGGCGGTGGATGTCCCGGGTGCATGCAAAAGGGGTGGCCACCACGGTGACCACCCCCTTAGCGTGTCTGACTAATGCCGGACAGTTCCTTGACTAGGAACCGACGCGGAAACGCGTGAACGCGGTGCCCTTGACGCCGGCCTCTGTGAGGACCTGCGCGACAGACTTCTTGGCATCCTTGGCGAATGCCTGGTCGAGGAGGACCTCGCCCTTGTAGAAGCCCGTGACACGGCCTTCCACAATCTTGGTCATGGCAGCCTCGGGCTTGCCTTCAGCCTTGGCCGTCTCCTCGGCGATGCGACGCTCGGACTCGACGAGGTCGGCCGGAACATCCTCACGGGAGAGGTAGTTCGGGGACATCGCGGCAACGTGGACTGCGACGTCGTGGGCTGCGGTAGCAGCTGCTTCGCCTTCGCCGTCGACAGCGAACAGGACGCCGACCTGGGCCGGGAGGTCCTTGGAGGTCTTGTGCAGGTAAGCGTCGACCGTGGCACCCTCGATGCGGGAGATGCGGCGGACAACAACCTTTTCGCCCAGGACGGCGCCCTCTTCGACGACGACCTCGGACAGCGGCTTGCCGTCAACTTCGGTGGCCAGCAGGGTCTCGAGGTCGGCAGCGCCGGACTCGACTGCAACGGCCAGGACCTTGTCGGCGAGCTGGATGAACTTGTCAGCCTTCGCGACGAAGTCGGTCTCGCAGTTGACTTCGATCATCACGCCGACGCCGCCGTCGACCTTGGCAGCAACCAGGCCTTCTGCGGTGGAGCGGCCTTCGCGCTTGGTAGCGCCCTTCAGGCCCTTGATGCGGATGATTTCGATGGCCTTCTCGGCGTCACCGTTGGCTTCGTCAAGAGCCTTCTTGACATCCATCATGCCGGCGCCAGTGCGCTCGCGCAGAGCCTTGATATCAGCGGCAGTGTAGTTCGCCATGTGAACCCCTCTGTCTAGAAATTTTATGTGGTGTACGGACCGACAGGACGGCTGCTCACCCGGTGAGCGGCCATCCTGTCAGTACCCCCTACGCTGCGGTGAGCGCGTGGGGCGATCCAGATTTACTTGTCAGCTGAGCTGGCAGGCTACTTGGCTTCGTCGAGCCGGGGTGGCCTCGGCAGCTGCCGGGGCTTCCTCTGCAGCGGGTGCCTCTTCTGCAGCGGGTGCTTCTTCAGCGGCAGCGGCCGGAGCAGCTTCGGCTTCCGGTGCAGCAGCAGCTTCGGGAGCAGCAGCAGCTTCGGCCTTGCTGCCTTCGAGGAGCTCGCGCTCCCACTCAGCCAGCGGCTCTTCCGGAGCCTCGGTGGTGCCGGTTGCGCGCTGGTTGCGGGCGATGAGGCCCTCAGCAACGGCGTCGGCCACAACGCGGGTCAGGAGGTTGACGGAGCGGATGGCGTCGTCGTTGCCCGGGATCGGGAAGTCGACTTCGTCCGGATCGCAGTTGGTGTCCAGGATGGCAACAACCGGGATGTTCAGCTTCTTGGCCTCGTCAACGGCGAGGTGTTCCTTCTTGGTGTCCACGATCCAGAGCACGGAAGGTGCCTTGGTCAGGTTGCGGATGCCGCCAAGGTTGGTTTCCAGCTTGGTGAGTTCGCGACGAAGGAGCAGCAGTTCCTTCTTGGTGTACGCGGAACCGGCGACGTCGTCGAAGTCGATCTCTTCGAGTTCCTTCATGCGCTGGATGCGCTTGGAGACCGTCTGGAAGTTGGTCAGCATACCGCCGAGCCAACGCTGGTTGACGTAGGGCTGGCCAACGCGGGTGGCCTGCTCGGCGATGGATTCCTGCGCCTGCTTCTTGGTGCCGACGAAGAGAACGGTGCCGCCGTGTGCAACGGTGGCCTTCACGAACTCGTAGGCACGGTCGATGTAGGACAGCGACTGCTGCAGGTCAATGATGTAGATGCCGTTGCGCTCCGTGAAGATGAATCGCTTCATCTTCGGGTTCCAACGGCGGGTCTGGTGTCCAAAGTGGACGCCGCTGTCAAGCAGCTGGCGCATAGTTACGACGGGCATGCCGGCGCTCCTTCCGGCAGGTCATTCATGAGAGAGCCCATAGGCTCTCTTACCCTGCCAATAGTTGACGGTTAATTAGCAAATACCCAGGCGGGCGTTGCTCCTGGCATCCACCGCGCTTCCCATCCGCCCCGTAAGGGGTGGACCGCAGGAGGCGCAGTCCTCCGCACCGGAAGTTTCAGGCTTCAGATAAGGAGGGTTGGATACGCGTAGTCAGCCACTGCTCCCCCGCACCCCTGAATGAGGCGTGCCGGCTTAGACAATTACCTTGTTCGCACAAAGGCAGCCATCAAGCGTGAGGGCACAGCAAACTGCTCCACCAAGTGTACTACAGGGACCCGGTCCGGATGGACGGTTTGCAGTGGCCTGCGGGGGCGATTCCGAGGTCGTTTTGGGACGGCATATCGGGTGACATTTTGGGTGCCCTGGCCGGCGCAGACCCGGCGGCGGCTGAGCGGGCTTTCCACATAGCGGGGACGGCCGCTTCCGGCCGGTCCCGAGCCTGCGCCACGCTGGGACCATGAAGATCCCGGCCCTGCTTGCAGCCACACTCCTGGTTATCGCCCCCGTCGCAGCGGTACCGACGGGGCCGGCCATCCCCGCGGAAATGGTGGCTCCGGAGGCGGTGCCGGTACCGGCCGCTCCCGGCGGCTGGAGCTGGCCGCTGGATCCGCGGCCGGCTGTACTCCGGCCTTTCGACCCGCCACCCAAGCCTTGGCTGAGCGGGCATCGCGGCGTCGACCTCGCGGCCGCGTCCGCGGGCGCCCCGGTCACCGCCCCGGCGGCGGGGACCGTCAGCTTCGTCGGGGTTGTTGTGGACCGGCCCGTCATCACCATCGACCACGGCAATGGCCTGCGCAGCAGTTTCGAGCCGGTGGAAAGCCGGCTCACGGCGGGGGCGTTCGTGCCCGACGGCGGCCTGCTCGGCACGGTGCTGCCCGGCCATTGCGGCCCGGTCCCCTGCGTCCACTGGGGCGTCCGGCGCGGGGAGGAGTACCTGAACCCGCTGGCCTTCGTGATGGACCTGCGCCCGTCCATCCTGCTGCCGCCGCTTGACCCGGCGCCGGGGTAGGCGCCGGGGTAGGCGCCGGGGTAGGCGCCGGGCCGGGGAAGCCTAGACGATCGCGGAGATCCCGGTGATGGCCCGGCCGGTGACCAGGGTGTTGATCTCGTGCGTCCCCTCATAGGAGTAGATGGCTTCCGCATCGGCGAAGACCTTCGCCATCTCGTAGTCGGTCACGATCCCGTTGCCGCCGAGGATGCTGCGGCCCAGGGCAACACTTTCGCGCATCCGCGCCGTGGTGAAGGCCTTGGCCAGCGCCGACTGCTCGTCTTTGGCTTCGCCGGCGTCCTCGAGCTGCGACAGCCGCACCATCATGCCCATGGAGCTCACGGCGTTGCCCAGGATCTGGACCAACTGATGCTGGATCATCTGGAAGGAGGCAATCGGGCGGCCGAACTGGTGGCGCTCGACGGCATAGCGGCGCGCGACGTCGAAGGCGGCTAGCTGCTGGCCGACAGCCTGCCAGGCGACGGCCAGCCGGGTGACCTTCAGGACCTTGTTCGTGTCGCGGAAGCTGTTGGCGTTGGCCAGCTTGAAGAAATCCGGGACCACAACGTTGTCGAGGGTGATATCCGCGTTCTGCACGGTGCGCAGCGAGATCTTATTCTCGATCTTGGTCGCGCTGAACCCCTCGGTTTTGGTGTCCACGAGGAAGCCTTTGACCTGGTTGTCGGCGAGGTCGCGTGCGTAGATGACAACCCAGTCGGAGAAGGTGGCGTTGCCGATCCAGCGCTTGGCCCCGTTGAGGATCCAGCCGCCGCCTTCACGCCGGGCAGTGGTCCGGGTGCCGCCGGCGACGTCGGACCCGCCGAGGGGTTCGGTCAGGCCGAAGGCGCCGATCTTCTTCAGCGAGTAGATGTCCGGCAGCCAGGCTTCCTGCTGCTCCTGCGAGGCCAGGGCTTCGATCGAGCCGGTGAACAGCCCGTCGTGCACGCCCATGAAGGTGGCGATGGACGTGTCGGCCCGGGTCGCTTCGGCGTGCAGGATGCCGGCGAAGAGGTTGGAGTAGCCCTGCCGCCTGACCGGGCTGACCAGGTCGATCTCGGCCAGCTTCGGGATCAGTTCCATCGGGAACTCGCCGCGGTTCCAGCAGTCGACGGCGATCGGCTTGACCTCGCGGGCCAGGAATTCCCGGACTTCCGCCAGGCGGTCCTGTTCCTTGCCGCTGAGCAGCTGCTCGAACGCGAAGAAGTCGCCGTCGGCGTACGGGAGGTTGTTGATGTCGATTGCAGCTTTGGGCATGTTGTTCCTTCACTTGTGATCAGCAGCGACCAAAAGGACGCGGGCGACGCGCGCCGCAGGTAAGTTACTCACCAGTAACATACCGCAGGGCCGTCGCGTCCTGCAAGGGGAAGGCACGCTCCGCCGGCGCCGGGTGGGCCGCAGGAAGGGCCGGATGATGCCGGGCAAACAGAAGGAGCCGCGGCCGACGTCTGAACGTCAGCCACGGCTCCCGTGGAGCGGATCCGGCCAGGGTTCCGCTGATATGTAGGGCTACTCGGACTTGAACCGAGGACCTTAGGATTATGAGTCCCGCGCTCTAACCAGCTGAGCTATAGCCCCAGGTGCCCGGACATCGTCCCGGCCCACTCGGGGCCGGACCGCGTCCGGGCAGAAAAACACTCTAACAATACTAATCGCCGCTGCCTGTCAGCAGGGCGCCCGCTCAGACGACCAGGTCGTCGTAGCTGGCTCCGCGGTAGAGGTCCTCGAAGGTCCGGAGCGTGCGTTCGATGCTGTGGTTCTCGACCATCTCACGGCTCGTTTTGCCCATGGCAGCGAGCTCGTCTGCCGGAAGCGTGAAGAGCCGGGCCATTTTGGCGGCGAGGTCGTCGCTGTCATTGGGCGTGAACAGGTGGCCGTTCTCGCCGTCGTGCACCAGGTGCGGCAGCGCCATGGCGTCCGCGAGCAGCACCGGCGTCGACGCCGACATCGCCTCGAGGGTGACCAAGGACTGGAGCTCGGCCGTGCCCGGCATGCAGAAGACATCTGCCGCGAGGTAGGCCTCGCGCAGTTCCGCGTCGCTCGCCATGCCCAGGAACCTGACCCGGTCCTGCAGTCCGAGCCGGGCCACCTGCGCTTCGAGGGCCGGCCGCACTTCACCGCCGCCCACGACCTCGAGGTGGATGTCCAGATCAACAGGTGTCTTGGCGACGGCGTCGATCAGTACGTCAACGTGCTTCTCCTCGGCGAGCCGGCCGACGAAGAGGACGGTGGGGCTGGGGTGGCGCTCCAGCGTCTCGCCGGGCTTCAGCTCGTAGGCCGAGGCGTCGATGCCGTTGGAGAGCGGCAGGACTTTGCGGAGGAAGGCGTGCTGGTGCATCGCCTTGGCGGCCAGCGGCGTGGGGGTGGTGACGACGTCGGCCTGGCCCATGACCTTGCCCATGTCCTTCCACGAGATGCGGCCGACGATGTCCTTGAACCACTGCGGGAACGGCAGGAAGGGGTTCAGGTTCTCGGGCATGAAGTGGTTGGTCGCCACGATCCGGATGCCGCGCTTTACGGCTTCGTAGAGCACGTGCTCGCCGATCATGTAGTGGCTCTGGATGTGCACGACGTCCGGCTGGATGCGGTCGAACAGGAGGCTGATTTCCTTTTTGATCTCCCACGGGAACGTGATGCGGAAGTATTCGTGCGTCGGCACCGAGTGGGAGCGCAGGCGGTGGACTGTCGCCTCGTCGCGGAACTCGCTGAAGCTCTTGCCCTTGCCCGGACGGCAGGCGAGGACGTGCACGTCGTGTCCGCGTGCGGTCATTCCCTTGGCCAGGCGGTAGCCGAACTGGGCGGCACCGTTGACGTGCGGCGGGTAGGTGTCCGCGGCGATCAGGATGGTCAGCGGGTGCTGGGTGTCGGGCAAGGTCACGTGGGGAGCTCCTGGTGGTCACGGTGCGGGCAGCTGGGGCTGCGGTGGCCGGCTGGCCGTCGGCGCAGGCGCCGGGCCTACTGGTGAAATCTGGGTCCGATGCCCTATGACGACCGGCCCGCGGCCTTCCGCGCGTCCTTCTTGCGCTTGGTGACCTCCGGGTGGTGCCTCGAAAGGGCGATCACTCCCACGATAGCAAGTGAAGCGGCCGTCCCCATCGCAATGGCCGCCACGGCATGGACATCCGGGCGCAGTTCGCCCAGGATCGTGATGCCGATCGCGATGCCGACGATCGGGTCAATCACGGTCAGCCCGGCGATCACGAGGTCCGGCGGGCCGCCGGAGTATGCGTTCTGCACGAACCAGGATCCGAGTCCGCCGGCGGCGGCGATGGCGACGACGGAGTACCACGGCACATTCAGCACGCCCAGGCCGTTCGGATCCAGCAGGTGCTTGCCGATGATGCGGGTCAGGACGGCGACGAAGCCGAACAGGATGCCCGCGCCAAGGATGTAGATGAAGGCGCTCATCCGGTGCTTGAACATCAGCGCGAGCGTCCCGAACAGTCCGACGGCCAAGGCCAGCAGCAGCACGATGGTCAGCTCGTCCGAGGCGCTGACCTTGTGGTTCTCCTGGGTCACGTTGACGGCCAGCACCACAAACAGCGCGGAGCCCGCGACGCAGGCCGAAATGGCCACCACGGTGGCCCTGTTGATGCTCAGGCCCTGGTCCTTGGCGTTGACGATCGTGGTGATGACGAGGGCGATCGCCCCGATCGGCTGGACCACTGTCAGCGGCGCCATGACCAGGGCGACGGCGTTCATGGCCATGCCCGCACAGAGCAGCAGCAGGCCGAAGACCCAGCGGGGGTTGCGGAGCAGCCGGAGCATGCCGTGGCTGCTGAGCGCCAGTCCGCCGGTGTCAGCCTTCACCGCGCTGCCCTGGCGCTGCGCACCGAAGGCCAGGCAGAAGGCGCCGAGCACCGCGAGCAGAACCGCGGTCCAGACCATCAGCGGATGCCGCCGTCGTCGTCGTTGACTTTCTTGCCCTTGCGAATGATGGCCCGGAAATAGTTGTAGCCGGCGATCCAGTGCCCGATCAGTCCCAGGCCCAGGAAGATCCAGGCGATCACGTGCGTAGGCCTCCGTGCCGGGGATCGGGCAGCTTGGAGAGCACCAGCAGCGGCGTTCCGGTCAGGAGCAGTCCCGTCCGCATCTTCCCGATCCGGCTGACCGGAAGGTCCGGATGGCTGCGGAAGTAGTACAACGACACCGCGAGCAGGATGGCGTCCGGGACGAGCAGTGCCGTCAGGTACCACCACTGCACGACGCCGGCGATCACGAGGGTCACGGCAACCGCGATCAGTGACAGCCGGTCCGCGATGGGATCCATGATCCGGCCGAGGTTGGACATCTGGTTGAAGCGGCGGGCGATGTAGCCGTCCACCCAGTCGGTGCTGGCCATGATGACCAGCACCAGCGCGGCGAAGCCGTATTCCTGCGGGCCGAGCACGAGCCAGATGAAGAGCGGGACGCCAAGGAACCGCACCACGGTCAGCAGATTGGGGATGGTGAAGACCGCGTCGTGGTGGACCTGGGATTGCCCAGGCCGGGCACCAGCACCGATGAACTTCATCCGTTCCCCCTTTCCGTGGCCGTCGTCGTTCGGGCGTTGCAGTTCAGCGGGCTGCCTAGCCCTTCATCAGTTTGCGGAGCAGGAACACGAGTGCGGCGCTCGAGGCGGCGAGGATGGCGAGCGGCTTCCAGCGCTGTGCCGCAAGCCTGCTTCAGCGGCATCGGCACCGGTGGAGGACCGGAAACCGGCGACCTTGCCGCCGAGCTGGTCCTTGCCTTCCTGCAGCCGGACCTGGGCCGCGGCCAGCAGTGCCTGCGCCTGGGTCTTGACGTCGAGTTCCTCGTCCAGTTCGTCGCGGACCCCGGTGAGGTGCGTCCGGCGCTGGACGATCCGGCGCCGGAGTTCCGTCTCTGTGGGCGGCGGGCCGAAGTCGGGCTCGGCGGCCTTCTTCGCTTCCTTCTCGGCCTTCGCCTTGGCTTCGGCCTCGGCCTTGGCGGCCTTCGCGGCCTTGAACTTCTCGGACTCGGGGTCCAGGACCGACGGCGTCGAACGCGGAGCCTTCCTTGGCGACGCCGAGATCGTGCTTGAGGCCGCGGATGGTGTCTTCGGGCATGAGCGGCATGGCCTTCTTGAATTTCCGGAGTCCCGACCAGCCCCGCGATCAGGGCGATCAGCAGGAAGACGCCGCAGACCAGCAGGGCGGCGAGCCACGCCGGCATGATCGTGGCCAGGCCCATGATGGCTGCCACGATGAGGCCGATCACCAGGAATGCGACGAACGACCAGGGCCACCGCGAAGAACGCGGCGGCGACGCCAAGCTGCGATGCCCTTGCGCTTGATCTCGATCTTGGCCAGCGCGATCTGGTCGTTGAGCTGGCGGGGCGCCAGTTTGAAGATCATTTTCAGGGTCCTGGGCAGCGCGGAAATGCGCAGCCCCTCGCTTGTCCCGCCGCTGTGACGTCCGCTCATCGGTCCCGCCTAACTGGTTACGTCTGTCGATTCCGCTTCCGCGGGTTGCCGGTCCGGGGCGCTTTGACGCGGACCCCGGTGTCAAAACTACCATTCTGGCTCCGGGCGAGGCCCTGCGGGTGCGGTGCGGCGCGCCCCTGCTGCCCCCGCCGGCAACCGCGCCGGGCCGCGCGCCGGGCCTAGGATGGACCTCTGTGACTACACCCCCCAATCCCGGCGATTCCCTCAGCCGCCGTCGCAAGCTGCTCTACATCCTGATGCTCGGCGCGCTGACCGCCCTGGGACCTTTCACGGTGGACCTCTACCTGCCGGCGTTCCCGGCCCTGGAAGAGAGCCTCGGCGTCTCCGAGGCCGCGGTGCAGCTGACGCTCACGGGTACGACGGTGGGCTTCGCCCTGGGCCAGCTCGTGGTGGGCCCGCTCAGCGACAAGTTCGGCCGGCGGATGCCGCTGATCCTGGCGACCGCGGTGCACATCACGGCCTCCGCTGGGCGCCGCCCTGTCCACCGACATCACCACCCTTGGCCTTTTCCGTGTCCTCATGGGCATCGGCGCTGCCGGCGGCGGAGTGGTGGCCATGGCCATGGTCCGGGACCTGTTCAGCGGCTACGCCATGGTCCGGATGTTCTCCAGGATGGCCCTCGTGAACGGCCTGGCGCCCATCCTGGCCCCCGTGATCGGCTCCCAGTTGCTCCTCTTCACACCGTGGCCGGGCATCTTCGTTTTCCTGGCCGGCTACGGAACGTGTGTGCTCATCGCCGCGATATTCGTGGTCCGCGAGACCCTGCCGCGGGAGCTGCGCGGGAAGTCCGGGATGACCGCGCGGCAGCGCTACGGGGTGCTGTTCGCGGACCGGATCTTCGTTGGCCTGCTGATGGTGGGCGGCATGAACTTCGCCGGCCTCTTCACCTACCTCTCCGCCTCGCCCTTCCTCTTCCAGGACGTCTACGGTTTCAGCCCCCAGCAGTACGGGCTCCTGTTCGGCGTCAACTCGCTCGGCATCGTGGCCGGCGTCCAGACCAGCGCCCGGCTCATCCGCAAGGTCCCGCCGCAGTGGATCCTGGCGTGCTCCACGGCCTGGATGTTCCTCATGGCGCTGCTGATCGTCATTTTCGACCAGCTGGGCTTCGGGCTGTGGGGTGTGATGGTGCCGCTCTGGTTCTACATCCTCGGCGCCGGCTTCACCTTCCCGTGCGTCCAGGTCCTGGCCCTGGCCAAGCACGGCGCGCAGGCCGGAACCGCGGCTTCCCTGCTCGGCGCCGCGACGTTCATGATGGCGGGCCTGATTTCGCCGGTGGTCGGCTGGCTCGGCGTGGGCTCACGCCACCCCGATGGGCGCCGTCCAGGCCGCCTGCATCTTCCTGGCCGCGGCCGCACTATGGCTTGTGGTCCGGCCCCGGACCGTGCCCGCGATCCAGTAGCGCGCCCCTCCCCCGGGAGGACATGTCCACTCCTCGCGCCCAGGACTGGGCATACAGGGCCTATGTCCACCCGCCAGCCCCAGCACTGGGCATGTCCCCCGGTGCCCGCAGCCCGGCGACAGGCTCCCCGGGAGGACATGTCCACTCGCTGGCGCCCAGGACTGCGCATACAGGGGGCCTATGTCCACCCGCCAGCCCCGGCACTGGGCATGTCCCCCGGGCACTGCGGAGCATGTCCCCCGGCCCCTGTTCCCGGCACCGTGCGGGCGATAAAGTTGGTCTGTGCCCCACTGGCAGGATCCTCCGCCCCTCCCGGCCACGTGGCAGCGGTGTGACGCCGGGATCCTGCCCCTGTGGTGGGATCGGCTGTGCAGCCAGACCAGTCCAGCAGTCCGCGTCCCTGTTCGCGGCGGGCCTCTTCACCGAAGACCGGCGGCGCCCGATCGCCCAGTGGTACAACCCGGCCTATGACTCGGCGCTGCTGGTGGCCCCTGAGACCTCACCGGAATGGCCGGTGCAGCGTTTCGGCATCTTCTACGCTCCGCCCGGGTCCGGCTTCACCCAGGTACATTCCGCGCCGCACGAATGGCACCCGCGCGAACCGCGGAAGTCCCCCACCGAGCGCGAGGCCTTCGAGGCCGCCGTCGCCGAAGCCGAACGGTTCCTCCAGGTGGAGATGTACTTCGTCTAGGCGACGGCATGAAAACGGCCCAGAAAAAGTGCCCCGCAGCCGGTTCGCGCACCGGCTGCCGCGGATTTTCCCTGTCCGCTCCTCCTGCTGGACTTGAACCAGCAACCCTTCGATTAACAGTCGAATGCTCTGCCAATTGAGCTAAGGAGGAATGAAGCAGGTATGACATTAGCAAAGGTTTTGCCGCGTAGGAAATCGGCCGGACGCCCGACCGCCGGAACGCCGAAATACCCCCTCCGGGTATAAAAAAGTCCCCGTTCCGGAACCCGGAACGGGGACTGCGCGCTCCTCCTGCTGGACTTGAACCAGCAACCCTTCGATTAACAGTCGAATGCTCTGCCAATTGAGCTAAGGAGGAATGAAGCGGGTATAAGCCTAGCAAACACCAGGCCGGGAAACGAAATCGGCGGCTCAGGCGTCCGAGCGCAGGGCCCGCCGCTGCATCTCGAGCTGCATGAGCTCGCGGTTCAGCCGCTGGAATTCCTCGGGATCCGCCGACGGCGTCCAGGCGCTGCAGCTGGCCCATCTTCTCGGCCTTCACCCGGGTGATCTGGAGCTCGAAGAGGCGGGCCAGGATGTCCTTGCAGTACCGCTGCGACGCCTTCGGCGCGTGCTCGCCGGCAGCGGCACGACGGCGAGTTCGGACACGAGCGGGCGCAGCGGCTCCGGGACCTCCTGCAGCAGCTGCTCCACCCACCGCACCGGGTCGCCGGTGAACGCCAGGCCGGTGGCCCGGATGGCCTCGTGGATGGCCAGGTAGGCGGGCGTCGAGAACCGCGCCTCGGAGAAACGCTGCCAGGTGTCGCCCTCCAGCATGCCGGGCTCCTGCAGTGCGACCTCGAGCGCCTGGCGCTCCATGGCGGCCACCGGGTCGCGCGGGATCGGGACGGTTGAAGGACGGACAGCGCGGCCGACGTCGGCAGCGGCGCAACGCCGGGCCCGGCCCGCGCCGGGGCACCCGACGTGCGCCCGCCGCGTGGCCGGATCCCTGCCCCTGGCGCCGCCGGGGCCGCCGGAGGGCCCTGGGCGGCACGCTTGGCCGCCGCGCCGACGGCCCTGCTGACCTCCTCGACCGGCATCCCCAGCCAGCCGGCCAGTTCGCGGGCGTAGGCCGGCCGGATGCCGGCGTCGCGGATCTGCGCCACCACCGGGGCGGATTCACGCAGCGCCGCGATCCGGCCCTCCACGGTGTCCAGGTTGTGCCGCTTCAGGGCGGCCCGGATGGCGAATTCGAAGAGCGGCCGCCGGGTGGCGATCAGGTCCCGGACGGCGGCGTCGCCCTTGGACTGGCGCAGCTCGCAGGGGTCCGCACCGCTGGGTTCCACGGCGACGTACGTCTGCGCGACGAACCGCTGGTCCTCTTCGAAGGCGCGCAGTGCCGCCTTCTGGCCGGCGGCGTCGCCGTCGAAGGTGAAGATGACCTCTCCGCCGCTGCCGTCGTCGGACAGCAGCCGGCGGGCGACCTTGATGTGTTCGGTGCCGAAGGCGGTGCCGCACGTGGCCACCGCCGTCGGGATGCCGGCAAGGTGGCAGGCCATCACGTCGGTGTAGCCCTCGACCACCACGAGCTGGCGGTCCTTGGCGATGTTGCGCTTGGCGAGGTCAATCCCGTAGAGGACCTGGGACTTCTTGTAGAGCGCGGTCTCGGGGGTGTTCAGGTACTTCGGGCCCTGGTCGTCCTCGTAGAGCTTGCGCGCGCCGAAACCGATGGTGTCCCCGGCGATGTCGCGGATGGGCCAGATCAGCCGGCCGCGGAAGCGGTCGTAGATTCCCCGGCCGCCTTCGGAGAACATGCCGGTGAGCTTGAGTTCCGCGTCGGTGTAGCCGCGGCCGCGGAGGTGCTTGAGCAGCGCGTCCCAGCCCTGCGGCGCGTAGCCGACGCCGAACTGTTCGGCGGCGGCCCGGTCGAAGCCCCGTCCGTGCAGGAAGTTGCGGCCCTCGGCGGCGCCCGGGTGTCAGCAGCTGCGCGCGGAAGAATTCGTCGGCGATTTTGTGCGCGTCCAGCAGCCGTTGGCGCCGGCCGACTTCCTCGCGGTTCGGGCCGGAGCCGCCGTCCTCGTAGTGGAGCTCGAAGCCGATCCGGTGCGGCCAGTTTTTCCACGGCCTCGTGGAAGGAGGTGTGGTCCAGCTTCTGGACGAAGGAGATGACGTCGCCGTCCTCGCCGCAGCCAAAGCAGTGGTACCTGCCCACCTGCGGGCGGACGGTGAACGAGGGCGAGCGCTCGTCGTGGAAGGGGCACAGGCCCTTGAAGGAGCCCAGGCCCGGCGCCCTTGAGCGTCACGTAGCCGTCGATGACTTCCTTGATGTCGGTACGCTGGCGTACTTCGTCAATGTCTTCGCGTTTGATCAGGCCGGCCACAGTGCCATCCTAGTCCCCGGGTACGACGCCGGACGGCCGGCCATGGTGCCCGTCACCACAGCGACGGCAGGCTGCCCGACGAGCCGTTCGTACATGGCCAGCGCCGAGCCGTCGGTCAGCGATGCGACCTGGTCGATCACGACGCGCAGCCGCGCGCCGTCGTCGGCCGCGCGTCGCGCCAGTCGGCGGCGAACATCGGTTCGAGATGGCGGTCCCCGTGGCGTTCAGCGCGGTGACGAGGGCGTGCAGGACCTCGCGCTGGCGCTCGTAGATGGGCTGCCGGTGTTCGGTGGTCATCACGAAGGTGGTGGCCAGGCCCTTCATCACCGCGATTTCCATCACGGTCTCGTCGGGGACGATCAGCTCGGCGTTGTAGCGGGTCAGGTTCTCCGGGCCGTAGAGGGCGCGGGTGGCCTCCAGGGCGCTCTGGCAGAAGCGGCCGATGAGCTGGCTGGTCATGTCCTTGAGCGCGGCCATGGACTTGCGGCTGCCGTCGGCCTCGCGCACCCAGACGCTCCGTGGCCTCCAGCCGGGCCAGGGCGGCGTCGATCGCGGCGGGATCGTTGTGCGGCAGGTACCACTGCCTGGCGTAGCCGACGACGCGGGCGCGGTGGTCCGGGTTGTCCATCCAGCGCAGCTGGAAGTGGCCGGCGACGATCGCGTCCTCGACGTCGTGCACCGAGTAGGAGATGTCGTCCGCCAGGTCCATGACCTGGGCCTCGAGGCAGGAGCGGCGTTCCGGGGCGCCCTCGCGGATCCAGTCGAAGATCGGGAGGTCGTCCTCGTAGGCGCCGAACTTGCTGGTCCGCTGGCCGTGGATGACGGGGGCGTTCACGGCGGACCACGGGTACTTGGCGGCGGCGTCGAGGCTGGCCCGGGTCAGGTTCAGCCCGGCGGGCCGGCCGTCCGGGGCCAGGACCTTGGGCTCCAGCCGGGTCAGCAGCCGCAGCGTCTGGGCGTTGCCCTCGAAGCCGCCGATGCCATGGGCCACCTCGTTCAGGGCGGATTCGCCGTTGTGGCCGAAGGGCGGGTGGCCGAGGTCGTGGCTGAGGCAGGCGGTGTCGACGACGTCGGGGTCGCAGCCCAGGGCCCGGCCCAGTTCGCGGCCCACCTGGGCCACTTCGAGGCTGTGGGTGAGCCGGGTGCGGACGAAGTCGTCCGTGTCCGGGGCCACCACCTGGGTCTTGGCCCCGAGCCGGCGCAGCGCCGAGGAGTGCAGGACCCTGGCGCGGTCGCGCTCGAAGTCGGAGCGGTAGGTGCTCTTGGGCGGCTCCTCCACCCAGCGGGCGGTGTCGCGGGCCGCGTAGCCGTCCAGGACCGGGGCGGTGGTCCGGGTTTCAGCCACCGGAGACGTCCAGTTCGGCGGGCGAGATCATCGCGGGACTGCTCGGCGTCCATTGTCGCGGTCGAGCAGCCAGTCCTTGGGCAGGGCCGGCTTCTTGGGCGAGCCGGCGCGGCCGCGCGGGCCCTCGGCGTCCGCGCCCGGGTACGGCGAGTCCAGGTCCAGCTGGTCCAGCGTCTCGCGCAGCACCTCGAGGCTGGTGCACCAGGGCCAGTTTGGTCCGCAGTTCGCTGCCGACCACGTAGCCCTTGAAGTACCAGGCCATGTGCTTGCGGATCTCGCGCAGGGCCTTGCCCTCGTCCTTGCCGAAGTTTCGACCATCAGCTCGGCATGGCGGTACACGCTTTCGGCCACCTGGCGCAGGCCGGGTTTGTGCCGCTCGTCGCTTCCCTCGAAGGCTGCCATGAGGTCGCCGAACAGCCACGGCCGGCCCTGGCAGCCGCGGCCCACGACGACGCCGTCGACGCCGGTCTCGCGGACCATGCGCACGGCGTCTTCCGCGGACCAGATGTCGCCGTTGCCGAGCACCGGGATGTCCGGCAGCGCCTCGCGCAGCCGGGCGATCGCGGACCAGTCGGCCTGGCCGGAGTAGAACTGTGCGGCCGTGCGGCCGTGCAGGGCGACGGCGGCGACGCCGGAATCGCGGGCGATCCGGCCGGCATCGAGGTAGGTGAGGTGGTCATCGTCGATGCCTTTGCGCATCTTGATGGTCAGCGGGACGTTGCCTTTGGAGGCCTCCTTGACGGCGGTCTGGACGATCGAGGTGAAGAGGTCGATCTTCCACGGCAGGGCCGAGCCGCCGCCGCGCCGGGTGACCTTGGGGACGGGGCAGCCGAAGTTCAGGTCGATGTGGTCCGCACGGTCTTCCTCGACGAGCATCCGCACGGCCTGGCCGACGGTCACGGGGTCCACGCCGTAGAGCTGGACGGAGCGGACCTTTTCGTCGTCGTCGTGGGAAATGATGCGCAGCGATTCCGGCGTGCGCTCCACAAGGGCGCGCGAGGTGACCATCTCCGCCACGTACAGGCCGCCGCCGTATTCACGGCAGAGCCTGCGGAAGGCGGAGTTGGTGATGCCCGCCATGGGAGCCAGGATCACGGGGGTGTCCACGGTGATCGGGCCCAGCTTCAGGGGCGGGAGTTCCAGCTTGGGGGCGGGAGGCGTTGCTACAACAGTCACCCGACCATTGTCTCAAAGCCGGGCAAATCGGCCGATCCCGCGCCGGGAAAGTCGGGACAAGCCGCACTCAGTCGCCGTCAGCCGGCGGCCGCGCCCGTCAGCCCCGCGCCGCCCGGCGTCCGCGGCGTGTTCGCGCCCCGGCGCGGGCATCCGCCGGGGTCGCCGACGAGCCGGCGGCCGCCGCGCGGACCCGTCCGGCGTCGGCCGGCACCGGCGCCCCGCCGCGAGCGCCGGCGCCGGGTCCCGGCCTGCGCCGGCGCGCCCTGGATCCCGGTGGCCTTGACCACCAGCACCGCGATCAGCGTGGTGACCGGAATCGCCAGCACGAGCCCCACGGAGCCGACGAGCGTGCGGATCACTTCCTCGGAGAGTTCGGCGCTGGTGAGGGCGTCGCCCAGCGGCCGTTCGTAGAGCATCACCAGGATCAGGACCGGCAGGGCCGCGCCGGCGTAGGCGAAGGCGATCGTGTAGACGGTGGAGGCGATGTGGTCCCGGCCGATCCGCATCGCGGACGTGAACAGCTGCCGGGCGCTGGTTTCCGGCGCCAGTTCCCACAGCTCCCAGACCGCGGAGGACTGCGTGATGGTGACGTCGTTGAGCACACCGAGGCCGGAGATGATGAGTCCGCACAGGATGATGCCCGAGATCGAGATGTTGTCCGAGATGTTGGTCAGCGTGGCGGCGTCGTGGCTGCCCACCCCGGCGAGGTTGGCGGCGTCGGTGGCCCAGGCCGCCAGCAGCGCGGTGATGCGCCAGGCCGAACATGGTGCCCAGCAGCGCCGTCGAGGTCCGGGCGGAGAAGCCGTGGGCGAAGTAGAGCACCCCGATCATGATCACCGTGGAGCCCACCAGCGCCAGCAGCAGCGGCGGCTTTCCCTCCACGAGTCCGGGCAGCATAAAGGTCACCAGCACGACGTAGGCGCCGACCAGCCCGATCAGGGCCCGCAGGCCGCGCCAGCGCGCCACGGCGATCACGACGACGGCGTAGAGGACGGCCAGGAAGATGATGGGCAGCGTCCGGACGAAGTCGACGAAGACGTAGGCCGGGCGCGCCCTGGGCCTCGGCGGCGCCCTGGGCCTTGGAGAGGTTCAGGTAGCGGATGTTGTCCCCGGCGCTTCACGCCGTGGGATTTGGCGACGTCGGGGTTGATGACCACCTTGACCGGGTTGCCGCCCTTGTCCGGCTCGGTGAAGGCGAAGGTGCATTCCGAGCCCTGCCTGCGGCGGCTGGCCGGCGGCGTCCCGCCGGCCCGCCGGCTGGGCGCCGTCGGCCGCATGCAGCTGCCGGTGACGACGCGCTGGATCTTGCCGGTATCGAACGTCACGCCCGGGCGCCGCCGCATAGGGGCTGGCCAGCGTGATGCCCTCCTTGCTGCCCGACGGCCACAGCAGCGCCATCGCCGCGAGCGTCAGCAGCGTCAGCGGGATCAGGACGGCCGCCAGGATCCAGTTGGCCTTTTTCCGGGCGGCGAGCGCCTGGGGCGACGGCTCCGCGACGTTCGTGCCGGGCCATGCGAATGTCCGGCACCCATCAGCTGTTCAACCTCATGCCGAAAACTCTACGGCGTCGGCGGGTGCCCGGCCGGACGGATGACGGAACACGCCGGGCATGCGGCGGTGCCCGGTGGGCCGGTCGAGACTGCTCCCGCGGTCCAGGACCTACGCGGGCGGTTACGCGGGCGCGATGTTCTGGTTGACGTGGAAGAGGTTCTGCGGATCGTACTTGGCTTTGACCTCGCTCAGCCGCGTGTAGTTCGCCCCGTAGTTCTCCGCGACTCCGGCTGGTCATCGCCGTCCATGAAGTTGATGTAGCCGCCGGGAGCCGAATAGGGCCGCAGCGCGGCCGCGTAGTCCCGCACCCAGGCGATGTTCGCCTCGTTATCCGCCGGGTCCATGCCACTGCGCCGCGATCACGGGCGAAAACTTCACCGTTCCGGTTGGCGAACGCCGTGTCCGTGGCGCCCACCCGCTGGACAGCACCGTCGATGGGGTAGATATGTACCGCGGTCTGCACGCTGGGGACCTTGGCGCCGTGTTCGATGTGCGCTGCGATGGCACCGTCGTTGAGCTCCGCCAGGAAATCCGCTTTCCAATAGGCCTGCATGCCCGGAGGCTGCAGCGGGTCGAAGGCCGTGTTCAAGGCGGGGTACGGCATTGGCCCCACCATGGATCCCGCCGCTGGCGCGACGTCCAGGAACGGCTGCCAGCGTGCCGGTCCCTCTGCCAGATCGCCGGTCCACATGCCGACGATGACGCACACGGGCTTGCCATGCCATTCCTCGGGCAGGAACGGCACCGGCGGGCCCTGATGGAAGCCCGAGGAACGCCCCAAACTCTTCCGGGGCGGAGGCCATGTGGTCCCGGTAAAACCTTGCCACCGTCTCCGCATGCTCGATGGGGTAAATGATGATGCCGGCGTGGACCATGTCCACGGGGTGCATCCGGTACTCGAACGACGTCACGACGCCGAAGTTCCCGCCGCCGCCGCGCAGCGCCCAGAACAGGTCCTCGTTCTCGCTTTCGCTGGCGGTAAGGAACTTTCCCTCGGCCGTGACGACGTCGGCCGAGAGGAGGTTGTCGCAGCTAAGCCCGATACTTGCGGCTTAGGTAGCCGATGCCGCCGCCGAGGGTCAGCCCGGCGATGCCGGTCGAGCCGACAATGCCGCCAGGAGTTGCCAGCCCGAAGGCATGGGTCGCGTGGTTGAAGTCGGCCCACGTCGCACCGGCCTCCGCGCGCGCCGTCGCGGCTGCGGGATCGACCCGGACGCCCTTTGGTTTTTGAGAAGTCGATGACCAGGGCGTCATCCCAGTGCCAAAGCCGGGGGCGCTGTGTCCTCCCCCGCGGACCGCCAAATCCAGGGAGTTGTCCCGGGCGAAGTTGACGCAGGAGATGACATCGGCCACCTGGGATACCTGGACCACCCCTGCCGGCCGCTTATCGATCATGCCGTTGAAGACCGCACGCGCCGCGTCGTAGCCGGCGTCGCCGGACGTGATGACCTGCCCGCGGACTTGCTCGCGCAGGCTATCGAACTTTGTTCCGTTCATTTTCTGTACCGTCGATTTCGTCGTGATGCTTCCGACCCGGACGGTGATGTGCGCTCCCAGCCGGCGTGGCGCCCGGAGGTTTACGAGCACAGGCCTACTCCTCCGCCCTGCCCCGTCAAGGGATCCGCGGTGCCGGGACCCGTGAGCCGGCCCATCTTTGGCGGGCCGCACCGAATCGCCGATGGGCATGTCCCCCGGACCCGGGACGAACGCACGCCGGTAGCGGCTCAGCCAGCGCCTTGGACGCCGGCTTGAACTGCCGGCACGGCGCCCTATGGTTGGTTATTGACGGACGAAGGACCGGAGGACACCGGCGTGGCCATGCGCAAGACTAGACGACCGCGAGCCGGAGGCGGGTGGCCCGGCGGCCTGCCGCCAAGGCAGTGCTGAGCATCGCCGGAGCCCCGGGGAGACCCGCGGCGTGGCCCTGGTGCTGCACGGCGGCCGGGCGACAGCTACGATCCGTCCGCGGCCGGCATCTGAGCCCGGCCCGGATGCTGCCCTTCGCCCGGGCCCTGCACCGGCGGCGGCCCGCATGGGCTGGCCGTCTGGACCTCCGGAACCGCTACCGCGGCTGGAACGGGGCGGACATGTCCCCCGTACAGGACGCCCGCTGGGCGCTGTCCCACATCGCGACGCGAACATCCGGGCGTGCCCGTCTACCTGCTGGGCCACTCCATGGGCGGACTGACCGCGCTGTGCGTTGCCGACGATCCGCAGGTGGAGGCCGTCGTCGCGCTCGCGCCCTGGCTCAACAGCGAAACCCCGGTGGAACCGCGTCACCGGCCGCCGGGTCCTGATCGTGCACGGCACCGAGGACCGCTGGACCAGTCCCGCCGAACTCGCTCGCCTACGCCCGGCGCGCCGAGGGCGTCGCCGAATCCGTGGACTACGTCTCCCTCAAGAGTGCCGGGCACTTCATGCTCCGCCGGGTGGGCCTGTGGAACTGCTCGCCAACGGCTTCGTCCTCGACGCCTTCGGCGACGGTCACGGGGGCCGACGTCCCGTCCCGGCAGCTCCGAGCGCCCTCCGCGGAGCCTGCTGCCCGCGGCCGGCGCAGCCGCTGCCGGTGGTGTTGTGATGCCCGCCTTCCCGCTTGAGCCTTCCTCGCCAGCCTCCCGTGGGTGGCCGCCGGGCTCGTGGTGCTGCTGGCCGCTGACCTTCGCCGTTGCCGTCCGGCAGAGCCGGCATTCCGTCATTGACACCGTCTGGGGCCTCGGCTTCGTCGTCGTGGCCGGCATCTCCTGGCTGCTCTCCGCCGGACACGGCGACGGCGGCCGCCGGCTGCTGCTGCTGGCCCTCGTCGCGGTGTGGGGCATCCGGCTCGCCGTCCACATCGGGCTCCGCGCCCGCGGCGGGCACGAGGATCCTCGGTATGTGGACATGCTCTCCTCGGCCCCCGGCTCACGCAACGTCTATGCGCTGCGCCGCGTCTACCTGCCCCAGGGCGTGGTGATGTTCTTCGTCTCGCTCACCGTCCAGGTCGGCATGTTCGCACCGGCAGCCTGGGCTGGCTCGCCTTCGCTCGGCGTCCTGCTCTGGATCGTTGGCTTCGTCTTCGAGACGGTCGGCGACTGGCAGCTCGACGCAGTTCAAGGCCGACCCCGCCAAGCGCGGCACCGTGCTCAACACGGGCCTCTGGCGCTACACCCGCCACCCGAACTACTTCGGCGACGCCGCCGTCTGGGCCGGCCTCTTCCTCGTCGCCGCCGATTCCTGGCCCGGCGTGCTGACCAGTCCTCTCCCCCGCCCTGATGATCTGGACGCTCGCCGGCAAGACCGGCAAGCCGCTGACCGAAAAAGCGATGTCCGCCCGTCCCGGCTACAAGGAATACATCGAGTCCACGTCCGGCTTCCTGCCCTTGCCGCCCCGCGCGGCGCGCGTCAACAGTCGGCGGCCAACAGGCCGGCGGACTCTGACATGCGGGGCAGGCACCGGACCGGTGCCGCCTCCGGCCGGGCTGCCGACCGAAGCCGTGGCAGCCAGAGCCCAGCGACCGCTTCTACCGCGTCATCGTCCGCACCGGGCTGGTGCTGCGCAGGCTGTTCCGGATCCGCGTCATCGTCACGGGGCAGGAGCATCTGCCGCAGCACCGGAACCGGCCGCAAGGTGTCCCCCGCGGGCCGTCGCGTCCGTGGCCCCGGGCCGGGGCGCGGTGGTCGCGATCACCCACTTCGGCTACCTCGACTTCGCCTTCGCCGAACTGCTGCTGTGGTGGCACAACCGGGCCCAGATGCGGTTCCTGATCACCCAGGGCGCAGCCGACCACTGGTTCGCCGGGCCCGCCATCAGCGCCGCCGGCCATGTTGTGGTCGGGCTATGAAACGGGGTCCCACGCCTACGATGCCGCCGTGCAGAACTCCGGGACGGGCGAATACATCGCGCATCCTGCCCGAGGCCGGCGTCAGCCGCAGTTTCAGGGTCCGCGAATGCAAGACCGGCGCCGTGCGGATGGCCGCCGAGGCCGGAGTGCCGATCATCCCGGTCTCCGTCTGGGGCGCCCACCGGCTGATGACCCGCCACCCGCCCACGCGCATGGGCGGGTTTTCCGCGCCCGGGCCTGGCGCGCCCCGGTCCGGATCCACGTCGGCGAGCCGCTGCCCGTCGCTCCCGGCCGGCGGACGTCCAGGCCGCCACCGCCGGCTTGCGGAGCCCTCCAGGCCGGGATCGACGCCGGGATCGCGGGCTTCCCGCTGGACCCTGCCCCGGGCGCCTGGTGGATGCCGGCCGGACCTCGGCGGCGGAGCCCCCAGCGAAGAGGAACGGCAGCGGCTGGACGAGGCCGAGGGCCCGCGGCGCGCAGGCGGCCGCCGCCGATAACCCCGGTTCCGCCATCGTCCTGACTACACTCCATCGGGAACAAAATCCACCTGCACTCAATGGAGAGGTATTCCCCTGTGGCAAACACAGTCCTGACGAAAAGCGGAATCGAAGAACGCGGTCTCGCCCGAATAGCCCAACGGATGGCGACGTGGACCGAGAAGTGGTTCCCGGACGCCTACATCTTCGCCCTCGCCGGCGTCGTCATCATCGCCGTGGCCGCCCTGGCCATCGGCGCCTCGCCCCAGTCGATCGCCGATTCCTTCGGCAACGGCTTCTGGGACCTGACCGCCTTCACGCTGCAGATGGCCATGGTGGTCCTCACCGGCTACGTCGTGGCGACGTCCCCGCCCGTCGCGAAGCTCATCAACCGGCTCGCGCTGATGCCGTCCACGGCCCGCACGGCCGTGAGCTTCGTGGCGCTGATGTCGATGTCCGTCTCCTTCCTCAACTGGGGCCTCAGCCTCATCTTCGGCGGCCTGCTGGCACGGGCCATCGCCCGCCGCAAGGACCTGACCGTGGATTACCGCGCCCTCGGCGCGGCCGCGTTCATGGGCCTCGGCGCCGTCTGGGCGCTCGGACTGTCCTCCTCCGCGGCGCAGCTGCAGGCCACCGCGGCGTCGCTGCCGCCGGCACTGCTGAAGATCACCGGCATCCTGGACTTCGGCACCACCATCTTCACCTGGCAGTCACTGCTGACCCTGGCCATCCTGATGGCCCTGACCACCGTGATCGCGCACTTCTCCGCGCCCCAGGGCGGCGCGATCCGCACCGCCGAGGACCTCGGCGTCGACCTCGACGACGAACCGAGCGAACCGGCGCCGCGCTCCCGCCCGGGTGAGTGGCTCGAATACAGCATGATCCTGCCGATCCTCGCCGGCGTCCTGACGCTCGGCTGGCTGGTCTCGCAGTTCCTGACCAAGCCGTTCCTGACGGTGGTCAGCAGCCTCAACGGCTACCTGCTGGTCTTCCTGATCCTCGGCCTGGTCCTGCACGGCACGCCGCGGAACTTCCTGCAGGCGGTCACCAAGGCCGTCCCGGCAACGGCCGGCATCCTGGTCCAGTTCCCGCTCTACGCCGCGATGGCAGCGATCCTGACCAAGGCCACCGGCCACGGCGGGATGACCATCTCCGCGCACCTGGCCGAGTTCTTCTCCGACATCGGCGGCAACGGCGCGTTCGCCGTCGTCATTGCGCTGTACACCGCCCTGCTGGGCCTGCTGGTCCCCTCCGGCGGCGGCAAGTGGCTCGTGGAAGCGCCGTACGTGATGCAGTCCGCGACCGACGTGCAAATGAACCTCGGCTGGACCGTGCAGATCTACAACATCGCCGAGGCGCTGCCGAACCTGATCAACCCGTTCTTTATGCTGCCGCTGCTCGCGGTGCTGCGGCTGCGGGCCCGGGATCTGGTGGGCTTCACCTTCCTGCAGTTCCTCTTCCACCTGCCGGTGGTCCTGCTGCTCGTCTGGCTGCTGGGCATGACCTTCGATTTCGTGCCGCCGGTGATGCCCAAGTAGCTGGGTTAACCGGCAACTACCGCGTAACGCCAAACGCCTCGCAGCGGCGAACTGCGGGTCAGTTCGGGTTAAGGCTTAAACCGGGTCGGACACGACCAGCGTCTCGGCAGCCCTGGACGCGGGCCTTGCCGCTCTCCAGCAGCGGTTCGACGACGGCGACGCAAGGCCGTCATCGCATCGTCCAGTTCCAGCAGCACGGGGTGCTGGAACGCGATCAGTGCCAGGAGGTCCCGGACCGCGGCCCGGGCCTCCTCCGCGACGAGCTCCGGCTCGTGGCCCAGGAACACCTCGGTGGGCTGCGCCGGACTTGGCCGTGCCGGTTCCGTCCCCCTCGGCGCGGGGAAGCCTCGGCGTAGCTGATGGCGAACGCCTCCAGCCGGCCCTTCCGGCTCGCCGGCGACGCCGTGGCCGAAGGCACTGGCCTTAGGCGCCCGCAGCACGATCGCGCCGTGGGCGCCGCTGAGTTCGTCCAGGAACAGTCGCTGGACCGTGCCGATGCCCAGCTCCCCCGGGCTGTCCCAGCCGTGAACGGCGGTGTAGTACCGGCCCACGACGTCGCTGAGCTCCACCGAGCCGGTGGCCAGGTCCTCGACCTGCTCGGCGGCCGCTGCTTCCGACCCGTCGCCGAACACCGGCAGCTTGAGCGGCTGCCGGGTCCACGACCATGAGGCGGGACCGCTGGATCGGGGCCAGGCCTGCCGCCTCGGCGAACGCTGCCCCGGAGGTGCCCGGCTCCACCTTGCAGCGCAGTTTGGTACACTCCCGACGGCGCCTGGGCGGCCTCGTGCCGCAGCATGCTCAGCAGCGTGGACCCGAGGCCGGCGCGGCGGTGGTCCCGGGCGACCTCGATATACGCCCAGAGCCGTTCCGGATGCAGTGAGGCCTCGTGGACCACGGCCGCCGCCACCGGGAATGGCGACGCCGTCGACGACGTCCTCGGCCACGATGCAGCGGCGCCACGGCGAGTTGCCCGAGGGCGCCAGCGTGCCGCGGAACTGCCCGGCCTGGACCGTCTCCGGGCCGCCCCAGATCTTCCAGCAGCGCGAGGTCGTCGCCCTCGCGCCATTCCCGGTATTCGATCGCCATGATCAGGCGCCGATCAGCCGTGCGGCCAGGTAACCCTCCACCTTGTCCAGGGAGACGCGTTCCTGGCTCATGGTGTCGCGTTCGCGGATGGTGACGGCCTGGTCGTCGAGGGTCTCGAAGTCCACGGTGATGCAGAACGGGGTGCCGATCTCGTCCTGGCGGCGGTAGCGGCGGCCGATGGCGCCGGCGTCGTCGAACTCGATGTTCCAGCTCTTGCGCAGCTGGGCGGCGAGGTCCTTGGCCTTCGGGGACAGGTCCTCGTTGCGGCTCAGCGGCAGCACGGCTGCCTTGACCGGGGCCAGGCGCGGATCGAGCTTGAGCACGGTGCGGATGTCCACGCCGCCCTTGGCGTTGGGGGCCTCGTCCTCGGTGTAGGCGTCGATCATGAAGGCCATGAAGGAGCGGGTGAGGCCGGCGGCGGGCTCGATCACGTACGGGGTGTAGCGTTCGTTGGTGGCCTGGTTGAAGTAGCTCAGGTCCGTCGCCGGAGGCCTTGGCGTGGGTGGAGAGGTCGAAGTCGGTGCGGTTGGCGATGCCCTCGAGCTCGCCCCACTCCGAGCCCTGGAAGCCGAAGCGGTATTCGATGTCCGTGGTGCCCTTGGAGTAGTGGCTGAGCTTGTCCAGCGGGTGCTCGAAGAAGCGCAGGTTCTCTTCGCGGATGCCCAGGCCCGTGTACCAGGACATGCGTTCCTTCATCCAGTACTCGTGCCACTGCTCGTCCGTGCCGGGCTCGACGAAGAATTCCATCTCCATCTGCTCGAACTCGCGGGTGCGGAAGATGAAGTTGCCCGGCGTGATCTCGTTGCGGAAGGACTTGCCGATCTGGCCGATGCCGAACGGCGGCTTCTTGCGCGAGGTGGTCAGCACGTTGCTGAAGTTCACGAAGATGCCCTGGGCGGTTTCGGGGCGCAGGTAGTGCAGGCCCTCCTCGCTGGCGACCGGGCCGAGGTAGGTCTTGAGCAGGCCGGAGAATTCCTGGGGCTCGGTCCATTGGCCGCGGGTGCCGCAGTTGGCGCAGGCGATGTCCTTCAGGCCGTTCTCGGCGGGACGGCCCTTCTTTTCCTCGAACTCCTCCTCGAGGTGGTCCGCGCGGTAGCGCTTGTGGCAGGAGAGGCACTCGACCAGCGGGTCGGAGAAGACATCGACGTGGCCGGAGGCTTCCCAGACCTGGCGGGGCAGGATGACGGAGGAATCCAGGCCCACGACGTCTTCGCGGCCGCGGACCACGGACTGCCACCACTGGCGCTTGATGTTTTCCTTGAGCTCGGCGCCGAGGGGCCCGTAGTCCCAGGCAGAACGGGAGCCACCATAGATTTCACCGGCCTGGAAAACGAATCCCCGGCGCTTGGCGAGGGAAATGATCTGGTCGAGGACGGATTTTGCTGCCATGGGAACTCCAATTTTCTACAGGGCCGCTGGGTGCGGTCCGCGGTTTCAGCCCCGGGTCACCGGCTGGTTGCCGGAAGGGGGAAACGAACAGTGCGATGCAATCTCCAAGCCTACCGGCCCGCTACCGCTTCAGCGCGCCGCGGGGCCAGGGCAGGGTGGCCAGGATGATGGCGCCGAGGGTCAGCACGGTGCCGAGGACTGTCGGGAGCGCGATGACGGTTCCGGGCACCGGGAATATCAGGTCCAGTCCGAGGGACCCCAGCAGCTGGCCCGCGATCATCCCGAGGCCGGTGACCAGCACGCCCAGGCTGCGGACCAGGAGGGCGCCGACGCCGATGAAGACGCAGCCCAGTGGGCCGCCGAGGTAGTACCACCACTGCGCCGGCAGCGGGTTGCCGGCGCCGGCCACGGCGAGCTTGACCAGCCAGGCCACCCACAGCAGGGCCGCCCCGGCAATGAAGTTCACTAACGTCGCGGCGATCGGGGTGCCGTAGTGGACGGTGGCTGTGCCGTTCATGGCCTGCTGGAAACTCATCAGGAATCCGGCCAGAAGCGGCAGCAGCAGGGGAAGCAGGAGCTGCAGGCCCGGTTCTCCGGCGCCGAGACGAGGGGACACGGCCCATGCGACGGCGGCGACGGTCAGCACGCTGCCCAGCACCCGGATGCCGGTGATGGGCCTCTTCCCCGCCGGGCCCGATCCCCATCCGGTCCACCAGCAGTCCGCTGAGGGTCTGGCCCGTCACCGCCGCCACGGTGAAGAGGGCGACGCCGAGCAGTCCCACGGTGAAGGACTGGGCGAAGACGAAGAAGGCGCCGATGCAGCCGGCCAGCACATAGTAGGGCGGAAACTGCCGTTCCCGCACCGCCGGCAGGATCCGGGCCAGCCCGGCCCGGCCCCTCGGCAGCGCCAGGGAAATGACGGCGATCACCACCAGTCCGGTGCTGAAGCTGACGACTGCGGCGGCGATTCCGTCCCCAAGCGCCGACGCCCGAGCGCGCCGTTGATCCGGCCTTGGAGCGGGATGAACAGCCCGGCCGCGACGGCCAGGGGCAGCCCCGCGATGATCGGCGGGCCGGGGGGTGTGGGTCATTGCTGCCACCTTTACGTCAGGCATCATTGCTTGTATGAGCAACCCGGAAATTGAAGAAATCCCCATCCGCGACGACATGATCCGGCTGGGGCAGCTGCTGAAGCTAGCCAATCTGGTCGAGGACGGTGTGGAGGCGGCGGAACTGATCAAGAGCGGGCTCGTCAAGGTCAACGGCGAAATCGATGACCGCCGCGGCCGCCAGCTCCATCACGGCGACACCGTCACCGTCAACGGCCGGACCGTGCGGATCAGCGCGCCCGCAGCCTCGTAGCTGGGCAGTCCGGGCGCGGCTGACTCTTCAGGCGGCTACTTCTTGCATTGAGCACCTCATGTGTGAGGAACTCGGAGACGTGGCCGACTTCCTGCTGGTTGATGCCATGCCACATCCCGGTGTAGAGCACCTTCGTGAGCTTCACGTGCTTGCGCACCCAGCCCATGGTGAAGTCGATCTTGTCCGGCGTGATCACCGGGTCCTGCTGGTCGCGGCCCCAGAACATCGGCACGGTGCCGTCGAGTTCGGCGTCGTGGAAGCTGGGGTCCGATCGCCGGCGTCGACGGCAAAACCTGACAGCCCGACGACGGCGGCGAAGTCCGCGGGCGCTGCCGCAGCAACGTCGTCGCCATGGCCATGCCCATCGAGAACCCCAGCAGCGTCACCGAGGATGGTTTGCCTTGACGCCGATCGATCCAGTCCAGCACATACGCTGAAGCGGCCTTGACGGCGTCGAGCGAATAGTCGATGGACGCCGTCAGCGGGAACCAGGTGAAGCCGGGGCCCGTGAAAGGGGGCGCGCACCGAGGCCACCGCGAAATCGCGCGGGAAGCATCTCCGCCAGGCTGAGCAGATCCTGTTCGTTGGCGCCGTAGCCGTGCAGCAGGACCAGGAGCGGTTTGCCGGCCCGCTCCTCCTCGGGCTTGGACCACAGGACAACGGGGGCGGGAAAGGCAGCGGCTTGAGTCATGGGTCCATTCTTACAGTTACCCGGCGGTAACAAGCTACGGTGGCGTAGCTTTGCGGAACAGTGCAGGATATGAAGGTGAGCGAAACCGAAGCCATGGAGAATTCACCAGAACAGCGTCGTAACCCACCCCTGGACCCGCTACGTGGCCATGGGAGACTCCTTCACGGAAGGCATCGGCGATCCCGAGCCTGCCAGCCCGGGCGGCCACCGCGGCTGGGCGGACCGGGTGGCCGAGGAACTCAGCCGCGGCCACAACGACTTCGCCTACGCCAACCTGGCGGTCCGCGGCCGGCTCCTGCAGCAGATCGTGGACCAGCAGCTGGCCCACTGCCTCTCCCTCAAGCCGGACCTCGTGACGCTTTCCGCCGGCGGCAACGACCTGATCCGGCCCGGCGGCGACCCGGATCTGCTGGCCGAAAAGCTGGACTCCGTGGTGCAGATCCTGAGCCTGGGCGGCGCCACGGTGGTCCTGTTCAACGGCCCGGACACCGGCTCCTCCGTGCTGGGGCGGATCCGCAGCAAGGTGGCCATCTACAACGAGAACCTCCGCACCATCGCCGCCCGCCACGATGCCGTCATCGCGGACATGTGGGCGCTGCGCCAGCTGAACGATCCGCAGATGTGGGACGCGGACCGCCTGCATTTCTCCCCGCTGGGCCACCACACCATCGCCGCCATGGTGCTGGACTCGCTCAACGTCCAGCACACCCTGGAGCCCCTCTCCCCCAAACCCCTGCCGCAGCGCAGCTGGCGGGAGGCCCGCTCGGGGACCTCGTGTGGGCCCGGGAATACTTTGTGCCGTGGGTGGTCCGCCGGCTCCGGCACCGTTCCTCCGGCGACGGCATCACGGCCAAGCGTCCCCTGCCGGGACCCGTGTTCGGCCCCGGCGTTCCGCTGGGCTCGGGTGAAGGCCCGCCGGGCGCCCAGGATCCCGTGCGGTCCTAGCAGGCCGACGGACCGGCAGCGGGAATGGACGCCGACGACGTCGTGCGGCTGCGGCTCCGGCGGCAGCAGCTGCGCGAGCCCTTCGCCGCAACGGCGGATGAAACACTGCGGAACCTCCTGGCTGTCCAGTCCCAGGAGTTCGCCTACGCGCGCTGGACGCTGGCCCAGCGCACCGCGGGCGCCTCGGCCGCGGACATCGAACAGGCGGTGTCCGACGGCACCATCCTCCGCACCCACATCCTGCGGCCCACCTGGCACTTCGTACACCGCAGCGACATGCGCTGGCTCCTGGCACTCTCAGCGCCCAGGCTCCATCAGGTCAACGCCGGCATGTACCGCCGGAGCGGGATCGGCCCCGCAGACGGCGCGAAGAGCAACGGCGCGCTCGCCCACGCCGTTGCCGGCGGCGCGCACAAGACCCGCGAGCAGCTCGCGGGCGTGCTGCAGGCCGCCGGCTTCGCCGCGACCGGACTCGCTCTGGCCTACCGGATCATGTTCGCCGAGGCCAGTGGCTTGCTGGTCAGCGGGGCGCCGGTACGCAGCGCCGGCGGGGCGCTCAGGCAGACGTACGCCCTCTTCGACGAACGGGTGCCCCCGGCGCCGGCCGGGCTGATGGACCGTCCGCTGGCCCTCGCGGAGCTGGTCCGCCGCTATTTCGGCAGCCGCGGTCCGGCGACGGAGCGGGACTGCGCCGACTGGTCCGGGCTCACGGTGGCGGACGTGCGGTCCGGCCTGCGGACCGCCCGGGAACTGGACCCCGGCTCACTCGAAGCCGGCGAGATCGGCGGCGCCACGTTCTACTGGCGGCCGGCACCGGATGACGGAGCCGGCGGCCCCCGCGGACCGGGGCGCATCGACCTCATCCAGTGCTACGACGAATACGTCATGGGCTATTCGAGCTCGCGGCATTTCCTGGCCGGCAAGGCCCCCTTTGCCCCCGTCGCCGGCGAGCCCATGCACCTGGTCCTGCGCGACGGCCGGCTCGCCGGGGTGTGGCGGCACGCCTTTGTCCGCGGCGGCTGCGAAGTGGACCTCCGGCTGGAGCCCGGCTCCGGGACGGGCCACGGGGAGCCGGTCGGCGCCGCTGTGGCCGCGTACGGCAGGTTTCTCGGGATGCCGGCAGTCCTGCGCTGAAACCGCACCGGCAGGAGGGGTTAAGCTGAAAGGACATCCTTTGAAAGGCGCGGCACCGTGAACAGTTTGTTCTTTTGGATCATCGTTTTGTCATTCCTGGTCCCGATGGCGATGCGCCTGTACAAGAAATCCGTGCGCCGCCGGAACCAGGACCAGGGCATGACCGGCGGGTACCCGGACCAGCAGGGCGGGCCGTTCCCGGGCCGGTTCGGCCAGTTCCCCGGCCAGCAGAGCAACCAGCCGCGCGACGGCTTCACGCAGCGGGACTACTTCGGCGGATTCGGCCAGCTGGGCGCCCCGCAGCCGCCGGCGAACCAGCCGTACCCCGGGCAGCCGGGCTACCCCGGACAGCCGGGCTACCCCGGGCAGCAAGGCAACCAGCCCCCGGTGCCCTACGAGGACAGCCCCGAGTACCTGAACAACCCGCCGCAGCCGCGGCCGGAACAGCAGCAGCCGCAGCAGCCGGCCTGGCAGCAGAGCCCGCCGGAGGTGCCGCCGGTGCCGTCCGCTCCGCAGGGTTTCCGGGCGCGCAAGCTCGCGGAACTGGACCAGCGGTACAGCAACGGCGAGCTGGCCATGGAGGACTACATGGCCCAGCGCGCGGAGATCATGAAGGGCTAGCCGGCCGACGCATTGACAGCACGACCGAAGGGAGGCCCCGCAACTGCGGGGCCTCCCTTCGTTAGTGCGCCTCGGAGCCGGCGCGGGCGTCAGTCGACCTGCGGGAAGCCGAGGTCGATCACCGAGGTCGAGGGGTCCGGCCAGCGGGTGGTGACCACCTTGCCGCGGGTGTAGAAGCGGATGCTCTCCGGGCCGTACATGTGGGTGTCGCCGAAGAGCGAGTTCTTCCAGCCGCCGAAGGAAAAGGTGCCCACGGGCACCGGGATCGGCACGTTGACGCCCACCATGCCGGCCTCGACGTCGAACTCGAACTGCCGCGCGGCACCGCCGTCGCGGGTGAAGATCGCCACGCCGTTGCCGAACTCGTTGTCGTTGACCAGCTTCACGGCGTCGGCGTAGGTCTCGACGCGGACCACCGAGAGGACGGGGCCGAAGATCTCGTCGTCGTAGACCTTCATGCCCGGCTTGACGTGGTCGATCAGGCTGACGCCGATGAAGAAGCCGTTGGAGTCGAACTCGTGGTCCCGGCCGTCCACCACTACGGTGGCGCCTTCGTTGGCCGCGCCGGCGACGTAGGAGGCCACCTTGTCGCGGTGCTCGGCGGTGATGAGCGGGCCCATCTGGGAGGCGGGGTCGGTGCCGGCGCCGATCTTGAGGGTGGCCATCCGGGTGGTGATTGCGTCGACGAGTTCGTCGGCGATGTTGCCGACGGCCACCAGCACGCTGACGGCCATGCAGCGTTCGCCGGCGGAGCCGTAGGCGGCGGAAACGGCGGCGTCGGCGGCCATGTTCAGGTCCGCGTCCGGCAGGACCACCATGTGGTTCTTGGCCCCGCCCAGGGCCTGCACGCGTTTGCCGTGATCGGCGGCGCGCTTGTAGATGGACTGGGCGATCGGCGTGGAGCCGACGAAGCTGATGGCCCTGACGTCGGGGTGTTCCAGCAGGACGTCCACGGCTTCCTTGTCGCCGTGGACCACGTTGAGCACGCCCGCCGGAAGTCCGGCCTCGGCGAAGACCTGGGCGATGAAGATGGCGGAGGACGGGTCCTTTTCGCTGGGCTTGAGCAGCACGGTGTTGCCGCAGGCCAGGGCGCTGCCGATCATCCACAACGGCACCATGGCGGGAAAGTTGAACGGCGTGATGCAGGCGACGACGCCCACCGGCTGGCGCACCGAGTGGACATCGACGCCGCCGGCGACCTGTTCGGAGCGCTCGCCCTTGAGCATGTGGGACAGCCCGGTGGCGAACTCGATGTTCTCGAGTCCGCGGGTGATCTCGCCCTCCGCGTCGGAGAGGACCTTGCCGTGCTCGCTGGTCAGCAGGGCCGCCAGCTCGGGACGGCGCTGCATCATCAGTTCACGGACCTTGAAGAAGATCGCGGTGCGCTTGGCCAGGCTCGTGGCGCGCCAGCCGGGCAGGGCGGCGCGGGCGGCCTGGACGGCCTCCTCGACGCGGGCGGCGGAGGCCAGGGCGACCTCTTTCTCCTGCACGCCGGTGGCGGGGTTGAAGACGGGGCCGAAGCGCTCGGCGTCGGAAATCAGGGCGCCGTTGATGAAGTGCGGAATGCGTTCCATGGGGAGGGTCTCTTTCGTGTGCTGCGGGGTCGAAAAGTGTGTGGTCAGTTGGAGGACTCGAGCGAGCCGTCGACGAGTTTGACGATCGCGGAGCAGTCCGTGCCGGACTGGCCGGCGTCGATGAGCCGCTGGAAGAGCGTCTGGACGTGCTCGCCGATCTCCAGCGGGGTGCCGGTGTCGCGGGCGGCGCTGATGGCGAGGCCGATGTCCTTGTTGGCCAGCTCGGTGGTGAAGGTGGGCGCGAAGTCGTTGTTGGAGGCTGCGGTGGGGACAACGCCGGCCACCGGGTACCAGGTGCGCAGCGCCCAGCTGTCCCCGGAGGAGACGGAGGCGATGTCCCAGAACACCTGCTTGTCCAGGCCGAGCCGGTCCGCCAGCACGGCACCCTCGGCGGTCGAGGCCAGGTTGATGAAGAGCATGAGGTTGTTGCAGATCTTTGCGGCCTGGCCTGTGGTGGCACCGCCGGTCGGGATGATGTTCCCCGCCATCGGCTTGATGTACCCGCTGGCCTCGGCTACCGCGCCTGCCTCGCCGCCGATCATGAAGGTCAGGGTGGCGGCCTTCGCGCCGCTCATCCCGCCGGAGACCGGGGCGTCGACGAAGCGGAAGCCGGCGGCAGCGGCGGCGTCGTGCAGCGCCTGGGCGGAGGCGATATCGATGGTGGAGGAATCCACCAGCAGCGTGCGGGTGGCCGCATGGGCCAGGACGCCGTCCTCGCCGAGGTAGACGGCGCGGGCGTGCTCACCCTTGGGGAGCATCGTGAAGACGACGTCGGCGCCGCTGACGGCCTCGGCAATGCTGCCGGCGGGCTTCACTCCCCCGGCTTCGGCGGCGGCCACAGCCTCCGCGTTAAGGTCGAAGCCGCGGACGTCGTGCCCGGCCTTGGCCAGGTTGACCGACATGGACCCGCCCATGTTCCCCAGTCCGATCCAAGCGATTACTGCCATGGCATAAGCTCCTTTGCTTTGCTGCATTGCTGCATTGCTGCTTTGCTGCCAGATGCGTGGTCCGGCGTCGGCGCCGGATGTTCCGTGTCCAGCATCACATCCTGTTACAGTGCAATCAAGGTAAAAAACTACAGATGCCATGTGCATGGATGCACATAGGGGCTGAACATGGATGTCGGAGGAAGGTCATTGTGGACTTGAGGCGGCTCCCGAGCCCGGATGATCTGCTGATCCTGTTGACCGTGGCCCGGCTGGGCCGGTTCAACGCGGTCGCCGAGACGCTGGGTACCACCCACACCACCATCTCCCGCCGGATTGTCGCCCTGGACAAGCAGCTTGGCGGGCGGACCCTGGAACGGAGCCCGCACGGCTGGGAGCTGACCGAGCTCGGCAGCCAGGCGGTCTCGGCGGCGGAGGCCATCGAGGGGACCCTCGGCGCACTGTCGAGCCGTATCGCGCAGACCGGGGACGTCCTCTCCGGACTGGTCAGGCTCTCCACGCCGGATGGTTTCGGCGCCGGATTCGTCGCCCCTGCACTCGTGCGCCTGCAGCGGGAACATCCGCTGCTCAACGTCGAGATGCTCAGCGCCACACGCAAAGTCAGCCAGAACCGCTCCGGCGTGGACCTTGAAGTGGTGGTCGGAAACCTGGACGTCAGCAACGCGCAGACCATCTTCCTCAGCAACTACTTCCTGCGGCTTTATGCCAGCCCGCAGTACGCCCAGGACCGCGGCGTGCCCCTGACCCTCGACGACGTCCGGCAGCACGGCTTTGTCTCCTACGTGGAGTCGGCGCTGCAGGTCGCCGAACTCGGACACCGCTCCACCCAGCTTCCCGTGCCGCGGTCCAGCTTCCAGGCCACCAGCATCTTCGCCCAGCTCGAGGCCGTGCGCCGCGGCGGCGGGATCGGGCTGCTGCCGAACTTCCTGGTGGTCGGGAACCCGGACTTCCTGCCGGTACTGCCGGATGACTTCCAGCGCCAGCTTCCCATCTGGGCCGTGGCACGATCCGAATCACTGCGCTCGGCGCCGGTGCAGGCCGTGCTCGAGGCAATCCGGACCGAAATCTCCGCCCGCCAGGAGGTTCTGGCAGGCTGAGGTCCTGCTACGCTGAGCTGTTCTGGCAGGCTGAGCGGTCCTGGCAGGCTGAGCCGTTCTGGCAGGCTGAGCCTGCGTCCAACGGCAACAGCCCCCGTCCCCGGAAGCGGGGACAGGGGCTGTTGGCGGTGGTACTGGTGGTTGGCTGTTACTTCTGCTTGCCTGCGGCAAGGAGGTCCGCCGTGCCCTGGGCGTCGGCAGCGTCGACGTCGTGGAGCGAGATGCCGCGGGTTTCCTTGAGGATGAACACCGCGAACGCCGTCACGAGGCAGGCACCGAGGAGGTAGATCGCCACCGGGGTGGACGACTTGTACTGGCTCAGCAGCGCGGTCGCGATGATCGGGGCCAGCGAGCCGGCCACGATCGAGGTGACCTGGTAGCCCAGGGAGACACCGGAGTAGCGCATCCGGGTCGGGAACATCTCAGCCATGATGGCCGGCTGCCCGGCGTACATCAGGGCGTGGAAGAGAAGGCCGATGGTGATGGCCGCGAGGATGATGAGGTCGTTCTTGGTGTCCATCATCGGGAAGGCGAAGAAGCCCCAGGTTCCGCCCAGGAGCGCGCCGACCATGTAGACGGGCTTGCGGCCGTAGGCATCGGACAGCTTGCCGACCATGGGCACGGCGCAGAAGTGGATGAAGTGCGCCACCAGCAGCAGGAGCAGGATGCGCGAGGTGTCCGTCTGGACCACGATCTTCAGGTAGGTGATGGAGAACGTGACCACAAGGTAGTACAGGATGTTTTCCGCGAAGCGCAGGCCCATGGCGGTGAAGACGCCACGCGGGTAGCGGCGGAAGACTTCGGCGACGCCGTAGCCCTTGTTCTCGACGGTGACTTCCTTGCGGGCCTCCAGGAAGATCGGGGCGTCCTGGACCTTGGTGCGGATGTAGTAGCCGACGATCACGATCACGGCGGAGAGCCAGAAGGCCACACGCCAGCCCCAGCTGAGGAAGTCGGCCGGGGAGAGCAGGGAGGACAGGGTGAACAGCACGCCGGTGGCGAGCAGGTTGCCCATCGGGACCGCGGACTGCGGCCAGCTGGACCAGAACCCGCGGGACTTGCTCGGGCTGTGTTCTGCCACGAGGAGGACGGCGCCGCCCCATTCGCCGCCGACGGCGAAGCCCTGGACGAAGCGGAGGAAGACCAGCAGGGCCGGTGCCCAGTAGCCGATCTGCTGGAAGGTCGGCAGGCAGCCCATCGCGAAGGTCGCGACGCCCACCAGGATGATGCTGAGCTGGAGCAGCTGCTTGCGGCCGAACTTGTCGCCGAAGTGGCCGAAGACGATGCCGCCGATCGGGCGGGCGACAAAGCCGACAGCGTAGGTCACGAAGGCGGCAATGATGCCGTCGAGCTCCGTGCCGGAGTTCGGGAAGAACAGCTTGCCGAAGACCAGGGTGGCCGCGGAAGCGTAGAGGAAAAACTCATACCATTCCACGACGGTGCCGGCCATGGAGGCCGTCACCACCTTCTTCAGTCCGGACGACTTGACGTCGGGTTCTTCCGGGCGCCTCGCGGCTGCGTTGTGCGTACTCATTTCGACTCCTTCGGTGTCGCCGTCGACACCCTATGGAACATTGGACGGAGGACGGCTGTGATTTGTGACACGCGCCGTCATTCTCAATGAGTATGGTCCCTCCCGGCCGCAGCCTCAACGGCCATTAGTGCAGAGCGCATCTGCAAAAATGCACAAGTGGCGGCCGTTTCGGCTGCGGCGATGAGGGTTTAACGGCAGGGCCTAGCCGAAGAAGTTTTCCCGGAGCTGGCTGCTGAGCTGGCCGATTTCGGTCAGGAAGCCGTCGTGGCCGATCGGCGCCTGGATCACGTGGACTTCCACATCGCCGGGCAGGGCCTGTGCGAGGGCCCGGGACTGCGCCGGGAAGTAGAGCCGGTCCGAGTCCACGGCCGCCACCAGGAAGTCGGCTGTGGCCTGGGCCAGGGCCTCGTCGAGAGCCCCGCGGCCGCGGCTGACATCGTGGCTCATGAGGGCCTCGGTGATGGCGATGTAGCTGTTGGCGTCGAAGCGCCGGACCAGCTTGTTGCCTTGATGGTCCAGGTAGCTCTCCACCTGGTAGCGTCCGCGCCCTGCCAGCGAGGCGGCGCCCAGCGGAGCCTCGGAGTCCTGCGGGTTCCGGCCGAAGCGCACGTCCAGTTCGGCGGCGGAGCGGTAGGTGATGTGGGCGATGCGGCGGGCGAGGGCGAGGCCCGCTTCCGGTTCCGGGCCGCCGTAGTAGTCCCCGCCGTTGAAGCTGGCGTCCTGCCGGATGGCGAGCGTCTGCGCCTGGGCGAAGGCGATCTGTTCGGCAGTGCTGCTGGCCCCGATGGAAATCACGGCGCAGCGCCGGACGCGGTCCGGGAAGGTCACGGCCCATTCCAGGGCGCGGGCACCGCCCAGGGATCCGCCCAGCACGGCGTACCAGCTGCGGATGCCGAGGGCGTCGGCCAGCCGCGCTTCGGCTGCCGTGGTGTCCCGCAGGGTGACCAGCGGGAAACGCGAGCCCCATGGCGCCCCGTCGGGAGCCGGCGTCGAGGGTCCGGTGGAGCCGTAGCAGCCGCCGAGGATGTTGATGGAAACGACGAAGTACTTGTCCGTGTCCACGGGCGCGCCGGGGCCGGCGAGTTGCTCCCACCAGCCGGGTTCTTCGCTGGCGCCGCGGGTCACGTGGGTGTCTCCGGTGAGCGCATGTTCAATCAGGACGGCGTTGGAACGGTCCGCGTTCAGTGTCCCCCACGTCTCATAGCCAAGGGTGACAGCGGGCAGCCGGGCTCCGGATTCGAGCTCGAGGTCACCGATCCGGAGGTGCTGGACGGTCCCGTCGGGAACCGTCCGGCCGGCAGCCGGCGTTTCGGGGGTGGTGCTTCCGGGTACACCCGTACGGGTGGCGGCAATCGTCATGTGTAGACCTCACTTCGCGCTTGCCCGCCGTCGGCAGACCGGCAGGCCAGGTCTTCACCCGGGGCACCCCGCCGCAAAAGGAGGGTTGCCGGCCAGCAAGCCGGGGCTGTCGCTGGCACTCATGACCTGCCTTGAGTTTACGAAAGGAGGCGCCGCTGTGGCGAAGATTGTGACGGCTGTGTGACTCCGGCCGGGCTTCCGGTGCCCCCGCACACGGCAGGGGCACCGGAAACCGGCGGCGTCAGGCGCCCTTGGCGGCCCGGAATCCCGCCTCGAGGTCGGCGATGATGTCGTCGATGTGCTCCAGGCCCACCGAGAGCCGCACGAGTCCGGGGTTGACGCCGGCCACTGTCTGCTGTTCCGGTGACAGCTGGCTGTGCGTGGTCGACGCCGGGTGGATGACCAGCGAGCGCACGTCGCCGATGTTGGCCACGTGCGAGTGCAGTTCGAGGGCGTCGACGAAGCGCTTGCCGGCTTCCGCCCCGCCGGCGAGGTTGAAGGCCACGACGGCGCCCGTGCCCTTGGGCCCGTACTTGCGGCCCCGCTCGTACCAGGGGCTCGACGGCAGCCCCGCGTAGGCCACCGACTCGACGTCGGCCCTGGCTTCGAGCCATTCGGCCACGTGGGTGGCGTTGGAGACGTGGCGCTCGATCCGCAGGCTCAGGGTTTCGATGCCCTGGGCGATGAGGAAGGCATTGAACGGGGACACCGCGGAGCCGAGGTCGCGCAGGAGCTGGACGCGGGCCTTGAGGATGTAGGAAAGGTTCGCGCCCAGGGCGCCCTCCGCGCCGAGGTCCCGGGCGTAGACGAGTCCGTTGTAGGTGGGGTCCGGGGTGTTGAAGCCGGGGAACCGTTCCGGGTCCTTGCCGAAGTCGAAGTTCCCGGAGTCGACGATCACGCCGGCGATCGCGGCGCCGTGCCCGCCAAGGTACTTGGTGGCGGAGTGGACCACGATGTCCGCGCCCCACTCGATCGGCCGGATCAGGTACGGGGTGGAGAGCGTGTTGTCGACGACCAGGGGCACGCCGGCCTCGTGCGCCACCCGGGAGATGCCTTCGATGTCGAGGACGTCCTGGCGGGGGTTGGAGACCACCTCGCCAAAGAACAGTTTGGTGTTGGGCCGGACGGCGTCGCGCCACTGCTCCAGGTTGTCCGGGTCCGCCACGAAAGTCACGGAGATGCCGAACTTCTTCAGGGTGTGGGCGAGCAGGTTGTAGGTGCCGCCGTACAGGCTGGGGCTGGCCACCACGTGGTCGCCGGCCTCGGCGATGTTGAGGATCGCGAACGTCTCCGCGGCCTGGCCGGAGCTGAGCAGCAGGGCCCCGAGTCCGCCTTCCAGGCTCGCCACCCGCTGTTCCACCGCGTCCTGGGTCGGGTTGCCGATCCGGGTGTAGATCGGCGCGAGTTCGGCGAGCGCGAAGCGGTTGGCGGCGCTTTCGGCGCTGGGGAAGACGAACGACGTCGTCTGATAGATGGGCAGGGCACGCGCGCCGGTGGCGCTGTCCGGCTCCTGGCCGGCGTGGATCTGGCGGGTTTCAAAGGACCAGGCGTTGGACATCGGGATGCTCCTCAAGGACCGGGCACAGGCCGCCGGGCCGCTGGGCTCGGAACGGGACAGGCGCCGCGCTTGCCTTCCGGCGGGCGCCGGAGGGCCAGGTCTTCACCCGGGGCACCCCACCGCGATACGAGGGTTGCCGGCCAGCAAGCCGGGGCTATCTGCTGGCACTCATGACCTGGCTTCAGTGTAGGAACGCCGTCCGGGCCCTGGATAGCTTTGTGACGAAGATGAAGCGTGCGTTGTGGAACTGCGGCCGGGAGCCCGGATCGCGGTCCCCGCCATGGGCTCACGGCCACCTGAAAATGACATCCCATCTCGGTAAGGGTGACCTAAGCTGAGAGCTCCATCACAAAGTGCCAAGATGATGGCATGCGCATGGATCACGTCTCTTACGCCTGTGAACGAGATGGCTTGGCAGCCACCACCGAACGTATTGCAACTGCCCTCGGCGTCGATGCCGTTAAGGGCGGAGTGCATCCCCGTTTCGGCACCCGCAACATGATCATCCCCCTCGCGGGACACAAGTACCTCGAAGTCGTCGAGGTCCTGAACCACCCGGCCTCGGACAAGGCTCCGTTCGGCCAGGCCGTACGCGCCCGCTCCGAAGCGGGCGGCGGCTGGATGGGCTGGTGCGTCGAGGTTGACGACCTGGCACCGTTCGAGGAGCGGCTGGGCCGCGCCGCCGTCAACGGCAACCGGAAGTTCCCCGACGGCCGCGAGCTGGTCTGGAAGCAGATCGGCATCCTGGGGCTCATCGCCGATCCCCAGGTCCCGTACATGCTCAAGTGGGAGGGCGATCCGGAACTGCACCCGTCCAACGCCTACCCGAGCGAGGTCAAGGTGACGGCGCTGACCATTGCCGGCTCGGCGGACCGCGTCACGGAGTGGCTGGGCGAACCGGTGGAGAAGCCGCTCGAAGATGTCGCAGTGAACTGGCTGGCCCCGCACGGCACGCCCGGCATCCTGTCGGTCACCTTCGAGACGTCTTCCGGAGCCGTCACCATCTGAGGTCCTTCACTGCCCTAACGCTTCGGCCGCCATCAGCGGGTGCCAATGACGTCACCTACCGATGGCGGCCGAATTCTTTAAGGCAGCGGGCCGCGCTTCGTGCTTAATGCAGCGGTCCGCGCTCAGCCCAGGCCGATGGCCTTGCCGAAGAGGCTGAAGCCGACGAACGCCACGATGTCCAGCAGTGCGTGGGCAATGACCAGCGGCATCACCCGGCGGGTCCGGGTGTAGACCAGTGCGAAGACGACACCCATGACCGCGTTGCCGATGAAGGGCCCGAAGCCCTGGTACAGGTGGTAGCTGCCGCGCAGCATGGAGCTGGCGAAGATGGCCAGGGGCATGCTCCAGCCGAGCTTGCCGAGCCGGTCCAGCAGGTAGCCCACCACAATGACTTCCTCCACGATCCCGTGCCGGATCGCGGAGAGGATCAGCACCGGCACCGTCCACCAGTAGGAGTCCAGCGCACTCGGGATGATGGCCGTGGTGATCCCCAGCGCCCGGCCGGCGGCGTAGAGCCCCAGCGAGGGAATGCCGATCAGCGCCGCCAGGCCCAGGCCCTGCAGCAGGTCCTTGCCCGGCCGGGCGAAATCGAAGCCCAGCTTGCCGAAGGCCGTCCCGCCGGGCGCGCCCGCCGGACGGTGCTCGGTGAGGAAATAGAGGACCAGCGCCACCGGCACCAGGGCGAAGATGATGTCCAGCATCTGGTAGGTGAGATCGAAGTACTCGCGGCTGCTTTGCGACTGGTTCAGGGTGGAAGTGCCCTCGGCCAGCGGCGCCCTGGTCATCTTGTCCAGGAGCTGCACCACGGAGTACACGGCCGACTGCCCCAGGGACAGACCCAGGACAATCCACATTTCTATCCGCAGCCGGCGGCGGGAAGGAACCAACATGTTCCTATCTTGCCTGCAGTTGCTGGCAGTTGCCTGCTTCCGGCCGCGGACCGAGGCCCGGACGGGGCCCGGTCGCTCCGGAACCGCCGGAACCGCCGGGCGGCCCTATGCTTGGGATCTATGAGTGCGCCCGGGAAAATCATCATGATCCGGCACGGCCAGTCCGCGGCCAACGCCGACACCTCCATCTACAACCGGGTGCCGGATTACCGCATTCCGCTGACGGAGCTGGGCCTGGAGCAGGCCCGGGCCGCGGGCGAGGAGGTCCGGCGCCTCCTGGACGGCCGCCAGGTCTGCGTCTACGTCTCCCCCTACCTCCGGGCCTACCAGACCCTCGAGGCACTCAACCTTGGTCCGTTGACCGAGCGGGTCATCGAGGAGCCCCGGCTGCGGGAGCAGGACTGGGCGAACTTCCAGATTGCCGGCGAAATCGAGGACCAGAAAGAACTCCGGAACGCCTACGGCCACTTCTTCTACCGCTTCCGGGAGGGCGAGTCGGGCTCCGACGTCTACGACAGGATCTCCTCGTTCATGGAGACGCTGCACCGGCACTGGTCCAAGCCCACCTATGCCCCGAACGCCCTGTTCGTGACGCACGGGCTCACCATGCGGCTGTTCTGCATGCGCTGGTTCCACTGGTCCGTGGAGTACTTCGAGTCGCTGAACAACCCGGAAAATGCCGAGGTGCGCACACTGCACCGGACCGACCGCGGCAAGTACGAGCTGGACAAGCCGTTCACCCAGTGGGAGCCGCGGCGCGTCGACGAGACCGTGCTGGACGCCCCGCCGATGTTCTTCTAGGCCGGTCCGCCGGCCCGCCCGTCACCGGACAGGCACCCGGACAGTCACAGGGCGGTCCTGCTGACCGACCGGAAGGCGTCGATGGCCCGGTCGAGCGCGGCGGAATCTCCGGCGACGACGGCGGCGAGTTCGGTGGCGTAGGCGTACTGCAGGATGGAGCCGGCGAGCATTTTCACGATCGTGACGCGTTCCTGCATGGCCACCGGCGGTCCGCTGCCCTCCACGGGTCCGCCCGGCCCGCCCGGTTCGCCGTGCAGCCGTTCGGCAATGAGCGGCTCCACGAGTTGCTGCACATCGGTGACGTGCTGCTTGAGCCGGGTCAGGAGTTCGGGAACACGTTGCAGGACGGTGCGCGGCCGCTGGTCGGCCATGCCGGCGGGACCGGCCGTCCGCATCACCGCCGCCATCAGATGCACGGCGTCGCCGACCACTTCGCGGCCGGCCGCACGGAACGCCGCGACGGCGTCGTCGGCCAGGACCGGTTCGCGGAGGCCCAGGATGGCGTCTTCCTTGGTGTGGAAGTAGTTGAAGAAGGTGCGCCGCGAAACCCCGGCGCGCGCCACGATCACCTCGACGGTGGCCGCGGCCAGCCCGCCCTCCAGGGCAGCGGCGGACGCGGCCTCGTGGATCGCGGTCCACGCCTCCTGCCGGTTGCGTTCGCGGAGGGATGGTTCGGAAGTTGCCATACCTCCAGCATATGCACCGGTGCAGGTCGCACGTGCCGGCTCCGTGGAACGGCGCCGGATTCCTGTCAGCGGGCGCGGACGCCTGCCCGCCAGACGGCATGGGTGAGCGGCATGCCGGGCCGGTAGGCCAGGTGCGTGGCGGAGGGCGCGTTGAGGAGGTGCAGGTCGGCGCGGTGCCCGACGGCGATCGAACCGACCGCGCGTTCGCCGTCGGCGTCGTTCCCGGACTCCCGGCCGAGCGCGAGGGCGCCGCCGTACGTCGCGGCACGCACGGCCTCGTGGACGCTCAGGCGCATCTGCAGCACGGCTGTGGTGACGCAGAATGCCATGGAGCTCGTGTAGGAGGTCCCCGGGTTGCAGTTGGATGCCAGGGCCAGCTGCACCCCGGCGTCGAGCAGTTCCCGGCCCGGGGCCAGCGGCTGGCGGGTGGAGAGGTCGCAGGCCGGCAGGCAGGTGGCCACGGTTCCCCGGGTGCCGCCCGTGCCGCCGGCGCCGTCCCATCCGGACCAGCTCCCGGCGAGGGCGTCGACGTCGGCGCCGGAGAGGTAGTTCACGTGGTCCACGCTGGCGGCGCCGAACTCGACGGCGAGCCGCACGCCGGGACCTTCGCCGAGCTGGTTGCCGTGGACCCGCAGCCCCAGTCCGGCGTCCTTGCAGGCCTGCAGGACCCGGCGGGACTGTTCCTCGGTGAAGGCGCCCCGTTCGCAGAAGACGTCGGCCCAGCGGGCATAGGGGCGGACGGCGGCGAGCATGGGCCCGCAGACGAGGTCCGTGTACTCCTCGGCGTCCATGCCGGCGGGCACCAGGTGCGCGCCGAGGTAGGTGACCTCGTCAACGACGGTGGATGCGATGCGGGCGCTGCGGGCCTCGTTCTCCACGTCGAGGCCATAGCCGGTCTTGGTCTCCAGGTAGGTGGTGCCCTGGGAGACGGCCTCGGCCACGCGCCCCATGGCCAGCCGGGTGAGGTCGAAGTCGCCCGTGTCCCGGGTGGCGCCGGTGGTGACGGCGATGCCGCCGGCGCTGTAGCTCTCCCCCGCCATCCGGGCCTCGAACTCGGCCGTCCGGTCCCCGGCGAAGACCAGGTGGGTGTGCGAATCGACCCAGCCGGGCAGCAGGGCCCGGCCGCCGGCGTCGACGGCCTCGTCCGCGGCCGGCGCATCCGCCGCGGAGCCGAGCCAGGCGATCCGCTCCCCCTCGACCACCACGGCCGCGTCTCGTCAGGACGCGGTGTTCCGCGTCCTGGGTCATCAGTTCGGCGATGTTGGTGACGAGGATGCTCATGGGTACATTCTTCAGCGCCGGATGGACCAGCGCGTTGCCGCCAGCGCCTCCGCTGTCCGGGATGCCGGACTCGCGGCTGTGCTGCCGCCTGCGGCGGAGCCGGGGCCCTGGCCGGCGAGGATCAGTTCCGCGGCCAGTTCGGCGATGCCGGAGGAGGTCTGGAACCCGTAGCCGCCCTGGCCGGCGAGCCAGAAGAATCCGGGGGCCTCGGCGTCGAACCCCACTACGGGGACGCCGTCGGCCGCCTCGGTGCGCAGCCCCGTCCAGGCCTTGCGGACGCCGCGGATGCCGAGGGTGGTGACGGAGTTGAGCAGGGCCACCAGGGCCGTCGACGTCGCCCGGGTGCGGCTGGGCATCCTCGGGGCCGCTCGGTACATGTTCCGACGGTGAGATGAGGACCTGATCGCCCTCGCGGCGGAAGTAGAAGGTTTCATCGGCGGCGGCCACCATGGGGCTGTTTTCCGGCAGGGGATGCTCGACGTCGACAATCGCCGCGGTGCGCCGGTACGGCTGCAGTTGGACCTTCTCGACGCCGCTGATGACGGCGAGCTCGTCGGCCCAGGCGCCGGCGGCATTGACCACAACGGCCGCCTGGAAGCCTTCCTGCCCGGCGCCGAGCTCCCAGCCGGAGCCGAGGCGCTGCGCCGAATGGACCCTGGCGCCGGTGATGATGTCCACCCCGCCGGCCTGGGCACGGTCCCGGTGGTCGGCCAGGAGCAGCGGGGCGTTGCAGCCGAAGGAGCCGGTGTCCAGGCCGGCGGCGGTGAAGGAATCCGGCACCAGCACCGGGCAGAGCCGCAGTGCCTCGGCGTGGGTGATGCGCTGCATGTGGCCGCTGGCCTCGGCACGGACGGTGGCGTCGTCCCCGATCAGCATGAAGCCGCGCGGCGTGAGCACCGGTTCGGGGCGGTCGGCGTCCCCGGCGGCGATGAGTTCCAGGGTCCGGAGGGTGAGCTCCTGGACCACGGCGGGGCCGTAACTGGGGATCAGCTGCCGCGCCGAGCGCGCGGAGGTGTGATAGGCCAGGGTCTGCTCGGCCTCGACCAGGGCCACACTGCATTTCCCGGCGAGGGCGGAGGCAAGGGACAGGCCGGCGATACCGCCGCCGACAATCACGACATCGTAATGGGCTGACATGGTTACATCCTTGCAGATTGCCCGCCCGTGCCGCTGGAGACGAAACCGGCGTCGGCGGCGCTGCCCGCGGGCGCGCCGTTGCCGGCGTCGCCGTCGGCGTCGCCGTCGGCGTTTCGCGGGAGGGGGTCCAGATGGCTGATGCCGGCCGTGGTCACCTGCAGGACCTGGGCCGTGGCAATGTCATAGAACAGCCCCGTCAGGTGCAGCCTGCCGGACCGCAAGGGACCCTGCAGGCTGGGGTGCCGCTGCAGCCGCTCCAGCTGGACGGCGACGTTGACCATCGCCAGCTGATCCACCTCGCCGTAGCCGGCGTTCGCCGCGTCGGCCAGCACCGGGTGGCCCGCGCGGAACGCGGCCAGGCTGGGCCGGGCGTGGTCGAGCCAGACGTCGACGGAGCTCCGCCCGGGCCCGGCGGCGTGCTCCGGCGCCGCCTCCGCTTCGGCAGTGAGGGCGGACATCGCGCCGCAGCCCGAGTGCCCGCAGATGACCACGGACTTGATGGAAAACTCGTTGAGTGCGAAGTCCAGGGCTGCCTCCACCGAGGGATCAAGCCGGTCATTGCCCGCGGCGTTACCAACAACGTTGCCCACGTTGCGGACGGTGAAGAGGTCCCCGGGGCCGCTGCTGGTGATCAGGTTCGGCACCAGCCGGGAGTCGGCGCAGGTCAGGAACAGCGTGTCCGGGTCCTGGCCGGCGGACAGTTCCTGCACATGGGGACGGAGCAGGTGCGCGTGGCGGCGGTGGTAGTTGTCCACCCCGGCAAGCACGGGACGCGACGGGACCTGCATCTCCGGCTTCCGGGCCCGCGTGGTGCGTCCGTCCATGCTGCCAGCTGCGCCAGGGGGCAAAGCCGCCACGGAGGGCCGACCGTGAACTGCCGCGGGCCGGCGGGCGGTCCTGGGCCCCGCGCAGGGTAGCGGTGCCGCTTTCCTCGATCTCCACGGTGCCGCCGTTGCTCACGTGGCGGCGGCGCCAGGCGTCCAGGGTGTCATGGACCGGGTGGTCGAGGAAGTCCACTTCGAGCTCGACGGTCACGTGCGATCCCGACGGTACGGTGCCCAGCACGTGGCTGAGCCGGGGAAGCGCGAGGAAGCTGCAGGACCCGTCGATGACCACCCGCCAGCGCCCTTCGTCCCGGGCGCCCAGGGGCTCCGCGTGGATCCCGGCACGGACCACGCGCCACAGGACGAGCCCCATGGCCAGGGCCAGACCGGTGACGACGCCGGCCAGGAGGTTCACGAACACCACGGCGAGAAGCGTGACGGCATAGACGGCCAGGTCTCCCGTGACGCGGGCAGTGGTGAAGTCCGCCACCTTCACCAGGCGCACGCCGATGATGATCAGCAGTCCCGCGAGGACCGCCACCGGAACCAGTTCGATGATGTTGGCCAGGAGAAGGGAGAAGACCAGGACCCAGACGCCGTGGAGAATGGCGGACTTCCGGGTCGCGGCCCCGGCTTCGAGGTTGGTGGCGCTTCGCACGATCACGCCGGTGATGGGCAGGCCGCCCAGCATGCCGGAGGTCACGTTGGCGGCGCCCTGGCCGACGAGCTCACGGTTGAAATCCGTCCGGTCGCCGTGGTGCATCCTGTCCACGGCGACGGCGGAGAGCAGCGACTCGACGCTGGCCACGAGGGCGATGGTCACGATGCCGACGGCAACAGCGCTCCAGCTTCCTCCCGGCAGTTGCGGCAGGGACACCGCGTCCAGCAGGGACCCGTCGAAGGTGATCCGGTCGACGTCGGACTGCAGCGGGAGCGACAGCGCAGTGGCGGCGACCACCGCCACCAGGGGTGCCGGGACACGCCGCAGGAACGCCGGCATGTACTTCCAGCCCAGCAGCAGGAGGATCACGGCGACACCCAGGACCGCTGCCTGCGCGTCGAGGGCGGCGATGCTCGCAGGGAGTGCCACGACGTTCTGCCACGCTGACTCGCCGGCCTCGGCGCCGAGCAGCACATGGGTCTGCTGCAGGACGATGATGATGCCGATTCCGGCCAGCATGGCGTGGACGACGACGGGGGCGATGGCCAGGGCCACGCGGCCCACCCGGGCGAAGCCGAGGAGTGCCTGAAGGACACCCGCGGCGGCGGTGATGGCGCAGGTCGCCGGCCAGCCGAACTGTTCGATCAGGCCGGCGACAATGACGGTCAGTCCGGCGGCCGGACCGCTCACCTGCAGGGGCGAACCGCCAAGGCTGCCGGCGACAATGCCGCCGACGGCCGCTGCGATCAGCCCGGCCATCACCGGAGCTCCGGATGCCGCCGCGATGCCCAGCGACAGCGGGACCGCAACGAGGAACACCACCAGGGACGCCGGTAAATCCCGGCGGAGCCCGGAGGCCAGGACTGTTCGGAGGGGGTTCCGGCTGCCGGTGGCAGGTGCGGAGCGTGGATCCGTGACGGCAGGTGCGGGCATGTCAGTCCTTGGCTCGTGGGTCGGGTCCTAACCCACGCTATGGACGCCGCCGCCGGGCCCGCAAGGATGCCTGCCGTGAGAAGAAACACCAGGTCAGAGCCGTATTATCCGCGTCATAGAGTCTTTTTTGCACCGCCTCATGGCAGCGGCTCCGGCACGGCCTCCGGGGCCGGCCCGACCCCCGAAAAAATCCCGGGCAATTTCAAGTCATATGGGATTTTCAGCCCTGTTTGTGGACCTGACCTCGAAAAGATTTCTCCCGTGTGGCGGCCGTTTACCGGATGGGAGCGTGGACATGTCCCTCCCTGACCTCGCGGCCGCCGGACATGTCCCCCGTTGCGGCGGACCGGCCCGGGACATGCCCATGTTGGCCGCGAGGCCAGTGGACATTCGAGTGGCTGATGTCCATGTCCTCGCTTCCGCGCCACTGGACATGTCCTTCCTGGCCGCATCGCTGGACTGTCCCCCGTGGCGTGCCGGCCCGGGACATGCCCTTCGTTGGTCGTGGCCGTTGACATAGTGGCATTATGTCCAGTCCTCGCTGCAGAGCGGGCATGTCCCGGGACCAGCAAGGAAGCCGGGACGAGGGGCGGGCCGGACCCCGCGCTGAACGCGAACGCGGGGCCCGGCCGGCAGGGAGCCCTAGGCTGCGGCCACCGCTGCGCGGCTCCGGACGAACGCCTGCACGCAGGCCTCGACGTCCTCGGCGCTGTGCGCGGCGGAGAGCTGGACGCGGATCCGGGCGGCACCCTTGGGCACCACCGGGTAGCTGAACGCCGTGACGAAGACGCCGTTGTGGAGCATGGCATCGGCAACCTTGGCCGCCATGACGGCGTCGCCGAACATCACCGGGACAATCGCGTGTTCGCCGGGGAGCAGGTCGAAGCCTTCCTCGCTCATCCGGTTCCGGAAGAGCTCGGCGTTGGCGAAGAGCTTGCTGCGGAGTTCCCCGGAGCTCTCCACGAGGTCCAGCGCCTTGAGCGTGGCCGCGACGATGGCCGGGGCCAGCGAGTTGGAGAACAGGTAGGGGCGGGCCTTCTGGCGGAGCATCGCAACCACCTCGCCGCGGCCGGAGACGTAGCCGCCGGACGCGCCGCCGAGGGCCTTGCCGAAGGTTCCGGTGTAGATGTCCACCCGGTCCGAGACGCCGGCATGTTCCGGGGTGCCGGCACCGGTGGCGCCCATGAAGCCCACCGCGTGCGAGTCGTCCACCATGACCATGGCGTCGTACTTTTCGGCGAGGTCGCAGATCGCCTCGAGGGGTGCGAGGAAGCCGTCCATGGAGAAGACGCCGTCCGTGACGATGATCTTGCGGCGGGCCGGGTTCGCCTGCGTGGTGGCCTCGATCAGCTTGGCTTCGAGGTCGGCCATGTCCTGGTTGGCGTAGCGGAAGCGCTGGGCCTTGCACAGCCGGATGCCGTCGATGATCGAGGCGTGGTTCAGGGCGTCGGAGATGACGGCGTCTTCCGGGCCGAAGAGCGACTCGAACACGCCGCCGTTGGCATCGAAGCAGCTGGAGAACAGGATGGTGTCCTCGGTGCCGAGGAACTTCGAGACGCGCTCCTCCAGGGCCAGGTGCAGGTCCTGGGTGCCGCAGATGAAGCGCACGCTGGCCATGCCGAAGCCGCGCTCGTCCATGGCGGACTTGGCGGCGGCGATGATCTCCGGGTGGTCCGCGAGGCCCAGGTAGTTGTTGGCACAGAAGTTCAGCACGTCCGCGCCGGACTCGCCGATCTGCCCGGCCGTGATCCGGTTGGCCTGGGGCGAGTCGATGTGCCGTTCGGTCTTGAACAGGCCGGCGGTGCGGATCTCGTCGAGCTCGCGCTGCAACTGGTCCTTGATGGCTGAATACATGGGTTGTGCTCCTCAGCTGAATGTGTGCGGTGTGCCGGAAGTCGGCGGCGGGTCGGGGTCCGGGATGCGAAAGGCCTAGAAGCCGGTCCAGTCCAGGACCACTTTGCCGCCGACGCCGGCGCGGGCGATCTCGAAGCCTTTTTCCCAGTCCGCGGCCGGCAGCGTGTCCGTGACGACGGCGGAGATGTTCGCGTGCAGGATCGGGTTGGAGGACAGCATGGCGCTCATCGCGTACCAGGTCTCGAACATTTCGCGGCCGTAGATGCCCTTCATGGTCAGCATATGCGTGACCACCTTGCCCCAGTTGATGTCGATGGACTGGCTGGGCAGTCCCAGCATCGCGATCCGGCCGCCGTGGTTCATGTTGTCGATCATCTCAGGCAGCGCGGTGGGGTGCCCGGACATTTCCATGCCGATGTCGAATCCCTCGCGCATGCCGAGCTCGCGCTGGGCGTCCTTGACACGCATCTTCGAGACGTCGATCGCGAGGTCCACGCCGAGGCTCCGGGCCAGTTCCAGCCGCGGGGCGGAGACGTCGGTGATCGCGATCTTCCGCGCCCCGGCGTGGCGGGCGACGGCGATGGCCATCAGCCCGATGGGGCCGGCGCCGGTGATCAGCACGTCCTCGCCGACCAGCGGGAAGCTGAGGGCGGTGTGGACGGCGTTGCCGAACGGGTCGAAGATTGCGCCGAGTTCCGGGGTCACGGAGGGATCCTGGTGGACCCAGACGTTGGTCTCGGGGATGACGACGTACTCGGCGAAGGCGCCGTCGCGCTGGACGCCGACGCTGACGGTGTTGATGCACATCTGCTTGCGGCCGGCGCGGCAGTTGCGGCAGATGCCGCAGACGATGTGGCCCTCGCCGGAGACGCGGTCCCCCACCTTGACGTCCAGGACGTCCTCGCCGATCTCCACGACCTCGCCGTAGAACTCGTGGCCTGCGATCAGCGGGGCGTTGATGATGCCCTGCGCCCACGCGTCCCAGGACTGGATGTGCAGGTCCGTGCCGCAGATTCCGGTGGTCATGACGCGGATCTTGACGTCGCCCGCCCCGGTTTCCGGCTCCGGGCGGTCCACCAGTTCGAATCCTGCGTGGGCGCCGGCCTTGTAGAGAGCCTTCATGGGCCTTCCTAACTGTGCTGTGGACTGTGCTGTGGACTCCGCGGAACGGGTTGCCCAGCTGCGCGGTCCAAGAGGGTGTGCGTCAACTCACCCCATTACACCGGGCACAAAGCATTAGCACAACCGGATTTTTCTCAATCGACGATTTAGGTTTCTCTTGTGCATAGACTGGGCGGCATGGAAATCCACCAGCTCGAGATGCTCCGCGAACTCGGCGCCCTCGGCAGCGTCAAGGCCGTCGCCGAGACGCTGCTCGTCACCCCGTCCGCCGTCTCCCAGCAGCTCGCCGCCCTGCAGAGGACCGTGCAGGTGCCGTTGACCCGGAAGGAGGGCCGCAACCTGGTCCTGACCGAGGCCGGCCAGGTCCTGGCGGACGCCGGGGCCGCCGTCGTCAGCGCGATGGCGGACGCCCGGACGGCGATCGGCACGTACCACGGCTCGACCGTGGCGCCGGTGACGCTCAGCGGCTTCCACAGTGCCGGCCAGGCGCTGTTTGCGCCCCTCGCGCGGCTCCTGGCCGCCCCGGACCAGCCGCGGATCCTGCTCTCCGACGAGGACGTGGCCCAGCAGGACTTCCCGGCCCTGACGGCCCGCTATGACCTGGTCCTCGCGCACCGGATGGACCACAGCCCGCGCTGGCCGGAGGAACGCGTCGCGGTGGTCCCGCTCGCGCACGAACCGCTGGATGTGGCGCTGCCTGCCGGGCACCGGCTGGCCGGCCAGCGGGCGGTGACGGCGGACGACGTCGTCGGCGAACCCTGGGTGACCAGCCACGCCGGCTACTCCCCCGCGGACGTGCTGTCCGCCGTCGCGGCCGTCTCCAGCAAGGAACTGAACATCGTCCACCGGATCAACGACTACTCCACGGTCGCGGCGCTCGTGGCGACCGGCAGCGTGATCGGGCTGCTGCCGCGGCACACCGCGCGGCCCGTGCTGAACCCGGAGATTGTGCTGCGGCCGCTCGCGGGCATCAGCACCCGGCGCCGGATCGACATCCTGGCCCGGCCGGAGAACCTTAAACGCAAATCGGTCATGATGGTCTGCGAAGCACTGCAGACCATCATGACCGAGTTGGTGTCACCTGATCGCCCCGGTTAACCCAAGTAACTCGCAGCAGGGGCCGTTCTGAGCGCTCAGAACGGCCCCTGCTGCGAGTCAGTTGGCGAGGGTGGCTAGGGCTAGCCTTCGACGCCGAGGCGCTCCAGGATCAGTTCCTTGACGCGGCCGGCGTCGGCCTGCCCGCGGGTGGCCTTCATGACGGCGCCGACGATCGCGCCGATCGCCTGGAGCTTGCCGCCGCGGATCTTGTCCGCGACGTCGGGCTGCGCGGCGAGGGCCGCGTCGATGGCCTCCAGCAGGGGGCCGTCGTCGGAGACCACGGCGAGGCCGCGCTTCGCGACGATTTCCGCCGGGGTGCCCTCGCCGGCGAGCACGCCGTCGAGGACCTCGGTGGCCATCTTGTTGTTGATCTTGCCGTCCTCGACCATCTTGTTCAGTTCCACGATGGTGGCCGGTGCGACGCCGAGCTGGCCGGGGTCGACGTCGGCGTTCTTGGCGCGTCCGACGATCTCGCCCATCCACCATTTGCGGGCCACGGCGGCGGTGGCGCCGGCGGCGATGGTTTCCTCGATCTCGTCCATGACGCCGGCGTTGACGACGTCGCGGAACTCCAGGTCCGAGTAGCCCCAGTCGGCCTGCAGGCGCTTGCGGCGGGCGGCCGGCGGCTCGGGCAGCGTGGCGCGGAGCTCCTCGACCCACTCGCGGGACGCGGTGATCGGGACCAGGTCGGGTTCCGGGAAGTAGCGGTAGTCGTCGGCGTCGGACTTGGCGCGGCCCGACGTCGTGGTCCGCGTGTCCTCGTGCCAGTGGCGGGTCTCCTGGATGATCGGCTCGCCGGAGTCCAGCACGGCGGCGTGGCGCTGGATCTCGTAGCGGACGGCGTGCTCGACGGCGCGCAGCGAGTTCACGTTCTTGGTCTCGGAGCGGATGCCGAAGCGTTCGCGGCCGTGCGGGCGCAGCGAGACGTTGGCGTCGCAGCGGACGTTGCCGCGTTCCATCTTGGCGTCCGAGACGCCGAGGTTCTTGACGATTTCGCGGACGGCGGCGACGTAGGCCTTGGCCAGCTCGGGGGCGCGGCTGCCGGCACCCTCGATCGGCTTGGTGACGATCTCCACCAGCGGCACGCCGGAGCGGTTGTAGTCCACCAGGGAGTAGTCGGCGCCCTGGATGCGGCCGGTGGCGCCGCCCATGTGGGTCAGCTTGCCGGCGTCCTCCTCCATGTGCGCGCGTTCGATCTCGACGCGGAAGACGGTGCCGTCGGAGAGCTCGATGTCCAGCTAGCCGTCGTACGCGATGGGCTCGTCGTACTGGGAGGTCTGGAAGTTCTTCGGGGTGTCCGGGTAGAAGTAGTTCTTCCGGGCGAAGCGGCAGGTCTCGGCGATCTTGCAGTTCAGCGCCAGGCCGATCTTGATCGAGGATTCGATCGCGGTCCTGTTCACCACCGGGCAGCACGCCGGGCATGCCGAGGTACACCTCGTTGACGTTGGTGTTCGGCTCGTCGCCGAAGACGTTCGGCGCGGAGGAGAACATCTTGGTCTTGGTGTTCAGCTCCACGTGGACCTCGAAGCCCAGGACGGGATCGTATTTCTCCATCGCCTCTTCGAAGCTGAGGGTTGCGTCAGTCATTAGTGTGAACCTCCGTGGCTCAGGGCGGCGTCACGGTGAGTCGAAGGAGCCTGGTCCAGCAGCGGGCCGCCCCACTGCGCCTCGAGCAGGGATTCCAGGACCGCACCGACGCGGTACAGCCGGGCGTCCTTGCGGGCCGGGGCCAGCAGCTGGATGCCCGACCGGCAGTCCGTCCTCGTCGGCAGGCCGCCGGGCAGGGAGAGCCCGGGAACGCCGGCCATGTTGGCGGGGATGGTGGCGACGTCGTTGAGGTACATCGCCAGCGGGTCGTCGAGCTTCTCGCCGAGCTTGAAGGCCGTGGTGGGGGCCGTCGGGGAGATCAGCACGTCGGCCTTGGCGAAGGCGGCCTCGAAGTCGCGCTGGATCAGGGTGCGCACCTTCTGGGCCGAGCCGTAGTAGGCGTCGTAGTAGCCGGCGCTCAGGGCGTAGGTGCCCAGGATGATGCGGCGCTTGACCTCGTCGCCGAAGCCGGCGGCGCGGGTGGCGCCCATGACGCGTTCGATCGTCAGCGGTCCGTCTTCGGGCAGGACGCGCAGGCCGTACCGGACGCCGTCGAACTTGGCCAGGTTGGAGGACGCCTCGGAGGGCATGATCAGGTAGTAGGCGCCCAGCGCGTACTTGAAGTTGGGGCAGGAAACCTCGACGATTTCGGCTCCGGCGGCCTTGAGCAGCTCAAGGGACTCGTTGAAGCGGTTCTCGACGCCGGCCTGGTAGCCCTCGCCGTGGAGCTCCTTGATGATGCCGATCTTCATGCCGTCGACGTTGCCGGTCCGGGCGGCGGCGACGAGGTCCTCCAGCGGGTCCGGCAGCGAGGTGGAATCGTGCGGATCGTGGCCGCCGATCACCTGGTGCAGCAGGGCCGAGTCCAGCACGGTCCGGGAGACCGGGCCGATCTGGTCCAGCGAGGAGGCCATGGCGATGGCGCCGTAGCGGGAGACGCCGCCGTAGGTGGGCTTGACGCCGACCGTGCCGGTGACGGCGCCGGGCTGGCGGATGGAGCCGCCGGTGTCGGTGCCGAGGGCCAGCGGGGCCTCGAAGGCCGCGACGGCCGCAGCGGAACCGCCGCCGGAGCCGCCGGGGATGCGGTCCAGGTCCCACGGGTTGTGGGTGGGGCCGTAGGCGGAGTGCTCGGTGGAGGAGCCCATCGCGAATTCGTCCAGGTTGGTCTTGCCCAGGATCGGCATCTTCGCGGCGCGCAGGCGCTTGACCACGGTGGCGTCGTAGGGGCTGTGCCAGCCTTCGAGGATCTTCGAGCCGGCCGTGGTGGGCTGGCCGATGGTGACGATGAGGTCCTTGACCGCGATCGGCACGCCGGCGAGCGCGTGCAGTTCCTCGGCCGCGGCTCCGCCGGCGGCGCGGATGGCGTCCACCTCGGCGGCGACGGCGAGCGCTTCTTCGGTGTTGACGTGCAGGAAGGCGTGGACGCTTGCCGTCGACGGCGGCGATGCGGTCCAGGTGCGCCTGGGTGACCTCGACGGCGGAGACTTCACCGGCGGCGAGCTTGTCGGCCAGCTGCGCGGCGGAGGAGCGGATCAGTTCGTTGTTCTCAGTCATGGTCTTACTCCTCATCCAGGATTGCCGGGACCTTGAAACGGCCTTCGTACGCGTCGGGGGCACCGGAGAGGGATTGCTCGGCCGTAAACGTGTGGCCCACGACGTCCTCGCGGAACACATTGGTCAGCGGAATCGGGTGGGACGTGGCCGGGACGTCGTCACCGGCGGCTTCACTGACGGACTTCACGGAATCGACGATGACGGCGAGTTCGCCGGCCATCCTGTCCAGCTCTTCAGCACTCATCTCGATGTGCGCGAGACGCGCGAGATGCGCGACGTCGTCACGGTTGATCGCAGCCATGGATCTCCCCTGCAAGTTCGGATTATTTTCCGTCCCAGTCTACGTGGGTTGAATGCTGTTACCGTCGGACGCCGAGATGACAGTTCGCGGCAATGTTTGTGGTGCAAACACTGCCGCGAACTGTCATCTCGAGGGGGTGGTTAGCCGATGCCGATGGCTCCGGTCAGGACTCCTACGGCGAGCATGACCAGGGAGATGACGGCGGTGCGCCAGAGGACCTTCTTGTGGTGGTCGCCCAGGTCCACCTTGGCGAGGGAGACCAGGAGCAGGATGGCGGGGACCAGCGGGCTCTGCAGGTGGAACGGCTGGCCGGTGATGGAGGCGCGGGCCATTTCGGCGGCGCTGACGCCGTAGTGGGCGGCGGTCTCGCTGAGGACCGGCAGGACGCCGAAGTAGAAGGCGTCGTTGCTCATGAAGAACGTCATCGGGATGCTCAGGACGCCGGTGATGACGGCCATGAACGGGCCCATGTCGGCGGGGATGATCGGCGACGAGCCAGTCGGACATGGCCTTGACCATGCCGGTGCCGTTGAGGACGCCGGTGAGGACGGCGGCGGCCATGACCATGCTGACGACGGCGACGATCGACGGTGCGTGGGCGATCAGCTGGGCGCCCTGGTCCTTGACCTTGGGGAAGTTGACCAGCAGGGCGATGGCGGAGCCCACCATGAAGACGAACGGCAGCGGAACGATGTTGGCGACGAGCATCACCATGACGGCGACCGTCAGGCCGAGGTTGAACCAGAACAGCTTGGGGCGCAGGGTCTTGCGGTTGGGGTCCAGTGCGGTGTCCGCCATGGCGGAGTCGCGGTCGTCCACGAGCTCTTCGGTGCGCTCCAGGACTGCCACGGAGGATCCGCTGCCGGAGCGAGCGGCGAGTCTGCCGGAACCCGTGCGGCCGCGGCGGGTGCCGGAACCGGCGGCCGTGCTGCCGCCGGCTGCGCCGCCGTCGAACGATCCAGCCGAATCCGGGACGCCCCAGATCTCCGGGGCGGTGGCGCGGAGGCGGTTGCGTTCCTGCAGGCCGAGCAGCCAGGCGAAGACGAAGACCACAACGAGGCCTGCGATCAGCGACGGGATCATGGGGACGAAGACGTCGTTGACGTCGAGCTTCAGCGCGGTGGCGGCGCGGGCGGTGGGGCCGCCCCACGGCAGGATGTTCATGGTGCCGTTGGCCAGGCCGGCCACGCAGGTCAGGACCACGGGGCTCATCTTGAGCCGCAGGTAGACCGGCAGCATGGCCGCGGTGGTGAGGATGAAGGTGGTGGAGCCGTCGCCGTCGAGGGACACGGCCGCCGCGAGGATCGCCGTGCCGAGGACCACCTTGGCGGGGTCGTTGCCGAGCTTGCGCAGGATGAACCGGACCAGCGGGTCGAAGAGCCCGACGTCGATCATCAGGCCGAAGTAGATGATGGCGAACATCAGCAGCGCGGCGGTGGAGGTCATCGACTTCATGGAGTCCATGCACCATGTGCGCCGATGCCGAGGCCTGCGCCGGCGAAGAGCCCGAAGACGGTGGGGACGATGATGAGCGCCAGCACTGGCGTCAGCTTCTTCGTCATGATCAGCACCATGAATACCGCGATCATGGCGAATCCTAGTAATACCAGCACGGCCGGCTCCTTCTTCGTTGAATGGCACCACCCCGGTGTGATGCGCACTACAGACGTTAGAGTGGCGCGCGTCACGGCTGGGCCTTTGGCTCAATTGATTGGCATACTGCTTATTGGAAGCATTTTGCGCATTTTGCTCACCGGCTCTGACCAATCCCGGGACAGGAGGCGCCGTGAAGCAGCCGCGCACCGCGGCCGGCCCCTTGCGCTTTTCCACGCAGACGCTGCTGCTGCAGCTCGGCGTGGTGGCGCTCGTGGTGCTGCTGAGCAGCGCCGTCCACGCCTGGCTGACCTACGAGCGCCTGGGCCGCGAGGCGGAGAACCAGGCCCTCACGCTGGCCCGGACGGTGGCCTCGGACCCGTCCGTGCGGGCTGAGGTCCGGTCCATCAGCGCGCTCCCGGGCACTCCCCCGGCCGGCCGAACTGCTGGCCGGTCCGCTGATGGCCGCCGCCGAGGGCGCCCGCACCCGCACCGGGGCCCTGTTTGTGGTCATCACGGACGAGACCGGCATCCGGCTGGCCCACCCCGACGCCGAGCGGCTGGGCGAGCGGGTCAGCACCGACCCCTCCGAGGCGCTGGCCGGCAAGGAAGTCACCACCCGGAACACGGGCACGCTGGGTCCGTCCGCCGGCGCCAAGGTCCCGGTGTTCGCGCCGGATTCGGCCGCGGTGGTGGGTGAGGTGAGCGTGGGCTATTCCACCGAAACCATCGGCCAGAGCCTGGCCCGGGACATCGTGCCCGATCGCCCTGACGGCCGCCGGCGCCCTGCTGGCGGGGGTCCTGGCCTCCTTCCTGCTGCGGCGCCGGCTCCAGCGGCTGACCCTGGGCCTGGAACCCGAGGAGATCAGCACCCTGGTCCACGACCAGGTGGCCGTGCTGCAGGGCGTGGACGACGGCGTGATCGGCGTCTCCGCGGACGGCCGGATCAGCGTCTTCAACGCCGCCGCGCAACGGCTGCTCGGCCAGCCCGACCTCGCCGGCACCCCCTGGGACGCGGCGCCCGTGCCCGGCCAGCTGAAGGCCCTCACCCGGGCCGACGCGGCCGAGGGCGACGCGGTGGAATTCCTGGCCGGCGGCCGGGTCCTGGTGGCGAGCGCCCGCAAGGCACTGCACCGCCGGGAGGACCTCGGCTGGGTGGTCATGCTCCGGGACCGCACCGAGCTGCAGCAGCTCACCCGCCAGCTCGACGCCGTCGGCACCATGTCCGCCGCCCTGCGGGCGCAGCGCCATGAGTTCGCCAACCAGATGCATACGATTGCCGGCTTCATGAGCATCGGCCAGCACCAGCAGGCCCGCGACTACCTGGCCCAGCTGGCCGCGACCGGGCCCGCTGAAGTTCCCGGTGGACCAGGCCGAGCTGCTCCAGGACCCCTACCTGCAGGCTTTCCTCGGTGCCAAGGGCGTCGAGGCGGACGAGCGCGGCGTGATCCTGCGGCTCGGTCCGGAGTCCCTCGTCCGCGGCCACGTCACCGAACCGCAGGACGTCACCACCGTCCTGGGCAACCTGATCGACAACGCCGTGAACGCCGCCGTCGCCGGTTCGCCGGCCGAGCGCTGGGTCGAAGTGGAAGTGCTGGACGAGCCCGGCGCGCACGGCGGCGCCGGCACCCTGCACATCGTCGTCGCGCGATTCCGGCGACGGCCTGGCCACGGGGGCCGCGGGGCGCGGACGGAGGGTTCGGAGGGTTCGGATGCCGAGGCGGTCTTCGCCGAGGGATTTACGACGTCGGAGCGGCCGGCCCGGCCGGGCGCCGGGCAGGGCCTGGGCCTGGCGTTGTCCCGGCAGCTCGCGCGGCGCCGCGGCGGGGATGTGAAGGTGGTTGGACCCGGGCTCCCCCGGCGGACCGGGAGCCGTATTCGTGGCCACCCTGCCGGGGACAACGCAGCCAAACGAAAGGGACAACGATGTCTGAGGATTTCCGGGTGTTGATTGTGGATGACGATTTCCACGTGGCCAAGCTGCATGCGGCGTACGTGGATTCCGTGGCCGGGTTCCTGGCGCTGCCGCCGGCGGGTTCGGCGTCCCAGGCCCTGCAGGCCATCCACAGCCTGCGCCCGGACCTGGTGCTGCTGGACGTCTACCTGCCGGACGCGTCCGGGCTGGACCTCCTGCACCAGCTGGACGTGGACACCGTGATCCTCAGCGCGGCCTCGGACACAGCCTCGCTCCGGCTCGCCTTCCGCCGCGGGGCGCTCGGGTACCTGCTCAAGCCGTTCACGGCCGAATCGCTCTCCCAGCAGCTGCGCTCCTATGCGCGCTACCGCCGGATCCTGGCGCAGCCCGGATCCGCCAACCAGGAGACGGTGGAGCGGGCCAAGCGCGCCCTCATCCCGGGCGACGTCACCGCCTCGGCCCGGCCCCGGTCGGCCACCGAGGCGGCCGTGCTGGAGTCCCTGGAACCCGGTGAGCAGTATTCCGCCGCCGAAGTCGCGGTACGGGTCGGGGTTTCCCGGGCCACCGCCCAGCGGTACCTGTCCTCGCTTGCCGACGACGGCGCCGTCGACATCCAGCTGCGGTACGGCACCACGGGCAGGCCGGAGCACCGCTACGGCCTGGCCCCGGCGGCCGGCAGCTGAAACCCTAGCGCGAGGCTGTCAGCTGGCGCTCTTCTGGGCGACGAGTTCGATCTCGACCAGCATCTTGGGATCCAGGAACGGCAGCACATGGACCAGGGCGAGCGTGGGGCGGATCTCGCCGAAGACCTCGCCATGGGCGCGGCCGGCTTCCTCCCACTGGCTGATGTCCGTCAGGTACAGCTTGGACTGCACCACGTCGGCGTACTCGAAGCCGGCATCGGTGAGCACCGTGCCCAGCTTGTCCAGGATGTAGCGGGACTGCGTGTAGAAGTCATCGCCCACCACCCCGTCCGGGCCGCTCGCGGCGGTGGCGGAGATGAAAAGCGTGTTGTCCACCTGCACGGCGCGGGAGTAGCCGACTTTCTGTTCCCAGACGGAGCCGGTGCCGAATGTTTTGCGCATCATTTTGCCTTTCGCGGTGGGTGGGGAGCCGGCACCACTTTAGGGCGGCCGGAGCCGCTGCCGGAAAACCCGGCGCAAATGTGTCGCGCGGCGAGTTCCGGCCTAGCCGCTGATGTCCCGGCTCGTGCGGAAGGCGTTGCGGCGGGCGTGCTCGTGGACGCGGCTCAGCGCCTCGATCTGGGAGCGTGCCTCGTCGCCCAGCTTCACGAACGTGGCCCGGTCCAGCCCGAGGTCGGGAGCCAGCTCTTCCAGGGTCTGCCAGCCGCCGAGTTTCGCGAGGATCGCCGCGCGCATCAGCTCCGATTCCAGGACCATGGTCATCGGTGAACGCCGGACAATGCGGCCGTTGAGTTTCAGCCGGCCGGCACGTTCGACGAGCCAGGCGGCGGCTTGCCGGTGCGGCCGCTGCCGCACGCCAAGGTCATGGATCAGCCTCTGCAGGAAGTCCCGCTCCTGGCCGATTTCCGCACTGACGCGTGAGATGTCGGCGGAAACGGGGGTGTCGGCGAAGGCCTCGGCCATCCGTTCGATCCGGGCCTGTCCCCCGGTGGCACCGGTCAGATGGTCGGATAAGTAGAGGCCGAGGAGTTTTGCGTCGATCGAGCCGGGGATGTGCGGTGCCATGGAGCCTCCAGGGTGTGCGCGTTACCTGTGCATGTCGGTTGGAAAACCATACCGCACGCCCGCCGGCCGTCCGCGGGTGCCTCCGGGGCTAGAGCTCCTGGCGGTAGACGAGCAGTTGGATGTCCGTGTCCGGCACCAGCCAGTCCCGTTCCGGGACCCGGATGAACCCGGTCTTCTGGTAGAGGCCGTGCGCGCTTTCCCAGGTCATGCCGGTGGTGAGGGCCACGGCGTGGATGCCGGGCAGGGACCGGCCGTGCTCGATGATGGCCTGGACCATGGCCTTGCCGGCGCCGCTGCGCTGGACCGCGGGGTCCACCACCAGCATCCGGAACTCCAGCTCGTCGGTCTTCGCAATGTCGGCGTAGGGCTCGCCGGCGACGGCCAGCGTCACCGATCCCACGATCCGGCCTTCCCGTTCGGCAACCCAGATGGTGGCTTTCGCCGCGCGCTGGGCGACGTTCTGGATCTGCTGCATGTAGGGGTGGTCGGCGCTGGCAAAATAGCCCGCGGCCAGGTAGGCGTCCCGGGTGATGCGCGCTATGGCGTCGAAGTCGGCCGGGACGGCGGGGCGAATGAGGATCTGCGAAGGCACCTGTCAATGGTACGGGCGGGCGCGCCGGACGGGCCGCGGAAAAGCGGTTTCCGTGACTGAACTATCAGAACGGGCGCCCGGGACTAGGGGCCGTGCGCGGGTTCCGGGACCCCGGTCAGAGCGGGAACGTGCCGGAGAGCTCCAGGGTCCCGGCGCACGTCCACGCGGACAGGCGTTCGACGTCGGACGGGCCGCCGGCCAGCGGGCTGGTCAGCCGGGGCCGGCGCACCCAGCAGCCGGCCTCCTCCGCGATCAGGGCACCGGCGGCGAAGTCGTGCTCGTTGAGCCCGCGCTCACCGAACGCATCGTGGGTGCCGTCCGCGACGAGGCACAGGTCGAGGGCCGCCGAGCCGAGCCGGCGCACGTCCGCGAATCCGTCCATGAGGCCGCCCAGCACGCCGGCCTGTTCCGCGCGGACGGCGGGGTCGTAGCTGAATCCGGTGGCCAGGATCTGCCCGCTGCGGCCGGGGACGGGGCCGAACAGCTGCGTGGTCCGGCCGTTGTATTCCAGCCAGGCGCCGTGGCCGCGCGAGGCGTAGTAGGTCCGGCCCAGCGCCGGGGCGTTGACGACGCCGGCCAGCCAGACGCCGTCGGCGTCCGCCACGGCGACGGAGGTGCCGTAGTAGACGATGTTGCGGATGAAGTTGGTGGTGCCGTCGAGCGGGTCGATGGACCAGCGGTAGCCGGTGGGGGCATCCGGGAGGACGGTGCCGCCTTCCTCGCCGGTAATGGTGTCCCGCGGCCGGGCGGCGGTCAGCACCTCGCGGACGGCTGATTCCGCGGCGAGGTCGAAGGCAGTCACCCAGTCCCCCGAATCGCCTTTGTTGCTGACGTCGAGCTCGGCCGCGTTCCGGCCGGCCAGGACCGCCGCCCCGGCTGCCGCGGCGGCTTTGGCGAGGTCGAGCAGCCCCGCCAGTTCCGGGGTGGCCGCGGGATCTGCGCTCATTCGGCCGCTACTTCCGGGGCGTGGGCTTCCTCGGACTGAGCCTCCGCCTCTGACCCGGCCTCGTCCTCTCCCTCGTCCGGGACGCCGGCGGACTCGGCGACGGCGGGGCCGTTGACGGCGGACTCGGCGCGGCGGGGCCGTTGACGGCGGACTCGGCGTCGGCGGGGCCGTTGGCCAGCAGGGCGCGGAAGCCGTCCTCGTCCAGGACCGGCACGCCGAGCTGTTCGGCCTTGTCCAGTTTGGTGCCGGCGCTCTCGCCGGCCACCACATAGCTGGTGTTCTTGGAGACCGAGCCGGCCGCTTTGCCGCCGCGGATCAGGATGGCTTCCTTGGCCTCATCCCGGCTGAACCCCTCGAGGCTGCCCGTGACCACGATGGTCAGTCCTTCCAGGGTCCGCGGCATGGACTCGTCGCGTTCGTCCTCCATCCGGACCCCGTCGGCGGCCCAGCTGTCGACGATTTCGCGGTGCCAGTCCTCGGCGAACCATTCCGTGAGCGCCTGGGCGATCACCGGGCCGACGCCGTCGACGTTGGCGAGTTCCTCCTCGGAGGCCCGCCGGATCGCGTCCATGCTGCCGAACGCCGTCGCGAGGGCGCGGGAGGCCCGCGGGCCGACATGCCGGATGGACAGGGCCACCAGGACACGCCAGAGCGGCTGGGTCTTGGCTTTTTCCAGTTCCCGGAACAGCTTGTCCGTGGTTGCAGTGGGCTTGGACGGGGCCTTGGAGGTGCCCTTGCTGAAGAAGTACGGCACCAGCTCGAACTCGCCGGTGGCCACCCCCTTGGACCGCTTTTCCCGCCGGATTCGGACGGTGGCGAGGTCTTCGGGCGTGAGCCGGAACAGGGTCGCCTCGGTGGTCAGCGGCGGCGTCTCGGGCTCGGCCGGCTGGGTCAGGGCGATGGCGGCCTCCCAGCCGAGGGCCTCGATGTCGAAGGCGCCGCGGCCGGCGAGGTGGAACACGCGTTCGCGCAGCTGGGCCGGGCAGGAGCGGGAGTTGGGGCAGCGGATGTCCACGTCCCCCTCCTTCGCCGGCGCCAGCGGTGTGCCGCAGGCTGGGCATTCGGTGGGCATCACGAAGTCGCGCACCGGCGGGTCCTGGGCGTCCCGGAGGGCAAGGACCGGGCCCGACGATCTCCGGAATGACGTCCCCGGCCTTGCGCAGCACCACGATGTCGCCGATTTTGACGCCCTTGGCCTTGACGACTTCCTGGTTGTGCAGGGTGGCCATTTCCACGGTGGACCCGGCCACCTTGACCGGTTCCATCACGCCGTACGGGGTGACGCGGCCGGTGCGGCCCACGTTGACGGCGATGTCCAGCAGCTTGGTGTGGACTTCCTCCGGCGGGTATTTGTAGGCGACGGCCCAGCGCGGGACCCGGGAGGTGTAGCCGAGCGCCCGCTGGGTGGCGAAGTCGTCCACCTTGACCACGATGCCGTCGATCTCGTGCGTGAGGCTGTGCCGTTTGTCCCCGTACCGGGTGATGAACGCCAGCACGTCCTTGAGGGTGGGCAGGACCTCGAAGTACGGGCTGGTGGGCAGGCCCCACTCGGCCAGCTGGCGGTAGGTGTCCGATTGGCTGACAGTGTCGAGCCCTTCGCGGGCGCCGATGCCGTGCACGTACATCCGCAGCGGGCGCTTGGCGGTTTCCGCGGGGTCCTTCTGGCGCAGCGAGCCGGCGGCGGCATTGCGGGGGTTGGCCAGCGGCGCCTTGCCGGCCTCGATCAGGGCTTCGTTGAATTCCGCGAACGCCTTCGAGGGGATGAAGACCTCGCCGCGGATTTCCATCTCGGCCGGGAAACCGCTGCCGCTGAGCTGCTGCGGGATTTCCTTGATGGTCAGGACGTTGTGCGTGATGTCCTCACCGGTGGTGCCGTCGCCGCGGGTGGCGGCCCGGATCAGCACGCCGTCGCGGTAGAGCAGGTTGACGGCCAGGCCGTCGATTTTCAGTTCGGTCAGCCATGACGGCGCGGCGCTGCCGTTGCCCAGCTTGGCGACGCCGGCCTCGGCCTTGGCGATCCAGGCTTCCAGTTCGTCGAGGGAAAAGACGTCCTCGAGGCTGTACATACGCTGCAGGTGTTCGACGGCGGTAAATGCCGCGGACACCTCCCCGCCGACCTCCTGGGTGGGCGAATCATTGGAGACCAGCTCGGGGTGCATCGCCTCGATGGTTTCCAGGCGCCGGAAGAGGTCGTCGAATTCGGCGTCGGAAATGGTCGGCGCGTCTTCCTGGTAATACGCGAAGCGGTGCTTGCGGACCTGTTCAACGAGGTCCTCGTACTCGTCGCGGACGGCGTCGGACGGGACCAGCTCCCCGGCAGGGGTTCGGGTGTCGGTTTCTGCTGCAGTCTTCCCTGTGCTCACAGACCTATCCTGCCTTAAGAACGGCGGCAATGTCCGGTCGGGCCGGGGCTTAAACGGACCGGCCCGGATCGCATATGCGTCCGGGCCGGTCTCGTGTGCGGGGGCTGCCTAGCGGGAAGCGCTCTCCTGCTCGGTGGCGTTGCGGCTGGCCTGCTTGCCGGCCTCCTGCAGCGCCTGGGAAACCTTCGCCAGCGCGGCCACATGCTGGCCGTTCCATTCGCTGCGGAACTTATCGGCGTCCGGGCCCTTCCAGTCGGTGCCCTCGAGCACCTTGGTCAGCGTCGACTTCTGCTTGTCGATCTCCGACGAACCAGCCTGCAGCTTCGTCCCAAGAGTCTTGAGCTGAGCAATGTCTGCACCCCAAATAGCCATTCGAAAAACTCCTTAGTTCAACGGACCCGAACACTCTCGGCATCCCCAGCGGCCCCCGGCTGCTCCGGAAGATCCATTGCCCCCAAGCTACCCTGCGCCGCGAAAACCTGTCGATGGGCACCCCTCCCCATCCCACGGCCCCACCCCTGTTGCCCTATCACTTACAGTCCCCAAAAGGCCCCGGAAGCAACCACAACTGATAGGGCAACGGGGGTTAATTGCGGTTCTCGGGGGGCAGCGCGATCTGCAGCTTGCGGACCTTGCCGCGGCCCACGATGTAGCCCCGGCCGGGGATGAAGTCGGTGCTGATCCGGCCCAGCGGCGTGCTGAGCAGGGTGTCGCCCTCGATGTCGCCCGGGTTGAGCAGCAGACCGCGGCGGCCGGATTTGAAGGGCTGCGAGAGGGACCAGGCCGAGGACCAGGTGGAGGTCTCGGATTCGCCCACCACCCATTGATCGGCCTTGATGGACGCCGTGACGAGCCGTTCGATGCCGGACTCGGCGCCGGTGTCCGTGAAGTCCGTCAGGCCCTCGATGAAGATCGCCAGCTTCCCCGGCGTCCCGGTGGAGTAGTCCACCAGCTCGTCCAGGGCCTCCTCGACGTCGTCCGCGCCCACCACGGAGCGGTCCCAGATCTTCAGGGCGGCCGCTGCGGAGCGCCGCGATCCGAGGTAGATCAGTTCGACGCCGGGGTTGGACCGGCGCAGGGCGTAGGCCAGGGTCACAAGCGCCACGGTGCGGCCGGACCCGGGCGGGCCGGCGAGCAGCAGCGGGCCCTTGGCGAGGATCTCGGCCGGCTGGAGCGTCTCGTCGTCGACGCCGATGACCGGCAGGTCGGGGCTGCCGGCGGGCAGGATGTCCAGGTCGACCTGGTCCGGCAGCCGTTCGATCCGCGGGGCGCGTTCCACACCCTGGCGCACCATGGCCTCGCTGAGCTTGTGCACCTCGCGGGCCTGCACGGCCAGGTTGGAGTTGCCGCCGAGGACGGCCAGCTGGACCTCGAGGTTGCCCAGCAGCCCGCGGCCTGGCGGCGAGGCCTGGCCCAGGACGTCCTTGGGCACGTCCAGGGAGAGGTAGTCGTCCTCGGAGGACATCCGGAGCACCAGCCGGCGCTGGATCGAGGCCAGGAGCGACGCCGGCACCGAGTTGGGCCGGTCGGCGCTGACCACGAGGTGGATGCCCAGCGGCCGGCCGTCGGTGGCGAGCTGCAGGAAGATGTCCCACAGGGCCGAGAGCTTGCTGTACTCGTAGCCTTCGCGGAAGGCCGACATGCCGTCCACCAGCACAAAGATCCGCTTTTCGGCCGGCTGGCCGGCCAGGTCCCGGTATTCCACGATCGTCGAGGCCCGGACCTCCGCGTAGCGGGCGGAGCGGTCGTCCGCGAGCTCGCGCAGCCAGCGCAGCAGGCGTCCGACGCGTTCGACGTCGTCGCCGTTGATGATCTCCCCGACGTGCGGCAGACCATCGAGCATCTTCAGCCCCGAGGAGCCGCAGTCGATGCCGTAGACGTGGACCGGGCCGCCGCGCGGGGTGACGGCCGCGGCGATCGCGATGCTGCGCAGTGCCGCGGACTTGCCGGAACCGCCGGTGCCGTAGACGGCCATGTTGCCGTCCCGGTCCGGCTCGTAGAACACCGTGGGCTGGTCCTGCTGCGCGGGGTCGTCGGCGACTCCGAGGAGGAGGCGTTCGTCCGTGCGGGGGTTCGGCAGCCGGGAGAAGTCATAGCTCGTGGCGAGTTCGTCCAGCCAGGGTTTGCGCGGCGGCTCGATCGAGAGGACGTCGGCGGCCTTGATGATGTTGGCCGTCATCCGGGCGATGTCGTTGGGCCCCGCGGCTTCTTCCTTGACCGGAGCCGCCGACGCCGGGGCGGCCCAGGCCGGTCCGGAGCCGAATGCCATTTCCACGATGTCGATCTGCGGGCGCTGCGGCTTCTCCGTGGTCCAGCCGCCGGCGTAGCCGGTCTGGAAGCCCTGGATCCGGCCGGGACCGGTCTTCGCCGCGCCGCGTCCGGGGATGGACGGGTCGAAGTAGGCCGCTGTGGGCACGCCGAGGATGTCGATGGCGTCGTCCACGTCGGCCATCCGCAGCGCCACCCGGAGGTTGGTGTTGGCCCGGAGGCTTTCCTTGATGACGCCGGCCGGGCGCTGGGTGGCGAGGATCAGGTGCAGGCCCAGGGACCGGCCGCGGGCGGCGACGTCCACGACGCCGTCGACGAACTCCGGGACCTCGGTGGCGAGGGCCGCGAATTCGTCCACGATGATGATCAGGTACGGCGGCGCGTCCGGGTCGGCCTCGCGCTGGAGTTCCAGCAGGTCCTTGGCCTTCTTCCGGTTGAGCAGCCGTTCCCGGTGGTGCAGCTCGGCCCGGAGCGAGGTCAGTGCGCGGCGGACGAGGTGCGGGGACAGGTCCGTGACCAGGCCGACGGTGTGCGGCAGGTTGAGGCAGTCGGCGAAGGCGGCGCCGCCTTTGTAGTCCACGAACAGGAAGTTCACCCGGTCCGGGCTGTAGGCCGCCGCCATGCCCATGACCCAGGACTGCAGGAACTCGGACTTGCCGGCGCCGGTGGTCCCGCCGACCAGCGCGTGCGGGCCCTCGTTCTTCAGGTCGAGGTAGAGCGGCTCGATGCCCTTGGATCCGACGAGGGCGCGGAGTGTGCCGTTGTCCTTGCGGTTGGGTTTGGCGGAGGCGTGGACGGAGTTGTTCTCGGTCCAGCGTTCGGCGACGGCGGCCGGGTTGTCGAGGAAGTCCTTGCCGATCAGCGTCGCGTAGGACACGGCGCGCGGCAGGTCGGAGTCGTCCTCGAGCGGTTTGCCGACGTCGACCACCGGGGAGAGCATGCGGCCGAGCTGGGCGGCGAGTCCGGCGTCGAGGCTCTCGCAGCTGACGGGGAAGGTGTGCCGGCCGAGCCGGACCTGTCCGGTGGTGGTGCCGTGGTCGCCGTCGACCGCCATGAAGTCCCGGCATGCCGCCGGCAGCTGCTGGACGGAGGTGGCCACCCACATGACGTGCACGCCGGAGTCCGGGCCGCGCTCCACCATCCGGGTAAGCCGGCCGCGGTCCACGGGGGCGTCGTCCTCGACAATCACCAGCACGGTGGGCAGCTGGGGTTCGGGAAGGTCCGCGGTGTGCGGGTCCACTCCGGGGCGCGGTGCCGGGCGGGGCGCCTGGGCGGCTGCCTCGCGCTGGTCAATCAGGTCTTCGAGGCGGGAGAGCAGCGCGGAGCCGCCGCCGGGTCCGGCGGCGAGGTGGTCGCCGCTGATCGGGCTGTGGCCGGAGCCGACATGCGGAAGCCACTGCAGCCACTGCCAGCGTTCCTTGGACTGCGCCGAGGTGATGGCGGTCAGGACGACTTCGGCGGGCGAGTGCAGCCCCACGAGCTGCAGGACCATGCCGCGGGCCACGTCGTCGACGAGTCCGCGGGAGCCGGCGAGGCCGAAGGAGCCGGCCGAGCGCAGCTGCGAGACGATCGGCACGCCTTCGACGTCCCGGAACTGCTCCATGCACTCCTGGATTTCGGCCATGTACTCGGCTTCGGTGTCGTTGCTGTTGGGCTCCTCGAACTCGATCCGCGAGGGGGCGGTGCCGAGGCCGAACCGCAGGCCGAGGAAGCCGGTGTGCTCCGGGCGGTGGGTCCAGAGCAGCGGGCCGAGCTTGTAGATCGAGTCCACCGTGTCGCTGACCGACGGCGCCTCCTGCAGCCGGACCGAGCGTTCCACGTTCTGCAGCCGGGTGATGTCCTGCCGGAAGGCCGCCATGGCCTCGCGGAACTGCTGGAGCTGTTCCTTGCGTTCCCGCTTGGCCTGCAGTTTCTGGTCCACGTAATGACCCACGATGAACAGCGGCATCATCAGCATGAACACCACCGAGAGTATGTTCTGGGTGACGGCGAACAGGATGGCGCCCATCATCAGCGGCGCGAGCAGCATGATGTACGGGAAGGGATGGTGCTCCTGGCGCTTCGGCCCGGCCGGCAGCATCCTCTTCCGCAGCTCGAACCGGGGCACCACCCGCGGTGAGCGGTTGAAGTCGATGAGCGGGGAGCTCGGTGCGGCGCCCTGGTTGCTGCCGAGCGACACCACCGAGACCGTGGTGTCCCCCAGGGTGACGGTGTCCGAGGAGTTCAGCGTGGCCCGGGTGACCGGCAGCCCGTCCATCAGCAGGCCGTTCGCGGAGTTGGTGTCCGCGATCTCGACCGTCTCGCCCACGGTGATGCGGGCGTGCCGCTTCGAGGTCAGCGGGTCCGTGAGACGGATGTCGACGTCGCGGTCCCGGCCGATGTAGCTGGTGCCCGACGGCAGCGAGAACTCGCGTCCGGCGTCGGGCCCGGAGAGCACCCGCAAGGTCGCCGCCGCGGGGCCGCGGTTCGCGCCAGGTACCGCGAATTGCTCGCTGAGCCGCGTCAGGGACACGATGGACCCCGGCCGCAGCCCGGATTCCAGCAGGTTGTCCGTGCGCTCCAGGGTGCTGCCCTTCATGCCGCCCGCGGCGAAGGCCTCCACGATGCTGAGGGAAAGGTTCGACGGCGGCGGCGTGCCCCGCCGTGCCGGGTCGGCGGCCCAGAGCTGGGTGGCGATGTCGGCCACGGTGGCCAGCCCGTCCACGGTGACGGCGAGGTCTTTCGATTCGGCCGGATCGCGGCGCAGCGTCAGTCGGATTCTCACGCTTCGTCGACCCCCTGCAGGCTGGCAGTTTTTTGCCCGGCAGCGGCGTGCCCGGCAGCGTTTTGCTCGGCAGCGTTTTGCTCCTTGAGCAGGTACAGGTCAGCCGCTGTCACCAGATGGGACGTGACGGCATGTTCCACCAGCCGTGCGCGTCGGTTGGTGGCGAGTTTTCCGCCGCCTCCGCGCAGGCCGGCGACGCCGACCTTGTCGAGTTTGTCGCACACGTTGTCCAGCTTTCGGTTGAACCGGGTCAGCGCCCAGCCGAGGGTACGGGCGGCATCGGCCGAGGACGGGATGGCGCTGAAACCGGTCCCTTCGCGGCGGAGCACGGGCTCGGCGAGGGCCACGATCAGGGCCTTCTGCGAGTCGGTGAAGAGGACCGGTCCGATCGTGGTGTCACCGCCGCTGTCGTCGTCGCGGGCTTCCTGGCGGAACGCGGGCGTGCGCAGGTGGACGGCGAATTCGTAGGTGGTGGGGCCGGCGGTGAAGATGACGTTGGTGTGGCTGAAGACCAGCGGGATGCGGGCGCCCGGCGCGAGCCACGCCTGCATCCCGCCGGACGCGTCGGCGATGGTCGCGGCGAGCATGCTGCCGACGTTGCTGAGCCACCAGATGCCGTCGTAGCGGGCGATCTGCAGGAACTGCCGGTGCAGATACGGGTTGTCGTCCACTTCGAGGTCGCCCTCGCGGCCGATGCTGAAGATGTCCTCGTCCGAGGGCTCATGCCACTCGCCGCAGAAATCTATTGCCAGATCCCCCATGCGTCCGTACCTTTCTGGAAAGTTGTTGGTTCTTGGTGCCGGTTTTCGAGCTATTTGGCGACGCAGGCGATCGAGTCTTCGCCCAGCGGCGACGAGGCCCCGTCCCTGCGGACGATCATCACCTGGATGCAGCTGGGCTCGTCCGGGTTCACGGCGATCTCGGCGGTGGGGTCCTTGGCTGCCTGGTACGGACCGTCGCCCTTGAGCGCGTGGACCCGCCATTTGTAGCTGTCCCCCGCTTTCGGCTGCGGGTTCTTCCATGTGAAGGTCACCTTGCCGGCCGGTCCCGGCGCGCCCGCGAGGCCGGCGACGTCGGGCACCGTTCCGTTGTCGAGGGCATCCGCCGGAGGCCTGCTGACCTGGTCGGTGGCTTTCGTGACCGGCTCGGGCCGGGTGGTGCCCGCCACGATGCCGAGCCCGACGGCGACCACCAGCACCGCGCCGCCAACGATCGACAGCAGCAGGTTCCGGCGGCCGTGGCCGGCCGGTTGCGCAGCCTCGTCGAAGTCCGATCCGTCGGGGTCCGCCCCGGCGGCGGCCGCCGCGGCCGATGCGGACCGGCTGACCGTCGCTGCGACGTCGTCGTCGTGACCGGCGCCGGGCATCAGGGGTGGGCGGGCAGGCTGGAAGCCGGCTCCCGGGCGCCGCTGGATGGTCGCGTTCCCGAAGGTGGTGGCGTCGTCGGCTGTGTCGCCCGTCGTGCCGGGCGCAGTGGAACGGTTGAACGTGGGGTTGTTGTCGACGGTGAGGTTCCGGGCCGGGAAGGTGGGCGCGTTGCCGGTCGCGTCCGGGTCGATGGCGGCGACGCTGCGGACCCGGGTTTCCTCGAAGCCGTCGTCGGGGTGGTTGTCCTCGGTCCGGGGTTCTTCCAGGACCTCGAACGGGGTGACGGAGAGGTTCAGTTCGGCCTGGATCCGTTGCAGGGCCAGGGCGAAGGCGTGCGCGGAGGAGTAGCGGGAGGCCGCGGACTTGGCCATCGCCGTGGAGAGCACCAGTTCCAGCGAATCCGGTATGTCCGCCCGTCCCAGTTTGGGGACGGGCAGCGTGGTGATCCGTGAGATCAGCTCGCGCTGGGAGTTGTCCGCCCCGGGCAGCACAAACGGCGAGCGGCCGGCCAGCAGCGTGTAGAGCGTGGCGCCGAGCGCCCAGACGTCCACCAGGACGCCGTCGACCTGCTTGTCGGTGAACTGCTCCGGCGGGGACCACGGGATGGACATGCCGGCGTCCTCGTCCGCGTCCCCCGCGAGGGTGCCGGAGATGCCGAAGTCGGTCAGCGCGGGCCGGTTGTAGTCCGTGACGAGGATGTTGGCGGGTTTGATGTCGCGGTGCGCGATTCCGGCACGGTGGGCTGTCTCGACGGCGGAGGCCACCTGGATTCCGACGGCCAGGACCTCGTCCACGCTGAAGCGCTGCCGGCGGTAGCGGACGTCGAGGCTGGGCCGCGAGCAGTATTCCATGGCCAGGTAGGAGTGCCCGGCCGCGGTGGTCCGGGCTTCGAAGATGGTCACGATGTACGGGTGCGAGGACAGCTGGGCCATCAGGTTCGCTTCGGATTCGAAGCGGCGGCGGGCGCCCTCGGTCTTCAGGTCGGAGAGCAGCACTTTGACGGCCACCTTGCGGCGCGGCCGGTCCTGCTCGTACAGATAGACGTCGGAGAACCCGCCCGAGCCCAGCACGCTGACGTAGCTGAATCCCGGGATCTCCGGCGGCGGGGCCACGGGCCGTTTGGAACTCACGGGATCTCCTCGAAGCGCAGCGAGATGCCGTCGCCCAGTTCGGCGATGTCGCCGTCGAGCAGGATGGCCATCTCGCCCTGGGCCAGCCGGCGCGGAGCCTGGCCTTCGCGCACCAGGACGGTGCCGTTGGTCGCCTTGAGGTCGCAGAGCATGACGTGCCAGCCTTCGAGCCGGACTTCGACGTGGGAGCGCGAGATGTCCCCGCCGGGGCTCGCCACCTGCACCAGTTCGGGCATCACGGCGCCCTGGACGCGGGATACCGAGGGCTGGCGTCCGACGACGAGCGACTGGTCCAGGTCCAGCAGCTCGCCGGTGGACAGGCGCATCCGGCCCAGCCGCGGCCGCCGGACCTGGACCCCGTCGCCGGGCAGGGCCACGCCGCAGCGGCCGCACTGCGCGTAGGTGGAGGGATTCGCGTGCCCCTGCGGGCACACCCGGGCCAGCACCATGGGTCCGGTCCCGGGGTCAGCGGCGGTACCCGCGCCCGGATTCCCGGTCCTGGCGGGCCGGGCGGCGAGATCGCCCTTCATGATCGTCTGGCCGTCGTGGTCGGCGTCCGGTTCCGCCGGCAGGGCCGGTTCCGGTGCGGTGTCCGGCCGCAGGCTGAACGACGGCGGCAGCGGCGTGGGCCGCTGCTGTGCCGGCGCCGGTGCAGGTGTGGACACAGGGGTGGGTGCGGGCCGGGCTGCCGGCTGGCCGTCGCCGCCGGTGTGCCACGGTACCGAGTCGATCAGCCCGGACGGGACGGCGGCAGGCGCGGGTACAGCCGGTGCCGGCGCGGCCTCGGCGGGCACGTCAGCCGGAGCCTTGTCCGGCGATTCGTCCGGCGCTTCGTCCGGGGCGGGTTCCGGGGCATCGTCGGCCGCGGGAGCGTCGACGGGCCCCTGCGCGTCGTCCGCGTCCGGGTCGTCCCGCACGGCGGCGTCCTCGATGCTGCGCATCACCGTCTGTTCCCAGAGGTGGTCGTAGTTGCCGGTCAGTTCCGGTCCGGGGTCCAGGGGTGTTTCCGCCGGGGAGTCGGTGCCCGCGGCGGCATCGTCGAGGTCATCCTCCGGCAGTTCCACCATGGTTTCCGCGGAAACGTCGTCATCGCCCGGCCCGGCAGCCTCTTCTGCCGCGATGTCGGCTTCGGCGGCCGCCAGCACGGCGGCGGACGGTACCTCGGCGGGCAGGGCGGCGGACGGGACCTCGGCGGGAGCGGCAGGGCCTCGGCGGATTTCGCCGGGGCGGGCTGCCCGGCGAAGGTCGCGCTCAGTCCCTGCAGCAGGACCACACCGTCCGCCAGGGGCAGTCCGGTTCCGGCGCCTGTTGCGCCGGAGGCGCCGGTGGCGCCGGGAATGCTGAGGCTGAAGTGCTCGGGCGCGGCGAAGCGCCGTTCCGTCCAGGTCGTGACATCCCTGCCGCTCAGCGCGGCGTCGCCGCCGGCGTGGCGTACGTCGAGGTCGATCTCGCCGCGCAGGAACACGTGCATGGCGTCCCGGACATCGACGATCCCGAACCATGGCAGGCGGGCGAGCGAGCCGCCGGACGCCGACGTCACGGCGTCCAGGACTTCGTGCACTTCCGGGCCCGCGGCCAGGAGCTCCCACAAGGAGTCGACCAGGCCGGGAGCGGCGTCGGGGCGCAGCAGCACCACGGTTCCGGACCGGACCACGCCGATCCAGGTGCCGGGCGTATACCGGGTGGCGGCCGGCGGGTTACTGCCGGCCATGGTCCGCGTCCCTGGTGTGTCCGTCCCCGGAAAGCGGCCGGCCGTCGGGGGCCAGGTCCAGGGCATCGGTCCGCGGGAGGGTGTCCTCGTCTACCGTCGTCTCCCCCGCTGCCCGGCTCCGCGGGGCCGTCTGGGCGGCGCCGTCGTCGTTCTTGACGTTGGAGGCATCAATTACGATGCACGTGACGTTGTCCCGGCCGCCGCGGCGCAGGGCCGCCTGGATGAGCTCGTCGACGGCAGCCTGCGGATCCGCATGCGCCACGAGGATGCCCGCGATCTGGTCGTCGTCGAGTTCGCCGTTGAGGCCGTCGGAGCAGACCAGGATCCGGTCCCCCTCCTCCACGGGCAGCAGCCAGTAGTCGGCCTCGGCATCGTCCCCGGTGCCGAGGGCGCGGGTCACCACGTGCCGGCGCGGGTGGATGGCGGCCTCGGCCTGGCTGATCTGGCCGGCGTCGACGAGTTCCTGGACTTCGGAGTGGTCCACGCTGACCTGGCTGAGCTGGCCCTGGCTGAGCCGGTACGTCCGGGAGTCACCGATGTTCAGGACCAGCCAGTACGGGATCCCCATCTGTTCCACCACCACGACGCCGGACAGCGTTGTGCCGGCGCGGGATCCGGTGGCCTCGCGGATGCTTTCATCGGCGCTGAGCAGGTACTCCTGCACAACGCCGGCAGTGGCGTCGCGGCCCCCGCTGGCCAGCTCGGGGATGCCGGCGAGTGTGCGCACGCAGATGCCGCTGGCGATCTCGCCGGCCTCGTGCCCGCCCATGCCGTCCGCGACGGCGAAGACGGGATCAGCGGCGATGTAGGAGTCCTCGTTCATCTCGCGGCGCAGGCCGCGGTCGGTGCCGTAGCCGCAGCTCAGCCGGAGGCTGGGAGTACTGCTGGGGGTAGTGCTGGGGGTGCTGCTGGAGGGGGAACGGCGTCCGGCTGGGATTTCATGCTTGTCCTAGGTAGAAGGAGCGGTCACCGAAGTGGACGGTGGATCCTGGGCTGACGAGCGTGGCTGCGCCCGCCGCCAGTGCGGTGCGGAGGCCGTCCGGGGTGGTCACGGCGCTGCCGTTGGTGGAGTTCCGGTCGGTCACCCAGACGCCTCCGTTTCCGGCCAGCAGGTGGAGGTGGGTCTTGGAGATCGAGCGGCCCGGATCCGCGACCGGGATCAGCTGCACGGACTCCTCGCCCGCGTGGCCCGCGGGGTTGCGGCCGATCAGCACGGTGCGGTCCAGCCCGATGTCGCGGCCGTCGTCGAGCCGGATCCGGAGCATCGCGACCGTGACCGGAGCCTGGCTGTCTCCGCGGACCTGGGTGCGGTCCAGGTCATCGTCCGGGTGCGCGGCGGCAGAAGGGTGCACGGCGGCAGAAGGGTGCGCGGCGGCCGCGGGGGCGTGGGAAGCGGCCGGCGGTCCGGCGGGCGGCTGCCACTGGTTGGGGTTGTGCACTGCCGCTGCGCCTGCCGCGGCCGCTGCTGCGGCGAGCGGCGAGGCGACCTGCTGGACCGGCGGAAGATCCATCGGCGCGAAGCTGTACGGGCCCTGGATCCCGCCGGTGGTGATCGGGTTGCGGCCGGCCTTCACATCGAAGACGAGGGTCTTCGCGGCGGTGTCGTGCCAGCCGCGGAGTTTGCCGTTGCGGTCCCAGGCGCTGGAGAGCACCACGAGGACTGCCCAGGCGATCCCAAGGAATACTGCCGCCGCCAGAACCGGCAGGGCGGCCCCGAACCACTGGAAGATGACCAGGACGGCGGCGGCGATGACGGCCAGCAGGATGCCGGCGGCGGTGATGAGGCCGCGCAGGAACACCGCTCCCCCGCCCGGGGCGAAACCGTCGGCGTCGGTGCTGCGGATCCCCATCAGCCGGTTGCCGGGCGTGGCTCCGGAGCGGCCCTCGATGATTCCCAGGACCAGCGCGTAGGCCAGGGTCAGGCCCGCCCCGATGCCGCCGAGGATCACCAGGGACGACGTGTCGTACACGATGAAGCCCCCGCTTTGGCGGCGGGTCACTCCGGCGAACCCGGCGGCCAGGGTCACCGTGAGGATCGCCGCCGGCGCCAGCCAGTCCAGGACGGCCGCCCCGAGCCGTTTCCCGGCGTCCGCGGGCACCAGTTCAAGCTTGCTCGGCATGGCAGGACCTCCCCCTTGTCCGTGGCCCGCGGTCCGGGCCGGCAATACCGGGATCCTACCGGGGATCGGGACGCCGTGCCCGGCCGTGGGCTCAGCGCCACCCGGGTCCCCGGCCCCGGCGGGCCGGCCCAGGTTCCGGGCGGAACGGGCGGAACGGTTGCTCAGCGGCGCGGCGCATGAGGTGCAGAAGGCAGCCCCGGGGCGGATCGGCTGCTGGCAGCGCGGGCAGCGCTCGACGTCGTCGGTCATGGCTCCTTGCGGTTCTTCCTGGCAGTTCTCGCCGGACGCTGGTCCGGGCCGGTGGCTGGAGAGTCCTCCGGGCCGGTGTCCACTGTACCTGCGGGCCGGGACGCTGCCGGCGGAACAGGCCGCGACCCGCGCAGCTTGAGCGCGTTGCGGCCGTCCGCGAGCAGGGAGCGCGGCGAGAACCGTGCCCGCTGCCGCCCCCAGAAGCCGAGCGTTCCGGTCATTTCCTTCAGCGAACCGTCCACGATCTCCCAGTACGTCCGGACCTGGTCCTCGCTGGGCTGGCCGGCACCGAAGATCGCGGCGTCGGCCCGCCGGGCCAGCAGGGTGGTGCTGCCTTGTGTGCCCGGGAAGGCGTCCGCCAGCACGACGGCGGACTCCCGCCGGGTGGCGCGGTGGTCCACGCCGGCGCCCAGGTCGGTGGCCAGGCTCAGGACCTCATTCCAGCCGCCGCCGACGCGCTGCGCGGGGTGGCCGTCGGTGAAGCGGGCCTTGCGGCGGCGGGATTTGAGCAGGGCAATGAGCAGCAGGGGCAGCGCCAGGATGCCGAGGGGAATCAGGGCGATCCCGATCGCGCTGAGGATCGGTCCCCAGAACAGCCAGGGGTTGTCCTTCTTCTGGTCCGCGTCCAGCGCATCCGGCGAGGAGTCCGGCGGGAGGTCGGCCGGTTCCTGCGGCGGGGGCGGCGGCTGCAGCACCTGCGGTTTGGGCTTGGACTTGTTCTCCGGGTCCGGCGGGATCGGGACGTTGTCCTTGGGCGGTGTGGGGTCAAAGGACACCCAGCCCACCCGGTCGAACGCCACTTCCACCCAGGCGTGGACGTCCTTGCCGCTGATCTTCACTTCGCCGGCGCCGTTTTCGGGGCTCTTGGGATCGGGGTAGAAGCCCATCACCACCCGGGACGGGATGCCGAGGTGGCGCAGCATCAGGGACATCGCGACGGCGTACTGTTCGTCGTCGCCGAGCATCTGCTTGGCGGTGAGCAGGCCGCGGATCCGGTTGGCGCTGTGGCCGGACACGCTGGGCAGCTGGCCGTCGTCGATCAGGCCGTTGCTGAAGGCGCCCGTTTTCTGGAAATGCGCCTCGATCTGGCGCACGCGGTCGATCGCGGTGGGAGCGTCCGCCGCGAGGTCGTTCGCCTGCGAGCCGACCACCGGCGGAACCTCGGCCGGATCCGGGAGGGCGACCTTGGCGAAGTCGTACTGCGTCAGTTGACCGTGTTCCAGCTTGACCGGATCGGCCACCTGCACGCGGTAGGAGTCCCCCTTCGCGAGGCCCTTCGTGGTCACGGCCGTGTCGGTTCCGGCGTTGAAGTACAGCCCGGTGGCGGCGCCGGAGCCGTCGTTCGCGAAGCTGATGCCGGTCGTTTTGCTGCCGCCGGGCAGGAAGTAGCCCTGGTAGTCCTGGATCGTGATGTCGAGGGCGTAGTCGTTCGTGGGCACGGTTCCGGTGGAGTCGGCGAGGGTGTTGATCGATTTCGCGTCCCCCACCTTGCTGAAGCTGCCGGAGCCGTGCGGGTCCATGTTGTAGTTGGTCCCGTTGAAGGCATCGAGGGCGGCGAGCCGGACCCGGGCGTCCTTGGGCAGCCCCTTGACCACAAACAGGTTGTCGTCCTTTTTGTCCTTGACGAAGTTCCGGAAGCTCGCCAGCGGCGTGATGTAGTCCTTCGGGTCGAACGGCGGAACGATCACGTTGCGCAGCACCCGGCGGTCGTCCCCGGCGGTGACCAGCGGGGACGCGACGGCGGTGATCCCGACGGCGGCGGCGATCACGGCGGCGGCGGTGCCGAGCCGGCGGAGCCTGGCGGCGCGGGCCGTCCCCTGGTCCGCGTCCGGCCGGTTCACTGAGACCTTGCGGGTGTCCCTGCGGCGGAGCGTGTCACGGCGGAATGTCGCCCAGGCGATCGCGACGACGGTGAGCGAGATGCCGCGCTCCACGGTGAGGAAGCCGGCGTTGGTGCTGAACGCGATTCCGGTGACGAAGAGCACCAGCACGGGAAGCAGCGGCCAGTACGGGCTTTTGAGCCGCCAGGTCAGCAGACCGGCCCCGAGCGCGGTGAGGAGCGAGCTCAGGAAGGGCACAATGAGGGTCCCGCCGGAGGTCCCGACCGGCACACCGACGGTGAGCATGTCCTTCCACGCGAACACCACGCCGAGCAGCAATGTGCGCAGTGAGTCCATGGTGGGCACAAAGCCGGCGATCGCCGCGTCAGGGACGGCCAGTGCCGTGCCGAGGACGAGGTAGGCGCCGAGGGCCAGCGCGGTGGTGATGAGCAGTCCGAGGCGGAAGTGGACGTTGGCGGCGGCGAGGGCCAGACCCAGCAGGATGCCGCCGAACCCGGCGATCAGGTAGTAGGGGTCGCCGCCGAAGCTGAGGCTGAAGCCGAGTACGCCGAGGCCGAGCAGAACGGTGAGGGCACCGGCGTCGAGCGCGAAGTGCCAGGCCGGCTGGCCGCCGGCGAAGCCCGAGGGTTTCCGGCCGTCCGTCTTCCGCGGGCGCAGGCCCGGGACCCCGCTCATGCCGCAGCCTTCCGCAGCATGATGCCCAGGTCCGCGAGGTCGCCGAGGGTGAGGACGGTCAAATCGGCGATGTTGGCCCGCGCGGGGACGGCGCCGGCCTGGATCCGGACGGCCAGGCTGCGGACGCCCACCGGCACCGAGGCGGCGGCGGAGCGCAGTTCGGCGGGCGTGACGTTGCTGCCGACCACAAAGAACACCACGGAGGCGTTCGGGACCGTGTCGGCGAGGCTGCGGGCGAGGTCGACGGCGGTCTTGCGCATCGGTGCTCCGACGATCCGGGTCATGTCATCGAGCATGTTGCGGCCCGTCTCGCAGCGCAGCGGACCGCCCTGCGTCAGCACATCGAGTTCGCGCTGTTCGCGGATGGCCTGCCGGCCGATCGACGCGGCGGCGGAAACGGCCATCTCAAACTCCTCCTCGGACGCGTACTCGTCCGTGTTGATGGACAGCGAGATGGCGAGGTGGGCGCGGCGGGTTTCCTCGAACTGGCGGACCATCAGCTTGTTGGTCCGGGCCGTGGTCTTCCAGTGGATGTGCCTGCGGTCGTCGCCCGGCACGTAGTCGCGCAGGGCGTGGAAGGACACGTCGGCGCTGGAGAGGTCGGTGGTGGGCATGCCCTCGAGGTCGCGGATGAACCCGGCGGCCGAACCTGCCAGCGCGACGGTCCGCGGGTGCACAAAGAGATCCTCGGGCTCGGTCCACATCACCTGGCGCCGGAGCAGGTGCAGCGGGTCGGCGCGGACGGACCGGACCGGGCCCACCACAATCACGGCGCGCCGTGCGGTGGGGATGGTGAAGAGGTCCTCGTGCAGCTGCTGGGGCTTCATCCGGGGCAGGTGGAACACCGCGGTGGCCGAGCCCACCGGGAGCTCCAGGGCGGCCGGCAGCAGCGGGCGCGCGGAGGTGTTGGAGACGGCAATGCTGCCGACAGCACTGTCCCCGACGGCCACCCTGGTCCGGGCCAGATCCAGCACGACGCCGTAGGAGGAGCGGCCCAGGATGAAACCCACCGCGAGGACGAACAGCACAAAAGCGGCGACCGCCGCGGCCTTGGCTTCCTGCCAGCCGTAGGCCTGTCCCACACTCCAGAGCACGATCGAGGCCGCCAGCACGGACCAGCCCAGGACGCTCACCACGGAGAGCACGGGCCAGGCGTACGCGAGCCAGAGTTTCCGGCCGGAGCGCCAGGCCGGGGTCAGGACCAGGCCGGCGGTGTTGCCGGCCTCGGACCACAGGGAGGCGGGGTGGGGCCGAGGGGGCCGGCCGTCCCGGGTTGTGTGCCGTTTCAGGCGTTCAGCAAGACGGCTCATCCGACAGCGGCGCGCTGCTGCGGTGCTGCGACCTCCGCCAGGACACGCGTGATCACGGCCTCGGCTGTGGCTCCGGAGAACTCGGCCTCGGGGTCCAGCACCAGGCGGTGGGTCCAGACGACGGCGGCGAGGTCCTTGATGTCGTCGGGCAACACGAAGTGCCGGCCCTGGCTTGCCGCCCAGACCTTGGCGGCGCGGACCATGGCGAGGGCGCCGCGGACCGAGACGCCGAGGCGGGTCTCCGGGGCGCTGCGGGTCTCCTCGCAGAGCCGGGAGATGTAGTCCAGCACGGCGGTGTCCACGTGCACGGTGGCGGCGAGGTCCGCCATGTCCGCGACGGCCTGGGTGGTGATCACGGCCGTCAGGTCCTTGGAGCGGTCCCTGCGGTTGGCTCCGGCCAGGAGCTGCACGGTGGACGCGTGGTCCGGGTAGCCGATCGAGGTCTTGATCAGGAAGCGGTCGAGCTGGGCCTCGGGCAGCCGGTAGGTGCCGGCCTGCTCGATCGGGTTCTGCGTGGCGATCACCATGAACGGCCGGCCGACCTCGTGGGTGGTGCCGTCCACGGTGACCCGGGACTCCTCCATGACCTCGAGGAGCGCCGACTGGGTCTTGGGCGAGGCCCGGTTGATCTCGTCGGCGAGGACGATGTTGGCGAAGATCGGGCCCTTGTGGAACTCGAACTTCTGCGTCTTCTGGTCGTAGATCGTCACGCCCGTGACGTCCGAGGGCAGCAGGTCGGGCGTGAACTGGATGCGGCTGTTGGTGCCCTGCACGGTCGCCGCGAGCGCCCTGGCCAGCGATGGTCTTGCCGGTGCCCGGGGCATCCTCGAGGAGCACGTGGCCCTCGGCGAGCATGGCGGTGAACGTCAGGCGGACGACGTGAGCCTTGCCCAGCACGGCCTGCCCGACGTTGGCGACGAGCTTCTCGAAGGTGCCGGCAAACCATTCGGCCTGTTCGGTGGTCATGGTCATGGGGTGGTCCTCTTCTGTTCTTGGCGAAAATGCGTGGCGTGCCGGGGGCAGGTCCGGCGGTGTCGGGCCGTCGGTCCGGTGGCGGGCATCAGCAGCCCCCGGGCCGCGGGCCGTAGAGATCCACGGTGGTGGATTTCACGAACCAGCTGGGGTGGCTGCCTTCGGTGACCCGGTACCAGGGGGTGCCGTTGCCGTAGATGTCCTTGGTGCAGTTGATGGTGAGCCGGCCCTCGGACCGTTCCACCCAGCCGGCGCCGCACGATGGGCCGCTGGGATTGTAGGTGTCCGGCTGGCCCGGTTTGCCGGGGCACGTGCTGTTGTGCGCCTGGATCTGGGATGTGGGTGCCGGCGGGGTCGGGTCCTTGCCGCTGGTGGCGTTGGCGGAGTCCGCGGGGCCGCAGACCACGGTGCAGGCCCTCACCTTGAGGTTCTTCGTGGAGCTCCACGCGTTGGTGTCGCGGTCGTAGCGGTTGGTGAGGCCCACGCTGGTCCAGCCGCCGCCGTCGTAGCTGATTTCGAAACGCTGGACGGCACGTCCGCCGTTGTTGGACGGGTTGGTCCAGGTCCAGTGGACCTGCTGGGTGGTGGAGCCCTGGCCGGAGAGGGCCGGGGCGTTCGGTGGCCCGTACGGGCTTGCCGTGCCGACGGCCTTCGCGTCGCCGGAGATGTTGTTCTTGGTGGAGGTGGCGATGATGTTGATGGTGACGTTCTGGCCGTTGGGCAGGCCGCCGATCCTGGCGCCGCCCGCGGGGATGGGTCCGCTCTGGCCGGTGCTCGCCCGGTAGCTGTACCGGATCTCGGTGTCGAGGGACCCGTTGCGCTGGGCGGGGCTGAGCGGGGTGAACGTGACGTCGAGTTCGCCGCTGCCGCCGGTTTCCTTCACGGTTCCGCTGTTGACGGTTCCCGGCTTGCCGGCCGCCCGGATGGCCGCGGACTGCCCGGACGTGCCGGACGTGCCGGCCTTGTTGGCGGCAGCCACGGTGAAGGTGTAGTTCGCCTCGGAGTTGTCCACGGTCACGTTCTGGGAGGTTCCGGACACCTTCTGGCTTGTCACCACCGCTCCGCCGCGGAGGGTGGTCAGCGTGTAGCCGGAGACCGGGTCGCCGTTGTTGTTCGGCGCCGTCCAGGTCACCTTGAGCTGGCTCTGGTTGCCGACGGATCCTGCGGAGCTGGCGCCGGGCGCGGCCGGCGTGACGGGGACTCCGGCCGGGGTTTCCGCGGCCGAGTAGCTGCTCCATTCGGAGGGATCCTTGGCGTCGTTCCGGGCCAGGACCCGGACCTTGTAGGCCACCCCGTTTTTCAGTCCCTTCCACGTGTAGCTGACCGCGGTCAGGTTCTGGATCTGGGCGTTCTGGCCCGGCGGCGCCGGGGAGATCTCCAGGTCATAGGACTTGACCGCGGAGCCCTTGCTGGCGGGAGCGGCCCACTTGATGTCGAGCTGCTTGTCGCCGAACTTCAGCGCGGGGGCCACCGGGGTGTCCGGCTTGACGTCCGGGCGCACCTCGGCCGAGGCCGGGGACCGCTCGGATTCGCCGAACTCGTTGCTCGCCGTGACCTGGAAGTGGTACTTGGAGTTGTTGGCCAGCCCGGTCAGGGTGCAGGAGTTCGCCGGGCAGTCCTGGCGGTAGCCGCCCTCGCCGTAGACCGTGTACTTGCTGATCGGTGCTCCGCGGTCAGCCGGGGCGGTCCAGTTCAGCAGCGCCGTACGGTCCCCCACGCTCTGGGACTGCGGGGTGGACGGGGCCAGCGGTTTGTCCTTGACGGTGAGGCGGATCCGGGCGGTCGCCTGGCGGGAGGCTTCGCCGGTCTTGTCCGCCACGGTGTAGGAAACGATCATGGTGCCGGAGAACCCCTCGGCGGGGGTCACTGTCACGGAGCCGCCGCTGATCGCAGCTGATCCCTGGCCCGTCTCGGTGGCCACGCCCACAATTGTCAGCGCGGTCTCGGGGAAGGGATTGGCGTCGTTCGCCAGCACCGGCACCGTGACGGACTTGCCGGCCGCCGCGTTGGGTTCGACGTCGTCGTTGGCCACCGGCTTGGGCCGGTTGGACGCCGTGACGCTGAGCTGGAAGGTTGCCGTGGCCTCGAGACCGCGCGGATCCCGGCCTTGACCTGGACCGCGCCGCCGGCGCCGGTCGGGGTGCTGTCCTTAGCCGAGGACTTCAGCGTGCGCCCGTCAATGCGGGCGTCGAAGCCGGACGGGACGTTGCCGGAAATCTCGTACTTGATGTTGTCCAGGTCGCCCTGGTCCGGGTCGCTCGTGAGTCTGCCCAGGTCCAGGCTCGCGGTGTCCGCCTTGGGCACCTCGAGCTGGCTGCCGAGCAGCGCCGGCGGGTTGTTCCGGTTGGGGTCGGGCAGCACCCTGGTCCGGATGCTGAGGGTGGCTTTGAGTCCCTCGGGATCGTCGGGGCCGGACCCGTCCGTGACCTCGAAGCTGAGCGAGCCGGGGCCGACGTAGTCGATGCCGGCGGTGTATTTGAGGGCCGTGCCGTTGCCGGCCACGGGGTCCGAGCCGTCGGAGCCGATCAGCTTGATCCGGTCGGTCTGGGTCAGCCGCGGCGAGCGGCCGTCCCGGACCTTGAGCCACTCTTTGAGGTCGACGGTGACGGACTGTCCGGCGATCACCTCGATGACGTCGTCCTTGGCGAGGGTGGGAACCTGTTGGCCGAGGCCCGGGACCCAGATGACCGCGGTGGACTTCTGGCCGTCGACGTCTTCGACCGTGTACGGGATGAGCTGGGGCTGTTCGGTCAGTTCCACGATCATGTTGCCTGCGGTTCCGGGCCGGGCGGTCCGGGAGTCGGTGCCGACCTTGAGGTTTTCGCCGACGCCGTCGGGGTCTTCGTCGTTCTTGAGCACGGGCACGTCGACGGCGGTCTTGCCGAGGGTCTGGGCGGAGGTTACCCGGTCGTCCCGGGCGATCGGGGCCAGGAGCGGCACGTCCTTCTGGACCTTGACGGCCACGGCGGCCTGCGCGGTGGCGCCGCGGTCATCGGCGATGCCGTAGCGCACGTTGACGGTGCCTTCCTGGCCCGGGGCGAGCAGGAGGATGCGCCCGCTGTCCTTGCTGACGGTCGCCTGCAGTTCCGGGGCGGCCTCGAGGCCGTCGCCGATGATCCGGATGGGGTCGCCGTCGGGGTCGGTGTCGTTTCCGGTGGCGTCCACCGCGATCTGGCGCCCGGGCCGGACCTTCACTTCGTCGTCCACCGGGGTGGGTTTCTGGTTGGTCTCCCCGCGCGGGGCGATCCCGACGGTCACCGTGCCGGTGTTCACCGCGCCCTGGCGGTCGACCACTTTGTAGCGGAAGGTGTCCGTGCCGGCGCCGTCGCCGGCGGCGGTGAAGTCGATGAAGTTGCTGCCTACGGTGGCGGTGCCCATGGCGGGGGTGCTGTCGATGCCGGTCAGCTGGACGGAGTCGCCGTCGGGATCGATCCCGTCGAGCTCCACCGGGATCCGGACGGCGCCGGCGGCCACCACGCGGGCGGTGAGGTTTTTCGGCTGGGGCCGGGAGTTCTCGGCCCCTTCGATCGGCAGGATGTGGATGGTGACCGCCGCGGCGCTCTTCTGGCCCTGCGGGTCCACCGCGTTGTAGATGGCCCGGACGGTTTTGGGTTCGGGGCCGGCGATGAACCGGAGCGTGTCTTCGGAAACGAAGCTCTTGCCGTCGGTTTCGGGCACGGCCTGGGGCAGCACCGGGTCCACGCCCAGTTTTTGGCCCTGCGGGTGGGTGTCATTGGCCAGGACGGGGATCGTGACGACGTCGTTGACGCGGACGTTGACCTCGTCCGGTTTGGGCTGGGGCGCCTCGACGACGGCGGGGGCCGGCACCGGGACCACGGAGACGCTGCCCGTGGCCTGCTTGCTGCCGTTGGACATGGTGTAGCGGAACGTGAAGGGGTCCTTGGTGCCGACGACGTCGGTGATGCGCACGACGCTGTGGTCGATCACACTGACGGAGGCGGTGGCGTTTTCGGGGAGCTGGACGGACTGCAGCACCAACACTCCGCCGGACGGGTCGGAGTCGTTGGCGAGCGGGTCCAGGAGCACGCTGCCGCCGACCGGCAGGAGGGCGACGTCGTGCACGGCCACCGGGTTGCCGGTGTCCTTGCCCGATTCGACGTCCACGCGGATCAGGCCCTGGCTGCTTTGCGGGCCGTTGCTGGCGATGTAGGTGAGGTAGACCGGTCCCGGCGTGTCGCTGCGGAACGTGAACGTCCCGCCGTCGGTCACGGGGCCCAGCTGGGCGGGGCCGGCGGCTTCGACCTGGGCCAGCCGGAGCGCGCCGCCGTTGGGGTCGACGTCGTTCTTGAGCGGCGCGATCACCAGGTCCTGGCCGACGACGGCGGTGACCTGGTCCGCGTTGACCACGGGAGGCAGGGCGCCGGGCGGCTGGACGTTCACCACGACGGTTCCGGTGGTGGTGGCGCGGCCGTCCCAGACGGATACGGTGACCGATTTCTTGCCGGGCGCCGCGCCGGAGTCCTGGTAGGTCAGGAGTCCGTCCCGGCGGATCTTGACCTGGTCCTGGTCGTTGTCGGCTTTCGCGTCCATCAGGACGAGGTCGTCGCCGTCGGGGTCCGTCCAGTCGGTCAGGATGTTCTGGCTGACGGTTTTGCCCTGTTCGACGAGCATGGTGGTGGGGTCGCCGCGTTTGAACAGCGGCGGCCGGTTCTCGTCCGGGCCCACCACGTTCAGCGTCACCTGCCCCGCGGCGGAGAGGCCGCGGCCGTCGGCGGCGTTGTAGCCGAAGGTTTCGGTGCGCGGGGCGGCGTCGGCGGGGACGGTGATCTGGAACGCCGTGCCGCCGTAGATGTTCTCGATGTTTCCGGACGTGGGCCCGGCGCCTTCGAGGGAGGCGGTGAGGACGTCGCCGTCGGGGTCTGAGTCGTTGTCCAGTACGGGCAGGATGGTGGTGCGGCCCGGCCGGACGCCGACGGCGTCGGGTGTGGTTTCCGGCGGACGGTTGGGTTTGGTGCGGTCCGGCAGGATGTTGACGGTGTTGTTGTCCGCGGATTCCTGGTCCTGGTCATCGGACTGGTTCTTGGGCGGGACGACGTCGTCCCAGTTGTTCACCAGCTGCATGTTCTGGTTCACCAGCCACACATTGCCCGAATTCACATCGTTGAGCACCACCAGGTCCCGGTTCACCCGGAACACATAGCTCGGCGAGGCACTCGCTTTCGGCACCGCCACCGACTTGTCATCGGCGTCATTCACACAATCCCGGACATACTTGTTCGCCCCGGACCACGCCGCATGCACACACCCGCCCAGCTGCACCGGCGCCGCCGGCACCCCCTGGCCACCGAACCCGGCCGTCTTCGCCGTCGACCCGTCCAGCGGCTGCAGCAACAACGCCTTCCGCGTCGCCACCGCCACCGAACCAGCCGCCGGACCGGACAGCTGCAGCTTCGCGTCCCGCGCATCCGCCAGCGCCAGCTCACGCCCGCCCGGCAGGAACAACTTCCCCCGGCCAGCGTCCAGCACCACCGGCTTGTCCCCCACCACCGCCAGCTGCAGATCCCCCGCACCCTTCAAACCGTCCCAGGTCTCCACCGACCCGTCCGTCCGCTGACCCCCGGCATCCACCGAGGTCACCGTCACCACACCGGACTTCGGATCCGCACTGTAAATCCGGTCATCGGCCCCCACCGCGGACACTGTCCCCGGTGCACCGGTCACCACCGGCTCCGAATTCTCCTCATCAAAACCATTCACCGTCGACGGCGACAACGCCCAGACCCGGCCCTTCGCCGCGTCCGTCACCGAAATCACCTTCGACCCGAAACTCACCCCGGCCGAGCCCGGAAGCTTCTTATCCCCGCCCAGCCGCATCTCCGCCGCCGACACCTGGTTCAACGTCGAACCGGCACTGTCATCAACAAACACATTCCCGGCATCCTGCAACACATCAAACGTCGCCGACGCCGGCGTCACCGCACCATCGAGAACCCGCGACGGATAATTCAGCCGCCCCACCGCATTCTTGGACTTCGACACCACCCACACTCCGCCGTCGTTCAACTCCACCTCGGTGGTCTTGAACCCCGGATAAAGGATCGCGGTGGTCACCAACACAGCCGCCGCAGCCGCGAACGCGGTTCCGGTGATCAGCTTGTTGCGCCTTTTCTTCAACTGCGGCTTCCCCAGCGCGCCGAACAGACGTGTCACAGTTTCAGGTGTCCTTCAAAATTGCATCGTGGTTCGCTCCGGCGGGCCGAGACCAGGCCCGCACGTTCCCGCGACAGCCTACCCAACGTTCCGGCAGGGCGCGATGGGGAGAGCTCCCCTAGCCAACCGGCATTGCCCGGGCTGTCGCCGGATAACCACGACTATCGCATATTGTCTATCGAATTGAGAAACATCGCCACGGGCCGTCCACAGGCCGGAACCCGGCCCCGGTGTGACCCCGGCCGGGCTCAGTCCAGGACGAGGCCGCGGCCGCTGCCGCGCTGCAGCTGCACGGGGTGGATCTCGCCGAAGCCGCGGACGTCTTCGGCCGGCCGAGGAAGCAGCACGAAGCGTTCGTCCTGTTCCAGGGCGGCTGCGGTCATCGAGTCCACGAGGACTGTTCCCGGATCGGCCAGGGCGGTCAGCCGCGCCGCAAGGTTGACCGTGGGGCCGTAGATGTCGCCGAGCCGGGAGAGGATGCGGCCCCACACCATGGCGACCCGGGCCTGCGGCAGGATCTCGTCCTCGGTGAAGGCCTGGCACAGGGCCAGCGAGATCTCGGCGCCCGCCGCGGGAGTTTCGGCAATGTAGAGGACTTCGTCACCGACGGTCTTGACCAGCCGTCCGCCGCCGACAGAGATGATTTCGGCGCATTTGTTCTCGAAGCGCTGCACCAGCTGGGCGAGCGTTTTCTCGTTCATCCTGCGGGACAGGCTGGTGTAGGAGACCAGGTCGGCGAAGCCGACGGCGCGGGCCAGCGGCAGCGGGGTGTCGTCCTCGTCGCCCTCGCGGCCCTCCTCGCTGGACTGCGAGCCCGGCCTCGGCCCGCACGGCGAGGCGCTGGACGCCGGCGTTGAGCTGCCGCCGCCAGGAGTAAAGCAGCATTTCCTCCAGCGCGTCCACGAGGGACGGCAGTTCGTTGACCAGCCGCTTGCGGGCCACGGCGTCCGGAACGCCCTGCTGGTGGACCATGTCCTCCACGAGCGCCTCGATCTGCCACACCACCATGCGGTCAGTCATCTGGCCGATGGCGCGGGTGACCGATATCGCGGCTTCCTCGGTCAGCTTGCCGGCGCGGACCAGGTCCACGATGGTGTTGAGCGCGGACTGGTCGCGTTCGGTGAACGCGACGTCCTCATCACCGAGGTTGGGGAAGCCCAGCGCCCGCCAGAGCTTCCGGGCGGAGAGCAGGGAGAGCCCGGCGCCGGCCGCGACTTCACGACGGCGGAGCTTGCGGTCCCCGCCGAGCAGGCGGTGTTCCAGCGCCTTCAGCGCGAGGCGTTCGGCGGACATGGAGCCGGTGGGCGGCGCGGCGGCAGGATCGGAGTCCGTCACGGCGTCGGCCTCGGAGGGATCGGAATCCGGGTCCAGGGAATCGGCGGCGTCGGCCTCGGTGTCGACGGCAGCGCCGTCAACGGCCGGCGGTGCGTGTCATCGGCAACGGTGTCAAGGACGGCCGCTTCGAGCGTGGCGGCCTCGACCACCGCGTCCTGGACCGGTGACGGTTCCTCGGCCAGGAGACCGGTTTCCTGGTGGACGTTCTCAGCGCTCATCTCTTCCACCTTCCCTCGTCTCCCATGGCCAGGCACCGTGCCGGGTGCCTTCGGGGTTGTGCATCATGCCTTCGGCCCCAAAACTCCCACCCTGCGGGAGTTCGTTGATGGCGTCAAGCATGAAGTTTCGGAACGTCACCACCTCGGGGACGTCGGGAACCACCGTGCTGGCGGGGTACCCGGTATCCAAGGATATATTCCCGGACCGCAATACGCGTTGGAGCAACGACTGGCTGATCTCGACATTCCGGACGGCAGCCAGATAAACCTGCTGATCCCGCCGCCGTAACATGCCGTAACGGGCAACTATGCGCTGGCTGGTCAGGATGTAACGGGTGGAATGCCACGTCAGCGCCCGCGGCAGGCAGTAGCCCAACAGCACCCACGCTGCCAGCGCCACGCACACACCGATCAGCCAGATCGTCCACTCCTGCGTCACCAGCGGCACCAGTTTCGCTGGGCCGCCCTTGACGATCCAGGCGCTGGCATAGGCGGCCAGGGCGGGAACAACAATGAACAACAGCGCCGGGGCAATGAGCGCCCTCGGCTGGGGCCGGGTCACCACAATCACTTGCTCACCCGGGAGAAGCTCTTTACGCATATCCGCTTTCGGCGCTGCCCGGCCTGCCGCCGCCCCCGGACTCCTGGCCCGGCGGGGTCCAGGGCCGCAGGTGCACCACGTCGCCGGCCGTCACCACGTGCTCGTGGCCGCCGGAGTCCACCACCAGGAGGGAGCCGTAGTCATCCAGCCGCGAGGCATGTCCGATGATCTCGTTGTCGCCGGGCAGGTGCGCCCGGACCTGCTTGCCCAGCGTCGTCAGCACGGCCTCGACCCGCTTGTGCAGCGAGTGGCCGCCGGCCATTCCGGCGGCGGGGTCGCCGTCGGCGTTGCAGAAGCTGCGGTACAGGGGGCAAAACGGGACAGGTAGCTCTTCAACAGCGCGGTCCGGTCCACCGTGGCCGGGTCCTCCAGCAGCACGGAGGTGGCGTTGGGAACCGGCAGTTCGGCCTGGTGAGCGAGACGTTCAGCCCGGTGCCGAGGATCACCGGCGGCACCGCCCCGCCGTGCATCGGCCCCAGCTGGGCCAGGATGCCGGCGATTTTCCGGCCGCGGACCAGGACGTCATTGGGCCATTTGAGTTCAGCCGGGATGCCGGCGGTTTCCAGCAGCGCCTCGCGCAGGGCAAGGGCGCCGAGCAGTGACAGCCAGGAATAGCTCTGGGTCGGCAGCGGCCGGCCGTCGGCATTGACCGGCCGGAGCACCAGGGACACCGAGACCGAGCTGCGGGCCGGCGCCTCCCATCGGCGGTCCAGCCGTCCGCGGGCAGCCGTCTGGTGTTCGGCGGTGAGCACGGTCAGGTCCGGATAGGCTGCCGGGTTCTCGCTGGCGCCGCTGCAGCAGGTCCGCGTTCGTGGACCCCGTGGACTCCACTACGGTGAGCTGCGGAATGCCGTTGGCAGCCAGGAACGACTCATCACTGAGGGCGATCACGTCGAGGGGCGGACGTTCCGGGGCTTCCTGTGCGGCTTCCATGCTTGAATCCTACCGAGTTACGGGTGCTCCGGCTCCGGCTCCGCGCCGCGGGAACCGGGACCCGCAGGAAACTCAGAGGAAAATGTCAGGGACCAGCAGGTTCTCCGGAGCGCCGAGGCTGTACGGGGTGAAATCGGTGACGCCGGCTGCGGTCAGGACTTCTTCGTCGGTGTAGAAGTTCCCGCTCCGGCGCCCGGATGCCGGCATCGCGTTGCTGCCGGTCAGCACGGCGTGGGCCGCGTCGGCCATGATGTCCGGGGCCGCGGGCGCCTTTGACGATCTGCTCGCCGCCGGGCATGTTGCGGATCGCGGCCGTGTCGATCAGCGTGCAGGGCCACAGCGAGTTCACGCTGATTCCGTCGGCCTTGAGTTCCTCGGCCAGCCCCAGGGTGGTCAGGCTCATGCCGTACTTGGCCATGGTGTAGGCCAGGTGCATGCCGGCCCACTTGGGGTCCAGGTTCAGCGGCGGGGAGAGGGTGAGGATGTGCCCGGTCCCGCTGACTCGCGCAGGGCCGGCAGCGCCGAGCTTGGACAGCAGGAAGGTGCCGCGGACGTTGATGTCCTGCATCAGGTCGTAGCGCTTCATGTCCACGTCGTCGGTCGTTGGAGAGGTCGATCGCGGAGGCGTTGTTGATGACGACGTCGATCCCGCCGAAGCGTTCGACGCGCGGCGCCACGGCGCCGGCGACGTCGTCGTCGTTGCGCACGTCCCCCACGAGCGGCAGCGCCTGCCCGCCGGCCGCCTCGATCTGTTCGGCGGCGGTATAGCACGGTGCCCTCGAGCTTGGCGTGCGGCTGGCCGGTCTTGGCCATCAGGACGATGTTGGCGCCGTCGCCGCGGCGCGCGAGGGCGATGGCCAGGCCGATGCCGCGGCTGCCCCCGCACATCAGGATGGTGCGGCCCTGGAGGGAACCGGCGGCCTGGTATCGGCCCTGTCAGCGGTCGCCGAAGCATCATTGCTCAAAGTCATGAGCACACTCTAGCGGACCATATGTTACCCGCGAGTAACATTGCGGTACAGGACGACTCGGCAGCAGGAAACGATTTTGTAGGGTTCCTACAGCGGCATCGGCTCCATTACCGTCACTAGACTTGCCAGCAGGGCCCATAGGTTCCAGTTTGTGGATATCCAGCCAAACCGCCGCGCAGTACGGGGCCACAGAACTTCAGAACCACCAGCGCCAGAACTATCAGCGACAGAGCCGGAGACACTTGATGAGCCACGATCTGACCACGACTGCGGGAAAGATTGCAGACTTCCGCGACCGCCAGGCCCGTGCCGAGCAGCCCTCCGGCCCGGAAGCGATCGAGAAGCAGCACGCGCGCGGCAAGAACACCGCCCGCGAGCGCATCGACCTGCTGCTCGACGCCGGTTCCTTCGTCGAATTCGACGCGCTGGCCGTGCACCGCTCCACTGCCTTCGGCATGGAGAAGAAGAAGCCGCTCGGCGACGGCGTCGTCTCCGGCTACGGCACCGTGGACGGCCGCCCGGTCGCCGTCTACAGCCAGGACTTCTCCGTCTACGGCGGCTCACTGAGCCAGGTCAACGGCGAGAAGATCGTCAAGGTCCAGGAATTCGCGCTGCGCAACGGCTGCCCCGTGGTCGGCATCCTCGACGGCGGCGGCGCCCGCATCCAGGAAGGCGTCGCCTCGCTGGCCATGTTCGCGGACATCTTCCGCAACAACGTCCACGCCTCCGGCGTCGTCCCGCAGATCTCCCTCATCATGGGCCCCTCCGCCGGCGGCGCCGCCTACTCCCCCGCCCTGACCGACTACGTGGTCATGGTGGACAAGACCTCGCACATGTTCATCACCGGCCCGGACGTCATCAAGACCGTCACCGGCGAGGACGTGGACATGGAAACCCTCGGCGGCGCCCGCCAGCACAACGCCAACACCGGCACCTCCACGTACCTGGCCGCCGACGAAGCCGACGCGATCGAGTTCGTCCGCGAACTGCTGGACTTCCTGCCCTCCAACAACCTCGCCGAGGCTCCGGTCCTGGAGCATTCACCAGGAGCTGGAGCTCGACGACGACGACCTCGCCCTGGACGCGCTGATCCCGGACTCGGCCAACCAGCCCTACGACATGCGCAAAGTCATCGAGCAGATCGTCGACGACGCGCACTTCCTGGAGATGCAGTCCCTCTACGCCCCGAACGTGATGATCGGCTACGGCCGGGTCGAGGGCCACACGGTGGGCATCGTGGCCAACCAGCCCATGCAGTTCGCCGGCACGCTGGACATCTCGGCCTCGGAGAAGGCCGCCCGCTTCGTCCGGCACTGCGACGCCTTCAACGTCCCCATCATCACGCTGGTGGACGTGCCCGGGCTTCCTGCCGGGCAAGGACCAGGAGTTCCAGGGCATCATCCGCCGCGGCGCCAAGCTGCTCTACGCCTACGCCGAGGCCACCGTGCCCAAGCTGACCGTCATCACCCGCAAGGCCTACGGCGGAGCGTACATCGTGATGGGCTCCAAGAAGCTCGGCGCCGACCTCAATCTGGCCTGGCCCACCGCCCAGATCGGCGTCATGGGCGCCCAGGGCGCCGTCAACATCCTGTACCGCCGCGAGCTCGCCACGGTCGCGGAGACCGGCGGCGACGTCGAGGCCAAGCGCGCCGAGGTCATCCGGCAGTACGAGGAAGAGCTGCTCAACCCGTACCAGGCCGCCCAGCTCGGCTACGTGGACGCCGTCATTGCCCCGTCCGAGACCCGGCTGCAGATCATCAAGGGCCTGCGCGCGCTGCGGGACAAGCGGGCCAGCCTGCCCGCCAAGAAGCACGGGAACATCCCGCTGTGACCGGGACCGACCCCAGGACCCGGCCGCCCCCGCAGAGCCGGCAGACGCCCACACGGAGAGCCTGCTCTCCGTCGTCAAAGGCGAGCCGACGGCGGAGGAGCTGGCGGCCCTGACCGCCGTCGTCCTCTCGCTCGGCAGCGGCGAATCGGCGGCGCCGGAGAAGCCCGGCGTCCGGCACTGGGTCCGGCGGCAGCAACTGCGGCTGGCACCCCAGCCCGGTCCCGGCGCCTGGAAGCGCAGCCGGGGCTGAACGCCGATCCGCGGGCCGGGCAGAAAAAGTTCAGTAACCCTTTCATAACTGCCCTGCCCCGGCTAGTCTCGTCGGGTGACTACCGAAACCACTGAACACACTTCCACCGCGCGCCCGCACACGGCCATCGACGCCGTCGCCGACGCCTTCACGGACACCCTGATCCGGCTGAACCCGAGTTTCGCCACGGAACTCGGCCTGCCCGGCCACGAGACCGAATACCAGGACTTCTCCCCCGCGGGCCACGAGGCATTCGCGGCCGCGGCCCGGGAGGCCCTCGCGGGACTCGACGGGCTGGAACCGGCCGACGACGTCGACGCCGTCACCCTCGACGCCATGCGCGAGCGGCTGGGCCTGCAGCTCGAAATCCACGAATCCGGCTGGGACGCGGCCGAGCTGAACAACATCGCATCCCCGGCGCAGGAGATCCGCGCGATCTTCGACCTTATGCCGACGGACACCGCCGGCCAGTGGGACCACATCGCGGGCCGCGCCCACAACGTCCCGGCCGCGATCGACGGCTACATCGAGTCCCTGCGCTCGGCCAAGGAGGACGGCAAAGTTTCCGCCGCCCGCCAGGTCTCGATCGTGATCGAGCAGACCACCAAGTACGCCGCCGGGGACGGCTTCTTCGCGAAGCTGGCCGGCGAACGCCCGGACGGCCGAGGGCCCGCTGCCCGAGGACGTGCAGTCGAAGCTCGACGCCGGTGCTGCCGCCGCGCGGGTGGCCTACTCCCGGCTCGCGGGTTTCCTGGAGTCCGAACTGCTGCCCGTGGCCCCGGCCAAGGACGCTGTCGGCCGCGAGCGCTACGCCCTGTGCCTCGCGGTCGTTCCTCGGCGCCGAGGTGGACCTCGAGGAGACGTACGCGTGGGGTGTCCAGGAACTCGACCGCCTGATCGCCGAGCAGGAACGGGTGGCCGGGGAAATCCGCCCGGGCGCCACCATCGCGGAAGCCAAGGAGCTCCTGAACAACGATCCTGACCGCCAGCTCAAGGGCACAGACGCCCTCCAGGCCTGGATGCAGGAACTCTCCGACAAGGCCGTCGCCGAGCTCGCCGGCGTCCACTTCGACATCCCGGAGGTCATGAAGACCCTGGAGTGCCGGATTGCCCCGACCGACGAAGGCGGCATCTACTACACCGGACCGTCGGACGACTTCAGCCGTCCGGGCCGGATGTGGTGGTCCGTGCCTGCCGGCGAGGACACCTTCACCACCTGGGCCGAGACCACCACGGTGTTCCACGAGGGCGTTCCCGGGCACCACCTGCAGGTCGCGACCGCCACCTACCGCCGCGAGCTGCTCAACAAGTGGCGCCGGAACGTCTGCTGGACCTCCGGGCACGGCGAAGGCTGGGCACTCTACGCCGAGAAGCTCATGCAGGAACTGGGGTACCTGAAGGACCCGGGCGACCACATGGGCATGCTGGACATGCAGCGCATGCGGGCGGCCCGCGTGGTGTTCGATATCGGCGTGCACCTGGAGCTGGAGGTCCCGGAGCGCTGGGGCTCCGGCACCTGGACCGCCGACAAGGGCTACGACTTCCTCAAGGCCAACCTGCCCATCAGCGAGGGGCAGCTGAAGTTCGAATTCACCCGGTACCTCGGCTGGCCGGGGCAGGCGCCGTCGTACAAGGTGGGCCAGCGGCTCTGGGAGCAGATCCGCACTGAGCTGGAATCCCGCCCCGGCTTCGACCTCAAGGCCTTCCACACCAAGGCACTTAATATTGGTTCGGTGGGCCTGGATACCCTCAAGCGGGCTCTGCTCGGCTGACGCTGATCCCGGACTGACCTGCGCATTCAGTGTCCGAACGGCCAGTTGAGGCGACAATTCGCAATGCGAATTCGCCGCAACTGGCCGTTTCTGCGTCCCGCGCCAAATGGACCTCAGCTAAATAGTCGACTATTCTCTGGGGGACACATTTGCCGGGCTTTTGAACGCCCGGGTCTGCGGCTGGGGTTGCGGCACAAATGTCCGGTGTACTTGCGCTCTTCGGCAGGGCGCCAGGTTGTCAGCATGCGCGCGTCGTCTGCGGAAATTACGCGGGACGATGTTTATGAATCAGGCGCATGCTTAATGCTATCCAGCACCTTGGTCTCAGGTGCGCGCAGTTGGCAGAGAAACCCGCGCGAATATGCAGCATTGGCATTCCGGCGCTCCACATGTGGAGCGCTGCGGACGCGTTGCCGGGCTAACACAAAACCCCATATTGGAGCACTCTATGAGGAATAACGCCTCACCCCTGAGACCATCGACCAATAGAGCGGCGAAAGCCCTGACCCGGATCCGGAAACGGGCGGCGGTATCCGCGGTCGCGACGGCCGTCATCGCGGCCGCTGCCACGATTGGCGCCCCGGCACCGCTGAACGCCGCGGCTCCGGCTGCCACGCCGACGGCAACGACGGCGGCCTGCAATCCGCTGCCCTTCAACCTCCCGGCCCCGGCAAACCGGCACACCTCGGCCAAGAAGGCATGGGCCTTCTACTTCCCGCCGTTCCCGCTCGCGGTCGACAGCCCCGACGCCACCCGCGACGTCTACCCGCGCTGGATGGACACCCACAACTCCATCAACGGCGCGTACGACCTCCGGGACCGTCCGCAGGCTCCGCAGCGTACGGGCCAGACGGCGTGGCGGCAGGCCGACTTCGAGAAGGAGGTCCGGCAGGCCGTCGGGGCGGGCCTGGACGGTTTCATCTGGGAATACAACAGCTCCAGCGACCAGCGTTGGAACCAGCTGCCCGCCATGCTCGCCGCCGCCAAAGCGGTGGACCCGGGATTCAAGATCATGCTGAGCCCGGACTTCAACACCGCGGCCGGCTCCACCTCTGACAGCGTCTACAACAACGTCATGAAGGTGAAAGACGACCCCTCGATCTACCGCAACAGTGCCGGCATCGTGTTGGCCCCCTTCTTCCCGGAGCGCAAGACTCCTTCCTGGTGGGACGGGCTACGGAACCGCCTCGCCTCCGCCGGCGTCAAAACCAACCTCGTTCCGATCTTCATTTCCTGGGGCGGCGGAACGCAAAAGACGGACTGGAACAATTCGGTGTCCGGGTATTCGCAATGGGGCACGCGCATTGCCAGCGGCGTTCCGACCCTGGCAAAGGAAAGCGCCGAGGCCCACCGCCGCGGCAAGACGTATATGCAGCCGGTGGCATTCGAGGATTCCCGCTCCTACGACGGGCGCTACTGGGAATCGTCCAACAGTTCCACGCTGCGGGATTCGCTGGCCACGGCGATCAGCGGCAACGCCGATTCCATTGCGCTCATGACCTGGAACGACTACACCGAATCCTGGGTGGCGCCGTCCAAGCAGCGCGGCCATGCCGTGCTGGACATGGCGGCCTACTACATTTCCTGGTTCAAGAGCGGCGTAAAACCCACGATCACCCAGGACGCCCTGTACTGGAGCCACCGATCGCACCCCACGAACGCCCCGTATTCGAAGACGCCGATCGGACGCAACGGCAAACCCACACCCATGTCCATCCCGAACGGTGACGCTGCGAAGAACGAGGTGGAGCTCGTAGCCGTGCTGAAGTCGCCGGGCCGCCTGACCATCACGCAGGGAGGCAACGTCAAGACCATGGACGCCCCGGCCGGCTTGACGTCCTTCAAGGTACCGCTCGTGGCCGGCACCACACCGTCCTTCAAACTCGCCCGCAGCGGGGCGACGGTGCAGACCGTCACCAGCAACACCCCGGTGCGCTCCTCCGTGGTGTACCAGGACATGATCTACCGTGCAGGCGGCGGTGTCGCGGCCACCTGCGCCCGCTAGGCACCTCCTTCCCGGCGCGAGATGACAGTTCGCGGCAGTGTTTGCGCAAAACATTGCCGCGAACTGTCATCTCGGCGCCACAGGACGCCAAAGGACGCCGGGCGCGGAGACAATCGCCACACCGGCTGCCGGAATAACTTCACATTCCCCTTATCCGGCGCAGGAATTTTGGGGGTCCGGGCCCGCCGAGGGAATTATAGCGGCGTAACATTTCTCAACATCCGTTCGTCGTGATACGTGCCCCGGTCCTAGCGTGTTCGGGTGAGCACTCAGACAAGCACCCCCGCACCCGCCGGAAAGACCGGCTTCCAGCTGCCCAGATGGGCCGGCTCCTTCGGCTTCCAGATCATCGCCGCCCTGATCGTCGGCCTGGGCCTCGGCCTGCTGGCCAAGTACACCGGCAGCACCAAGGCAAGCCCCAACGCCCTCGGCACCACGCTGCAGACCATCGGCTCGAGCTATGTCTCGCTGCTGCAGACCGCCGTGGTCCCCCTCATCTTCACCGCCGTCGTCAGCTCCATCTCCAACCTGCGCGCTGTGTCGAACGCCGCCCGGCTGGCCTGGAACACACTGCTCTGGTTCGCGATCACCTCCCTGATCGCCGTGCTGATCGGCATCGGCCTGGGTGTGCTGCTGCAGCCCGGCGCCGGCACCGGCATCACGCAGGAAGCCAAGTACGCCGGCAAGTCCGGCGACTGGTGGGCCTTCCTGACCGGCCTGTTCCCGAAGAACTTCCTCGGCCTGGGTGCCAGCACCACCGTCACCGACGGCCTCGCCACCACCGCGGTGAGCTTCAACGTCCTGCAGATCCTGGTGATCGCGATCGCCGTCGGCATCGCCGCGCTCAAGGTGGGCAAGGCCGCGGAGCCGTTCCTGAACCTCAATGCCTCCGCCCTCGCCGTGATCCAGAAGGTCCTCTGGTGGATCATCCGGATCGCCCCGATCGGCACCGTCGGCCTCATCGGCAACGCCGTGGCCGTCTACGGGTGGGACACCATCGGCTCGCTCGGCAAGTTCACCTTTGCCATCTATGTGGGCCTGGCCCTCGTGTTGTTCGTGGTCTACCCGGTCCTGGTCCGCACCCACGGCCTGTCCGTCCGGCAGTACTTCTCCGGCGTCTGGCCGGCCGTGCAGTTGGCGTTCGTCTCGCGCTCCTCGGTGGGCACCCTGCCGCTGACCCAGCGTGTGACCGAGCGCAGCCTGGGTGTCCCCCGCGCCTACGCTTCCTTCGCCGTGCCGCTCGGCGCCACCACCAAGATGGACGGCTGCGCCGCGATCTACCCGGCCATCTCGGCGATCTTCGTGGCCCAGTTCTTCGGCATCCAGCTCGACTTCACCCAGTACCTGCTGATCGCCCTCGTCTCCGTGCTGGGCTCCGCCGCCACCGCCGGCACCACGGGCGCCGTCGTCATGCTGACCCTGACGCTCTCCACGGTGGGCCTGCCGCTGGCCGGCGTCGGACTCCTGCTGGCGATCGACCCGATCCTGGACATGGGCCGCACGGCCGTCAACGTGGCCGGGCAGGCACTGGTCCCGACCATCGTCGCCAAGCGCCAGGGCATCCTGGACGAGTCGCTCTACAACGCACCGCGCAACGGTGACCCGTTCAGCGATGAAGTCGACGCCACCGTCGACAGCTCAGCTGCCGTCGATCCCTCGGCTGCCCCTGCTCCCGCAGCCGGACACGACGGGCGGGAACTGGCGGACGCGAAAGCGTAGCCACTGCAACGAGCGTTTACAGGAGAAGTCCCCGGGTATTCCCGGGGACTTCTCTGGTTAAGCGGCGTCGGGTTGGGCGTCGGCTGCGACGTCGGCGCGAACCCTTCGGGACCTAGCGGCCGCCGCCGCCGATGACGCCCTTTTCGACGGCCTTGGTCACTGCGTCGGCCTCGGCCTGGGTCAGGGTTCCGTCGGTGACGGCCTTGTCCAGCTTGGTCTTGAGGGCTGCGGCGCGGTCGGCCTGGGCCGCGGTGCGGAGTTCCTCGAGGGCCGCGGTGACCTTGGACTCCTCGATCCCGAGCGACGACGCCAGGGACTTCGCGAGGGCCGCCTCCATGGTGGCGCGGTCCGGCCTGGTACCTTCTGCCGGCGGGGTGGTCGGCTTGTTGGCGTCACGGTAGGCCTTGAGGGCCTCGGTCACTTTTGCCTCGTCCACGCCGAGCTTGGTCGCAAGCTCGGCTGCCCGGACACCGCCGGGGCCGCCGCGCTCTCCGCCTTTGCCGTGGCCGCCGCGCAAGCCCTGGCCGTCGGCGGTGCCGGTGGAACTGTCGGGCGAGGCGGTCGAACTGGGGCTGGGCGTCGGGGTGGTGGCCGCGGAGGCCATCCCGGTGACTCCAAGGCCGGCGCCGAGGGCCAGAGCCGCGGCGGAAATGCCGAGGGTGATTCTCTTTGTGCTTGACATGTACTGTCTCCTGGATCTGCCGTGCAGTGACGGCTCCGTCTGCTTGGGTCTCTTCCAAGGCGTAGTTCCAGTCTGCCCCGGACGCTTCAGCGGGAGCTGTCGGGAAGCTTTCATCTTCCTGTGAAGATTTCCGGTGCCGCGGCGCCCGGTATGGGTAGGCTCAGGGCATGCTGATCGTCACGTCCAACAAGATTCCCGGCCACCGGATCGACGCCGTGTTCGGCGAGGTGATGGGGCTGACCGTCCGGTCCCGGGACATCGGAGCCCAGATGATCGCCGGTTTCCGCTCCCTGGGCGGCGGGGAGCTGCCCGAAATGACCAGGGCCCTCTACGAGAGCAGGCAGCAGGTCATGGCCCGGATGGTCACCGAAGCCGAGCAGCGCGGGGCCAACGCCATCGTTGCCATGCGCTTCGACACCTCCGAGCTCGGACCGAACTGGACGGAAGTGTGCGCCTACGGCACGGCCGTGTTCGCGATCCCGCTGGCCGAAGGGGAACCCGGCGCGACGGGCCAGTCCATCTACCTCACCGGCGCGGGAAAACCGCAGCCCGAATAAACTTGCCCGGAGTGCAAACATGCACGTAGTGTAACTGCATGCCCTCCCCCGCAATCCCGACCGCTCCGGCTGGCCCGCCCGGCCCGCCTGCGGAGAGCCCTGCGCCCTCCCGCCGCGAGCTCAACAAGGCAGCCACGCGCCAGGCCATCACCGACGCCGCCGTGCACCTGCTCCGCAGCAAAGGACTCGGCAGTTTCACCGTCGAGGACATCGCCGACGCCGCCGGAATCTCGCGCCGGACGTTCTTCAACTACTTCAGCAGCACCGAAGCCGCCATCGGGTCGCTGACGTACGGGTTCCTCGACACCGCCCTGCTGCAGTTCCGGCTCCGTCCGCCAGGCGAGCCCATCCTGGAATCGGCCCGCGCCGCGCTGATGGAACTGGCCGATCCCATGACAGTCGCCCCGATGGCCGAGCTCTACAGCCTGAGCCAGGCCAACCCGCAGCTCGTCAGGTCCGAGCTCGAGGCCTGGGACCACTGCGCCGTCCAGATCATCGACGCCGCCCGGGAACGCGTTGCCCTGGCCGGTGACGGCGACGTCGACGAGCTGTATCTCCGCGCCCTTGCCGGTTCCGTCATTTCCTGCGGCAAGGCCGCCATGGACGTGTGGTTTGCCCGCTGCGGAGCAGACCTCAGCCCGGCTTCCCTCACCATTTTGCGCCAACTCCTGATCGACTCCATGAGCCTCCTGGGTTCCGGATTCGACGCCGCCCGCTCCACTTCCGCCCCTTCCCCAGATCGGCACTGACATGGCACTCCTGCTATACCGCCTCGGCAAGTTCTCCTACCGCCACCGCTGGCTGGTCATCTCCCTGTGGCTGGCCGTCATGGTGGCCGTCGGAGGCGCCGCCGCAGCCTTCCACGGCACCATGTCCAACAACTTCCAGATCCCGGGCACTGAGACCCAGCAGATGGCGGACAAGCTCAAGAAGGAACTCCCCGCCTCCTCGGGCGGCTCCGCGAGCATCGTCTTCGAAGCCAACGACCCCCGGTTCAGCCAGGCCGGCAAGGACGCGGTCTCCGCCGCGCTGGCCAAGCTGGCGACCCTCCCGGACGTCCAGGGCACGGTTGATCCGTTCGCCACCCAGGCCCGCCTCGACCAGGCCGCCGCGGACCTCGCCGCCGGCGAGCAGCAGGCGGCCGCAGGCAAGGCACAGCTCGACGCGTCCGCCGCGCAGCTGGCGGCGGGCAAGGCCCAGCTGGACGGCGCCGAGCAGCAGATGACGGCCGCCGGCATGTCGCCGGAGGCCATCGAGGCCCGGTTGGGCCAGCAGAAGGCCGACCTCGCCGAGGGACAGGCCAAGCTCGACGCCGGCACCAAGGAACTCGAGGCCGGCAACACCAAGCTCGCCCTCGCCAAGCGCCAGCTCGAAGCGTCGCAGGACATGCGCTTCGTCTCCGGGGACGGCAAAGCCGCGATCGCCCAGGTCCAGTTCAAGACCTCGATCAACGGCCTGGACCCCAAGGTCCGCGAGCAGGTCCAGGACATCGCCCAGGAAGTCTCTTCCGCCGGAGTCACCGCCCTGGCCAGCAAGGACATCACCGAGGACGTCTCCGAACTGTTCGGCATCTCCGAGATCCTCGGCATCGCCATCGCAGCCCTCGTCCTGATCGTTATGCTCGGCACCCTCGTTGCGGCCGGACTGCCGCTCCTGATGGCGGTCGTGGGCGTGGCCGTGGGTGTGGGCGGCACGTTCGCCCTGAGCGGCCTCGTGGACATGAGCTCCATCTCCCCCATGCTGGCGCTGATGCTTGGCCTCGCCGTGGGCATCGACTACTCCCTGTTCATCGTCAACCGGCACCGCGGCCAGCTGCTGGCCGGCATGGACCCCGAGGAATCCGTGGCGCTCGCCACCGGCACGTCGGGCAACGCCGTGCTGTTCGCCGGTCTGACCGTCATCATCGCCCTCGCCGCGCTCGTCATCCCGGGCCTGCCGTTCCTGGCCGTGATGGGCCTGTCTGCGGCCGCCACGGTGGCCGTCGCCGTCGTCGTCGCCCTGACCCTGACACCGGCCGTCCTCTCCCTGGTGGGCCGGAAGCTGATCTCCAAGCGGGCCTGGGCCAAGGCCGAGAAGCACAACACCGAGCCCGGGCACGAGACGGAAGACCGCGCCCGGGACGAATACCGCGGCAGCCACGGCTGGGGCGGCCTCGTCACCCGGCATCCCGTGATGGCCACGCTCGCCGGCGTCCTGCTGCTCGGGATCGTGGCGCTCCCTGCCAGCCAGCTCAGGCTCGCCCTGCCCGACGGCGGGTCCGAACCGGTCGAATCGCAGGCCTTCAAGGCCTACGACGTCACCGGCCGCAGCTTCGGCGCCGGCATGACCGGACCGATCGTCGTGGTCGGCGACCTCCCCGAGGGACTCAGCGAGGCCGAGGCGCAGGCCAAACAGCTCGACGTCGCCGACATCCTGCGCGGCACGGACAACGTCACCGCCGCCCTGCCCGTGGCCCTGAGCGAAGACCGCCGGACCGCGGTGTTCCAGGTCATCCCGAAGGAGGGGCCGGCCAGCGCGAGCACAGTCGAGGTGGTCTCCGAGCTGCGGGCCGAAAAGGGCACGATCAAGGACTCCACCGGCGTCAGCATCGGACTCACCGGCCAGACCGCCGGCAACGTGGACGTCTCCAGCAAGCTCGGCGACGCCCTGCCGCCGTACCTGGCCATCGTGGTGGGGCTCTCCCTGATCCTGCTGCTGCTCGTGTTCCGCTCGATCGTGGTGCCGCTGCTGGCCACCGGCGGCTTCCTGCTCTCGCTCGCCGCCGCCTTCGGCGGTGTCGTGGCCGTGTACCAGTGGGGCTGGCTGGGTGCCGTCTTCGGCGTCGAGAACCCGGGCGCGGTGCTGAGCTTCCTGCCGATCATCCTGATCGGCGTGCTCTTCGGCCTGGCCATGGACTACCAGGTATTCATCGCCTCCGGCATGCGCGAGTCCTTTATGCACGGCGAATCCGCCAAACACGCGGTCCGCTCCGGCTTCAGCCATGCCGCGGCTGTGGTCACCGCGGCCGCGATCATCATGGTGAGCGTGTTCTCCGGCTTCGTGTTCTCGCACCTGAACATGGTCCGGCCGCTGGGCTTCGCAATGGCGTTCGGTGTGCTGGTGGACGCGTTCGTGGTCCGCATGACAATCGTTCCGGCCGTGATGTACCTGCTGGGCGAGAAAGCCTGGTGGCTGCCCCGCTGGCTCGACCGGATCCTGCCCGACGTCGATGTTGAAGGCGCGAAGCTCCGGCCGGCGGCCTCAGCGGCCTCTGTTGAGGCCGAGCCTGAGCCCGAAGAAGTCGCCGCGCGCTGACCGTCGGGCCGCGCCAGTTTTTCCTGAGCCCGCGCCAGTTTTCCGTAAGCCGCCCGCTGATCATGCCGATCGGCGGGCGGCTTTTTCGCGGGTTCAGGCCGCCAGTGCTGGTGCGCCGCGCGCCCGCGTGAGCGATTTGGCGTGGTGGCGCTGTTTTCGTCGGTGGTGGCGGGTGTCCGGGGGCATGCGGGCACCGGGGTGTCATCGACGGCCGTGCCGGGTGGTGGTGGTGCGGTGGAGTGGTAGGTGTGGCCGGTGGGGGTGGTGAGGGCGATGGTGTGTCTGGTTTTTTGGGTGCCGGCCGGTGCGGGTATCGGGGTGGTGGTCCAGCCGGGGGTTTCTTTGGTGTGGTTGCAGGCTTCGCAGAGTCCGGCGCCGTTGGTGTGGGTGGTGGGGCCGCCGTGGTGCCAGGGGATGATGTGGTCGTGGTGGCGGATGGGGGCGTCGCAGTAGGGGGTGCGGCAGGTCTCGTCCCGGGTCTGGAGGAAGCGGCGGAGTCCGGCGGGGAAGAGTCTGGCGCGGGAGTCCAGTGCGGTGAGGTCCCCGGTGCCGGGGGCGGTGTAGAGCCTGCGGAGCCAGACGGCGACGGCCTTGGCTCCGGCAGTGTCGCCTCCAGCCGTGTTGTCTCCGGCCGTGTCGCCTATGCCCGGGCCGGCGTGGCCGCTGTTGAGGAGTTGGCGGGCCCAGCCGGCGGGGACGGTGCCGTAGCCGGGGAGCCGGGCGGGCTCACTGTCGCCCTGGAGCAGGGTGCGGTCGGTCATGACGAGCTGGATTTCGATCCCGGTGATCCCGCCGGGGGTGCCGGTGATCCGTTCGGTCAGGGTGTCGGCCATGAGCTGCCCGCGGCCCCTCGGGTCGCCGGCGGCGCGGGCGGTGCCGGCGGCCCGGGTGAGGGCGGTGTACGCGGCGACGCCGGCGGCGGCGGGGAGCAGGGCGGTGAGGTAGGTCATGGTGTCGGGGGCGGGGCGGAGGCTGACGTGCCGGTCGGTCGCGGCGTGGCTGGCGCGTTCGGTGACGGTCCGGGGGTCCCGCCGGTACGCGGACGCGCGGGCCGCGGCGGCCACGGCCCGGTCCCCGGCGCCGGTGAACGTCCCGGTGTCGGCGGCGAGTTCGGCATCCACCGCGGACCGGTCCGCCGCTGACAGGCAGGCGGTTTCGCGGACCAGCAGCGTGGCGCGCCATTCGTTGAGCTGGCCGGTCGCCAGTGCGGTGAGGGTGTGCGGCATTTCGGTGACCAGTGCCTTCGCGAGGCCCAGGAGCCGGCCGCCGCGGGCCGGGGATTCGCGCCGGGCCAGGGCGATCTGCGCTCCGACGCCGGTCCCGAGTCCGGCCGCCGGCATCCCGGTGCCGGCCTGTTGACGGCGCTGGAGCAGATCGAAGGCGACGGACAGGCGGGCCTGACGGGCAGCCAAGGCGGACTTTCGGTCTTCCAGGGTCCGGATTTCAGCAATCAAGCCCGCACCGTCCAGCTCAGGCACGCCGCCGCACAGCGCTGGGCCCTGATCATCCGATGCCAGACTCTTCCCGCACCTACAGGCGCTTACACCCCACTGCTGCCGCGGCCGCTGAGTACCGTCCATGACTCAAGTGTCCCGGAGGGCTATGAGCATCATCGAGGCCCCAGGATAAGCCGTCAACCGCCTCGGATGCCATAGCGGAGTCCAACTCCTCCAACCGCCGCGAGGTTCAATCAGCGCCCGCGCTGCTCTCGGGCAAAGTGACCCCTCGAGCGCACGGGCGCACATCGCTATCACGCTGCGGAGTTCGTCTTCCGGTCCGTGGTTCCCGTCCATGACCCAACTCTCCCAGCGGCCTCTCGACAAGAAGTCACGGCAACGACGAGCCCCAGGAACTAGGCTGGTGCGGTGACCCGCCTCATTCTTGCCTCCCAGTCCCCCGCCCGTACCAAGCTGCTCAGCTACGCCGGCATCCGGCACGAGGTCCTCGTCTCGGACGTGGACGAGGACGCCGTCCAGGCCCGCTACGGTGTGACCGACCCGCACGACACCGCCCTGCTGCTCGCCCGCGCCAAAGCCGAGGCCGTGGCGTCGCTGCCGGAGGCTGAGGGCGCACTGGTGCTCGGCTGCGATTCGGTCTTCGAGTTCGACGGCGAGGCGCACGGCAAGCCGTACACCGCCGAGGTGGCCAGGGAACGGATGCTCCGGATGAGCGGCAGCATGGGGGTGCTGCACACCGGCCACTGGCTCGTGGACTGCCGCGACACCGACGGCCCCGCGGGCTCCCACGAGCACGGCACCGGCGCAACCCTGGGGCACGTTACCTCCGCCGAAGTGCATTTCATGGAGATGAGCGCCGAGGAAATCGACGCGTACATCGCCACCGGCGAGCCGCTGCAGTGCGCCGGATCCTTTACGATCGACGGCTACGGCGGGGCCTTCATCCGCAAGGTCGACGGCGACCCGCACACCGTCGTCGGGCTTTCCATTTCCACGCTCCGCGGGCTGCTGGGCCAGGCCCAGGTGGGCATCACCGAGCTGTGGACCGGCGGTGCGGTGGATCCGGCCGAAGTGCGGGCCGAGTGACCCAATTTGCACGGCCTTGTAGCAACCCTACAAAGGAGGGGCCTTTTACGCGCGGAATCCGCAAGTAATATCGGCGGAACCCACAAAACCGCGCTAGGCTCCCTGAAGGAAAGAAGGAGACGCCTTGTCAGCAAATTCGGAGCAGTCCGCAAATCCAGTGCAGCGATCAACCCAGGCAGCCAGCCGCCGGCAGCCATCGGCTGAGCAAGGTGCTGATCGCCAACCGCGGTGAAATCGCAGTTCGCATCATCCGCGCCGCACGTGATGAGGGCATCGCCTCCGTGGCCGTCTACGCGGACCCGGACCGCGACGCCCTGCACGTCAAGCTCGCCGATGAGGCCTACGCCCTGGGCGGCAACACCGCCGCAGAGTCCTACCTCGTGATGGACAAGCTGATCGACGTGGCCCACCGCTCCGGCGCTGACGCCATCCACCCCGGCTACGGCTTCCTGGCCGAAAACGCCGAGTTCGCCGCCAAGGTGATCGCCGCCGGCATCACCTGGATCGGCCCCTCCCCCGAGGCCATCTCCGCCCTCGGCGACAAGGTCCAGGCCCGCCACATCGCGGAAAAGGTCGGCGCCCCGCAGGTCCCCGGCACGGCCGACCCGGTCGAATCCGCCGAGGAAATCCTCGAATTCGTGGACAAGTTCGGACTGCCCGTGGCCATCAAGGCTGCCTTCGGCGGCGGCGGACGCGGCATCAAAGTGGCCCGCACCCGCGAAGAAATCCCCGAACTGTTCGAATCCGCCGTGCGCGAGGCCGTCGCCGCCTTCGGCCGCGGCGAGTGCTTCATCGAACGCTTCCTGGACGCCCCCCGGCACGTCGAGACCCAGTGCCTCGCCGACGCGCACGGCAACGTCGTGGTGGTTTCCACCCGCGACTGCTCGCTCCAGCGCCGCAACCAGAAGCTCGTCGAAGAAGCCCCGGCACCGTTCCTCACCGAAGAGCAGAACCGCCGCCTCTACGAATCCTCCAAGGCCATCCTCAAGGAAGCCGGCTACCTCGGCGCCGGCACCTGCGAGTTCCTCGTGGGCCAGGACGGCACCATCTCCTTCCTCGAGGTCAACACCCGCCTCCAGGTGGAGCACTGCGTCTCCGAGGAAGTCACCGGAATCGACCTCGTCCGCGAGCAGTTCCGGCTGGCCCGCGGCGAGGAACTCGGCTACGGCGACCCCGAGGTCCGCGGCCACTCCATCGAATTCCGCATCACCGGCGAGGACCCGGGCCGCAACTTCATGCCGGCACCGGGCACCATCACGCTCCTGAAGAACCCCACCGGCCCCGGCGTCCGGATCGACTCCGGCGTTGAGCAGGGCGACGTCATCAGCGGCAACTTCGACTCGATGCTGTCCAAGCTGATCGTCACCGGCGCCACCCGCCCGCAGGCCCTGCAGCGCGCCCGCCGCGCCCTCGAGGAGATGGTGGTCGAAGGCATCCCCACCGTCATCCCGTTCGACCTCGCCGTCGTCACCAACCCCGATTTCGCCCCGGCCGAGGGACCGTTCAAGGTCCACACCCGCTGGATCGAGACGGCTTTCGTCAACGACATCCCGGCCTGGACCCCCACCGGTACAGATATTGAAGCGGCCGACGCCGGCGAACGCCAGCGCGTCGTCGTCGAGGTCGGCGGCAAGCGCCTCGAGGTCGTCCTCCCGGCGTCGCTCGGCTCCGTCACGTCCGGCGGCTCGGGCGGCGGCAAACCGGCCAAGGCCAAGAAGCGTTCCCGCGGCGGCGCCACGGCGGCGGTCGGCGGCAACGCCCTGACCTCACCGATGCAGGGGACCATCGTGAAGGTGGCCGTGGCCGAAGGTGACACGGTGGCCGAGGGCGATCTCGTCGTCGTGCTCGAGGCCATGAAGATGGAACAGCCGCTCACCGCGCACCGGGCCGGCATCGTGACCGGGCTGTCCGCGGCTGCCGGCGAAACGGTATCCGCCGGTGCTGTCATCGCCACGATCGAGGACGCGGAATAGCGGACCGGCCGCGGCGGGGGCAAACTTAGTTCCGTGAAGCCATTCCTACTCCTCGCCTCACGGGCCGAGGACGCCGCAGCTGACGACGAATACCGGGCCTACCTGCGCTACACCGGACTGGATGCGGCGCAGCTGCGCCGGATCCGGATGGAGGCCGCTCCCCTGCCGGAGCTTGACCTCTCGGCGTATTCGGGCGTGATCGTGGGCGGAAGCCCTTTCACCTCCAGCGACCCGCCCGAGCAAAAGAGTGCCGCCCAGCACCGGGTGGAGCGCGAGCTTGCCACGCTCCTGGACCGGATCGTTGCCGAGGACTTCCCGTTCCTGGGCGCCTGCTACGGGGTCGGGACGCTGGGACTGCACCAGGGCGCCGTGATCGACAGGACCTACGGTGAAGGGCTTGGCGGCGTGACCATCAGCCTCACAGCCGAAGGCCTGCAGGATCCCCTCCTGAAGGGACTGCCGGAGCAGTTCACGGCGTTCACCGGCCATAAGGAGGGGTGCACCGTCCTGCCGCCGGACGCGGTCCTGCTGGCGAGTTCGGCCGCCTGCCCGGTGCACATGTTCCGGATCCGGACCAACCTGTATGCCACGCAGTTCCACCCGGAGCTCGATGCGGAGGGGCTGGTCACCAGGATCGACATCTACCGGCATGCCGGATACTTCCCGCCGGAGTCGGCGGAAGCGCTGATGGAGGATGCCCGCCGGTTCACGGCGACGGAACCGATGAAGATCCTGCGCAACTTTGTGGAGCGGTACACCGTCCTCTGAGCCGGAGCCCGGAAAGTAGTCACAAAGAAGCCCGGTGTGGTCAACACACCGGGCTTCTTCTGTCAGGAACTCGAAACGGGCGTCAGGCTACGTTGTTCTCGTAATCCAGGTCGCGGGTTTCCTTGCTCACGAACAGTGCGATCAGCGTCAGCACAGCCATGACCGCGAGGTAGACGCCGACCAGCGCGGGGCTGCCCTTGCCGACTTCCCAGAGCCAGACGGCGATGAACGGAGCCACCGCCGCGCCCAGGATGCTGGAGAAGTTGTAGCTGATGGCCGAACCGGTGTACCGGACGTTGGTCGGGAACAGCTCCGGCAGCAGCGCACCCATGGGCCCGAAGGTCAGGCCCATAAGGGAGAAGCCGATGATCAGCAGTGCCATGGTGCCTACGAAGCCGGCGCTGAACAGCGGAACGAAGAGCAGGCCGAAGGCGATGATGCCGAGCGTCACGGCAATGAGCATCTTGCGGCGGCCGTACTTCTCGGCCAGCGGACCGGAGACCAGGGTGAAGATACCGAAGAAGACGACGCCGGCAATCAGCATCCAGAGGAAGTCGTTGCGGCTGTAGCCCAGGCCGGGGACAAACGCGGCGGCAGCGGCCTCGGTCATCGGCTTGCCTGCCTTCTCTGCTGCGGCCTTGGCGGCATCCAGGCTGGAGGCGCGGGTGCCGTAGGTCAGGGTGAACGTGGTCATCAGGTAGAAGAGCACGTAGGTGGCGAGCATGATGAACGTGCCCAGGATCAGGTGGCGCCAGCTGGACTTGAAGACCCGGGCGAGGGGCAGCTTGGCGACCTCTTTGGATTCGAGGACCTTGGTGAAGGCGGGGGTTTCGATGAGCTTGAGCCGGACGTAGAGGCCGATGATCACCATGACAGCGCTGAGCAGGAACGGCACGCGCCAGCCCCACTCCATGAACGCCGCCGGCGTCAGGGCGTAGCTGAAGACCAGGAAGATCACGTTGGCGATGATGAAGCCGATCGGGGCACCCAGCTGCGGGAAGGTGCCGTAGATGGCGCGCTTGTTCGCGGGGGCGTTCTCGGTGGCCAGCAGTGCCGCACCACTCCATTCTCCGCCGAGGGCAAGGCCCTGGGCGAAGCGCATCACGACCAGCAGCGCCGGAGCCCAGAACTCCCAGCCCGGGACGAGCGCCGTCGGCAGGCAGCCGATCAGGAACGTGGCAATGCCCATGGTCAGCAGCGATGCCACCAGGGTGCCCTTGCGGCCGAACTTGTCACCGAAGTGGCCGAAGACGACGGAGCCGAGCGGACGGGCGATGAACGCGACGCCGAACACTGCGAAGGAGCTCAGCAGCTGGGTGGTTTCGTTCTGCGCCGGGGAAGAACAGCGAGGGGAAGACCAGCACAGCGGCAGTGGCGTACACGTAGAAGTCATAGAACTCGACGGTGGTGCCGATCAGGCTTGCGACAATCACGCGGCCGCGCGAGTTCACCGGCTTGGGCGGACCCATGCTCCGCGGAAGTTGCAGTGGATGACATGTTGTGAGCGCTTTCATGAGGACCGGACGGACGTTGCTGCGGTGAGCCCGTCCGCCATAGGGGGATCTGAATACGTTAGATAATAGTTCCCGCCGTCCAGTCAATGGACAAATGGTCCGCCATTTGGACGTCGGAATCGTCTCACGTGATGGTCATCACTCTACGCCGCTTCTTTTCCTCACGCCGTCACAAACCGCCCGATAGGCAAAAGTCACAGCACGTTAACAAACGGCGACCGTCCCGGAAACGCGGGATTCCCTACCTTGGAAGGACAACACCCCCAAGGAGGTCTCCCGTGACTGCTGAACGCACCGCAAACGCCCAAACCGGCGTTTCCCCCGGTATTGCCCCTTCCCTTTCTGCCGGCACCACCCTCGGTGGACCCGCCCTTGAATACCGTCCCGGGCGCTGGATCGCCAACTGGGATGCCGAGAACAAGGAACAGTGGGAAACCCTGGGCCGCCCCATCGCCCGGCGCAACCTGAACTGGTCCATCTTCGCCGAGTTCCTGGGCTTCGTCGTCTGGCAGCTCTGGTCGATCGTTGTGGTCCAGCTCCCCGCGGCCGGTTTCACCTTCACCACCTCGCGAAATCTTCTGGCTGATCTCGATGCCCAGCCTCGTCGGCGCCACGCTGCGGATCCCCTACACCTTCATGGTCCCGCGCTTCGGCGGCCGGAACTGGACCATCGTCTCGGCCCTGCTGCTGCTGATCCCCTCGATCGGGCTGGCCATGTGCGTCTCCAACCCGGAGACCCCCTTCGGCACCATGCTGTTCGTGGCCGCCCTCGCCGGCTTCGGCGGCGGCAACTTCGCCAGCTCGATGGCCAACATCACCTTCTTCTACCCGGCACGCGAGAAGGGCTGGGCCCTGGGACTGAACGCCGCCGGCGGCAACCTCGGCGCCGCCGTCGCACAGCTTGCCGTTCCGATCGCCATCACGCTCCTGGCCGCCGGCACCGTCAACCTGCCCGATGGCCGGCCTCATGTGGGTCCCGCTGATCCTGCTCGCCGCGTTCGGCGCCTGGAAGTACATGGACAACCTCACCAGCGCCAAGGGCGACGTCGCGGGCTCGCTGGCGGCGCTGAAGGAACCGCACCTGTGGATCATGGCGCTGCTGTACATCGGCACCTTCGGTTCCTTCATCGGCTTCGCCGGCGTGTTCCCGAAGCTCATCAAGGACTACTTCCCGGCCTTCTCCTCCATCGGAGTCGGCACCGTGGCGCTTTCCCTGGCCTTCCTCGGCCCGCTGGTCGGCTCGCTGGCCCGCCCCTACGGCGGCCGCATGGCCGACCGCATGGGCGGCGCACGGATGACCGTCACTGCGTTCGCCGCCATGGCCATCATCACCCTGACCATGATCTGGACGCTGCCGCTGAAGAACTTCTGGCTCTTCCTGGTCCTGTTCCTGATGCTCTTCACCGCCAGCGGCTTCGGCAACGGCGCGACGTACCGGATGATCCCGGTCATCTTCGCCACCTCCAGCCGGGCAGCAAAGTCCGGCGCCAGCACCGTGGCCACCCAGCGCCTCGCATCCTCGGCCCTCGGCCTGATCTCGGCCATCGGCGCCTACGGCGGGTTCGTCATCCCGCAGGTGCTCAACGCCTCCAACACCGCCAGCGGCTCCTACACCCCGGCGTTCTACGGCTTCGTCGGGGCCTACGTCCTGATGCTGGCCGTCTGCTGGTTCTTCTACATCCGCAACGCCAACCGAAACGCGATGGGACACGTCTAACATGACCAAAAGCGCCGACACGCACTGCCCTTACTGCGCCCTGCAGTGCGCCATGACGCTCAAGTCCCCAGCGGCTCTGACCCCGGCTGCCCAGCCGGGGTCAGACCCCGTGTCGGCCGCACGCCGTCCCCTGCTCGACGCGCCTCTCAGCGCCCCTCGAGGTCACCGGGCGGGACTTCCCCACCAACCGCGGCGGCCTCTGCCGCAAGGGCTGGACCTCCGCCATCGCTGCTGAACCACACCGGCCGCGTCACCGAGCCGCTGCTCAAGGGCGCCGACGGCGTCCACCGCCCGATCGGCTGGGACGAGGCCCTGGAGCTGATCACCGCCGCCGTCAAGACGGCACCCGTGCCCGGCACGGCGCCGACGCCGTCGGCGTCTTCGGCGGCGGCGGCCTCACCAATGAGAAGGCCTACCAGCTGGGCAAGTTCGCCCGGCTGGCCCTGGGCACCTCGCGGATCGACTACAACGGCCGGTTCTGCATGTCCTCGGCCGCCGCGGCCGGCATGCGCGCCTTCGGCCTGGACCGCGGCCTCCCCTTCCCGCTGGCGGACCTCGACGCCGCCAGCACCATCCTGATGCTCGGCTCCAACGTCGCCGAGACCATGCCGCCGTTCGTGCAGCACCTGCAGGGCGCCCGCGACGCCGGCGGGCTGATCGTGGTGGACCCCCGCCGCTCCGCCACCGCCGCGTTCACCTCCGACGGCGGCGGGCTGCACCTGCAGCCGCTGCCCGGCACCGACCTCGCCCTGCTGCTGGGCCTCTCCCACGTGGTGATCCACGAGGCCTCGCCGACGCCGACTACATCGCCGACCCGCACCACCGGCTTCGACGCCGTGGTCCGCAGCGTCGCCAGCTTCTGGCCGGAGCGGGTCCAGTCGCTCACCGGCGTCCCCGCCGGCCTGATCCGGGACACCGCCCGGCGGCTGGCCGACGGCGCCGGCAAGGGCGGCAGCTACATCCTGACCGGCCGCGGCGTGGAACAGCACGTCGACGGCACCGACACCGCCACGGCCGCCATCAACCTCGCCCTGCTGCTGGGCCTGCCCGGCTCCGCCGCGCAGCGGCTACGGCACCCTCACCGGCCAGGGCAACGGCCAGGGCGGCCGCGAACACGGCCAGAAGGCGGACCAGCTCCCCGGCTACCGCAAGATCACCGACCCCGCCGCCCGCGCCCACATGGCCACGGTCTGGGGCGTCCCGGAGATCCTGATCCCCGGTCCCGGCGTTCCCGCCGTCGAACTGCTCAAGTCCCTGGGACAGCCCGACGGCGTCCGCTGCCTCTTCGTGCACGGCGCCAATGTGGCGGTCTCCGCGCCGGACGCCAACGCCGTCATCGACGGGCTGCGCAGCCTGGACTTCCTGGTGGTCTGCGACTTCTTCCTCTCCGAGACCGCCGCCGAGGCCGACCTCGTCCTGCCGGTCACCGCAGTGGGCCGAGGAGGAAGGCACCCTGACCAACCTCGAGGGCCGCGTGCTCCGCCGCCGCCGCGCCCTCGCTCCCCCGCCCGGGGTGCGCACCGAGCTGTGGATCATGACCCGGCTGGCCGAAGCCCTGGAGGCGCCCGTCCACCTTCAGCGAGGACCCGGAGACAGTCTTCGAGGAGCTCCGGCTCGCGTCCGCCGGCGGCCTGGCCGACTACTCCGGGATCGACTACGCCATGCTGGACCGCGGCGAGGCAGCCTACTGGCCCTACCCCGCCGGAAGCACCGGCACTCCGCGGCTGTTCCTGGACTCCTTTGCCCACGCCGACGGCCTGGCCGTCTTCACGCCGGTGACCCCCCGCCGTCGTACGCCTGCTGCGATGCCGCAGCCGGACCGCGCCGGCATGCCTATGACCCTGATCACCGGCCGGCTGATGGAGCACTACCAGTCGGGCGCGCAGACCCGCCGGGTGGCCGCCCTCGCCGAGGCCCAGCCCGAGGCGCGGCTGCAGATCCATCCCGCGGCCGCCGCGGCGCAGGGCATCGCCGACGGCGACTTCGTCTCGATATCCAACGGCCGCGGCGAGGTCAGCTGCCGCGCCGAACTGAGCACAGACATCCGGCCCGAGACCGTGTTCCTGCCGTTCCATTTCCCGGAGCTCGAAAGCGCCAACCGGCTCACCGAGGCCGCCACGGACCCGATCTCCGGGATGCCCGAGTTCAAAACCAGCAAGGTGTGGGTCCGGCCGGGCGCAGGTCTTCTTCGTGGCGGAATGGTGCCGGCTGCTGATTTCCAGAAAGAGGGTGCCTCATGACTGAGCGGATTGTTGTTGTGGGCTTCGGGCCGGTGGCCGCGCGGCTGGTCGATGAGCTGCTGCCGGCGGTCCGCAGCGGGCTTGCGCAGCTGACAGTGGTCGGCGAGGAAGCAGAGGCAGCGTACAACCGCGTGCTGGTGGCTGACCTCGGCGTCGGGCGGACCACGGCCTCCGCCCTGGCGCTGGCCGATGCGGCGGCGCTGATTGCCGAGGGCGTCGACGTCCGGCTCGGCGTGCGCGTCCGCCGGGTGGACCGCGCCCGTCAGCAGCTCAAGCTGAGCGACGGCACCTCCCCCGGCTACGACCGGCTGGTCTTCGCCACCGGCTCCCGTCCCGTGATCCCCAACCTCACCGGGCTCAACCCCGATCCGGCCGCCCCGGTGCTGCCGGCCGGCGTGACGGCCCTCCGCGACCTGCGGGACGCCTCGGTGCTGCAGGCCGCGGTGGCCGGCGGCAAGCGCGTGGTGGTCCTTGGCGGCGGTGTGCTCGGCCTGGAGACGGCCCTCGCCGCGGCCGAGGAAGGCGCCACCGTTACCGTGGTGCACAACGGCCCGCATCCCCTGGGCCGCAACATCGACCGCGGGGGCGGCGCCGTGCTTGCGGCGAGCCTGCGGAACTGCGGTGTGCGGGTGGCCGGCAACGCCCGCTCCGTCGGGGTGGAACACAACGCGGCCGACGGCGGCTTCTCGGCGCTGCTGCTCGATGACGGCTCCGCGATCGACGGCGACCTGCTGGTGCTCTCCTGCGGCGTCCGGCCGCGGACGGAACTCGCGGAAGGCTGCGGTCTCTCCACCGCCGCCGGCATCCTGGTGGACCACAAGCTCCGGGCGCACCACGAGCCCCACATCTTTGCGATCGGCGACTGCGCCGAGGTCCGCTGCCCCGAGCCTGACTGCATGGAGTGCCGCACCGCGCGCGGCCCCTCCGGACTGGTGGGCCCGGGCTGGCGGCAGGCGGAATGGCTCGCCGAGTACCTGGTGCTGCTGGCTTCCGAATCTCCTTCGGAGGCTGAAGCCCTGCCTGCGCTTGCGGCAGAGAAACCCGGCGTGATTGTGCTGAAAGCCCGGGGCATGAACATGGCCGTGGCCGGGGATGTTTCCGCGGAACCCTGGGACGAGGACGCCCTGACCGCCGGTGCCGTGAACGGCCGGGCCCGGCTGCAGATCGCCCAGTGGGCCGATCCCGAGCACGGCCGCTACGTCAAGATGACCACGCGCGCCGGGGTGCTCGAGGGCCTCGTGTCCGTGGGCATGCCCCGCACAGCGGCGGAGTTGGTGCAGCTGTTCGAGCGCGGCGCCGAGCTGCCGGCGGACCGGTCACTGCTGCTGCGGCTCGACGGGCCGGACCAGGCGGCCGCGGCCGGTGCTGCGGATCCGGAGCGGACCGTGTGCCGGTGCGCCGGTGTCAGCGGGACGAAGATCGCTGCAGCTGTTACGGACGGGTGCGGGACGGTGGCCGAGGTATCCGGCGCGACGCGGGCGGGCACCGGCTGCGGCGGGTGCCACGACGACATCAAGGGGATCATCGAAAAGCACTTCCAGGGGGCGGTGGCGTAGGGACTGGAGTTTCCGATTCTGCTGCAGGAGCCGTGGGTAGACCTTCATTTGCCGCCTGCGGTGGTGGCATGATGGGCGCATGAGCCGCGTCACGTGCGATCTGACCATCTCCCTCGACGGCTTCGCCTCCGGCCCGAACCAAAGCCCGGCGGAGCCCCTCGGCGAGGGCGGAGAACTCCTGCACAGGTGGCAGTTCGAAGAACCCGAGTCCAACGCGGCCGAGCTCGAAGGCATCCTCGCGGCCGGCGCCTACATCATGGGACGAAACATGTTCGCAGGGCCCGGGACGTGGGATGAGGACTGGCGGGGATGGTGGGGCGAGGAACCGCCCTATCACGCACCCGTGTTCGTACTCACCCACCAGCCACGCGAGCCCCTTCAAATGCAAGGCGGCACCACGTTCCACTTCGTGGCCGATGGGATCGAATCGGCGCTGGCCCAGGCGCGGACGGCCGCCGGCAGCAAGGACGTGGCCATTGCCGGAGGAGCGCAGACCGTCCGGCAATACCTTTCGGCGGGGCTGATCGATGAGCTGCGGCTCCACATCGCGCCCATGGTCCTGGGAGCGGGTGAGCGGCTGCTCGACGGCGTCGCAAACCTCAAGCTGGAGCCGACGGAAGTGAGCGGGACCAGCCTTGTCACCCATGTGCGGTATCGGGTCATCCGCTGAAAAGCTGACCGGCACATGGAAGTATTCAGTTATGACTTTCGATAATGATGCTGCCAACCCTCCGGCGTCCAATGACTCAGACGGCATTGACGCAGCGACCGAAGCCGTCCGTGCGTGGGACCACATCGGGGCCATCATTGTCGATGCCACCTTGCAGCGACGGCAGAACTACCACGCGACCGTCAAGCCGCGCGTCGTCGCCCTGGTTGCGGCGTGGCCGGATGCTGCCACCACCAGTGGATTCCGCCGGCACCTCGATACGGGAAAGCTCTCTGAAGTTATCGACTGGCCCTCGCCTGGCCGTCTCGCCCAAGTGGAGGACATCACGCGTGTGTTCGAGGGGCAGGGCATCGAGACTGTAGTGGATCTCCGAGGCGCGCTCGGTGAGCCGGGCAGGCGAACCGTTCTCCGGGAGGCCCTTTCGGCTGTGCGGCACGTCAGTCCCAAAACCCTGGATTACATCGACACCCTCAGCGGAATCACCGCGGGCCCGGCCGACACCACGCCTGGGGACGATGAAGAGCACACCGCTTCCCGCTAGAAAGCGGTGACATCCCGGGCGCGCCGCTCGGCCCTGTTCCGGCAGGACCCCAGCCGCTAGTCTTCGCACATGGCGAACCCGCAGAGTAGCTGGAGCAGTAAACTCCTGGCCGTCAGCGTTGCGGTCCTGACATTGCTGATCGCTGCGGGTGTGGGCATCTGGATCTTCCGGCCCGGCTGGATCACCACGCTGGCCGGCGCCGCCGGCACGCCCTCGCCCTCCGTTTCCGAAAGTCCCTCGCCTTCGGGTCCGGCACGGGTTGTGACAACGCCGACGCCGACGCCGACGCCGACTCCCACTGTTTCGCCGACCCCGAATCCGGCCCTGCTCCTGGACGAACTAAAGACCGCGGAAATCATTACCAATGGATTCTGGACACGGCACTGGAACGACTATTTTCCGGGGCATTACAGCCCCCCGAAGGTGTTGGGCCTATACGACGGAAACTCGCCCAGCGTCCCGCTTTGCGGTACCACGAAACTGTTTGCGAATAACGCCGTCTATTGCCGACCGGCCGATTACGTGGCTTGGGATAAGGGCCTTATGGAGAAGGGCTATGCCGACGGTGACACCTGGCCTTACCTGGTGATAGCGCACGAGTGGGGGCATGCCATCCAGGCACGGCTCGGTGCCACCCTCACAGAGAAAGCTGGCGAACTGCAGGCGGACTGCCTGGCGGGGGCAGCCCTCTATGGCGCCGCCGCAGACGGAGAACTCGTCTTTGAAACCGGCGATCAGCGAGAACTGGCCTCGGGTCTCAGCGAGCTGGGAGACGAAACGCCGTGGACGTCCAGCGCGGATCATGGCGATTCTTTTGAACGCATCCGGCATTTCGATGAAGGCCGTCTGCATGGCATCGCCCGCTGCGTTCCCGGTATGAAGCTTGGCGGCTGGGCCGGCGAACTCGTCTACGCGAGTGGGATCTCCGTTTCCGTTCTTCCCTTGGGGTACCAGGACGTTGGCTCGCCTTTGCCCGGAACCGCAGCACCGACCGCGCCGGGAGCCAATCCAACGGCCACGCCGGCCAGCTCCGTGCGGGTGGCCGTGATCTTCGAAATCACGGTCAGGAATGGCGGCTCGTCGGCTCTCGACGCGACCAAAATGGGCCGACCGATCATCCGCTATGGCGAGCGTGGACTTCTCGCGGAAGTCGTCGCCGACCCCGCAGCCGGCCCCGAGGTCAAGGCGTTCGGAACGTTGAAACCAGGACAGAGTAAGAGCATCACCGTGGGCGCCGTGGTTCCTCCGGACGAGCTGACGGTCCGCGTGGCTGTCCCCGGACCCAATCCGGACGTGGACTGGTCCGCATCGTTCGAAGGGACTTTGAACCCCCGGTGACGTGTTGGGACGCGGCCCCGAGATTGCCGGCCACCTCCACGTAACAGGAATCGGACAGCGAACCCATGCCCGGTAGCATCGAGGCCATGAGCGCCGACGACGACGACATCACCGAAGAACTGCTGGCCGACGCCGCGAAGCTGACCGGGCTGAGCCTGGAGCTCCTGGGCCTGGACCCGCATCCCGACGACATGACCGCCGAGCAGCGGCTCCAGTTCGATCCCGAAGACCTGGACGAAATGGCCGCGGTCACCCCGGAGGATCGTCAAGAGTCAGTGCGCCAGACGCGCCTGCTGGCCGGCCTCCTGTGGAACTCGTCCAGCATCCTCATCGACCAGCTCTTCCGCGACCTGGGCACGCTGAGCCAGCTGGAAGTCCTCACCCCCACCGAGATCGCGGGCACCTCGGTGCTGTCCTCGCTGCCGCCGCAGTTCGCCACAAGCTACGACGCGAAGTTCACCCAGAAGTTCATCGTGGTCGCCGCCGATGTCACCGCATCGCTGGTCCGCGGCTGGACCGCCCCGGGCTGCCTGGCCGCCGAGCTCGCCGTGCGGTGCCTGCTCGACCAGGCGGAAATCACCGAGGACATCTACGAACTGGACCTGCCGGACGACTGGCGGGCCGACGTCGAGGAGATCCTGCTGGAGGACGCGGACAGCGAAGCCCTGTACTCGGACCGGCTCGATGACCTCGAGGATGACGCCCGGGAACTGGACTTCGAGTACTGGTTCAAGCCCTTCGCGCCCGGCGACACCGTTCCGCCGTACGCCTGTTCCTGAGCGCGCGGGCAGATCAGGGCGGATAGCCGGCGGTCATTCGCCCTGATCTGCCCGCCCGCTAAAGTGCCCCGCAGCAGGATCCGGTCGCGAGAATTTCGTCATTCAATCGTTGATCCCCAAGATGGCGGAAGGAATTGTATTGTCAACGATGCGTCCCGGAATCGTGTAGGCTCTGGCCATTCGCATCGGGGGAAAATCGTTATGAAAAGTTCCGTTAAGCAGTTTCCAGCTGCCATCGCATTGGCAGCCGTTCTGGTATTAATGTCCAGTTCTCTGGCACCGGCTTTAGCCGCAGACAACAGCCAACCGCCTTCGCTGACCTCCATCAGAATGATCACACCAGCCGTTATGTACGACGACGAGGAAGTGAAAATAGAGTGGACTGGGACTAACATTTTGCGGGGGCATCTTGTTTACCAGGACAGCGTGGGCGCCCAACACCTCGTAAATATGAATGCCGGCGTTGCAGCTTCAGATGATCTGCGTAAGTGGCAGAAGGTGCCGTGACGCTGCAGTCGATCGCCGTAACGACTGGCTTCAGCCAGGTCACTTATGATCGTAGAGGTCGCGTCACGAAAGACCCGGCAGGAATCAGCGATCCTGCCCCCATCTCCATTGACCTGGCCAGCTTCGATTTTACGTTGGAGCCCCTTCGCGACTATTCGAGCTTCCCCCGGCCGACCATCAGCGGATCTCTGTGGCTGGGCAGACCCTGACGGCCACCCTTCCGGCGCTGGTGCCAGTCCCCGACAGCGTCGAGTACACCTGGTCCCATCTGGACGCCCTCGGAGAAGCCATTGGCTCCGGCGGTCCCACTTATGTGGTCACTGCTGCCGATGCCGGACACAAAATGGTGGTCACAGCAAGCCCCAAAACGCGCGGCTACAACAAAGCGGCCGGTTTCGACAGTTTGCCCACGGAACTTGTTCCGGGCGAAGTGATTCCGGATCCCGGCGAGCCGGCACCGGCCAACCCGATCGACGAACTGTATGCCGTCGTGGGTGCAGAGATTCTGGGAGAACCTACGGGTCCCGAGATCACCGGCCTGCGTAGCGGGGGCGCCTCCCGCAATTACGAACACGGGACAATCGTCTGGTCCCCGGCCACCGGAGCCAAATTGTCCATGGGCGGGATCCGCGCTACCTGGCTCCTCTACAAGGCGGAAAACGGACAGCTCGGCTACCCCACCACCCATGAAAACACCGAGTACCGCCACGGCGGCATCATGCAGTACTACCAGGGCGGAGCCATCGTCTGGTCCCCGACTACCGGGTCCCAGGTCTCCATGGGCGGTATCCGCGTCACCTGGCGCCAGAATTTCGGCGAAGAGGGACAGCTCGGCTACCCCACCAGCCAGGAGATCGCCGGCCTTCGCAACGGCGGCGTCATCCAGTATTACCAAGGCGGAGCCATCGTGTGGTCCCCGGCTTCGGGATCCCAGGTGTCGATGGGCGGCATCCGCACCACGTGGCTCCTGAACGGAGCCGAAAACGGACAGCTCGGCTACCCCACCAGCCGGGAAGTCACCGGCCTTCGCAACGGCGGTGTCCTCCAGTACTACCAGGGCGGCGCGATCGTGTGGTCCCCGGCTTCCGGATCCCAGGTGTCCATGGGTGCCATCAGAACTGCATGGGCCGGCACCGGATACGAGAAGGGCCGGCTCGGCTACCCGATCTCCCGCGAGTACCCCCTGGAGGGCGGCGGAGTGGCACAGGACTACCAGGGCGGACGCATCACCTGGGCACCCGGAAAGGGCGCATCCGTCCTCTCACGGAAGCTCGCCTCACCCTCGCCCGCGCGGGACACCAGGGCCGGCATCTGTACGCTCAGTGCCCCGCGGCCAGGTGGGTGGCGGGGTCGAGGGGGTCGAACACGGACGAGCCGATCATGAAGATGCCGCGCTGCGGGATCCAGAAGTCCCCGAGCTTGTCCTGGACGGGCAGCGCGGAAATATGTCCCAGGCTGTGGCCCTTTAGGTGCGCCGTGCTCTCGCGGACAAACCACATCCGCCGCGGGCGCGCGGCAAAGCCCTGGCCGTTGGGTACTTTGCCGGTCAGCCCGATGTGACCCGCCCCCAGCGCCGGTCCGGCAACAGCTCCCATGGCACGGAGGAAGGTCCCACTGCGCCACAGCCGGTCCGGAACGGCGCCGGAGACCGCGGACATCATCCGGGTGACCGGCGTCGCCGCCAGCGTCAGGTCCCAGCTCAGGTCCACCGCGTCGCCGGCCTCCACGCTGAAGGAGTGAGAGTCGCGCCACCGGATGGAGATCCCACCCGTCGAGGCGGAACCGAGGGCACTGCCGAAGTACCGCGGACAGGAGGAGCCGGGGTCGGTGGTGCTGTGCATCGTCCAGACGCCGGCAGGGTCGCGGATCCAGACCGAGGAATAGCCGGGGCCGACGGAGGAGCCCGCAAAATGCCGCAGCGCCAGGATGTGGCCGGAGCTGAACGGAACACCCATCACGCCGTAGCCGGCAAAACGTTCTTCCGGGCCGGAGGGCAGCACGGGGTTCTTCTCCACTGCCTCAACCAGGGTGCGGGGACTCTGCATGGCTCCGGCCTCCATTTATTTGTTACATGTGGACGTGCAGGCGCCTCGCGGCTTCGGAGATGGAACCGCTCAGCGACGGGTACACCGTGAAGGTGCTCGCGACGTCGTCGACGTGCAGTTTCTGCTTCACCGCAATCGAGATCGCGAAGATGAGTTCGGAGGCGTTCGGCCCCACCACAACGCCGCCGATCACGGTGCCGGAACCCTTGCGGGCGAAGATCTTGATGAACCCGTCCTTGTGGTTGCGCATCTTGGCGCGGGCGTTGCTCTTCAGCGAAAGCTTGACGATGTCGCCCTGGTACTTGCCGGACTCGATCTCGGCTTCGGAGACGCCGACGGAGGCGATTTCCGGTGACGTGAAGATGTTGGAGGCCACCTGGTGCAGCTTGATCGGCGTGACGCTGTCGCCCAGGAAATGGGCGACGGCGATCCGGCCCTGCATCGCGGCAACGGACGCCAGGGCGAGCACACCGGTGCAGTCGCCGGCCGCGTAGATGTTCGGCGCGCTGGTGCGGGAGACGCCGTCGACCTTGATGTGGCCGCTTTCGGTGAGCGCCACACCGGCTTCCTCGAGGCCGATCCCGGCGGTGTTCGGAATGGACCCGACGGCAACGAGGCAGTGGCTGCCGGTGACCTTCGAGCCGTCGGCGAGCGTGACCACCACACCGTCCTCGGTGCGCTCCACCGTCTCGGCCCGGGCACGCGAGAGGACCTTGACGCCGCGGCGTTCGAAGACGCCCTCCAGGACCTCGGCGGCATCCGTGTCGGAGCCCGGCAGCACGCGGTCGCGGCTGGAAATCAGGGTCACCTTGGAGCCCAGGCCGTTGTACGCCGAGGCGAATTCCGCGCCGGTGACGCCGGAACCCACGACGATCAGTTCTTCGGGGAGTTCGTCCATGTTGTAGATCTGGGCCCAGTTCAGGATCCGCACGCCGTCCGGCCGGGCGGTGGGCAGTTCGCGCGGGTGGGCGCCGACGGTGAGGAGGATCGCGTCCGCTTCGACCGTCTCGGTGCCGTCGGCGGTGATGACCTCAATGGTGTGGTTGTCCAGCATCCGGCCGGAACCGATCACGATCCGGACGCCTTGGTGCTCGAGGCCCACGCGGATGTCATCGGACTGCTCACGCGCCAGGCCCAAGAGGCGGTCGTTGATGTGCTTGAGGTCGGCGCGCATCACCGGGGCGAAGTCGCCGCCGTCGACGTCGAACTTGACGCCCAGCTCGCCGGCCTCGCCCATGCGGGTCATCAGGTCCGCCGTCGCAATCAGCGTTTTGGAGGGTACGACGTCGGTCAGCACCGCGGAGCCGCCGAGACCGGCACGCTCGATGATGGTGACCTTCGCCCCCAGCGAGGCGGCGACCATGGCGGCTTCGTAGCCACCGGGGCCTCCGCCGAGAATTGCGATGCGGGGTGAGCTGAAATCAGGATGCGTAGTCACAATCGTTCATTCTCCCCCATCTGCCCCGGCCCTCCAAGAAAAGGGACGTGCACCATACTGGTGCCGGTGCTGGGCAGCACGGCACCGGCACGATAACTTGTACCGGTGAGTACAACAGAATTCCTGAACACTGATCCCTTCGACGCCGCCCGCGCCGCCGCCGACTACATTGCCGAGGAGACGGGCGTGGAGGCCCACGACGTCGCTCTGGTGCTCGGTTCGGGCTGGGGCGACGCCGCCGACCTGATCGGCGAGACCACCGCCACCCTCTCCGCCTCGGAGGTGCCGGGCTTCTCCGCGCCGTCGGTGGTAGGCCATGTGGGCACCATCCGCTCGGTGCTGACCAAGGAGGGCAAGCGGGCCCTGGTCCTCGGCGCGCGCACCCACTACTACGAGGGCAAGGGCGTCCGCGCCGTCGTCCACGGCGTCCGCACCGCTGCGGCCGCGGGCTGCAAGACGCTGGTCCTGACCAACGGCTGCGGCGGCCTGAACGAGGCCTGGACTCCGGGCACCCCGGTGCTGATCAGCGATCACATCAACCTCACCGCTACGTCCCCGCTGGAAGGCGCCACCTTCGTGGACCTGACGGACCTGTACTCCGCCCGGATCCGGGACCTGGCCCGCGAGGTCGACGCCTCGCTGGACGAAGGCATCTACGCCCAGTTCACCGGACCGCACTACGAGACCCCGGCCGAGGTGCAGTACGCCAAGCGGATCGGCGCCGACCTGGTGGGCATGTCCACCGCGCTGGAGGCCATCGCCGGACGCCACGCCGGCATGGAGGTCTTCGGTATTTCGCTCGTGACCAACCTCGCGGCCGGCATCAGCCCGGTCCCGCTGAGCCACGGTGAAGTCCTCGAAGCCGGTCAGGCCGCGGGCCCGCGCATCTCCCGGCTGCTCGCGGACATCATCGCCAAGCTCTAGCTGCCTTCGACGGCGAGGTAATCCAGCGCTTTCTGCCTGTCGTCGGGAAACCGCCGCTCCATCGAGTCGGCGATTCCGGCGATGGTCTGCCGTGCCAGGGCCTGCCGCCACACCAGTTCGGCCTGCCGCATTGTTTGTGAAATGAGGCAGGTCCGGACATGGTTCACCGCGGGATCGGCATCGGGAATCTTGCCCAGGATCCCTTCACAACGGAACGCCGGCTCGGGGCCCTCCAGCGCCAGGACAACATCGAGCACCGTGATGTTTTCCGGCCGGCGTGCCAGGTGGAAACCGCCCCGGGGACCCGAAACCGAGGTCAGGACACCGGCCCGGACCAGGGCCTGGAGCTGCTTGTTCAGGTACGCGCCGGGCAGCTGGTAGTACTCCGCGAGCCGGGCGGAGTTGACGGCTTCCCCGGCCGGCGTCCAGGACATGTTGACGCAACTGTGCACGGCCCATTCCACCCCACGGCCCATCTTCATATTCCAGACGTTACGTGTCCGGAAAAATCGGTGTCAAGGCTGCCGGTGCCGCCCGGCGTGACCGAACCGTAAGCCCGTCCCGCTTGTCGCGGGAACTATTCCCCGCCAATTGCGGATAGTTTGGTACCCATGACGTCTTCTGATGCCGAACTGTCACGACTGTTGAGCGATGCCCGGACATGGGCCGCCCAGGATCCGGACCCGGCCACCGCCGCCGCTCTCACCGAGCTGATCCAGCTCACGGACAACGGCACCGCCGCAGCCCGGCAGGAGCTGGCGGACAGTTTCAGCGGTACCCTCCAGTTCGGCACCGCGGGGCTTCGTGCGGCCCTCGGACCCGGCCCGAACCGGATGAACCGGGTGGTGGTGCGCCGCGCCGCCGCAGGCTTCACGTCCTTCCTGACCAACGCCGTCGAGCAGGCAGCCCCCGGCACCCGGCCGCGCGCCGTCGTCGGCTACGACGCCCGCTACAACTCCGATATCTTCGCCGAAGAGACCGCGGCGATCCTCACCGCGGCCGGGATTGAAACGTTCCTGATGCCGGCCGCCCTCCCCACCCCGCTGCTCGCCTACGCGGTGCGGGCACTGGATTGCGACGGCGGCGTGATGGTGACCGCCAGCCACAACCCGCCGCAGGACAACGGCTACAAGGTCTACCTCGGCCGGCATGCCGTCGAGGAAAGCGGCCGCGGCGCGCAGATCGTGGCACCCTACGACGCGCTGATCGCGGCGAGGATCGACGCCGTCGGCGCGCTGGAATCGATCATCCTGGCCAAGGAAGGCTGGACGGTGCTGGACCGCTCCATCGCCACGGACTACGAGTCCGCCGTCGCCGGCCCTCGCCGTTCCCGCGCATTTCCCGGCGCGGGACCTCAAGATTGTCCTGACGCCCATGCACGGGGTGGGCGGCGAGACCGCCGTCGCCGTGCTGAATGCGGCCGGCTTCGCCGACGTCACCCTGGTCACGGAACAGGCGGAACCGGACCCCGATTTCCCCACCGTGAACTTCCCGAACCCGGAAGAGCCCGGCGCCCTGGACCTGGCCCTCGAGACCGCGGCCCGGGTGGACGCCGACATTGTGATCGCCAACGACCCCGACGCCGACCGCGCCGCGGTTGCCGCCAAGGATCCGGACACGGGCGCCTGGCGGATGCTGCGCGGCGACGAAGTGGGTGCCCTGCTCGGCGCGCACGTCGTGGCGCGCTTCGCGGCCGCCGGTGACGAGGCGCCCGAGGGCGTCTTCGCGAACTCGATCGTGTCCTCGCGGCTGCTGGCCCGGATCGCGGCTTCCGCCGGTTACGCCCATGAGGAAACCCTCACCGGCTTCAAGTGGATCGCGCGTGTCCCGGGCCTGCTTTATGGCTACGAGGAGGCGCTGGGCTACTGCGTCGCGCCGTCACTCGTCCGGGACAAGGACGGGATTTCCGCCGCGGTGCTGATTGCCGAGTTCGCGGCGGCGGCCAAGGCCGAGGGCAAAACGATCTTCGACACGCTCGATGAGCTGTACCTCGTCCATGGCCTGCACGCGAGCGACCAGCTCAGCATCCGGGTGGCGGACCTTGGCCTGCTGGACGCCATGATGAACCGGCTGCGCGTCAGCCCGCCGGAATCCTTCGGCGGCTCCGCCGTCGAAACGGTCACGGACCTGGCCGAAGGAAGCGAACAGCTTCCGCCCACCGAAGGCCTGCTGTACCTGACACGGGACCTCAGCCGGGTCATCATCCGGCCCAGCGGGACGGAGCCGAAGCTCAAGTGTTACCTGGAGGTCATCCGCAGCGTCGGTTCGGCGGCGGAACTGCCCGAGGCGCGGCTCCAGGCACGTGCAACCCTGGACAGTGTCCTCGCCGACGTCCGCGAGGCCCTGGGACTCTAGAGCTCGACCTCAATGTACCCGCCCACAATCCGGGTACCGAAGGTCGCGAGCCGCAGTCCCGGGTTGCCGAGGCACTCCCCGGTACCGAGGTCGTAGACCTCCTTGTGCAGCGGTGATGCCACCGTCGGGCGGTCGCCGCGGGACCCCGTGATGCCGCGGGCCATCACATTGGCCCCGGTGGCCGGGTCTTCCTGCGCGACGGCGAAAACCTCACCGGAGACGGTGCGGAACAAGGCCACCTGGCGGCCGGCGATCAGTGCCGCCTCACCCCAGGCGGGTTCCAGGTCTGCCACGGCACACACCCGGTGCCACCCGGCCGCTGACCCGGCGGCCTGATCTTTAATGTCGGGTGATGCGTCAAGTACTGCGCTTTCAAGTACGGCGGTCATCCCGGCCCCTCTCTGATACATCCCTTGCGGGCTGAACCGCTGCTGCGGCCACATATTCAAGCTAGGCCCGCGGTGTTTCATCCGGATGCGCCCAATGTGTCCGGCGGGTAAAAGAGAACTCACTCCGCCGGAAACGCATTCGTGATGCAGAAGTTAAGATCACGAAACATAAGGGAAACTGAAGCGAAACTGCGGTTGCCTAGTCTGGGTACACAAGCTGCAGAGCACCGTCTGCGGCCCATGCGAAAGGCCCACAGTGACCGGACAGACTTCCAGCCCCCGAACCTGGGCGCAGAGCGCGCCAAGAACCCCCGGCATGTTGTGGTTGCCGGCGGCGGCCCCGCAGCCCACCGCTTCGCGGACGCCATGCACTCCCGGGGCCTCGACGGCTGGCACGTGACGGTCCTTACCGAGGAAGCGCACCTCCCCTACGACCGCGTCGCGCTGAGCAAGGCCCTGACGGACAGCACCGTGGACCTCACGCTGGGCAGCGCGTCCATGTGGGACCACGAATCCCTGAGCCTGCGGACCGGCGAGCGCGTCACCGCCGTCGACACCGCCGGCAAGAGCGTCACCACCGCGGCCGGCACTGTGTACCCCTACGACGAACTCGTCGTCGCCACCGGCTCGGATGCGGCCCGCCTGCCCATCGCCGGCTCCGAACTCACCCACGTCTACCGCACCCTGGAGGACGTCCGGGCCATCAACACGGCGATCGCGGACCTGACGGCCAAGTTCGGCCGCAAAGTCAACGCGGTCACCATCGGCGGCGGCCTCCTGGGCCTGGAATCCGCGGCCGGCACCGAGCAGCTCGGCGCCACCCCGATCGTCATCAACGGCTCCCCCTGGCTCATGAACACCCAGCTGGATGAAGGCGCCGGGCAGGCCCTGGGCCGCCTCATCGAGGCCAAGGGCTTCACCGTCCACGGCGGCGTGTTCCCCTCCGAGGTCCTCTCCGACGACGACGGCCAGGTCACCGGCGTCCTCATGGCCGACGGCCGGATCGTCGACGCCGACATCGTGATCGTCGCGATCGGCGTGCGGCCCCGCGACGAACTGTTCCGCGCAGCCAACGGACCTGAAGTCGAGGGCATCGCCCCGCAGTTCCAGCTCGGCCCGCGCGGCGGCGTCGTCATCTCCGACGACTGCTCCACCGAGGTCCCCGGCATCTGGGCCATCGGTGAGGTCGCCAACTTCGGCGGCATGTGCCTGGGCCTCGTGGCACCGGCCAACACCATGGCGGAGATCGTCGCGGACCGGCTGCACGGCGGCGTTGCGACGTTCCCGGGCTTCGACACCGCCACCAAGCTCAAGCTCTCCGGCGTCGACGTCGCCAGCTTCGGTGACGCTTTCGCCCGGACCGAGCACGCCCTCGAGATCGTCTACGCCGACCCCGCCCGGGGCGTCTACCAGAAGATCGTCACCACGGACGATGCCAAGACCCTGCTCGGCGGCATCTTCGTCGGCGACGCCTCGCCCTACACTTCCCTGCGCCCCATGCTGGGCCGCGAACTGGCCGCCGAACCCGGCGCGTACCTCACCGCGGCCGGCGGCGGCGACGCCCCGGACACCGAACTGCCGGACGACGCCATCCTGTGTTCCTGCAACAACGTCTCGGCCGGAACCATCCGCGACACCGTCAACGGCTGCGGTGCCTGCGACGGCAACGCCCCGGTCCAGGAACTCGGCGAGCTGAAGGGCTGCACCCGCGCCGGCACCAGCTGCGGTTCGTGCGTGCCGATGCTCAAGAAGCTGCTCGAAACGGAACTGACCAAGTCCGGCGTCGCCGTCTCCAAGGCCCTCTGCGAACACATCGAGCTGTCCCGCCAGGAACTCTTCGAGACCATCCGCGTCCTGGAACTGGACTCCTTCGAGGAGGTCATGGCCAAGTACGGTACCGGCGACGGCTGCGACATCTGCAAGCCGACCATCGCCAACATCCTGGCCAGCCAGAACAGCGCCTACGTCCTGGACGCCGGCCGCGGCACCCTGCAGGACACCAACGACCGCGCCCTCGCCAACATGCAGAAGGACGGCACCTACTCGGTGGTCCCCCGCATCGCCGGCGGCGAGATCACCCCGAAGAAGCTCGGCGTCATCGCCGCCGTGGCCGAGAAGTACAACCTCTACACCAAGATCACCGGCGGCCAGCGGATCGACATGTTCGGCGCCCGGCTGGAGGAGCTCCCGGAGATCTGGAAGGAACTCGTGGACGCCGGGTTCGAGTCCGGGCAGGCCTACGGCAAGAGCCTGCGCACGGTGAAGTCCTGCGTCGGTTCCACGTGGTGCCGCTTCGGTGTGCAGGACTCCGTGGCCATGGCCATCGCAGCTGGAACTGCGCTACCGCGGCCTCCGCAGCCCGCACAAGCTCAAAATGGGCGTCTCCGGCTGCGCCCGCGAATGCGCCGAGGCCCGCGGCAAGGACGTCGGCGTCATCGCCACCGCGGACGGCTGGAACCTGTACGTCGGCGGCAACGGCGGCGCCACCCCGGCGCACGCCCAGCTGCTGGCCAAGGACCTCGACGACGAAACACTGATCAAGTACATCGACCGCTACTTCATGTACTACATCCGCACCGCCGACCGCCTGCAGCGCACCGCGCGGTGGCAGGAGGAGCTCGACGGCGGCATCAAACACGTCGAGGACGTGGTGGTGCACGACACCCTGGGCATCGCCGAGGACCTCGAGGCCGCCATGGCCAAGCACGTGGACACCTACGTGGACGAGTGGGCCGACACCCTGAAGGATCCCGAGCGCCTGCGCCGGTTCCGCTCCTTCGTCAATGCCCCCGACCAGAAGGACGACTCCATCACCTTCGTCCCGGACGAGCGCGGCCAGATGCGCCCGGCCACCGCGGAAGAGAAGGCCCTGGCCGGTCAGCAACCAGTGATGGTCGGGGCGTCCATCCCCATGCGGCCCCGCGATGAGAACGAGGTATAGCCATGCAGCTCAGCATTGATCTCACCGGCCGCGAAGTCCTGGTCACCGGCTCGGACCACGCCGCCCGCCAGGCCGTCCGGCGCTACGAAGCCGCCGGTGCCGTCATCTCCCGGCTCAGCAGCCCGGCCGGGCGCCGCACTGACGGCCCGCTGCCCGAACGGCCCTTCCTGGTGGCCGCGGTCGACGACGGCCAGCCGGGCTGGGAGGCACTGCTGGAGCGGTGCCGCGACGACCGGCATCCCCGTCGCGGCCGAGCCGGCCGCGGGTCCCGCCGGCCACGTCACCCTGGTGGGTGGCGGCCCCGGAACCACCGAACTGCTCACCGTCGCGGCCGTCAAGGCGCTGCGGGACGCCGACGTCGTGTTCTACGACCGGCTGGCCCCCTACCAGGAGCTTCCCGTCGCTGAGCACGGCCGAACTCGTGGACGTGGGCAAACGCCCCGGCCACCACCCGGTCAGCCAGTCCGGGATCGAGGAGCTGATGGTCGCCGCCGCCCTGGCCGGCAAGAACGTGGTGCGCCTCAAAGGCGGCGACCCGTACGTCTTTGGCCGCGGCGGCGAGGAAGTCGCGGCCTGCGTGAAGGCCGGCGTCCCCGTCCGGGTCATCTCCGGCGTCACCAGCGCCATCTCGGTCCCGGCCGCGGCCGGGATCCCCGTCACGCACCGCGAGGTCAGCCACATGTTCACCGTGGTCTCCGGCCACGCCCCGCTGACCGAGAAGGAACACACCCATCTCGTCGGGCTCGGCGGGACGATCGTGGTCCTGATGGGCATCGGCACCCTGCGCCAGCTCGCCGCCGGGCTGCGCCGCGCCGGGATGCGGGCGGACATGCCAATGGCCGTCGTCGAACGCGGTTACCGGCCCGGCCAGCGCACCACCATCGCCGACCTCGGCACCATCACCACCGCGGCCGCGGACTGCACCAACCCTGCCGTCCTGGTGATCGGCGACGTCGTCCGGGTGGCCGAGGCCAACCGCGGCTGCGCCGAGTCCTCGGCCGAACTCGACCGCCTCGCCGCGTCCCTGATGGGCGCGTGAGGAGCTCATGAGCGCGCTGAACGCCGTCGCCGCAACCTTCCCGGAGCCCGTCGCACCCCTGACCCCCCTGATTCCCGCAACCACCGGGACGCCCCGCCGGAGCCTGCCGACGAAGGACCGACCGGACCTGCCCCTGGAGGGTTCCGGATCGGCGTCACCTCGCACCGGCGCTCGCAGGACCTGATCGAGGCCCTGGAACGGCGCGGCGCCGAGGTGCTGCACGCCCCGGCGCTGAAGATCGCCCCGGTACAGGAGGACCTGCGGCTGATCGAGGACACCCGCGCCATCATCGACGCCAGGCCCGATCTGTGCATCGCCACCACCGCCTACGGCATGCGCCGCTGGTGCGAGGCCGCGGACACGTTCGGCATTGGCGAACAGCTGCTCGAGACCCTCGGCGCCACCCGGATGTTCGTCCGCGGGCCCAAGGCCCGCGGCGCCGTCCGCGCGGCCGGGCTTGCCGACGTCGGGATCAGCAGCGACGAAACCACCGCGACGCTCGTGGACATGCTCCTTGCCGAGGGGGTGCGCGGCAAGACCGTCGCGGTGCAGCTGCACGGCTACACCGACGTCCGCCAGCTCGAGCGGCTGCGGATGTCCGGCGCCACCGTCCTGACCGTCACCCCGTACCGCTGGGTCAAGCCCGACGGCGCCGACCGGCTGCCGCGGCTGATCGAGGCGGCCTGCAGCGGCAACCTGGACGTGCTGACTTTCACCAGCGCCCCGGCCGTGGACGCGATGTGGAGCACGGCGCACGAGATGGGCCTGTACAAACAGCTCGTGGAGAGCCTCAAGACGACCGTCGCCACCGCCGTCGTGGGTCCCGTCACCGCCCAGCCGCTGCTCGACGCCGGGCTGCACCCGCTGGTCCCGGAACGTTTCCGGATGGGCGCGCTGATCCGGCTGGTCTGCGAGCACCTGGCCCTGAACCACGTCCGCCGGCTGGATACCGCCTCCGGCAGCGTGGAGCTGCGCGGCCGCTCGCTGCGGATCGACGGCGAGGCCGTGGAGATGGCCCCGGCGCCCGCTGCTGCTGCTGCGGGCGCTGCTCGGTGCCGGCGGCGCGGTGCTGTCCCGCGAGGCCCTCTCCGAGCTGCTGGAACTGCGCGGCTCGGTGCACGCCCTGGACATGACGGTGAGCCGGCTGCGGTCCTCGCTGCCGGACGGCCGGCTGGTGGAAACCGTGGTGAAGCGCGGCTACCGGCTGCGGGTGTGACCCACGACATTACCGGCCGGTAAATACTGGCGAACGGGCCCGCGGGAAAACGGCAACACCCGGGAAACACGCCGGAAAAACCGTCCGCCTACGCTGGGTGCATCAAGCACGCAGGCCACACCACCGGCCACCAGCGAAAGGGCCACACCATGTCCGCCCGTTTCTCCACCCCGCACGTTCGCAGCACCTCGATTCCCAGACCCGGCCCCGGATCGTCATCGCCGGCGCCGGCCCGGCCGCCCAGGCCCTTGTCCGGCAGCTGACCCGGACGCCGTTCGCCGGCGGAATCACGGTGCTGAGCAACCGGGACAGTCGCCCCGGCCGAGCTGCTCGAGCTCGCCGCCCTGCCGCAGGTCTCGGTACGCTTCGGCCAGCCGGCCAGCTACATCGATCCCGAAAGACAGCGGGTGACCACCGCGGACGGGCTGGAGTTCAGCTACGACCAGCTGGTCATCGCCACCGGTTCCTCCCCGCCGGGGCGCCGTCGAAGGCGCCGGCCGGTGCCTCAGCTACTCCACGATCGACGACGCCACCCGGCTGGGCGAAGCCGTCAAGGACGTCACCCGGGTACTCGGCCGGCGTCCCCTCGGCATCCTCGTCGGCACCGGGACCGGCCGCCGGACAGGCCGAAGCCGTGCTCCGCGCCCGCGGCGTCCGTCCCGTCCGCACCACGCGTCCGCCCCGCCGCCGTCGTTCCCAGCCTTCGCAGGCTCCGTACTTCCGGCGGCCGGCATTGTCTTCGAGGACGGCTCCAGCATGAACGGCGACCTGGTGGTCCTCGCCGAGGAGCGCGTCGCCCGCGACGCACTTGCGGCCAGCGCCGGGCTCAAGACCGCCCCGCGCGGCGGAATTGTGATCGGCCAGGACTTCCGCACCTCCGTGCCGGGCATCTGGGCGATCGGTGATGCAGCGGTGTTCGACGGCGTCCGGCTGGGGCTGCTCGTGGCCTCCGGTTCCGCCGCCTCCGTGTGCGCCTCCCAGTTGCTGCAGTCCACGCTGGCCCGGCCCCTCGGCCAGGCCGCTAGCCGCCTGAGCGCCGGGCAGGCCCGGGAGGGCCTCCGCCGGGCATGCCCCTATGGCAAGATGGTCACCTGAGAAGCCGCGCACCGGGATCCGCGGCGCCCACAAGGCCCCCACAGGGACAACACACAGGCCCGCGGAAAGGGACCACCATGAGCAACGAAGCCACCACGGCCCGCCGGAAGCGACCACCCCATGCAGCGCCGAACCGCCACCGGGCGGCCGCCCGAAACATCGCCTCCTACATCGACCACACGCTGCTCAAGCCGGAAGCCAGCGAGGCCGAGATCCTCAAGGTCTGCGCCGAGGCCGCCGAATACAAATTCAAGTCGGTCTGCGTGAACCCGCTCTGGGTCAAGACCGTCAAGAACGCGCTCAAGGGCTCCGGCGTCCTGACGTGCTCCGTGGTCGGTTTCCCGCTGGGCGCCACCCCGAGCGACGTCAAGGCCTTCGAAGCCCGCGGCGCCGTGCTGGACGGCGCGGAAGAAGTCGACATGGTCATCAACATCGCCGCTGCACGCGCCAACGACAAGGGCGCCCTGGTGGATGACATCGCCGCCGTTGCCGAAGCCGTCCACGACGGCGGAGCCATCCTGAAGGTCATCATCGAAACCGCCCTGCTCGACGACGCCCAGAAGGTCCTGGCCTGCGAGGCAGCGGTGGAAGCCGGCGCCGACTTCGTGAAGACCTCCACCGGTTTCAACGGCGGCGGCGCCACCGCCGAGGACATCGCCCTGATGCGCCGCACGGTGGGCCCGGACCTCGGCGTCAAGGCCTCCGGCGGCGTGCGGTCCCTGGCCGACGCACAGGCTATGATTGCTGCAGGTGCAACACGTATTGGCGCCAGCTCCGGCATCGCGATCGTCAAGGGTGAACAGGGTTCCTCCGCGTACTGATCCGTACCGGCAGCAGCCACAGTTTTTGAGCCCCGCGGGGCCGAGGAGGAACGAATGTCCAGCAAGACCCAGCAGAACCAGCAGAGCGCGCAGGCAGCCCCGGCCGAGAACGGCCTCGGCTCGAGCATCGTCATCTTTTCCGTGATGATGGTCCTGTTCCTCGGCGTCCCTGTACTCGCTGTCTTTCCTGACGCTGGACAACCCGTGGCCGATGGCCGCGTGCCTGGCCCTGTTTGCCGCCTCGTTCTGGATCCCGCAGACCATCATGGGCCGTTCTGACTCGGCCGGCGAAGACTAAACGCCACGATCCAAATGACTGAAGCTCCGGATTTCCGGAGCTTCAGTCATTTAACCGGTGCCCGCTACGGCATGCCGCCGGTAGCCGGCCGACGAGGCTGCTGAGAAGTCCGGTGCCCAGCGCCACGGCGGCCGGGAAGTGTGCCTTGCCGACGGCCAGGGCAGCGCCGAACATCCCGATCATGGCGTAGGCGCTGACCGGGATCAGCACGAACCATTCCCGCCGCGACCCGGCACGGCCCAGCAGCGGGATGGAGAACGCCCCGTTGGCCTTCCACACGTCCTTGACCAGGGGCAGCTTCCGGAGGAACTTCGGCGGCTTGATCACCAGCGGCCACAGCAGCGGCACTCCCCCGGTGGTGATCATGTCCCCGACGATGTGCACCAGCACGCCGGTGAGCATCGAGACGGGGAGCCAGGTCCACTGGTGCGGCGCGAACCACGTCACCAGCCCGGCCATGACCAGGGCGAACACCCAGTTGCTGATCCAGCCGTATTTCGGGAAGAGCTTCAGGGCCTTCGCCGCGATGTTGATCATGAACATGCACAGCAGCCCGGCGCCCACGGACAGCAGTCCCCAGTCGGTCTGCAGCTGGAGCTGTCCGGCCATCGCTGCGAGCAGCACGAAGAACGCCGCGCCAAGCACCGAGTGGGTGCCCTGCCGGTGCCCGCCGCTGGCGTTTTCGATGCCGACGGCAATCACGTTCGACAGCGGCGGCAGCGAATGCGCAATCGTGCTGGAACGGTGGTCCCAGTCGCAGACCAGGGCCGTTCCCGCCGTCGCCATCCCGCCGATCACGATTCCCGTGGGATCCAGGGGGTACCAGCCGAGCGCATACGGGCCCGTCGAGGCAATGGCTACCCACGCCGCGGCTCCCGACGCGGCGTGATGTCCTCCCATCATTCTTTTATTTCACCGCCGGTGCCGCCGCCAGCGGGGCGTCGGAGAAGATGTTGCGGATGACGCCGTTGGCCCACTCGAGGATCTCGGCGTCCTGCAGGTCCCGGCCGCCGATCCGGGCGGTCTTCGGCTTCGGGATGAGCACCGCGTCCAGGGCCGGCTTCGCCTGCGCGCCCGGATACATCCGGGTGAGGCGCATGAGCTTGGACTCGGGCAGCTGCGCCGGGGAGAACTTGATGAAGTTGCCCTGCAGCGCGACGTCGGACAGGCCGGCCTCGCGGGCGCCCACCCGGAACCGGGCGACGTCGATCAGGTTGGTGGCCGGCAGCGGCAGCTCGCCGTAGCGGTCCACGAGTTCCGCGAGGACCTCGTCGATCGCCTCGTAGGTGATGGCGCTGGCGAGTTTGCGGTACGCCTCCAGGCGCAGCCGTTCCCCCGGCACGTAGTCGTGCGGCAGGTGCGCGTTGACCGGCAGCTCGATCTTCATTTCGGCGGCCTTTTCCTCGGCCTCGCCCCGGTATTCGGCCACGGCCTCGCCGACCAGCCGGATGTAGAGGTCGAAGCCGACGCCCTGGATGTGGCCGGACTGCTCGCCGCCGAGCAGGTTGCCCGCGCCGCGGATTTCGAGGTCCTTCATGGCCAGCTGCATGCCGGCGCCGAGCTCGTTGTGCGTCGCGACGGCCTTGAGCCGTTCCAGCGCCACCTCGCCGAGCGGCTTTTCCGAGGGGTAGAGGAAGTAGGCGTAGGCGCGTTCCCGGCCGCGGCCCACGCGTCCGCGCAGCTGGTGCAGCTGGGAGAGCCCGTACTTGTCCGCGCCGTCCACGATCAGGGTGTTGGCGTTGGAGATGTCCAGGCCGGTCTCGATGATGGTGGTGCAGACCAGGACGTCGAAGCGTTTTTCCCAGAAGTCCACGATGATCTGTTCCAGCCGGCTCTCGGACATCTGCCCGTGCGCCACTTCCACCCGGGCCTCCGGGACCAGTTCGCGGATCTTCGCCGCGGTGCGGTCGATCGTGGACACCCGGTTGTGGACGAAGAACACCTGGCCTTCGCGCATCAGCTCGCGGCGGATCGCGGCGGAGGTCTGCTTGTCCGTGTACGGGCCCACGTAGGTCAGCACGGGATGACGCTCCTCCGGCGGGGTGGCCAGGGTGGAGGTCTCGCGGATGCCGGTCAGGGACATTTCCAGGGTGCGCGGGATCGGGGTGGCGCTCATCGCCAACACGTCCACGTTGGTGCGCATCTTCTTGAGCGCCTCCTTGTGTTCGACGCCGAAGCGCTGCTCCTCGTCCACGATCACCAGGCCGAGGTCCTTGAAGCCGAAGTCCTTCGACAGCAGCCGGTGCGTGCCGATCACGACGTCCACGGAACCGGCCTTGACGCCGTCGGCCGTTTCCTTGGCCTCCTTGCCGCTCTGGAAACGGGACAGCGGCTTGACGACGAGCGGGAAGCCGGAGAACCGTTCGGTGAATGTCTCGTAGTGCTGCTGGGCCAGCAGCGTCGTGGGCACCAGCACGGCGACCTGCTTGCCGTCCTGGACGGCCTTGAACGCGGCGCGGACCGCGATCTCGGTCTTGCCGTAGCCGACGTCGCCGGAGATCAGCCGGTCCATCGGGATCTCCCGCTCCATGTCGGCCTTGACCTCGTTGATGGTGGTCAGCTGGTCCGGGGTCTCCACGTAGGGGAAGGCTTCCTCGAGCTCGCGCTGCCACGGGGTGTCCGGGCCGAAGGCGTAGCCGCGGGAGGCCATCCGGGCCGAGTACAGCCGGATCAGCTCCCCGGCGATCTCCTTGACGGCCTTGCGGGCCTTGGACTTGGTGCTGGCCCAGTCCGCGCCGCCCATCTTGCTCAGCGCCGGGGTGTCGCCGCCGACGTACCGGGTGACCTGGTCCAGCTGGTCGGTGGGCACAAAGAGCCGGTCGCCCGGGGCGCCGCGCTTGGACGGGGCGTATTCGAGCACCAGGTACTCGCGCACGCCGTCGCCGCCGCCTGCGACCCGGCGCTGGATCAGCTCCACGAACCGGCCGATGCCGTGCTGTTCGTGCACCACGGAGTCCCCGGCCACGAGCTGCAGCGGGTCCACGGCGTTCCGCCGCTTGGACGGCATCCGGCGCATGTCCTTGGTGGACCCGGCGGAGGTACGCCCCAGCAGGTCCGCCTCGGTCAGCAGCGCCAGCTTGAGCGGATCCAGGACAAAGCCGCGGCCGACGGCGGCGGTGGTCACCTCGATCAGCCCGGCCTGCGGGTCCGCGTCGAGGGTCTCCACCCGCGCGCAGGGGATGTCGTCGTCGTGGAAGAGCTCCGCGAGGCGCTGCGCCGGGCCGGGGCCCTCGGTGACCACAACGATCCGCCACTGGTCCCGGACGCGGGAGCCGATGAAGTCCATCATTTCCGCCACTTCGCCCTGGTAGCCCCTGGGTTCCCGGGCGTGCAGGTTGAGCACGTCGACGTCGGGCAGCAGTTCCTCGTCGGTGGCCAGCGAGGTGATGGACCACCACGAGACGCCGTGTTCGAGGGCTGCGGTGCGGGTGTCGGTCAGGGAACGGAAGCTGGCCGAGTGCAGGGCTTCGGACGCCGCGGAGCTCAAAACGTGTCCAATCCAGCGGCGCTGTGCCGCCGTCGGACGCCGTAGACCAGGCCGCCTCGAGGAATTCCTCGTTGGTGGCGGCGAGGTCGTGGGCCCGGGTGCGGACCTTCTCCGGCTCGATCACCACGGAGATGGAACCGGCCGGGAGCTGGTCCAGGAACGGCACCATGGCGTCCACCAGGACCGGGGCCAGCGACTCCATGCCTTCGACGGCGATACCCCCGGCGATCTTCTCCAGCATGTCCGCGGCGGCCGGCAGCTGGGACTTCAGCGTCGCCGCGCGGGACATCACGGAGGGCGTGATCAGGATTTCGCGGCACGGCGGGGCGTGGAGTTCGGTGGGGTGGTGCAGGCCGGGCGCGGTCAGCGAGCGCTGGTCGGCGACGGCGAACCAGCGCATCTGGTCCACCTCGTCGCCGAAGAACTCGACCCGGATGGGGTGGTCCTCGGTGGGCGGGAAAACGTCCAGCATGCCGCCGCGGACGGCGAACTCGCCGCGGCGGGTCACCATGTCCACACGGGCGTAGGCGGCGTCGGCGAGGCTCTTCACCACACCGCTGAAGGGCGCGTCCTGGCCGACCGTCAAGGTGACGGGCACCAGTTCGCCCAGGCCCGCGACGATCGGCTGCACGACGGCGCGCACCGGAGCCACCACAACGCGCAGCGCACCGGCGGCGGACGTTTCGGGGTGCGCGAGCCGCCGCAGCACCGACAGCCGCCTGCCCACCGTGTCCGAGCGCGGGGAGAGACGCTCGTGCGGCAGGGTCTCCCAGCTGGGGAACTCGGCGATCGCCTCGGCCGGCAGGAAGGCGCGCAGGGCCTCGGTCAGGTCCTCGGCCTCGCGGCCGGTGGCGGTGACGGCCAGGACCACGGGCACCGGGCTGCCGGTTCCGGCAGAGCCGGTTTCGTTCTTCGCGAGCGTCGCGAGACCGTCCGCCATCTCCGCGAGCAGCGCGGACCGCATACCGGCGGGGGCGCTGATCTGGTAGTCCTCGCTCCGGGCGGCGAACCCGCGGGCGGCCTCGGCCTGGACCCGGGCGTAATTCCGGTCTTCGGCGAGGACACGGCGCAAACCGATAAGAGAAGGGCCGTTGAGGCTCATGACTGAAGCTCCTGATGGGATCACGGGGGACGCAGGCAACACAAATAGCCGAAATTCGTGAGAATCCCGGGTCTTCCAAGCCTACCGCGCAGCCCGGGCGGGACCGCACGCAGCCTGCTCTGGTCCTGCCGCAAGCGGTGCCGGGGGCTAGGCTGGCAGGACCGCCGCCGGACCGGCAGCCGTCCGCAGCCGTCCGGAGCCGCCGGCACTCCGAATGCCTTATATGCGCAACGAGAAGGAGCCTCCCATGAACGGCGAGCCACAGGCCCCAAACCCGAAAACCGTGCTGGTCACCGGCGCCACCGGCTACATCGGCGGCCGGCTGGTCCCCCGGCTGCTGGAGGCCGGGCACACCGTGAAGGTCCTGGTCCGGACGCCGGCCAAAATCTCCGGCGTGCCGTGGCTCGAGCACGTCGAAGTCATCCAGAGCAGCCTCGACGACGACGCGGCTCTCCGGGAGGCGCTGGCGGGAGTCGACGTCCTCTTCTACCTCGTCCATTCCATGGCGACCGGCGCGGGCTTCGAGTCCAAGGAAAAGGCGATGGCCGAGACGGCGGCCGGCGCGGCTGCCGGTGCCGGCGTCGGGCGGATCGTCTTCCTCGGCGGCCTGCACCCGGCCGACGCCGATCTGTCCACGCACATGCGCTCCCGGGAAGCGGTGGGCAAGGTCTTCCTCGACTGCCCGGTGGACGCCATCGTGTTCCAGGCCGGCGTTGTGATCGGCTCGGGTTCGGCGTCGTTCGAGATGATCCGCCACCTGTCCGAGACGCTGCCGGTGATGCCGGCGCCCAGTTGGGTGCGGAACAAGATCGAGGCGATCGCCGTCCGCGATGTGCTGCACTACCTGGTGGGCGCGGCGGCGCTGGACGGACCGGTCAACCGCACCTTCGACATCGGCTCGCGCCAGGTGCTGAGCTATGCGGGCATGATGCAGGAATACGCCGCCGAGGCCGGGCTCCCCCGCCGCTGGGTCCTGGCCCTGCCCGTGCCGGCCCCCAAGCTGGCCGGTCTGTGGGTGGCGCTGGTGACCCCGATTCCGCTGTCCATGTCCCTGCCGCTGGTGGAATCCCTCCAGCACGACGCCGTGTCCCGCGAACACGACGTTGATGCCCTGATTCCGCTCCCGGACGGCGGCCTGACCCCATACCGCCGGGCGGTGGCCCTCGCCCTGGGCAAGGAGCGGGACGGGCAGGTGGAAACGACCTGGGCCAGTGCGGGCGCCGACGCCGATCCGCTCCCGTCGCGACCCGGACTGGGCCGGGCACCGTGTGTACGTCGACGAACGCACCTATACCAGCGCCGTGGACCCGAAACACGTCTGGACCATCATCGAAGGCATCGGCGGACGCAACGGCTGGTACTCCCTGCCGCTGGCCTGGCGGGTCCGCGGCTGGCTGGACAAGCTGACCGGCGGGGCGGGCCTGCTGCGGGGCCGCCGGCACCCGCACCTGCTCGCCGAAGGCGAAGTGGTGGACTGGTGGCGGGCTGAGCGGATCGACCGCGGCCGGCTGCTCCGGCTGCGCGCCGAGATGCGGGCACCCGGCCGGGCGTGGCTGGAGCTCTCGGTGGAGCCCGAGGGCACCGGGAGCCGTTACCTGCAGCGCGCGATCTTCTTCCCGAAGGGCCTCAGCGGCCGCCTGTACTGGCTCGCGGTGCTGCCGTTCCACAGCCTGATCTTCCCCGCCATGTCACGGAATATCACGGCCGCGGCCCGGGATCTGGAGCAGCTCGAATCGGAGCCAGGCGGGCGCACCCCGTAGGATATTGGGAGCCCGAAACGTCCAGTACAACAGCATTGGAGACCCCATGCCCCTGAGTGCATCCACCACCTTGCCCCACAGTGTTGACCGCGTTACCGCCGTTTTCGTGAACGAGGAATTCCTGCGCCACACGAGCGAATACGTCGGCGGGACCCTGGAATCCTTTGCCGTGGACGGCGACACCGCCGGCGCGTTCGTGACCACCACCGTCCGGACCATCCCCACCACCCGGATGCCGGACATTGCCCGGAAATTCGTCGGCGAAAGCCTCAAAGTCACCCAGGTTGAGACCTGGGCGGCCCCCGCCGCCGACGGATCGCGGCAGAGCAGCATTTCGATGAAGGTCGCCGGCGCCCCGCTGGACGTCAACGCGGTCCAGCGCCTCGTGGCCGTGGACGGCAGCACCCGGGTTGAGCTCGAAGGCACCGTCACGTCGTCGGTGCCGTTCCTGGGCGGCAAGATCGCCGAAGCGGCCGAGCCCATGGTCGGCAAGGCCCTCAACATCCAGTCGCAGCAGGCCCAGGCCTGGCTCGAGAGCCACTAGCAGGTGGACCTTCCCGCGTTCCTTGCCGTCGTCCTGATCGTCGCCGGCGTCTGGTCCCTCGCCGTCTGGCCGCAGTTCCTGCGCCGTGTCATGAAGGACCCCCGCGCCCGCGATGCCGGCGGCAAGCCGACCCGCTTCCTGACCGTGCACATCGTCCTCGTCAGCATCTCCATGGTGCTGGGGGCGGCGACGGCGGCCATCGGGATTGCCGGTTTGCTCGCCTGACGGGAGCCGCGGCGGCCCGGTTTGCCGGGCCGCCGCGGCAGCCCGGCTCTCCCCTGCCGTGCCGCGCAGCGCGCGGGCACTAGACTCGGGGAAAATGCCGGTGAACTACCGAAAGGCGCCGCCCGTTGCGACCCCGCCGCCGTGTAGCCAAGTGGGAATTCATCGCCTACGCGATCGTCCTGGGCGCCATCGCGTTGTGGCCCACGCCGGTGGACCGGGCCGGTGCCGGGCTGCTGCTGAAGGTGCTCAAGAATCTGCACCAGGCGGGGATGCCGGCCTGGATTAACTACGCCTTCGTGGAGTCCGCCTCCAACGTGATCCTGTTCATTCCGCTGGGCGCCCTGGTCGTCTGGATCCTGGGCAGGCGCTACTGGTGGGCCGGCGGGGCCGCCGGCCTGCTGCTGTCCGGCCTGATCGAGCTCGCCCAGTCCGCCTTCCTGCCGGAGCGCTACCCGTCCTGGGCCGATGTCGCTGCCAATGCCGCCGGCGCCACCCTCGGCGGCCTGTTGGTGCTCCTGGTCCTGACTTTCCGTAGGCCCGTGCCAAACCCGCCCCCAGCACGTAATCTGTGATCACACCACCTTTGTGTGAGGACCTCCGAATGCGGATCTCGGTAATCGGCTGCGGGTATCTTGGCGCTGTCCATGCGGCGTGTATGGCGAAGCTCGGCCACGACGTCGTCGGCGTCGATCTTGACGAGACTAAAGTGGCACAGCTCTCCGGCGGGCACGCGCCGTTCTACGAACCGGTCCTGGACGAGCTCCTGTCCGAGCTCGAGGAATCCGGCAGGCTGAGGTTCACCACCGAACTGTCGGCCGCCCGCGGATCCGAAGTCCATTTCATCTGCGTTGGCACGCCGCAAAAGCGCGGCGAAAACGCCGCGGACTTACGCTACGTCGATGCGGCAGTGGAGGCCCTGGCCGGCCAGGTGTCCCCCGGCGACATCATCGCCGGCAAATCCACGGTGCCGGTCGGGACCGCGGCGCGGCTTGCCGACATCATTGCCGAAGCCGAACCCGGCGCCACTCTTGTGTGGAATCCGGAATTCCTCCGCGAAGGCCACGCGGTGACCGACACGCTGAACCCGGACCGGCTGGTGTACGGCGTCCCGGACGGCAACGAGGACCATCCGTCGGTGGCCGTCCTGGACCAGGTTTACCAGGTGCCGCTGGCCAAAGGCACGCCGCGGCTGATCACCGATTACGCCACGGCGGAGCTCGTCAAGACGGCCGCCAACTCATTCCTGGCCACCAAGATCTCGTTCATCAATGCCATGGCGGAGGTCTGCGAAGCCACCGGCGCCGACGTCATCCGGCTGGCCGACGCGATCGGCCTCGACGAACGGATCGGCCGGAAGTTCCTCAACGCCGGCATCGGCTTCGGCGGCGGCTGCCTGCCCAAGGACATCCGGGCCTTTATGGCCCGGGCCGGCGAACTGGGCGCGGACCAGGCCTTGACTTTCCTGCGCGAAGTGGACGCGATCAACATGCGGCGCCGGACCCGCGTCGTCGAGCTCACCCGGGAACTCTGCGGCGGCTCGCTGCTGGGCCAGCGGATCGCGGTGCTCGGCGCCGCCTTCAAACCCGAAAGCGACGACGTCCGCGACTCACCGGCGCTCAGCGCCGCGGCGCAGCTCCAGCTGCAGGGAGCCGTTGTGACGGTCACCGATCCGCAGGCCCTCGCCAATGCGGCCAAGCGCTTCCCGGAACTGCCGCTGGAACCGGACCTGGAAACCACGCTGCGCCGGGCCGACGCCGTGCTGCTGCTGACCGAATGGAAGCAATACCGCGAGCTGGACCCGCACACCACCCGCTCGCTCGTCTCGGCGCCGCGCATCCTCGACGGCCGGAACGTCCTGGACCCGGCCAAGTGGCGCTCGGCCGGCTGGATCTACAAGGGCCTCGGCCGGCCCTGAGCCCGGCCGCTAGTGCGAAACGGCCTGCCCGAGCGCGTCTTCGGCCGCGACCCAGGACAGCATGGCGCACTTGACCCGGGCCGCGTACCGGGCCACGCCCTCAAATGCCGCGGCGTCGCCCAGGATCTCCGGATCGGCCGCCACCTTGCCGCGGGAACGCAGCACCTCGCGGAAGCTGCCGATCACCGCGCGCAGCTCCTCCGGGTCCAGGCCCTCGGCCAGGTCCGTCAGCACGGACGCGGACGCCATCGAAATCGAGCAGCCGTCGCCGTCCCAGCGCACTTCCCTGACCTTCCCGTCCGCGACGGCGACCCGGAGGGTGATTTCGTCACCGCATACCGGGTTGAGCTGATGCGACTGGCCGCTGCTCGCACCGTCGGGTACTGCAGCGCCGGCCAGCCCGCTGCCGTGCCGGGCTTTGGAGTGCTCAAGGATGATCTGCTGGTAAAGCTGGTCAAGACTCATGTACGGCCGTCCTCAGGCTTGGAAGTATCCCCGGACGCCGGCGACAGCGTCGAGAAACGTGTCCACGTCATCCGTGGTGTTGTAAAGGTAGGTGCTGGCCCGGGTGGTGGCCGTCAGTCCCAGGCGGCGGTGCAGCGGCTGGGCACAGTGGTGCCCCACCCGGACGGCAATGCCGCGGCTGTCCAGGAACTGCCCGACGTCGTGGGCGTGGACGCCGGCGACGTCGAACGCCGCCAGCCCGATCCGTTCCTGCCCGGCAGCCGGGCCCAGTACATGGATTCCCGGGATGGACTCAAGGCCCGCCACGAGGCGCTGGCCCAGCTCGGCTTCCCACGCATGGATTCGGGCCATGCCCGTTTCGCTCAGGTAGTTCACGGCGGCGGCGAGGGCCACGGCCTGCGAAATCTTTTGGGTACCGGCCTCAAAACGCTGCGGGCTGGGCAGGAATCCGGCCCGTTCCATGCTGACGGTGGTGATCATGGAGCCGCCGGTCAGGAAGGGCGGCATCGCGTTGAGCAGCTCGGACCGGCCGTAGAGTCCGCCGATTCCGGTCGGTGCCAGCATCTTGTGGCCCGAGAAGACGGCGAAGTCCACGTCGAGTGCTTTGACGTCGAAGGGCAGGTGCGGCGCGGACTGGCAGGCATCCAGCACAACGAGTGCCCCGGCGGCCCGGGCCAGGGCAACGAGCGCGGGGACCGGGTTGATGGTGCCCAGGACATTCGAGGCGTGGGTGAAGGCGAGGACCCGGGTCCGGCTGCCGATGATGCGGGCGGCGGCGTCGAGGTCCAGGGCTCCGGCGTCATCGATGGGGATGTAGCGGAGGGCGGCTCCGGTCCGTTCCGCCAGCTGCTGCCAGGGGATGAGGTTGGCGTGGTGTTCCATCTCCGTGACCACGATCTCGTCGCCGGGGGCCAGGGCGAAGCGGGCGGCTTCGGGGGCCGCTCCGGGCAGCGAGGCGTTCAGGAAGGAGTAGCTGAGCAGGTTCAGGCCTTCCGTGGCGTTCGAGGTCCAGACCAGTTCGTCCGGTTCGGCTCCGATGAAGGCTGCGACGGTTTCCCGGGCGTCCTCGAAGGCCTCGGTAGCTTCCACCGCGAGGTGGTGGGCACCGCGGTGGACGGCCGAGTTCCGCTGCTCATAGAATTCCTGCTCGGCCTCCAGCACGCTGAGCGGGTTCTGCGACGTGGCTCCGGAGTCCAGGTACACCAAGGGGCTGCCGTTGACGGACTGGCTCAGGATCGGGAAGTCGTTGCGGATCCTCAAGACCTCTTCGTTGCCCAGCACCGTGGCTGAGCGGAGGAGGTGGGCTGGTGTGGCAACCATGGGGGATACTCCTGGATCGGCGATCGCTGCGCACCGCCCGCAGCCCGTCGGGGAGCAAGCACTATTACGTCACGCAGATTAAGCCTAATTATCCCACGCTTCGACGGTCGCCTTTCGCGGATCAGGGACGGGGCCCTCTCCCCGTCCCTGAACAACAGCGATATTCCGGCCGCTACGCCAGTCGGGGTACGCCACTTTGCGTACCCCGCTGCATCACTGCTACTGCACTGGTACTTCTTTACTGCGACTGCTGGTACTTCTTACTGCGACTGCTGGACCGTTTATAGGGAGCCGGCGGCGGCTGGGGGGAGAGCCTCGGTCTCAGAAGGCTCTGACGCCGCCGGCTCCGACCTTGGCGCACGGCTGCCGGTCGGGACACCGTGCGATTCCAATGAAGGAGTTGGAAGTTTGGGAAGTGTTCGCGCGACCACTTTTAATGGTGGCAGTAGCTGCTTCAGCAATCAAGAGCCGGTTTGTGGCCACTCTTTCCCTGCTGTTTAGGCCCGCGTACGGCGACCCCCCTGGATTTTCTTATGTGAGACCCCTCGTCGGGAACTGTCTTAATTGAATCCCCCGCGCCATACCTGTGCACGAGTAGCGTTTACCCGACTTCTCTTTCCCTAATCCCTGTCGCACTACTTGGTGATACTCCCGCAGAGCCCGCCGGCCACCCGCAATGTACGCAGGGGCCACTGTTACCGCAGCTCAGGGAAGTCCTCGCGGACAGCCAGGGAGTGCTGGATCTTCCGCTTCACATCGAGGAGCTCCGCCCGCCGGCTGACCCCGAGTTTGGCGAAGATCCGGCTGAGGTGCCCCTCGACGGTCCGCGGCGAGAGGGAGAGGGCAGCGGCAATATCGGCATTGGAGGACCCGCCCGCCACATGCTCCAAAATCTCCGTCTCGCGCGCCGTCAACCCGGGACCGCCCTCGCTCTGGACAACGTCCATGTGTTCGGACATGCCGGCGTCGACCATCAGGTGGTGAAGTCTGCGCTGGACAGCGGTGAGCTTCCATCGATCCGGGCTGTTTTCCAGGCAGGCCGCGGCCTGTTGGGCGGCGTCAAAGGCCAGCAGACCCTGTCCGGCGGCGGTCGCTTCGTCGCTGATCGCGATGAGTCCGGCCGCATCGGAGGCGGACACGGCGAGCGCGAAAGCTTCCAGAAGCCGCGCCTCCGACCCCTCCACCGCTCCGCTGCTGGACGCCAGGGCCGGGGCGCTTCCGGTGTCACCGCCCCGGAGGACAAGCCGCCTGATGTCTGTCTCAACCCCCCTGAGTCCCTGGTGCTGTGCCAGATCGGCCAACTCTGCCAGGCCCCGCCAGCCACCTTCCCGGCCCGTGAGCCGTTCCACCGCAAGGCAATAGGCCTCCGAGAGCAGCTGCAGGCTCGGCAGCCCGCGATAGGCGGCGGAACGGAACTGTCGCGCATGTTCCTGCGCCTCCCCCGGATGTCCGGCCAGGGCGGCGGCATACCCTGTGACGGCGTGGGCGAAGGGCAGCATTTCCAGGGGATCGGCGATGATGAGTTCTTCCACGCCGAGGAACAGCTCCGCCAGGCTTTCCGGAATCCGTCCCTGGCGCAGCAAGGAGAACCCGCGCATCGCGTGCAGCATCCCGCCGCTGTAGAGGAGGCGGGCGGGGCAGGCCGCGGCGTAGTCATCGAGGGCCCCGGCGAGCTCTCCCCATTCCCCGGCCCTGATGAGGCTCAGGCAGTGCCGTGCCAGCAGTTGTTCCTGGGCCAGCGGGAGCGCCTGGCCCGTGCCGCGGATGCCCGCCCAGGCGTCGCGGTCCAACCGCAGCCCCGTCAGAAGCAACCCCTGCGCGGCCCGCAGCTCGGCAAGGAGGGAGACTGCGGGCAGCCGGAGGTCGGGATTCCGGTCGGCCGCGTCGATCAGCTCCTGCAGGCCGGCGTCCAACTCCGACGACGGTCCCTCCCAGTTGCGGTGCAGGATGCCCGCCGCCAGCGAGGCCGCCGGCGACTGCGCCCACAGCGACCCGTTCATGGTCAGGGCCGGACCGGGGGCAGAAGCAGTGTCTGTTGCCCCTCCGGGCGGCGCCGCCACCCCGCCCGGGAGCAGTGCGCCCAGCCGGGCCGCAAGGTACCAGGGCCGTCCGTAAGGCAGCGGAAGTGCCGCCCGGAGGCAGGACTCGGCGTCGTCCGGCCTGCCCAGGATGTAATGCGCGTAGGCCAGCTGGATCCTCGCCTCCGGCAGGAACTGTGCGTCCTTGATGGCGCTGGCGGCCTGGACCGCCGCGGTCGGGTCCAGATCCGTGTTGCGTGCCTCAGCCGCCTGGAGGAGCTGCTCCGGCGGGACAGCCGCTCCGCAATCCAGCGACCAGCGCAGCTGGTTCTGGAACGTCTCGGGCAGGACCGGCCCGGCCGAAGGCAACGCCAGGAGGCTCTCCCGCAGGGCCGCGCTCTGCCCGGCCGGCGCCCGGCGTCGGATGATCTCGCCCAGCAGCATGCTGGCCGGCCGGACCGTCCGGTCATGACCTGGTGAGACCGTGATGATTCCAGCCGCTTCCAGGGCATCGACGGCCTTTGGGCTGCTGAACCTCAGGATCTGGCCGAGGGAGAGCGGCCCGGCCAGCGACACTATGGTGGCGACGATTCTTTCTTCCGGGGTCATGGAGCGCAGCTGCTGGTCAATGACGTCGGCGGCCGGGACCCCCGCCAGATCGGGCTTGGCCCGGAGGAACCACACACCGTTCCGGAGCACGAGTGCCCCGCTGGTCCGGGCGTATTCGATCAGCGACATCAGCATCAACGGGTTGCCGTCCGCCACCTGGGAGAACACTGCACTGACCCAGGGCGAGACGTCAGCCCGGAGCACGTGTTCGCAAAGCTCGTGGACGCCCGGGCGGCTGAGTCGCGACAGCTCGAACTTGGCCAGGAGCCCGTCGTCCCAGAGAGCCAGGAATTCCTCGGGGATCAACGCCCCGGGCCGGCTGGTGGCGAGCAGATCCGCGGCACGCGTGGCAATGGCCCGCGCCAGCAGGTGCGTCGTCCCCCGGTCCAGGCAGTGCGCGTCGTCGACGACAAATAGCGGCCGGTCTGCCTCCGCCTTGAGCCGGCCGGTCATGGCCTGCAGGACGGCGGCCTGGGAATCGAGTTCGTGGTCCGGCAGGTCCGACAGGTAGGGCGCCAAGGCTCCGAACGGCACCGCCGCCAGCGCCCGCGTGGCGGTCAGTCGAATCACGCGTCCGGGCCGGCCGCAGCTCCCGGACCACGGCCCTGGACACCGCCGTCTTGCCCGTGCCGGCCGCCCCGATGATGAGGGCACCGGACATCGAGTCGTCGCGCAGGCACCGCACCACGTCCTTGACCAGGCCGGACTGCCCTATCAGCGGCGGGAACTCAGCGAGGCTTTCCACAGTCCGTCACCTCCCCCGCCGCCACTGCCCGGCCCCGGCCGCCGGCGCGGCCGGAACGGATTCAGCCGAGCCGGGCGCTTTCCGCCGGAGTGGAGATGACATCTTTGAGTTCCGATCTGCTGGCCACATGCAGTTTCGAGTACACCTGGTAAAGGTGGCCCTCAACCGTGCGGACCGAAACATGCATCTGTTCCGCGATCTTGCGGTTGGAGGTTCCCGCGGCAGCCCTGACGGCGACTTCGCATTCCCTCGCCGTCAGGGTCGACGTCGTGAGCGAGTGAAGTCCGTTCTTCGGGCTGCCGAACCTGTCGTCCAGCGACTGCTGCGTGCGCTGTCCGATCCGCAAGGCGATCCGGTTTCCGGCGTCGTTGGCACAGCTGACAGATTTGCGGGCCGCGTCCCTCGCGAAGATCGCGTTGCCGGCGGCGTCGGAGTCCTTCGATGCGGCCAGCAGCTGGTCGCTGTCAGATGCCTTCACGGCGTCGGCAAGCCGCGAGCAGAGGTCCGCGAAGTGCCCGGTGACGCGGCCGGCCAGATTCCCGAGCCGCAGCGCCATCTGGCGGTCGCCGAGCCGGCCCGCGGCGGACAGGAACAGCAGTCCCGGTGCCAGTGCCGAGGATTCCGTGTCACGGTCCGCCTCGGTTACGAGTGCCCGGATGGCCGTCGCCCGCTGCCCGAGTTCGGCCAGGGCACACAGCTCGAAATACCGCGTCATCCGGCCTACCAGCCAGGACGCGTGCGGCTGCAGCTGGGCGAGCTCTGCGAGCTGCAGGCTGGCTTTCTCCTCGTCCCCGTGGAGGCCCGCGGCGTAGGCGTAGGCTGCCACGGCCAGGCCCGCGACGGCGTCGGGGTCGTGGGACAGGAGCTGTTCCATGCCGGCCTGGAGCCGGGGCAGTGCTTCGTCGAGCAGCCCGGCGTGAAGGTCTATGACGCCTTGCCCGATTTCGAACATCCCGCCCAGCCGTTCCTGGGAGTCCGCGGTGGCGGAGGCACTGGCCAGGAAGGCGGATGCCTCCCTGAACTTGGCCGAGAGCAGCATCAGGAGCAGGAAGCGGCCCCTGACCTCGCGCATGGCCCGGTCCGCGAGCGCTACCGTCACTGCTGCGGAAAGGATCTGCCTGCCGAGGCCCAGGGCACCAATGACGTTGCCGGTGACGGCCATGGCCTCGCAGCGCAGGCTGGCGGTCAAAATCCCGGACTCGGTGTCCAGGTTGCTGCCGTCCGCGTTGTCCGTCATGGACAGCACGTCCTGGTAGCGGCCCTCGAAGACTGCGAGTTCGGTTTCGGCGAGATGCAGCCGCGCCCATGCCGAATCCAGGACAGCAGGGTCCGCGTCGGGTTCGGCGGCGAGCCGTCTGCTGATGTCCTGCAGCCTGGCCCGGGCGTCGGCCGCCGTCGGGATGCTGCGCCTGTCGAGATCGGCGCGGAGAAGCTGCAGCGAGGTCCAGTCGGCGAGCGGAATCCGGTCACCGGCAGTGTGCTCCAGCGCAGTGAGAACACGGCGGGCGGAGTCGTGGTTGTTGGCCGAGATGTGGGCATGGACCGATTCGACGGCGGCCCGGGAGGCGGCGTCGGAATCCTGGATCTCGTGGATGAACCTCAACGCCGCGGCAGGGTCCGATGAGTTGTTCGCCATCCGCGCGGCGGACAGGGCTGTCTTCGGACTGATCTGCTCGCCGCAGTCCAGGGCCCAGGCGACCCCGGCTGACCCGCCGGCATCCGGATTCTCTGAATCCTCGAGTACCGCCGTCAGCCGGCGGCGGAGCTCCGCGCTGCGCCCGGGCGGAACCACACTCGCAACGATGCCTGCCGACAGCCGGTTGGCCACGCTGGCCATCGGGGGGTGGTCGTGGCTGACGTGGATCAGCGCGCGTTCCTGCAGGGCATCCATATCCTGCGGGTTGGCGATGCTCATCAGCGTCTGCAGCGGGACGGCCCCGGCAAGGGCCAACAGTTCGAAGACGTCGCGCTGGCCGGACGTGAGACGGTTCAGGCGGGCCTTCACGACGTCGCGGATCTCCCCGGTCAGGGCGATGGGGCCGTTGCCCAACACCCAGACGCCGTCCTGGCGGACCACCGTGCCGAGTTTGATCTGCTCCCTCGCGAGCGAGTGGAGAAAGAGTGCGTTCCCGCCGCTGGCGCTCCACAGGGCCCGGGCGGCGGCATGCGAAAACTGGCCGCCGTACTCGTGGGTCAGGGAGGCCGCGACTTCGGCGAAGTCGAAGGGCTCAAGGTCCATCCGCCGCAGGAGGTCATCCTTCCAGAGGCCCATGATGTCCCCGCCCACATGGGGAAGGTCGATGCAGGCGGCCAGCAGGGTGACGTGTGCCCCGGCGCTGAGCTGGGCCACCATCATGCTGGAGAGTTCGTCAAGGTCGTGGGCGTTGTCCACGAAGAGGACGATCCTCCGGCCCTGGGCCTTGTTGTGCAGGACCTGGGTGAGCCCGCGCAGCACCATCAGCGGGTGCTCGAGGTGGGATGCATCGAGGTCGTTGAGCAGGACGCTGAGGGCGCCGTACGGAAGTTTGGAGGAGATCGAGCTGCCGCGGACCTGGACCACTGCGTAGTCCGGGCCGAGCTGTTCGAGCGCGCGCTGGGCGATGAAGGATTTTCCGGCCCCGTGCTCCCCCACTAAGACGACGCCGCAACCGGAACCCGCCGTCAGCGTCTCGACGACGTCCGCAACGATCTGGTTGCGGATGTATGTTTTCTCGTAGCGCCCCTGGGCAAGGCGCTGGGCTGGTGAAATCGCATCTGTTTTGCCGCTGCCCGCGGGCAGCCCGACGTCCTGCTGAAACATAAGTGAGACCTTCGCAATCAATGGTTGTCCAGTGATAACTCCAAACTATGGATAGCGGGACAATTCGGGATGCGTAAGTAGTACTCGAATACGCGGCGGGTACTTGGCCCGGTTCTACGTGGCTGTACTCAGATCGGCAGGGGCGCCCGGGGTGCCGGAACCAAGTAGTCGGCGGGGCGGCCCGAGTGTCCGCCGGCGTACCGTGACCTGCCCGACGCCGGCGGGCCAGTAGACGCGCGGGTCAGGGCAGCGTGGGGCGTACTTGGACCGGACAGCGCTCCGGCGCTATTGGTCTGGGGCAAGGCCGGGGAGCTGGTCCCGGCCCTTGACGTTGAGCTTGGCGTAGCTCCGGTACAGGTGTCCTTCGACTGTCCGGATGGATACCTGCAGCTCGGCCGCGATCCTTCGGTCGCTGAGCCCGCGGACGGCCAGGGCCACGATGTCCCGTTCCCGTCGGGTCAGGAGTCCAAGGGAGTCGTCCGGCCCGTCCGGGGCCTGGTCCTGGGCGTTGTCTGCCCGGTCCAGGCACCGCTTTCGATGGGACGTCGCCATCCGCTCCCGGAGGGAGTCTCCGGCCGCCCGGTAGGCATGGGCTGCAGCGTCGTAGCCCAGGGCGGCGAAGCCCCACAGTTCGGCGTCTTCGCAGCTCTTGGCGGCCGCCAGATGATCGGCGGCCAGGTCCGAGCTCACGGCGGCTGCGTAATCGCAGATTGCTGCCGCCCTCCGGCCCTCCAGCTGCGGCTTGAGGTCAAGCAGCCGGGAGGCCGCGTCCCGGTCGCCGAGGGCGAGGCAAAACGCGAGCGCGTCGAGCTCCAGGCCTGCAGTGTTCTGCTCGGGGTCCGGACGGCCCAGGAGCCGGAGTTCCGCGATGGCCCTGGGGTGGTTGCCCAGCCGGGCCTTGCCGTACACCACAGCCATCCTGGCGAGTGTACTCAGGTAGCGGGAGACGGCCGGCGGCACGGTCTCGTAGTCGGTAAGGAACGCCGCGGCCTTCTCCTTGGCACCGACCTCCGCGGCGGCGGCGAAGGCCATGGCCGCGGTCAGGCCGAACAGCTGCTGGGGATCCGCGAGCCGCAGTGACTCCAGGGCGCCGCGGAGGGTGTTCAGCGCCTGGGCGGCCTTCCCTTGATACAGCAGGATGATGCCGTGCGCCGCGTGCACGCCGCCGCCGAACGAGATCAGGCTGGGCCCGGTTCCCGCGGCGAAGCGGGCCAGCAGCGTCTCGGCCGACTGCCAGTCCCCGCCGTGGACCACGGCCGCGGCAGCCCGGACGACGAGGAAGTCCGTGAGGAAGTGCAGTTCCTCATGCCCGGCTCCGGCAGCCCGCAGGGCTTTGGAGGCCACTGCGAAGGCGCTCTCCGGTTGGCCCTCGACGAGGAGCCGTTCGGACTCCAGGGACAGCCTGAAGGCCTCGTCCAGATGGTTGGCCGGCGGAGCAGGTGCGGCGGCATCGTCGCCGGGGCGGGTGTCACCACGGAATTCTCCGGCCATGGCCTGGACCATGCTCCGGATGGTCTCGTACCGCTCCTGGGTGGCCGCAAGGATCCGCGCCGCTTCGGCCGGTTTCTCCTGCGCCAGCCGCTCACCGGACCGCAGCAGAATTTCCGCCCGCTCCATGATATCGGCCGGAGACAAGCCCTGGGCGGACAGCACGGCAGCCCACAGCAAGGTTCCGGTCAGGAGGCTCGAGAGGCTGTGCCCCTTGCCGAAGTCGGCCTCGAGGAGGTCCCGTGCGATGGCGAAGTCTGATGTGTTGTAGTGCGTCCGGGCCACAACCGACCGCGCCGCTATCTGCAGGTCGGGGTCCCGCACGAGGGACGCGGCCTTGCGGGCCAGATCGTCCTGGTAGAGCCGGCTTGCCAGCACCGCGGCCCGGAGCAGCTGCCGGTCCTCGAGCTCCGCCCCGCATTCCATGGACCAGCTCACCTGGCGCAGCAGCCCTTCGGCCGACGCCGGCTCCGAGTCCATGAGCCGCAGCAGGCTCTGCCGGAGCTGGAGACTGCGCGCGGGCGAAATCAGGTTGCGCAGGGTGTCGCCGTAGACGGCGTGGCGTAACCGCAGCAGGGCATCGGGGCCCGGAGACACCCGGATCAGTTCGTGTTCCATCAATGCGGCCACGGCCGGTTCGCCGACCACGGCCTCAATCAGTTCCTTGGCCACGGGCTCGGCGAGGGCCACGAGGTTCAGGGCCTGCCGTTCCTCCTGCGACCGTCTCAGCAGCTGCCGGCGGACGACGTCGGTCAGGCGGTCCCCGTGGCTGTTCAGGGGCCGGGTCAGCAGCCAGACGTCGTTGCGCTGGAGGAGCGTTCCGTCGTTTTTCGCGTCGTCGATCAGGGAATTGAGCAGCAGGGGGTTGCCTTCGGATGCTTCCCAGAGCAGTTCGGCGACGTTCGGAAGGACCTGCGGGCCCAGTTTGTGCTCCAGCATCTCCGTGGTCTGCGGCTGTGTCAGTGGACGCAGGTCGTGCCGTTCGGCGATCCCTTCAAACCACAACTGCAGCAGCGGCTCGGGCAGTCCGGGCCGTGCTGCCGCCCCGACGAGCAGCTTCGACCAGCCCGCGGCGGCAAGGTCCACCAGGATCCCAGCCGTTGCCTCGTCGAGGTCGTGGGCGTCATCGACAATCAGCAGCAAGGGCTTCTGGGTTGCGCGCCGTTCCTCCTCGAGGTGGGTCCACAAGGTCCGCAGGACGGCCAGTTGCGAGGTCGCCTCCTGCACCGGGAGGCCGACGATGAACGGGCCCAGCACGCCGTACGGGACGTGCGTCAGCGAGGGGCTGCCGTGGATCCGGATCGGTGTGACGTCGTGCCCGAGTTCACCGATGACCGCCTCCATGAGGGTGGATTTCCCGATGCCGCGGTCCCCGAGGAGGAAGACGGCGACGTTCGTGCCGCCCCGGATGGCTGCCACCGCTGCTGCCAGGTCTTCCGTCCGGCCGGTCAGGACCGCCGATGCCGCGGCTCCGGCGGCGGCCGCACGTACCCTAGATGAGTCCAAGCAGATCACTCCGCGACGAAACTCCGAGCTTCGTGAACACCTGGTACAGGTGGCCCTCCACGGTCCTCACGGAGATACCGATATCAAGCGCTATGTCCTTGTTTGAGACGCCGTTGCCGGCGAGGGTCGCTATTTGCCGTTCCCGGTCCGTCAGCAGCGGACCCTTGTTCCGGGGCGTGATGGGCAGGGCCGGGACGGACTCCGAGAGTTTGTCCAGCATCGTGTGGGCGGTGCTGGCGGTCCCGCTCAGCCCCTCGGCCTGGGCGAAGTCATAGGCGAGCGCGGCGCAGCGGGCCTGGACCGCGTCCAGTTCCAGGCCGGCGGACTGCCCGGCCGCCTCCAGCATGATCGCAGCGTCCTTCTTCCGGCTGCCCACGGCGACGGTCCGGGACAGTTCCGCGAGCGGGCCCTGGCGCATGCCTGCGATTTCCTCCATAAACACGAAGTCCTTGGCGGTGCCGTTGACGGTGGCCCCGAACATGCAGATTCCGGCCAAGGTGTAGCGGCCGGCCCGGTAGTGCGCCTCAGCCGAGTGGACCAGCCGCTCCCGCGCTTCCGGGTCCCCCAGCCAGCGCGAGGCCATGTCCATGCAGAACTCGGCGGAACTCCGGATCGTAAACCGGGCCGGGCCGTCGGCGGACCGCGCCCGGTCGAGGTAGATGCTCGCCTGCATGGAATTGCCGGTCTGGGCGTAGGCAAAGGCAGTGGCGGCGTACGCCTGCCGGAGCGAGTGCAGGCTCGACCGCACCTCGAGCTGCGCGATCGCGGCAAGCAGCGGATCCAGCGCCATGTAGCCGCGGCCGGCGTAGACATATGCGAGCCCGACGGCGAGGTCGGTGGCGGCGCTGCCGGAGTGCAGGCCGTGGCCGGCGCGTCCGCTGGCATCCTTCAGCATGTCGATGCTTTGGCGCCAGTACCCGGAGAGCAGCAGCACGTTGAACGATCGCCAGGCGAAATTCTCCCGGATCCGGGGGATATTGGACCATTCCCCCAGCTGTCCGCCGATTTCGCGCATGAGTGTCCGGGCGTCGAGCTCCCGGCCCGTCAGGCACAGCGCCTCCATCAGGATGATCGCGCAGCGCAGCTTGTGCACCGGGTCGATGTCGTGTCCCTCGGCCGTCGCCGCCGCGGCGAGCCGGTCCATCATGGGCTCGAAATCACCGATGAAGGAGAGGAAGTTGAACTCACAGAGGTCCAGGCACAGTGCCGCCCGGGTGAGCTCCTCCGGCGCCTCGGCGGGTGCGTTGACCGCGAGCTCGTGGAGCCGGAGCCGGGCCTGCCGGATCATCTCGGGGACTTTGCCGGACCGGTCGTCCAGCCACGCCATGCAGTCGGCCTTGGCCGCAACCAGCTCGGCAAACACCGCCGGTCCCAGGGCGTTGACCTGCGCCTCCGAGACGTCGTCGAGCGCGGACATGGCCTGCTGCGGCAGCCCCAGCTGCAGGTAGGCCGCCGATTTCTGCAGCTGCCCCTCGGCCCATTCAGGGTCGGTCGAGGCCAGGCTGCCGGCACACTCCAGCGCGAACTTCGGGTCAAAGAGCCTGACCGCGGCCTCGGCCGCCGCCAGGGCGTGGGCAGGGGCCAGCGGGGCATCGCAGTCGTGCGTCCATGCCGCGTAGGCGAGCAGGTCTTCGACGGTCAGCTCTCCGAGCTCCTCCGGCCGGTGCCCCGGGACCTTGTCCCGCAGCTCCAGGCGGCGCTCCACGGTGAGCCAGTTGCGGACGATGTCGCCCAGGTAGCGGTCCCCGAGCGAGACGAAGTGCCGGTCCGTGCGGTCGACGACGATCTGGCCGGCGTCCTCCATGTCGGCGATGACGCCTGCCCCGTACATCCGTGCCAGCCGGGACAGGGCCATGGCCCGGGCGCAGGAGAGAACCTCGATGACTTCCCGTGCCATGGGTGATTCGCGGGCATAGCGGGCCCGGACAATGTCTTCGAGCCCTGTCCGCCCGTCCAGAACAACCTCGTCGAGCAGGGTCCAGACCGATCCGGAGAGCACGAGGTTTCCGCGTTCGATCTGTTCCGAGACCACAGCCTGCAGCAGGGTCGGGCTGCCGCCGACGAGCTGGTGCATCTGGCTCGCGAGGGCGCTGGAGACGCGGTGGCCCAGTGCGGTCTGCAGCACGTCCAGGGTTTCGACCTCGGTGAAGTTCGCGAGCCGCACTTCGGCCAGCTGGCCGGACGTGATGAGCCAGTAGAAATCGGGAGGCAGGTCGGTACTGCGCTGGGCCGTGGCGATCAGCCGGGCCGTCTGGGTCTGGAGCAGGTTGAGCAGGACCCCGGTACTGAGCTCGTCCAGCGCGCCGGCGTTGTCCAGCAGGATCACGCACGGCCGGCCCGCGGCGTCGTCGCGGATCAAAGACGTGATGCCGTGCAGGATGGCGGTCGGGGATCCGAGCGAGCTCTGCGGCAGGCGCGCCAGCGTGAACCCGAGGCAACCGTAGGGTGTGGCCGCCCCTGGTCCGGAGCTCCGGAGCTGCAGGGTGTAGAACTCCGGGCCGAACCCGGCCAAGGCGGTGCGTCCCACCAAAGTCTTGCCGACGCCGCGGTCGCCGGTGATCACGACGCCCGTCCGGCCCTCAGCCAGCAACGCCTCACGAACCCGGTCGGCGTCGGCGGAGCGCGCTAGACCGGACCACCTGTGCCTGTTGACCGGACCGGCAGTGTGCTTCTTCGGCGGGTGCCAATGTAGTGGAAACATTTCCCCAGCCCAGTGAATCCCTCGACATCTAGTTTCCTTCGTACCGCTTTGCGGACACCAACCCCAGATTGCCCGCTTAGAAGTAGCGTATCCCTATCCCCCGACATGAGAGTAGAGCGATCATAGCGGGAATCCGGAAAGCTTGGAAGGAATGTCCGGCCCCGCGGGAGCCGCAACGGAACCTACGGTGCCTTGGCGGGGTGAAACTCCTGCTGGGCCGCGAGCAGTCCGTCGCGGACCAGGACTTCCACGGCGTCGGCGGCGGAATCGAGCAGGAACGGCAGTTCCTTTTTCTCCGCCGCGGAAAAGTCCCTGAGGACGTAATCCGCGGTGTCCATCCGGCCCGGCGGCCGGCCGACGCCCACCCGGACCCGCAGGTAGTCCTTGGTGGCGAGGGCCTTCGAGATGTCCCGCAACCCGTTATGGCCGCCTTCGCCGCCGCCGAGCTTGAGTTTCACCGTATTAAAGGGGATGTCGATTTCGTCGTGCACGGCGATCACATGGCCGGGGTCGATGTCGTAGAACCTGGCCAGTGCCGAGACCGGGCCGCCGGAAACGTTCATGTAGCTCAGCGGCTTGGCGAGCACCATCCGCGGCCCGCCGATGCCGAGGCGTCCCTCGAGGACCTGGGCCCGGGACTTGTGGGATTTGAACCCGCCGCCGAGCCGCGAACCGAGTTCGTCGAGGACCATCTGCCCCACGTTGTGCCGGTTGTGGGCGTATTCGGCTCCCGGGTTGCCAAGGCCTACGATCAGCCAGTTTTCAGTCATGGATCAGTCCTTCAGTGCGGCGGGCCGGTTCAGTGCGGCAGGCCGGGTCCGGCCGGGCAGGAACAGCGGTCCCGGAGGGCGGAGACGACGGTGGCCGGGCCCCGAAGGGACCCGGCCACCGCAAGTTTCGCCGGAATTACTCGGCTGCAGCCTCGGAAGCGGCGGTGGCGCCTTCGGAAGCCTCTTCTTCGGTGACCTCGGTGGCCTCGGAGATGTGCACGACGAGGGACTCGGCGTCGGCCAGCAGGACGGCGCCCTTCGGCAGGACCAGGTCGGAAGCGTGGATGTGCTCGCCGGCCGTGCGGCCTTCGATGCTGACCTCGACGGAGGTCGGCAGGTGCGTTGCCTCGGCCTCGAGGGAGATGACGGTCATTTCCTGGTTGAACACGTTGCCCGGAGCAAGTTCGCCGGTGATGTGCACGGGGACGTCAACGGTGACCTTTTCGCCGGTGCGGACGGTCAGGAGGTCAAGGTGCTCGATGATCTGCTTGATCGGGTCGCGCTGGATGTCCTTGACGAGGGCGAGGTGCTGTTCGCCGTTGATGTCCAGGGTCAGCAGGGCGTTGGCAACGCGGACTGCCAGGGTGGTGGACTTGGCCGGCAGCGTGATGTGGATCGGCTCTGCGCCGTGGCCGTAGATCACGGCGGGGATCAGGTTGGCCATCCGTGCACGGCGGGCAAAGCCCTTGCCGAATTCGGTGCGGACTTCTGCGGCGAGCTTCTGCTCAGACATGGGTATCTCCTAATGGACTAGCGGTGTGCAGCAAGGGCGGAGGTCTGTTTGCGACCTTCAACGCCGGGTGGCCGTGCGGCCGCCCTTCCGAAGGGAGATTCAGACCCAGTCGATAACGGAGACCAGCAGTCCGGTTTCTGTAATCAATTTCCATTGATTACGGAACTACACGGAACGCCGGAGCTCTCCCTCGCCAAGGTTTCGTTACAAGGCTACCAGCGCCGGACCCGGTTTCAGAAACCGGGCCCGGTTCTGGAACCGGAGCAAGCAGGCGTACTAGGCGTTGCCGTCGAAGAGGCTCGTGACGGAGCCGTCGTCGAACACTTCGCGGATGGCGCGGGCGATCAGCGGTGCGATGGACAGCACGGTCAGCTGCGGGAAGCGCTTGTCGGCGCTGATGGGGAGGGTGTCGGTGACGACGACTTCGCGGGCTCCGGATTCGGCGAGGCGCTTGGCGGCCGGATCGGAGAAGACGGCGTGGGTGGCCGCGATGATGACATCCTTGGCGCCGGCGTTCTTGAGCACCTGGACCGCGCCGGAGATGGTTCCGCCGGTGTCGATCATGTCATCGATCAGGACGCAGGTGCGGCCTTCGATCTGCCCGACGACGGTCTTGGAGACGGCCTGGTTGGGGACGGTGAGGTCGCGGCTCTTGTGGACGAAGGCCAGCGGGGCGCCGCCGAGGCGTTCGGCCCACTGCTCGGCGACCCGGACGCGGCCGGTGTCCGGGGAAACCACGGTGATGTTGTCCGCGGCGACGCGGGTCCGGATGTAGTCCGCGAGCAGCGGGATGGCCATCAGGTGGTCCACCGGGCCGTCGAAGAAGCCCTGGATCTGGGAGGTGTGCAGGTCCACGCTCATGATCCGGTCCGCGCCCGCGGTCTTGTACAGGTCCGCAACGAGGCGCGCCGAGATCGGCTCGCGGCCGCGGCCCTTCTTGTCCTGGCGTGCGTAGGGGTAGAACGGGGACACGACGGTGATGCGCTTGGCGGAGGCCCGCTTGAGCGAGTCGATCATGATCAGCTGTTCCATGAGCCAGTTGTTCAGCGGGGCCGGGTGGGCCTGGATGACGAAGGCATCGGTGCCGCGGACGCTTTCGCCGGCCCGCACGTAGATCTCGCCGTTGGCGAAGTCGTAGGCATCCAGGGGCAGCAGCTCGGTGCCGAGCTCCTTGGCGATCTCCTTCGCCAGCTCGGGATGCGCGCGCCCAGCGGCTAGCACCAGCTTCTTCTCGCCGCGTGCCGTAATTTCGCTCATGATTGCTAGCCCTCTTCTGTCGGTGCCGGAGTAGTGGAGGTTGGTGGGGTGGCGCCGGCGGCTTCTGCCAGCGCGGCGGAGACGGTACCGGGACGGTTCTCGAGGACCCAGCCGTCGGCGTTGAGCTGCTTCGCCACGGACACGGCAAGTGCACCGGCGGGGACGTCGCGGCGGATGATGGCGCCCGCGCCGCTGTAGGCACCGTCGCCGAGCCGGACGGGGGCCACGAACACGGTGTTGGACCCGGTCCGGACGCCCGAGCCGATGACCGTCCGGTGCTTCTTCTCGCCGTCGTAGTTGGCTGTGATGTTGCCGCAGCCGATGTTGGTGTCCTCGCCGATCTCGGCGTCGCCGGCGTAGCCGAGGTGGGAGAGTTTCGAGCCGCGGCCGATCGTGACGTTCTTGGTCTCGTAGAAGGCGCCGATCTTGCCGGTCTCCCCCAGCATGGTGCCGGGGCGCAGGTACGTGAACGGGCCGACGCTGGCGTGCGCGCCGATCGTGGCGCCGGAACCGTGGGTGCGGATCACCTTGGCGCCCTCGCCGACGTGGACGTCGGTCAGGGTCGTGTCGGGGCCGACGACGGCGTCCCGCGCCACCGTCGTTGTCCCGTGGAGCTGGGTGTTGGGCAGCAGCCGGACGTCCTCGTCGAGGGTGACCGTGGCGTCGATCCAGGTGGTGGCCGGGTCCACGACGGTGACTCCGGCGCGCATCCAGGCCTCGACGGTGCGCCGGTTGAGTTCGGCGCCGAGGGCCGCGAGCTGCACGCGGTCGTTGGCCCCTTCGACCTGCCAGCGGTCTTCCGTGACGACGGCGGCGACGCGGCCGCCGGCTTCGCGGGCGAGGGCCAGCACATCGGTGAGGTACTTCTCGCCCTGGGCGTTGTCGGTGGTGACGTGGGCGAGCGCGCTGCGCAGCACGGCGGCGTCGAACGCGTAGATGCCGGAGTTGACCTCCCGGATGCCGCGCTCGGCCTCCGTGGCGTCCTTGTGTTCCCGGATGCCGGTGACCGTTCCGTCGGCGGCGCGGAGAATGCGGCCGTAGCCGGCGGCGTCAGCCAGGACGGCGGTGAGGACGGTGACGGCGTTGCCGTCGGCTTCGTGGGAGGTGACCAGGCCGGCCAGCAGCTGCCCGGTGAGGAGGGGGACGTCGCCGTAGGTGACGACGACGGTTCCGCTGACGGGGCCGTGGGAGTCGAGCGCCGCCAGGGCGGCTTCCACGGCGCGGCCCGTGCCGGGGACCTCGTCCTGGTCGACGATGCGGGCGTCCGGATCCAGCGCGGCGATGTGCGAGGCGACGAGGTCGCGTTCGTGCCGGACGACGAGTGCGAGCTCCTGCGGGCGGAGGGCGCGGGCGGCGGCGAGGGCGTGTCCCACGAGGGAGCGGCCACCGATCTCGTGGAGGATCTTGGGGGTACGGGATTTCATCCGGGTACCGGCACCTGCAGCTAGGACGATTACGGCGGCTGGGCCGGTATTCTCGGGGCTCACGTACGGGCTCTCCTTGCTCAGTGGCTTAACTCGCGCCGCTGTTCGGTGGATCTGAGTGGCCTCGCGGCTGAGGCCGCATGGTGCACCTCGGTTGCCGGATCCGCGCGGCGTGTCCGGACCGGATTCCGGTCGCGGCGTCAGCTATATCCTACTTGACCCGCACCGGACCTGGCCCGCCGGGGACCGTTCCCGTCCCGCCGGCGCACACAGTTCCGCCCATAGGATTCGAACCTATACTCCACGGCTCCAAAGGCCGGGGTGCTGCCATTACACCAGGGCGGATCATGCCCGGGCGTTCAGCCCGAGGCACAAGAGACAATTCTGCCACGAAGGTCCGGCCTCGTGCGACTCGGCCGGCGCCCGGGAAACTACTCCCCCAGGACGTCCAGCGCCTGGAGCCATTCGAGTTCAAGGGCTTCGCGTTCGCCGGCCAGGTCCTTGAGCTTCTTGTTGAGCCCGGCGAGCTGGCCCACGGCTGCCGGGTCGGCTGCCGCCGTGGTCATCTGGGCGTGGAGCTTGTCCTCCTGCTGCTTGAGCTTGCCCAGCTGGCGGTCGATCCGGTTCTTGGCCTTGCGGGCGTCGCGCTTCTCGGCTTCCGAGGGGCCCGCTACGGCGGGGGCGGACCCGGCACTCCCGGAGGTGACGGGGTTGCCGCCGCCGGTGATCGTGGAGCCGGCGAGGGCGCCTTCCCGCAGTTCGAGGTACTGGTCCACGCCGCGCGGCAGTGCACGGATCTTGCCGTCGCCCAGGAGGGCCATCTGGTGGTCCGTGACGCGTTCCAGCAGGTAGCGGTCGTGGCTGACCACCACGAGGGTGCCGGGCCAGCCGTCGAGGACGTCTTCGACGGCGGCGAGGGTGTCGGTGTCGAGGTCGTTGGTCGGTTCGTCAAGCATCAGCACGTTCGGCTCGCCCACGAGCAGGCGCAGGAGCTGCAGCCGGCGGCGTTCGCCACCGGAGAGGTCCTTCACCGGGGTCCACTGCTTCTCGTTGGTGAAGCCCAGCTGCTCCACGAGCTGGCCGGCGGTGAATTCCTTGCCGCCGACGTTGAAGGAGCGCTTTTCCCGCTCGATCACTTCGATTACGCGCAGGTCCGAGACGTCGTCGAGTTCTTTGACCTCCTGGCTGAGGACCGCGGTGACCACCGTCTTGCCGCGCTTGACCTTGCCGGAGCTGGGCTGGATCTCGCCGTTGAGGAGCTTCAGGAGGGTGGTCTTGCCGGCGCCGTTGACGCCGACGAGGCCCAGCCGCTCGCCCGGGGCGAGGCGCAGGGTGATGTTGTCGAAGAGTTTCTGGCCGGGGTCGCCGCCCAGGAAGTCCAGTGAGACGTTCTCGAGGTCCAGCACGTCCTTGCCGAGCCGGGCCGTGGCCATCTTGCTCAGCGCCGTCGAGTCGCGGGGCTCGGGGACGTCGGCGATCAGGGCGTTGGCGGCCTCGATGCGGAATTTGGGCTTGGCGGTGCGGGCCGGGGCGCCGCGCCGGAGCCAGGCCAGCTCCTTCTTCACGAGCATCTGGCGCTTGCTTTCGACCACGGAGGCGGAGCGGTCACGTTCGGCGCGGGCCAGCACATAGGCCGCGTAGCCGCCGTCGAACGGGTCCATGATGCCGTCGTGGATTTCCCAGGTCTTGGTGCAGACTTCGTCGAGGAACCAGCGGTCGTGGGTGACCACGAGGAAGGCGCCCTGGTTGGCCCGCCAGCGGGTCTTCAGGTGCCGGGACAGCCACGCGACGCCTTCGACGTCGAGGTGGTTGGTGGGCTCGTCGAGCATGATGACGTCGTGGTCCTCGATCAGCAGCTTGGCGAGCGCCACGCGGCGCTTCTGTCCGCCGGAGAGCGCGTGGACGTTGGCGTGCCAGTCGACGTCGGACACGAGTCCGCCCATGACTTCGCGGATCTGCGGGTTGCGGGCCCATTCGTAGTCGGCCTGGTCCCCGACGATCGCGGCACCGACGGTGAGGTCGCCGTCGAGCACGTCGCTCTGGTCCAGGTAGCCGATGTTGACCTCGCTGCGCTTGGTGACCCGGCCGGAGTCCGGGGTGGAGCGCATCGCCAGCAGCCGCATGAGCGTCGACTTGCCGTCGCCGTTGCGGCCCACCATGCCGATCCGGTCGCCCTCTTCAAGGCCGAGGGTGATGCCATCGAGGACGGTGCGGGTTGCGTACGAGACCGTGAGGTTCTCGCCGCCGAGCAGGTGTGCCACTGGGAACTGCTTTCCTAGGTGTATCGATCAGGTGTTTCGGTGACGTCATGCGGTGCGGTGAAGCGGTGCAGTGCGTCAAAAGCTACTAAAGGAGCGTATCGGAGATGATGCGCGCCCCGTGCACCGGGCCGTGGACGGCCATGGCGTCGAGGCCGTGGTGACGGAGGTCCTCCGCGAGCCCCGCGGCGGCCGCCGGGCTGTGCGCGAGGAAGGCCACGGTGGGTCCGGAGCCGGACACGAGCCCGGCGATGGCGCCGCACGATTCGCCGAGCCCGAGGGTGTCCCGGAGCTCCGGCGCCAGCTCGATGGAGGCCCGCTGGAGGTCGTTGATGAGGACCCGGCTCAGGGCATCCGCGTCGCCTGTGCGTAGCGCCTTGAGGATCCGGGGGTCCACGGCGGTGGGTTCCTCGATCGCGATCCCTTCGGCCGCCCGCAGTTTGTCCAGGGTCCGGTAGACCTCCGGGGTGGGCAGGCCGAAGTCGGCGGTGACGAGCACCCAGTCCGTCTGGGCCTTGACGAGGGCCGGGGAGAGTTCGTCGCCCAGCCCCAGGCCGACGGCGGTGCCGCCGAGCAGGGAAAACGGCACGTCGGCGCCGAGTTCCGCGGCCAGGTGCGCCAGTTCGTCGCGGGAGAGTCCGCTGTTCCACAGCGCGTCGCAGGCGAGCAGGGTGGCGGCGGCGTCGGCCGAGCCGCCGCCCATGCCGCCGGCCACGGGCACGCGTTTCGTGATTTCCAGGTGCACGCCGGTGGAATGTTCGGAGACGTCGGTCATGATGGCTGCCGCCTTGTAAGCGAGGTTGCGCTCATCGAGGGGGATGTCCACGCCGTCGAGGTCCAGCGTGCTCGCCGGGCTGATGCTGACCGTGATTTCACCGGTATCAGTGCTGGTGGCGGCGATCTCTTCGTAGAGGGAGACGGCCAGATAGACGCTGGCCACCGAGTGGTAGCCGTCCGGGCGCACCGGTCCGACGTCGAGTGAGACGTTTACCTTGCCGGGAGCCTTGACCCGGACGGTCCTCGCGGCAAAGCGCCCTCTCACTGCGTTCATGGCTCCACGCTATGGCATGGCGGGGCCGGGCTCCAAGCCTTGCGCGCGTGCGTCGTCCGGGCCGGTGCCGTGTTTCAGGCGAGAGTTCAGGCCTCGGGCCGGGCGTGCGCCTCGGCAATCCGGGAAAACGCCGCGATGTCGATCACTTCGCCGCGTGCGGTCGGGTCTATTCCGGCGGCCCGCAGGCAGCGCTCGGCTTCGGCGGCGCTTCCGGCCCAGCCGGCCAGGGCGGCGCGCAGGGTTTTGCGCCGCTGCGCGAACGCGGCGTCGATCACGGCGAAGACCTGTTCCCGCGTTGCTGTGGTGACCGGCGGTTCCCGGCGGGTGAAGGAAACGAGGCCGGAGTGGATCTTCGGCGCGGGCCAGAACACGTTCATGCCGATCACGCCGGCCTTGCGCATGCTGCTGTACCAGGCCGCCTTGACCGACGGCACGCCGTAGGTCTTCGAGCCGGGTCCGGCGGCGAGCCGGTCGGCGACTTCGTCCTGGACCATCACCAGGCCGTGCCGCAGGCTCGGGAAGTGCTGCAGCAGGTGCAGGACCACGGGGACGGCAACGTTGTAGGGCAGGTTTGCGACGAGCGCCGTCGGTTCGACCGGGAGCTCCGTGACCCTCATGGCGTCGGCGAGGACCAGGTGGAAGTTCTCGAGCGGCTTCGGGGCGCCACTGGGCCACGGTGGCCGGCAAGCTTCGCGGCGAGGACCGGGTCGATTTCGACGGCGACCACGGACTGTGCGGCGTCGAGCAGGCCGAGGGTGAGCGAGCCCAGCCCGGGCCCCACTTCCAGGACCGTCTCATCCGGCCCGGATGGCTGCCGCCGTCACGATCCGGCGGATGGTGTTGCCGTCAATGACGAAGTTCTGGCCCAGGGTCTTGGTGGGACGTACCCCGATTTCCTCGGCCAGCCGGCGGATGTCGGACGCGCCCATCAGCGGTGCGGGGTGGTCCCGGGCGCGGTTCCGGATGCGTTGGCGCGCTCGGTTCCGGGCACGTTGGCAGGCGCGGAGGGGGTCGGTTCGAGTCACCTAGGTATCCTATCCCGGACATGGCAACGGCCGGGTCCGGCGGACCGGACCCGGCCGTGACTGCCTGGTTGTGCGCGGTCCGGCCGCTTAGCGGGCGGCCCAGCCGCAGCCCCACGGCTGGAGGCCGCGCTGGGCGTAGACGCGGTTGGCGATGTCGATCTGCTGGGCCTTGGTGGCCAGGCTGGCGTTGGGCGCGTACGCGCCGCCGCCGGAGCCGAGCCAGGTCCGGACGTCGAACTGCAGGCCGCCGTAGTAGCCGTTGCCGGTGTTGATCGACCAGTTGCCGGCGGACTCGCACTGGGCGATCTTGTCCCACATGGCTTCGTTCATCATGGCCGGAGCGCGCGGCGCCGGTGTTGGCCGGCCTGCGCCTTCGGCTTTTCCTTGGTGCCGACGGTGACCTTCTCGGTGACCGGCTGGACGCTGACCGACTGGGACACGAGCGTGCGGGACGCTTCCCGGCCGTCGACGAGGACCAGCTTGAAGCTCTTGTCCATAACTGCCCGCGACGCCGGCCTGGGTGACGTCCTTCTCACCCTTGAACATCTCGGCGCTCTCGGTGGTGAGGGTCTCGAACGGGACGGGCTCGGTGGTTTTCGCCGTCTTGCTCGATGTCGACGCGGGAGACCTTGATGACCATGTCGTTGACTACCGGGGCGTTGCCGGGCTGCGAGGTCCGGTCGCTGGCGCCGAGCGAGAGCCCGGCGTCCGTCGAGCAGCTTGGCGACGGTGGCCGCCGTCGTGGTGGTCGTGGCCGCCTTGCCGTCGGCGACGATGCTCACGGTCTTCGGCGTCGAGATGGCCACGAAGGAACCGGAGACGGCCAGCTGGGCGTCCTTCGGGACGGACACCTCCGAGGCGCTGGCGACGCCGAGTTCGGTCACGAGGCCCTCGACGGTGGGCGAGGTGGTGTTGATGGTCCGCTCCGCGCCGTCCAGGCTGACCTTGACGGCCTTGGCGAGGTTGACGTTGATGACCGATCCGTCCTGGACATGGGAGTCGGCCGCGGGCGACACCCGGTCGGCGGACTGCAGTTCGACCTTGGCGCCCTTGACGACCTGGCCGACTGTCCCGCCGAACGTCTGGACGGAGCTGACTTTTCCGTCGACGTTGAGTGTGACCGTCTTGTTGTTGCCGACGAAGGCAACGAGGCCCAGCACGAGTGCCACGAGCACCACAGCTTGCGTGCCAACCTTGACGAAGCTGAACTTGCCGTCCGAAGTGAAGAACTTGACCACGATTGCCCGTATCTCTTGGACCGTCCGGGCACGGGGAAAAGCGCACAGGATCACCCGTCGCGAACGCCCCAGGGGCAGCTCCGGAACGGGTCCGGCTGTTCGCGGCAGCATGTGTGCACTGCCACACCCACAAACGAGAGCGCGCATGTGGATCGATTGCCACATTGCGCGCCCTGCTGGAGTGAAATTATCCGTAGGCCTTCCCCGACCCCGGCTAATAGTTGACCACTGTAACCGTAGCGTTATAAAGCGACCAAGAATTCATGCATACCCGGTATGCCCATGCGGTCGCCGGGAGGTGCCTTTTCAGTCCCAGGATCCGTATGCCCGCACGGTATTTTCGGTGATCCGGGCGCACAGTCCGGAGAGCTCGCTTCCAGTCAAATCGGCCATGGCCCGCACGGTGTACGGGCACCATGTAGCTGGCGTTGGGGCGGCCGCGGTGCGGGTGCGGCGTGAGGAACGGCGCGTCGGTCTCGACCAGGATCCGGGTCCGGGTCCGCGACGGCGAGGGCCGCGCGCAGGTTCGCCGCGTTCTTGAACGTCAGGGTCCCGGCGAAGGACATGTACCAGCCCTGCGTCGTTGCAGGTCCGGGCGAGTTCCTCGTCGCCGGAAAAGCAGTGGAACACCACGCGCTCCGGGGCCCCTTCTTCGCGCAGCACCTGCACCACGTCGTCGTGGGCGTCCCGGTCGTGGATCTGCAGGGTCAGTCCGAGCCGCTTGGCGATGTCGATGTGCCGGCGGAACGAATAGCGCTGATGGGCCAGGCCCTTCGCCCTCCGTCCGGAAGAAGTCCAGTCCCGTCTCGCCGATCGCCCGGATCCGCGGATGCGCGGCGAGGGCCTCGATCTCGGCCAGGGCGTCCTCGAGCTCCCCCGCGCCGGCGTAGTCGCGGCGCATCATTGGGTGGAGCGCGACGGCGCCCAGGAGCCGCGCATCCAGCTCGACGGCGCGGACCGTGAACCGGGAGGATTCGAGGTCGCATCCCACCTGCACGGCGCCCTGTACGCCCACCGCCTCGGCCGCGTCCAGGGCGTCCTTGACGCCGACCGAGAGATCGGCGTTGGGGAAGTCCAGGTGCGTGTGGTTGTCCATGACCGGGACCGGCAGCGGCTCCGGCGCGGGCGGATACCCTTGCCGCCCGGTACCGTCGCTGCCGGGGGCGCGGAACGGGACCGGAGTAAGGGAATTGACCATCCCCCCACCTTAACCGGGAGCCGGCGGCCGGCCCGACCCGTCGCTTTAACCGGCATGGGTTAAAGGGTGCCGGAGCTGCTGTCTGGAGATTTACCCGGAACTCTCTGTCAGGCCCGGCAGTTGTGTTAGTACTCTGTATAGTGGATACAGGCGAACGCCCGCTGTCGGGCCCGGCAGATCCGTGCCGGACCCGTTCCAGGCATCCACCAGGGCTGAAAGGCTGCCGATGGACTACCACCGCACCTCCGTAGACGAAGTCCTCCCCGAAGGACCAGGGCTTCCAGGACGGCCCTGCCGCGGCGGGAACGCGCCGCCCAGGCGCCCGGCCCGGCTGCCCGCGGCGATGGACGCGGAGGCCTTCCACGCGGCCAGCGAGCGCATCCTGACGGCCATCAACACGGTGATCGACGGCAAGGCCGAGGCGGCGAAACTGGCGCTGACAGTGCTCCTGGCGCAGGGCCACCTGCTGCCTTGAGGACGTCCCCGGGGTCGGCAAGACCCTGCTGGCCAAGACGCTGGCCCGCACCATCGACTGCTCCGTGAGCCGGATCCAGTTCACCCCGGACCTGCTGCCCTCCGATGTCACCGGCGTGTCCATCTACAACCAGGCGTCCCGGTCCTTCGAGTTCCGGCCGGGCGCGGTGTTCGCCAACATCGTCATCGGTGACGAAATCAACCGCGCCTCGGCCAAGACGCAGTCTGCCCTGCTGGAGTGCATGGAGGAGCACCAGGTCACGGTGGACGGCAAGTCCTACAGGCTGGATGAGCCGTTTATGGTGGTGGCCACGCAGAACCCCATCGAGATGGAGGGGACGTACCCGCTCCCGGAGGCCCAGCGGGACCGCTTCATGGCCCGGATCTCCATGGGCTATCCGGACAAGGAGTCCGAGATGGAAATGCTGGAGACCCACCAGGCCACGTCCCCGCTGACCCGCGTGACGGCGGTGGTCACGGCAGCGGACGTCGCGGCCATGATCGCCACGGTCCAGCAGGTCTACGTCTCGCAGTCGATCAAGGAGTACACCGTTGTCGCTGGGACGGGCCACGCGGGAAAGCGGGTTGCTCCGGCTCGGTGCCAGCCCCCGGTCCATGCTCCAGCTGCTCCGGGCGGCCAAGGCCACCGCTGCGCTGGACGGGCCGGGACTTCGTGCTGCCGGACGACGTCGTCAGCGTCGCCGAAGCGGTGCTGGCGCACCGGATCATCCTGGACCGCAAGGCGGCCAGCTCGGGCGAGACGCCGCAGAGCGTCATCCGGGCCGTCCTGGCCAAGATCCCGGTCACCCCGGAGGTGGGCGCGGCGCCGGTCCATCAACGGCCGGCAGTCCTGGCCGGCCCAGGCCATGGCGGCCGCGCCGTCGCCCAGTTGCCGAACCGCGCTAGGAGGCGGACCCGCCGTGGCGTTGATGGACCGGTTCCCCGGACACATCTTCAGCACGCGCGGCTGGGGCCTGCTGGGCGCCGGCGCCGTCTTCCTGCTGGCGGCCCAGGTGATGGGCCGCCGCGACCTGCTGGCGCTGGCCATCCTCCTGATGGTCCTGCCCCTGCTGGCGCTGGCCGGAACCCGGGTCCTGAAACCGAGGTTCCAGGTCTACCGGGAGTTCAATCCCTCCACGGTCGAAACGGCCGCGCCACCACGGTGCGGCTGGCCGTCGCCCGGACCGGGACCGGCTCCGGCCACGCCATCATGGAAGAGCATCTGCCGGCCGCGGTTCGGCGAATCGCCGGTGTTCCGTTTCCCGGCGCGCTCGGCCGCGGGAGGCGCCAGCCGCTACGAGTACCATCTGCGCTCGGGCAAGCGCGGCCAGTTCCGGATCGGCCCGGTCACGGCCGAATTCAGCGACCCGTTCGGGCTGTCCCTGCACCGCCACGCGATCGACGACGGCGACATCCTCACCGTGACGCCCGCCGCCGTCGACCTGCCGGTGACCGGCCTGGCCGGCGCCCGCGGGCACGACGGCGTCACGGCCACCAGGCTCCGGGCCAACCCCAGCGACGACGACGTCATGACCCGCGAATACCGCCACGGCGACCCGATGCGCCGCGTGCACTGGGCCGCCACCGCCCGGCACGGCGAACTTATGGTGCGGCAGGAGGAATCCGTCACCACCCCGGAGGCGACCATCATCCTGGACCAGCGGCTGGCGGCGTTTCCGCAGCAACGCCTACTCGCCGTGCCATTGCCGCCGGCATCGCGGATGCGGACGGCCATGAGCTCGACACCAACGACGGCGTTCGAATGGGCCGTGACGGCAGCGATGTCGATCGGCGCCCACCTCTCCGAACGCAACTACGCATTGCGGTTCCTGGACGCCGCCGGCGAGCCCGCCTTCCTGCATTCCCCGTCGGCACCCGAGCCGGAGACCGAGGAATACACCGGCGCCGCCGGGCTGCAGTCCGTCGCCGAGAGCCTGGCCGCCATCCAGCTCAGCGGGAACCTGCACACGCCGCAAGGAACCACGGGAGGCCTCCCGGCGCGGAACACCCGCCGGCGATGGAGGCCGGCCCGCAGGCCTTCGACGACAGGCTGATGGACAAGCTGGCGGCCCACCGGCTGCGGGGCCCGTCCTGGCCATCCTGGGCAGCCTCTCGCTCGGGGAGGCCCGGGCTCTTGCCCCGGCCGCCGGTTTCGGCGCCAACGCCTTTGCCCTGGTCATCACCGGCCCCGGGCATGATTCCGGCCAGGTCCTCGAGGCGTTGCGCCTCGGCGGCTGGCGGGCCGTGGCCGTCTCGGCCTCGACGCCGCTTCCGGCCGCGTGGTCAGCCTTCGACGCAGGACGGGGCCGGGAGCCCGCCGGCCGACGCGCGGCGTGGCGTGGGGATCCGGCAATGACACTCACCCCGCATCGCCGCTCCCGGCGCGGACGTTCCGGGACCGGAGAACAGACCACCGTCCTTGCCCCCGCCGATGCCCTGCGGCGGGAACGGGTCGGCGCGCAGCCGTGGGTCATGGCCCTGGCGATCGCTACGGCCGTCGCGGGCGCGGCGCTCGGCCTGAACGGCGTCCTGCGGGGATGGGCCTGGTACTCCCCCGTGCTGTCGACCGTCTTTACCGTCGCCCTGGCCATGGCCGGGCTCCGGGCGCTCCGCTGGCGCTCGGTCTTCGTGGGCCTGGGCGGCCTGGCGTCGCTCGTCATGATCCTGACCTTCACCTTCTTCCGGCCGCACAGCTTCATCGGCTTCATCCCGACCGGCGCCACCATGAACCAGCTGGGCCGGTACCTGCGCCGTGCCAGCGAGACGGTCCTCGCCGAGAGTTCCCCGGTGGCCCCCAACGCCGGCATCGTGCTGCTGATCTGCGCCGTCCTGGGGCTGCTGGTGATGCTGGTCGATGCCCTGGCGTTCCCGCTGGCCCTCCCCGCCACCAGCGGACTCGGCATTCTCGCCATCCTCGTGGTGCCGGCCATCGTCAAGCCGCAAAGCGTCGGTGTGCTCGGCTTCGCCGCCGCCGCCGTCGGGTACCTGATGATCCTGGCCAGCAGCCACTGGTTCGCTCCGGATACCCGGACGCGGGCAGACACTGCCCGCAATCCCGGCCAGCTCCGGCGCGCCTCGCTGACCGGGGCCCTGGCACTGACGGTGACGCTCCTGCTCCAGCTGGTGATTCCGGGGTTTGACCAGGGCACCTTCCCGCAGGGTTCGCGGCTGAACCCGTTCGGCACCTCCACCGGGCTGAATCCGATGATCAGCCTGGGCAACAGCCTGCGCAGCCCGACCGGGGACGGCCGCATCACCTTTGCCACCAACGCGCCCTCCGCCCCGTATCTCCGCTCCGTGACCGTGGACAGCTTCGACGGCGATTCGTGGGCTCCGGACGACCGTGAAGACACCCGCCGGGTGGGCACCGGACGGATGGATACCGGCCTCGAGTCCATCGCAACGGAGCTCAGGGTGGTCACGGCGGTCAACACCGGGCAGTTCACCAGCCCGTACCTTCCGGTCCCGTACGCGCCCGAGGCGGTCAACGGCCTGTCAGGGCGCTGGAGCTGGGATCCGGCCACGCTCAGCATCAAGGGTGTCGACACGAACTCCCGGGACCAGCAGTACGTGGTGCTCTCGGCAGCCCCGCAGCTTACCCCGGAGCTGCTGGCCCAGATTCCTGCGGCCGAACCAGGGCGTCTCCGACGTGTTCCTGCGGGCGCCGGCGAACGTCCCGGAAATCGTGCGCAAGACTGCGGAGACCGTGACCTCCGGCGCCCAGACGCCGTACGCGCGGGCCATGGCGATCCAGAAATACCTGCGCTCCCTCGAGTTCACCTACTCGCTCCAGTCGCCGGTGCAGGGCGGGTATGACGGCAACGGGCTCTCGGTGCTGGCGGACTTCCTCGACCCAGAAGAGCGGCTACTGCATCCATTTCGCCTCGGCCATGGCCGTGATGGCCCGGCTGGAGGGAATCCCCAGCCGCATCGCCGTCGGCTACGCCCCGGGCCGTCCCACCGGCGGCACAGTCTCCATTGCCGGCCAGGGGGCGCTGCCGGAGTACGAGGTGGATGCCCGGGACGCGCACGCCTGGCCGGAACTCTACTTCCAGGGCGTGGGCTGGGTCGCGTTCGAACCGACGCCCTCCCGCGGGGTGGTCCCGCCCTACGCCTTGGAAAGCGCCCCGCCCAGCGGCGCCAGCACCAACGAGAGCAATGACGGGCTGATTCCCGACGAGCAGGTCAAACCCGACGACCACGCCGCAGGTTGCACCGGTCCCGCTCCCGGGCGGGGACGCCCCGGCGGATGCCGCCAGCCGGCTGCTGCCGGTCCTGTACGGCGCCGGCGCCCTGCTGCTGGTGGCGCTGCTGGTGGCGTCTCCCCAGCTCGCGCGGGGCGCGGTCCGGCGGCGGCGGCTCAAAGCAGGCGGCGCCGGCGGGTCGGCGCTGCCGGCCTTCGCCGAATTGCGGGACCTTGCCACGGACTACGGGGCGGCGCCACGGACCAGTGAGACGCCGCGGCATTTCTCCGAGCGGCTGCGCGCCTCCGGCGCCCTGGGCGATCCGGGCGGCGCTGGACGCGGCAGGACACCAGGCTGCGGTGTCCCTCACCGATGACTTCGAGCGGCACCAGTACGGCCGCCCGCGGCACCGCCGGAACGGATGCCGGCGCCGGCTGCCGCGCCAGGATCGCGGCCGTGCACGGCGCTCTTGCGGGCCAACGCACGGCCCCTGGCGCGCTTGCGCGCGGCGTGGTTGCCGCCGTCGGTCATGGCGGGCTGGCGACGGTCAGCCTCGGCGCCTTTCCGCGCGGTGTCTGGCAGACAGCACAGCGCACCCGGCGGGCCGCCGCGGGTTCCTGGTTGAGGATCCGCAGCGTGGTCCGCCGGGTGCGCCGGAGCGAGCGGACCCCTTAGCCTGCGTAGGGGTCGGAGATGCCGATGTACTGGGTGTAGAGGTATTCCTCGATGCCCTCGAGGCCGCCTTCGCGGCCCAGGCCGGACTGCTTGACCCCGCCGAAGGGTGCGGCGGCGTTGGAGACGACGCCGGCGTTCAGGCCGAGCATGCCGGTCTCGAGGCGTTCGCCCATCCGGATCCCCCGGTTCAGGTCCCGGGTGAAGACGTAGGCCACCAGCCCGTACTCGGTGTTGTTCGCGAGCCGGACGGCCTCGTCCTCGGTGCAGAAGGTGATGATCGGGGCGACGGGGTCCGAAGATTTCCTCGGACAGGATCCGGGTGCCCTCGGTGACGCCGTTGAGGATGGTCGGCTGGTAGAAATAGCCCGGGCCCTCCACCGGCCCGCCGCCGGCCACGGCCACGGCCCCGGCCGCGACGGCGTCGGTGACGAGTTCGTGGACCTTGTCCCGGCTCTTGGCATCGATCAGCGGACCGACCTTGGATTCGGGCTCGGTCCCCCGCGCCGTGGTCATCCCGGCCATCTTCGCGGCGAACTTCTCCGCGAACTCCTCCGCGACCGACTCGTGCACGATGAACCGGTTCGCCGCGGTGCACGCCTCACCCATGTTCCGCAGCTTCGCCAGCATCGCCCCCGCGACGGCGGCGTCGACGTCGGCGTCCTCGAACACCACAAACGGGGCGTTCCCGCCGAGCTCCATCGAGGTCCGCAGCACCGTCTCGGACGCATCCGACAGCAGCCGCCGGCCGACCTCGGTCGACCCGGTGAAGGAAAGCTTCCGCAGCCGCTGATCCTTGATCAGCGGACCCGTCGTGGCCCCGGCGGTGGAGGTCGGGATGACGTTCAGGACACCGGCCGGCAGCCCCGCCTCCACCATCACGGCCGCGAACAGCTGCGAAGTCAGCGGCGTCAGGTTCGCGGACTTCAACACCATCGTGCAGCCCGCCGCGACCGCCGGGGCGATCTTCCGCGTCGCCATCGCCAGCGGGAAGTTCCACGGCGTGATCAGCAGGCACGGACCCACCGGCTTCTTCGTCACCAGCAGCCGGGACTTCCCGTCCGGGGACACCGAATACCGGCCGAACGCGCGCACGGCCTCCTCCGAGAACCAGCGCAGGAACTCCGCACCATAGGTCACCTCACCGCGGGCCTCGGCCAGCGGCTTGCCCATCTCCAGGGTCATCAGCAGCGCGAAGTCCTCCGCCCGCTCCGTCACCAGCTCAAAAGCCCGGCGCAGGATCTCCCCGCGCTCCCGCGGCCGGGACCTTCGCCCAGGACTCCTGCGCGGCCGCCGCAGCATCCAACGCCGCCGCCCCGTCCTCCGGACCGGCATCGGCAATACTCAACAACACCTTACCCGTCGAGGGATCCTCAACATCGAAAGTCTTCCCCGACGCCGCCGGACGCCACTGACCGTTGATCAACAACCCCGTCGGAACAGAGGCCAGCAAAGCACTCTCGCGCTCCGCAGTAACAATAGGCTGGGCAGTTACAGTCACAATTGACTCCCTCGTCGGCAATTCGGGTGGTTTTGGGTCGGGTTCAGCGCTGGCAATCCGCACTGGATTTACTGCCACGGTACTGCGGCGTTCTCCGGAGTGTCTACGCATGTACGCACTACGTCGACGGGGATCCGCTGTGCAGCTGCACAGCTCCCCGCCCGGCGGGAACCGGCGGCCCCGGGTGGCCGGGCAGCGGCCGGGGCCAGCCGCCGGATCAGCGGGCGGCGAGCACGGCCGAGTAGAGTTCGCGTTTGCTGACCCTGGCCTCTTCGGCCACGGCGGCGACGGCTTCCTTGAGCCGGATCCCCTGTGTGATCAGGGCATTCACGGCAGCGACGTGGTCTTCCGGCTTGCCGGGCTCCCGTTCCGGGGCTCCGCCCACGACGACGGCGATTTCGCCGCGCACCTCGTTGCTTTCGGCCCATTCCAGGAGTTCGCGCAGGCTGCCGCGGATGACTTCCTCGTAGGTCTTGGTCAGTTCCCGGCAGACGGCCGCGCGGCGGTCGGCGCCGAACCGCTCGCGCAGGGCGCGGAGCATCGGTTCGAGGCGGTGCGGGGCTTCGAAGAACACCATGGTGCGGCGCTCGGCGTCGAGGTCGGCGAGGCGGGACGACCGTTCACCGGCCTTCCGCGGCAGGAATCCTTCAAAGCAGAAGCGGTCCGTGGGCAGCCCGGAGAGTGCCAGCGCCGTGAGCACGGCGGACGGCCCGGGGACGGCGGTGACCGTGAGCCCGGCCGCGACGGCCCCTTCGACCAGCCGGAAGCCGGGGTCCGAGACGGACGGCATTCCGGCGTCGGTGACCATCACCAGGGTTTTCCCGGAGCGGACGTGGTCGAGGAGCTCGGCGGTCTTGGCCACCTCATTGTGTTCGTGGTAGCTGATCACGCGGCCGCCCACGGTGATGCCGAGGTTCTGGACCAGCCGGTGCAGCCGCCGGGTGTCCTCCGCCGCGACGATGTCCGCGGTCATAAGCAGCTCGATCAGGCGGGACGAGGCGTCACCGACGTTGCCGATCGGTGTTGCCGCCAGCACGATCCTGCCCGGGCCTCCCGGTGAGGCTGCAGCCTCTGCCGGACCTCCGTCGTCGTCGGGATGATTCGGGGAGGTGCTGAGTTGTTGGTCCACTAGACCAGCCTACTGCCGCGCGGGTGGGGGCCGGTGAACACAGCCGCGAAAGGTAGCATGGGCAACGTGACGCAGACCTCCACGCGGCCCGTCGGGGCCGGCCCAGCCGGACCGGCGCCCTCCACTCCCCCTTCCGGACGCAACCTGGAGGGGCACCGCTGGGTCAGCCGTCCCTCGGAGGCTTTCACCCCCGAGGCGCTCAAGGAACGCCTGATCGGCGGCATCCGGAGCTGGCGGGACTATCCGCCGTCGTTGCGCCTGTGGTTCTGGCTCATCCCGGCCATCACCGCGGCGCTCGGCGGGGTGCTGCGCTTTGTCCGGCTGGATGTGCCCCGCAACCTTGTCTTCGACGAAACCTACTACGTCAAGGACGCCTATTCGTTCCTGGTCAGCGGCTATGAGCGCGCGTGGCCGGAGAAGGCCAATGATTCGTTCATCGCCGGGAACCCCGGAGTCCTGCTGGACACACCCGAATACGTGGTCCACCCGCCGGTCGGCAAGTGGATGATCGCCGCCGGGATGTGGCTCTTTGGCCCGGACAATCCCTTCGGATGGCGCTTCGGGGCCGCGCTGACCGGCACGTTGTCGATCTTCCTGCTGGCCCTGATCGCCCAGAAGCTGTTCCGCTCGCTGACACTGGGGGCCGTGGCCGGGGTGTTGCTCGCCGTGGACGGACACCACCTGGTGATGTCCCGGACCTCCCTGCTGGACATTTTCCTGATGTTCTGGATCCTTGCCGCCTTCGGCGCCCTGCTGATGGACCGCGACGACGGCCGGCGCCGGCTCGCGGAACGGCTCGGCAGGCTGGCCGCGGGCTCCGCCGACGGCCGGCCCTCCCTGCTACAGCTCGCCTCCGGCCCGTGGCTGGGCATCCGCTGGTGGCGGATCGCGGCCGGCGTGTGCCTCGGGCTTGCGGTCGGGACGAAGTGGTCCGCGTTGTTCTTCCTGGCCGCTTTCGGTCTGCTGACCGTCTTCTGGGACTTGAGCGCCCGCCGGATCGCCGGCATCCACGGCTGGATCAGCGGCGGCATCCTCAAGGACGGGATCCCCGCCTTCCTGAGCCTTGTCCCGGTCGCGGCCCTCACGTACGCCGCGAGCTGGACGGGCTGGTTCCGTTCCAAGGACGCCTACTTCCGGCACTGGGCGGACACCAACCCCTCGGCGGAATGGGGATGGCTGCCCAACGCCGTCAGGTCCCTGGCCCATTACCACCTCGAGGCGTACCGGTTCCATCAGGGGCTCAACTCGGACCACCCCTACGAGGCGAGCGCCTGGAGCTGGCTGGTGCTGGGCCGGCCGACGTCGTTCTTCTACGAATCGCCCAAACCGGGCAGCCCGGGCTGCAGCGCGGGCAGCTGCACCACGGCCATCCTCTCGGTCGGCAACCCGCTGATCTGGTGGAGCGCCGCCGTCTGCCTCGGCGTCCTGCTGTTCTGGTGGGCGGGCCGGCGCGACTGGCGGGCCGGGGCCATCCTCGCGGGGATCGCGGCCGGCTACCTCCCCTGGTTCATGTATCCGGACCGCACCATGTTCTATTTCTACGCCGTGTCCTTCGAGCCCTTCCTGGTGCTGGCCCTCGTCTACTGCCTGGGGCTGGTGTTGGGCAAACGCACGGATCCGCTGTGGCGCCGGCGTTCGGGCCTGTACTTCGTGACGCTCTTTGTGGTCACGGCCGTCGTGGTGTCCGCGTTCTTCTATCCCGTCTGGACTGCCGAGACCATCCCCTACCAGGACTGGCGGTTCCGGATGTGGATGCCGTCCTGGATCTAGGGCAGGATTACAGGGTAAGTCCGCTGCCAGCGGGCGGACCCGGAACGGAGACCTGGCTGTGAGAGAAGCAAGTACCGGACTGCTCGTCGAGCTGGATCCGGACAGCAACGTGACGGACCTGCTCCTGGCACAGCATGCCAAGGACCCGCTCCATCCGCTCTACTCCCGCAAGGGTCCCGCCGGCTGGACGGACGTCCCGGCGCAGCAGTTCCTGGGCCAGGTCACGGCGCTGGCGAAAGGCCTCATCGCCGGCGGCATCTCCCCCGGGGAAACGGTGGCCGTTATGGCCGGAACCCGCTATGAGTGGACCGTGGTGGACTTTGCCATCTGGTTTGCCGGCGGCGTGACGGTCCCCATCTACGAGACATCCTCCGCCAGCCAGGTCGAGTGGATCCTCCACGACTCCGGCGCCCGGCGTGTGTTCGCCGAAAACAAAATCCGGGCCGACCTTGTCCAGGAGGTGCTGGACACCTCCGAGCTGCTCGGGGACCGCCTGGTCCCGGTGGTCCGGATGGAGTACGACGGCGGCGCCCCCAACCTCGGCAGCCTCGCCGCCGCGGGCTCCGGGGTGAGCGACGCGGAGCTTGAGCGGCACCGGGCCACCGCGGGGCTGGCGGACGTCGCCTCGCTGGTCTACACCTCGGGCACCACCGGCCGGCCCAAGGGCTGCGAGATCACCCACGGGAACTTCGCCCTCGTGGCCAGGAACATCGTGCTGTTCCTGCCCGAAATCCTGATGCAGCCCCATTCCCGCACCCTGATGTTCCTCCCGCTGGCGCACGTCCTCGCCCGCGCCGTCCAGGTCATCTGCCTGAGCGCCGGAACCACCCTGGGCCACACCTCCAGTGCCAAGGAATTGCTGGAGGACCTGTCCGGTTTCCGGCCCACGTTCCTGCTGGTGGTGCCCCGGATCTTTGAAAAAGTCTTCGCCGGGGCTTCGCACAAGGCGGCGCTGGCGGGCAAGGACCGGCTGTTCGGGGCGGCCGCCGCGGCCGCGGTGGACTATTCGAAAGCCCTCGACGCCGCGGCGCGGGGCACCGGTCCCGGGCCCGGCCTGGTAACCCGCGCCAAGCACGCCGTTTTTGACCGGCTCCTGTATCCGAAGCTGCGGCAGGCGTTCGGCGGGCGGTTGGGCTACACCGTCTCCGGTGCCAGCCCGTTGAGCTCCCACGACGCCCATTTCTTCCGCGGCGCCGGGATCCCCGTCCTGGAGGGCTATGGCCTGACCGAGACGACGGCGCCGTGCACGGCGAACACCCCGAGCCGCACCAAGGTGGGGACCGTCGGCATCCCGGTGCCGGGCACCACCATCCGGATCGCCGACGACGGCGAGATCCTGGTCCGCGGCATCGGCGTCTTCAAGGGCTATCACGCCAACGCCGCCGCCAACGCCGAAGCGTTTGTGGACGGCTTCTTCCGCACCGGAGACCTCGGGTCCCTCGACGGGGACGGTTTCCTGACGATCACCGGCCGGAAGAAGGACCTGCTGGTCACCGCGGGCGGCAAGAACGTGGCCCCCGGTCCGCTCGAGGAAAAAATCCGCGAGCATCAGCTGGTGGGCCAGGCCGTGGTGCTCGGCGACGGCCGGCCGTTCGTTTCCGCGCTCGTCAACCTCGATCCCGAGGGCCTGGAGAACTGGTGCACCCTGCACAAGGTCCCCGCCATGGGCGTATCCGAGGCCACCAGCCATGAACTCGTCCGGGCGGCCATCCAGGGCGCCGTCGACCAGGCGAACGCGATGGTGTCCCAGGCGGAGTCGATCCGCAGCTTCGTCATCCTGGACGCCGATTTCACGGTGGAATCCGGGCACCTCACGCCGTCCCTGAAACTCAAGCGGGCCGCCGTCGTGCGGGATTTCGAGGCGCACATCAACCGGATCTACGCTGACCCGGCTCCTCGGGCACGCGGTTAACGCAGCAGTGGCCGGCACCATGGTGCCGGCCACTGCTTGTTGGAACCTTCCGGTGCTGCCGGAACGTCAGACGCTGCTGGAATGGCCGCGGGAGGCCTGGCCGTCGGCAGGGGCGGGAGCGCTGCCGGTGTCCGCGTCGGCCGGCTGGTCCTCGGCGCCGTCCCCCGCGTTCCGGTTCTTGCCGCGTTTGAAGAGGGAGCGCTTTGCAGCGGGCTCGGCGTCCGTGTGCTGCGTCGTGTTGTCGGCCGCGGCGCCGTGCCGCGGTGTCGTCCGCAGCGTCGCCGGTCACGGTTCCGGCCGGATCCGTTTTCAGCACGCCGCGGCGCCTGCGCGTCGGCCAGGTCAGGATCAGGGTCACGAGGGAGGCGAGCAGGACCAGGGCGCCGATCACGATGCCGGCATCCACCCAGAACTGGCCCGGGAAGAGCCGGATGAGGGTGTCCTGCAGGGAGAAGGTCCACGTCCCGTTGGCGAAGAAGACCCGGTGGAACTCGGTGAAGAACTGCTCCCAGCCGAGTACGGCCAGCACGCCCAGGCCGCTGATGATGACGAGGGTGACGATGGAGCCGGCGAAGAGTCCCCGGCGGACTCCCCCGGTGCTGCGGCGCCGCAGGTAGATCACGGCGATGAGGCTGAGCAGGATCAGCAGGATGCCGGCCCCGAAGGCGGAGAGGATGACCAGCTTGACGTCAGCCATGTGGCTGACTTCGCCGGCCTTGAAGAGCTCGTCGCCGCTGCGGTCGACGAGCTCGCCGAGGTAGCGCGGGCCGGCCCAGTTGCTGAGGTAGTCCACGGCGTAGGAGCCGTAGGTCATCCGGTCGTCCGTGCTGAAGCCGTAGCCGTCGCCCGGGAAGCCGGGGCGGTTGTACTCGACCCACAGGAACAAGGGGCTTGTCACCGCGCGGACGGCGAGGACCAGCAGGATGACCGGGTAGCAGACGGCGAGCAGGACCTGCATCACGCGCGGGAGGACGGGCTTGGTGTTCGCGGCGTGCTCACGTTCGGCGTTCCGGCGCTCCACCTCCTCTTCAGGCGGGCGGATCTGCAGGGCCGAGGTGTGCAGCGGCTCGGGCGACGCACCGGACGTTCCGGCGGCGGCCTCCGCGGCCTTGCGGTCGGCACGGCTGCCGGGCGCTGCTGGTGCGGCGGCTGGCGCAGTCGTGCGGGCTGCGCGTCGCTGGCGCGCAGCGCGCTGGGTGGCGTCCGGCGCCGCGGCCGGCTTGGCGGCGGCGGCCGCAGTGGCGGGCTGTGTGCTGCCCGGTGTAGTGGCTGCCGGCTTGGCAACGGCGTCCGACGTGGCTGCCGGCTTGGCGGTAGTGGCGGGTTTCATCCAGTCGAAGGCGGGTTCATCGCCGTCATCGACCGGATCCAGGTGCGGATCCTGCCGATTCGGAGGGGTGGGACCTGTATCAGTCACTGCAGCTTCGCTTCCGTAGGCTTCCGTGCCGCCCGGCCAGCGCCCGGCAACGCAATATATCTGGTTCTGAGCCTACCGCCAGACCCTGTGGCCGGGCGAGGTGCCACCCCGGAACAACCCCGATTCCTCGCGGTTGTTCCGTGGCCGCTGCCGCGCCCGTCGGGTGCCGGCCATCAGCGCTTGGCGTATTGGGCCCAGGGGATGTTCCAGTCGCCGAATCCTTCGAGCGGTTCCACTGCCGGAGCACCGGTGTTGAGGGTCTGGACCACGTCGCCGGTCTTCATGTTGTTGAAGAACCAGGCGGCGTCCGCCGGGAGCAGGCCGACGCAGCCGTGCGAGACGTTGAACCTGCCCACCGCGCGCCAGGCAGAGGCGAGGGCCTGGTGCACGTACACACCGGAGCTTGTCAGCCGGTTGGCATATTCCACGGTCAGCGGCGCGTAGTAGCCCTTGTCGCCCGGTTTCAGCCCGATGCTTCCGGCGTTGAAGTTGGAGGTCCGTTCCTGCTCCATGATGACGGCGAAGCCGGTGGGCGAGAGCCACTCCGCATCCCCCAGCGTCACGGGTGCGGTCCGGACGAGCTGGCCGTCGAAGTACACCTTCATCGTCTTGGTGATGTCATCGACGACGGCGAGGCGCTGCGGGCCGACGTTGAAGGACACCTTCGCGTCGGAGTTGCCGATCATCTTGTTGCCGAAGTCCACGCCGAAGAGTTTCAGGTCCACGGTGACCTGGGTGTTGGCGGCCCAGAAAGCTTCGGGACGGATCCGGACACGCCGGTCCGAGTACCAGCGCCACGCGACGGGCTGGCCCGAGGAGACGGTGACGGCCACCGCCTTCTCCATCGCCTCCTTGTTGAGCACGGGTTCGCTGAAGACGATCTCGATCGGCTGTCCCGAGCCGACGGTGGTGCCGTTCAGCGGGTAGACGGCGGCATCGGCCTCGTTGGCCTTGGCCACCGTGCTGAAGGTCTGGGCTTTTTTCGTCTCCCGGCCGGCCTGGTCGACGATTGTGTAGCTGTACGTGTATTTGGTGTCGAACTCCAGCGGATCTTCCGCGCTCCAGGTGGAACCGTCCGCGCTGGTGGCGCCCGGCACCCGCTCTCCCCCGGCCGCGGGTTCCAGCACCACGTCTTTGACGCGGCCGTTGACCGCCTTGACGGAGGGCGTCGAGGCGGGGTTGACGCCTTTGGCGCCGTCGGTGGGCGTGACGCCCAGATCCACGGGCTTGACCACGGGGGCCGCGAGGCCGGGCACGTTCCGCATCGGCGTGGACGATTCCGAGGGCATGGCGCCGTCAGCCCATCCGGGGGCGCTGGCGACACCGATGCCGCCCGCGCCGACGGCCGCGCAGAGCAGCAGCACGGCGGCCATTTTCCCGGTGGACTTTCCGCCGCCCGGGCCGCCGGACTGCGGGCCTTCGTCGCGTCGGCGCCCCATACCTCTAACCTTCGTCATTTCTTCCATCTTCCGTCCCCCAACCGAATTTCCCTCTAAGCATCCGCGGAGCTGTCCGCGGTCCTGCGCCTCAGTTCGCGTACTGCGCCCAGGGGATGTTCCAGTCCCCGTAGCCGTCGTCGTAGGCGGCGAAGTCTCCTTCGGTGTTGACCACCTGGACCACGTCACCGGTGGTCATGTTGTCGAACACCCACTGCGCGCCGTCCGGTCCCAGGCCGATGCAGCCGTGCGAGAGGTTTGCCTTGCCGAGAAAGGGCATGGCCGAGTCTGTGGCCTGGTGGATGAACTCCCCGCTGGTGGTCAAGCGCGTGGCGAAGTTCACGTCGAGCTGGCCGTAGTAAGCGGGGTCGCCCGGTTTGAGTCCGATGGTGGACGCATCCATGTGCTCCACGCGGTATTTCTCCATGAATACGAGGTATCCGCGGGCGGAGGGGAACCGGGTGTCGCCCATGGTCGCGGGCCACGTCCCGACCTGCTGGTCGTTGATGCTGGCCGTGAACGTGTGCGCCGTCGCGTCCGCGATCGCGACCTTCTTGTCGCCGATATGGACGGTGACCTTCTTGTTGAAGTTGCCGATCTGGCCCTTGCCGAGGTCCACGCCGAACAGCTGCATGTCCATCGTGATGGTGCTGTTCGCGGCCCAGAAACTCTCCGGACGGTACCTGACCATCGTGTCGCTGAACCAGTGGAAGTCACCGGCCTGCCCGGAGGTGGAGGTGACCTTGATGGCCTTCTCGACCGCGTCCCGGTTCAGGACCGGCTCGCTGAAGGTGATCTGCAGGGGCTGTGCGACGCCGACTTTCATCCCGTCCAGCGGGTAGATCGCGGCGTCGGCCTCATTTGCGGTGGAGACCGTGGTGAAGCTCCGTGTGGTGTTGCTCTTGCGCCCGGCGCCATCGAGCACGGAGAAGGTGTAGGTGTAGCGGGTGTTGAATTTCAACGGCTCCGACGCTGTCCAGCTGGAGCCGCCGGCGCTGAGGGCGCCCTTCACGGCGTCGCCGGAATCGCTGGTGAGGGCCACGCGCTCGATTTTTCCGTTGCTGACCTTCAGGGTCACGGGCGCGCCCGGGTTGACCTGGGTGGCGGCGTTCGCCGGGGCGACGTCCAGCTTGACCGGTGCCACCACGGGGAAGGCGAGTCCCGGCGTCGAGCGTTCCGGCGACGCGGCCTCGGACGCGAAGGACGGGTGGGCCAGCGGACCTGCCGCGGCAAACACTCCGCCGCCGGCCGCCAGGGCGCACACCGCTCCGAGCAGGACGAGCTTGCGGCCGGTGCTCCAGCTTTTCGGGGCGATCACAATACTCAGGTCCTTCCAGACGTTACCTTGCCAGCATAGGCGAACCTGCGGCCCAATCCACCGGCCGGGTCCGCCACGATACGGTCACAAAGAAGGGGCTCCGGACCGGGCGGTCCGCAGCCCCTTCCAGCTGTGCCGGCGCCTAGTAGCGGTAGTGCTCCGGCTTGTAGGGGCCGGACACCTCAAGGTCCAGGTACTGAGGCCTGGTCCTTGGAGAGCTCGGTCAGTTCCACACCGAGGGCGTCCAGGTGCAGCCTGGCCACCTTCTCGTCGAGGATCTTCGGCAGCACGTAGACCTGCTTGTCGTATTCGCGTTCACCCGCGGGCTGGTCCCGCTTCGTGAACAGCTCGATCTGGGCAATGGTCTGGTTGGCGAAGGAGTTGCTCATCACGAAGGACGGGTGGCCGGTGGCGTTGCCGAGGTTCAGGAGCCGTCCCTCGGAGAGCACGATGATGGAGCGGCTGCTCGTACCCGTGGCCGGGTCCGCGTCGAGCACCCACTCGTGCACCTGGGGCTTGATCTCGACCTTCTTGATGCCGGGGATCCGGGCCAGGCCGGCCATGTCGATCTCGTTGTCGAAGTGGCCGATGTTGCCCACGATCGCCTTGTCGCGCATCCCGGCCATGTGCTCGGCCATGATGACGTCTTTGTTGCCGGTGGTGGTGATGAAGATGTGGCCTTCGCTGAGGACCGATTCCAGTTTGGCCACCTGGTAGCCGTCCATGGCGGCCTGCAGCGCGCAGATGGGGTCGATTTCGGTGACGATCACCCGTGAGCCCTGGCCGCGGAAGGCTTCCGCCGCGCCCTTGCCGACGTCGCCGTAGCCGCAGACGACGGCGACCTTGCCGCCCATAAGCACGTCGGTGGCCCGGTTGATGCCGTCCGGCAGCGAGTGGCGGATGCCGTACTTGTTGTCGAATTTGCTCTTGGTGACGGAGTCGTTGACGTTGATCGCCGGGAACAGCAGCTTGCCCTGTTCGGCGAGCTGGTACAGGCGGTGGACGCCCGTGGTGGTTTCCTCGGTCACGCCGAGCAGGCGGGATCCGATCCGGGTCCACCGCTGCGGGTCTTCCTGCAGGGAGGCGCGCAGCACGTCCAGGAAGACGCGGCCTTCCTCCGACTCGTCGGCCGCGGCGGACGGGACGGCCCCGACGGCTTCGAATTCCACGCCCTTGTGGACCAGCATGGTGGCGTCGCCGCCGTCGTCAAGGATCATGTTCGGGCCGAGCTCCGGGTTGCTGTCCGCTCCGGGCCAGGTCAGGATCTGCTGGGCGGTCCACCAGTATTCCTCAAGCGTCTCGCCCTTCCAGGCGAACACGGGAACACCCTGCGGGTCCTCGACCGTTCCGGTTCCGACCACGACGGCGGCGGCGGCTTCGTCCTGGGTGGAGAAGATGTTGCAGGATGCCCAGCGCACTTCGGCGCCGAGGGCGGTGAGGGTTTCGATCAGTACGGCGGTCTGGACCGTCATGTGCAGCGATCCGGCGATCCGGGCGCCCTGGAGGGGCTGGCTGGCGCCGAATTCCTCGCGCAGTGACATGAGGCCGGGCATTTCGTGCTCGGCGAGGCGGATCTGGTGCCGGCCCGCCTCGGCCAGGGAGATGTCCGCAATCTTGTAATCGAAAGTCATGTGAATCCTTTGTGTAGCCGGCTGGTGGTCGGTGGCCGGGTGACGGTGACCTTGCTTATCGGTGACTGAAAGTGGTTCGGCGCCGTCCGTCGCGGGGATTGGCGGGATCCGGCGGTGCGGGCCCTATCCGGCGGTGTGGCGGGGACCGGCGTCGTGCTGGTCGGAGGGCGCCGAGGTGGCTGCGGAGAGCAGTTCCGGCGGGAGCAGCAGCGGGATGCCGTCCTCGATCCGGTAGCGCGGCTTCGCGCCGGAGTCATCTGCCGCGGTGGCGACGAGCTCTTCGCCTTCCTGGACCAGCGCGGATCCGGTGACGGGGCATCGCAGGACAGACAAGAGCTCAGGACTGAGATTCGGCATGGTGAACGCTCCCTGGTGGACGCCGCAGCAGGCGCCGGTGGCTTACGGATTTTGCAGTTCCCAGCCTACCGCCAGTTGCAGCTCACGAAGGTTCGCGCAGGATGCGCAGGTGCCCCCGGCGGGTGCCTTCGGCCGCGGCCGGCGCTTCCAGGGCGGGGTGCGCGCTCCGCTGCCCCGGGGCCGTCTCCGGCGCGGAGGGGCGCGTTGCGGCCTCACGGACGGCGTTGGCCAGGGCGAGCAGGTCATCCGGACCGGGACCGGCGGGGGTGGCCGGCATGGCCAGGCGCAGGACTTCCCAGCCCCGGGGAACGGTCAGGGATCCGGCGTGCTGTTCGCACAGGTCGTAGCAATGCGGTTCGGCGTAGGTTGCCAGCGGGCCCAGGACGGCGGTGGAGTCGGCATAGACGTACGTCAAAGTGGCCACCGCCGAATTGCGGCAGGCAGACCTTGAACAAAGACGAATGGCACCCACGACATCACAGACTACTCCCCCTCCCCGGCGGAACCGCGCATTGAAACGTTCCCGGCGGATGATTTACGCGATCCGGGTTCCGGCGGCGGGTCGCGGAGCCCGTATCGCGTAAATCATCCGCCGGGTTTAGAGTCAACATATGCAGTCATCGCACCAAGATCCGGGTTTTACGGTCCGCTTGGCTGACCCCGACGCCGCAGCTGACGCCGCTTCCGCGCCCGCACGTCCCGCCGGCGCCGCGGCGCCGAAAGGCTTCCGGCAACGCCGCAGGAACAGGCACGGCCGGGGGCTTCGCGGCGAGCTTATGCTCCCCAACCTGCCGGGCTACCGGACCCGCTCAGACCGGTTTGATGACTTTGTGCTCGATTCGGCCCAGCGGCTCCATGACATCTGGGGCAAGCCACTGGACGGCGTCCGCTTCGCCGTGGACGAGATTCCGCCGGGCCTGGAGCAGCTCGTCGCCGACGGGACGCCCGCCCCGATGGGCGAATACGCCCCCGCCACCGCCGAGGAAGGTCCCGTCATCACGCTGTTCCGGCGGGTGGTGGAGCAGGCGTGCGGCAGCCGGGAGGAACTCCAGGACCTCGTGCACGACGTCGTGGTGGAGCACACCGCGGAGATGCTCGGGGTACCCCCCGAATCCCTGGACCCGGTATACCGCCGCCGCTACTAGCCGGCGCCTAGTACCCCAGGGTGACCGGGACCCGTTCCTGGCCCGCGGCCCCGGGCGCCACGGCGATAGTTGAAATGTCCTGGGTGCCCTCCTGCTGCAGGACGACGGCGCCGTAGGCCGGCTCGCCGGCAGCGGACAGCACGTACCCGACCACCGGCGAACCGTCGACGTCGGCCGGGACCTTGATGGACGCAGTGGTTCCGCCGGTGATGTCCGCGGCCGCGGCCGTCCGGATCTTGCCGTCAGCGGTGACCGGCGTGTAGGAAACCGTTGCCCGGCCCGACGGCGCACCGAGGACCAGGAAGCGGTCCCCGCCGGCGGGGACCGGCACAACATGCTGGCTTCCGAGCCTGGCCGAAGCCGGCGACCACGCGACGTCGGAGGCATCCCCGGCGGCCAGTCCCCTGGTGACGCGCGCGGCGGCGGTGAAGGAGACCTCGGAGCTGGCTTCGACCGTGTAGGAACCTGCCGGCACCCCCGCGAGGGAGACTTCCGTCGTCGCCCCGGCCTTCGCCTGCACCACGCCGCCACCGGGCAGGGCTTTCTGCCCGTCCGGGCCGAACAGTTTGACGGCCACCACTGCGTCGGCCGCTCCGGGCACGGTGATCTGGAGGGCTGGTCCGGCGTCGGCGGAGCCGGGCTTCGAGGTGAGGTCCGCCAGCGCGGCGGGGTCCTGGACGTCGACGCCGGAGATCACCTGACGGGCCGCCGGCGCCGTTCCGGGCACGATGAAGTCGACGCCGCCGGGGGTCAGGCCGCGCAGCACGCTCTGCTGGATGATGGCGGCCACCGGGCCGCCGGCGCTGCGCACCCGCACGCCGAGCCGTTCCTGCCCCGGGGCGAGTCCGGCCAGGATGACGGAACGCGTGGTTCCGGGTGCGACGAGGAGTCCGCGGCTGCCGGGGGCCTGGATCAGGCCCTTGGCGCCGAAGAGGTCCAGGCTGACCGTGGCCGGGGTGCTGGAGGCGTTGCTGAGGTTCAGGACGGCTGTCCGGCCGAGCGCCGTGTTCGCCCCGACCAGCCACAGATCGTTGGCCGGCTGCTGGCAGGCAGCGGCGGCCGTGCCGCGGAGGTCCCCGTCCGTGGCGTTGTAGCTCATGACGGCGCCGGCGGCGGCCTGCCGGTTGGCCTGCGCATCGGCGCTCAGGACGCTGACCGCGTCGACGGCGTGTTGCGGCACCACCCCGGCGAGCTGCGCCGGGGCGCCGGCGGCGGGCTTGGCGTCGGCGGCTGCCGGGTCCGCGGCCTTGGCGAGCTCAACCAGGGTTTTGCCCTTCAGCGAGGCGAGCCGGCTGCCGGGCAGGACGCCCGCGGTTGAGCTGAGCACAACGGCGTTGACGGCGCTCTTCGCGGTGGCGGACTCCGGGCTGAACTGCGGATCCGTGCCCACGGGTGTGCCTTCCAGCAGCCTGGCCGGCCCCGGGCAGACTCCGACGCTGCCCCCGGCGGGGACGGCGACGAGGGGGGCTTCGAGTTCCCGGCTCCCGCCGGTGTCGTGGGGCATCAGGGTGGCGGCTGACACGAGGCCGCCGCCCGCGGCGACGAGAACGAGGGCGGAGAGGACCCCGCCGAGGGTGCCGCCGCGCGGGAGCAGCCTGCGCCGCGGGCGCGCCGCCTTCTCCGTCCCGCTGTTGCTTTCGTTGTGGTTTTCCGCCTGCGCGTCCGGGTTTTCCGGCGGCTGCCGGGCGGTGTCCGGGCTGTCGTTCGATCCGGCGTCGGGTTCCTTATGCATGCTGGTGTTCCTTACGCAGGGAGCCTTCGTCCCGTGAGAGCCCGGTGTTCGGCCGGCGTGCCGGCATGGGGATGGCGAGCAGGACGGTCAGGCCGATCACAACGGCCTGCGCGATTCCTGCCCAGAGGGCCCAGGGCGCCTCATAGCGGATGCTCAACTGGCCGCCCTGCGCCGGCAGGGTGAAGGCCTGGGCCCAGTCAGAGGTGGTGGCGGTGAGCCGGCGTCCGTCGAGCCAGGCGCTCCAGCCCGGGTCGGCACGTTCCGCCAGCACCACCAGACGGCCCTCGGGGCCCTCCGGCACGGTGGCGGCGGCGGATACCGGGTCAGAGGGAAGCAGCCCGATGGCGGCACCGGCCCCGTCAACGATCCGTACGCGGTGCGCGACGTCGGCGGCCTCGATGACCGGCTGGTTCAGCGGGCTGATCCGCCAGAGCCAGCCGACGTCCGTCTTGCCGACGGCGACGAGTCCCGGGACGGCGTCCATCCGGCCGGCCGTGAGCTGGGCCGCGGTATCGGCGGCGCGCAGGACCACGAAGCCGACTCCGAGGCGTTCGAGGTCCTCGCGCGGGTCGACGCCCTGTCCGGCCACGATCGTGGCCACAACGCTGCGGAGGGATCCGGCGACGGCGTCGTCGTCGCGGACCGTTTCGCTGCCCGGCTCGCCCAGGACGGGGCGGGCGGAGGCGACGGCCGAGAGGGCGTCGAGGGTGGTGCCGGCGCCGCGCATCAGTGTGGCGTTGTAGCTGCCGTTTCCGGTGATCGAGATGATCAGGGTCCGGGCCTGTTCGGGGCCCTCGCCGCGGTCGATCGCAGTGGCCGGGAGGCTGCGCGGGGTGGCCGGCCGGACCAGCCGCGGGGTGCCGAGGGTACTGCCCCCGGCGGTTGTGCCGGCCGTGGTGCCGTCAGCTGATGTCGGGGTGTCCGCGGCGGCAACCGCCGGCGCTGGTGGCTGGAGGATGTTCTGCGCCGTCCAGGCGGTGAGTCCGGCCAGCGGTCCAGCGAGCAGGAGGACCATGGCCGTGGCTGCCGTGGTGCGGATCAGGATCCGGCGTCCGGCGGTCAGCGCCGCGGCCCGGTCGGCCGAGGCCAGCAGGCCCTCGGCACCGAGCAGCGCCGCGCCGAGGAGCGGCGAACGCCGCGGCGGACACGGCCGGTCCGGTGAACGGGGTCACCAGCACGTTTGCGCTGGCACCGGTTGCGACGTGTCCGGCGAGCCAGCCGCCGGCCAGCATCAGCACCGCGGCCGCCCACAGCCAACGGGCCACGAGCGCCCGCCGGCCCGGCAGGAAAAGTGCGGCCATGGCCAGGAGCAGGACCGGCAGGCCGATCAGCAGCGCGAGCAGCAGAGCCCACGGCACCGCGGACGTGCCGGCGGGACCGCCGAAGAACGGCAGGCCGGTCAGTCCGCCGTCGGCCGCGAAGCGCAGCGGCTGACCCAGGACCTGCTGCCAGAGCGGCGCCGCGTCGAAGCCCAGCGGCATGCCGGGGTCTCCCAGCAGCGCCCGGGGCCGGTCAATGGCGGAGAAAGCGAACGGCACAAACAGCGCCGCGCTGGGCAGCAGCGCCCACCAGACGGTGCGCCCCCGGCGGCCCAGGAGCAGGCCGCACAGGATCACCACGACGGCGGCGGGGACCAGCAGCGCGGGCGCAGCGGCGGTGACGACGGCCAGGGCCAGGCCGGCTGCGGCCGCAGCGGTCCAGGAGGGCGTCCCGTTGATGCCGGGCCGGACCGGAGGCTTCTCGGCAAGGCGCCGCTCCCCCGGCGCCGGAACGGCATGATGGCCGCGGCCGACGGCGGTGCCGGTGGCCCGCAGCAGGGCCAGGACCAGCAGGGGCATCATGACGTGGGCGAGCAGCGCCCCGACGCGGCCCTGGTTCAGGGCCACGTGGAGGGCCGGCGCGCCGGCCCAGATGAAGGCGGCGGCCAGCCGGAGCCGGCGGCGCTGTGTCAGGGCGCCGGCCGCGAACCAGGCGCCGAGCGCGGACAGCGGCATGGCGAGAACCAGCAGCCAGACCAGGGCGGCATTGGCATCGCCGGCGCCGAGCAGGCCCAGGACCCACAGCACGTAGCCGAAGGGGTCGCCGTGGCCCGGGAGGCCCGCACCGAGCGTGATCCACCAGCCCGAGGCGTGGCCCCAGATTTCGGAGAGCTGCAGCGAAGCAGGGATCAGGGCGCCGCCGGAGACCGCCTCGGCCTGGAAGAGGCTGAGCAGGCCGATCAGGGACGCCGCCGCGGTGACGAGCACCGCGAGCAGCGCGCCGTTGCCCACCCAGCCGCGCTCGGTGGTGGCGAGGGCGGCGAAGTCGTCGGTGGAGTCTCCGCTGGGTTGTTCGGCCAGCCCGTGGCCGGTGAGGGCTTCGCCGGAGTCGTCCGCGCCGAGGGCTTCCATCAGGGAGCGCCGGTGCGCCCAGACTTCGCGCCGCGGGGTCTGCAGGCCCTTGATGACGGAGCGGCGGATGCGGCGGGTGCGGGCGGCGTTCCGCCGGCCCCGGATCACCGCGGCGGGCCGTCCGAGGGCCACGAAGGTCGCGAGCAGCTGCGAGAAGCCGTGTCCGGGGTCTTTGACCGCGATGCTCAGGACAAGTTTGAAGAGGCTCCCGAGGAGGGCGCCGGCCGCGTGCAGCGGAACCTTCCAGGCTGCCGCATGCTTGAGCCGCAGGTGGACCTGGGCCTTGCGGGCCGCTTTCGCGTTGCCCAAGGCATGGGGACGGTGCGAAACGTGGAACATTTTCGCGGTCGGGACCACCACCACACGGTGTCCGGCCAGCCGGTTCCGCCAGCAGAAGTCGACGTCGTCACCGGTACCCGGAAGCGCCGGGTCGAAGCCCCTCAGGTCCTCCCAGACATCGCGGCGGACCAGCATGCCGGCGGAGTTCACAGCGAAAGTGTCGGTGCGGCCATCGTATTGGCCCTGGTCGAGTTCGTCGGCGTCGATGAGGGTCAGCCGTTCGGCCCAGCGGCTGGTGGACAGTCCGACGTCGATGAGCCGTCGCTCGGCGTGCCAGTCCAGCTGCTTGCAGCCGGCCACAGTGACGGACGGGGCCCGCTCCACGGCATGGAGCAGCTCGGCGAGGGCTTCGGGGGCAGGTGCGGCGTCGTCGTGCAGGAGCCAGATCCAGTCCGACCCCGGCCCCTGAGCCGCCCGCGGCGGGCCACGGCGCAAGGGCACTGAGGCCGGCCGCCACGGCGGCGCCCAGGCCGCTCCTGGCCTGCTCGAACACGGTGACATTGGCCTTGCCCAGCGCCTGCTCCAGGAGAGCGGCGGAGTGGTCACGGGATCCGGTGTCGACACCGATCACAACGTCCGCCGGCCGGGTCTGGCCCGCCAGCGCTGCCAGGGTCCTGGGGAGGAAATCACCGCCGTCGTGGGAGACCACGACGGCGGTGACTCGTACTTCCTGAAGAATTAGACTGCTCGCTTCCTAAGCCGGCGGCGCTCCCGCTCGGAGAGGCCGCCCCAGATTCCGAAGCGCTCGTCGTTGGACAAGGCGTATTCCAGGCACTGCGAACGTACATTGCATGCTCCGCAAACTTTTTTTGCGTCGCGGGTGGAGCCGCCCTTCTCCGGGAAGAAGGCCTCCGGGTCCGTCTGCGCACACAGCGCATCCGTCTGCCATCCAAGCTCGCCTTCATCGTCGAAGTCCTGCTGGGACGGCAGCCCGATCCAGACCGGCTGCGCGGTGGTGCCTGCGTGGAGTGTCTGCAGTTCCATCGGCGGGTCGTGAAGATCGTTGTCCTGGTCCGGGCTGCCGGCCAGAAGTTCATCATGTGCTGCCAGGAAGGCCGTGGCCTGGTCCTGGAGTGAGTCTCGGGTGTGTTCGTTGTAGCGGTCTGCCGCGTCCGGATCGGCCGGATCTACGTACCAGTCACTCGGCACCCCGCGTGAACGGTATTTCGCCGTCGCCTGGCCGGCAACGACGGCATCTTCATGGATACGCTCTGCAAGCCCCATGGCGTTTCCCTCCTGATTTTGCAGCCTTTGCCTGACCCTCGGACACTCGGTTGTGTGCCGGTTTCTGCGCATTGGCCTTCGATACCTAATTACACGCGTGTAAGTATCCGGGAGTCAAGCCACGGCGGAGATAATAATCAACTTGAGACCAATTGCCGGGGCACGCCACGCCCGGGATTTTTTTCGCCCGCCGCCGCCCGGGAGTCCCGGATTTGTCAGGGTACTGACTACTTTTGGAGGTTTTTACCGGATTCCCGGGGTTGTTCAGGCCCGGCCTCCGGCATCGGAAACGGAGCCCCCGCCCGGGCTGTGACGGAGATCTCACTTACCGGCGGCGCGGCGGGAGTGCCGTGGCAAGATGAAGTCATGAGCATCCCGGCATTCGAACTGATGACAGCCCTGCGTTCCGGACAGGCCACCTCGCCGCGGCTCACCTGGTACGGGCCCGACGGCGAACGCGTCGAACTCTCCGGCCGGGTCCTGGACAACTGGGTGGCTAAAACCAGCAACCTCCTGCAGGACGAACTCGATGCCGAACCGGGGACACGGCTCCGCCTGGACCTGCCGGCGCACTGGAAATCGATGATCCTGGCACTCGCCGGGTGGCAGCTGGGGATGGAACTGGTGCTCGACGCCGGCGAAGCGGACCTGCTGGCCACCGCGGACCCCGGACCGGCCGCGGCCGGGGGCGCCTATGACGCCGTCCTTGCCGTGGCACTGCCGGCCCTGGCCATGCGCTGGCCCGGCGAGCTGCCCACCGGCGTCGTCGACTACGCCGCCGAAGTCCGCTCCCACGGCGACGTCTTTATGCCCCACGTGGAACCCGAGGCGTCCCGGCCGGCCCTGCTGACCACGGCCGGAGCGGCACACACCCATGCCGGGCTCCTGGACGGGTTCGCCTCGGCGCACGACGCCGGGCTGCGGCTGCTGGTGCCGGCCGGGGACGGCCTCGAGGCAGCACTGGCCCGCTCGCTGGGCGCATGGAAGAGCGACGGTTCAGTGGTGCTGGTCCACCCCGACATCGAGGTGACGGACAAGCTGCTCGGCGCCGAACGGGTCGACGGCCGCTGAGCGCGTCAACCGCCGGCCGGACCCGCGCCGCTAGGCCTGCGGGCCGGGCAGTTCAGGATCCTTGACGGGCTGCTCCGGAACACGGACGCCGGGCGCCGCGTGCGGGTGCGGGTGCCGTTCGATGATTTCGTGGTCGTGGGAGAACTCCGGCTCTTCGTCCAGTTCCTTGTTGAACACCAGGAAGCGGTAAGCGAAGAACCGCACCACGGTGGCGACCAGGATGCCGGCGACGCCGGCGAGGAACAGCATGTTCTTGTCGGTAATGCCGAAGCTGTACTTTGCGAGGGCGGTGAAGCCGGTGGAGATGCCGATGCCGATGCCGTTGATGAGGATGAACATCAGGAACTCGCGCACCACGTTGTCCTGGCGGCGGTGGCGGAAGGTCCAGAAGCGGTTCGCGATCCACGAGAAGATGGTGGCGACGCTGGCGCCGACAAACCGGGCTTTGGCCTCGCTGTCGGTCATCGGACCGTGCATCAGGTAGTACGTGAGCCCGTTGTCGATGACGAACGCAACACCTCCCACTGCGCCGAACTTGGCCACTTCGCGCCAGAAGAGCGAAGCGAGCCCGCGCATGCGCTCAGTAAGTGTAGTAATCATGACCCTCCGTGGCCTGCTCGAACTATCGGCCTTTGGGCCAACGGCCCATTTTAGCGCTGATTGCCGGGTGCTTGCCGCATCCGTCGGCGCAGAATCGGGGAAAGGCGCGGCTTTCGGTAGGCTGGGAGATGTGACTTTTCCTGTAATCGGTGTTGTTGGCGGCGGCCAACTTGCCCGCATGATGGCCCCGGCGGCCACCGCCCTGGGCTTCGAGCTCCGCGTCCTTGCCGAAAGCGAGGACGTCTCTGCCGTCTCCGCAGTGGCCAACGCCCCGGTCGGTGACTACACCGATCTGGCGCACCTGCTGGAGTTCTCCCGCGGCCTGGACGTCCTGACCTTCGACCATGAGCACGTCCCCACCGGGCACCTGCGTTCCCTGATCGAGGCCGGCGTCAACGTCCACCCCGGTCCGGACGCCCTGGTCAACGCCCAGGACAAGCTCGTGATGCGTGCCGCCATCGACCGGCTGGAGCTCCCCAACCCGCGCTGGGCCGCCGTCGCCGACGTGGCTGAGCTGGTTGCCTTCGGCGACGACACGGGCTGGCCCGTGGTCCTGAAGACCCCGCGGGGCGGCTACGACGGCAAGGGTGTGCGGATCGTCGATTCCGCCGAGGACGCCGCCGGGACCGCGGAATGGTTCGCTGCCATGTCGCCCCTGCTGGCCGAGGCCAAGGTGGCGTTCAGCCGCGAACTGTCAGCCCTCGTCGCCCGGACCCCGGACGGCGAATCACGGGCCTGGCCCGTGGTGCACACCATCCAGGTCGACGGTGTGTGCGATGAAGTCATCGCCCCCGCCCTGGACATCCCGCTCGAGGTTGCCGCCGCGGCGGAGAACGCCGCGATCCGGATCGCCAACGAACTCGGCGTCACCGGTGTCATGGCCGTCGAACTGTTCGAGACCCCCGGCGTCGGGGCCGGATTCCTGATCAACGAGCTCGCCATGCGCCCCCACAACACCGGCCACTGGACCCAGGACGGCTCGGTCACCAGCCAGTTCGAACAGCACCTCCGCGCCATCCTGAACCTGCCGCTCGGCGCCACGGACGTGCTCGGACCGGTCGTGGTCATGAAGAACTTCCTGGGCGGCGACAACCAGGACCTGTTTTCCGCCTACCCGGCAGCCCTCGCCAGCGAACCCGCCGCGAAGGTCCACTGTTACGGTAAAGCCGTGCGGCCTGGCCGTAAGATCGGCCATGTCAACCTAGTCGGGACCTCGGCGGCGGATGTGGCCTCAGTCCGCGAGCGGGCCACCACAGTGGCCAACATCATCAGGAACGGACGGTCCCAGGCCGGCACCGCACCAGGACATTCCGAGGAGACCGCATGAGCCCCAGCACCGAAACCCACGCCGCGAGCCGCGAATCACCCAACGGCTCCCCCATCGTCGGGCTCGTCATGGGCTCGGACTCGGACTGGCCCGTGATGGAGGCCGCCGCCGAAGCACTTGCTGAGTTCGGCATCCCCTTCGAAGCCGACGTCGTCTCGGCCCACCGGATGCCCACCGAAATGATCCGCTACGGACAGACCGCCCACGAACGCGGGCTGCGCGTCATCATTGCCGGAGCCGGCGGCGCCGCGCACCTGCCCGGCATGCTCGCCTCCGTCACCCCGCTCCCGGTGGTCGGCGTGCCCGTGCCGCTCAAGACCCTCGACGGCATGGATTCGCTGCTGTCCATCGTGCAGATGCCCGCCGGTGTTCCCGTCGCCACGGTCTCCATCGGCGGCGCCCGGAACGCCGGGCTGCTCGCCGTGCGGATCCTGGCCGCCGGCACCGACGACCTCGCCGTCCGGCTCAGGGCCGACCTCGCAGAGTTCGCCCAGGAACTCAACGACGTCGCCGCCCGCAAAGGCGCCAGCCTCCGGCAAAAAGTGAGCGAAGTATTTTCCGACGGAAACACCGTTCCGCGGGGCAGCCGCTAAGGATCACCTGATGACCAACCGCTACGCTCCCGCCCCGCAGAACAGCCACCGGCCGGAAGGGCGCAACCAGCCGCAGCCGTCCCTGACCGACCCCGTCCGCTACCCCTCCGGGGCGGCCGCGCCGGTCCTGACCAAGCGCGCCTTCCTGCTGATCCTGATGACACTGCTGGTGCCCGGCAGCGCCCAGATCGTGGCGGGCAACAAGCGGCTCGGACGGATCGCCCTCCGGGTCACATTCACGGTCTGGGCATTGGCCCTGACGGCGGTTGTCCTGCTCGTGGCGGCGCGTTCGACGCTCATCAACCTCATTGCCAACCCTGTGACCTCGCTCCTGCTGGTCATCGTCCTGGCAGCCCTGGCCATCGGCTGGGCGGCCCTGTTCTACAACACGCTGCGCCTGATCCGGCCCGTGCTGCTCGCACCCAAGGCGCGGCCCGCCGTCGTGCTGGCGCTGATCCTCGCGCTGGTCCTCGGCAGCGGTTCGCTGGGCTACGCCGCGTACGTGCTCAACGTCGGCCGCGACGCGATCGGGAGCATCTTCGCCTCCAACGGCCCCGCCATCGAACCTTCCGAGGGCCGGTACAACTTCCTGATGATGGGCGGCGACGCCGGGGCGGACCGCACGGGCCGCCGCCCGGACAGCCTCTCCGTCATCAGCGTCGACGCCAAGAGCGGCAAGACCGCCATCATCTCGGTGCCCCGCAACCTCCAGAACGCGCAGTTCAGCGAAGACTCGCCGATGCGCAAGATCTACCCGGACGGCTACGACTGCGGCGACGAGTGCCTCATCAACGCCATCAACACCGAAGTCACCAACGAGCACCAGGATCTGTACCCCGGCGTCGCGGACCCGGGAGCCCAGGCCACCCTGGAGGCGGTGTCCGGGACGCTCGGCATCAAGGTCCAGGCCTACGTGCTGGTGGACATGGACGGCTTCTCCAAGCTCATCGACGCCATGGGCGGCATCCGGATCAAGGCCGGCGGCTGGGTCCCGATGAGCGGTGACATGGTCGATGAGGCCAACGGCATCCACGGCATGCCGCTGGGCTGGATCCCTGCCGGAGACCAGACCCTGGACGGGTACCACGCCCTCTGGTACGGCCGTTCGCGGGAGTTCGTGGACGACTACGCCCGGATCCAGCGGCAGCAGTGCGTCCAGCAGGCGATGCTCAAGCAGCTGGACCCGGCCACGCTCCTGTCCAAGTTCGAAGACATCGCCAAGGCGGGCACCAAGGTGGTGGACTCCAACGTCTCCGCCGGCCAGCTCGGCAGCTTCGTGGACCTGGCGATGAAGGCCAAGGGCCAGGAGGTCAGCCGCCTGACCATCGGGCCGCCGGACTTCAGCGCCTCCTTCTCCACCGTGCCGGACTTCGATCAGATCCACACGAAGGTGGACCAGCTCCTCGCGGCCAACGCCCCCGCTGCGTCCGGCGGCACCGGCTCCGCCGAGGACACCGTCCTGCCGCAGGCCGCGGCGCCGGGACCGCTGTCCGCCGCCGGCGCTGTCCCCGGGACGCAGCCGCCGTCGCCGTCGGATTTCACGCCGGTGACCACGACGCCCGACGGCGAGCCGATCACCGAGGAAATGCTGAACCAGTTCAAGCGCAACGGCGACGAACAGTCGATCCGCGACCTGGTGGCGACCAACGGCCAGTGCGCCCCGCTCTAGGCTCCACCGCTTTACCGACCAAACGTCAGTGACCAGATAGGGACCAGGCTGTGTACGAACTCGAGAACGTCCTCCGGCCCTACGCCTGGGGCTCCACCACGGCGATTGCGAATCTGCTCGGCAGGCCCGCGTCCGGCGGCCCCGAGGCCGAACTGTGGATCGGAGCCCACCCGGACTCCCCGTCCGTGGCGCTTTCCTACGCGGCGCCCGCCTCCGGCGGGGCACATGCCGCAGGTTCGGACGACAACGGGCGCCGGAGCCTGGACGCCCTGATCGCCGAAGATCCGGAGCACCACCTGGGCGGCGGCAGCATCGCCGAATTCGGCCCGCGGCTGCCGTTCCTGCTCAAGGTCCTCGCCGCCGAGAGTCCCCTGTCCCTGCAGGTCCACCCGACGCTCGAACAGGCCCGGGAGGGTTTTGCCCGCGAAGAGGCCGCCGGCGTCGACCGGGCCGCCACGGAGCGCAACTACAAGGACGACAACCACAAGCCGGAAATGATCTTCGCGCTCACGCCGTTCGAGGCACTGTGCGGTTTCCGGCCCGCGGCGGAGTCCCGCGCGGTGTTCCAGCACCTGGCATCGTGTTTTGACCTGGCCGGGCTGGACCTGCCGCCGCTGCTCCCGCAGCTGCTCGCCGACCTCGCCCAGGACGACGAGCCGGCGGCCCTCCGTGCCGCCTTCGAACGGCTGATCGCCGGCGGCGGGGACGTCACGGACGCGACCGAAAAGATCGTCGCGGCACTCATCTCCGGGGCGCCGATGGCAGCGCACGTGGCGGAACTGACCACCGTCGTGAACCTCAACGCGGAATACCCCGCCGACCCGGGCGTGCTGATCTCGCTGCTGCTGAACCGGATCTCGCTGGCACCGGGCGAGGCCGTGTACCTGCCCGCCGGCAACGTCCACGCCTACCTGCGCGGCCTCGGCATCGAAGTCATGGCGTCCTCGGACAACGTCCTGCGCGGCGGGCTCACGCCCAAGTTCGTGGACGTCCCGGAACTGCTCAGGACCATCGCGTTCGAGGCCGTCGGCGTGCCGATGCTCGATGCCGAGACCACCATGCTGGGCCAGGAGGTCTTCCGCCCGCCCTTCCGGGAATTCCAGCTGCAGCGGGTGGAACTGCAGCCCGGCGGCGAACCCGTTCCGCTGGCACAGTCCGGCGCCGCCGTGATCATCGTGGCCTCGGGCGCCGTCCTCCTGGACTCCCCCAAGGGCGAACTGCGCCTGTCCCGCGGGGCGAGCGCCTTCCTGCCGGCGGCGGAGGCCCCGGTCAACGTGCACCCCGTCTCCGGCGCCACCGACGTTGCCCTGGCGTTTGCCGTCACCACCGCACTGAAAGCCTGACCACCGTGGATTACTTCCTGCAGGGCCCCCAGTGGGCTGACTTCCAACGCTCGCTGGGCCGGACCGTCCATGAGCAGTCCGGGCCCGGCTGGAGCTTCCTCGCCGTCGAGGAGGCAAACCCGGCCGGTAAGCTGCTGTACGCACCCTACGGTCCGGTGGCCGCCTCGCTGCCCGCGTTCGACGCCGCGCTGGCGGCGCTGACGGACCTGGCACGCAGCTGCGGGGCCGTGTTCGTCCGGATTGAACCCGTGGACGCCGGCCTGGCAGCCCCGGGCGCCGCAGCACTGCTCCGCGGCCGCGGCCTGCAGCCCGCCCCGGTCAACCAGCAGCCCGAGCTCAGCTGGATCGTGGACCTGGACCGGGACTTCAAGGACGTCCTGGCCGACATGAAGCCGGTGAACCGCAACCTGTACCGGAACATCCACAAGAAGGGTGTGACGTTCCGCTCCAGCCAGGACCCGGCCGAGATCTCGGTGCTGCTGGAGTTCCTGCACATGACCGCGGCGCGCAACGGCTTCAAACCCCAGAGCGACGAGTACCTGGGCCAGGTGGCCCGCTCCCTGATGCCGGCCGGGGCCGCGACCCTCTTCATCGCCGAACTCGAGGGCGCGCCGATCGCCGCAGCCCTGGCCTACGACTCGGCGGACACGCGCACCTATGCGCACGCCGCACTGGATGACACGCACCGCAAGCTCAGCGCCGGGATTCCGCTGCTGGTGACCCTGATGGCCGATGCCAGGGAGAAGGGTCTGAAGCACGTGGACCTCTGGGGTGTGGCCCCCGAGGACCAGCCGGACCACAAATGGGCCGGATTCACGGCGTTCAAGAAATCGTTCGGCGGACGCCAGGTCGCGTACGCGGGCACCTGGGACCTGCCGGTGCGGAAATTGCGCTACGCCGGCTACCAGCTGGCCCGCCGCGGCGCGCAGGCCGCCAGGAAGCTCCTCGGCGCGCTGCGGGCCGGAGCGGCCCGGGCCAGGTCCGGCCGCTAGCTGTCGCGGCAGCGGACTCGCGTGGCGTGGACCCGGGGGCGTGGACGTTGGACGGTGGGCGCGGACCCGGGGGACGGTGGGCCCGGACCCGGGGACATGCCCCGTGCCAGGGCCGCCCACAGGACATAATCCCATTGTGCCCAGTCCCCGCCGCGGCCACTGGACATGTCCCCCGGCGGAGGACGACCCCCTTGCCCCAACGCTGGACATGTCCCCCCTAGCGGGATGCCGATCCCGGGCTGGGGGTCTCCGGGAGACCTATCCGGCGGCGGCGTGCTTTTGCGCCGCGTAGGCGCTGGCCACCATCTCCTCGACGGAGTGCCGCATCTTCCAGTCCAGGTCCCGGGCGGCGAGTGTGCCGTCGGCGACGATCCGGTCCGGATCGCCCGGCCGGCGCGGGCCCGTTTCCGGTTCGAAGTCGATCCCCGTAGCCGTTGCCATCGCCGTCATGATCTGCCGGACGGAGAGCCCGTCGCCGGAGCCCAGGTTGTAGACCCGTTCCAGCGGCCGGCCCGCCGCGAGGGCCTGCGCGGCGGCCACATGCGAGGCCGCCAGGTCCGCCACGTGCACGTAGTCGCGCACGCACGTGCCGTCCGGGGTGTTGTAGTCGGTCCCGTTGATCCGCGGCGTCCGGCCCGCCACGAGGGCCCGGAGCACGATCGGGAACAGGTTGTGCGGGCTGGTGTCGTAGAGCTCGGGCGAACCGGACCCCACGACGTTGAAGTAGCGCAGCGAGGTATGTTTCAGGCCCCGGGCCCGGCCCTGGTCCCGGATGAGCCATTCTCCGATGAGCTTGCTCTCACCGTACGGCGATTCCGGCAGCGTGGGCGTGTCCTCTGTGACCACATCCCCCGGCGGCGTGCCGTAGGTGGCCGCGGACGAGGAGAACACCAGCTTGTCCACCTCGGCCAGTTCCATCGCCTTCAGCAGCTGCGCCGTGCCGGTGACGTTCTGCTCGTAGGTCAGCAGCGGTTCCTGCACTGAAACACCGGCGTACTTGAAGCCCGCCAGGTGGATCACCCCGGTGACGTTGTGCTCCAGCAGCGTGCGGGCCACGAGTTCGTCGTCGAGGATACTGCCCAGCACGAACGGCACGCCGTCCGGGACGAATTCCCGGTGCCCGCTGGACAACGAGTCCAGCACCACCGCCGGGATGGCGGCGGCGCGCAACGCAGCCACCACATGCGAACCGATATATCCCGCGCCGCCAGTCACAAGCCATGTCATGGACCCAGCCTACCGAAACCCTGCAACGGCCCGGAAAGCAGCGAATCCCGGGGCCATGTACGGCGGTCCCGGGATTCGATGTGCTGGCTGGTGCGGCGCTGGGCCGCGGCTGCCTAGTTCTTGCGGGCGTAGCCTTCCCACTTGCTGGCCTGGTGCTCGCCGTCCACAAAGCGGATGGTGCCGGACTTGGACCGCATCACGATGGACTGCGTGAGGACCTTGTCCTTGGAGTAGCGCACGCCCTTGAGCAGGTCGCCGTCGGTGATGCCGGTGGCCGCGAAGTAGCAGTTGTCACTGGAGACGAGGTCATTGGTGGAGAGCACGCGCTCCAGGTCGTGGCCGGCGTCGATCGCCTTCTGCTTCTCCTCGTCGCTCGTGGGCCACAGACGGCCCTGGATCACGCCGCCGAGGGACTTGATGGCGCAGGCCGAGACGATGCCTTCCGGCGTGCCGCCGATGCCCATCAGCGCGTCGACACCGGTACCGGCGCGGGCTGCCGCGATGGCACCCGCGACGTCGCCGTCCATGATGAACTTCGTGCGTGCGCCGGCTTCGCGGATTTCCTCCACGAGCCCACGGTGGCGGTCCCGGTCCAGGATCATGACGTTGAGCTGGTTGACCTTGACGCCTTTGGCCTTGGCGATGAGGTGCAGGTTCTGCTTGACGGGCAGGCGCAGGTCCACCATGTCGGCCGCTTCCGGGCCGGTCACGAGCTTCTCCATGTAGAAGACCGCGGAGGGGTCGAACATGGAACCGCGCTCCGCGACGGCCAGGACGGCGAGGGCGTTGTTGATGCCGAGGGCCGCGAGACGGGTTCCATCGATGGGATCGACGGCGACGTCGCACTCAGGGCCGGTGCCGTCACCGACATTCTCGCCGTTGAACAGCATCGGGGCTTCGTCCTTCTCGCCCTCACCGATGACCACAACGCCGTTGAAGTGGACCGTCTGCAGGAAGGAGCGCATGGCGTCGACGGCGGCGCCGTCCGCCTTGTTCTTGTCCCCGAAACCAACCCAGTGGCCGCCGGCGATGGCCGCGGCTTCGGTGACGCGGACCAGCTCCAGTGCGAGGTTGCGGTCAGGCTCGTCGATTCCGACGGCGAGAGACGGGGAAAGCGTGGAGTACTTCTGGGTCATGGACGCTGGTGACACGTGAACCTCTTCTTCGAGTGGCGATCATGGAACCCGCAAAGCCGGTCTCCGGCCGTGCGGTGGCTCGTCTGATACTGATCATAGTCGCGCCGGGAATGCTACGTCTCGGCATGACCATCCCGTGAAACACCGCGCCGGGCCCGCGGTGGATTCCCCGAATGTGAGATCGGCTCCGGGATGGGCGACTATAGAAGGGTGAGTGAAATGCAGGATACGTCCCCCGCAGCCCCGGCAACCCCCGGCGGCAGCGCCGCGCACGGGACCGGGCCCGGGGCCGGCCAACCGCCCGTGAAGCCCGTCATCGCACCCGGGGCAGCGAAGCGGGCCAACGCCTCGGTGATCGGGATGATCATCGCGCTGGTGCTCAGCATCGCGACCTTCCTGCCGATCGTCCTGATGAATCCGTCGCCTAAGACTGACGGCTACCGGCCGGACATCGACGTCAGCACCATCGCCGGCAACGCCGCGGATGTGGCGGGATTCACACCGGCGGCCCCTGATACCGGCGACACATTCCGTCCGAATTACGCCCGCTGGGAGTCCGGCTCGGGCAGCGGGGTCCCCACATGGGAGGTCGGCTACGTCACGCCCAAGGAGTCCTTCATCGGCCTGGTCCAGACCCGGCAGTCCAATCCCACCTGGCTGCTGCAGCAGGTCAAGAACGCTCCCGTGACCGGCACCAGGAACGCCGGAGGGCGCGACTGGGAGCTCCGCGACACGGGCAAGGGCGAGAAATCCATGGTGCTCGTGCACCGCGGCACCACCGTGATCCTGAGCGGCACGGCCCAGCTCGACGAGTTCACCGTGCTCGGCGCCGCCGTCGTGCAGTCCCTGGACAGCAACCCGGAAGCAACAATTTCACCGTCCGCCACCCCGTCGCCGTAAGGTATAGGCCGTGGCCACTTATCTGACTCCTGCACTTGCCTGGCGCCGTCTCCGCGAAGGCAACGACCGCTTCGTCGCCGGCGAATCCTCCCATCCCAACCAGGATGCCTCGCGCCGCTCCTCGCTGGTAGAGAAGCAGCACCCCTTCGCCGTGATCTTCGGCTGCTCCGACTCCCGGCTGGCCGCCGAAATCATCTTCGACCTCGGACTGGGCGACGCCTTTGTGGTCCGCACCGCCGGGCAGGTGATCGACGACGCCGTGCTCGGCTCGCTGGAATACAGCATCAGCGTCCTCGGCGTGCCGCTGATCGTGGTCCTGGGCCATGACAACTGCGGCGCCGTGACCGCGACCAAAAAAGCCGTCGAAACCGGGGAAATGCCGGTCGGCTTCATGCGGAGCCTGGTCGAGCGGATCACACCGTCCGTGCTGACCTCGCTGCGTAACAACCAGGACGGCATCAACGACATGGTGGTCGAGAACGTCAAGCAGACCTCCCGGCGGCTGGTGGACAGCTCGCGGGTGATCTCGGACGCCATCGACGGCGGCCGCGCCGCCGTGATCGGCCTCGCCTACAGCCTGTCCGACGGCCACGCCGAGCTCGTTTCCGGAATCGGCGAACTGTAGCCCAGGCGCGGGCCGCCGCCGGTCCGCCGGTTCACGGTTTTCGATGGGGCGCCTCAGCCCAATAAGCTAGGCCCATGACTTCCACAGACGAGTTGAACACCGAAGAGTTCCGCATTGAACACGACACGATGGGCGAAGTCCGCGTCCCCGTGAACGCCCTGTACCGTGCCCAGACGCAGCGTGCGGTCGAAAACTTCCCGATCTCCGGCAAGACCCTGGAGCGCACCCACATCGAAGCCCTCGCCCGGGTCAAGAAGGCTGCCGCCCAGGCCAACGCGGAACTGGGAGTGCTCGACGGCGAGCTCGCCCAGGCGATCGCGGACGCCGCCGATGAGGTTGCCACCGGCAAGTACGACGGCGACTTCCCGATCGACGTCTTCCAGACCGGCTCCGGCACGTCCTCGAACATGAACACCAACGAGGTCCTCGCCGAGCTCGCCTCCCGCGCCCTCAAGGCCGCCGGCAGCGACAAGGTGGTCCACCCGAACGACCACGTCAACGCCTCGCAGTCCTCCAACGACGTCTTCCCGACGTCCGTCCACGTGGCCGCAACCTCCGCCCTGATCAACGACCTCATTCCGGCCCTCGGCTACCTGGCAGCGTCGCTGGAACGCAAGGCCGTCGAATTCAAGGACGTCGTGAAGTCCGGCCGCACCCACCTCATGGACGCCACCCCGGTCACCCTGGGCCAGGAGTTCGGCGGGTACGCGGCGCAGGTCCGCTACGGCATCGAGCGCATCAACGCCTCCCTCCCCCGCGTCGCCGAAGTACCCCTCGGCGGCACGGCGGTCGGCACCGGCATCAACACCCCGGCCGGCTTCCCGGAGCGCGTGATCGAACTCCTCGCCGCCGACACCGGCCTGCCGCTGACCGAGGCCCGCGACCACTTCGAGGCCCAGGCCAACCGTGACGGCCTGATCGAGGCCTCCAGCCAGCTGCGCAACATCGCGATCTCCTTCATGAAGATCAACAACGACCTGCGCTGGATGGGTTCGGGCCCCAACACCGGCCTCGGCGAAATCGCGATCCCGGACCTGCAGCCGGGCTCCTCGATCATGCCCGGCAAGGTCAACCCGGTCATCTGCGAGGCCTCCATCATGGTGTGCGCCCAGGTCATCGGCAACGACACCGCCATCGCCTGGTCCGGCACCAACGGCGCGTTCGAACTGAACGTCGGCATCCCCGTGATGGCCGCCAACCTGCTCGAGTCCGTGCGCCTGCTGGCCAACACCAGCCGGGTCATGGCCGACAAGATGATCGACGGCATCACCGCGAACGTCGAACGCGCCCGCTTCCTGGCCGAGGCCTCGCCGTCCATCGTCACGCCGCTGAACAAGTTCATCGGCTACGAGAACGCCGCGAAGATCGCCAAGAAGGCCGTGGCCGAGGGCCTGACCATCCGCGAGACCGTGCTGGCCATGGGCTTCCTGGAGCGCGGCGAACTGACCGAGGAGCAGCTGGACACCGCCCTGGACGTCATGTCCATGACGCGTCCTCCGCACAAGGCCTAGGGTCCGCACCACGCCACGAACGACGGCGGCCGGCACCTTCCCCACGGAAGGCGCCGGCCGCCGTCGTTTGTTGCGCCTGCAATCTTTTTGCACTCTTGCTGAATTAGTGCAAAACTTTACTTTGTGGAAAATAGTGCAAATATCGACGGCGGCCTCCGCGAGCGCAAACGGCAGCAGACACGCCAGGCCGTCACTGCCGCCGCGCGTTCACTGACGGCCGCCAAGGGCCTCGGCGGCTTCACGGTGGAAGAAGTCTGCGAAGAAGTGGGCATCTCCCGCCGGACCTTCTTCAACTACTTCCCCACCAAGGAAGACGCCATCCTCGGCCACCACGACGACGAGCACCCCGGCGAACTCATGGCCGGCTTCCTGGCCGGCGGCGGCAAGCCCGGGACGGTTTCGGAAACCCTGCTCGCGGACCTTATCCAGCTCACGCTGGACATCTGGGCGGCCAAAGTGGATTCCGGGTCCGCCACCGATGTCCGCCAGCTCATCGCCGCGATCAAAAAGGAACCGCAGCTTGTGGCCAAGATCGCCGGCGTCAGCGCCGAACGCGAGGCCGCATCCCGCGAGCTCGTCGCCCAGCGCGAGGGAGTCCCCGCCGACCACCCGGTAGTGGTCATGGCCGTCACTATGATCGGCGCCATCGCCCACCACGCGCACGAAGCCTACTTCTCGGCGTCGAACACGCGCACTTTCCCCGAACTGCTCCTCGAAGACGCGACGGCCGTCAAAACCCTGTTCGCGCAAGACCTCCCCACCGGCTCCAAAGGAACATCATGACCACCACCGTCGGTGCCAAGGCACCAACCGAACCCCTGCTGCTGACCCAGAAACGTATCTGGATCATCTTCTCCGCCCTCATCGCCGGCATGCTGCTCTCCAGCCTCGACCAGACCATTGTGTCCACCGCCATGCCCACCATCGTGGGCAAGCTCGGCGGCGTCGAGCACCAGGCCTGGATCACCACGGCCTACCTGCTGGCCACCACCATCGTGATGCCGATCTACGGCAAGTTCGGTGACGTCCTGGGCCGCCGGAACCTGTTCCTCGTCGCCATCGCGCTCTTCACGCTCGCCTCGGTGGGCTGCGCCTTCGCGACCGATTTCTGGGGTTTCGTGGTCTTCCGCGCCATCCAGGGCCTGGGCGGCGGCGGCCTGATGATCCTCTCGCAGGCCATCATCGCCGACATCGTCCCGGCCAAGGACCGCGGCAAATACATGGGCCCGCTCGGCGCCATCTTCGGCCTCTCCGCCGTCGCCGGCCCCCTCCTCGGCGGCTACTTCGTGGACCACCTGACCTGGGAATGGGCTTTCTACATCAACATCCCCGTCGGCATCGCCGCGTTCACCATCGCCTGGTTCACCCTGACCCTGCCGAACAAGAAGGCCGAAAAGCGCATCGACATCCTGGGCGTGCTGCTGCTTTCCGCCGCCACCACGTGCCTGATCTTCTTCACCGACTTCGGCGGCAAGAAGGACGAGGGCTGGGACTCACCCCTGACCTGGGCCTTCGGCGCCGGCATGGTGCTGGCAGCCGCGGCCTTCATCATGGTCGAGCGCAGGGCCGAGGACCCCATCATCCCGCTGAGCCTGTTCAAGAACCGCATCTTCGTGAATTCCACGGCGATCGGCTTCACCCTCGGCTTGGGCATGTTCGCCGCGATCGCCTTTGTGCCGACGTTCCTGCAGATGTCCTCGGGCACCTCGGCGGCCGAATCCGGCCTGCTGATGCTGCCGATGATGGCGGGCCTCATGGGCACGGCCATCTACTCCGGCATCCGCATCTCCAAGACCGGCAAGTACAAGATGTTCCCCATCATCGGCGCCGCCCTCACGATGGGTGCCATGCTCTGGCTCACCACCCTGACCGCCTCCACCCCGATCTGGGTCATTTGTGTGCAGCTGTTCGTCTTCGGCGCCGGCCTCGGCTCCATCATGCAGGTGATTGTCCTCGTGGTGCAGAACTCCGTCCCGGCCGACCAGATCGGAACCGCCACCAGCACCAACAACTACTTCCGCGAGGTGGGGGCGTCCCTGGGCGTGGCCGTCTTCGGCTCCATCTTCACCTCCCGGCTGTCCGAGTCACTCGGCAAGGCCTTTACCGGCGCGGGCGCCTCGGCCGAGCAGGCCTTGCAATCCACCCGGACGCTGGACCCGCAGACCCTGAGCCAGCTCCCGGACCAGCTGCGGGACGCGATCGTGAACGCCTACGCCGATTCGCTGGCACCGGTGTTCTGGTACCTGCTGCCGTTCCTGGGCATCGCGCTGATCCTGGCACTGACCCTGAAGCAGATTCCGCTCTCGGACACTGCCGGCATGGTGGCGCGCGGCGAGGCTGTGGGCGGCGAGGAGGCAGAGCGCCTCGACGCCGAACGCCACGCCGCCGCCACGACGACGGCCGGCGCCCGGAACTAGCGGGTCAGATCCGGAAGTGGGCGGCGCCGTCGGCCTGCGCCGCCCGCTCAACGGCATCGAGGTGCCCGGGCAAAAGCTCCGGGAAGTCCTCGGGCCGGAACCAGCCGACGGCCAGGGACTCGTCGTCGTTCACCCTCGCCTCGCCCGAAAGGTACCGGCAGCGGAACACCAGGGTCAGGAACTGGCAGATGTCACCGTTCGGGTACGTCACGTGGCCCGAGGCGTCCACCGCGACGAGCCGTTCGGCGTCCGCCACCACCCCGGTCTCCTCCAGGATCTCCCGCAACAGCCCCGGCGCCGGCTCCTCACCGGGCTCCAGGATCCCGGCGATCAGGCCCCAGCGCCCGTTGTCGGCACGCTGGCCGAGCAGGACCCGGCCGGCGTCGTCGAACACGACGCCGCGGACGGCCGGAATCCAGAGCATGTCGTGGCCGATCGTTTCGCGCAGCTTCAGGATGAAGTCAGGGGTAGCCATGCCGCCAGCCTAACCGGCCGGCCACCCGTCACGCAGGCAGCACCAGCATCACGACGGCGGTTCCGGCCAGCATGAACGGCCCGAACGGGATGCTCGATTTCAGGGTGCCGCGACGCAACGCCAGCAGGCCCAGGCTCCACACCCCGCCGAACACGAAGGCGGCCACGGTGCCGGCAAAGACGTGCGGCCAGCCCAGGAAGCCCAGATACATCCCCAGGACGCCGGCCAGCTTGACGTCGCCAAAGCCCATTCCCGGCGGGTACAGGGCGCGCAACACGAAATAGAACAGCCACAACACCGCTCCCCCGGCCACAATCCGCAGCCCCGGGACGCCGAACAGGGCCGCCCCGCCGTCGCGCGCGGCATCCGCGCCCGGCACTGCCAGGAACACCGAGCTGGCCGTGGCACCGAGCAGCAGGACCCCGGCGACCGCGTAGGACGGAAACACGATCCGGTCCGGCAGCAGGTGGTGACGAATGTCGATCACGGTGAGCCGCACGGCCATCAGCGCGAAATAGGCGCAGGCGGCGGCGACCAGCCAGAAGGCCAGCGGCGCGGCGCCGGCCAGGTTCCCGAGTCGATGGATCACCCTCGGATGCTACGGGATTTTGCCGCGGCCGTGGATGGACCCGCGCGTAAACTGTGGATATGGCCGCATGGGACAACAGGAACCGGCCCGGGCCGCGCAAGCCCGGGGGGCAGTCGGAGCAGGCGGCCGCGTTCCGGAACCTGTGCCGTTCCTCGCCGTGGAAGTGGCAGTCGCTGCGCTTCGAGTACGTCGACCGGCCGGTATCCCGGTCGGATCCGGACCCGTCCGCGGACGGCGCTGACGCCGCCGGCGGCGCCCCGGACCTCGTCCGCGCGTGGCTGCGGCGCCCCGGGGCACTCCGGCTCGAAACTGCCGACGGACTCGTCCTCCACAGCACCACGGGCATCAATGATTCGCGCGACGGCTTCTACGTCAGTTCCACCCGGAAGTCGTGGCTGCTGCCGCCGCAGCTGGTCACCCCGGTCTACGACGACGGCGGCCTGGTCCGGCGCCGCCCCGAAGCCGCCTACGGCGAGCCCTGCTTCGGCAACGGACGGTTCGGCGCCGCCCTGGACCCCGTGGAATTGGCCGGCAACTCCCCCGTCCCGCTGGAGTTCCCCAACTCCAATGCCGTGGAGCTGGGCACCATCACCGAGGTCGACCATGAGGGCCGCCCCGCGCTGGAAACCACCGTCACACCCAACGCCGGGTACCGCCCGGCCGACCCGGACGCGCCGCTGTGCCGGCCCGGGCGCACGCTGGTGCGGATCGACGCAGGCACCGGCGTCTGCGTCGCGAGCCGCTGGCTCGAGGACGGACCCGAAGGCTACGGCCACTGGTTGCGGATCCTCGCCGTCGACGAATACATGCTCGATGACCTGTTCCTGGCCGAATCCATGAACCTCACCGACGTCCGCCGGCACATCAGCTGGGATGTGTCACCGGGCGTGTGACTGGCAGCGGCCGCTCCGCGCCGCTAAGCTTCCGTGATGACTGAGCCCGCCACCTACTGGCCCCCGTTCGCCCTCTCGCTGGCCACACCCCGGCTCACGCTCCGGCCCATCCGGGACGAGGAGATCCCCGCCGCGGCGCAGGCGGCCCTCAGCGGCATCCACGAGCCCGGCCACAGCCCCTTCAGCAGGCCCTGGGCCGAATCCCCCGCCGGGGAACTCGCCCCGAACATGGCGCAGTGGTACTGGCGGTGCCGCGGGAACATGACGCCGCAGGAGTGGACGCTGCTGCTCGGCATCTGGCACGACGGCGAATTCATCGGCTGCCAGGACGTCGAGGCCAAGGACTTCGCGACCCTGAAGACGGTCAGCACGGGCTCCTGGCTCCGCCAAAGCGTGCACGGCCAGGGATTCGGCAAGGAGATGCGGGCCGCGGTCGCCCTCTACGCCTTCGACTGGCTGGGCGCGGAAGTCGCCGAATCCGAGGCCGCGGCCTGGAACCGGCAGTCCCTCGGCGTCTCCCGCACACTCGGCTACGAACTGAACGGCGTCGCCCGGGCCTCCTGGGGCGGCAAGATGCAGGACGTCCAAAAGGTCCGCCTCACCCCGGCCACGTTCAAACGCCCCGACTGGCAGCTGAAAGTAGAAGGCCACGAACCCACGGCCAAGTTCCTGGGCATCGATCCGCTAGCGGAGTAGACCCGCTCAAGTGCGGCTGTGGTGTTCCGCGTAGGAGCCTTGGGAAGCGACCTCTGCGCTAAGCGACGGCGAAGGGGCCGTGGCCCGGCAAACCGGACCACGGCCCCTTGCGGAGGAGCAGAAGCCTAGATCTCCGCCCCCTCCAGCAGCTCCGTCACCAAGGCCGCAATCGGCGAGCGCTCCGAGCGGGTCAGCGTGATGTGCCCGAAGAGCGGGTGCCCCTTGAGGGTTTCGACGACGGCGGCGACGCCGTCGTGCCGCCCGACCCGCAGGTTGTCGCGCTGGGCGACGTCGTGGGTCAGGACGATCTTGGAGTTCTGGCCGATGCGGCTCATCACCGTGAGCAGCACGTTCTTTTCGAGTGACTGGGCCTCGTCCACGATCACAAACGCGTCGTGCAGGGAACGTCCCCGGATATGGGTCAGCGGCATCACCTCGAGCATGCCGCGGTCCATGACCTCCTCCACGACCTCCTGGCTGACCAGCGCACCCAGGGTGTCGAAGACCGCCTGGGCCCACGGGTTCATCTTCTCGGCCTCGGAGCCGGGCAGGTAACCCAGCTCCTGGCCGCCCACCGCGTACAGCGGCCGGAAGACGATCACCTTGCGGTGCTCCCGGCGCTCCAGCACGGCCTCCAGGCCCGCGCACAGGGCCAGCGCGGACTTGCCGGTGCCGGCACGCCCGCCGAGGGACACAATGCCCACCGAAGGGTCCATCAGCAGGTCGATCGCGAGCCGTTGTTCGGCAGAGCGTCCGTGCAGCCCGAAGACGTCACGGTCGCCTTTGACGAGCCGCACCTGCTTGTCGGCGCCCACCCGGCCCAGGGCGGATCCCCGGCTGGAGAGCAGCACCAGCCCGGTGTTGGTCGGCATCTCGGCGGCTGCCGGGATAAAGACCGGTTCGTGACCGTAGAGCGTCGCCACGTCCTCCTCGCTCGCGTCCACCTCGGCAACGCCGGTCCAGCCGGAGTCCTTGACGAGTTCGTTGCGGTATTCGTCAGCCTGCAGGCCCATGGCCGAGGCCTTGACGCGCATCGGGAGGTCCTTGGACACCACCGTCACGTCGCGTCCCTCGTTGGCGAGGTTCTTGGCGACGGCGAGGATCCGGCTGTCGTTGTCACCGCCGCGGAAGCCGGCGGGGAGCACCTCGGAGGAGATGTGGTTCAGCTCCACCATGAGCGTTCCGCCGTCGTGGCCGAGCGGGATGGGCCGGTCCAGTCCGCCGTGCTCCACGCGCAGTTCATCGAGGAGCCGGAGCGCCTTGCGGGCGAAATAGCCGAGCTCGGGGTCGTGCCGCTTGCCTTCGAGCTCGGTGATGACGACGATCGGCAGGATGACCTCGTGCTCCGCGAAGCGCAGCAGGGCCAGAGGATCCGAAAGCAGCACCGAGGTGTCGATCACGAAGCTCCGGGCCGGTTCCATGTTTGCTGTCCCTTCCCCGGAAACAGCAAGACCGGCCGCAGCGGAATCCGCTGCACCGGTCTTTGAGGTGGCTCGCTTGGCGCGAGAGGTAGCTTTCTGTCCCTGGTCGGTCATGACGTCGGGCAGTTGTTCAGAAATAGCCACATCGACTCCAGCCCCGGGGCACATGCCCGGAATTGTTATTGGTGAGGCGGCTCGGCCGGAAGGCCGGACGCGGCCTCCCCTGCACCCGGTGCGAAAATCCGCTCCATGTACTGGCCTCCCCGATCAGCCGGCGGTTTGCCTGCTAATGGGAATAACGTAAATCTTCGCCGTCTTGTTTCCGCGCCCATTTTTCGGCGATTCCTGTTGCCATCCTGTTAACTCCGGATGAACGCCCTAGGAGCCGAAGCGGCGCTGCCTGCCGGCATAGTCCCGCAGCGCGCGGAGGAAGTCGACCTTCCGGAAAGCGGGCCAGAGGGCCTCGCAGAAATAGAACTCGCTGTAGGCGCTTTGCCACATCAGGAAGCCCGAGAGCCGCTGCTCCCCCGAGGTCCGGATCACAAGGTCCGGGTCGGGCTGGCCGCGCGTGTAGAGGAACTTCGAGATGTCCTCCACGCTCAGTTCATCGGCCAGTTTGCCGATGTCCGCACCGCGGGCGACGGCGTCGTGCAGCAGTTCGCGGACGGCGTCGACGATTTCGCGGCGGCCGCCGTAGCCGACGGCGACATTGACGTGCAGCTTTTCGCGCGCGGGGGTGCGGGCGGTGAGGTTGTTGAGCCGCTCGGCGAGGTAGTCCGGCAGCAGCTCCGGGGCCCCCATGGCGTGGACGGAGATTTCGGCGTCCTCGTCCAGCCGGTCCAGGGTGTTGGCGATGATGCCCATCAGCAGGTCCAGCTCTTCGCCCGAGCGGTTCATGTTGTCCGTGGACAGCATGTAGAGCGTCACGACTTTGACGCCGAGTTCCTGGCACCAGCCGAGGAACTCATGGATCTTGTCGGCCCCGGCCTGGTGCCCCTGGCTGGTCGGGGCGTTGAACTGGCGGGCCCAGCGCCGGTTCCCGTCGACCATGACGCCGATGTGTTTGGGGATCCGCTCCGGGTCGAGGGAGCGCTGGAGCCTGCGCTCGTAGAAGCCATAAAGGAACCCGGGCAGTTCCATCCGGCGATTCACCTGGCTTCCTTTTTACGACTTCAGTGCAAATCCTAGGCTACCTGCCGGAGGGCGGTGGCGGGTGCAGGAGCGTCCCGGGTTTGCTCCGCACCGGGTGTTACTGATGGGTAACTTACCGGGCCGTAAGCTATTATTGCGGGATGGTTAGCAACAGTCCCGGGCCTCTGCCGGAGCGCCCTGCGGAGCGCGGATCGCGTATGGATGACGCCGCGGTGCGGCTTGCCGAGCTGCTGATGATCAAGCCCAAATGGCGCGGCTGGATCCACACGGTGACGGCCCCGCTGGCACTGGCGGCCGGCATCGTCCTGGTGGTCCTGGCCCCGACGCCCGACCTGAAAATCGCCTCCGCCATCTACGCCTTCACCGGGGTGCTGCTGTTCGGCATCAGCGCCATCTACCACCGCGGAAACTGGTCCCCGCGCGTGAAGATCGTGCTGAAGCGGCTGGACCACACCAACATCATGCTGGTGATCGCCGGAAGCTACACGCCGCTGGCCTGGGCCCTGCTGGAACGGCCGCAGGCGGAACTGCTGCTGTGGGTGATCTGGTCCGGAGCCATCCTTGGTGTGCTGTTCCGCCTGCTGTGGACCGACGCGCCGCGCTGGCTCTACGTTCCGATCTACATCGCCCTGGGCTGCGGCTCGCTGTTCTACCTGCCGCAATTCTTCGCCGCCAACGTCGCGTCGGCCGTGCTGATCTGCGTCGGGGGCGCCCTGTACATCACCGGTGCGGTCTTCTACACCCTGAAGAAGCCGAACTTCAGCTACAAGCACTTCGGCTTCCACGAGCTCTTCCACGCCCTCACGGTCTTTGCCTTCGCCGCGCACTACATCGCGATTGCCATCGCGGTCCTCAGCTGAACCTCGCCGGCGCCGGGCCCGGCGGTTCTTCCCTGTCCTGGTCCCTGCGGATCCTCCCCACCTTTGAGACGGCGACGCCGGGACTCACCGGCGGCTCGGTCCGGCTCGCCGGTCGCCGACGTCAAAAGTGGGGAATTCCGGCGTCGGGGCCCACGGGGCGCAGTCGCACACGGCAGACCGGCTGCGCCGTGCTGATTCTGCCCAATTCGCCGCGGACCCCCTGGTCCCCGCGGATCCTCCCCACCTTTGAGAGGGCGACGCCGGGACTCACCGGCGGCTCGGTCCGGCGCGCCGGTCGCCGACGTCAAAAGTGGGGAATCCCGGCGCCGGGCGCTGATCGGCCTTCGGCTCAGGCGGGGCGTCCGGCGGCAACCAGCCCAGGCAGCTGCCGCATGTCGTCGAACACCGTGGTGCCGGGGCCGGCCAGCCGCTCCGCGGGGGTGACGCCGCCGCCGTAGGCCAGGACATGCATCCCGGCCGCCCGGGCCGCCTGGACCCCGTAGACGCTGTCCTCGACGACGACGCACCGCTCCGGAGGTGTTCCCAGCCGCCGTGCGGCATGCAGGAACAGGTCCGGGGCCGGTTTGCCGCGGGCCACTTCCGTGGCACTGAAAATCCTGCCCTCGAAGCGGGGCAGCAGTCCGGTCTGCCCGAGGGTCCGCTGCATCTTCGCGTGGCTGCCGCTTGAGGCGACGCAGTGCGGCAGCCGGAGCCCGTCCAGCGCCTCCTCGACGCCGTCGACCGCCACAAGGTCGCGCTCAAACGCCGTCCAGTACCACGGCTCGTATTTCTTGTCCCAGCCGTCGGCCAGTTCAATCCCGAGGTGCGCTTCGACCGCGGCGATGAAGCTGGCCTCGCTCTTGCCGACGAAGCGTTCCACGATCTCGTCCAGTCCAAGCTCCCAGCCGAGGTCTGCGAGCACCCGCTGGTCCACCCGGACGGCGATCACTTCCGAGTCCACCAGGACGCCGTCGCAGTCGAAGACCACGAGCTCGAAGTTCGTTCGGGCGGGCAGCGTGCCGGTCATGGCCGGCCGGATCAGGGAAGTCATCGCACCATGGTAGCGAGGCGATCCCGGACCGCGGCGGCGGAACCGACCGGCAGCTCGCACACCATGCCGCGGCACAGGAACACCTGCGGCGAGCCGTCCGGGGCGGGCCCGCGGCCGCGCAGCAAGGGCACCGTGGCCAGGTCGGCCGTGGCCGGGCCGGAGGTGTCGGGGCCGGCGGCGTCCGGGAGGGCGATCACAAGCCCCGGGCTCGGCGAGAGCAGCAGTTCACGGTGCAAGGCCGCGCGTTCCGCGGTGTCCGGTCCTGCCACGGCGGCCTCCACCGGACCGGCGAGCGCTGCCTGGACCGTTGCGAGCAGCCAGCCGGCCGCCCGGGGCGCCCGGACGGCGAGGGGCGGCAGGAGCCCGAGGATATTGCCGGCGAGCGAACGGTATTCAGCGGAGCCGGTCAGGGCCGAGTGGGACAGCAGTGCACCGGCGAACGCGGCGGCCCCGCTGGGTGTGGCACCGTCGAAAGGATCCAGGGACGCACTGCCGCCCTGGGCGTTCACCACCTGGGCGGACTCCCCCGCCGTGTCCGTCAGGACGCCCGCCGCAGCGAACCGAGAGCAGGCAGCCGCCAGGATGTCCCCGGCCAGGGTGAACCAGCGTGTCCGCCCGGTGACCGAGTACAGGGCGAGCAGCCCCTCGGCACAAAAGGCGTAGTCCTCCAGCAGCCCGCCGATCCCCCGGGCCGCGCCGCCATGCGAGACCCGGGTAAGGGTGCCCGGTGTCCCCGCGGTGCCGGGTGTCCAGTGCACCCGTTCGAGGTACGCGGCGATCCGTTCCGCGGCAGCGGCAAGCCCGGGCTCTTCCAGCACGGCGCCGGCTTCGGCGAGCGCCGCGACGGCCAGGCCGTTCCAGCCGGCCACGATCTTGTCGTCCCGGGCCGGCTGCGGCCGGTGTGAGCGCGCCACCAGGAGGACCGGCCGCACCCGCATCCACAGCGCATCCTCCGCCATGCTGAACTCCCGTGCGGGATGCAGCGGCGAGCCCTCCGCCGTGACGGTGCCCCGCGGGTGCACGTTCATCAGGCGGGCGACGGCCGCGCCGTCGTCCGAGCCCAGCAGCACGGCCAGTTCCGCCGGGGTCCACAGGTACGTGGCGCCCTCGGCGTGCACTCCGTCCACAACGGTGTCGGCGTCGAGCGAGGATGCCAGCGCCTCGGGGGCCGGGCCGGCATCAGCGGCCTCCCCGGCGGGCGCCGGTCCGGGCGAAGCGACCCCGAGCGATCCGAGCAGCCACCCGGCCGTGCGGAGGGCGACCTCTGCGGCCTCCGCGGCCGGGTACTCCGCCGTGCCGCCGAGCCGGACCCAGTGCACGTAGACGCGCAGCAGCTGGGCGTTGTCGTAGAGCATTTTCTCGAAGTGCGGGACGGACCAGTCGCGCGCCACCGAATACCGTGCGAAGCCGCCGTCGAGCTGGTCGAACAGGGCCGACCGGGACATCGCGGCGAGCGCACGGCCTGCCATGTCCTTCGCCGCCCCGGCGGTGCCGGCGGTGTCGGTGCCGGTGCCGGCTGCCGGAGCGTCCCGTGCGGGGACGGCGGCGTGCCGGATGAGGAATTCCAGGACCGGGGAGGGCGGGAATTTCGGCGCGGTGCCGAAGCCGCCTGCGTCCGGGTCCTCCGAGGCTGCGAGGGCCTCGACCGCTTCGGAGAGCAGGGCGGCGCCGACCGGTTCCGGCGGGCGGTCCAGCTGCACCGCGGAGACGGGCTGCGAGGCGGCAAGCCCGCGGGCCAGGGTGTCGGCGTTCTGTTCCACGGCCCCGCGGCGCTCCTGCCAGGCGTCGACCACGGCCTCGAGGACCTGGCGGAAGGATGGCCGGCCGGGCATCTGCCGGGGCGGGAAGTAGGTGCCGGCGTGGAATGCGCGGCCGTCGGGCAGCAGGAACACGGACATCGGCCAGCCGCCTTCGCCGCTGATCGCCTGCGTGGCGGCCATGTAGACGGTGTCGACGTCGGGACGCTCTTCGCGGTCCACCTTGACCGCGACGAAGTTGGCGTTCAGGAAGTCCGCTGTGTCCTGGTCCTCAAAGGATTCGTGCGCCATGACGTGGCACCAGTGGCAGGCCGCGTACCCGATCGAGAGGAACACCGGGACGTCCCGGGCGGCGGCGAAGGCAAACGCCTCGTCTCCGAACGGGCGCCAGTGGACGGGGTTTCCGGCGTGCTGCCGGAGATAGGCAGAGGGCTCCGCGCCCAGGGCGTTGGCGGCCTCGGGGACGGTCTGCGGTGTTCCGCCGTCAGCGGGTTCCGGGTCCCGCATCGCCGTTCACTTCCGGGCGGGTGCCGGCCTTGCGTTCCGGGTCCTGGTCCGCCGCATCGGCGGCGGCCGGGGTGGTGGCCGAAGCCGGGGCGGTGGTGTCGTTCAAGGCAGCTTCGGCGGCGCGGCGCGCTCCTCCTCGACCTGGGCGCGGTAGCGTACGCGGCGGATGCGCCGCACCATGTCCACGATCAGCAGCGCCGTCAGCACCACGATGAAGGCGGTCAGCAGGAAGCCCAGCAGTCCGGGCGTCACCTGGTCCTGGGTCAGCCCGGGCCGCAACGACGGCGAGGGGGCGGGCGCCGGTGACGTTGCCAGGGCGATGAGCATGGAATGCACGGTTAAGACCTTCTATGGGATTGACGGCTGCTTGAGGAAGTTATTCTGTCCGTGTTGTTCGAGTTGATCCACTTGTTCTACACGGCATAGAAATGTCCTGCTGGGTCTATCTTAGCCCGGCGAAGAAGTCCTTTTCAGGCAGTTCAGTCGGGATCCTGGACTGGATCAGCGAGTAGTCCTCCCAGGGCCAGACGCGGCGCTGGGTGGCGGGTGACACCGCGAAAAAGAAGCCCTCCGGGTCAACCTGCGTGCGGTGCGCGCGCAGGGCGTCATCCCGTGCCTCGAAGAAGTCCCCGCACTCGATCTGGGTGGTGGTGGCGTGGGTCGGCGCGGGCGGCGTGTGGCCTTCCGCGTCGGCCTCCAGCCAGGCCGCGATCCGCTCCGCGTACGGCGACTGGAGTCCGGACTCTTCCAGGGCGAAGTGCAGGGCACGGAAGCGTTCGGGGCTGAAGGCGCGGTCGTAGTAGAGCTTGCTGGGCGCCCAGGCCTCACCGGTTCCCGGATAGCGGGCCGGATCGCCGGCGGCCTCGAAAGCCTCGACGGCCACCCGGTGGGCCATGATGTGGTCCGGGTGCGGATAGCCGCCGTTCTCGTCGTAGCTGAGGATGACCTGCGGCTTGAACTCGCGGACCAGGCGCACCAGCGGGGCGGCCGCCCGTTCCAGTGTCTGCGTGGCGAAGGACCCCGTCGGCAGGGGCGGCAGCGGGTCGCCTTCCGGGAGCCCGGAATCGACGAAACCCAGCCAGCGCTGCCGGACGCCGAGGACCTCGGCCGCGCGGTTCATTTCGAGCCGGCGGGCTCCGGCCATGTCACGCTTGGGGTGCGGGTCGCCCTCCACCGCGGGGTTCTGGATATCACCGCGGGAACCGTCGGTGCAGGTCGCCACGAGGACGTCGACGCCGGCCGCCGCGTACATGGCCATCGTGGCTGCGCCTTTGCTGGATTCGTCGTCGGGATGAGCATGGACAGCCAGGAGTCGAAGCGGCGCTGACGGGCTGGGGGACGCTGTCATCGTGGGACGGCTCCTCTGTTTCTACTGATGAACGGGTACGGGTCGCTTGCCGGGCACAAGGTCCGGATCGCCGGGGCGGATTTTCCCCGCTCCGATCCACACTAAACTGGACTGGTGACTTCCGAGGATCAGCCTGCCGCGCCCGCGCCGGCATCTACCAGCCTAGCCAATCGATACGGCAGCCAAAAGCGCGCGCTGACCGGCCGGACCAAACGCTACATCCTGGTCGCCGCCCTCGCGCTGGGGATCGGCTTCATGGCCTGGATCTCGACGTCGTCCGCCACCGCGTCGGTGACGTTCAAGGACATCGGCTACAGCACCCCGGACGCCACCCTCGCCGAGATCGATTTCCAGGTCACCAAGGATCCCGCCACGGACGCACGGTGCGCCGTCAAGGCGCTGGACGCCAAGTTCGCAGTGGTCGGCTGGAAGGTCGTCGACGTCGGGCCCAACGCCGCCGACGCCGGCACCGACGGCGGCCGCACCACGGTGCACCGGGCGCTGGTCCGCACCGAATCCCAGGCGGTTTCCGGCGTCGTCGACAGCTGCTGGATTCCCGACGCCGCCAAATAGTCCTACAGCCGGCCGGCCGGCTGTAACACGGTGTGATCCACACCGCAGTGTTCTTTGGTTTATCCACAGGATTGACTACAATGGATCAATACCCTTTCCCCCGCTGAGCTGGTTACTGAGTTCCATAAGTGGCCACCGTGGCGGGGTCTTTGCTTGTTTGACCACAAAAAGGAGAAGTCCGTGTCTACCCCCAACAGCGCAACGGCAGCTTGGCTCACCCAGGAAGCTTTTGACCGCCTGAAGGCAGAGCTGGACCACCTCTCCGGCCCCGGCCGGGCGGAAATCGTTCAGAAGATCGAGGCTGCCCGGCAGGAAGGCGACCTCAAGGAGAACGGCGGATACCACGCGGCCAAGGAGGAGCAGGGCAAGATCGAGGCCCGCATCCGCCAGCTCACCGCCCTCCTGCGGGACGCCCACGTCGGCGAATCGCCGGCCGACGACGGCATCGTGGAGCCCGGCATGATTGTTGTCGCCAGGATCGCCGGCGACGAGGAGACTTTCCTGCTCGGCTCCCGCGAGATCGCCGGCGATTCGGACCTGAACGTCTTCAGCGAGAAGTCCCCGCTCGGTGCCGCGATCGTCGGGCACAAGGAGGGCGACAAGCTCAGCTACACCGCCCCGAACGGCAAGGACATCCCGGTGGAGATCATGTCCGCCAAGCCGTACGCCGGCTGACACCACACCACACGCGTTCCCTGACGGAACGCACGACGCCGGCCTCCCCTTCGCGGGGAGGCCGGCGTCGTTTTTGCTGCCCTTTTCTACTGCCCGGTGCCGGGTTCCCGGGCCCGCCGCGTGCTCAGCAGCAGCGCGGCGGCGACGCCGCCGATCGCGCCCCCGAGGTGGGCCTGCCACGAGACGTAGCTGGCCACAGTCGGGAGGATGCCGAACAGGATGCCGCCGTAGGCCATAAAGAGCACCACGGACAGCAGGATCTGCCACCAGTTGCGGTTGAAGAAGCCCCGCACCAGCAGGAACGCGAAGAGCCCGAAGACCACCCCGGACGCTCCCACTGTCACGTTGAATCCGCCGATCAGCCACACGACGATCCCGGACCCCAGCCAGCTGGCCGCCAGGGCGGTGACGAAGACCCGCATCCCGGACAGGAACACCAGGAATCCGAAGATGATCAGGGGCAGGGTGTTGGAGATCAGGTGCGTCAGGTTGGCGTGCAGGAGCGGGAACGTCAGGATGTCCAGGATCCCGTCCAGGCTGCGCGGCCGCAGCCCGAAAGTGCGGTTCAGGGAATGCAGCAGCAGGGTGTTGATGATCTCGATCACATACAGCACCAGCACGAAGGATCCCACCACGAGCAGTCCCTTGCGGGCCCGCTCGGCGGTGGTCGCTTCAGCGCGGGGCCGTCCGTTCCGGGATGAGTCGAGGGTCATGGCACTAGTGCACCACGATCGGCTGGAAACCCTCTGCCCGGAGGGCGGCCAGGACCTGTCCGCAGTGTTCGTGGCCCTTGGTTTCCAGGTTCACCGTGATGGACACGTCGCCCATGCTGATCGAGCCGCCCACCCGGGTGTGGTCCAGCCCGGTGACGTTGGCGTCGTTCTCGGCGATGATGCGGGCGATCGTGGCCAGCGAGCCGGGGCGGTCATCGAGCATCATCCGCACGGTCATGTACCGGCCGGCGGCGGAGAGGCCGCGCTGGATGACTTTGAGCATCAGCATGGGGTCGATGTTGCCGCCGGAGAGGACCACCGCGACGGTTCCCGGGTTCTCGATCTTGCCCTCCATGAGGGCGGCGACGCCGACGGCGCCGGCCGGTTCCACGACCATTTTGGCGCGTTCGAGCAGGAAGATCAGCGCCCGGGCGAGGGCGTCCTCGCTGACGGTCACGACGTCGTCGACGAGTTCGCGGATGATGCTGAAGGGGAGCTGTCCGGGGCGCCCCACGGCGATGCCGTCGGCCATCGTGGAGACGCGCTTGAGCGGCACGAGGGCGTCCGCGGCGAGCGAGGGCGGGTAGGCGGCGGCGTTTTCGGCCTGGACCCCGATGATGCGGATGTCACGGCCGAGTTCCTTCGCCCGGGCCTTGACCGCCACGGCGACGCCGGCGAGCAGCCCGCCGCCGCCGACGCCCATCAGGATGGTGTCGACGTGCGGGACCTGCTCCAGGATCTCGAGGCCCACTGTGCCCTGGCCGGCGACGATGTCCACGTCGTCGAAGGGGTGGACGAAGACTGCGCCGGATTCATCCGCGTAGCGTTTCGCTTCGGCGAGTGCCTCGTCGACGTTGTGGCCGTGCAGCACCACCTCGGCGCCGTGGCTGCGGGTGGCGGCGAGCTTGGGCAGCGCCACCCCGAGGGGCATGTAGATGCGGGCCTTGATGCCGAGGCTCTTGGCCGCGACGGCGACGCCCTGGGCGTGGTTGCCGGCCGAGGCTGCGACGACGCCGCGCTTCTTCTCGTCCGGGGAGAGTTTGGCCATGCGCACGTAGGCGCCGCGGACCTTGAAGGACCCGGCGCGCTGCAGGTTCTCGCACTTGAGGAAGACCTCGCCGCCGATCATGGTGCCGAGGGCCCGGGAGGATTCGACCGGCGTCCGGGTAATAATCCCGTCGAGCAGCTTCTGCGCCTCCAGGACATTGTCCAGCTTGACGGGCAGGCTCTCAAGGGTAATCACGAACGAGTCTCCTTCTTCGGATCAGGCTCCGGTGCCCCGGCCGGCTTCGCTGCCCGGGTCACCGTGATGGTGTGCGGCGCCCTCCCGGTGGCCGGGTGTTCTGCCGGGCAGGTGGACGTCTTTGAAAGTGCCGTCGTCGCCGGGCCCGGCAGGGGCGGGAACGCCCTGATGACCCGCGGCTGCAAGCACCTCATCATGTTCCCACGTTCTGCCGGCAATGTAGCGAATCGACGAGTTTGCTACGGCGAGGATCGGCACGGAGAACAGGGCCCCGGGGATCCCGGCGAGGTAGGAGCCGGCCGCCACGGACAGGATCACCGCCACGGGATGCAGGGCGACGGCCTTGCCCATCACGAGCGGCTGCAGGATGTGGCTCTCCAGCTGCTGGACCAGCAGCACGATTCCCAGCATGAACAGCGCGTTGACGGGACCGTTGGCGACGAGCGCCAGCAGGACGGCGACGGCGCCGGTGACGAGCGCGCCGACGATCGGGATGAACGAGCCAAGGAAGACCAGGACGCCGAGCGGCATGGCGAGCGGTACGCCGATGATGGCGGCGCCGGCGCCGATGCCGACGGCGTCCACGAAAGCCACGAACATCTGGATCCGTGCGTAGCTGACCATCGACGTCCAGCCCCGGCGGCCGGCGCCGTCCGCGGCGGCGCGGGCTTTGCGGGGCAGCAGACGGACCAGGAAGGCCCAGATCCGGTTGCCCTCGAGCAGGAAGAAGATCAGCACAAAGAGGGCCAGGACCAGCCCGGCGGCAAAGTGGCCCGCGGTGCTGCCGAAGGAAAGGGCGCCGCTGACGATGCTGCTGCTGTTGTTCTGCAGCGCGTCGGCGCCTTCTTTGATGTACTGGTCGATCTGGGCGGCGGACAGGTGCAGGGGCCCCTCGGAGAGCCAGCCCTGGATCTGCTGGATTCCGGCGAGCGCCTCGCTCCACAGCTCGGCGAAGCCGGATACCAGCTGCCGGCCCACGAGGGCCAGCGCGCCGGAGATGAACCCGAGGAAGGCCAGGACGGTGATCGCCACGGCGAGGCCCTTGTGGACCCCGTGCCGCGACAGCCACCGTGTGACCGGGCTGAGCAGTCCGGCCAGCAGTGCGGCCACCATGACCGGGATGATGAGGAAGCTGATGTGGCTGAGCAACCAGATAAGCGCACCGGTGAACAACAGGATCAGCCCGAGCCGCCAGGACCACGCCGCCGCGATCCGGATGCCGTAGGGAATGTCCAGGTCCAGCTCCCGGTCCGTCAGGACCCGCAGCGGCGCGGCCGGTCGGGCGGGATCGGAGTCGTGCTGTGGTGCGGCGGCGTCAGCTGGCGTCATAGCCCCATGATTCCCCAGCGGCCGCCGGATGGGAAACCCCGCCCCGGCTCAGGGCGCCAGCGACGCGCTGATGCCCCAGGTCATGGCGGACTCCTCCCCCGGCGCGAGCCAGCCGAGGCCGTCTCCGCTGTTGAAGGCGTTGGCCGGTCCGGTCATCGGTTCGATCGCCACCGCCTTGGCCCTTCCGGGGAACTTCGTTGTGACGAAAACGTGGACGTAGCCGCAGTTCGTGTCCTGCCAGAGGCTCACGCTGCGGCCGTCGGCGGCGTGCAGGGTGTGCCGGGCGATGCCGCCGTCGAACTCCAGGTCGGTGTAGGCGGAGTCGATGTCCAGCCCGGCGACGGGCCGGCCGCCGCGCAGGTCATAATCCCCGCTGACCGGTTCGGTGCCGCGCGGAATGAGCCGGTCATCCGTCACCAGCCGGGTGCCGGCGCCGACAGTCACCGTGAGCTCCTCGCTGGGCAGGTCCCCCAGCCGCAGGTAGGGGTGGGCGCCGAGGACAAACGGTGCGGGCTCCTGCGAGTCGTTGATGAGCGACTGCCGGACCACCAGGCCCAGGTCCTCGGCCAGTTCGTAGCGGACCCGGTGGCGCAGCAGGAAGGGATAGCCGTGCTGCGGGAACACCACCGCTTCGAGCGTGACCGAGAATTCCGATTCGTCCACGAGGGTGTAGGAGCTGTTGCGCAGCAGGCCGTGGCTGGCGTTGTTGCGCGACACTTCGGTGATGTCGAGCTGCTGCTTCTTGCCGTTGAGGTACCAGAGCCCGTCCTCCACCCGGTTGGCCCAGGGTGCGAGGGTGATCCCGGTGGCCCCGGGCGGGATCTCCGCATCGCCGTAGCTCTCGGTCAGCCGGGTGCCGCCGCGGCTGTACAGCCGGAGGCCTGCGGCCAGCTCGGTCACGACGGCGAGGGCGTCGCCGCGCCGCAGCTCATACTGGCGGCCCGAGGCATAGCGCCGCGTCGCGCCGTCTCCTGCCGCGGAGGCGTTGTGGGGAAGCGGGGTGGTCTGATCCATGCGCACCACCGTACAGACCGGCCCGGCAATCCGTATACCTTGGACCCATGAGCCGCACCACGATCGCCGCACAGCCATGACCCCGCCGCCGGGCACCGATGAACTTGCCGCCACGTTCCGGAACACGTTCGGCGCTGCCCCCGACGGCGTCTGGCAGGCTCCCGGCCGCGTCAACCTGATCGGTGAGCACACCGACTACAACGAGGGCTTTGTGCTGCCGTTCGCGATCGACCGGACGGCCCGCGTGGCGGTCCGGCTCCGGCCCGACTCGACCGTCAGGCTGCTGTCCACGTTCGGCAACCAGGGCCTGACGACGGCGGACGCCGGCGCGCTGGACCGTGCCACGGCACGCGGCTGGACGAAGTATCCCCTTGGCGTGCTGTGGGCGCTGCAGCAGCGCGGACTCCCCGTGACGGGCCTGGACGTGCTCCTGGACTCTGATGTGCCCAGGGGCGCCGGGCTGTCCTCCTCGCACGCCATCGAGTGCGCCGTGATCACCGCGCTGAACGAACTCACCGGCGCCGGGCTGGGCGTCCAGGACATGGTGCTGGCCACCCAGCGCGCCGAGAACGATTTCGTCGGGGCCCCGACGGGCATCATGGACCAGTCCGCGTCACTGCGCGGCGCGGCCGGCCACGCCGTCTTCCTGGACTGCCGGGACCAGGGCATCCGCCTCGTGCCGTTCGACGCCGCCGGCGCCGGCCTGGAGATGCTGGTGATCGACACGAAGGTTTCGCACTCCCACGCCGGGGGCGGCTACGCCGCGAGGCGCGCTTCCTGCGAGCTCGGCGCCGAGGTCCTCGGCGTGGCGTCGCTGCGGGATGTGGGCGTGGCGGACCTGGCCGAGGCCGGCGGGCTCCTGGACGACGAGACGTTCCGCCGGGTGCGCCACGTGGTCACGGAGAACGATCGGGTGCTGCAGGCTGTGGCGCTGCTCGGCGGCGCCGGGCCCCGGGCGATCGGGCCGTTGCTTGACGCGTCCCATGCCTCCATGCGGGATGACTTCGAGATCTCCTGCGCCGAGCTGGATCTCGCCGTGGAGGCGGCACGCTCGGCCGGCGCCCTGGGCGCCCGGATGACCGGCGGCGGCTTCGGCGGCTCGGCGATCGCGCTCACCCCGGCGGGCGCCGTGCGCGGGGTGCGGGCCGCCGTCGAACGGGCCTTCGCGCAGGCCGGCTACACGGCCCCCGACATCTTCAGCGTCCGCCCCGCGGCAGGGGCCATGCGCCTGGCCTGACCGGAGCGTAGGCTGGGCGCATGTCAGAAGCAGTCATTGTTTCCGCCGCCAGAAGCCCCATCGGGCGCGCCTTCAAGGGCTCACTGAAGGACGAGCGGCCCGACGACCTCGCCGCCGCCATGGTGACCGCCGCGCTGGCCAGGATTCCCGCTTTCGACGCCGCGGCCGCGGACGGCGGCGGACTGGACGACCTCTACCTGGGCTGCGCCGAACCGAGCGGCGAAGCGGGCTCCAACATGGCCCGGGTGGTCGCCGTCCTGACGGGCCTGGACAACGTCCCGGCCGCCACCGTCAACCGTTTCTGCGCCTCCAGCCTGCAGACCCTCCGGATGGCCTTCCACGCGATCAAGGCCGGCGAGGGCCAGGCGTTTGTCGCGGCAGGCGTCGAGGCGGTGTCCCGGTACCGGGACTGGGCCGGGGCCGGCGAGACTGACGCCGGCACGCACAACCCGCTCTTCGACGCCGCCCGGCAGCGCACGGTGTCGCGGGCCGCCTCGAACACGCCGTGGACGGACCCGCGGCTGGGCGGGCGGATGCCGGACATCTACATCGCCATGGGACAGACCGCCGAGAATGTCGCCACGAGCTACGGCATCAGCCGGGCCGATCAGGACGCCTGGGCCGTGCTCAGCCAGAACCGCGCCGAAGCCGCCATCGCCGCTGGCTTCTACGCCCGCGAAATCACGCCGTACACCCGCAAGGACGGCGTGGTGGTCGACGCCGACGATTCGCCCCGGCCCGGCGTCACGTTCGACGCCGTCAGCGCCCTGCAGCCGGTCTTCCGCACCGAAGGAACGGTCACGGCCGGCAACGCCTGCCCGCTCAACGACGGCGCCGCCGCCCTCGTGGTCATGAGCGACACCCGGGCCCGCGACCTCGGGCTCCAGCCGCTCGCCCGGATCGTGTCCACCGGCGTCAGCGCGCTCTCCCCCGAGCTCATGGGCATGGGCCCGGTCGAGGCCAGCAGGCGGGCGCTGAAGCTTGCCGGCCTCGGCATCGGCGACATCGACCTCGTGGAACTCAACGAGGCTTTCGCGGTCCAGGTCGTCGCGAGCGCCAAGGAGCTCGGGATCGACCACGACAGGCTCAACGTCCACGGCGGCGCCATCGCACTGGGACACCCGTTCGGCATGACCGGGGCGCGTATGGCCACCACCCTCCTGAACGGGCTCCGGGAGCGGGACGCGCACCTGGGCCTGGCCACACTGTGCGTCGGCGGCGGGCAGGGCATGGCCGTCGTCCTGGAGCGGCTGAGCTGAGCCCGGCCGGCGGCGCCGACAGGGGCCGGCGGGCGCGGAACGGGGCCGGCGGAACGGACACACACTGGGCGCAGAAAAGGGAGCCCCGCCATCAGGCGGGACTCCCCTTTTGCTGTCTAATTTTCTCGGTCTAAGGCGGGGCGGCTGTTACTCGTCGCCGCGGAGGATCGCCAGCAGGCGGATGATCTCGACGTAGAGCCACACAAGCGTGACCGTGAGGCCGAAGGCGGCGGTCCAGGAGAAGCGCTGCGGGGCGCCGCTGCGGACACCGGCTTCAATGCTGGTGAAGTCCATGATCAGCGAGAACGCGGCCAGGCCGATCGCCAGCACGCCGATGAAGACGCCCAGCGGGATGCCGAAGATCTCCACCTCGGTGCGCAGGCCGAACGGGGAGTCGACGGCGCCGGTCCACATCATGACCATGTTGACGAGCGCGAACACGGCGTAGCCGATCATCGCGATCATAAAGAACCGCATGGCCTTCGGGGTGGCCCGGACCTTGCCGCTCTTGAACAGCACGAGGGTCACGGCGAAGACGGACAGGGTGCCGATGACGGCCTGCAGTCCGACGCCCGGGAACATCCCGTCGAGGATCCGGGTGAGGCCGCCGAGGAAAAGTCCCTCGAGCGCGGCGTAGGCCAGGATGAGCGCCGGCGAGGGCTGCTTCTTGAACGTGTTGACGAGCGCCAGCACGAATCCGCCCAGCGCGCCGACGATCATCAGCATGTAGGCCAGGCCTTCAGCCACCACGAGGGTGACGGCGGCACCTGCGACCACGGCGCCGAGGCAGGCCGCAGTCTTCATGATGACGTCGTCGAAGGTCATCCGGCCGGTGTCGGCAGGACCGGCCGCGGGCCGGTTGTACATGTCCTGGAGCTGGTCCTGGCTCATGCCCTGCTGGGCAGCGTTCCAGCCCTGGCCGTCCATGACCTGGCCCGGGGCCCGGCCGGGGCCTGGCCGTAGGCGTTCTGGCCGTAACCGCCTTGTCCGTAAGCCTGCGGGGCAGGCGGTGCCTGGGTTGCTCCACGGAAGTTCTTTCCGTTGAAGACTGGGTTTCCGCCAAGTGCCATTGCGGGTGTCCTCCAAATAAAGGGGGTGAATGATGAACCGGCAGTGAGCCGCTACTGCATGCTTTACAACTCACGCTACCAATTTCCACGCCCGACCGGCAGGGATAGTTCCCGCGGGACCCCGGACGCAACCCAACCGTGACCTCTCCGGCCCGGTTTTCCCGGTCCCCGGGGGCTGCGGCGTCCGACTGTTTAGGAATACTCGGGATCAACAAAAGTTTTCTTTAGCTGGGGTAAACCATGGTGCGTGCCGGGCTTCACGGTTGTTATCTGATCGCGACGTTCTCCCTGCTCGCAGCGGCATTCATCGGCCTGATCGGGCTGTAACATGGGCCACACAGGGTGACGAACATCACAAGATATTCCGTATCGCATTGCACCACGCACCACCCCTCGTCCCCTGATCGTTCGCAGCGGTTGCAAAGGCGCAACCCAGACCACCCCCATGTGGAGGTTTTCAATTTGAGAAGCACACCGAGAGGCCTGTCGCAGAGACGGCGCGGCAGACTGCTGAAAGCTGTGGGGGCCGTATTCGCCGCCGTAGCAGCGCTACTGCTCATCGTCGCACCCGCGTCGCAGGCCACGACTCCCTCACCGACACCATCCCCGTCGGCTACGCAGTTCCAAAACAGCATCAGCGGCTTCCTGCGCGGCGACGACCGCGCCCCGATCGCCGACGTGACCATCACCGCCAAGAGCGGCGACTTCACCGGAACCACAAAGTCGGGCCCCAACGGCCAATGGACCATCGGTGTCCCCACCCAGGGAACCTATGAGATCGAACTGGACGAATCCACACTTCCGGAGGGCATCAAGCTCGCCGACGGCCAGGAGAACCCCCGCAAGGTCACGTTCAGCCAGACCTCCAACCTCTCGGTGATCTTCGCCTTTGGCCAAGGCATCGTCGTCCAGCAGCAGGACTTCGGCCAGAACCTGATCAACCGCCTCGTGGCGGGCCTGAGCTTCGGGCTGCTGCTGGCCCTGGCCTCCGTCGGGCTCTCGCTGATCTTCGGCACCACCGGCCTGACCAACTTCGCCCACGGTGAAATGGTCACCCTCGGCGCCGTCCTGGTCTTCGCGTTCAACGCCATGAACCTGCCGTTCTGGCTGGCCATCCTGCTTGCCCTGCTCGGCGGCGGTCTATTCGGCTACGTCCAGGACGCCGGCCTGTGGAAGCCGCTGCGGCGCCGCGGCACGGGCCTGGTTCCGATGATGATCGTCAGCATCGGCCTCGCCCTTGCCGTCCGCTACGTGATCCAGTTCTTCTTCGGCGGCGCCACCCAGCAGCTGCCGTACGCCCAGAGCACGGAGATCCAGCTCGGCCCGATCTCCATCTCCCCCAACAACCTCTGGTCCCTCGTGATCAGCGCCGTGGTCATTGCCCTCCTCGGCATCATCCTGCTCAAGACCCGGCTCGGCAAGGCAACCCGCGCGGTCGCGGACAACCCGGCACTGGCCGCAGCCTCAGGCATCGACGTCGACTCCGTCATCCGGATTGTCTGGGTCACCGGCGGCATGCTCGCCTCCCTCGGCGGCATCCTGTGGGCCTACTACCGGCCCGGCGTCACCTTCGACATGGGTTCGCAGATCCTGCTGCTCATCTTCGCCGGCGTCACCCTCGGCGGCCTCGGCACAGTGTGGGGCGCCCTGATCGGATCCATCATCGTCGGTATCTTCGTGGAGCTGACCACCGTGTTCGGCCTCGCCGCAGACCTCAAATACGTGGGAGCACTGTTCATCATGATTATTGTCCTTCTGTTCCGGCCCCAGGGCATCCTGGGCCGGCGCGAGCGCGTGGGTTAGGAGACAGCCATGGACTTCGGATTCATATTTTCCAGCGCTGCCGGCGAACTGTTCAGCCCGACGACGGCGGCCTACGCCCTTGCCACCCTCGGCCTTGCGGTTCACTTCGGCTACACAGGCCTGCTGAACTTCGGCCAGGCCGGCTTTATGGCGGTGGGGGCCTACGGCTTCGCCATCTCCACCCTGACGTTCGGCGTTCCGTTCTTCGTCGGCCTGCTGATCGCGGTGGTCTGCTCGGCCATCTTCGCGATGCTCCTGGGCATACCGACCCTGCGGCTGCGCGCGGACTACCTGGCCATCGTCACCATCGCGGCGGCCGAAATCGTGCGCTACATCGTCACGACCAACCAGCTGACCGCCATCACCGGTTCCGCCAACGGCCTGGCCGCCTTCGAAGGCGGGTTCTATGCCATGAACCCGTTCCCCGAAGGCTCCTACCTGGGCATGAACAACCGGGACTTCTTCATCCGCGTGGTCGCCTGGGCCCTCGTTGCCCTGTGCTGCACGCTGGTGTGGCTGCTGATGCGCAGCCCCTGGGGCCGTGTCCTCAAGGGCATCCGTGAGGACGAAAACGCCGTCCGCTCGCTCGGCAAGAATGTGTACGCCTACAAGATGCAGGCCCTGATCATCGGTGGCGTCCTCGGCGCCCTCGCCGGCATGATCTTCACGCTCCCCCGCGGCGCGGTCCAGCCGGCGAACTACGGCACCGAACTGACGTTCTTCCTCTACACCTGCCTGCTGCTCGGCGGCCTGGGCACGGTGCTGGGGCCGGTCATCGGCGCCATGATCTTCTGGGTCGTGCTGTCCCTCACACAGGGCATTCTGTACGGCCTGATCGAATCCGGCGCCGTGACCTGGCTGAACACCGTCCAGGCCGGCCAGCTGCGGTACATCCTCGTGGGTGTCGCGCTGATGCTGCTGATGATCTTCAGGCCCCAGGGCGTCCTCGGCAATAAGAAGGAGCTGGCGTTCGCATGAGTACGCATAGCGAAGAACCCCGCGTGGCGGAGAACCCGGACAATGCGGAGAATATTGACTACATGACGGACACGCGTCCGATCGCCGCGGGCGAGACGGCCCCCGGCTGCAAGAAGCGCGATCCGATCGTGGTGGCGGAAAACGTCACCCGCAGCTTCGGCGGCATCAACGCCGTCGACGTCGAGTACCTCGAAATCCCGAGGCACAAGATCACCGCCCTGATCGGCCCGAACGGTGCCGGCAAGACCACCCTGTTCAACCTGCTGACCGGCTTCGATACGCCGAATTCGGGCAAGTGGCAGTTCGAGGGCCAGAGCATTGCCGGGGTCTCCTCGTACAAGGTTGCCCGCATGGGCATGGTCCGCACGTTCCAGCTGACCAAGGTCATGGGCAAGCTCACCGTCATGGAGAACATGCGGCTGGGTGCCTCCCACCAGTCCGGCGAGCGGCTGTCCAAGGCCCTGTTCAAGGGCATCTGGGGCGGCCAGGAAAAGAAGATCACGGCCGAAGCCGACGTGCTGCTGGCGAAGTTCAAGCTGGATGCCAAGAAGGACGACTACGCCGCGTCCCTCTCCGGCGGCCAGCGCAAGCTCCTGGAAATGGCCCGCTCCCTTATGGTGCGGCCCAAGCTGGTCATGCTCGACGAGCCGATGGCCGGAGTGAACCCGGCCCTGACGCAGTCCTTGCTGGACCACATCAAGAACCTCAAGGCCGAGGGCATGACCGTATTGTTCGTTGAGCACGACATGCACATGGTCCGGCACATCGCCGACTGGGTTGTGGTTATGGCCGAGGGCAAGATTGTGGCCGAAGGCCCGCCCGGTGAAGTCATGAAGAACCCTGCCGTGATTGACGCCTACCTGGGCGCCCACCACGACGTGGATCTCGGTGACTCGGAGGGCATCAAGGAGCTTGCCGCCGAACTGGTCGCCGACGAGGAATCGATTGTCGGCACCGAGAACGCCGGCATCATCTCCCTTGACGTCGTCGCCGGTGAGACGGAGTCGCCTGCGGTCCAGGACAGCAACGGACCGCCCCGCGGCAGGCGCAGCGCCGATGAGCCGACCCGCACAGAGAAGGACACAGAATGAGCGCCACCAGCGCGGCACCCGCCGCACAGCCCGTGCACGACGAGGATTCGGTCGTCAAGGTCACCGACCTCGTGGCCGGCTACATCCCCGGCGTCAACATCCTCAACGGCTGCAGCATCGAGGCCCGCAAGGGTGAGCTGATCGGCATCATCGGCCCCAACGGCGCCGGCAAGTCGACCCTGCTGAAGGCGATGTTCGGCCTGGTCAAGGTCCACTCGGGTTCCGTTGTGGTCCGCGGCCAGGACATCACCGGGCTCAAGGCCAACAAGCTGGTCAGCCGCGGCATCGGCTTCGTGCCGCAGAACAACAACGTGTTCGCCGCCCTGACCATCGAGGAAAACCTGCAGATGGGCATGTTCCAGCGGCCCAAGGACTTCGCCGAGCGGTTCGACTTCGTCACCGGCCTGTTCCCGGAGCTCGGCAAGCGCCGCGCCCAGCGGGCCGGTTCGCTCTCCGGCGGCGAACGCCAGATGGTCGCCATGGGACGGGCCCTGATGATGGACCCGGCCGTGCTCCTGCTCGATGAGCCCTCCGCGGGCCTCTCCCCTGTCAAGCAGGATGAGACCTTCCTCCGGGTCCACGAGATCAACCGGGCCGGCGTCTCCGTGATCATGGTGGAGCAGAACGCACGCCGCTGCCTGCAGATCTGTGACCGCGGCTACGTCCTTGACCAGGGCAAGGACGCGTACACGGGCACGGGGCGGGAGCTCATGAAGGACCCGAAGGTCATCCAGCTGTACCTGGGCACCCTGGCCGACACCGTCGACTAGCGTTCCGGGCAGTATCCCCCGCAGGGGCCGTCACCAGCCGGTGGCGGCCCTTTTGCGTGCCTGGCGGTGGCTGGCCGTGTTCCCGGTGCCGTGGTACCGTCCGGGCGCCTCCGCAGCCGCTTGTTCGGCGCCTGCGCATGTTCCTCCCCGGCGGACAGCCCGGAAGCGCCCGTCTGGCGGCCCGCTCCCCCGGCAGAACGACGACGGCGTCACGCTACGCAGAGTATGGGCGGGCACCTCCGGGGCGGAGCCGGAATCCCGGCGCCGGACACTCCTCGGGGCGCCAAAAGCCTGCAGGGCGTGACGCTGGGGCCTGCTCCGGGCTCCTCCCACCCTCCCCCCGCACACAAGAGACCCCCGTCCGAACCGGACGGGGGTCTCTTGTTAGTCGGTGGGAAGCGGCTTACAGCTTGCCGAATTCTTCCTTGGCCGGCTTGTAGGTGTTGTCATCCTGGAACTCGTAGATGCCGATGTAGGCTTCCGTCGGGTCCCCGGCGTCGGAGAACGTTACGGGGCCGGACTGGCCGTCGTAGTCGATGTCCTTGCCGTTGCGGAGCAGGGTGATGCAGGACGGGAAGTCGTTGCACTTCTCGCCGGTTTCAGAGACGGCCTTGAGCTGCTTGGCGATGTCCGTGCCCTTGGTGCTCTTGGCGGCCTCGGAGGCCAGTGCGATCAGGTTCACAGCGTCGTAGGACTCGCCTGCGTAGCTGTAGTCCTTCAGCGCCGGGTCGATGGCCAGGAGCTTCTTCTTGAAGTCATCCTTGGCGAACGTGCCCGGGATGGTGCCCTGGGCGCCCTTCAAGGTGCCTGCCTGGAAGTCCTTGCTGTAGTCGGACATGTTGCCGTCCACCATGAACAGCTGGGTGGGCTTGATGCCCTTGCCCGTCATCAGCGGAACGATGCTCTTGGCCTGGTCGAAGGTGATCAGGGCAATCGCGTCCGGCTTGGCCGCGATGACCTTGTCGACCTGGCTGCTGAACTGGGAATCGCCTTCGTTGAAGAGTTCCTCAGCCACAACCTTGCCACCGGCTGCCTCGAAGGCCGCCTTCACGTTCTTGGCGAGGCCCGTACCGTAAGCGTCGTTCAATACGATCATGCCAACGGTCTGTGCCCCACAGGTAGCCATGTAGTTTCCGAGGACCTTGCCCTGGAGCACGTCCGAGGGGGCGGTGCGCCAGTAGAGGCCCTTGTCGTCCCACGTGGTGAAGTCCGGCGAGGTGTTGGCCGGGGAGAACTGGACGACGCCGGCACCGGTGATCTGGTTGATCACGGTCTTGGAAACGCCGGAGGAAGCCGCACCGACGATTGCGCCGACGCCCTGGCCAAGCAGGGCGGTGGTGGACTGGGTGGCGATGTCGGTCTTCGTGTCGCCGGAGTCGCGGTGGATGACCTCGACAGGCTTGCCGAGCACGCCGCCGGCGTCATTGATTTCCTTGATGCCAAGGTTGACACCGGCGATCTCGGGCGGGCCGAGGAAGGCCAGCGAACCGGTGGTCGGCAGCAGGGAGCCGATCTTCAGCGCGGTGTCGGTGGTCGTGGGGGAAGCTGGCACTGAACCGCCGGCGCCGGCGGCAGTGGTGGCGCTGCCGGTTGCACTCGGGGCCGGGCAGGCAATGCCTGCGGCCTTGGCGGTGGCGGATCCTGTCGACGTCGGGGTGGACGAGCCACCACAAGCCGTAGCCAGAAGGGCGACGCCGATGCTAAGCGCTGTGAGCTTAGCGATGCGGGGCGCCACCTGGGGGAGTGAAGTCATTTATGAATCTCCTCGATCTAAAGGTGCGAACGGCCTTTGATGCGAAAGATCAGGTGTTCCTGATTTAACTTCAAGCTAATGCAAAATCGGCCCGAACATAAGTGACTAGGGTCACATCCTTATAACACTCGTTGCATAGAGGAAATCAGGGCCGGGATCGGGGGTGTTCTGAGGGCGCGGTCGAGTGCCGAAGCGCCGATGTGCCCCAGGTGGGACTCGAACCCACAACACGCGGATTTTAAGTCCGCTGCCTCTGCCAATTGGGCTACTGGGGCGCCCGGTCAATGGTATCCCGCCGGACTGCCCTCCGCGCCTGCCCGGACGCCTGCCGGGACGCTCGCCCGGAACTCAGCCAAACGGCCCGGCGTAGCGGAACGTCCCGCTGACGCCACCCGGCCAGACGGCCAGCGGAAGCAGCTGGAAGTGCGCGCCCCACGCGGGGTCCGGGGCGTCGACGCCGAGGGATGTGGAGTGCACGAAGCCGAAGCGCGAGTAGTAGTCGGGACTGCCCAGCAGGGCGATCCCCCGCTCCCCCGCGGCATTGGCCCGGGCAATCGTTTCCTTCATGAGCGCGGACCCGATGCCGTGGCGCTGCAGGCGCGGCACGACGCCAATGGGGCCCAGCCCCAGCAGCTCCAGTTCCCCCACCCAGCCGCGCGTGCTGATCGTGTGGCCCACGATCTCGCCGTCGAGCTCCGCGACGACGCTGAACTCCGGGAGGTATTCCTGGCACTCGAACAGGCGGGCGAGGAGCTTGACCTCTTCGGGTTCGCCGTCGACGTGGTCCCCGGTGACCGGTGAGATGGCGAACGCTGCCGCCGTGAGGGCGAGGATGGCGGGACGGTCCGCGGGTTCCTCACTGCGCAGCACCAGTTCCGGGGCCGGCTTGTGCTCCCCGTGGTCAGCGACGAGCTCGTGCAGGACTTCCAGCGCCCGGTCGGCGTCGGCCACGGGGACCAGCAGGTGGTCGTGGTGGAAGCCCGCGAGGACATTGCAGCTGATCTTCGCTTCGGTCAGCGCCGCGCTGACCGCTGCCGTCAGCCCGATCGCCTCGAGCGACGAGTGCACCTGGAGCGTGATCCACGCTGCGACGAAGTCGTAGGTGAGCCCCAGGCTGTCCGCTTCGGCCCGCGGGAGCACCACCGTCAGCCCTTCCGCCTCGCGGACGGCGGCCGCGATGGCCCCGGCCAGGGGTTTGCCGTGCGGCCACAGGGCGTAGACGAACTCGCCGTCGCGCAGTTCGGGGTGCATGGTCGCCAGGAGGGTGTGCAGGTCCTTTTCAGCTGTCATGGAGCCAGTCTAGGCGCGGGTGCCGCGCACCTGCCCGTTCCGGACACCGGTGCGGCTGCCGGCAAACGGGAACGGCGGCCGCTCCCCCGGAGGGGAACGGCCGCCGTCGAAAGCTCGGATCAGGCTACTTGGAGTCGGCCGGAACAGCTTCCTTGGTCTCGGTCTTGGCAGCGTCGTTCTTGGCGCCGCCCGCCGGGGTGCCGGCAACAGGAGCGGGAGCCGCGGCCGGCTTGGGAGCCGGGCTCGCCGCCGCCACGAACGCGCCGCGGGGGTTGTCCAGGTCGATCAGCTGGGTGGTGTCGCGGCCTACGAAGAAGGCCAGGAGCCAGCCGAAGATGACGCGGAACTTGCGCTCCAAAGTCGGCATGGCCATGCCGTGGTAGCCGCGGTGTGCCAGCCAGGCCAGCAAGCCCTTGAGCCCGATGCGGCCAGAGTTGATGTTGGCAACGCCCTTCCACTCGCCGAAGCCGGCGACGGCGCCGAGGTTCTTGTGCTTGTAGTCCTTGAGCGGCTTCTCCCAGCGGGAGGCCCACAGGTTCTTGGCCAGGCGCTTGGCCTGGCGCAGCGCGTGCTGGGCGTTCGGCACGCAGGTGCCGTCCGGCAGGCCCTTGCCCGTCAGGTCGGGCACTGCGGCGACGTCGCCGGCGGCCCAGGCGTTCTCGATGATGCCTTCGTCGCCGGCGATGCGCAGGTCGGGGAGGACCCGGACGCGGCCGCGGGGTTCGATCGGGAAATCGGTGGAGCGGACCATCGGGTTGGCCTGCACGCCGGCAGTCCAGACCAGGGTGTCGGATTCGAATTCCTGCGCCGGGGACTTGTCCGGCAGGTTGATGAGCTTCAGCGAGCCCTCGGCGTTGGCCAGCGAGGTGTTGAGCAGGACCTCGATGCCGCGGCTGCGCAGGTGCTCGACGACCCATTCGGCCTGCTATTCGGTGACCTCGGGCATGATGCGGCCCATGGCCTCGACGAGGACGAAGCGCACTTCCTCCTGCTTGATGCGGGGGTTGTTCTTGACCGCGGCGCGGGCGATGTCCTCCATCTCGGTGATGGTCTCGATGCCGGCGAAGCCGCCGCCGACGACGACGAAGGTCAGGGCGCGCGCGCGCTCGGCGGGGTCGGTCATCAGCGAGCCGGATTCGATGCGCTCGAGGACCTTGTTGCGCAGGGCAACGGCTTCCTCGATGGTCTTCAGGCCGATGCCCTTGTCCGCGAGGCCCTTGATCGGGAACGTGCGGGTGATGGCGCCGGCGGCCATGACGACGTCGAAGTAGGGAATCTCGAACGTCTCGCCGCCGTCGGCCGGGACAACGACGGCCGTGCGGTTCGCGTGGTCGATCGCGGTGACGCGGCCCTGGATGAGTTCGGTCTGCTTGAGGTGCTGGCGGTGCGAGACCACGGCGTGGCGCGCCTCGATGTTGCCGCCGGCAACTTCGGGGAGGAAGGGCTGGTAGGTCATGTAGGGCAGCGGATCGACGACGGTGACGATGCCACCGGCGTTCGCGATCTTCTTCTGCAGTTTCAGGGCTACGTACAGGCCGACGTACCCGCCGCCGACGACGAGAACCCGCGGACGGTCCTGGAGCTGAGGGAAGGATGCCATGCTTCAAGAATACCGTATTTGTGAAAATCTTCACTAACTATGCTTGCCGCCGGATGCCATTTCAGCGCCCCGGGCCGGATCCGGCAGGTCGCCGAGCCTTCCGGCTTCTCCGTTTCCGGGCTTGTCCAGCTTCAGCTGCAGCGCTGACTGGGCCGCCTTGGTTGCCGCCGGTGCCGGCCGCTTGGCCCGCGGAGCTGGAAGACGGCGGCCGCCGATGATGCACAGCAACAGCCGCCGAAGCCCAGGACCACGACGGCGCGGGACCGCGCCGTCCAGCTGCGAGGGCGCTCCGCGACCGGGCACCGTGGCCTCGGGCAGGGTGGGCGCGGCGCTCGAGGGCTTCGGGCGCGGCACGCGGCCGGCGTGGTGGCCAGGTTTCCCGCGGCGGTGCACGCGGATCCAGTCCGAGATGGAGCCCAGCGGGTTGACCTCGGTTTCGGCACGTCGGCCTTGAGCGCGGCCTCGGCATTGAGCACGCCGAAGCCGTAGAGGGTGTCCTCCCCCGGGGCGCCCGCGTCCTTCGCCGTGCTGACGATCCGGTTGATGACCTGGCTGGCCGTCATCTCCGGCCACTTGGAGCGGATCAGGGCCGCGACGCCGGAGACGATGGGCGCGGCACCGGAGGTGCCCGCCCATTCGGCGTAGCCGCCGGCCGGCATGCCGCCGACCAGCTTCTCGGCCGGGGCCGCGACGCCGATGCTGATGCCCTGGGAGGAGGAATCGACGCTGGCCTTGCCCTTGCGGTCCAGCCCGGCGACGGTCAGCACACCGGGAATCGTCGCCGGCGCGCCGACCTGCACGTTGCCGCCGACCCGGTTGCCCGCGGCCGCGACGATGACCACGTCCTTGTGTTCGGCGTACAGGAATGCCGCGTCCCAGCTCTGCGGCCATTCCGGGAGGTGCTGCCCAGAGAGATGTTGATGACCTTGGCGCCGTTGTCGACGGCCCAGCTGACGGCCTCGGGGATCTGGTCCTGGTCGCTTATGCCGCCGGGGTTTTCGGTTCCGAGCCACGGGGAGACGGAGAGCAGCTGGGCTTCCGGCGCCACGCCGACGATCCCGTCCGGTCCACGGCCTGGGGCGGGGTCGTGCGCTGGGGCTGGCGCTCGGCGGCGGCTCGCGCGGGCTGGTGGCCGCGGCCGGCGAGCATGGTGGCCACCAGGGTTCCGTGTTCGGGTTTGGCGCCGATGCTCTGCCGCCCGTCCGCGGCTCCGGCGCCGGAGACGTCCGCGCCGCCGGCCAGCGACGCCCACGAGGTCCGGGTGCGTGCCGTCCACGCCGCTGTCGATCACGGCGACCTTGACGCTTGGCCCCTTGGAAACTTCCCAGGCCTTGGTGATGCCCGACTCGTCGAGCCACTATTCCTTGTCCCGCCAGGCGTCCGCGTGCGCGGCCGGGGCCCCGGCAGCGTGCCAGGAGCCGCCCCGCCAGGGCCGAGGCCATGAGAGCGGAGGCAGTCCGGCGGGGCAGGGCTGTTGCTCTGGTCATGGGGTCCTATCAGGTTCAGCGGTGGCGGCACAGTCGCGTTCGTTCTCCGCCGAGGACGGGCGGCGAGCCGGTCCGGGTGGATGTTGCCCCGGCGGCGCTGCGCCGGCTAGCTGATGCTGAGGGCAATTCCGTCAAGAATATCGTGTTCACTCGGACGGCCGTGGTGACTGCGGCCGCCGGTGACGCCCGCGCAGCCGCTCGAGGACGCGCCGCCAGACCAGGCCGCCGGCCCCGATCACATCCACCCGGCCCGGGTGCATGTAGGCAGCGCGGCACGGTCCGCCCGGGTCATTTCCAGACTTCCGTGCAGGCCTGCCGGAGCGTCGCGAGGAGAGTTCGGCGCCGTGGATGGCCGCCGGGGAGTACTCAGGAGGCTGCAGGGCATGGGCGGTGAGGGTGGTGATGGATCCCGCCACCCCGACGACGCGGTGCCCGCGGTCAAGCGGACGGTCCGCGCGCCTCGCCGATGGCGGCGTCGACGTCGGCTTCCGCCGCGGCGATCTGCTCCGCAGTGGGCGGTTCTGGCGGAGGTGGCGTTCGGTCAGCCGGACGCAGCCGATGTCCACGCTCCTGGCGGCCATGACGCCGTCGGCGTCCCCCAGCACGAACTCCGTGCTGCCGCCGCCGAGGTCCACCACCAGGACGGGGTCCTCGCCGCGGGACGGCAGGACGCTGCTGGCGCCGGCGAAGGACAGTGCGGCTTCCTCGTCGCCGGTGATCACTTCGGGTTCGACGCCGAGGAGGCTCCCGGATCGCCGTCGATGAATATCTGCGCGGTTCCGGGCATCCCGGCGTGGCGGAGGTTGCGACGAAGCGGACTTTGCCGGCACCGTGCTCGCGGATCAGTGCCGCATACTCCCGCGTCGCCAGGAAGGTGCGGTCCAGGGCCTCGGGCGCGAACTCGCCGGTGGCGTCAACGCCCTGGCCCAGCCGCACCACACGCATTTCACGCACCACGTCGGTCAGCCCCGTGCCCCGTCGGTCCCTGCTCGATGTCGGCGATGAGCAGGCGGATGGAGTTGGTCCCGCAGTCGATGGCTGCAACGCGGGTCATGGCCGGCCTCCGCTTCCGGGTTTCGGCTTCGTTGGAGTCCGCTGCCTGGGGCTCGTGCGTGCTTGCGGACCGGGGCCGGCCGGCCCCGATGGCCGGGCAGGCCCTGGGGCCCGTGGCGGCTGAGGTCCTGGATGGGGGCCTCGCCGCCGGTGTCCCAGGCGCCGTCGCAGTAGCACTGGTCCGTGGTCCACCATTCGCTGATGGCTGCGATGGCCTCGTCGCCGAGCGGGTTGACGCCGGGGCCGGCCGCCAGCGAGTGGCCCACGAGGACGTGCAGGCATTTCACGCGGGTGGGCATGCCACCGGCGGAGATACCGTCGATTTCGGGAACCGCGCCGATGCCGGACCGTGCGCCGATCTCGGCCCGCGCACGCCAGGTAGGCCTCGTGGGCCGCCCGGTAGGCGGCCGCCAGCGTCTCGTCTCCGCCGAGCCGGTCGTTCATCTCGTTCATCAGGCCGGCGGCCTCGAGCCGGGAGACCGCGGAGGTGATCACCGGGTGCGTCAGGTAGAACGTGGTGGGGAACGGGGTGCCGTTGCTCAGCCGCGGGGCGGTGGCCGCCACCAGCGGGTTGCCGCAGACGCAGCGCGCCGGGATTTCGACGACGTCGCGGACGGGCGCCCAGTTGCCGGCTCAGGACCTCGAGGTCGCGCGGCGTGGGCAGGCGGGACTCCTGCGCTGCGCTGGTGCCGACGCGTTGCGGGTCGCCGGAACCGCGTCCCCTGCCGTGCGGTTCTCGTCCACTCGGTTCTCGTCCACTGGCGCGGCACCTTTCCTGCCCTGTCTGGCTTGTCCGTCGGACAATCCGGCGGCGGGCGCCGCTCTAGTCTGTTGCCGAACGCCGGATGGACTCCCAGAGGGAGTCCACCCAGGGCAGGTTGGCCGGGTCTTGTGTTGATGCTGCTCCGGCGGCGCCACTGGACTCGCCGGCAGGAAGATCACTGCCGAATACCCAGTAGCCCGTCTCTCCGGGCATAACCATGTTAATCCGGTCGCGGGCCTGCTGCTTAACGTAGTTGGGGTCCTGCCAGCGGGAGACCTGCCGCCGGAGGTCGTCCTGCTGCGCCTGCTTCGCGGAGATGTCCGCCTGCAGCGCGGCGATTTCGGCGCGTTTCTCGAAGAAAATCTTGACCGTGGGCGCCAGCATGATGGTGATGGCAATCATGACCACGGCCAGTGCCAGCATGCGTCCGGAGAACGCTTTGGCGGGGACAGGAATCCGTCGTCGCGGCTTCGGCCGGCCGGCTTGGTGCCGGTGCTTTTGGGCCGTTCCTGGTTCCCGCCGGCCTTGGCGGCGGCGCTGTGCCGGCGGTCTTGGTTCCGGGGCTCTTGCCGGGGGCGCTTCGCGGTGCCCGGCGTGCCGGACGTTGTCCGGTGCAGCGTCAGCCTGGGCGGGTGTTGCCTGCCCGTCCGCCGGCAACACCTCCGGCGCCGTGCCGCCGAAATCGGCCTGGATCACGTCGCCGCCGCCTGTCGCCCCCTGGCCTGTGTCCACGGGCTTGGCGGCCGCGAGGCGTGGCCCGGGGAACCTTGGGGCGGCGGGTGGCCATGTCACTCCTGTAATGCCCGGTCCTTGCTGGGCTGGCTTGCTGCTCAAGTACTGAACCGTGGCCGGGACCGGCGGCACCAACCCGGCACCAACTCAGGTGCCAAAACAGAACCGGCGGCCATGGTCTTTCAACCATAGCCACCGGTCACTGGTTTTCGTGGCTACTAGCCCTTGAAACGCGGGAAGGCGCTGCGGCCGGCGTAGCGTGCGGCGTCGTCGAGTTCTTCTTCGATGCGCAGCAGCTGGTTGTACTTGGCGACGCGCTCGGAGCGGGCCGGGGCACCGGTCTTGATCTGGCCGGCGTTGGTGGCAACCGCGATGTCGGCGATGGTGGTGTCCTCGGTCTCGCCGGAGCGGTGCGAGGTGATGGTGGTGTAACCGGCGCGCTGGGCGAGGGACACGGCGTCGAGGGTCTCGGTCAGTGAACCGATCTGGTTGACCTTGACCAGCAGCGAGTTGGCGGTGCGCGTGTCGATGCCGCGTGCTGCAGGCGCTCCGGGTTGGTGACGAAGAGGTCGTCGCCGACGAGCTGGACCTTGTCGCCGATGGCGTCGGTGAGGGTCTTCCAGCCTTCCCAGTCGTTCTCGTCCAGCGGGTCCTCGATGGAGACCAGCGGGTAGTCGGCGACGAGTTCGGCGTAGTAGGCGCTCATCTCGGCGGACGGTCAGGGCCTTGCCTTCGAACTGGTAGGCGCCGTCCGTGAAGAACTCGGAGGAGGCGACGTCGAGGGCCAGGGCGATGTCCTTGCCCGGGGTGTAGCCGGCGTTCTTGATGGCTTCCTGGATCAGGTCCAGGGCTGCGCGGTTGGACGGCAGGTTCGGCGCGAAGCCGCCCTCGTCGCCGAGGCCGGTGGAGAGGCCCTTCTGCCTGCAGCACGGCCTTGAGGGCGTGGTAGACCTCGACGCCCCAGCGCAGGCCCTCGGAGAAGGTCTCGGCGCCGAGCGGGACGACCATGAATTCCTGGATGTCGACGTCGGAGTCGGCGTGCGAGCCGCCGTTGAGGATGTTCATCAGCGGGACGGGCAGGACGTGGGCGTTCGGGCCGCCGAGGTACTTGTAGAGCGGCAGGTCGGCGGACGCGGCGGCGGCGTTGGCCACGGCCAGCGAGACGCCGAGGATGGCGTTGGCGCCGAGCTTGCCCTTGTTGGCGGTGCCGTCCAGGTCGATCATGGCCTGGTCGATGCTGCGCTGGTCGGTGGCGTCGAAGCCGATCAGGGCCGGGGCGATCTGGTCGATGACGGCGTCGACGGCCTTCTGGACGCCCTTGCCGAGGTAGCGGCCCTTGTCGCCGTCGCGGAGTTCGACGGCCTCGTGCTCGCCGGTGGAGGCGCCGGAGGGAACTGCGGCGCGGCCGATCTGGCCGTCGGAGAGCAGAACTTCGACTTCGACGGTGGGGTTGCCGCGGGAATCGAGGATCTCGCGGGCGTGGATGGCATCGATAAGCGCCATGAATATGCTCCTTTTGGTGAAGCGATTTGCTGGGAAGACTGTACTAGCGGGAATCAAGCTGAAACCGACGTCCTCGTCAGGCACTAGCCTAGTCGAGAGTGGTGCAGGTTACGGAAACCTATCCAGTCACCCGGACGTCATCAGGGTGCCGGCGGGTGCGTCCGGTCGGTCTGGTACCGCCGGACGGCCCCGCGGAGGGCGCGTTCGGCGTCGAGCCCGCTGCGCCGGGCAGCACGCCGACGACGGCGAGCAGGAGCTCGCCGAGCTCGGTTCTCGGAGTCCAGGCTTCGGCAACGCTCAACCGCGGATGGCAGCGGTTGGCAGGCTCACCCGCGCGGGCAGCCCGGCCCGTTCGGCCCGGTCCAGAGTCTTCTGGGCCCGGGCCAGCGCCGGGCAGAGCCGCGGGGACGCCCTCGAAGGCGTCGAGCTCGGTCGCGGCTTTTCCGCCTTCTTGACGGCATCCCAGTTCAGCACGATCTCCTCCACCGTGGCCGGGAAGGAGTCCTGCAGGGAGCCGTCCGGGCGGAACACGTGGGGGTTGCGGCGGATCATCTTGGCGGTGAGGCCGCGGGCGACGTCGTCGAGGTCGAAAGCGCCGCGCTCCTCGGCGAGCCGGGCGTGCAGCACCACCTGCAGCAGCACGTCGCCCAGCTCGGCCTTAAGTTCCGCTTCGCCGCGCCGGTCTCGATGGTCTCGGCCACCTCGTAGGCCTCCTCCAGGAGGTACTCCACGAGGGACTCGTGGGTGAGGGCCCCCATCCAGGGGCAGTGCTCGCGCAGGGCCGCAATCGTCCCCAGCAGCGCCCCGACCTCGCAAGCCCGGCCGGGGACCCCTGCCGCGGTGGGCCCACCCACCAGCCCCTGGACGGGTGGTGTTTCCTCGTTAGCCAAGGTCGGCGTAGGCCTCGTTGATGTATTCCACCAGGGCTTCCTTCTCCTCCAGGGGCAGGAAGGAGGCCTCGGCCGCGTTCAGCGTCAGCTCCAGCAGGTCATCGAGGTCGTAGTCGAACGTCTCCACGAGCAGCTCGAACTCGTCCGTGAGCGTCACGCCGCTCATGAGCCGGTTGTCGGTGTTGATGGTGACGTTGAAGCCGAGCTGGTAGAGCATGTCCAGCGGGTGGCTTTCGATGCCCTCGCCGAAGCCGGCGATGGCGCCGGTCTGCAGGTTGGAGGACGGGCAGATCTCCAGGGCGATGCCGCGGTCGCGGACCCAGCTGGCCAGCTCGCCGAGGGTCACCAGGCCGATGTTGTCGTTGACCTCGTCGCTTGCGTCGTCCGCAGCGTCCTCGTCCTCTTCGAACTCGACCGTGATGTCCTCGGCGATGCGGACGCCGTGGCCCAGGCGCAGGGCCCGGCCGTCAACGAGGGCCGACTGGATGCTGTCCAGGCCGGCTGCTTCACCGGCGTGGACGGTGGCCGGGAAGTTGTTCTGGGCCAGGTAGGTGAAGGCGTCCTTGAAGCGGGACGGCAGGAACCCGTCCTCGGCGCCGGCGATGTCGAAGCCGACGGCGCCGTTGTTGCGGTGGCGGACAGCCAGTTCGGCGATCTCCTGGCCGCGGTCGGCGTGGCGCATGGCGGTGATCAGCTGGCCGACCTGGATCTCGCGGCCGGTCTCGGCCACGGCGTCCACGCCGGCTTCGAGGCCTGCCTGCACGGCCTCGACCACTTCGTCCAGGCTCAGGCCCTTCTGCAGGTGCTGCTCGGGTGCCCAGCGCACTTCGCCGTACACCACGCCGTCGTCGGCCAGGTCCTCGACGAACTCCTTGGGCGACGCGGAACAGGCCCTCTTTGGTCTGCATCACGGCGATGGTGTGGTCGAAGGTCTCGAGGTAGCGGACCAGCGAGCCGGAGTTGGCGGATTCGCGGAACCACTCCCCCAGCGCAACAGGATCGGTCGAGGGCAGCGTGTGGCCCACGGCCTCCGCAAGCTCAATGATGGTGGCCGGACGAAGCCCGCCATCCAGGTGGTCGTGAAGGGAAACCTTGGGAAGGCCCTTCAGGTCGAATTCGAGGTCAGGGGCAGCGTCAGGAATAGTCTCAGTCACGTTCCAACCATAGGGTCGGAGCGCGCCGGACGCTACTTTCTGCCGGCCTCGGCATCTCCGGAGGCGATCATCGGCGCAGGAAGGGCGGCAGCCGGTTCGTGGGTGGGCCCGCCGTCGAGCCATTCATCCACGACCTCGGCGTCGTGCCGACCGAGCCGCTTGTGCCACCAGCGCAGGAGGTGATCGATCAGCACACCCAGCACGATCGCGAACACCACGGCGATGCCGGCGCTCAGGAGCGGGTTGTCGTGGAGCCAGTGGAAGGAGCTGGCCAGGACGCCTATGCCGATGGAATAGACCACCCAGGTGGCGCAGGCGAAGGCGTCCAGGAAGAAGAACCTCCGGTGCGGGAAGCCCGTGGTGCCCGCGACATAGTTGACGGCGACGCGCCCCCACGGGATGTAGCGGGCGGTGAAGATCAGGACCGCACCGCGCTTTTCCAGCTCGTAGCGTGCCCAGCCGAAGGCTTTCTGGACTTTCGGCTTGCGCATCCAGCGGAACCGCTCGAGGCCGATCTTCCGGCCCAGCAGGTACGCCATGTTGTCGCCAGCGATGGCGCCGACCAGGGCTGTCAGGCCCAGGATCCAGAGATTGGGCTGGCCGCCGCGGACGGAGAAGGCCGCGAGGGCGACAATCAGGGTCTCGCTCGGGACCACCATCGCGAAGCCGTCGATAAAGAAGAAGACCAGGAGGAGAGGGTATATCCACCACTGGCCGGCTGCATGGAGCACGGCCTCATTAATGAACTCCACGCGGGCATGGCTCCTAGACGAAAAAAGTGGCACAACATCTGCCAGCGGAAGGTGACGTAAATCGCTCCTAAGTGTCCCATGGCGATAGCAGAGTTCGCTACGGTTTCGCGGAGGTTCGCTGCAGGCCTATCCGTCCGCGGGAGGAGGGGTCCCGTCCGCGTCTGCCGGGACCTTTCCGCGGATCCGGCTGATGCCGAGATCCACGAGGATGCCGAGCACGATCGCGCAGACGATCGCGACCGTGGCGCCCAGCAGGTGGTTGTGTTCGAACCACTGGCCGAAGAACAGCCCGATCGCCACGGAATACCCGGCCCAGAGCAGCGCCGAGAGCACCGTCAGCCCCACGAACCGGGGCCGCGGGTAGTGCGAGACGCCGGCCGTCAGGTTAACGGCGACCCGGCCGATGGGCACGAAACGCGCCACGAGGATCAGCGACGCCGGCCGTTTGTGCAGTTCCCTGCCCGCCCAGGAGAACGCCTTCTGCATCCGCGGTCCCCGCATCCAGGCCCACCGCTGCGTGCCGGTGCGGCGGCCGATGAGGTACGCGGTGTTGTCGCCCAGGAAGGCGCCCGCCGCGGCGACGCCGATCAGGAACAGCGGGTTGGGCACGTCCGCCGTCGCGGCCACGGCCGCCAGCCCGACCACCACCGATTCGCTCGGGATGGGCGGGAAAAAGCCGTCGATCACGCAGCAGGCGAACACCAGGAGAAGGACCCAGGGTTGGCCAGCGGCGGCCAGGATGAAGTCGTTGATTGCCTGCACGGTTTCCTATCACACAGCCGGGCCGGGGAGTACTGCTGTGGAGCCAGTGTACTGCCGGCCCCACCCCTCGTTGCCCTATCACTTGGGGTGGTTAAACCATGGGTTTGGGGACCCCAAGTGATAGGGCAAGCGGGTTTGGTCAGGCGATGCGGTCGATGATCAGCTTCTGCGCCGGCCGGGAGCCTTCCGGCGCAATCACGACGGCGTGCTCCAGCGCTTCCTTGGCCCGGCCGAACTTCTCCGGGGTGTCCGTCAGCAGCGTCATAAGCGGCTCGCCGGCCTTGACCGTGGCGCCGGGCTTGGCGTGCATCCGCACGCCGGCCCCGGCCTGGACCTGGTCTTCCTTACGGGCACGGCCGGCACCCAGGCGCCAGGCGGCGACGCCGACGGCCATCGCGTCGAGTTCGACCAGCACGCCGTCGGCCGGGGCGTAGATGACCTCGGACTCCCGGGCGACCGGCAGCTTGGCGCGCGGGTCCCCGCCCTGCGCCTCGATCATCCGGTTCCAGACATCCATGGCCCGGCCGTCACGCAGGGCTGCGCGCGGATCGGCGTCGTGGACTCCGGCGCACGCCAGCATCTCCTCCGCGAGCCGGACGGTGAGTTCGATGACGTCTTCCGGGCCGCCGCCGGCGAGGACCTCCACGGATTCCTCGACCTCGATCGCGTTGCCCGCGGTGAGGCCCAGGGGCGTGTTCATGTTGGTCAGCAGCGCAACGGTGTTGACTCCGGCGTCCTTGCCCAGGGCCACCATGGTCTCGGCGAGTTCGCGGGCCCGGGCCTCGTCCTTCATGAAGGCGCCGCTGCCCACCTTGACGTCGAGCACCAGCGAGCCGGTGCCTTCGGCGATCTTCTTGCTCATGATCGAGGAGGCGATCAGCGGGATGGCCTCGACCGTTCCGGTGACGTCCCGGAGCGCGTAGAGCTTCTTGTCGGCCGGGGCCAGGCCCGGCGCCGGCGGCGCAGATCACGGCGCCGACTTCCTGGAGCTGGGCCATCATTTCGTCGTTGCTGAGCGCCGCACGCCAGCCCGGGATCGATTCGAGCTTGTCCAGGGTTCCGCCGGTGTGGCCCAGGCCGCGGCCGGACAGCTGCGGCACGGCCACGCCGAAGACCGCCACGAGGGGCGCCAGCGGGAGGGTGATCTTGTCCCCCACGCCGCCGGTGGAGTGCTTGTCGGACGTGGGCTTCACGCCGCCGTCGGGCCGGCGCAGGCTGGAGAAGTCCATCCGCTCGCCGGAGGCGATCATCGCCGCGGTCCAGCGGGAGATCTCGGAGCGGTCCATGCCGTTGAGCAGGATGGCCATGTTCAGGGCGGCCATCTGCTCGTCGGCGATCGCGCCGCGGGTGTAAGCGTCGATGGTCCAGTCGATCTGGGCCGGGCTGAGCACGCCCTTGTCCCGCTTGATGCGGATGATGTCGACGGCGTCGAAAGCTTCGGTCAGTGTTGGGAGTTGGTGTCACCGGGGTTCCTCCAGGTGTTGGGGGCCAAAGGCATCGGGAAGGACCTGGTCCATGGTCTTGATTCCCTGCGGTGGTCATGAGCTCCATATCCGGAGCCCGGAATTCATACAGCAGCTGCCGGCAGCGTCCGCACGGCATCAGGACGTTGCCGCCGGCGTCAACGCAGTAGAAGGCGCGGAGCAGTCCCCCGCCGGTCATGTGCAGATTGCCCACCAGCGCGCACTCGGCGCACAGGGTCAGCCCGTAGCTGGCGTTCTCCACGTTGCAGCCGGAGACGATCCGGCCGTCCGCGGTGAGGGCCGCTGCCCCCACCGGGAACTTCGAATACGGCGCGTAGGCGTTCTTCATGGCGGCGACCGCGGCGGCCTCGAGTGCCGCCCAGTCGATCGCCGGTGCTTGTCCATGTCCGCTCATCCCTTGACGTACGGTATGCCGCTCGGCCGCCGGCGGCCGCGAGCGGCCCACCAGGCCGGCCACGGCGAAGACCGTCACCGACGTACGGCAGCATCGGCATGAACTGGCTCGGCACCGGGGTGCCGATGATCGTCACGATGCTCTGCAGGTTGTCGGCGAAGCCGAACAGCAACGCGGCGAAGAACGCGCCGATCGGGTTCCAGCGGCCCAGGATCATTGCGGCGAGGGCGATGAAGCCGCGTCCGCCGGAGATCTCCTTGGTGAAGCTGTCGATCGCCACAAGGGTGAAGAACGATCCGCCGATGCCGGCAACGGCGCCGCCGAGCATGACGTTCCAGAAGCGGGTCGCGTTGACCTTGATGCCCATGGTGTCCGCCGCCTGCGGGTGCTCGCCCACGGCGCGGACGCGCAGGCCCCACCTGGTCTTGAACAGCCCGATCCAGACGACGATCACGGCCACGTACATGCAGGTAGCCCACCACCGACTGCTTGAAGAGGATCGGGCCCGAAGACCGGGATGCTCAGACAGGACCGGGATCCCGATGATGGGAAGCCGGGCGGGCGAGTTGTACTTCTCCGGGTCCGCCTGCATCACGGTGGAGAACAGGAAGCCGGTCAGGCCGGACACCAGGACGTTGAGCACCACGCCGACGATGATCTGGTTGACCACGTACTTGATGCTGAACACCGCCAGCACCATGGAGACGGCAGCACCGGCGACGGCCGCCGCGAGCAGGCCAATGTAGGGTGTGGGTCATCGTAGCCACGATCGCGGCGCGTGAACGCGCCGCCCAGGAGCTGGCCTTCGATGGCGATGTTCACGACGCCGGCGCGTTCGCACAGCACACCGGACAGGGAACCGAAGACCAGCGGGACGGCCAGGGTGAAGGACCCGGCGATGAGGCCGGCCAGCGAGATGCTGGGGGTGCGGGCGCCGCCGACCACCCAGATCAGGAAGGCGACCACGAAGACGACGAGAACACGGCCGGCAGCCAGCGCGGGGGCCGCTGCGTCCTTCGTCTTCAGGACAGACGGCGTAGCCGGCGAGGCCCAGCATGATCACGGAGAGCACAATGCCGCCGACGAAGGCGGGCACCGCGATCGCGGGCAGCTGGAAGAAGTCGCCGCCGGAGGAAATGCCGAAGCGTGGCGTCGCGTGCGGGCCCAGGAGTCCGAAGAAGACGAACGCGACGAGTGGCCAGCAGCCGCAGCGTGGCCGGCAGCTTCCAGGTCACGGGCTTGGCGGACACCACCGGCACCGGTCCTGGCCTGCTTCGGCTCGCTCGGCTGGGGTTGTCCCGGTACAGGTGACGTTGCTGTTGTGCTCATGCTGCACCTCCGGTGTGGCTGCCTTCGGGTTTTGCCGGCGGTCGCGGCCTTCTTGTGGCTTGGGTTCAGGCCGAAGATCGACCGCACCAGCGGCGGCGCCGCGATGAACAGCACGATGAACGACTGGACCACGAGCACGATGTCGATCGGGATGCCGGTCTGGATCTGCATGCGACGGCGCCGGCGCGCAGCGCGCCGAACAGCACGCCGGCGGCGAAGGTGCCCCACGGCGTCGAGCGTCCCAGCAGGGCAACGGTGATGGCGTCGAAGCCGAAGCTGGCCGCGACCCCGTCGGTGAGGACCTTTTCGGTACCCGCGACCTGCGCGACGCCGGCCAGGCCGGCCAGGCCACCGGCAATCAGCATCACCAGGATGGTGGCGCGCGGAACGTTGATGCCGGCGGTCAGGGCGGCCTTGGGGTTGGCGCCGACGGCACGGAATTCGAAGCCGATCGTGGAGCGGTTCAGCAGCCACCAGACGAAAACGGTGGCCGCAATGGCCAGCAGGAAGCCGACGTGCAGCCGGAACTGGCTGCCGAAGATCAGCGGGTACACGGCGGTGGGGTCCAGGATCGGGGAAATCGGGGTGGTCTGCCCCCGGGCGCTGGAACGCCGGTGTGTCGAGCAGGTACCGCACGAAGTAGAGGGCGATGTAGTTGAACATGATGGTCACGATGACCTCGTGCGCACCGGTCCGGGCCTTGAGCAGACCCACGATGCCGCCCCAGACGCGCGCCGCCGACGATGCCGGCGGCCAGGACCAGCAGGAGGTGCAGGCCCAGCGGAAGGTGCAGCGCGAAGCCCACCCAGGACGCGAGGATGCCGGCCATGATGATCTGGCCCTGCGCGCCGATGTTGAACAGGCCGGCGCGGAAGGCCAGCGCGACGCCGAGGCCCGCGGTGATCAGCGGGGTGGCGATGGTGAGGGTTTCCATGAGCGGAGCGAACTGTCCGGCCACGGTACCGCCGCGGGGGTTGAACACGGCGCCCTGGAAGAGCGCCACGTAGGACTCGGTGGCCGCGGACCAGACGGCGGACAGGATGTCGCCGGGCCGGGCAAAGAAGTAGCCGGCCGTGGAGGCGACAATCTTGTCCGTCGTGGCGATGAGCAGGCCGCCGAGGATCAGTGCGAGGAGGACCGCCAGGATGGTCACCATGCCGTTGCCGGTGAAGATCTGGCGCAGCACGGAGTTCGAGTCGGATCCGCCGGGGACGGTCCCGCTCTGCGCCGAGACGGGCACTGCCGAGGGCCGCATTGCGCCGCCGGCGGTGTCCAGCAGGGTGGCGGAGGCGGCGTCCGTGACGGGGGCTTCGGCTCCGTTTCCTCGGACGGCGTTTCCGGGGTCAGGTCCGGGTCCTGCCCCGGATCGGGTACAGCGGCGTGCCGCGGCTTGTTGTTCTCAGACATGGTCGTCTCCTACGGCGCCGGAGGTGGACTCCTGCGCGGGATGGGCGGCGGGCGCGGGTTCGTGGCGTCTTGCTCGGCCGGGTGCCGGGCCGGGTGCTTGCTGGCGGTGTCTGCCTGGGCGTCGGCCGGGGACAGGCCAGCCATCATCAGGCCGAGGACGTCGCGTCCGGTGCCGGCCGGGACAATCCCGACCAGTTTGCCCTTGTAGAGCACTGCGATCCGGTCGGCGAGTTCAATGACCTCGTCCAGTTCAGTCGAAACGATCATCACGGGGGTGCCGTGGTCCCGTTCCGCCACGATGCGCTTGTGCAGGAACTCGATGGATCCGACATCCACGCCGCGGGTCGGCTGGGAGGCGATGAAGAGGCGCAGCGGCCGGGAGAATTCCCGCGCCATCACAACCTTCTGCTGGTTGCCGCCGGACAGGGTGCCGGCGGCGAGCAGCCCCGAGGGGGTGCGGACGTCGAACTCCTCGATCCGGGTTTTGGCGTTCTCCAGGACCTTGGCCGGGTTCATGCTGATGCCCTTGGCGAACGGGGCCTGGTCGTAGCGGTCCAGGATGAGGTTCTCGGCGATGGAGAACGTGCCGATCAGGCCGTCCACCGAGCGGTCTTCGGGCACGAAGCCGACGCCGGCCTTGAGGACGTCCTTGACGCTGCGGCCCAGGAGTTCCTCCCCGTCCAGGAGCATGGAGCCCTCCACACGGTCCTGCAGGCCCAGGATGGCCTCGGTCAGTTCCGTCTGGCCGTTGCCCTGCACGCCGGCAATGGCCAGGATCTCGCCGCGGGCGATGCTGAAGCTGATGTTGTCCACGACGTGCTGTCCGCTCGGCGCGATGACCGTGAGGTCCTTGACCTCGAACGTGGTTTCCTGCGGCTTGGCCGGGGCCTTGTCGAGGGTCAGGCTGACCGCGCGGCCGACCATCATGGAGGCCAGCTCGGTGGTCGAGGCGCCGGGATCGGCCGAGCCGACCACCTTGCCGCGCCGGATCACCGTGATGATGTCCGAGACTGCCTTGACCTCACGGAGCTTGTGCGAAATGAAGACGATCGAGGTGCCGTGGCTCTTGAGCTGGCGCATGATGTCCAGCAGCTCATCGGTGTCCTGCGGGGTCAGCACGGCGGTGGGTTCATCGAGGATGAGGACCTTGGCGTCGCGGACCAGCGCCTTGATGATTTCCACGCGCTGCTGCACGCCGACCGGGAGGTCCTCGATCAGGGCGTCCGGGTCGACGTCGAAGCCGTACCGGTCGGAGATTTCCTTGATCTTGCGGCGTGTGTCATCGAGGTTCAGGAAGCCGCCGGCCTTGGTGGTTTCGGCCCCCAGGGCAACGTTTTCGGCGACCGTGAAGACCGGGACCAGCATGAAGTGCTGGTGCACCATGCCGATGCCTGCGGCCATCGCGTCGCCTGGGCCGCGGAAGGTGACGGGCTTGCCGTCGATGAGGATCTCACCCTCGGTGGGCTCGTACAGCCCGTATAGGACGTTCATCAGCGTGGACTTGCCAGCGCCGTTCTCGCCGAGCAGACAGTGAATCTGCCCGGGTTCAACAACCACGTCGATGTGATCGTTGGCTACCAGGGAGCCGAAGCGTTTGGTGATCCCCTTGAGTTCAAGTTTCAAAACTCTGACCAATCTCGAGTTGTCCGGAAAGCGTAGGTCCGGACGCGTAATGGGGGCTGCAGCACCAGCCTAGTGCCTGCCGCCGGGAGCGGGACGGGGCCCGCGCAACGAAAAGCGCCACAGCCCGTGCGGTGAATGACCGGACGGGCCGTGGCGCTTAGCGGAGGAAGTTAGGACTTCGGGCTGGCTGCGGATTCGACCTTCAGCTTGCCGTCGGCGATGTCCTTCTTGATCTGGTCCAGCTCGGTCTTGAGCTCGGCCGGGACCTGGGTGTCCAGGTCGTGGAACGGAGCCAGCTGCACGCCGTCGTTCGCGAGGGTGCCGACGTACGGCGCGTTGGTGAACTTGCCGTCCTTGTCTTCCTTCACAACGGTCTCAACGGCCTCGCCCATCTGCTTCATAACAGAGGAGAGCATGATGTCCTTGTAATCCGGTGCCGTGAGGAAGCCGTCGGAGTCAACCCAGATGAGCTTGACGTCCTTGCCTGCAGCCTTGGCTTCCTTGAGCGCCGCGCCGGCACCCTTGCCGACCGGACCGGCGACGGGCATGACGATGTCCGCGCCCTGGTCCAGGAAGTTCTGGGTGAACTGCTTGCCCTTATCCTGCTTTTCGAAGTCGCCGGTGAAGGAGCCGTCCTGCTTGGCCTTGTCCCAGCCGAGGACCTTGACGTCCTTGCCCTTCTGCTCGTTGTAGTACTTCACGCCGTCGGCGTAGCCGTCCATGAAGATGGTGACGGTGGGGATCTTGATGCCGCCGAAGGTGGCAACCGTTCCGGTCTTGGTGGTGCCTGCCGCGAGGTAACCGGCCAGGAAGGCGGCCTGGGCCGTGTCGTAGATGATCGGCTTGACGTTGCTGATCGGGGTCTCGTAGCCGAAGTCAATGATCGCGAAGTGCTTGTCCGGGTTCGCCGTGGCCTGGGCCTTCGTGGCGTCACCGAGCAGGAAGCCGACCGTGACGGTCAGGTTGCAGCCGGCGGTGACCATGGCGCGCAGGTTGGGCTCGAAGTCGTTGTTGGTCTTGGACTCGACCTGGTTGACCTTGATGCCGAGGTCCTTTTCAGCCTTCTTCAGGCCTTCGTAGGAGGACTGGTTGAATGACTGGTCGTCGAATCCACCCGAGTCGGAGACGATGCAGCCCGTGTAGTTGCTGGCTGTCTGGGTGGCGCTGCTGCCGGCGTCCGGGGCTGCACCGCAGCCGGTGAGCAGGAGCGCAGCCGCACCCGCGGTGGCGACTCCGGCCATTGAACCGCGCTTGAGGGTGGCACGCAGAGAGTTCTTCAATTTTCCTCCAGGAAGAAAGAGTAGGCGCTACGACGGAAGTTCAATGAGTGTCTGTCTGCGGTATTCCGCTGATCTCTGTTGTCACTGATGGATTCGCAGCACTGCGCCGAAGCGCACTGATGGAAGCTACTTTAGTGGCCTGCGACACGTGCCGATAACACAGTTCCCCGGGAATCCGCAGATTGTTGAGAACTTGTTACCAAGCGGTACGGAAAAAGCCCCGCACCCGGATGCTGATCCGGGTGCGGGGCTCGTTTCTTGCGGCTGGCGGGCTGGCTAGATGCGGACGAGCATCTTGCCGGTGTTGGCGCCGTCGAGCAGGTCCATAAAGGCCTGCGGTGCGTTCTGGAGCCCGTCGACGATTGTCTCGTCGTAGCTCACGGTGCCGTCGGCGAGCCAGGCCGCCATCTGCTGCGCGAATTCCGGAGCGTGCTGGCGTTGCCCGCTGACCAGGAAGCCGCGCAGGGTCAGCTGCTTGCCGATGGCGGCGGCCAGGTTGCGGGGGGCCGCCGTCGCCTCGGTCGCGTTGTACTGGGAGATGGCGCCGCACATGGCGACGTGCCCGCCCACGTTCAGGACCGCGAGGGCTGCCTCGAGGTGCTCGCCGCCGACGTTGTCGAAGTAGACGTCGATGCCGGCGTCACCGGCGGCCTCCTGCAGGAGTTCCCGGACCGGTCCGTCGTTGTAGTTGAACGCGGCGTCGAAGCCCAGTTCCAGCAGGCGGGCCACCTTTTCCGGGGTTCCGGCGCTGCCGATCACCCGGGATGCCCCCATGGCCTTGGCGATCTGCCCCACCAGGGAGCCCACCGCGCCGGCCGCGCCGGACACGAACACGGCGTCGCCGGGCTTGAACTCTGCGACCTTCAGCAGGCCGGCGTAGGCGGTGAGCCCGGTCATCCCGAGCGCTCCGAGGAAAGCCGACGCCGGGGCCAGGTCCGTGCGGGCCGGGGTGGTGGCCGACGCGTCGACGACGGCGTACTCACGCCAGCCGAGCGCGTGCACCACGGTGTCCCCCACGTTGAGTCCCTCGGCACGGGACGCGATCACCTCACCGACGGCACCGCCGTCGAGCGGCGCGTCCAGGGCGAAGGGCGCGGAATAGGACTTGACGTCGTTCATCCGGCCGCGCATGTACGGGTCTACCGAGATGAAGAGGTTGCGGACCAGGACCTGGCCGTCCTGCAGCTCCGGCAGCGTGGATTCCGCGAGCCGGAAGTTTTCCGGCACCGGGCGGCCGTGCGGCCGGGAGGCGAGCTGGATCTCCTGCGAAATGCCGGGGAGGGTTGTGGTGGGTACGGTCTGGGCGCTCATGCGGCGACCTCCAGGATCTTGATGTCGACGTTGATGTTTCCGCGGGTGGCGTTGGAGTACGGGCAGATCTGGTGCGCCTTGGCCACGAGGGCCTCCGCGGTGTCCCGGTCCACGCCGGGCAGCGCGATCTCGAGCTCGGCGGCCAGCCCGTAGCCGGCGCCGTCGGCGAGGGCGCCGAAGTGGATCTTGGCGGCGACGGCGGAATCCGTGAGGTCGGCGCGTTCCTTGCGCCCCACGAGCCGCAGCGCCGAGTGGAAGCAGGCCGCGTAGCCGGCGGCGAACAGCTGCTCGGGGTTGGTGCCTTCCCCGTTGCCGCCGAGTTCCACCGGGCTGGCCAGGGTCACGTTGAGTTTGCCGTCCTGGGTGCGGGCGTTGCCGTCGCGCCCTTCACCCGAGGCGAGTGCTTCTGCCGTGTAGAGAGTCTTCAAGGGGATTCCGTTCTGTTGGGAAAATCTGGTGGCCGGCCGCGAACTCGCCGGAAGCCTGCGCAGGCGCCGTAAACTTCCGGCGAACTGGCGCGCCTTCCGCGATTTCGACGGCGGAGGCTTCTGCGGCGTCCGCAGGGAGCGGGCGGCGCGGGCGCTTCAGCGCGGCTTGTGCAGCGCGGCGGCGAGCCGGCCGAGGGTCTCGCGGAGCTGGTCGAGTTCTGCGGTCGAAAGCCCGGCCGCGTCGGCGAGCCGCTGCGGGATGCCCGTTGACCGTGCGCTCAGGGCTGTACCGGCTCCGGTGAGGAAGACCTCCACCCGGCGTTCGTCCGCCGCGGACCGGCGCCGATCCACGAGACCCAGCGCTTCAAGCCGCTTGAGCAGCGGGGAGAGCGTGCCGGAGTCGAGCCCCAGCTCCTCCCCCAGTTCCCGGACGCTGCGGGGTTGCGCCTCCCAGAGCACCAGCATCACCAGGTACTGCGGGTAGGTCAGTCCGAGCTCGTCGAGCATCGGCCGGTAGGCGGCGGTGGCGGCCCGCGAGGCCGAGTACATTGCAAAGCACAGTTGCCGGTTGAGGCGCGGGGCGTCGGGGCCGGCGGGTCGGGCGTCTTCTGACGTGGTCATGGATCCAGCGTACCGCACAACTAGATTGCGAACAATTCAGTTGTGCACAACCTAGTCGCGCAGGCTCTATCCCGCCTCGGACCTGCAAGGGGCTATTGCCGCAGGAAACCGCCGGATGTCCCCATGTTCGCAACGCGTCGACGGCGTGTCCGCCCGCACCGCCGGTGCGTCCCGGCGTCGTGTCGGCAAAGGCGGGGAAACTCAGCGCGGCGGCCCCGGGGAGCCCAGGGTCGCAGGTAACTGCCGGACCCAGATGTCATTTTCAGAAGTGGCCTGCACTGAATGGCAGAAGTCGCCTGATCGGACAGGCCAGGTACGCCGATGCCGGGATCAGCTGACGGGGCAGAGGACTCTTGACCATGAGTCATGGCTGGTGCAGACGACTTCTGAAACGACGCTAGAGGTCGCGGAGGGTGCGCAGGGCCGCCGCCGTGAGGACCTGGATGCCGAGGCCCAGCGCGCGCTCGTCCAGGATGTAGTCGCCGCGGTGGAGGTCGTATTCTTCCCCGCCGGGTGTCTTGGTGCCCAGGCGCATCATGGCGCCGGGGATATCCGCGAGGAACCAGGCGAAGTCCTCCCCGCCCATGGACTGCGGCGTCAGGACGACTGCTCCTTCACCGATTTCGGCGCGGGCGGCGGCCTCGATCAGCGCGGTCTCGTGTTCGGAGTTCACCACGGGCGGCACGCCGCGGGTGTGCTCGAGGTGGACGTCGACGCCGTAGGGCGCCGCGACCTGCCGGACGACGTCGTCGAGGAGTTCGCCGGCGCTGTGCCAGGCGTCGCGGTCCAGGCAGCGCATGGTGCCGGCCATGTAGCCGCTGGCCGGGATGGCGTTCGGGGCGGAACCCGCGGAGATCTGGCCCCAGACCACGGAGACGCCGCTGCGCACGTCGACGCGGCGGGAGAGCACGGCCGGGACGTTCACGGCGATCTGGGACAGGGCGAAGACCAGGTCCTCGGTCAGGTGCGGGCGGGACGTGTGTCCGCCGCGGCCGGAGAGTTCAATCTTGATGGTGTCCGAGGCCGACGTGATGGCCCCGATCCGGGTGCCGATCTTGCCGACGTTGATCCGCGGGTCGCAGTGCAGCGCCAGGATGCGCGGCACACCCTCCAGGACACCCTGTTCGATGCAGGCGTGCGCGCCGCCGGGCATGGTTTCCTCGGCGGGCTGGAAAATGATCCGGACCGTGCCCCGGAGCGGGGTTTCCTCGTGCATGCGCTGCAGCACCAGGGCGATGCCGAGCATGGTGGTGGTGTGGACGTCGTGGCCGCAGGCGTGGGTGACGCCGTGGTTCTTCGAGGCGAACGGCAGGCCGGTTTCCTCGATGATGGGCAGCGCATCGATGTCGCCGCGGAGGGCGGTGGCGATGGGCCCCTCGCCGATGTCCACTGTCACTCCGGTGCCTTCGAGGCGGCGCGGCTTGAGCCCGGCGGCCGCAAGACGGTGTACCAGCTTGTCGGTGGTGCGGAACTCCTTGAATGACAGCTCTGGGTGCGCATGGAGGTCCCGGCGGAAATCAATCAGCTCCGGCAGGAGGGGCTCCAGCCACGGCCCCACCAGTGTGGTGGGCTCAGCTTCAGTAGTGTAGTTACGCACGGAACAACTCTAGCGAGCGCTCGGGGAATAGCGGCATCGCGGGCGGGGCGTTACGGTATCGGTCCACTCCAGGCTGCTACAGGACGTCGGTATCACCGCTTGCCTTGAGCGCGTCCACGGCTTGCTTGACGAGCTGGGAGTGTTCCTTGGTGGTGACCAGCAGGGCATCCGGGGTGTCCACGATCACGACGTCCTTGATGCCGATCAGGGCAATCACGCGCTTGGTGTCCGAGACCACCACGCCGCTGGCGTTCTCGGTGAAGACACGGGCGCCCTCGCCGATCACGGTGACGTCCTTGACCTCCTTGGCGCTGTTGAGCCGGCCCACCGAGGCGAAGTCCCCGACGTCGTCCCAGCGGAACGTGCCCGGCACGACGGCGACGTCGCCTGCGGCGGCTGCCGGTTCGGCCACCGCGTAGTCAATCGCGATCTTGGGCAGGGTGGGCCAGATGCGGGCGGTGACCTCTTCCTGCTGCGGGGTGTCCCAGGCCCTGGCGATTTCCTGCAGCCCGGCGAAAAGTTCAGGCTGGTTGGCTTCGAGGTGCTTGAGCATCAGCGAGACGGGCGCCACGAACATCCCGGCGTTCCAGACGTATTCGCCGCTGTCCACGTACTGCTGGGCCACTTCTTCGCTGGGCTTCTCGACGAACTCGACGACGGCCTGGGCGCTGGGGGCGCCGGGCACATCCGAGGTTCTCGCCGGAGCGGATGTAGCCGAACCCGGTGGAGGGGTGCGTCGGCTTGATGCCGATCGTGACGATCTTGCCGGCCGCGGCGGTGTGGATGGCTTCGCGGACAGCGTCCTGGAACAGGCTGTCCGGGCTGATGACCTGGTCCGCGGCGAAGGAACCCATGATGATGTCCGGGTCCCGCTCATGCAGGATGGCCGCGGCAAGGCCGATCGCCGCACCGGAATCCTTGGGCTCGCTTTCGAGCACGAGGTCGGCGTCCTTGACCTCGGGAAGCTGGCGGCAGACCGCCGCGCGGTGGGCCGCTCCGGTAACCACCAGCACGCGCTCCCCGGCCAGCGGCTGGAGCCGGTCATAGGTGGCGCGCAGGAGCGTGCTGCCCGAGCCGGTGAGGTCGTGCAGGAACTTGGGGGCAGCGGCCCGTGACAGGGGCCAGAGGCGGGTCCCCACACCGCCTGCCGGAATCACCGCAATAAAACGGCTCAGTACGGCATCCTGCACTGAGTCCTGGGACGAATCCTGGCTTGTCACTTTGTCTGTAGTCATCAGTGCTACTTTAGCCGAATCCGGCCCGCCAGCCCCTGAGCACGACGCCGGACGCGGCGCCGCCCCCTCCGGCGGGCGTCCCGGCGGAGGGTACCGGATGTGGCGTTCGTCTCAAAACGACCCGAAAACCGCACCGGCGCCTGTCAACAAGGGGTTCCTAAATTGAATAAGCTGTGAGCGAAGCCTAGATTTAGGCTTGAGCTTACGAGTGCTCTCGCAGCAGGCGTTCCCCCCGCGTGGATCCCATGCCAGCGCCGCTGTGTTGCAGGGAGGTTTATTCAGTGCCGACAAAACCAGCTGGCACCTTGTACCGCGGCCGTGAAGGCATGTGGTCCTGGGTTGGACACCGCATTACCGGTGTTGTGATCTTTTTCTTCTTGTTGGTCCATGTGCTGGACACCTCATTGGTGCGTGTGTCCCCCGAGGCATACACCGCCGTGATCGGTACCTACAAGAACCCCCTGATGGCCCTGGGTGAAACGGGCCTTGTCGCAGCGATCGTGTTCCATGCCTTCAACGGCCTGCGGATCATCGCCGTCGACTTCTGGAAGAAGGGCGCCAAAGTACCAGCGCCAGATGCTCTGGACGGTCCTGGTCCTCTGGGTCATCGTCATGATTGGCTTCTCCATCCGCCATCTGTCCCTCGCCTTTGGAGGTCACTAAGCCATGACTGCAACTGCATTCAGTCCCCGCGTAGCGGAAAACAACACGGGTCAGCAGTCGGCAGCAGTCGCATCGCCGAAGTACCGCCGCACCGGCTCCTCCAGGGGCAACTTCGAAATGTTCGCCTGGCTCTTCATGCGGCTCTCCGGCGTCGTGCTGGTGGTCCTGATCTTCGGCCACCTGACCGTCAACCTGCTGGTCGGCGAAGGCATCCACGCCATCGACTTCGGCTTCGTGGCCGGCAAGTGGGCCGACCCGTTCTGGCAGTCCTGGGACCTGGCCATGCTGTGGCTGGCCGATGCTGCACGGCACCAACGGCGTGCGCACCATCATCAACGATTACGCCGAGAAGGACGCAACCCGCCTCTGGCTGAAGGTCGTTCTCTACGCGGCCACCTCGGTCATCATCATCCTGGGCACCCTGGTCATCTTCACCTTCGACCCGTGCCCCGTGGTCAACGGCGTCCAGCTGCCCGGCGGGTTCTGCCCCGTCCCGTAGCGGCGCGGCCGTCACGGAACGTGCCCCGGGCACCATCCACGGTCCGTCACCGGGAGCCCTCCATGCCTGCCAGGTGCAGGCCGGGGATCCCACGAGATTTCACCGGGCAGGCTCCGCCGGCCGGTGTTTTATAGCGAATTTTGAGAGAAAGAGCGTCTGGTATGCAGGTCCATAAGTACGACGTCGTCATCGTCGGTGCCGGTGGCGCCGGGATGCGCGCGGCGATCGAATCAGGTCAGCGCGCCCGAACAGCAGTACTGACCAAGCTCTACCCCACCCGCTCCCACACCGGCGCGGCGCAGGGCGGCATGTGTGCGGCCCTGGCCAACGTCGAGGAAGACAACTGGGAGTGGCACACCTTCGACACCATCAAGGGCGGCGACTACCTGGTGGACCAGGACGCAGCCGAGGTCATGGCGAAGGAAGCGATCGACGCCGTCCTGGACCTGGAAAAGATGGGCCTGCCGTTCAACCGCACGCCCGAGGGCCGCATTGACCAGCGCCGTTTCGGTGGCCACACCCGCGACCACGGCAAGGCTCCGGTCCGCCGCGCCTGCTACGCCGCCGACCGCACCGGCCACATGATCCTGCAGACCCTGTACCAAAACTGCGTCAAGCACAACGTCGAGTTCTACAACGAGTACTACGTCCTGGACCTCCTGACGGTCGAAGAGGACGCAGTCCGCGAGGACGGCACGCCGTACAAGCAGAAGCGCGTCGCCGGCGTCGTCTCCTACGACCTCGCCTCCGGTGAGCTGCACGTCTTCCAGGCCAAGTCCGTGGTGTTCGCCTCCGGCGGCGCCGGCAAGGTCTTCAAGACCACCTCCAACGCCCACACCCTCACCGGCGACGGCATGGGCATCGCGTTCCGCCGCGGCATCCCGCTGGAGGACATGGAGTTCTTCCAGTTCCACCCGACAGGCCTCGCCGGCCTGGGCATCCTCCTCTCCGAGGCAGCCCGCGGCGAAGGCGCGATCCTGCGCAACTCCGAGGGTGAACGCTTCATGGAGCGCTACGCCCCCACCATCAAGGACCTCGCCCCCCGCGACATCGTGGCCCGCTCCATGGCCAACGAAGTCCGCGAGGGACGCGGCTGCGGCCCGAACAAGGACTACGTCCTCCTGGACCTGACCCACCTTGAGCCGGCGCACATCGACGCCAAGCTTCCGGACATCACCGAGTTCGCCCGCACCTACCTGGGTGTGGAGCCGTACACGGAACCGGTTCCGGTGTTCCCGACGGCGCACTACGCCATGGGCGGCATCCCCACCAACATCAGTGCCGAGGTCCTGCAGGACAACGACACTGTGGTCCCGGGCCTGTACGCCGCCGGCGAGGTGGCCTGCGTCTCCGTGCACGGCTCCAACCGCCTCGGCACCAACTCGCTCCTGGACATCAACGTCTTCGGCAAGCGCGCCGGCATCGCCGCCGCGGAATACGCCAAGACCGCGGACTTCGTGGAGCTCCCGGCGGACCCGGAGGCGTACACGCTGAACCTGCTGGACCACGTCCGCACGGCTGACGGCACCGAGAAGGTCGCCGCCATCCGCAAGGAACTGCAGGACACCATGGATGCCAACATGCAGGTGTTCCGCACGGCCGAGACGCTGAACCAGGTCCTCTCGGACATCGCCTCCTTCGAGGAGCGGTACCAGCGCATCACGGTCCAGGACAAGGGCAAGCGCTTCAACCTGGACCTGCTTGAGGCCGTGGAACTGGGCTTCCTGCTGGAGCTGGCCAAGGTCATGACCGTGGCGGCCCTGCACCGCGAGGAATCCCGCGGCGGACACTTCCGCGAGGACTTCCCCGAGCGCGACGACGAAAAATTCATGAAGCACTCCATGGCGTACAAGGATGACCACGCACCGGCCGACGGTTCCGCCGAGGCCATTGCCGGCATCCGGCTTGCCACCAAACCGGTGGTCTTTACGCGCTACGAGCCGATGGTGAGGAAGTACTAAGATGACCGCTGAACTCGCTGAGCCAGCCTCCAAGATCGAACTCCCCGCCGGTGTCGGCGGCGGCGGGGACATCCCGTCCTTCGACGTCCACCTGCGTGTGCGCCGCTACAACCCGGAGGTCTCCGACGAGTCCACCTGGGACGACTTCCACGTGACCATGTACGGCACGGACCGTGTCCTCGACGCCCTGCACAAGATCAAGTGGGAAATCGACGGCAGCGTCTCCTTCCGCCGTTCCTGCGCCCACGGCGTCTGCGGTTCCGATGCCATGCGCATCAACGGCCGCAACCGCCTCGCCTGCAAGACCCTGCTGAAGGACCTGGACACGTCCAAGCCCATCACGGTCGAGCCGATCAAGGGCCTCCCGGTGGAGAAGGACCTGATCGTGGACATGGAACCGTTCTTCCAGTCCTTCCGCGAAGTCATGCCCTTCCTGATCAACCGCGGCCACGAGCCCACCAAGGAACGCCTGCAGTCCGCCGAGGACCGCGAGCGGTTCGATGACACCACCAAGTGCATCCTGTGCGCCGCGTGCACGTCGTCCTGCCCGGTGTTCTGGACCGACGGGCAGTACTTCGGCCCGGCGGCGATCGTCAACGCACACCGCTTCATCTTCGATTCCCGCGATGACGCCGGCGACATGCGCCTGGAGATCCTCAACGACAAGGAAGGCGTGTGGCGCTGCCGCACCACCTTCAACTGCACCGAAGCATGCCCCCGCGGCATCCAGGTCACGCAGGCAATCGCCGAGGTCAAGCAGGCCATCCTGGCCCGCAAGATCTAGCAGCCTCTTCACCCCGCTTTACCTCCGGCAACTGCCGACGACGGCGCCTCCCACCCCCGCGGTGGGGGCGCCGTCGTCGTCTATCCGCTCACACGAAAGGGGACACCATGTCCCGCTCAGAAAAAGTCTCCTTCCAGGGCTCCACCGGCGAGCTGCTCTCCGGCATCATTGACGTCCCGGAGGGGCCGGTGAAGGGCTGGGGCGTGTTCTCGCACGGGTTCACGCTGGGCAAGGACAGTCCGTCCGCCTCGCGGATGTGCAAGGCCCTGGCGGACAACGGGGTGGGCATGCTGCGCTTCGACAACCTGGGCCTCGGCGAATCCGCCGGCCTGTGGTCGGAGGGCTCCTTCAGCCACAAGGTGGCGGACACGGTGAAGGCGGCCGAGTTCATGCGGGACTCGGGCAAGCCCATCTCGCTGCTGGTGGGCCATTCCTTCGGCGGGGCCGCCGTCCTGTCGGCCGCCCGCGAGATCCCGGAGCTCGACGCCGTCGCCACCGTGGGCGCGCCGTTCTCACCCAAGCATGTGGCCCACGTCTTTGACGCGGCCCTGGACCGGATCCTCAGCGAGGGCAGCGCGGAAGTGGACCTGGGCGGCAAGCGGGTGGAGATCCGCCGGCACTTCGTCGAAGACCTCGAACAGGCCGACCTCACGGACTGCATCCGGCGGCTTCACAAGCCGCTGATGGTGCTGCACTCCCCCACGGACAACACGGTGGGCATCGAAAACGCCAGCACCATCTTCCAGACGGCACGCCACCCGCGCAGCTTCGTCTCGCTGGAGGGCAGCGACCACCTCCTGACGGGCAAGGGCCAGGCGGCGCGTGCCGCAAAGATTATTTCTGCCTGGGCCGACCAATACCTCGACGCCGGCTCGTAGGCACGGCGCGGCGGCGCTGGCCGGGCTCCACGGGGGTCTTGCCCGGCTGGACCTGGCGGGAGCCCCACCCCTTGGTGGTGGACGCCGGCTCGGCTTTGAGGTCCTCGTCCCGGATCGCGGACCAGGCCGCGGACAGCAGGTACACCTGGCTGACCAGGTTGAACCAGATGAGCAGTCCGATGATGATGGCGAAGGGCGCCAGGATGGGGTTCCGGCCGGCGCTGCCGAGCAGTTCGGTGCTGAAGATCTGAAGGATGGTGGTCCCCACCGCCGCAAGGATGGTGCCCTCCAGCAGGGAACGGCGCGCCAGCTTCAGGCTGCCCGCGAGGCGGAACATGATCAGCGCGGTGCACCAGCCGAGCACCAGCGGCACACCGATCTTGATGGACGTGGTCAGCGGCCCGGCGACGAGGGGATCCAGCCGGAGCTGCACGGTCACCCAGTCCGCGGCCGTGCCGAACACGAGAGACGCGCCGGCGCTGACCACCAGGGCCGCGCCCAGCAGCAGGAGGGTGCCGACGTCGCGCAGTTTCAGGAGGATCGGGTTCATCTTCAGCGGGCCGAGCCGCATCACGCCGCGCAGGCCGTCGCGCAGGCCTGCAATCCAGCCCAGTGAGGTCACCACGGTCACCACGGCGCCGATGATGGCTGCCAGGCCGAGGCGGTCGGGGTTCAGCAGGTCCTGGGGATCCACCAGGCCCTCGCCGCCGTCGACCTTCAACAGTCCCGGGGCGCTCGTGGCGACGCTGCTGACCACCTGGTCCAGCAACGCAGTGTTGCCGCTGAGCAGGAGCCCGGCCACGGAGAAGCCCGTGGCCAGCAGGCCGGTGATGGAGAAGAACATGTTGAAGCCGATGCCGGCGGCCATCAGCGGGCCACGCTGGAGGCTGTAGTGCTGGAAGGCCCGCATGGGCCGGAAGGCGTTCAGCCGGGCCAGCAGCCACTGCACCATGGCCATCAGCGACGCCAGTCCGCCGCCGCCGGAACGGCGTGCCCTGCCCCAGTCGACCCGTTTCCGGATGACTTCCAGTTTCAGGCGCGCCAGCTCGGTGGGAAGGGGCGGCTCAGCGGGCGGCTGCTGCGCCGTCCTGGCCTCGGTGGTCGTCAGGTTCGGTCCCAAAGTCAAGCTCTTCCCGTAGCTGCCAAATGCCGTTGTCGTCGTGCTCGTAAAGTCCCATGCTAGCCACCGGGAACGTGGCCTTGTAATCCTTGAGCACCGTTTCGGCCTCATCGAGGCTTTCCGGGGCGACGTCGTGGGCCACGGTGACGTGCGGGTGGTACGCAAACGGCAGTTCCCGCTCCAGCGGACCGGACTGGAGCTCCTGGTGCAGGCGGACGCACTGGCCGAAGCCGTCCTCGACGTTGAGGAAGACCACCGGGGACACCGGCCGGAAGGATCCGGTGCCGGCGATGGTCACCGTGAACGGCTGCTGCTTCCGCGCGACCTCGCGCACGTGGCTGCGTGTCCCTTCCCAGTCCTGGGTCATGGTGGTGGTCACGAGCGTGATGTGGGCAGGGATGACGCCGGCCATGGGGTCACCGAAGGACGCACGCCAGCGCTGGAGCTCCTCGGCGATCTCCGGGGGGAACCCCAGGATCACGCCGATGCTGACGCCCTCGCTGCGCGACTGCCCGTTGCCGGCGGGGGTACTGCCGGCTCGCGGGGTGTCTTTCGCGGTGACTTTGCTGACGGAGGACATCGGCCTAGCGGGCTCCGGAGGTTCCGGCGTAGGGCAGGAAACCCACCTTGGCGTAGACGTCACGGAGTGTGGCCGAGGCGATCCCGCGGGCCTTGTCCGCGCCCAGGGCGAGCAGCCGGTCCAGTTCCGCGGGGTCGTTCAGCAGCTCGTTGGCCCGGTTCCGGATGGGGGTGAGGCGCTCTGCCACGACCTCGGCCAGGTCCACCTTGAGGTGCCCGTACATCTTGCCCTGGTACGCGGCAACGAGGGCGTCGACGCTTTGCCCGGTGATGGCCGAGTAGATGGTCAGCAGGTTGGAGACGCCGGGCTTGGCCTCGCGGTCGAAGCGGATCTCGGTTTCCGCGTCCGTCACGGCCGACTTGATCCGTTTGGCGATGACCTTGGGATCGTCGAGCAGGTTGATCAGGCCGGCCGGGGAGTCCGCCGACTTCGACATCTTGGCGGTGGGGTGCTGCAGGTCGTAGATCTTCGCCGATTCCTTCTGGATGAAGGGCTGGGGCACGGTGAAGGTCTCACCGAAGCGGGTGTTGAAGCGCTGGGCGAGGTCGCGGCTGAGTTCCACGTGCTGGCGCTGGTCCTCCCCCACCGGCACGCCGTGCGGCTGGTACAGGAGGATGTCCGCGGCCTGCAGGATCGGGTAGGTGAAGAGCCCCACGCTGGCGTGGTCCGACCCCTGCTTGTGGGCTTTGTCCTTGAACTGGGTCATCCGGGAGGCCTCGCCGAAGCCGGTGATGCAGTTGAGCACCCAGGCCAGCTGGGCGTGCTCGGGGACCTGGGACTGGACGAAGAGCGTGCACTTGTCCACGTCCACGCCGCCGGCGATGTACTGGGCGGCCGTGACGCGGGTGCGGTGGGCCAGCTCCGCCGGGTCCTGCGGGACGGTGATCGCGTGCAGGTCCGGGATGAAGAAGACGGCGTCGTACTCGTCCTGCATCCGGACCCAGTTCACCAGGGCGCCGAGGTAGTTGCCCAGGTGCAGGGAATCGGCGGACGGCTGCATCCCGGAGAGGATGCGGTGCCGCGCGGCGGTGACGGTGCCCGTTGCGGCGGCGGACGCGAGGACCGTGCCGGGCGAGGCAGCCGTCGCGGAAACGGCGTCGGCGTCGTGCCGGTGGTCGCGGTGGAAGGAGAGGTCATTCGTGGAAGCCTTAAGACTAGAGCCGGTAGTCCACTACCAGCGGGGCGTGGTCGGAGAAGCGGGTGTCCCAGGACGGTGCCCGGTCAACAACGGCCGACACTGCGGCAGCAGCAAGGGCGGGCGTGGCCATGTGGTAGTCAATGCGCCAGCCGGTGTCGTTGTCGAAGGCCTGTCCCCGCTGCGACCACCAGGTGTAGGGGCCGTCGACGCTGCCGGCCAGGCCCCGGTGGACATCCCGCCAGCCGATGTCCTCGCCGAAGAAGCGGTCGAAATACGCGCGCTCCTCCGGAAGGAAACCTGCACGCTTGACGTTGCCCTTCCAGTTCCGGATATCCAGTTCCGTGTGGCCCACGTTGAGGTCGCCCGACGACCAGGGCGTGGTCGCTGTGCTTGGACAGCTCGGGCAGCCGCGTGCTCATGACGTCCAGGAAACGGAACTTGTCGTCCTGCTTGGGGGTGCCGGCCTCGCCGGAGTGCACATAGGCGCTGGCCACGGTGAGGCGGGAGGCTTCGCCCTCGGCGTTGCGGACGGTGAAGTCGGCCTCGACCCAGCGGCCCGGCGGTGGCGAAGTAGTCGTCGCCGATCCCGACCCGGGTGGCCAGCGGTTCCGTCGCGGGAGGCGATGGCGACCCCGGCCCGGCCCTTGGCCTCGGCTTCGGCGTGCAGGATGTACCAGCCCTCGCCGAGCAGTTCATGGACGATCGCGTCAGGCGCGCGGACCTCCTGCAGGCAGAGGATGTCCACCTCGCGGGGTTCAAGCCATTCCGCCATGCCCTTCTTATAGGCGGCGCGAAGGCCGTTGACGTTGACTGATGCGATGCGAAGGTGGTCCTTCTCCAATGCCGAGCTCACCCGATCCACTCTAGTCGATGATGGTTCCGCTGACGGGCTCGTCATTTCCGCCGGAGGACCTGATCATGTCGCGCGCGTTGGTGGCCGTGATTTCGATGGTCTCCAGCGCCCGGCGGATGGTTTCCTGGTCCGCGGCCGCGCCCTTGGCGCGCTCCTGCTCCACCACGCGGACCTGTACCTGCACGATCTTGAAGGAGTGGTCCAGTTTCAGGTCGCGGACCTCGTCGGCTTCGCGCCGTTCGGCCACGAGCCGGGTGCCGCCGTGGTCGGCGTTGCCCGACGACGGCGCCCGGCCGGCGGCGGCGTTGAACGCGTTTTGCGCCTCGGCGAGCTTCGCGGTGGCCTTCTTGGCGGCCTTCTGGATGCTGAAGACGACGAAGGCTGCCAGGGCCAGCCAGAAGCCGGCGATGACCGCCACCACCCAGCCCACGACGTCGTTCTGGTTGGCCGCGAAGATGACCGCGACCAGGAACGCGATGATGAAGACGGTCATGCCCAGGCCGCCGATCCGGAACATCGAGAACTTGCCCGTGGCGGCGTTGTACGCGGACGGCTTGGAAGACGGCGAGTTGCCCAGAGATTGCATTTCCCCATTATCGCAAACCCGTGCCGCGCGCCGGCCCGCTTCCACCGCGGGCGAACGGCCGGCAGTGCGCTGGGCCCTAGGTCAGCACGAGGCAGAACGGGTGGCCGCTGGGGTCCGTGTACACCCGGAAGGTCTTCGAGCCGGCGTCGAGGCTTGCGGCGCCGAGCCGGAGCACCTCGGCCTCGGCGGCGTCGAGGTCCTCGACGCGCACGTCCACGTGCATCTGCTGCGGGTGGTCGGCGTCGGGCCACTGCGGACGCACCAGCCGGTCCACCCGCTGGAAATCCATGGTCGGCCGGCCGGAGTCGTCGCCGATCGAAATCCATTCGTCGTCCTCAAAGACCCGGGCCAGGCCCAGCAGCTCCTGGTAGAAGGCGGCCAGGGTGTCGGGGTCCTCGCAGTCGATGACGAGGGACTGCCATTTGCCGATCATGGGTTCTCCTTTTTCCGAGGGATCGTTACTTGAGGAACAGCTTGCGCAGGCGTCCGGTGGTGAGCAGGACGCCGAGGGCGATCATCACGAGGTAGTAGCCGATGTGCACGGCCGTCGCCGGGCTGAACGCGCCCACGCTGATCTGCCGGAGCAGTTCCACTCCGTGCCAGAGCGGCATGGCCTGGATCAGCCACTGGATGTACTGCGGGTAGACGCTGAGCGGGTAGAAGGTGGCGCTGAAGAGGAACATCGGCAGCATCACGAAGTTGATCCAGTCCATCTGCTGGAAGGTCTTCATGAAGCTGGTGATGCCCATGCCGAAGCTCGCGAAGCCGAAGGCAATCAGCACCGCGGCGGGAATCATCAGGATGGCCCACGGCGTGGTGATGAGCCCCATGAGACCCATCACGGCGGTGAAGCCGGTGGCGTACAGCAGCCCGCGGAGCAGGGCCAGGAAGATTTCCCCCATGGCGACGTCGAGCGGGCCCAGCGAGGTGTAGAGCATGCCCTGGTACAGCTTGGCGAAGTTCATCTTGAAGAAGACGTTCCAGGTCGAGTCGTACACGGCGCCGTTCATGGCGGACACGGCCAGCAGTGCCGGCGCGATGTAGGCGGCGTAGGAGATCTCCTGCCCGCCCGGTCCCTGCACGGCGCCGACGATCGCGCCGAGGCCCACGCCCATCGAGATCAGGTACAGCACGGGTTCGAAGAACCCCGAGAGCATCACCATCCAGTTGCTGCTCTTGGTGGCCATCAGCCCGCGGGCGACGACGGCGCGGACGTTCCGGGAGTAGAGCGGGCCGAAGTGCCGGTTGCGGGCCGCCTCGGTGACGCTGGAATTCCCGGAACCGGGGCTCTGCACGACGGCGCTCATCCGGCCATCCTTTTGACGAACTGGCGTTTGGTCAGGATCCAGCCGACGACCGTGAGGCCGAGCAGGAACACGACGTGGGCGACGGTAAGCAGCGGGGCCTCCTGGTAGCCGTAGCTGAACACGCGGCCCAGCTCGGTGCCGTGCCAGATCGGTGAGATCCAGCCGATCCAGCGGACGGCCAGCGGCAGCGTGTCCAGCGGGAAGAACGTGCCGGAGAAGAGGAACAGCGGCATAACGATGAACCGCATGACCATCGCGAACTGGCCCTTGTCCTCCGTGACCGAGGCCGCGTAGGCCATCAGCGGCAGGCCGAAGGACAGCCCGGCGAGGGTGGCGACGAGGATCGAGACCCAGCCCCAGCCGCCCGGGGATGCCCCGAACAGCGCCACGACGGCGAAGTAGATGGCCGACTGCAGCGCGAAGCGCAGCGTGACGGCAATGATGTGCCCGGCCGCGATCTGCTGGGGCGTCAGCGGCGAGGCGTGCGGGCCGTAGTAGACCCGGCGCCATTTGAAGCCGTCCATCACCGGGAACGTGAACTCGTTCGCGGCCGTCATGACCGCTGCCGAGATCAGCAGGGCCGGGGCGATGAACGCCAGGTAGCTGACCCCGCCGAAGACGTCCGTGCTGTTGGTGTCCACGAGGGTGGCCAGGCCCACGCCCATCGCGAAGAGGTAGGCCACCGGCTGCCCGACGCCGTACATGACGATGGTCCAGCCGTAGCCCTTCATGACCCGGAGGACCTGCTCGGCGTAGTAGAAGGCGCCCCATTTCCGGGCCCGGGCCGCGGAGACGGCCGGTGAGTGGGCGCGCAGGGGTGCTGCCTGCGCGGCCGGTGCTGCTTGCTCAGTCAACGAGGCTCCTGCCGGTCAGGCGGAGGAAGACGTCCTCGAGCGAGGAGCGGCGCACCAGTGAGGTGACGGGCCGGAGTCCCCGGGCGGTGACCTGCTCGAGGGCGGCTTCGCCGTCGTGGGCGTAGATGAGGACCCGGTCCGGGAGGGTTTCGAGCCGCTCGCCGATGCCTTCGAGCTCGGCGCCGACCGTGGCGTTGCGCTCCGAACCGAAGCGCAGTTCAAGGACCTCACGGGTGGAGTATTCGCGGATCAGGCTGGCGGGCGAGCCCTCGGCCATGATCTTGCCCTTGTCCACCACGATCAGGCGGTCGCAGAGCTGTTCGGCCTCGTCCATGTAGTGCGTGGTCAGGATCAGGGTGACGCCCTGTTCCTTGAGCCGGAACAGCCGGTCCCACAGGATGTGCCGGGCCTGCGGGTCGAGGCCCGTGGTCGGTTCGTCCAGGAGCAGGATCCGGGGCTCGTTGATGAGGGACCGGGCGATGGTTAGCCGGCGCTTCATGCCGCCGGAGAGCGCATCGACCTTGGACTTGGCCTTGTCCGTGAGCTGCGCGAATTCGAGGAGCTCGTCGGCCTTGGGCTTGCAGGTAGCTCATCGGCAGGCCGAAGTAGCGGCCGTAGACCAGGAGGTTGTCCCGGACCTTGAGTTCCTCGTCGAGGTTGTCCTGCTGCGGGACGACGCCGAGGTGCGCGCGGACTTCGGGACCGTTCAGGTCCGGGTCCAGGCCCATGATGCTGAGGCTTCCGGAGGTCCGCTGCGACACCCCGCCGATCATCTTCATGGTGGTGGACTTGCCCGCGCCGTTGGGGCCGAGCAGGCCGAAGGCCTCGCCGGCGGGCACCCGGAAGGAGATGCCGTCGACGGCGGCAACGTCGCCGTAGCGTTTGACCAGGTTTTCGGCGGTGATGACGTACTGCGGCGATCCGGTTTCGGAGGGGCTGCTCAACTGAGCTTCCTTCGCGGAGGATTCCTTGGCAGGGGTTTGTTTCGATACGAGTTCAGGCACCCGAATCACGGTAGTGGATCACCGCAAACTATGAAAGAGTCTTTTCGTAAAAAATCCGGACGTTTACCGTTCCGATATTTGCCGGAGAATTCAGCCGCCGAAATTTGCCGGCCAAATCTGCCGGAGACGTTTGCCGGAGACCTTTGCCGGAGAAACGGCAGGGCGCCCGCTCCCGAAGGAGCCGGCGCCCTGCCGCTGTTCGCCTGGCGGTATCAGGCGTTCGCCGGGGAGCCGCTTTCGGCCGCGTGGCGCTCCGCGGTTTCCACCACGTTGGCGAGCAGCATGGCCCGGGTCATGGGGCCCACTCCGCCGGGGTTCGGCGAGATCCAGGCGGCGACGCCGGCCGCGGCCGGCTCCACGTCTCCGGTGACCACGGCCTTGCCGTTGCCGTCATCGACCCGGCTGACGCCGACGTCGAGCACGATGGCTCCGGGCTTGAGGTCTGCGGCCTTGATCATGTGCGGCTGAGCCGGCCGCGGCGATCACGACGTCGGCCTGCCGAGTTCGGCGGGCAGGTCCACGGTGCCGGTGTGGGCCAGGATGACCGTGGCGTTGACGTCCTTGCGGGTGAGCAGCAGCCCCACCGGGCGGCCGATGGTGACGCCGCGGCCCACCACGAGCACGCGCTTGCCTTTGAGGTTGATGCCGTGCCGGGTCGAGCAGCTCGACGCAGCCCTTGGGGGTGCACGGCAGCGGCGAGGTCATCGGCCCGCTGACGTTGGCCACGAGCCGGCCCAGGTTCATCGGGTGCAGGCCGTCGGCGTCCTTTTCGGGATCCATGGCCTCGAGGATGACGTCCTGGTCGATGTGCTTGGGCAGCGGCAGCTGGACGATGTAGCCGGTGCATTCCGGGTTCTCGTTGAGCTCCCGGACCATGGCCAGCAGTTCCTCCTGCGTGGTGTCCTCCGGCAGGTCGCGCGGATCGACGTGGATGCCCACCTCGGCGCAGTCCTTGTGCTTGCCGCCGACGTACCAGGTGGACTGCCGGGGTCGGAGCCGACCAGGATGGTGCCAAGCCCCGGGACGATGCCCTTGGTCTTCAGCACTGCGACGCGTTCGGTCAGTTCGGCCTTGATGGTCGCGGCGGTGGCCTTGCCGTCGAGGATCTGTGCGGTCATGGAGTTGCTCCGTTGCATGTTGTTGCGAGTCTCGTGCGGCCCGGATCATGGGCCGGCTCCGCATCCCCTGCTCGTGCTGCGGTCATGCCCCGGGAAGCTCGGCTTGGGTTGGCGCCACGCTTCAGCCCGGGTACGCGGGAAGGCCGCTGCAGGGTCTCAACATGGCCGTGGCGGCCTTGCCGCGTTCTGCCATCGCGCAGGGCGTGCCGATGATGTCCGCCACCTCGGTGAACTCCTCGGCACCGAAGCCGCGGGTGGCCAGCGCCGGGGTGCCGATGCGCAGGCCGGAGGTGACCATCGGCGGGCGGGGTCGAACGGCACGGAGTTGCGGTTGACGGTGATGCCGACTGAGTGCAGGAGGTCCTCGGCCTGCTGGCCGTCGAGCTCCGAGTTGCGCAGGTCCACGAGCACCAGGTGCACGTCGGTGCCGCCGGTCAGCACGGAGACACCCGCGGCGTGACATCCTCGGCGGTGAGGCGCTCGGCCAGGATCTTGGCGCCTTCCAGGAGCGTGACCTGGCGCTCCTTGAATTCCTCGCCGGCGGCGATCTTGAAGGCGACGGCCTTGCCGGCGATGGCGTGCATCAGCGGGCCGCCCTGCTGGCCCGGGAAGACGTTGGAGTTGATCTTCTTGGCCAGGTCGGCTTCGTTGGTCAGGATCAGTCCGGAGCGCGGACCCGCGAGGGTCTTGTGCACGGTGGAGGTGACGACGTCGGCGTACGGCACCGGGTTCGGGTGCAGGCCCGCGGCGACGAGTCCGGCGAAGTGGGCCATGTCGACCCAGAGCATGGCGCCGACCTCGTCGGCGATGGAGCGGAATGCGGCGAAGTCCAGCTGGCGCGGGTAGGCGGACCAGCCGGCGATGATGACCTGCGGCTTCTCGGCGATGGCCTGGGCGCGCAGCTTGTCCATGTCGACGCGGAAGGTGTCCGGCTCGACCTCGTAGGCGGCGACGTTGTAGAGCTTGCCGGAGAAGTTCAGCTTCATGCCGTGGGTGAGGTGTCCGCCGTGGGCCAGCGACAGGCCCAGGATCTTGTCGCCCGGGTGTGATCATGGCGGACAGCGCTGCGGCGTTGGCCGAGGCGCCGGAGTGCGGCTGCACGTTGGCGAACTTGGCGCCGAAGAGGTACTTGACGCGCTCGATGGCCAGGTTCTCGGCCACGTCGACGTGCTCGCAGCCGCCGTAGTAGCGGCGGCCCGGGTAGCCCTCGGCGTACTTGTTGGTCAGCACGGAGCCCTGGGCCTCGAGGACGGCGCGCGGCGCGAAGTTCTCGGAGGCGATCATTTCCAGGGTGTCGCGCTGGCGACCCAGCTCCTGGGTCGAGGACCTCGGCAATTTCCGGGTCGAGTTCGGCCAGGGACTGGTTGGTCACGGCGGTCGAGGAAAGGTTAACGGAAGTAGTCACGAAGAACTCCTGGCTAGGCAACGGTCACTGCTTAAGGTCAGGTTACCGGCTGGCCCGCTGCGGCGCCCCTAGATTACGGGCCGGCAGATCCGGGCGCGTATCAAGGGCTGGCACCCTTTGGGGATGCCGACGGCGGGGCGGCAGCGGGTGCTGCCGACCGGCAAAACATGACCCTCGGCCCAGGCGTACGATCCGTGGTCTTCGTGAGTGCCGCTCCCTGGTGGTTAGCCACCCAACGCCAGTTGCGACCGGTTAAGCCTACCCCAGAGCGGTGCCCCGCACGCAGGTAGGCTGTTCATCGTGAATGACGACCAGCTGACTGCTTCCTACATCCTGACCCTGTCCTGCCCGGACCGGCCCGGCATCGTGCACGCCGTCGCCGGCGCCCTCCTCGTGGCGGGCTGCAATATTACGGACTCGCAGCAGTACGGCAGCCAGGGCACGGGCACGTTCTTTATGCGGGTCGAGGCGACGACGGCCACCGCCCAGCCGGAGCTCTACGCCGCCCTGGAGCCCGTGGCGCAGGCGTTCGGGATGCAGTGGAGCCTCAACCCGGCAGGCCGGAAGGTCCGGACGCTGCTGATGGCCAGCACCTCGGCCCACTGCCTCAACGACCTGCTGTTCCTGCAGCGCTCCGGGACGCTGCCGATCGAGATCCCGGCGATCGTCTCCAACCACCGGGACCTCGCCGGCCTGGCCGAGTTCTACGGCATCCCGTTCCACCACATCCCGGTCACCCGGGACACCAAAACCCAGGCCGAGGACGAGCTGCGCGCGCTGATGGCGGAGCACGACGTCGAACTCACGGTCCTGGCCCGGTACATGCAGATCCTCTCCAACGAGCTGTGCACCGAGCTCACCGGCAAGGCCATCAACATCCACCACTCCTTCCTGCCCTCCTTCAAGGGCGCCAAGCCGTACCACCAGGCACATGCCCGCGGCGTGAAGCTCATCGGCGCCACCGCGCACTACGTCACGGCCGCCCTGGACGAGGGGCCGATCATCGAGCAGGAGGTCATCCGGGTGGACCACCGGCGCAGCGCCGAGCAGTTCGTCCAGATGGGCCGGGACGTCGAGGGCCGGACCCTGGCCCAGGCCGTGCAGTGGCACGCCGAACACCGCGTCCTGCTGGACGGAAACCGGACGGTTGTCTTTAACTGACCACGGTCATTTACTGGAGGCATGGCAGCTTTGCGGCAGGACCGGCTTTCCGAGTTCGTGGCGCTGCTGAAGTCGGAGGGCCGGCGCGGCGTGCTGGGGCTTAACTCGCGGCCACGGCGCGGACGGGCTGCACTTTGTCCAGTCCGGCATCCACTTCACCGGCGTGGACCCGTCCGAGGAAAACATCCACTCCGCCCGCGCCCGGGGACTCGAGGCGACCGTGGCGGGAGCCGTGCCGCTGCCCTTCGCCGATTCGGCGTTCCCGTCCGTCTGGGCCGTGGATGCCCTGGTGGGCCTGCCGCCGGAGCAGTGGGACGACGTCGTGCGCGAGCTCGGGCGGGTGGCCGCCCCCGGCGCGCCGATCGCCGTCGTGCTCCCCGAGCCCGGGCAGGGCTTCACCGTCCTCCGCTCCCCCGCCTGACCCAACTAGCTCGCAGCAGGGGCCGTTCCGGGCGCCCAGAACGGCCCCTGCTGCGAGTCAGTTGGGCCGGGACGTGTCCTAGGCTGGAGTCATGGCTCCCCTCTACGCGTTCGCCGGCGACACCCCGGCCGTCCATGACTCCGCTTTCATCGCACCGACGGCCTCGGTGATCGGCAAGGCCACCCTCGCGGAAAACTCCAGCGCCTTCTATGGCGTCTCGGTCCGCGCCGACACCGCCGCCATCACCGTGGGCGCCGGGACCAACCTGCAGGACAACGTGGTGCTGCACGCGGACCCCGGCTTCCCCTGCACCGTCGGCGCCCGGGTGAGCGTCGGCCACAGCGCCGTCGTGCACGGCTGCACGGTCGAGGACGACTGCCTGATCGGCATGAGCGCCACCATCCTCAACGGCGCCGTGATCGGGGCGGGCTCCCTGATCGCCGCCGGTGCCGTGGTGCTCGAGGGCACCGTCGTGCCGCCGCGCTCGCTCGTCGCCGGGGTGCCGGCCAAGGTCCGGCGCGAGCTCAGCGACGAGGAGTTCGCCGGCGTCCAGCAGAACGCAGCGCACTACCAGGAGCTGGCGCGGGCACACCGGGAACTGCACGGCGCCTGACGGCGTACCTTACGTCCCCTGGCACCGGGGCGGCACGTCCCCGGGGCCGCCGGGGACATGCCGACTCCCCGATGCGTTAAACTTCTTGACTACAAGCCTGCGAATGCGTCACGCTTCATAGCATGCCCTCACCAACGCGCTCAACGAGGAGCCGAACCAAGAACCCCGGATCACAGTCCGCGCTCCGGCACTTGAACCAACAGCGGATCATCGAATGCCTCCTGGCGGGGCCTTCCACGCAGGCGGAACTCGCACGGCAGACCGGGCTTTCCACCGCCACGGTGTCGAACATCGTCCGCATCATGCAGGACGCGGGCCTGGCGTCCACGGAGCCGATCACCAGCTCCGGACGGCGCGCCCTCAACGTCCGGCTCAACAGCAACGGCGCCGTCGCCGTCGGCATCGACTTCGGCCGCCGGCACCTGCGGGTGGTGCTCGCCTCCCTGAGCTATCACATCATCGCGGAGGAATCGGTCCTGCTCCCGCTGGGCCACCACGCCGAGGAAGGCATCTCCGCCGCCGTCGGACTGCTGGACCGGCTGCTCGTGGCCGGCGGAGTGGAACGCAGCGCGGTGGTCGGGGCCGGCGTCGGCATCCCTGGCCCCATCGACCGCCGCACCGGGACCGTGGCGCAGGGTGCCATCCTCCCGGAATGGGTGGGCATCAACATCCTCCAGCGGCTCGAGGAAGCGCTGGATCTACCGGTTTTCGTCGACAACGACGCCAACCTCGGCGCCTTGTCCGAGGTCACCTGGGGGCCGCACAGCGGCATCAACAACCTGATGTTCCTCAAGATCGGTTCCGGCATCGGCGCCGGGCTGATCCTCAACGGCCTGCCCTACTACGGCAACGTCGGAATCACCGGCGAAATCGGCCACGCCACCATCCACGAGCACGGCCTCATCTGCCGCTGCGGAAACCGCGGCTGCCTCGAGACCATCGCCTCGACCACCACCATGATCGAGCTCCTTGGCCGCGGCGAGGACAAGCCGCTCACCCCGGAGGACATCGTCCGCAAGGCGGTCGCCAAGGACTCCGCGACCCTGCGTGTGGTGGACGACGCCGGACTCGCCGTCGGACGCGCCCTGGGCAATGTGGCGAACCTGATCAACCCCGAGGTGATCGTGGTAGGCGGTCCGCTCGCGGGACTCGGCGAGCTGCTGCTGGATCCGATCCGGCGGGGGCTGACCCGGCACGCCGTTCCCGTTATCGGGGAGACCACAACCCTCACCATGTCCTCGCTCGGCAACCGCGCTGAGGCCCTCGGAGCCACCGCCCTCGTCTTCCAACACGCCGGAATCCGACGGGGCTAAGCTATTTGTTATCGGGCCGTTGCGTTAAAGACTTGACGACAAGGCCTGTGATCCAGTTTACTTTTCCATCAGACGGCCCTGCGGTTTGCAGGGGCGGACAACGAAGTCATGCATTGGAGGCGTAAGGGCAGATGACGTCCCTCAACACGCACAGCGATCCGATAATTCTCGAGATGCGCTCCATCACCAAAGAGTTCCCCGGCGTTAAAGCATTGGCCGAAGTGAACCTGCGGGTGAAAGCCGGTGAGATCCACGCCATTTGCGGTGAAAACGGTGCCGGAAAGTCCACCCTGATGAAGGTGCTCTCGGGGGTTTATCCCTTCGGCAGCTACACCGGCGACATCGTCTACCAGAGCGAAGTCCAGGAGTTCAAGGACATCCGGGCCAGCGAGCACGCCGGCATCGTGATCATCCACCAGGAACTCGCGCTGATCCCCGAGCTGTCCATCATGGAGAACATCTTCCTCGGCAACGAACCCGCCAAACGCGGCGTGATCGACTGGGCCGAGGCCCGGCTGCGTTCCACCGAGCTGCTGGCCCGGGTGGGCCTCCGCGAGGACCCGGACACTCCGGTGAAGGAAATCGGCGTCGGCAAGCAGCAGCTCGTCGAAATCGCCAAGGCGCTGAACAAGTCCGTGAAGCTCCTCATCCTGGACGAACCCACGGCGGCCCTGAACGAATCCGATTCGCAGCACCTCCTGGACCTGATGCTCGGCCTCCAGGGCCGCGGCATCACCTCGATCATCATTTCCCACAAGCTCAACGAGATCGAGCAGATCGCCGACTCCATCACCATCATCCGCGACGGCAAGTCGATCGAGACGCTGAACGTCAAGGCCGACGGCGTCGACGAGGACCGCATCATCAAGGGCATGGTGGGCCGGACCCTGGAATCCCGGTTCCCGGACCACGAGCCGAAGATCGGCGAGGTCTTCTTCGAGGTCAAGAACTGGAACGTGGGCCACCCGGCGGTCCAGGACCGCATGGTCTGCAAGAACTCGAACTTCTTTGTCCGGCGCGGTGAGATCGTCGGCTTCGCCGGGCTGATGGGCGCCGGCCGCACCGAGCTGGCCCGCTCCGTTTTCGGCCGCTCCTACGGCCGGTTCCTCTCCGGGGAGGTCTACATGAACGGCAAGGAGGTCGAGCTCAAGAGCGTCCGCCAGGCGATCGACGCCGGCCTGGGCTACGTCACCGAAGACCGGAAATCCCTCGGGCTGAACCTGCTGGACGACATCAAGGCAACCACGGTGTCGGCGAACCTGCGCAAGGTCAGCAAGCACAACGTGATCGACGCCAACAAGGTCTTCACGGTCGCCGAGCAGTACCGCAAGTCCCTGCGGACCAAGGCGCCGTCCGTGGAGGAGGGCGTCGCGAAGCTCTCCGGCGGTAACCAGCAGAAGGTGGTGCTGGCGAAATGGATGTTCACGGAACCTGAACTGCTGATCCTGGACGAGCCCACCCGCGGGATCGACGTCGGCGCCAAGTACGAGATTTACGGCATCATCCAGCAGCTGGCCAACCAGGGGAAGGGTGTCATTGTCATCTCCTCGGAACTGCCCGAGCTGCTGGGGCTTTCGGACCGCATCTACACCATCTTCGAGGGCGCCATCACCGGTGTGCTGAACAAAGACGACGCCAGCCAGGAAGACCTCATGAAACTCATGACCTCCGCCCGCAAGACCGCCTGACCCGTTCCGGCCAAGACTCCTCAACTCCACAAACTCCGAATAATCCGTACACTCCGGACACAAGGACTGAAACAATGAACGCGCTCAAGAAGCTCTTTGGCGGCAACACCCGCCAATTCGGCATGATCTTCGCCCTCGTGGCCCTGATCATCTTCTTCCAGATTGCAACCGACGGCCGGACGCTCACGCCGGGCAACGTCATCAACCTCTTCAACGGCAACTCCTACATCCTGATCCTTGCCATCGGCATGGTCCTGGTGATCATTGCCGGCCACATCGACCTCTCCGTTGGCTCGGTTGCGGCGTTCGTGGGCGTCTGCGTGGCCCTCTTCATCCGGGACTGGGGCATTCCCTGGTACCTGGGCGTCCTGATGGGGCTGCTGCTGGGCGTCCTGATCGGCGCGTGGCAGGGATTCTGGACGGCCTACGTCGGCATCCCGGCGTTCATTGTCACGCTGGCCGGCATGCTCATCTTCCGCGGCGCCAACCAGTACGTCGGCAAGTCCAACACCATCCCGGTGCCGTCCGACTTCCAGAAGATCGGTTCCGGCTACCTGCCGGAGATCGGACCCAACACCGGGTTCAACAACCTGACCCTGCTGCTGGGCCTGCTCGCCGTCGCCTTCGTTGTCTTCAGCGAGATCCGCTCCCGCCGGAACGCCAAGGCGCTGGGCGCCGAGGTACCCGAAGCCTGGGTAAGCATCACCAAGCTGATCCTGATCTGCGGCGCCATCCTCTACGCGACCTACCTGTTCGCCACCGGCCGGCCGGGCACGTCCTTCCCGATCCCGGGCCTGATCCTGGCGGCCCTCGTGATCATCTACGGCTTCATCTCCTCCAAGACCATCATCGGCCGGCACATCTACGCGGTCGGTGGCAACCGGCACGCAGCCGAGCTCTCCGGTGTCCAGTCCAAGAAGGTCAACTTCCTGGTGATGATGAACATGTCCATCCTGGCCGGCCTCGCCGGCATGATCTTCGTCGGCCGCTCCACCGCCTCGGGCCCGTTCGACGGCGTCGGCTGGGAACTCGATGCGATCGCGGCCGTGTTCATCGGCGGCGCCGCAGTGACCGGCGGCGTCGGCACCGTGATCGGCTCGATCGTCGGTGGCCTGGTGATGGCTGTGCTGAACAACGGCCTCCAGCTCCTCGGCGTCGGCGCCGACCTGACCCAGATCATCAAGGGCCTGGTGCTCCTGATCGCCGTCGCGTTCGACGTCTACAACAAGACCCAGGGCAAGAAATCCATCATCGGACTGATGCTGAAGAACTTCGGCCGCAGCAACGAAATCAAGCCCGACGAGACGACGTCCACCAAAGAGGTCATCTCCAAGGGTGCCTGATCCGGTCCCCTGTACCCATTTCACCGAGTTTCCGCACACCACCTAAAGAAAGTGAACCAAGCAATGCGAATGATTGGTAAAGCAGGAAAGGCAGCAGCAATCGCTGCTATTGCGGCACTGGCGCTGACAGCCTGCGGCCGTTCCGACACCGGAACCACCGGCGGTTCCACCGCTGGCGGCGAAGCGTTCCCGAAGGACTCCCTGATCGGCGTTGCGCTCCCCCAGAAGACCAGTGAGAACTGGGTCCTGGCGGAGAAGCTCTTCAACGACGGCCTCAAGACCGCCGGCTTCAAGGCCGACGTGCAGTTCGCCAACGGCGGCGTTTCGGAGCAGCAGAACCAGATCAGTGCCATGATCACCAAGGGCGCCAAGGTCATCATCGTCGGCGCCATCGACGGTGCGCAGCTGGGTACCCAGCTGCAGCAGGCCAAGGAGTCCGGCGCCACGATCATCGCGTATGACCGTCTGCTCCTGAACACCGAGAACGTCGACTACTACGTGGCCTACGACAACTTCAAGGTCGGTGTCCTGCAGGGCCAGGCCCTGCTGGACGGCATGAAGGCCAAGAAGCCGGAAGGCCCGTACAACATCGAACTGTTCGCCGGTTCCCCGGATGACGCCAACGCGAAGGTCTTCTTCGACGGCGCGATGAGCGTCCTGAAGCCGAAGATCGACGACGGCACCCTGAAGGTGCTCTCCGGCCAGACGACATTCGAACAGGCCGTGACCCAGGGCTGGAAGGCAGAGAACGCCCAGCGTCGTGCCGACACCCTGCTCAGCGGAACCTACGGCAGCGCAACGCTCGACGGCGTGCTGTCCCCGAATGACACGCTGGCCCGGGCCGTCCTGACCTCGGTGAAGGCCGCGGGCAAGCCGCTGCCGATCATCACCGGCCAGGACTCCGAAGTTGAGTCCGTGAAGTCCATCCTCGCCGGGGAGCAGTACTCCACCATCAACAAGGACACCAGCAAGCTCGTTGAGCATGCCATCACCATGGTGAAGGACATCCAGGCCGGCAAGAAGCCCGAGATCAACGATGACAAGTCCTACAACAACACTGTCAAGGTTGTTCCGGCGTACCTGCTGGAACCGGTCATCGTGACCATGGAAAACGTCAAGACGGCCTACGTCAACGATCCGGTACTCGGACCGCTGACGAAGTAACCCGCACCACCGCCTGAGGCTTGCGCCCCGGGCACCCCAAGAGCCCCGGCTCCCCCGCAAGGGAGGGCCGGGGCTCTTTGGCGCGCCGGAGTCCTTCACAGCCCACGCATAGCTTGGCTGTGATCTCCGCACAGCAGTCCGTACCACTGTGGGAGCAGCCGCCGGCCACCAGGAGCCGGCCTGATCCCAAGGAGTCCCGTGAGCGTCCTCGCCCGGAGTGTAGGCAACGCCTTTAGAAACAAGGTCAGGACCGCGGCCGTTGTGGCCGTCCTGGCCGTGGCCATCGGCCTCGCCCTTGCCATGCTCGTCGCCAACCAGGCCGTCGCTGCCAAGGTCGCCGACTTGAACGCCTCGGTCGGCACCGTGCTCACCGTCAACCCGGCCGGCGGCCAGGGCTTCGAAGGCGGCGGCGAGCCGCTCACCGCCGCGCAGGCCGCCACGGCGGCAGCGGTACCGAACGTCACCGCCGTCGTCGGCACCAAGGCGCTGCGCCTGCGCAACGCCGAGGCCGCGGCCCAGACCGGCGCGGGCGGGCCCGGCGGCCAGGGCGGGCCCGGCGGACAGTCCGCCACCACCGTGACTACGAGCCTTACCGCCGCGGTCGACGCCGGCACGCTCGGCTCCCGCAACGAGGCCGGCACCGGAACCACCGGGACCACCGGGACGGCAGCGCCGGCGTTCTCGCTGCCCGTGACCGCCACCGGCATCGGCGCCGAGGTCGACGCCACCGGCAAGGCTTTACAGCTGACTTCCGGAACGGGCCTGGAGGACTACACCGCCGCCTCCACCGGCGCCCTGCTGGGCACCACCCTGGCCGAGAAAAACGGACTGGCGCTCGGCTCCACGTTCACCATCAACGACCAGACCTTCACGGTGACCGGGCTGTTCGACGCCGGGACGGCCTTCGGCAACAACGCCCTCTACCTGACCCTTCCGACGGCGCAGACCCTCGCGGCACTGCCCGGTGAACTCTCCACCATGATCGTCACCGTGAACAGCATGGAAAACGTCGACGCCGCGAAGACCGCGCTGCAGGACGCCCTCGGCACGGACACGGCCGACGTCAGCCAGGGCCAGCGCAACCTTGAAACCGCCGTCAGCTCGCTCGGCAGCGTCAAGAACATCTCCTTCACCGCCTTCGTCGCAGCCCTGGCCACCGCGGGTGTGATCATCCTGCTGATCATGGTGATGCTGGTCCGCGAGCGCCGCAGGGAAATCGGCGTGCTGAAGGCCATCGGCGCCCGCAACCGCACCATCGGGCTGCAGTTTGTGCTGGAGGCACTCGTCCTGGTGGCGCTGGGCAGCGTCGTGGGCGCCGCCGTCGCGTCCTTCGCCAGCGGCGGGATCGCCTCCGCACTCATCAGTTCCAACACCACAACCGCTGCGGCAGGTGCGGGCACCGGCCAGCGCGGCATCCCGGGCGGAGCGGCAGGATTCGCCGGCGGCGGCGGCCGGCATGCCCGGCGGCGGGGGTGGCCCGCTCGGCGGCGCGTCCCAGCTGCTGACGTCCGTGACGGCGAGCGCCTCCCCCGGCGTCATCGCCGCCGGCATCGCCGCGGTGTTCGGCGTCGCCATCATCGGGGCCCTGGTCCCTGCCCTGCTGACCGCCCGCATCCGCCCCATCGAAGTCCTCCGAGGAGAGTAGCCATGATCGAAGTCAAGAACCTCGTCCGCACGTTCAAGTCCGGCGACCGGACCATCAAACCGGTCAACGATGTCAGTTTCCAGCTCGAGCAGGGCACCCTGGCCTCGATTGTGGGCAAGAGCGGCAGCGGCAAGAGCACACTGCTCTCCCTCCTGGGCGCCCTCGACAAACCCACCAGCGGGGACGTGCTGGTCAACGGGGTGAGCCTGGCCGGCATGCCGGACAGCAAGCTGACCGAGTACCGCCGCAGGGACATCGGCTTCGTGTTCCAGCAGTTCAACCTGATCCCCAACCTCTCCGCGGTGGACAACGTGATGCTGCCGATGGAGTTCGCCGGGATCCGCAAGGCCGCCCGCCTGCAGCGCGCCCGGGAACTGCTGGAACAGGTCCAGCTTGATCCGGAGAAGCACGTGCGGCGGATCAACCGTCTCTCCGGCGGCGAGCAGCAGCGGGTGGCGATTGCCCGGGCCCTCGCCAACGAACCGCAGCTGATCCTGGCCGACGAGCCCACCGGCAACCTGGACGAACAGACCGGCGAGCACATCATCGAGCTGCTCAGCTCGCTGAGCCGGAACCACAACACCACCATCCTGGTGGTCACCCATGACCGGTCCCTGGCCAACAAAACCGACACGGCGGTTCCGGCTCCAGCAGGGCCGGCTCACCGAGGAAGCCGCCCGCAGCCGGGCCGGGGCGGGCGTGGCCGGATAGCGGTGTGACCTGAGTACCCGGGCGCCGCCGCTGCCATCCCCCGGCCGGGTGAGAGGATGGCAGCATGACTGCCCTCATCGCGAAGCCCTGGCTGTCCGGCCAGAAGGACCAGGATCCCCGAACAGCCACCGGAGCGCGGTTGCGCTGGGGCGTCATCGCCACCGGCGGCATCGCCGCGTCAGTCACCCGGGACCTCGAGCTCCTCCCCGACGCCGAGCTGTACGCCGTCAGCTCGCGCACCCAGGCGGCGGCCGACGCGTTCGCCGCCGACTACGGCTTTTCCCGGGCCTACGGGGACGACGCCGGCCGGACCGGCTACGAGCGGCTGCTCGCCGACGACGCCGTCGACGTCGTGTACGTGGCGACGCCGCACTCCCACCACCACAAAATAGCGCTGGCGGCCCTGAACGCCGGGAAGCATGTGCTGTGCGAGAAGGCCCTCACGGTGAACGCCCGGGAGGCCGGCGAACTCGTGGCGCTGGCCCGGGCCAAGGGGCTGTTCCTGATGGAGGCCATGTGGAGCCGGTTCCTGCCCAGCATGCAAAGGGCGTTCGAGATCGCCGCCTCCGGCGAAATCGGCGAGGTCAAATGGGTCGGGGCGGATCTCGGCTTCCCTGCGCCGTATTCACCCACCTCCCGCCTGTGGGCACGGGAGGACGGCGGCGGTGCGCTGCTGGACATCACCGTCTACCCGCTGCTGTGGGCGCTCGGCACACTCGGATTCCCGCAGACCGTCAGCGCCACCGGCTGGGTCAACGACGACGGCGTCGACGCGCAGAATGCCCTCACCCTGGGGTACCACCACGGCGCCCAGGCCCAGCTGACCTCCTCGCTGCTGGCCCACGGACCCCGCACCGCCACCGTCGCCGGCAGCGCAGGGTTCCTGCAGACCAGCGGCTCCATCAACAACCCCAAGGAACTCCAGGTCCGGGTCGGGTTCGACGACGTCCGCACCGAACGTTTCGACGTCGTCGGGCGGGGCTACAGCTACGAGCTGCGCGAAGTGACCCGCTGCATCCAGCAGGGGCTCACGGAGAGCCCGGTCATGCCGCTGGAGGACTCGTTGAACACCATGCGGCTCTTCGACGGCGTCCGCGCCCAGCTGGGTGTGAGCTACCCGAACGACGCCCGCTGACAGCGCCCGAACGGCGTAAATGCGCCGCCGTTTCCGCGTGAATCCGCCGTACTTTGTGCGGACTCTGGACTGACCCCGGCGGCCGGACTTACCCTGTAGGAAATCGGTGAGCTTTCGGGGAATGGGGTGTGCGCATGGACCCAGCAGCAGTCCTTCGGCGCGCGCGCCACCCAATCCGGCGGGTGATTCTGGCTGGCGTCGCCGGAGTCGCCTGGCTGGCGCTGTCGGCGTCAGCTGCAAGCGCCGACGACGCCGCCACTTCTGTTGCGATGACCAATGTCAGCAGTGCGTCCATGGCCACGGCACGCGACGCCCCGTGGGGAATCGCGGGAACATACGAGACAGCCTCCGACATCGCGGAGGAAGGGCTGAGCATAGCGGCGCCTCACCCCACCCGCGCCACCTCGCAGCCGGTCCCGGTCAGTGCACGTGCCACACCGTCGCCGACCCGGCCCGCAAGCACCGCCCCGGCAACGTCGCGTCCCGCGCCCGCCCCGACGGCGTCTCCCTCTGCCTCGCCCTCCGCCTCGGAACGGGCCGCCGCGCCCAAACCGACGCCGACAGCTCCGGGCACACCCGCCCGTCCGACCACTCCGGCTCCGGGCGGCTCCGCTCCTGTTCCGGACCCGGCGACGCCGCCTGTGAAGCCCGCGCCGCCGGCCTCTGACCCCGCGGTACCCGGCGGTCCGGCCGCCGACCCGGCCAAGCCCGTGACAGATCCGGCGGGGCCCGTCACCGATCCGGCAGCCGACCCGGCGAAACCCACGCCGGACCCAACGAAGCCCGTGACCGTCCCGACCACGCCCGCCGTCGACCCGACGAAGCCCGTCGTCGAGCCCACCACACCCGTGACCCTCCCGACGAAGCCTTCGACCGGCCCCACGAAGCCTGTGTCCGACCCGCCAACCCCGCCCTCCGGTTCCCGGCCCGGCCAAGCCCGCGACGAAGCCCACCAAACCTTCCACGGGCGCGACCAAGCCCGCCAAACCCGCAAAAGACCCTGCGAAGCCCGCGCCGAACCCGGCGAATCCACTTCCCGCCCCTGCTGTCCCGGACTCCGCTAGCCCCGGACCGTCAGGCGGCCAGGTGCCTGCTGCCGGTACCGTGGCCCTGCCGGACCAGGCGTCGGCGTCCCCTGCGGTCATTGGATCCGGCCCGAACTGCGGCGCCCAACCCCAACCGGGGTCACGTCCGCGGGAGGTCATGGCAGCCCGGGCCGAGCCGCAGCGAGTCATCCGTACGGTCAGTGATGCGCCGCGGACATCCCGTGCATCCCCCGCAGCACTCCCTCCGCCGGCTCCCGCCGACGCACCCGCCCCCGGTCCGGCTGATCCGCCCGCCGCCCCCGGCGACCCGGGCCCGCCGGACGGCGACGATGGACCCAGCCCGTTGCACGGCGGGCCGGGACTTCCTGCGCCCGATGCCCTGCCCGCTGCCCCCGGTTCGGGCTCGGGCAACGCTTCCCAGTCCAACGGCCCCTCGGGTTCTGCGGCGTGGCTCCCCAGCCTGTACATGATCATCCCCACGGCCGAAGCCGACCCAATCCGGGGTCCACTCCAGCACGAGCACGCCGCGTTCGCTGCTGATCCCGGTTCATCTCCTGACTAGTCAGCCGTCTCTGCCCTCCACAGAGCACGGCCAATCGGGCTGCCTTGAGGCGCCCGCCAACAGTCATTCAGGAGATTCCCAATGGACACCCCCGTCCCCGCCCGGATATCCGGCACACTCTTTTCCGGCACACCAGTCCCCCCGACCCCGGACTCGGCCCGGTTCACCACCCCGCTGACGCCGACACGGCGAAAACCGGCGCGCCGGCAGGACGAACACCCCCCTTAGTGAAGCCAACTGCTTCCGCTGAGGTCCTGTGACCGCCGGAGCGAAGTCGTTGGGTCCGCTGGGGGACTCAACGGCATGAACTGGCTCCGGCGCGGACCCCGCCCCCACATCGCGGCCGTCAGCGGCGGCCGCGGTGCGGGGGCGGCGCCTCCCCGTCCCCGTACTATTCTTGAGGGGCGCCGTCGTGGCGCAACGGGGGAAGGGACGGGGACACGTGGACACATCGCCCAACAGCGTCGCGGTTGAACTCGTGGGCGGCCGTTACCGGCTGGGCGACGTGATCGGACGCGGCGGCATGGCCTCCGTCTACACGGCCAGGGATGTGAACCTGGGCCGGGACGTGGCTCTGAAGCTGTTCGCCCCGCAGTCTGCCGATCCTGACGAACTCCGCCGGCAGGAGGCAGAGATCCAACTCCTGGCGACCCTGAACCATCCAAGCCTGGTCACCCTCTTCGACGCGGGCACGGACACCCGGATCCCCGCTGAACCACGGCCGTTCCTGACCATGGAGCTGGTGGACGGCCAGGACCTCCGGACCAGGATCCGGCACAGCCCGCTGCCGCTCAACGAACTGGCCGTCGTCGGCGCCGGTGTCGCAGACGCGCTGGCCTATGTCCATGCGCTCGGCATCATCCACCGCGATATCAAACCAGCCAACATCCTGCTGGTCCCGGTCCGACCCGGTGAGCCCCTGCGGCCAAAACTCACGGACTTCGGCATCGCGCGGATCATGGACGGGACCCGGCTCACGGCCACCGGCACCATGGTCGGAACCGCCGCATACCTGAGCCCGGAACAGGCCCGGGGCGCCGACCTGGGCCCGGCCAGCGATATCTACTCGCTGGGACTCGTGATGCTCGAATGCATCAAGGGCGAGCTCGAATTCCCCGGCAGCGCGGTGGAATCCGCCGTCGCCCGCCTGCACCGGGCGCCGTCCATCCCGGACACCGTCCCGGCCGAATGGGCGAAGCTGATCCGGGCCATGACCGCCCTGGATCCGATGGACCGCCCCACAGCGGCGGACCTCGAACCGGCGTTGCGCCAGGCCCTCGTCGCGCCCCGGTCGCTGCCGGGGCTGCTGGCCGAGGAACAAACACGGGTGCTTCCCGCACCACCGGCCAGGCCGCCGCGGCTGTCTGCGAGGACCGCCAGAACGGGCCTCCTGCACCAGCTGGACCCGGATGCGCTGCCCGCATCCCGTGGCGGCACCGCCTCCCTCGTAGCCCGCACCATCTCGCGCGTCCGGCAGGGCAGCCGCCGCACCCGGGTGGCCCTCGTCCTCGCCGTGCTGGCCGTGCTCGCGGTGGTCGCGGCCGTCACCGCTTCCTTCATGACGCCGCAAGCTCCCGCCGTCGTCACTTATCCGTCCGTGACCGGCAGCCTGGGCGACCAACTGGTGCAGTTGCAGAAGAGCGTGCAGCCATGACGCGGCCCGACGGCCGGCGGCAGCCCGTCCGCCGCGCTCCCGGCGCGGTTCTGGCCGGATTCCTGTTCAGCGCAGCCCTGCTGTCGGGCGCCCTGGCCGGCTGCGGGGCCCCCGCTCCCGAGCTGGACCGGGACGCAGCCGCCCAGCTTCAGTCCAAAGTCCTCTCCGTGACCGAGGCCGCCGCTGCCAACGATCCCGCGACCTCGCTGAAGCTCCTCGATGAGCTGACGGCCGAGCTGGACGGGGCGGCCGCCCGCGGAGCCGTGTCCTTCAAACGCCACCAGAGCGTCCGGTCCTCCATCGAGGCTGTCCGGGTTGAGCTGGCGGCCCAGCAGGCGGCCCGGGCCGCGGCCGAACAAGAGGCCGCTGCGCAGGCGGCCGCGAAAGCAGCCGCCGACGCCGCCGCTGCCGCCCCGCCGCCCGTGGTGACGGCACCCGCGCCTGCCCCGGAGAGCCCGGGAAAGGGCAAAGCGAAGGGCAAGGACAAGGGCTGAGGTCCGCTTCGTCTTAAACGCCGAACGGCGCACCGGGAACTCCCGGTGCGCCGTTCGGCGTTTACACCGTGCCCGTCGGGGCGCGGCGTGCCTGCATGAATCTAACCGAGCATGGACAGCACTTCGCTGAACTTCGCCGAGGGACGCATGACGGCGGCGGCCTTCTCGGCGTCGGGGTGGTAGTAGCCCCCGATGTCCACCGGGGAGCCCTGCACGGCGAGGAGCTCGCCGGTGATGGTCTCCTCGTTGGAGGTCAGCGCGCCGGAGACGGCGGCGAAAGCCGCGGCCAGCTCGGCGTCGTCGCTCTGCTGCGCCAGTTCCTCGGCCCAGAACTTGGCCAGGTAGAAGTGGCTGCCGCGGTTGTCCAGCTCGCCGGCCTTGCGCTTCGGGGACTTGTCCTCGAGCAGGAACGTGCCCGTGGCGCGGTCCAGCGTGTCGGCCAGGATCTGGGCGCGCGCGTTGCCGGTGCTCGTGGCGAGGTGTTCGAAGCTCACGGCCAGGGCCAGGAACTCGCCCAGGCTGTCCCACCGGAGGTGGTTTTCCTTGAGCAGCTGCTGGACGTGCTTCGGGGCGGACCCGCCGGCGCCGGTCTCGAAGAGGCCGCCGCCGTTGATCAGCGGAACGATCGGAGAGCATCTTGGCGCTGGTGCCCAGTTCCAGGATCGGGAACAGGTCCGTGAGGTAGTCGCGCAGCACGTTGCCGGAGACCGAGATGGTGTCCTCGCCCTTGCGGATGCGCTCCATCGTGAAGGCGGTGGCCTCCTCCGGCGACATGATCTCGATGCTGCAGGCCCTCGGTGTCGTGGTCCTTGAGGTACTCCTCAACCTTGGCGATCATCCGGGCGTCGTGCGCGCGGCCCTTATCCAGCCAGAACACGGCCGGGGTGGCGGAGGCGCGGGCGCGGGTGACGGCCAGCTTGACCCAGTCGCGGATCGGCACGTCCTTGGTCTGGCAGGCGCGCCAGATGTCGCCCGGGGCGACCTGGTGCTCGATCAGCACGGTGCCGGCGTCGTCGACGATCTGGACGTGTGCCGGCCGACTGGATCTCGAAGGTCTTGTCGTGGCTGCCGTATTCCTCGGCGGCCTGGGCCATCAGGCCGACGTTGGGGACGGTGCCCATGGTGGTCGGATCGAAGGCGCCGTTGGCGCGGCAGTCGTCGATGACCACCTGGTAGATGCCGGCGTAGCTGCTGTCCGGCAGGACGGCGAGGGTGTCGGCTTCCTTGTCCGTCGCGGCCCCACATGTGGCCGGAGCTGCGGATCATTGCCGGCATGGAGGCGTCGACGATCACGTCGGACGGGACGTGCAGGTTGGTGATGCCCTTGTCCGAATCGACCATGGCCAGCTCCGGACCCTCGTTGAGGCCCTTCGTGATGGCCGCCTCGACGTCGCCGCGGATCTCCTCGGGCAGATCCTCGAGGCCGCTGAGGATGGAGGCCAGGCCGTTGTTCGGGCTCAGGCCGGCGGCGGCGATCTGCTCGCCGTAGGCGTCGAAGAGCTCGGCGAAGTAGGCCTTGACGACGTGGCCGAAGATGATCGGGTCCGAGACCTTCATCATGGTCGCCTTGAGGTGCGCCGAGAACAGCACGCCCTCGTCCTTGGCGCGGGCCACCTGGGCGGCCAGGAACTCGTCCAGGGCGGCGGCGCGCATCACGGTGCCGTCGATGACCTCGCCGGCGAGCACCGGGAAGGCCCGCTTGAGGACCTTGACTGTGCCGTCTTCCTTGACCAGCTGGATCTTGATGTTCGTGTCCGAGCCGATGACTACGGACTTCTCGTTGGAGCGGAAGTCGTCGGCATCCATGGTGGCGACGTTGGTCTTCGACTCGGCGGTCCAGGCGCCCATGCTGTGCGGGTTCTGGCGGGCGTAGTTCTTGACCGAGAGCGGCGCGCGGCGGTCGGAGTTGCCTTCGCGCAGCACCGGGTTGACGGCGGAGCCCTTGATCTTGTCGTAGCGGGCGCGGATGTCCGTCTCCTCGTCCGAGGAGGGGTTGTCCGGGTAGTCCGGCAGCGCGTAGCCCTGGGCCTGCAGCTCGGCGATGGCGGCCTTCAGCTGCGGCACGGAGGCGCTGATGTTGGGCAGCTTGATGATGTTGGCTTCGGGCTCTTGGCGAGGGCGCCGAGCTCGGCCAGAGCATCACTGACGCGCTGCTCTTCGGTGAGGTAGTCACCGAACGCCGCGATGATGCGGCCGGCCAGCGAGATGTCGCGGGTCTCCACCTCCACACCGGCCGTCGAGGCAAAGGCCTCAACAATCGGCAAGAACGAATAGGTTGCCAGCATCGGCGCTTCGTCGGTGTGGGTATAGATAATCTTGGCCATTGCTCGGGCGTCTCCCTGAAGGTCTGCGGATATCCGGAATCGGGTGTTATCTCAACAGCCCTAACTTACCCGAGGTGACCGCCTTGCCGCCTACCGGCGTCGGCGGCCGGACGATCCATGACCCCCGCAACCCGCTCCACGATTCTGCAACATGCTATGACAAGAATTGACAAACGACTTTACTCGATTCGTCAATTTGACGTAGTTTCATTCCCATCACAGCGGCCGCCACGGGTGGCCGTTCCGCATTCCACCGGTTAGGACAACCATGAGAACACCCAAGACTCTGGCCACCAGCCTTCTCACCCTCTCTGCGGCGGCACTGCTCGCCCTGAGCGCAGCGGGTGCGGCCACCGCCGCCCCCGCGCCGGGAAAGGCGCCACCGACACCTCGGGGGTCAGCAGCCACACCGTCACCGAGACCGGCGCGGCGGACTACTGGACGCCGGAGCGCATGCGCGCCGCCATCCCCGGCGACGTCCTGGCCGACAAAGCCATGCAGCGCAGCAACAACTCCAAGGCGGCCCTGAACCGTCCCGTTGAAACGGGCGCCCCCAGCAAGATCGAGGCAGCCCCCAGCAAGGCGGGTGCGGCAGCCCCCAGCCTGCTGTCCCGGGATCTCCAGACCAAGGCCAACGCGAGTGAATCCCCCGTCCCGCGGATCGGCAAGGTCTTCTTCACCCTCGGCGGCGCCAACTACGTCTGCTCCGGCAACTCGATCTCCTCCGGGAACAAGAGCACCGTCTCCACGGCCGGCCACTGCGTCAACGAGGGACCGGGCGCCTTCGCCACCAAGTTCACGTTCGTCCCGGCCTACCTCAACGGCGCCGCACCCTACGGCATGTGGACCGCGAAAGCCCTGTACGCCCCCACCCAGTGGAGCTCCTCCGGCAACATGCAGTACGACACCGGCTTCGCGGTGATGTCCACGCTCAACGGCAAGTACCTGTCCGACGTCGTGGGCGCCTCCGGCCTGCAGTTCAACGCGGCCCGCGGCCTGAGCTACAAGTCCTTCGGCTACCCGGCCGCCCCGCCGTTCAACGGTGAGTCCCTCAAGAGCTGCTCCGGCACCGCCACGAACGATCCCTACAACCCCCTTCTACGACCCAGGGAATCCCCTGCAACATGACCGGCGGATCCTCGGGCGGCCCGTGGTTCATCGGCTCCAGCTCCTCCGGCTACCAGAACTCCGTGAACAGCTACGGCTACGGCAGCAACTCCACCACTATGTACGGCCCGTACTGGGGCTCGGTCATCCAGTCGACCTACACCTCGGCTGCCGCTTCCTAACCAGGCCCCGACCAGGCAACCAAGCCTGACCAGCTTTCGACGGCGGCCGCCCCACACCCCGGGGCGGCCGCCGTTGTCATGCGCCCGCGCTCCCGTCTGGCCACTCGGACATGCCCTCCGCACACACCCCGCCGGACCCACCGGACATGCCCTCCCCGGCTGCGAGGCACGGACATAACCCCCATATGTCCAGCCTCGGCACGAAGAATGAGCATGTCCCCCGCACCATCGCCTGCTGCACCCTGGCCACCACCGGACATGTCCTCCGCCCACACCCCCGACCACCGGACATGCCCTCCCCTGGCTGCGAGGCACGGACATAGCCCCATATGCCCAGTCCTGGGCACAAAAAATGGCATGTCCCCCCGGTAAGGGAGGACATGTCCATTCTTGGCTGCACCGTGCACCAGGACCCGCAGGCCCGGCCCCGAGCCCCTAGTGGAAGAAGTGCCGGGCTCCCGTGAAGTACATCGTGATGCCGGCGGCGTTGGCCGCGGCGATGACTTCCTCGTCGCGGACGGATCCGCCGGGCTGGACGACGGCGCGGACGCCGGCGTCGATCAGGATCTGCAGTCCGTCGGCGAACGGGAAGAACGCATCCGATGCCGCCACGGCACCGCGGGCACGCTGCGGGGCTCCGCTGGCGTCGGCGTTCGAAGCGCCGCCGGGAGCATCGCTCCCACAGACTTGTCGAGCTCACGGAGACGCCCAGGGTGTTGGCCCGTTCCACGGCCAGGCGGCAGGAGTCGAGCCGGTTGACCTGGCCCATGCCGATGCCCACCGCGGCGCCGTCGGCGGCGAGGAGGATGGCATTGGACTTGGCGGCACGGCACGCGGTCCAGGCGAACGCGAGGTCCGCCAGCGTTGCGGCGTCCGCCGCCGAACCGGCGGCGAGGGTCCAGTTGGCCGGGTTGTCGCCTTCGGCGTCGACCTTGTCCGCGACCTGCACCAGCACGCCGCCGGAGACCTGGCGGATCTCGGACGGGTAGCGGCCGTAGCCTTCGGGCAGGGCGAGCAGACGGATGTTCTTCTTCTTGGACAGGATCTCCACGGCCTCGGCCTCGAAGCCGGGGGCGATGACAACCTCGGTGAAGATGTCCGCCACGGTCCTGGCCATCCCGGCGGTGACCGTGCGGTTTGCCGCGATCACGCCGCCGAACGCGGAGACGGGGTCGCAGGCGTGGGCCTTGGCGTGCGCGTCGGCGATCGGGTCGGCGGCCGAGGCGGAACCGACGGCCACACCGCAGGGGTTGGCGTGCTTGATGATCGCCACGGCGGGCTCGGCGAAGTCGAACGCGGCGCGCAGGGCGGCGTCGGCGTCGACGAAGTTGTTGTAGCTCATGGCCTTGCCGTGCAGCTGGTCGGCCTGGGCGATGCCGGCCGGGGCGGCCTTGTCCACGTACAGGGCGGCCTGCTGGTGCGGGTTTTCGCCGTACCGGAGCACCTCGGATCGCTCCAGCGAGAGGCCGGCGTAGGCGGGCCAGTCGATCACGCCGTCGCCGTCCTCATCGAGGAACTGGCTCGCGGTCCAGCTCGCCACGGCGTTGTCGTAGGCCGCGGTGTGCGCGAACGCCTTCGCGGCCAGCCGGCGCCGGGTCTTCAGGTCAAATCCGCCCGAGGCCGCTGCCTCCACGACGGATCCGTAGGACGAAGGATCCACCACGATCGCGACGGCGGCGTGGTTCTTCGCGGCCGAGCGGACCATCGCGGGACCGCCGATGTCGATCTGCTCCACGACGTCGTCCTGCGCGGCGCCGGACTTCACGGTCTCGACGAAAGGGTAGAGGTTCACGACGACGAGGTCGAACGGCTCGATCTCCATCGACTGCAGGGTCTCCATGTGCGCGGCGACGCGGCGGTCCGCGAGGATGCCGCCGTGGACGCGCGGGTGCAGGGTCTTGACGCGGCCGTCGAGCATTTCCGGTGAGCCGGTGACTTCCTCGACCTCCTGCACCGGGATTCCGGCGGCGGCGATCTTCTTGGCGGTGGAACCGGTGGAGACGATCTTGACGCCGGCTGCGTGCAGGCCCGCGGCGAGCTCCTCCAGGCCGGTCTTGTCGTAGACCGAGATCAGCGCCCGGTGGATCGGAACACGGTCGATGGATACACGGTCAAGCTGCGTAAAGCTCACAAAAGTCTCCGTCTTATATCGCGGCAGGCCGCGGTTGGTGGGGATGAGGCCAGTTTATCGCGTCAGCGCGCCGGGCCTCCCCGCGCGCCGGAGTATGAAGCACACGCACCCGTGCGCCGGGGCACGTAGAGTTTTCCCAGGAGGCTGAGATGAATACTTACACCACTGTGCCGAGCGGCGAACAGGTGGTCCAGGAACTGCCGTGGCGCTGGAAGGTGCAGGGCCGGATCTTCCTGATCGGCGGCCTGGGCTTCATGTTCGATGCCTGGGACGTGACGCTCAACGGCATCCTCATTCCGCTGCTGTCCAAGCACTGGTCGCTGGCCCCGGGCGAAGCCGCCTGGATCGGCGCCTCGAACCTGATCGGCATGGCCCTGGGCGCCTTCATCTGGGGCACCATCGCGGACACCATCGGCCGCAAAAAGGCCTTCACCGCCACCTTGCTGATCTTCTCGCTCTTCACCGTGCTGGGCGCCTTCTCCCCCGACTTCCTCTGGTTCTGCGTGTTCCGGTTCATGGCCGGGTTCGGCCTGGGCGGCTGCATCCCGGTGGACTACGCGCTGGTGGGCGAATTCACGCCCCGCAAACAGCGCGGCAAGGTCCTGACGGCGATGGACGGCTGGTGGCCGATCGGCGCGGCCCTCTGCGGCTTCGTCTCCGCCGGCCTCATCGCGGTCTTCGCCGACTGGCGGCTGACCATGCTCGTGATGGTGCTTCCCGCGCTGCTCGTGTTCTGGGTCCGGCGCAGCGTCCCGGAATCGCCTTTGTTCCTGATCCGCAAGGGCCGCCGCGAGGAGGCCGCCAAGGTGATCGACGACCTCGTCACAGCCACCGGCGCCGAGCCCCGCGCCTACAGCTTGCCGGCGGCGCAGGACGCGCCGCGGCTTTCCGCAGGCAGCGCCTGGACCCAGCTGCGCCTGCTCTGGCAGTTCGACTGGAAGATCACGACGGCGGCCTGGTCCCTGTTCTTCAGCATCCTGCTGGTCTACTACCTGTCGCTGACGTGGATGCCGCGGATCCTGATCGGCGCCGGTTTCGAGGAGTACAAGGCCTTCCTGACCACCGCCTCCATGGCCGCCGTCGGGCTCCTCGGCGTGGTGGTGGCCGCGCTGCTGGTGGAGCGGGTGGGCCGCAAGTGGATCCTGGCCATCACCGGGCCGCTCTCCGCGCTGACCCTGGTGATCGTGGCGATCGTGGTGGACATCCCGACGGCGGCCGTGTTCTGGCTGCTGGTGTTCGGCTTTGTGGTGCAGGTGGCCATCCCCGTGCTTTACGCCTACGTGTCCGAGCTGTACCCGACCGAACTGCGCGGCTCGGGCTTCGGCTGGGCCTCGACGTTCTCCCGGCTCGGCGCCGGCTTCGGACCGCTGATTTTCGCGGCGTTCCTGTGGCCCGAGCTGGGGCTGGCGACGTCGTTCGCCCTGGCCGGCGGGCTGGTGCTGGTCTCCGTGCTGTGGATGGCCTTCTTCTCCCCCGAGACGAAGCAGCGCCGGCTCGAGTAACGCCGCCCCTTCAACCCGACTAGCTCGCAGCAGGGGCCGTTCTGAGCGCTCAGAACGGCCCCTGCTGCGAGCTAGTTGGGCTGCCAGCCGCGGGAGATGAGTGCGGCGCGGACCTTGTCCACGGCAGCACGGGCATCGTTCTCCATGTGCCGCCTGGAGATCCGGACAAGGATCCAGCCGGCGTTGCTGAAGTCCTCCTCCCTGGCGATGTCACGAATGACCTGGGCCGCCTCGGAATGCACCGCGCCCTCGTACTCCACAGCAACCCGCTGCTCCGGATAGGCAAGATCAGGTTGACGCACCACCCCGGTGCGAAGGGCCGTGGGCACGTTCAGTTCCGGTTCCGGCACTCCTGCACGGCACAGCGCGAGCCGGAGTCTCGTCTCGGGGGCCGAATCCGCACCGATCCGTGCCTGCTCAAGGGCGAGCCGTGCCTTGCGGATGCCGGGCGTGCCCTTGTGCCGGTCCAGCATCTCGGCCAGATCCCCCGGACTGGCGTACGGCTCCGTCCGGTTTTCAAAGGCGGGCCGCGGAGGGCGCAACAAATGATCAGCCACCACGGTGAGCTCGTCGATGCTCATCTTCCGGGCACAGTCCAGCCAGGTCCTGGTCCGTGAAGTGATCAGTACACCGTCGACCCTCGTGATTTCGTCGGCGAAGAATTGCCCGACGTGACCGATCACGCCCCTGCGCCGCGGGATGGCCATCGAGTCCGGCCGGGAGATATGGATCCTGGGATCATCAGAGCCCGGGAGGTAGCCCGGAAAGTCCCACATCAAGAAGGCGGTCGCGTGGGAGGCCGCGGAGAATTGCGTGACAAGCGTGAGGGGCCGGGCATGGAGCTTCACTTCAGCGGCCTGTCCTGAGGGCAGTCGGACCCCGCGGCTAGGAATTTGTAGGGAGTGATGCTTGAGACGGCGACGGCTGACTCCGGCCTCGGTTGCCTCGCGCACCGTGAACGGCACGGAGCCGAGCGGTGCTGGGAGGGGTTGCGGCGGCCTCATCGACCCATCGTCGCAAATCCGAGGACTGGCTCGGAGGTTTATCCACAGGCGTGCCCAATGCGCCCAACTGACTCGCAGCAGGGGCCGTTCTGGGCGCCCAGAACGGCCCCTGCTGCGAGTCAGTTGGGCTGGGGACGGAGCGCGGGCGTCAGGCGGGGGCGTGCTGGGCTGCGGCGAGGGCGGCCAGGGTGGACACGAGCAGCCGCCGTTCCACGACCTTGATGCGTTCGTGCAGGGAGTCCTCGGTCTCGCCGTCGCCGATCGCCACGGCTTCCTGCGCGATGATGGGCCCGGTGTCCACGCCGGCGTCGGCCCAGTGCACCGTGCAGCCGGTGACTTTCACGCCGTAGGCGAGGGCGTCCCGCACCCCGTGGGCGCCGGGGAAGGCCGGCAGCAGCGCCGGGTGCGTGTTGAGGTATTTGCCGCCGAAGGCATCGATGAAGTCGGCGCTGACGATCCGCATGAAGCCCGAGGACACCACCACATCGGGTGCGTAGGCGGCCACGGCCTCGGTGAGCGCCGTGTTCCAGGCCGCCCGGTCCGGGTAGGCCTTGAAATCCACCACGAAGGTCGGAATCCCGGCCGCCGCGGAGCGTTCCACCCCGTAGGTTCCCGGCCGGTCCGCTCCCACGGCGGCGAGCTCGACGTCGAGCCCGCCCTACTTTCACGGCGTCGATGACAGCCTGGAGGTTGGAGCCGGTGCCGGAAACGAGGACAACTATGCGCATTGTCCTAGCTTATGGGGCCGCTCGCGTAGGCTGGAAAACATGAATCCCCCGAACGACCGCGCCGGCAGGCAGGACAGCCAGCGGAGCCCGAACCCGCTCAGTGACGGGGCCAAGTCCTCCCAGATGACGACCCACAATCTGTTCCGCACCTTCATCGTGGTGGTCCTCGGATCGTTTTTCGTCTACCAGCTGGACATCAACTACCTGTGGCTGAGCGCGCTCCTCACCGCGGCCGCCATCGTTTTGGGCATCATGGTGCTGGTCCGGGCCGTGAAACTCAAGGAATCCAAGCTGGTGCTGTACGGCACGATTTCCGGGCTGGTGGTCACGGGCGTGCAGGTGCTGCTGGTGCTGACCTCGGCACTGTTCTTCACCCAGGTCCGGGACTACCAGGAATGCGTCCGCCACGCCCTGACGCAGCAGGCCTCGTCGCAGTGCCGGACGCAGCTGGAAAAGTCGATGCCCGTGCAGCTGCGCTAGTTGGCCGCCGGTTTCCAGGTCCGCTTCGCGCAGTTTCTGCTGGCGTTCCAGCCAGGGCCCCGCCGCGTAGCCGATCACGACGCCGACGCCGACCTCCGCGGCCACGAACAGGGCCGTCCGGAGCGGGTCAGGACCGATGTCCGTCAGCCGGCCGACGCCGGCGGAGCCGCGGGCCAGCCATGCGAGTCCCGCTGCGAGGATACCGGCGACGCTGCCGACCATCACGCCCAGGGCAAGGGTTGAGGCGGCCGCCGTGAACCAGCGGGCATGGATCTTGATCGACAGCCACTCGTCGAAGTGGTTTTCGCCTTCGCGCAGGAACCACCAGCCGGCCAGGGTCCCGGCGATCACGGGGACCACCAGGGCGGCGAAGCCGAAGTCCAGGGACCCGGCGGGCAGGGCCGCGAACACCGGGATCGACGGCAACGGGCCCACCGCGGTGCCGAGCGCGCCGGCCTGCGATCCGGCGCCCAGCGCGAAGCCGGCGCCGGAGATCCACGCGAACGCGAACACCACGAGGTTGGGCAGGAACCCGAGCTGGGCGATGGTGAGGACCGCGCCACCCATGGCGCCGGCGTCGAGCGCCTCATACACGGCGACGATCAGGTTCCAGTGGATAAAGAGGTCGACGGCGAGCAGCACGGCGGACATCGCCAGGCTCGCCATCAGCGCGACGCAGCCGGCCTTGACCGCGGAGCCGAGGTAGGAACCGGCCCAGCGTGAGTGCTGGCTGGTCCTGGACAGCCAGGCCACCGCGTCGACGCCGATCAGCCGGCTCCAGGAGCCTGCCTCCCGCCGCGCGCCGACCACCATGCCCAGCGCAAACGGCACGAGCGGCGCCAGCGCGGCGGCCCAGAGGCTGATGCCGACGTCGGAAGTGCGGCAGACAAAGCCCGTGGTCAGCCCGAAGCCGGCGTAGACCAGCCAGGATCCCAGCAGCGCCTGCCAGAGCTGGTCCGTGTAGGAAGCCCGGGCCAGCCGGCGGCCTGCACGCCAGGCCAGCAGGAACGGGATGAGGGTAAGTCCCAGCGGGACCAGGGAGAGGGCGCCCGCGTCCGGCAGGGACGCGGCTCCCGCGCCGACGGTGTGCAGCATCAGCGGGACGCCGTGGATCAGCAGCCAGGCCTGGCCGGCTAGCCGCGCCAGGACATCGGCGGCGCCGTCCTGGAAACCGGACGTCGCCCACACCGCGATGATCGGGACCGCCACCACCAGGGCGGAGATGACCGCCGCCTGCGCGGACTCGAGGGCTCCCTGCAGCCACAAAGGCATCGGAAGTCCACGTTCTCCGGTCTGATCAGCGCGCAGTTTCATCGTGTTCCATGGTGCCACGTAGGGCGCCCCGGGACGGCTGCGACAGGCTCAACCGGCGGAATTCAACCCCGGACCCCGGCGGCGCTTTTTGCACACGTCCGCCGTAAAATTGGAATGTCCGCAATCAGTGGTTGGAGGCAGAAAAAATGACTACCGCATCTCCACATGCACATGGCGTTCACTTTGGACGGACAGACGTCCAGAACGTCGGCATGGGTGTAGGTATCGTCTTGATAGTCGTGGGCATCCTGGGGTTCATCCCGGGCATCACCACGCAGTACAGCGAACTGGCGTTCTTCGGACCTGCGTCGCAGGCAATGTTCCTCGGCCTGTTCCAGGTGTCGATGTTGCTGAACATCGTTCAGCTCGCGATCGGCGCCACCGGCTTGACCATGTCCCGGAATGCCATGGGCGCCCGGAACTTCCTGATGGGGTTCGGCCTGCTGTACATCGTCCTTAGCGTCTACGGGCTCATCGTCGGGGTGGGGTCGGCGGCCAATTTCCTGTCGCTGAACGCCATGAGTGCGTGGACCTTGCTGATCCTGGGCGTCGCAATGGTAGGCGCCGGCTGGCTGATGTCCAGGCATCTGGCCGAGGATTCAAAAACCCGGTAAGCGAACAACCGGGATATAGGGAGCCGCGAATGAGTAACGTTTCATAGCAATCAGAAAATTCGTACTACCTGCTGGTGCAGTGGCCTCGCGGATAACGCAGCGGCTGCACCAGCTTTCCTTTGCCCGGCACCTGGACCCGCCCGACGACGACGGCGGCCGCCCGGCCCGCGAGCGCCCGGCCCGCAGCCCTCGCCCCGACGCCCTCGACCCCAGAAACCGCACTTCTGTAAATATTTTCACTTTACTTAAGAAGAATCGTTGACTGGCTAAAAATCTTCACTATAGTTATGTGAGTCAGGTCACCGAGTGAAGGACATCCAATGACCACCGAGAGCGCCACGGGCATTGCCCCCCTCGCTACCAGCGCCCTGCTTGCCACTGTCGGCAACAAGGTCCGCTCGATGCGCAAGGAAAAGGGCATGACGCTCGCCAAGCTCTCGGAGATCACGGGCCTCAGCCCGGCGATCGTCAGCCAGATTGAACGCGGCCTGGCGAATCCGTCCTTTACTACCCTGGCGCAACTGGCCCATGGCCTGAACATCCCGGTCGGAAAATTCTTCATCGGCCAGGAGCAAACCGCGTCCCCCGTGGTCCGTCGGTCCGCTCGGCGCAACCTGAAGAACGTCACCCGCGAATCCGTGGGCGCGGCAGAGCATGAACTGCTGACCCCCGAACTCAACGGCGGCATCGAGGCCCAGTGGATCAGCACTCCCCCTGGGCACGACACCAGTGCAACCCCCTTTACGCACAGTGGTGAAGAGTTCTGCTACATCATCTCCGGCCGCAAGGACGTCTATTTGGACGGCGTCTGCTACAGCCTGGATGAGGGCGACTCCATCACCTACTCCGCAGATATCCCGCACTGGTACAAGAACGGCTACGAAGAGGTATGCGTAGCGATCTGGGTCAACGCACCTCACGCGTGGTAGCGGCGCCGACCCCAAGCGGCCCCTATCGTTTGCCCTCCACTGTCCGGGCCTGAACCTGCCCGCTGACAGTCCTTGCCACATTCGCTGGCACCGTCCCGCATCCCGGACGGCGATGCGTCATACCCTCCCTCGCCTCCCAATGGCGTAAGCGTAAGGACACTTCCATGCTTGAAACTCCCATGCTTGACAACACCAGGCCTGACAACGCGGTCAAGGCCCCCTCCCCGGACAGCAAGAAGTTCACCCCCGAGGTCCGCAAGGGCCTCCTGGGCCTCGGCCTCGGCAACGCCCTCGAATGGTACGACTGGATGGTCTTCGGCCTCCTCTCGGCCTTCATCGGCCCGAACTTCTTCCCCAACACCGATCCCGCTCTCCGCCACCCTGAACGCCCTCGCCGTGTTCGCCGTCGGCTTCGCCTTCCGGCCGCTCGGCGGCATCCTCCTCGGCACCCTGGCCGACCGGATCGGACGGCGCCGGGTGATGCTGACTTCGATCATGCTGATGGCCGGCACCACCCTGGTCATCGCCGTCTGCCCCAGCTACGAGCAGATCGGCGCCTGGGCCGGCATCATCCTGGTGGCCTGCCGCATCCTGCAGGGCATCTCCACCGGCATCGAAGCCCCGCTCTCCACCTCGCACGCCGTGGAACTGGTTCCGGAAGGCCGCGAGGGCTACGTCGCCGGCATCATGAGCTTCTACGTCAACATCGGCATCCTGCTCGCCTCGCTGGTCAGCTTCCTCTGCAGCCTCACCCTCGGCGGCGCCGTCATGGCCGACTGGGGCTGGCGCGTGCCGTTCATCATCGGTGCGGCCTTCGGCTTCGTCGTCGTCTACCTCCGCCGCGCCCTCCCGGAGACCATGCGTCCGGAAGAAATGGCCAACAACTCCTCCGGCGCCGTCTGGAGCGGGGTCCGCAAGCACTGGCTCTCCGTGCTCGCCATCGTCTTTGTGGTCGGCGCAGCCCAGGCCTACAACTACGCCTGGAACGTCGGCCTGCCCAGCTCCGCCCGCAGCGGCTTCAAGGAAGACCCGACGGCGGTCTTCGCACTGACCACCGCCCTCGGCGTCGTCCTGGTGGTCGGCAGCTGGATCATCGGCAAGCTGGCCGACGGCAAGTCGATGTCCCGCTGGTTCCTGATCACCCGCATCCTGGCCATCCCCTCCGTCTTCCTCATGCTGATGTACGTCCAGCCCGGCATCGGCAGCTTCGCGGCGGTCCTGCTCGGCGGCTCCCTGGTCCTGGTCCTGAACATGACCCTCTACAACGTGGTCAGCACGTCCCTGATGCCCAAGAACTGCCGCGGCACCGGCGTGGCCCTCGGCTACGGGATCGGCGTCGCCCTCTTCGGCGGCACCGCCTCCTACCTGCTCGTCTGGCTCCAGTCCCTGGGCATGAGCTGGGTCTTCCCCGTCTACGTGGCCGTCCTGTCCATCCTCAGCATCGTCTCTCTACCTCGCCGCCCGCCGCACCAACGGCATCTTCGTCGGAAACTAAGGATCCCTCCCATGAACTCGCTTGAACTCAGCACCACCACGGCGGACCTCACCGCCCCCGTCATCTCGCCGCTCCGACGTCCTCGTGGTCGGCGGTGGCCCCGCAGGTGTGGCCGCCGCCGTCACGGCAGCCCGCTCGCGGCGCCTCGGTCACGCTGCTGGAACGCTACTCCTCGCTCGGCGGCCTCGCCTCCGGCGGCATGGTCCTGGTCCTCGATGACATGATCAACGGCCAGGAAATCACCGTCACCGGCATCGTCTCCGAGTACGTCGAGCGCCTGCAGAAGCTCGGCCTGGCGATCGTCCCGCCGGCCGATGACCGCAAGACCTCCGAGGAACTGTGGAACAAGTGGGGCCGCTACGGCACCTTCGACTTCCACTCCCACACCACCCCCAAGCCGGTCTGCTACGCCGCCGCCTTCGACCCGGACGGCTGGAAGCGCGTCTCCAACGACCTCGTCCGCGAAGCCGGCGTCAACCTCCGCCTGCACTCCTGGTTCTCCCGCCCCATCGTGGACAACGGCGTGCATGAAGGGCGTCATCTGCGAGACCAAGTCCGGCCCGCAGGCGTTCATGGCCGACATCGTCATCGACACCACCGGCGACATCGACGTCGCCTCCCGGGCCGGCGCCAGCTACGTCAAGGACAGCTACCTCACCACGCTCGTGTTCCGCCTCGGCAACGTCGACACCGACGCCGCGGAAGCCTTCGAACAGGCCAACCCCAAGGAAGCCCGCGCCATCAACCGCAAGATCAAGCGCCTCCTCGGCGGCGCCTGGGAACTGTGGTGGCTCAAGACCCCCATCGACGGCGTCGTCTGGTGCAACGCCCCGCACATGACCGGCTACGACGGCGTCGACCCGGCGGACATGACCGCCGCCGAGTTCGCCGCCCGGGACCGGATCTCCGAGGCCGTGGACTACGTCCGCGCCAACCTGCCCGGCTTCGAGAACTGCTACATGCTCGACGTCGCGTCCCAGATGGGCGTCCGCCAGACCCGCCTGCTCGAGGGCGAGTACGTCATGACCAAGGACGACGTCACGTCCCGCCGGCACTTCGCCGACACCGTGGCCCGCGGCCGCGACTACTACTACCCGTACCGTTCGCTGCTGCCCAAGGAAGTCGACCAGCTCCTCGTCGCCGGCCGCCACTACTCCGCCACCCCGGAGGCGCAGAAGATGTCCCGCGAGATCCCGCCCTGCATGGCCATGGGCCAGGCCGTCGGCGTCGCAGCCGCCCTCGCCATCGAAAACGGCACGCTCGTCCGCGACGTGTCGGCCCTGGACATCCAGCAGGGCATGCGCCGGCACGGCGCGGACCCGGGCGACGTCCCGTCGTCGAACGCCACGCTCGACGTCGACGCGGTGGCAGCGGTATGAGCACCGTGATCGACGAACTGCTCGCCCGAGATCCGGCGGCCGGAAGCACGACGGCGGCCCCCGCCGCCGGCCCGCCGGCACGCCGCACCCGCCGGCACCCCGCTGCCGCTCGACGGCATCAAGATCGTGGACTTCACCCAGGTGTTCATGGGCCCGTCCTGCACCCAGCTGCTGGGCGACTACGGCGCGGACATCATCAAGGTGGAACGCCCGGGCGCCGGGGACATCTCCCGCAACTCCTTCCCGGACAAGGACGGCCAGGACAACCCGATCTTCCTGTCCATCAACCGGAACAAGCGCAGCATCTCCGTGGACACCCGCACCGAGGAGGGCAAGGACGTGCTCCGCCGCCTGCTCGCCGACGCCGACGTGGTGGTCAGCAACTTCCGCTCCGGCGTGATGGAACGGATGGGCTTCGGCTACGAGGACCTCAAGGAGCAGAACCCGGGCATCATCTGGGCCTCCGGCACGGGCTTCGGCCCGGAGGGCCCCTACTCGCACAAGGGCGGCCAGGACGCAATCGCGCAGGCCTACTCCGGCGTGATGTGGCGGCGCGAGTCCGACGACGTGAAGCCGTCGATCTACCCCACCACGCTGTGCGACTACATCACCGGCATGCACCTCATGCAGGGCATCCTGCTGGCGCTGCGCACCCGGGAAAGCGCCGGCGTCGGGCAGAAGGTGGAGGTGACCATGTACGACTCCATGCTGCACCTGCAGATGCAGGAGGCCTGCATGCAGCTCAACCGCGGCTACGAGGTCAACTGGGGCGCCATGCCGCTCAGCGGCGTCTTTGAAACCACCGACGGCGCCGTCTGCATGGTGGGCGGCTTCACCCCGGACCCGCTGGCCCGGATCTCCGAGGCCCTCGGCCTGGACGAGGACCTCACGCTCCGGCCCGAGTTCGCCAACCTGGAGCAGCAGTTCGCGCACAAGCCGGCGCTGCAGGCGATCTTCCGCGAGCGCATCGCCACCAACAGCACCGAATACTGGACCGGCCAGCTGGAGGACCAGGGCCTCCTCAACGCCCCCGTGCACACCCTGGAGCAGGCCCTGGCCGACGCGCAGACGCACGCCAACGGCATGATCGTGGAGGCCGAACACCCCGGCGTCGGCACCGTGAGGATGCTCAACGCCCCCATCCGGCTCTCCGCCACCCCGCCCACCGTCCGGCGCGTCGCACCGCGGCTCGGCGAGCACAACGTGGAGGTCCTGCTGGAGAACGGCTTCGACGCCGAGCCACCATCGAACGCCTGCAGGAGCTGGGGGTGCTCCGGTGACCGCCACAGTCGGAACACGAGCGTGGACGAGGTCACCCTGACCATCGAGAACCACGTCGCCACGGTGGTCATCGACCGCCAGCACGTGCTCAACGCCGTCGACGGCACCGCGCAGGCCCGGCTCAACGAGATCTGGGACCAGCTCGAGGCCGATCCCGACGTCCGCGCCGTCGTCATCACCGGCGCCGGCACCCGGGCGTTCTGCGTCGGGGCGGACATGTCCTCCTCTGCCGTGGACAAAACCGGCCTCGAGTACTGGGCCGGCCTGGACCCGAACGGCTTCGGCGGGCTCAGCCTGCGCACCAGCTCTGGACATCCCGGTCATCGCCCGGGTCAACGGCTACGCCCTCGGCGGCGGCATGGAGATCGTGCTCGGCGCGGACATCGTGGTCGCCGCGGACACCGCCCGCTTCGGGCTGACGGAACCGCGCGTCGGGCGTCTGGCGCTCGACGGCGGCATCCACCAGCTGGTGCGCCGCATCCCCTACACCCAGGCGATGGGCATGCTCCTCACCGGCCGGAAGGCCGAAGCCGCCGAGATGCAGGCCATGGGCCTGGTCAACGAGGTGGTCCCCGCGGCCGAGCTCGACGCCGCGGTGCAGCGCTGGGTGGACCAGATCCTCGCCTGCGCGCCCACCTCGGTCCGGGCCGTGAAGCAGATGGTCACGCAGACCGGGCACCTCACCGCCGCCGAAGCCCGCGGGCTCCGGCTCCCGGCCCTGATGGCGGCGCTGGACAGCGCGGACTCCGCCGAGGGCGTGCGCGCCTTCCAGGAGAAGCGCCCGCCGGTCTGGCCCGGCCGCTAGGCCCGGCCGCCAGCAATTCGAACCGTCTGATGAACAACGAATGCTTTGAGGAGATACCGATGCAGGAGTCACTGGCACCCGGCGTGTGGGGCGTCGTCGCCACACCGTTCCAGGGCAGCACCCTGGACGTCGACACCGACAGCCTGGCCGGACTCGTGGGCTACTACGAGTCGATCGGCGCCACCGGGCTCACGGTCCTGGGCGTGTTCGGCGAGGCCGCGGCTCTGACCGCAGCCGAACGCAGCCTGGTCCTGGAGGTAGCCGTGGAGGAAACGCGCCTGCCCCTCGTGGTCGGAGTGACGTCGCTCTACACCGGCACGGCCGTCGAGGAAATCCGTGCCATCCAGGCCGCCACCGGTGACCGGCTGGCCGCCGTCATGGTGCAGGCCAACTCCGCCAACCCCGCCGTGGTCATCGCGCACCTGAACGCCATTCACCAGTCCACCGGCGCCAAGGTGGTGCTGCAGGACTACCCCCTGGCCAGCGGCGTCAGCATCAGCACCGAGGCACTGATCTCCGTGGTGCAGGCCTGCGGCTTCGTCATCGCGGTCAAGGCCGAGGCCCCGCCCACGCCGCGTGGCGATCGCCCGGCTCGCCGCCGCGCTCGACGTCTCCGTCTTCGGCGGGCTCGGCGGCCAGGGGCTGCTCGACGAGCTCATGGCCGGCGCCGCCGGGGCCATGACCGGGTTCTCCTACCCGGAGGCGCTCATCGCCTGCGTGCGGGCCTGGCAGCGGGACGGCTACGAGGCCGCCCGCGACGCCCTCCTGCCCTACCTGCCGCTGGTCAACTTCGAGCAGCAGGCAAAGATCGCGCTGGCCATCCGCAAGGAATGCCTGCACCAGCGCGGCCTGATCGCCGACGCCGGCGTCCGGGCCCCGGCCGCGGCGTTCCCGGAGGTCCTCCGGACCGGGCTGCAGGCACGCACCTGGCCGAGGCAGCCGACGGCCCTTGGCCCGAACCCGGCCGGCGCCCTCACCACGGCGGGGAGGCTCTGATGGATCTCGGAATCAGCGGAAAAACCGCCCTCGTGGCCGCCTCCACCGGCGGACTCGGCCTCGCCGTCGCCCGCGCCCTCGCGGCCGAAGGCGCACGCGTGGCCATCACCGGGCGCCGGCTGGTCCGCGCCAAGGAGATCGCCGCCGAACTGACGGCGCCCGGGCACGGGCGCCGTCGCCATCGAGGCGGACCTCAGCACCCCGGACGGGGTGGCAGCCGCCGTCGAACGCGCGGTCGGAGCACTCGGCCCCATCGACATCCTGGTGCTCAACGGCCCGGGCCCGAAGCCCGGCGCCGCGGCCACCCTCAGCGCGGACGACATCGCCGCCGCGTTCGACCTCCTGGTCAAGCCCGCACCACGCCCTCGTCTCGCAGCTCCTGCCCGGCATGCGGGAGCGGCGCTGGGGCCGGATCCTCGCGATCGGCTCGAGCGGCGTCGTGGCGCCGCTGCCCAACCTGGCCGTGTCCAACACCGGCCGCGCGGCCCTCGCCGGCTACCTCAAGACCCTCGCCGCCGAGGTCGCGCTGGACGCCGTGACCGTCAACATGCTGCTTCCCGGGCCGGATCGCCACGGACCGGGTGGCCGAGCTCGACCAGGCCGCCGCCAAACGCCGCGGCACCACGGTCGAGGAAATCCAGCTCGAATCCCGCAAGAGCATCCCGGCCCGCCGCTACGGCGAACCCGAGGAATTCGGCGCCGCCGCCGCGTTCCTGTGCAGCGCCCCGGCGTCCTACATCACCGGCGTGGCACTGCGGTGCGACGGCGGCCTGATCCGCAGCCTCTAGCCCTTCCGCGCACATGCCCCCACGACGCTCGACTCTCCGAAGGAACACCCATGACTTCCACCGCACAGACCTTTCCACCACCACTGACCGCGGCCTCATCACCGCCCGGCACCTCATCAACGGCGAATGGCTCGGCGAAGCGGACACCGAGCGGATGAACCCGGCCCGCCCGGCGAGCTCGCCGCCCTCTCCCCCAGCGGCACGCCGGCCGACGTCGACGCCGCGATCACGCGCCGCCGCCGCCGCCCAGCCGGCCTGGGCCGCGCTGCCCGCCCCGGCCCGCGGCGCCATCCTCATGGCCGCCGGCAACCTGCTCCTGGACCGCCAGGCCGCCATCGCCGAGGACCTCGTCCGCGAAGAGGGCAAGACCCTCGCCGAGGCCAAGGGCGAGGTCAAGCGCGCCTCCGACGTCCTGCGCTTCTTCGGCTCCCTCGGCTGGGCCGCCACCGGCGAGGTGCTGCCCAGCGGCCTGCCGGACACCACCATCACCACCCGCCGCGAGGCCGCTCGGCGTCGTCGGCGCTCATCACGCCCTGGAACTTCCCCATCGCCATCCCGGCGTGGAAGACCGCCCCCGCGCTGATCAGCGGCAACACCGTGGTCATCAAGCCGGCCGAGCTCACCCCGCTCTCCGCGACGCACCTCGCCCGCGCCCTGCAGGACGCCGGCCTGCCCGCCGGCGTGTTCAACGTGGTGCACGGCAAGGGCCGCGTGGTGGGCGATGCCCTGGCCCGCGATCCGCGCGTCGCCGGGCTCTCCTTCACCGGCTCCACCAACGTGGGACTCGGGCTGCAGGAGATCCTCAACGCCCGCCGCGCCCGCGTGCAGCTGGAGATGGGCGGCAAGAACGGCGTCCTGGTCCTCGACGACGCCGATCCCCGCAAGGCCGCCCAGGTGGTCGCCGCCGGCGCGTTCGGCCTCACCGGCCAGGCCTGCACGGCCACGTCCCGCGTCTACGTCACCCCGGGCAGTCCGCGCGGAATTCCTGGCCGCCCTCACCGAGGAAGCCGCCGCCTGCACCGCCGGCGACGGATCGACGCGGCCAAAGCATGGGCGCCGTCGTGAGCAGCCAGCAGTTCGAGCAGAACCAGGCAGCGGTGCGCACCGCCGTCGAACGTGGCGCCACGCTGCTGCACGGTGCGTACGACGGCGGCACGGACGCCGGTTTCCTCTTCCCGGCCGCCATCCTCACGGACCTGCCCTTCGACGACGCCGCCGTGACCGAGGAGATCTTCGGGCCCGGTGGTGGCCGTCCTGGAGGTCGCCGACTACGAGGCCGGGCTCGCCGCGATCAACGATTCCCGCTACGGCCTCACCGCCGGTATCTGCACCGACTCGCTGGCGCCGCTCCACGGACTTCGCCGCCCGCGCGCAGGCCGGCGTCATCAAGGTCAACCGTCCGACGGCGGGCCTGGACCTGAACGTCCCGTTCGGCGGCGTCAAGGACTCCTCCACCAACACGTTCCGCGAACAGGGGAAGTCCGCGCTGGACTTCTTCACCTGGGGCAAGACCGTCTACACGGGTGTGTAGCGCGCCATGACGTACGTGATCGCGCAGCCCTGCGTGGATGTGAAGGACAAGGCCTGCATCGACGAATGCCCGGTGGACTGCATCTATGAGGGCGAACGCTCGCTCTACATCCACCCGTCCGAATGCGTGGACTGCGGCGCCTGCGATCCGGTGTGCCCGGTCGAGGCGATCTACTACTCGGACGATGTCCCGGATGAGTGGGCCGACTACGTCCGTGCCAACGTGGAGTTTTTCGAGGAGCTGGGGTCGCCGCAAGGCGCCTCGGCCCTCGGGAACCTGCGCCGCGACCATCCTGTGGTGGCGGCCGCGCCGCAGCCTCACCGGCCGGCGCCGTGGGCTGACCCTGTCGCCTGACCCCGCCTGCGACCATGGCCGCTAAGCCGCCGCGCTTAGCCGCCGTGCCTCGAGGAGCGTCACAAGGGTTCCACTTGACGGCGCGGACCGCGCTGGGGAGCATCAAAGGGGCATGCCTCCTCCGCCCGTCTACCGCCCCGGCCCGCAAGAAGGACTGCCATGTCGGTGGCCTGGATTCGCACATCATCCGGCCGGCTCACGGCCCCATTCGCCGCCGTCGTGCTCATCGTGGCGCTGGGCGGGTGCACCCTGGGCCCGGAACCGCCGGCGAACCGCCAGCGTCCCCCGGTCAACTACCGGACCATGCTCGGATAGTTCAGCAAGAGATTGCTCGACGCCGGCGCCCCCGCCGTACTGGTCCAGGTCCGGGTGGGCGCCGACGAAGTGGTCCCGGCGTACGGCGTGCAGGAACATTGCGAGCCGTGCCAAAGCAGAGATGTCACGGACCCCGTCCACGTCGGCAACATCACCAAGTCCATGGTGGCGGTCTGCGTGCTGAAACTGGTCGAGGAAGGCAGTCCTGCAGCTCGACGCGCCCGCCAGCGCGTACCTGCCGGAGTTTGACAAGGTGATGCATCCCGCCGGGACCTGTTTCCGTTCGGCAGTTGCTGCAGCATCGCTCCGGCATGCCGTCCATTGACGGGCCGCTGTTCGATCCCGCCACGGTGCGGCAGGCGCTGACCCAGAGGTGAGCCTGGCGGAGCTGCTGGCCATGGCGGGCAGGATGCCGTGGGAGAAGAGGCTGGCCCAGGGGTTTGAATACTCCCACTCGAACTACATCGCCCTGGCGCTGATCGTCGAGCGGATCCGGGGCCGGCCCATCGGCGACGTCATCCGCACCGACATCGTCGAGCCCCTGGGGCTGAGCGGAACCCGGATGACAGCGCCCCGGCCCGCCGCCGTCGTCCATGGTCCACGGCTACATCAGCCCTGGACGGCCAGCCGCTCGACGTGACCTACCCGGCCGCCCAGATCGGCAATGCCGCCCGGGGCATGGTCTCCACCGTGGCGGACCTGAACTCCGTTCTACCGCGCCCTGCTGCAGAACAGGCTGCTGCAGCCGGCCACCACCAAGGAGATGCAGAGCCCGCCCTACGCCAGGTACGGGCTCGGCGTTTTCCGCTGGAACGACCTCTGCACCAACGACTTCTACTACGGCCATTCCGGCGACGTGCCCGGCTACGGCACCATCGCCCTGGCCAGCGCCGACGGCACCCGGCAGCTGGCCATGGCCGTGGCCTACCCGCCGGAACCGCTCCAGCCCGGAGTGAACCCGGCCGTGCAGGAAATGGAAACCATCGCGGAGGACGCGCTCAACGCCACCTGCTGAGCTTGGGGCACGTGAGGCGCGGCCCGTGTTGGAAACGCAGCAGCTGGTCAGAAGCGCAGTAAGGAGTACGGCACGCTGGGGAGGTTGCCGGCCGTCCACGGGCGTTCCGGTTTCTCCTGCGGAATCCTGCCGTGGCCGTCCCGCCACACGAGGACTGCCGTGCCGGCAATCGCCAGCAGCGCCACTGCGGCGAGGAGGAACAGAACAACGACGATGGACCCGGACATTTCCCTCACACCTCTTGCCTTAATTTTACGCCGCGCACGGCTTCCTGGACCCCGGCCAGGGCCGCACTTCGGCGGCATGACGCGGGCCCGCGGGACTGCGACAATGGGCAGATGACAGCCATCATCCTGGTGTGGAACCCCGGGCATGGAACGCTTGGACCTACCCGGCGGTGCTGGAACAGGTCGCCGAAACCGGCCGGTTCCTGGCGACGGGAGGTGGGCGCGCAGGCGGACATCCCCTCCGGCGCGGACGCCTGGCTCCTGTTCCAGGGCCGCCGCGCGGGCTGATCGGTCACGGCGTGGTGGTCTCCGGAGCACCCGCAGCCCCGGTCCCGGCCGGCGGCCGGGGACACCGTCCCCCAGGAACCGCAGGGCGAGGCTCCCCTTTGTACGTCCGGGTGGCCTTTGACGCCCTGCTGCCCGCCGGTGACCACATCGACGCCGGGATCCTGGCGGACGCCGTGCCCGGGGTGGAGTGGGATTCCATACAAGTGCCGGGCTGGGCGTCGATCCGGCCGACGAGCCCCGGCTCCGCGCGCTCTGGCGGGACTTCGGCCCGGTGCCCGGGGCGGATCCCACCCAGCCCGTGCCCGGTACCTTCCCGGATGAGGCCGTCAGCCGGGTGGAGGTGAACCGCTACGAACGCAGCACGGATGCGCGGCGGGCGTGCATCGCGCACCACGGGACCCGCTGTGCGGCGTGCGGTTTCTCCTTCGAAATCGCCTACGGCGAGACCGGCAAGGACTTCATCCAGGTCCACCACCTGGTCCCGGAATCCCAGCTCGGCAGCGGCTACCAGCTGGATCCCGTCACCGACCTGGTGCCGCTCTGCGCCAACTGCCACGCCATGGCGCACCACGGCGTCCGGACGCCCCGGACCGTCGCGGAACTCCGGCGCCTCCTGGGAGCCGCCGGCTACCTGTCCGGGCAGACGCTGAGCCCGGAAGAGCTGGAAGCCCAGCGGGACGCCCGGCGGATCCTGGAACAGCACTAACCCGGCAGCAAACCGGCGGCAACCGGGTTCTGCGATTTTCTGGACTTCCCGGCAGGGCGGACACAGACTGTCTACCTACCGCCTTTTCCACCGCTGTGAAGGGACTTGGTTATGCCGGACTTGTCATTCTTCTACCCGCTGATTGCCATCATCGTCGGGGCGCTCGTCGTCATCGGCGTCATCTGGCTGGCCACGAAACTGATGTGGAAGGTCGCCGAGCCCAACGAGGCCCTCATCATCTCCGGCCTGACCCGCGGAACCCTGGAAACCCGGGAGGGCATGGACTTCAAGATCGTCACCGGCAAGGGCGCCCTCGTGCTGCCCGGGCTCCAGACAGTCAGGGCCCTGTCCCTGACGCTGAACGAGACCGAACTCAAGGTCTCCTGCGTGACGTCCCAGGGCATCCAGGTCATTGTCGAGGGTGTGGTGATCTACAAAATCGGCGACGCCCCGCCCTTCATTGCCAACGCCGCGCGCAGGTTCCTGGGCCAGCAGCCCAAAATGCAGAGCCAGGTCTACAACGTCTTCGAGGGGCACCTGCGCTCGATCATCGGCAGCATGACGGTCGAGGAAATCATCCGCGAGCGCGACAAGCTGGGCTCGCAGGTCCGCAGCGCCAGCGGCGTCGAAATGGAAAAACTCGGCCTGGTGGTCGATTCGCTGCAGATCAAGGACCTGCAGGACCCCACCGGCTACATCCAGAACATCGCCAAACCGCACATCGCCCAGGTGAAGATGGAGGCCCGCATCGCCGAGGCCACCAGGAACCGTGAGGCGGCGGAAAAGGAGGCCGAAGCGGAGGCCCTGATCGCCGATGCGCAGAGCATCTCCGCGATCCGGCAGTCGCTGGCACTGGCCAACGCGGAGAAAGCCAAGGCCAACGCGGCCCAGGCCGGTCCGCTGGCCGACGCCACCGCCCGCCAGCAGGTGGTGGTGCAGGAAACCGAAGTGGCCAAGCTGGAGGCGGACCGCGAGGAGCAGAAGCTCCAGACCACCGTCCGCAAGCCCGCCGACGCCAAGGCCTACGCCAAGCGCACCGACGCCGAAGGCCAGAAGGCGGCCGACATCAGCGCGGCCGAGGCCCTCGCCCGGCGCACCGAACTCGAGGCCCAGGTGAACGCCCGGCGCACCGAACTCCAGGCCCAGGCCAACGCCACCGCCGCGGCTGCCGCAGCCGGCGCCACCCGCGTCACCGGCGAAGCCGAGGCCGCCGCCACGAAGGCCCGCGGTGACGCCGCCGCATCCGCCATCAAAGCCAAGGCACTGGCCGAGGCGGAAGGCATCAAGGCGCGCGGCGAGGCGCTTGGCACCAACCAGGACGCCGTCATCTCCCAGCAGCTCGCCGAGAACATGCCGGCCATCATCGCGGCCGCGGCCGAGCCCTTCGCGCACGTCGGGCAACTCACCGTCCTGAACGGCGGCGACGGCATCAACCGGATGATCGGCGGGATCCTGACCCAGGTGGGCGACTACCTCCCGGCACTCCGGTCTTCCCTCAAGAACGGCAAGGACACCACGAAGCGGCCGCCGAAAGCGCCGGACGCGTAGCGGGAACCGGACCCGCGGGGACAGCCATGCACAAGGACTTTGACCGGAGCCTGACCGGCAGGATCGGCCGGGTCACCGGCCGGATCGCACCGGGCACCATCGGCGAAGTCATGCTGCCCTTCCGCGGCGGCACCAGCGCCTTCCACGCCCACCCCTTCGACAAAACCAGCGTCTTCGAAGTGGGCGAGCAGGTCCTGGTCATCTACCTGGAACCGCCGCAGACGGTCTATGTGGAGGAGCTCCCGGACGTGCTCCGGCGGGATTAGCCCCTCCCGCCGGACACCGCGCCCTCCTGTTAACCCACTCTTCCCTTCCCGGCCACGCCCGCTCCCCCGTACCGACAGCAGGCGCCCGCACCGTGGAGGGGTGAGGATCGCAATCGTGGCCGAATCATTCCTGCCGCTCATGAACGGGGTAACGCACTCCATCCTGCGCGTGCTGGAGCATCTGCAGGAACGCGGGGGACGAGGTGCTGGTGATCGCGC
>CAVUHG010000003.1:0-218485 GCA_963741265.1 uncultured Actinomycetota bacterium | reverse complement strand
GTCCACGAAGCGGTGCAGGCCCTCGCCCGTGTTCATGTACGGGGCGTCCGCCACCACCAGCAGGTCGTTCTCGGCGGCCAGGTCCGGCAGCTGGATGCGGATGCCGTCGGAGACCTCGGCCGGATCAAGTTCGCGCCCGTTGAGGGTCACGCTGTGCACTGACTGCGTCACGGCGTCGATGAAGGTGGAGGACCCCGGCTTGGCCGAGAACTTCACGGCGGTCGTGGCGCCGAAGACTTTGTCACCGCGCGTCAGGTCGAGGCTGACTTCGTAGGATTCGACGGCGATCAGTTCGGCGCGCTCGCGGGCTTCGGCGCGCGTCAGGTTCATACCGGGCAAGGGGGGCCTCCAGAAAGTATCGGCGTTAACCCGTGAAATTATTCTTTCACGTTCACGGCGCTTGGCAAGTTGCATGAATCACATATCTGCCGGGTGTCCGCAAGGGTAGCGTTGGGAATATGGGAAAGCTTCGGGAGTCCGTCGACGTCAGGGCCCTGCGGTTCGCGTTGGGGTTCCCCGTCATGCTGGCCGCCGGCTTCGTGGCCTGCGCCCTCCTGGTCCGCCCCGACCTGCCCGAGCCGCTCGCCATCCGCTGGACCGAGGGCGGCGCCGTGGACTTTGCCCCGTTCGGCGCGGTGGTGGGAGCCGGCGCGGCGCTGATTGTGCTGATCGGCTGGGCCGTGCTGGTGCAGGCCGCCCCGCTTTCCCGTCCGGCCCTCATGCGCCGGATCATGATGGGAGCCGGGCTGTCGCTGACCCTCTTCGTCACCACCGTGCTCGCTGCCGTCCTCGTCGGGCAGTTGGGCCTCGCGGACGCGCGTGAATCACGCGTGGACGCCTCCGTCCTGGCGCTTGGCAGCGGCGCGGCACTGTCCCTCGGCGTCGTTATGGGCTTCGTCTTCAAGGCCGACGAGCGCTGGTCCACCGATGATGACCGCGCCATGCAGGAGGCCCTGCGGCTCGAGCTGGATCCCTGGCTCGCCCGGGACACCGTGAGCCTGTGGGTCCATGCCCGCAGTTCCGTCTTCGTGATGCTCGGGATCGCGACCCTGTTGCCCGCGGCCCTTGTGACCATCGCCGTGCCCTGGCTGGCGGCCGTCCTCGTCGGCCTGGCCCTGCTCGCGGCCGCGTGCCTGTTCGCCCGCGTCCGTGTGGACCGGACCGGGCTGCGGGTCTTCGCTGCGGGCTTCCTGCGGGTCATGGACGTGCCCGCCGCGGCCATCGAGGCCGCCACGCCGAAAGAGGTCAGAGCCGCGGACTACGGCGGCTGGGGCTACCGCAGCCACGGCGGCACCACGGCCCTGCTGGTCAGCAGCGGGCCCGCCGTCGTCGTCGACCGCTCCGATGGGCGGAAGCTGGCGGTCAGCGGCGGCAGCGCCGCCTCCGCGGACCACATGGCGCAGGTGCTGACCCGGGTGGCTGACCGGGCGCGCCGCGGCGGGGAAACCGCCGGGCTGTGACCCGTTTGTGAAGTCGGCCCGGGTTGCCCGGCCGGCCCGGCAGCCGGTGCCCTAGTAGGCTAGGAAACAACCCCACGTCCCGCCCCGGCAGTGCCCGCGCCCGCACAGGCCTGCCCCCGAATGAACGGATCCGCCGTGACCCCTACTGACTTCCCCCGCGTGCACATTGCCACGGACCACGCCGGGATGGAGCTCAGCGCCCACCTGGTGGGCCACCTCAGCGCCAAGGGCTACGACGTGGTGGACCACGGGCCCACGGACTACGACGCGCAGGATGACTACCCGTCCTTCTGCATCAACGCCGCACTCGCTGTCGTGGCCGACCAGGAAGCCGGGAACAACGCCCTCGGAATCGTCCTCGGCGGCTCCGGCAACGGCGAACAGATCGCCGCGAACAAGGTCAAGGGCGTCCGGGCAGCGCTGGCCTGGAACCTCTCCACCGCGAAACTGGCCCGGGAACACAACGACGCCAACGTCGTAGCCGTCGGCGGGCGCCAGCACAGTGTCGAGGAGGCCACCGCCATCATCGAGGCCTTCCTGCTGGAGCCGTTCAGCAACGACGAGCGCCACGTCCGCCGGATCGGCAAGATCGCCACTTACGAGCGCACCGGCCAGGTCATCGACTAGTGCCGGAAGGGCATTCGGTCCACCGGCTGGCCCGCCAGTTCGGCGACGTCTTCGGCGGGGAACGGCTCGCGGTCTCCAGCCCGCAGGGGCGGTTCGTGCACGGCGCAGCCCTCCTGGACGGCCACGTGCTGACCGGCTCGGCGGCCCACGGCAAGCACCTGTTCCTGACGTTCGAGCACGGCTTGCAGCTCCACGTCCATCTGGGCCTCTACGGGGCCTGGAACTTCGGCGGCGATGCCACGTTCCGCGGCGCCTCCAGCATCGGCGCGCCGCGCAAGGTGGGGGAGCGGGAGGTGTACGACGACGCCGGGACGGGCTCCGGTGCGGAAGCCCGGGTCGACGGCTACAACGGTCCGCCCGCCCCCGTCGGCGCTGTGCGCGTCCGGCTGGCCGGCACCCATGGCTGGGCCGACCTGCGCGGGGCCACCACCTGCGAGACGGTCACCGAGGCCGAAGGCGAGGCCGTGCTCGCAAGGCTTGGCCCAGACCCGCTCCGGAACCGCGCCGGCGACCGGGACACCTTCACCGCCACGGTGGCGGCAAAACGCACACCCCTGGCCGCGCTCCTGATGGACCAGAAGGTGATTGCCGGCGTCGGGAACGTCTACCGCGCCGAACTGCTTTTCCGGCAGCGCCTCGACCCCTGGCTGGCCGGCAACGCGCTGTCCCTGGACGCCGCCCGGCGGCTCTGGGACGACACCGTCGCCATGATGTCCGACGGCGTCCGCGACGGCAGGATCATTACGACACCGCCGCGCTACTGGGGCGGGTCCGGTGCCGCGGAACCGGCCGGCGGACTGCCGTCCCCGGAGGACGCCCACTTCGTCTACCGGCGCCAAGGCCAGGACTGCCGCGACTGCGGGACGCGCATTGCGCTCACGGACCTCGGTGCCCGGAAGCTCTACTGGTGCCCGGACTGCCAGCGGCCGCAGCCCTGACCGTCCCGGGATCGCTTGAGGGCACAAAAAAGCCCCTCCGTGGAGGGGCTTTTTTCGTCATATTTCCGAGGGGACGACGGGAATCGAACCCGCGTAATCAGTTTGGAAGACTGAGGCTTTACCATTAAGCTACGTCCCCGGGATTTTGCTGGAACTTCAACAAAACTTCCGGGCGGCTGTTCAAGCCGGATACAACTAAACCCAATTCAGGGCCCCGGTGTCAAATGTGCAAACCGGCACAATATGACCGTAGACTGTTCTGTGCACTTACGGGGTGTAGCTCAGCTTGGCTAGAGCACCTGCTTTGGGAGCAGGAAGTCGCAGGTTCAAATCCTGTCACCCCGACTCTGCAGGTACCGCCAGACCTTGGCGGTGCAGAACCCCACCCCCTAAAACCAGGAGTACTTAGACTGTGAAGAGCGCTGTCGAGAACCTCACCCCCACGCGGGTCAAGCTCAATGTTGAGGTCCCTTTTGAGGAATTGAAGCCCAGCATCGCAGAGGCATACAAGACTGTTGCTTCGCAGATCCAGGTCCCGGGTTTCCGCAAGGGCAAGGTCCCCTCCAAACTCATCGACCAGCGCGTCGGCCGCGGCTACGTGCTGGAGACTGCCATCAACGATGGCCTCAACGGCTGGTACCAGGCCGCTGTGCAGGAAACCGGCATCCGCCCGCTGAGCCGTCCCGAGGTTGAAATCACCGAGGTTCCGGATCCCACCGCCACCGACGGTGAACTCAAGTTCCACGCCGAGGTTGACATCCGCCCCGAGATCGAGCTGCCGGACTACGCCGGCATCAAGGTTGAGGTTGCCGCCGCGGAGTCCACCGACGCCGACGTCGACACGGCCCTGGACGAGCTCCGCGGCCGCTTCGGCACGCTGAAGTCCGTCGACCGCCCGGCCGCCGACAAGGACTTCCTCACCATCGACATCACGGCCTCCATCGACGGAGCCGAAGTTGACTCCGCCTCGGGCCTGTCCTACCAGGTCGGCGCCGGCACCATGCTGGAAGGCCTCGACGAGGCCGTCACCGGCCTGAGCGCCGACGAAGACGCGATCTTCGACACCACCCTGGTCGGCGGCGACCACGCCGGCGAGTCCGCGCAGGTGAAGGTAGTGGTCAAGTCCGTCAAGGAGCGCGAGCTTCCCGAGGCTGACGACGACTTCGCCCAGCTGGCGTCCGAATTCGACACCCTCGCCGAGCTGCGCGAAGACCTCGCCAAGCAGGCCGCCGAGTCCAAGGTCGTCGAGCAGGGCGTAGAGGCCCGCGACAAGGTCCTGGACAAGCTCGTTGAGCTCGTCGCGGTCCCGGTTCCGGAATCCGTCGTCGAAGAGCAGCTCGAGCAGCACTTCAACGCCGAGAACGCCCACGGCGAAGGCGAGCACGACACCGAGGAGCACCGCGCCGAGGTCAAGGCCAACACCGAGCGTGCGTTCCAGAACGAGATCATCCTTGACGCGATTGCCGAAAAGGAAGAAGTCAACGTCAGCCAGAACGAGCTGATCGACTACATCGTCACCACCGCCGGCCAGTACGGCATGGACCCGAACCAGTTCGCCCAGATCATCGATCAGAGCGGCCAGGTCCCGATGATGGTTTCCGAGGTCCGCCGCCGCAAGGCACTTGCCGTTGTCCTGGGCCAGGCCGAGGTCACCGACTCCGAGGGCAACAAGGTTGACCTCAGCGACTTCGTCCGCCCCGGCGGCGAAGAGGCAACCGTTGAGGCAGCTGCCGGAGCCGGCGTCGAGGAGACCGCCTCCGACGAGGCAGCAACCGAGACCGCCAAGAACGATGACCCGGCAGCAGTGAAGTTCTAACACTTCCTGTTCCGCAGTCCCAGCCGCACCCCCGGATCTTTGCTCCGGGGGTGCGGCCTTTAAGCCCTCAATGAACCCTCCCGGCCAATCGTGCGCCGTCAGCGAACAGCCCCGCGCTGACGCACAAAGCGGGCGTGAAAACCGTTAGTGTCCATGTAGGAAAGTTCAGTGATGTCGTCCAGTGGCGTCACCGTCGCCAGCGAGAGGTAAGTACATATGTCACAGCAAGCAGGGGCACCCCGGATGGCTACTGTCGATCCGGCAGCCCAGGATAACTACATTTACAACCGCCTGCTGAAAGAGCGCATCATCTGGCTCGGCTCCGAGGTCCGCGACGAGAACGCCAACGCGATCTGCTCGCAGCTGCTGCTCCTCTCGGCGGAGAATCCTGAAAAGGACATCTACCTTTACATCAACTCACCCGGCGGCTCCGTCACCGCCGGCATGGCCATCTACGACACGATGCAGTTCATCCCGAACGACGTCGTGACCGTCGCCACCGGCCTCGCCGCCTCCATGGGCCAGTTCCTGCTCTCCTCCGGCACCAAGGGCAAGCGCTACGCCACCCCCAATGCCCGCATCCTGATGCACCAGCCCTCCGGCGGCATCGGCGGCACGGCCTCCGACATCAAGATCCAGGCCGAGCTGATCCTGCACATGAAGAAGGTCATGGCCGAACTGACCGCAGACCAGACCGGCCAGACGGTTGAGACCATCCTCAAGGACAACGACCGCGACAAGTGGTTCACCGCGAAGGATGCCCTCGAGTACGGCTTCTTCGACAAGATCGCGGCCCACGCCGGGTCGGTGGCCGGCGGCGGCGGCACCAACGCCAACGGCGGCAGCGCCGCTTCCGGTAGCGATTCAGCTACCGAGAACTGACCGGCACGTAGACAGAAATGACTTCAGGAGCAATGAACATGAACTACAATTTCGGATCGACTGCCGGTAACCTGCCGAGCAGCCGTTACGTGCTGCCGCAGTTCGAAGAGCGCACCCCTTACGGCTTCAAGCGCCAGGACCCGTACACCAAGCTGTTCGAGGACCGCATCATCTTCCTCGGCGTCCAGGTCGACGACGCCTCGGCCGACGACGTCATGGCCCAGCTGCTGGTGCTCGAGTCCACCGACCCGGACCGCGACATCACGCTTTACATCAACTCCCCGGGCGGCTCGTTCACCGCCATGACCGCGATCTACGACACCATGACGTACATCCGTCCGGAGATCCAGACCGTCTGCCTCGGCCAGGCCGCCAGCGCCGCCGCCGTGCTCCTCGCGGCCGGAACACCGGGCAAACGCCTGGCCCTGCCGAACGCCCGCGTGCTGATCCACCAGCCCTCACTGTCCGGCGGACAGGGCGGGCAGGCCTCGGACCTGGAGATCCAGGCCGCCGAAGTCATGCGGATGCGCGCCTGGCTCGAGGACACGCTGGCCAAGCACTCCGGCCGGACGCCGGAGCAGGTCAACAACGACATCGAGCGCGACAAGATCCTCACGGCCGCGGAAGCCATGAACTACGGGCTGATCGACCAGGTGCTTGATTCACGCAAGATCAAGCCGCAGGCAATCGCCAAGTAGCGGTTCCGCTGGCAACACCCGAATACCGACGCCGGTGCGGCTCACCACAAATGGCCGCACCGGCGTCGGCATTCCACCTAACAGGCATAAAGTGACCTAGAGTGGAACATGTCACAGGCACCAGCAAGATACTAAAGGGGTTCACATATGGCTCGGATTGGCGAGAGCACGGATCTGCTGAAGTGTTCTTTCTGCGGGAAGAGCCAGAAGCAGGTCCGGAAGCTTATTGCCGGGCCCGGCGTCTACATCTGCGATGAGTGCATTGAACTCTGCAACGAGATCATTGAAGAAGAACTCGCGGAAGTCGCCGATCTGGGCAGTTTCGAACTGCCCAAGCCCCGCGAGATCTTTGATTTCCTGCAGGAATACGTGATCGGGCAGGAACCCGCCAAGCGGTCGCTCGCAGTGGCCGTGTACAACCACTACAAGCGCATCCAGGCCGGGCACGCGCCCAAGAGCGGGAGCCTCGCCGACGGCGGCCACCACGACGACGTCGAGATCGCCAAGTCCAACATCCTGCTGATCGGCCCCACCGGCTGCGGCAAGACCTACCTGGCCCAGACCCTGGCCCGCCGCCTTAATGTCCCCTTCGCCGTCGCCGACGCGACGGCGCTGACCGAAGCCGGCTACGTCGGCGAGGACGTCGAGAACATCCTCCTCAAGCTCATCCAGGCCGCCGACTACGACGTCAAGAAGGCCGAACAGGGCATCATCTACATCGACGAGATCGACAAGATTTCGCGGAAGAGCGAAAACCCCTCCATCACCCGGGACGTTTCCGGCGAAGGCGTGCAGCAGGCGCTGCTGAAAATCCTCGAAGGCACCGTGGCCTCGGTCCCGCCGCAGGGCGGCCGCAAGCACCCGCACCAGGAATTCATCCAGATCGACACCACGAACGTGCTGTTCATCGTTGCCGGCGCCTTCGCCGGTCTCGAGGAGATCATCGGTTCGCGGTCCGGACGCAAGGGCATCGGCTTCGGCGCCCCGCTCAACGAGGTCAAGAACAACGCGGACTCCTACGGCGAGGTCATGCCCGAGGACCTGCTGAAGTTCGGGTCTCATTCCGGAATTCATCGGCCGCCTGCCGGTCATCACGACCGTCTCCAACCTGGACCGCGCCGCGCTGATCCAGATCCTGTCGACGCCCAAGAACGCCCTCGTCAAGCAGTACCAGAAGATGTTCCAGCTCGACGGCGTCGAGCTCATCTTCGAGGACGAGGCCCTCAACACCATCGCCGACCAGGCGCTGGAGCGCGGCACCGGTGCCCGCGGGCTCCGCGCCATCATGGAGGAAGTCCTGCTCCCGGTCATGTTCGACCTCCCCAGCCGCGACGACGTCGCGAGTGTGATCATCACGGAAGAGGTCGTGACCAAGAAGGCCGCGCCCACGATGATCCCCCACGACGTCAAGCGCCGCAAGTCCGCCTGACCGGAGGCCCGAACGGGAATAAACGGCCCTCACCGGCCGCTGTTACCTGTGGCGCGCCATGCATTCGATCCACGGCAGCGCACCTTCCCGCAGACTTCCTAAAGGAGAACACCTGTGCCTGAAACCATGACCAACAAAGCCGACTTCTGGTTCGACCCGATGTGCCCGTTCGCCTGGGTCACCTCCCGCTGGATCGGCGAAGTGGAAGAAGTCCGCGACATCAAGACCGAGTGGCACGTCATGAGCCTCGCCGTGCTCAATGAGGGCCGCGAGGAGCTGCCCGAGCAGTACCGGGAGTTCATGAAGAAGGCATGGGCCCCCGTCCGCGTCATTACCGCCGCCGCTGAAAAGCACGGTGCGCAGTACATCAAGCCGCTCTACGACGCCATGGGCACCAAGATCCACAACGAAGGCAACAAGGACATCGACGAGGTCATCGCCAAGTCCCTCGCCGAGGCCGGACTGCCGGCCGGGCTCGCGGCCGCGGGCCAGAGCGACGAATTCGATGCGCAGCTCCGCACCAGCCACGAGGCCGGCATCTCCCTGGTCGGCCAGGACGTCGGCACCCCGGTGGTCGCCTTCAACGGCACCGCCTTCTTCGGCCCGGTCCTGACCCGCATCCCGCGCGGCGAGGAAGCAGGCAAGATCTGGGACGCCACGGTGACCCTGGCATCCTTCCCGTACTTCTTCGAAATCAAGCGCAGCCGGACCGAAAGCCCCGTCTTCAGCTAGATCCCCGGGCCCCGGATGAACTACTCCGATGTAGTTCTTCCGGGGCTCTTGTGCACCGCAAAACGGGCGAGCACAATAGAACTTACCCACTTCGCGAGAGGTGGGACGCAGGAACCAAAGATTCAGTGACACTCATCCGACGCAGCCTTCGGCAAAGTCAGATGATGGCTACCAGTGACGAGGTAGGAAGACCTGAAAATCCAAGGATCCCGCCAGATTGTCTAAGACGTCACGTGACAATCGAAAAGTCGAAGCCCCACCAACGGCAAAACGCTGATGGGGCTTCCCCTTTGCCCTGAAGCTTTGCCCTCCAAGTGACGTGCCCGAGCAGCCCGGCCAGGTGTGACCATGAGCAGTGAACCTATCGCGGACTACGCCCTCCTGTCCGACTGCTGCTCCGCGGCCCTGGTGAGCGCGGCAGGCTCCGTGGACTGGCTGTGCTTCCCCCGCTTCGACAGTCCCTCGGTCTTCGGACGCCTCCTCGGGCCGGAGGCGGGATTCTGGTCGATCCGCCCCGCCGGCGACTACGCCTCGACACGGCGCTACCGCGGACCCACGATGGTCCTGGAGACCACGCACACCACCGCCGGGGGGAGCGTGACCGTCACGGAAGCACTTGCCCTAGGGGAGGGCCGGCGGGGACACGAACTCGGCGCGGACTCGCCGGGCACGTTGTTGCGCCAGGTGTCCTGCACACGCGGCGTCGTCGACGTCGACGTCGTCCTCAACGCCCGCCCGGACTACGGCCTCGCGCGGCCCGTGCTGAGCGCGGCCGACGGAGGACTGCTGATCCGCGGGGGCGACGAGGTGCTGTCCTTCTCGACGCCGGCAGCCTTCCAGGTCAGCGCGGACACTGCCCAGGCACGGCTCACCCTCCGCGCCGGCGAGGTTGCCGGCTTCGCCCTCCACTCGGCGGTCCGCGATGTCACAACCGGCGGCAGCGGTGCCCCGGTGTTCTGGACCCAGGCCGAGATCGCACGCAGGCTCGAGGACACCGTCCAGGGCTGGACCAGCTGGTCCGAGATGCACCAGAACTACCGCGGCCCGTGGCAGGAACTCGTCGCCGGCAGCGGCCGGATCCTGCAGGCGCTGAGCTATTACCCGACCGGCGCCATCGTGGCCGCCCCGACCACGTCCCTTCCGGAGGTGGCCGGGGGCACCCGCAACTGGGACTACCGGTTCAGCTGGATCCGGGATGCCAGCATGACCCTCCAGGCCCTCTGGGTGGCGGCCTGCCCGGACGAGGCGGGAAAGTTCTTCCAGTTCCTGGAAACAGCGGCCGCCAGCCAGCTGGCCCGCGGCGAAGAACTGCAGATCATGTTCGGCATCGGCGGGGAGCGGGAGCTCCCCGAACGCGAACTCGCGCACCTGCCCGGCTGGCGGGGCAGCTCCCCGGTCCGGGTGGGCAACGGCGCCTGGAACCAGCGCCAGCTCGATGTCTACGGGGAACTGCTCGACGCCGCCGCCACCTTGCCGGAATATCTCGCCGAGCTGGCGCCGGAAACCCGGAAGTTCCTCGCCGACGCCGCGGACACCGCCGCCGCGCGCTGGCGGTCCGCCGATCAGGGCATCTGGGAAGTCCGCGGGGAACCGCGGCACTACCTGCACTCCAAGCTCCTGTGCTGGGTGGCCGTGGACCGGGCCATCTCCCTCGCCGGGCTCCTGGAGGCCGACGACAAGGTCCCGCAGTGGACCGAGGCGCGGGAAGCGATCGCGGAATCCATCCGCACCGAGGGATGGAACCGGGCGGCGAACGCCTACACCCAGGCGTACGGCTCCGAGGACCTCGACGCCTCGGCCCTGATGCTCGCCATCGTGGGGTTCCTGCCGGCGGACGATCCCGGCATGATCGCGACGATTGAGGCGATCGAGGAGCGGCTCACGGACCATCGCGGCCTCGTGTACCGCTACCTGGCCGACGACGGCATGGAGGGGGAGGAAGGCACGTTCCTGTTGTGCACCTTCTGGCTGGCGCACGCCCTGGCCCTGGCCGGACGCACAGAACGCGCCCGGGCCGTCTTCGAGCGGGCAGCCGCCTTCGCCACCGATCTGGGTCTGATGGCCGAAGAGGTGGCCCCGGACAGCGGCGAACTCCTGGGCAACTTCCCGCAGGCGTTCAGCCACATCGGCCTGGTCAATGCCGCCTGGGCGATCAGCGAAGCAGAGGACCGGGCGGCCCGGCCCTGACCCGGCAGGCCCGGAAGGGCGCCGGCAGGCGCGAAAGGGCCCCGGACAGGTTTCCCTGGCCGGGGCCCTTCGCAGTCCGGCGGCGTTACGCCTGGGCAGGCGCCTCTGCCGGTGCCAGCACGACGTCGCTCACGGTCAGCTCGCCCTCGCCGGCAACCAGGGCCAGTTCACGCGCGTTGGCGGCGGCCTTGAGATCGGCGAGACCGGCCTTCAGCTGCGTCGTGAGGGACTCCGAGGCCGTGATGGTCGCGGAGAACACCTCGGTGCGCTGCTTGACCTTGGCCTCGGACTTGGCCTTGCGGATGCCGCTGAGCGCGGCCCCCACCGTCGCCAGCAGGGTGGTGTCGCCGTCGATCTCCACGGCGGACGGCCACGGCGCACGGTGCACCGAGCCGGCGCGCCACCAGCTCCAGACCTCTTCCGTGGCGAACGGCAGGAACGGCGCGAAGAGCCGCAGGAGCGTGTCCAGGCTCGTGGCCAGCGCGGCCAGCACGGAGGCCTGCTGGGCCTCGCCGGCGGCACCGTAGGCGCGGTCCTTGATGAGTTCCACGTAGTCGTCGGTGAAGTGCCAGAAGAAGCTCTCGGTGATCTGCAGCGCGCGGGCGTAGTCGTAGTTCTCGAACGCCTTGGTGGCCTGCAGGACGACGTCGGACAAGCTGCGCCAGGACGGCCCGGTCCAGCGGATTGCTGAGCACCGACAGGTCCCCGGCAACCACGGAATCCTCGGTGGCGCCGAGGTTCAGGACGAACTTGGAGGCGTTGAGCAGCTTGATCGCCAGACGGCGGCCGATCTTCATCTGCGCGATCTCGTAGGCGGTGTCCGCGCCGAGCTTGGCCGAGGCCGCCCAGTAGCGCACGGCGTCCGAGCCGTACTCCTCCAGGACATCGGTGGGCACAATGACGTTGCCCTTGGACTTGGACATCTTCTTCCGGTCCGGGTCCAGGATCCAGCCGGAGATGGCGGCGTGCTTCCACGGCGCGACGTCCTGCAGGGCATCGGCGCGCACGGCGGAGGAGAACAGCCAGGTCCGGATGATGTCGTGCCCCTGCGGGCGGACATCGAACGGGAAGACCTTGGCGAAGAGTGCCTCGTCGGTGCTCCAGCCGCCCACGATCTGCGGCGTCAGCGAGGACGTGGCCCAGGTGTCCAGCACGTCGGCGTCGCCGGTGAAGCCGCCCGGCACGTCGCGCTGGGCTTCGTCGTAGCCCGGTGCCGCTTCCGCGGCCGGGTCCACCGGCAGCTGCGCGTCGGACGGGAACGATCGGGGCGTCGTAGTCGGGGTTGCCGTCGGCGTCCAGCGGGTACCAGACCGGTACCGGCACGCCGAAGAAGCGCTGGCGGGAGACCAGCCAGTCGCCGTTCAGCCCGGAGATCCAGTTCTCGTAGCGCGAGCGCATGAAGGCCGGGTGGAACTCGATCTCCTGGCCGCGGGCGATCAGCCGCTCGCGGCGGTCCGCGTCGCGGCCGCCGTTGCGGATGTACCACTGGCGGGAGGTGACCACCTCGAGGGGCTTGTCGCCCTTTTCGAAGAAGTTCACCGGGTGCATGATCTTCTTCGGCTCGCCGTCCAGCAGCCCGGCGGCGGACAGGAGCTCCACGACGCCTTCCTTGGCGCTGAACACGGTCTTGCCGGCGATGGCCTCGAAGCTGGCGCGGCCTTCGTCGGTGGTGATCCACTCCGGGGTCTCGCCGATGATGCGGCCGTCGCGGCCCACGATCGCGCGGGTCGGCAGCTGCAGTTCGCGCCACCAGGTGACGTCGGTGAGGTCGCCGAAGGTGCAGACCATGGCGACGCCGGAGCCCTTGTCCGCCTTGGCGAGCGGGTGGGCCTTGACCTCAACCTCGACGCCGAACAGGGGAGAGGTGACCTTCTTGCCGAACAGCGGCTTGTACCGTTCGTCGTCGGGGTTCGCCACGAGGGCGGCGCAGGCGGCCAGCAGCTCCGGACGGGTGGTCTCGATGAAGATCTTCTCGCCGTCTTCGGTGAAGAACGGGTAGCGGTAGTAGGCGCCGGCGACCTCGCGGTCCTCGAGCTCGGCCTGGGCCACAGCGGTGCGGAAGGTGACATCCCACAGCGTGGGCGCCTCGGCCATGTAGGCGTCGCCGGCGGCCAGGTTCGCCAGGAAGGCGCGCTGGGAGATCGCGCGGGACTTGTCATCGATGGTGCGGTAGGTCAGGTCCCAGTCCACGGACAGGCCCAGGGTCTGGAACAGGTTCTCGAAGACCTTCTCGTCCTCGACGGCGAGCTCCTCGCAGAGCTCGATGAAGTTCCGGCGGGAGACGACGTCGAAGTCGCGCTGGTTCTTGGCGGGCTCGGCCGGGCGGCCGGTAGCCGGCGTCGTAGGCGGTGGTCGGGTCGCAGCGCACGCCGTAGTAGTTCTGCACCCGGCGCTCGGTGGGCAGGCCGTTGTCGTCCCAGCCCATCGGGTAGAAGACGTTCTTGCCGGTCATGCGCTGGTAGCGGGCCAGGACGTCGGTCTGGGTGTAGGAGAACATGTGCCCGACGTGCAGGGATCCCGACGCCGTGGGCGGGGGAGTGTCGATCGAGTAGACCTGCTCCCGGGTGGTGTCCGGGTTGAACTTGTAGGTCCCTTCGTCAAGCCAGCGCCGGGTGAGGGCGTCTTCCAGCCCCTCCAGGGCGGGCTTGTCCGGAACGTTGATGGGGGCGGTGGTGGGCGTGTCTGTACCCTGCGTGTCTTCAGCCATGGGCCAATTCTTCCATCAACTGGCCCGAAATGTACTTGCGACAATTGGTCAGCGGTATTCAGGGCTGCCACCAGCCGGCAGTACCATGCGGGCATGGAGAATTCAGCGAAGTTCGGCAGGGATTTTCGCGATCAAACGCATCTATGACGATCCCGCCGACGACGACGGCTGCCGGGTCCTGGTGGACCGGCTGTGGCCGCGCGGGGTGAGCAAGGAACGGGCGCAGCTCGGGCTGTGGCTCAAGGAGGTGGCGCCGTCGCCGCCGCTGCGGACCGAATTCGCGCACATGCAGGAACGGTTCGCCGATTTCCGCGCGGCCTACGAGGCGGAGCTGGAGACCAACCCCGCAGTGCAGACCCTCCGCGACCTCGCAGCGGAGCACGGGGCAGTGACGCTGCTGTTCGGCGCCAGGGACCCGGAAACCAACCACGCCCGGGTGCTGCTCGAATTCCTGCAGCGCTGATTCACCCGGCCGTCCCGCGCGGCGTTTCACCCAGCGGGCAGCGTGCGCGGGGACCACGGCCTTGCCGTTAGGGTGGTGCCATGACTGAGGGAAACGACAAAGCAGGAACTCCAAATACAGCAGCAGCAGCCAAAGCAGCAGTAGTCACCGGCGCGAGCACCGGAATCGGCGAGGCCACCGTCCGTGCGCTCCGGAACGAAGGCTGGACCGTCTTCGCCGTCGCCCGCCGCGCGGACCGGCTGGAGGCGCTCGCCGCCGAAACCGGCGCCGTCGCCGTTCCCGGCCGATGTGACCGACGACGCCGACGTCGCCCGGCTGCTCGACGAGGTCACCCGCGGCCGGCGGCATCGACACGCTGATCAACATCGCCGGCGGCGCCCGCGGCGCCGACAAGGTGGCCGACGCCAAGACCGAGGACTGGGACTGGATGTACCAGGTCAACGTGCTCGGCACCATGAAGCTGACCCGGGCGTTCCTGCCCATGCTGCGTGCCTGCGGCGAAGGCACCGTCCTGAACCTGACCTCCACCGCCGGGCTGTCGGCCTACGAAGGCGGCGGCGGCTACAACGCGGCCAAGTTCGCCCAGCATGCCCTGACCGGTGCCCTCCGGCTCGAAGAGGCCGAGCACAATGTCCGCGTGATCGAGGTGGCCCCGGGCCTGGTGCAGACCGAGGAGTTCGCGCTGAACCGCCTCGGCGACAACACGACGCGGCCGCCAAGGTCTACGCCGGCGTCGAGAAGCCCCTGACCGCCGCGGACGTCGCCGACGTCGTCCGGTACGCCGTGGTGGCGCCGCACCACGTCAACCTGGACCAGATCGTGATCCGCCCGGTAGCGCAGGCCGCCAACTACAAGCTGATCCGCAAGGGCTAGAGGCTAGCCACCGGATTCGGGGCTCCGGCACGTTGGCTCGCGCTCAACCGCCGGCGGGGACGGACAGCGTGGCCAGGACGGCCGCGTGGTCCGTCCCGGCCACGGCCTGCACGGAATAGCCGCGGCTGCGCACCTGCGGGCTGGTCACGATGTGGTCGATCACCACGCCCGGCAGCGGCTGGCCGTCCTTGGGCCAGGTCGGACCAGACGGGCCAGGGCCGCGACCCCCGCGTCCACGAGGCTGCCGGTCCCGTCGGCCCTGTCCGGGCCGCCTGCCAGCATCTGGCGGAACTCGGCGTGGTCGAGCGTGGCGTTGAAATCGCCCAGCAGCAGCACGTTCCCGGGACGGGCGGCACGCTGCCCAGAGCGGCCAGTTCGCTGCGCCACCGCCCGGCCCGGCCTCCACCGGAGCCTGGGTGTGCACGTTGGTCACCGCCAGCGCCACCGGCCGCCCGCCCGCCGCCACGGGCACCTGCAGCGTGGGCATGTGGAAGGCGGAACCGGCCACGGAGTCCAGCCGAACCAGCGGCCGGGAGGAATACACGCCGCCGCCGCTGGCGCCGCCCATGGTGTGGCTGATCCGGTACGGAAGCAGCCCGCCCAGCCCTTCGGCATCCAGCCGCCTCTCCAGGGCCGGTGACAGTTCCTGGACCGCCAGCAACGCGACGCCGTTCTCGCGGACCAGCCGGACCATGTCCGCGGCATCCGCCTGGCCCATCCAGGCGTTGAGGGTCATGACTGTCAGTTCCGCCGCCGCCGCTGACGCATCCGGTCTCCGCGGCCCTGGAGCTGGCCCGCCTGCCGGTCCAGGAGCACGTCCGGCGGGAACAGCCACAGGAACTGGACGGCCAGGAGAACGGCCGCCGGCAGGACCGCCCAGGAACGGCGGCCCGGAAGCGCCAGCAGCAGGGCCGCTGCCGCGGGGAACACGAGCCACGGTGTGAAGGCCACCAGCTGCACCACGGGGGTCGGCCAGGGCGCCGGGACCGCGCGGAAAAAAGACAGCACCGTGACCGGCACGGCCACCAGCACTGCCGACAGCTGCCAGCGGCGGCGCGCACTGCGGTCCGAATCGCCCCGGTCCGATTCGCCCGGGGACTGTCATGGCACGAGTCTAAGCAGTCGCCGCCGCGGCGTCGCCGTCAATTTGCCGGCCGTGGCCGCGACGCCCAACATTCACCGGCCCGTGGTGCGCAGGCCAGCCCGGTGTGGCTGGCCGTTGGCTGCGGAACGGAACCGTGGCAGGCGCAACTGCACACCACCAGAGCGGAGACCCTTTCCCATGCGAACCCCGACGAAGCTTGGCGCTGCCGTACTCGGCGCAGCCCTGCTCCTCGCCACGTCCGGCCAGGCCCAGGCCACCACCGGCACGGACGCCCACGGCACGAACGCCAAACGCACAAACAACCAGTTCGACCTTGAAGCCCACCGCGGCGGAATCGGCCTGACCGTCGAATCAACACTTGCTTCCTTCGCGAGGGGGCTCGAAACAGGCGTGTCGACGCTGGAGCTGGACCTCCAGATCACCAAGGATGGCCGCGAGGTCATCACGCACGACCGCAAGGTCAGCGACAAGAAGTGCCTCGATACGGCTCCGGTGACACCCAACGACCCGGCGTTCCCCTATGTCGGCAAGTACGTCAAAGACCTGACCTTCGAACAGGTCCGCAGTCTGGACTGCGGTTCGCTCACCCAGCCGCAGTTCCCGGGCCAGACGGCTTCTCCCGGTGCAAAAATGCCGACCCTCGCGGAAGTCTTTGCGCTCGCCGACGCCCACCGGGCGAGCAAGGTGAAGTTCAACATCGAAACGAAGGTCGAGGCCGGTGCGCCGGCGGAAACCGCCCCGCGGGAGCAGTTTGTCGACGTCGCCCTCCGGGAAATCAGGGCCGCCCACATGCAGGGCCGCGTGTCCATCCAAAGCTTCGACTGGGGCAGCCTGCGCCTGGTCCAGCAGCGAGATCCACGGATCCGCACCGTGGCGCTGACCAATAAGGACTTCCTCCAGGCAGGCCAGCCAGGCAGTTCGCCCTGGCTGGGCGGCCTGGACGCCGACGACTTTGGCGGCGATCTCGTCGCGGCTGCCGCATCGCTGGGATTCGACGCCGTCTCGCCCGTGCACGGGACACCGCAGAACGGCAAGGTGACAGACCCCGGCTACGTCCCCTACGTCACCGCGGACATGGTGCAGCGTGCGCACGCCGCCGGGATGCAGGTCATCCCGTGGACAGTCGATGACCAGCCGACCATGCGCGCCCTGATCGACGCCGGCGTCGACGGGATCATCACCGACTACCCGGACCGGCTCCGCGGGGTCATGGCCGAAGCCGGCCTGAAACTTCCGCGCAGCTTCAATCTCCAGCCCGTACGCTAAGCCGCCGCCACTGCGTTTCGCTGCCCGGCAGACCACGCCGTGCAGTGAAACGCAGTGACTTCTCCGGTAACATCGACATATCAGCTTTGACCCGGCCATCACCGGTGAGCTTCCGGAAGAACGCCCCGGCGCAACGTCACCACGCGCCAGGGCCGGTAGAACCGGACGGGTAAGCCCGTCACAGCAGTAATGAGCGGCCGACGCCGGAGCAGCTCCTTCCCGAAGGAGCAGGCCGGCGGCGGTAAGTGAGGTGGTACCGCGGTACCGGGACTGGAAACAGTGCACGGGCCGTCCTCGCATCCTGAATGATCCTTTGTTCACCAGCTCAACCCAGGATGTCGAGATGACTTATTACCCGAAGGCCTCCGCCGCGCTCTCCGGCGCAGGCGCCCCCACTTCTGCTTCCACCACCTCTGCTCCCAACACCGCAGGCGTGTCCGCCTCCGTGAAGTTCCCGGAGATCGAAGAGCGGATCCTCAAGTACTGGGACGAAGACGGCACCTTCCAGGCCAGCATCGACCAGCGGGATTCTGATCTTCCCGGCGGAAAGCCCGGGTCAGCAACGAATTCGTCTTCTACGACGGCCCTCCCTTCGCCAACGGCCTGCCGCACTACGGCCACCTGCTGACCGGCTACGCCAAGGACCTCGTCGGCCGGTACCAGACCCAGCGCGGCCGCCGCGTGGAGCGCCGCTTCGGCTGGGACACGCACGGCCTGCCCGCCGAGCTGGAAGCCATGAAGCAGCTGGGCATGACGGACAAGACCCAGATCGAGGCCATGGGCATCGACAAGTTCAACGACGCCTGCCGCGCCTCCGTGATGAAGTACGCCGACGAGTGGAAGAGCTACGTCACCCGCCAGGCCCGCTGGGTGGACTTCGAGAACGACTACAAGACCCTCAACGTCGAGTACATGGAGTCGGTGCTCTGGGCCTTCAAGCAGCTGCACGAAAAGGGCCTCACCTACAACGGCTACCGCGTCCTGCCCGTATTGCTGGAAGGACGAGACGCCGCTGTCCAACCATGAGCTCCGCATGGACGACGACGTCTACAAGAACCGCCAGGACCAGACCGTCACCGTGACCTTCCCGATCACGGCGGGGGAGTCGGAGCTGTCCCGGCAGCTCGCCGGCGTGCAGGCGCTCGCCTGGACCACCACGCCCTGGACGCTGCCCACCAACCTGGCGCTCGCCGTCGGGCCGGCCATCAGCTACGTGGTCCTGCCGGCAGGGCCGCACGGCATCAAGGCAGCCGCCGCCGAGGCTCCCGTAACGGGCAGCTTCCTGCTCGCCGCGGAACTGCTCGGCGCCTACGCCAAGGACCTGGGCTACGGCGACGGTGCCGAGGGCGTTGCCGCCGCCGAAGCCGCGGTCACCTCCGCCCACACCGGCGCCGAGCTTGACGGCCTTGCCTACGAACCGCTGTGGGACTACTTCAACGACGACGAGAAGTACGGCAACGAGAACGCCTGGCGTTTCCTCGTCGCGGACTACGTCACCACCACGGACGGTACCGGCATCGTCCACCAGTCGCCCGCCTACGGTGAAGACGACCAGAAAATCTGCGAAGAAGCAGGCATCCCCGTGGTCCTGTCGGTGGACGAAGGCGCGAAGTTCCTGCCGCTGTTCGGCCACGGCGACCTCGCCGACATCGCCGGCCTGCAGGTCTTCGACGCGAACAAGCCCATCACCCAGGTGCTGCGCGCCCAGGGCCGCCTGGTCCGCCAGGCCAGCTACGAGCACAGCTACCCGCACTGCTGGCGCTGCCGCAACCCGCTGATCTACCGCGCCGTGTCCTCCTGGTACGTCGAGGTCACCAAGTTCAAGGACCGGATGTCCGAGCTGAACCAGGACATCAACTGGATCCCGGGCAACGTCAAGGACGGCCAGTTCGGCAAATGGCTCGCCAACGCCCGCGACTGGTCCATCAGCCGGAACCGCTACTGGGGCAGCCCCATCCCGGTGTGGCAGTCCAGCGACCCCGACTACCCGCGCACGGATGTCTACGGCTCGCTCGCCGAGATCGACGCGGACTTCGGCCGCCTGCCGCTGAACAAGGCCGGCGAGGTGGACCTGCACCGCCCGTTCATCGATGAGCTGACCCGCCCGAACCCGGACGATCCCCGCACCCCGGAAGAGGGCCAGTCGGTCATGCGCCGCGTCGAGGACGTCCTGGACGTCTGGTTCGACTCCGGCTCCATGCCCTACGGCCAGGTGCACTACCCGTTCCAGAACGAGGAATGGTTCGACACCCACAACCCGGCGGACTTCATCGTCGAGTACATCGGCCAGACCCGCGGCTGGTTCTACATGCTGCACATCCTCTCCACCGCGCTGTTCGACCGGCCTGCCTTCCGCAACGTCATCAGCCACGGCATCGTCCTGGGCTCCGACGGGCAGAAGATGTCCAAGAGCCTGCGCAACTACCCCGACGTCTCCGAGGTCCTGGACCGCGACGGCTCCGACGCGATGCGCTGGTTCCTGATGTCCAGCCCGATCCTGCGCGGCGGCAACCTTGTGGTCACCGAGCAGGGAATCCGCGACGGCGTCCGGCAGGTCATCCTGCCGCTGTGGAACGTCTACAGCTTCTTCACGCTGTACACGAACGCTTCCGGCGCAGCCGGTGGACAAGCGACCGGGTACGACGCGAAGCTGCGCTACGACGGCTACGCCGACACCCTGGACCAGTACCTGATGGCCAACACCGGGGACCTGGTCCGCAACATGACCGCCCAGCTGGACAGCTACGACATCTCCGGGGCGTGCGACGAACTCCGCAGCTACCTGGACATGCTCACCAACTGGTACGTCCGCCGCAGCCGCCAGCGCTTCTTCGACGAGAACGTGGACGCCTTCGACGCGCTCTACACCGCGCTGGAGACCGTCTCCCGCGTGGCCGCCTCGCTGCTGCCGCTGGTCTCCGAGGAGATCTGGCGCGGCCTCACCGGCGGGCGCTCCGTGCACCTGGCCGACTGGCCGGACGCCGGACTCTTCCCGGCCAACCCGGGCCTCGTCGAGGCGATGGACCGCGTCCAGCAGATCTGCTCCACCGGGTCCTCGCTGCGCAAGGCCGCGAACCTCCGGGTCCGGCTGCCGCTGCAGGAACTCACCGTCGTCGCCCCCGGCGCGGACGCGCTGGACGGCTTTGCCGGCGTCATCGCCGATGAACTGAACCTGCGCTCGGTCCGCCTGCTCGACGCCGAGAGCGCCTCCCCGGAGGAGTTCGGCATCGAACAGAAGCTCGTGGTCAACGCCCGCGCCGCCGGTCCGCGGCTGGGCAAGAATGTCCAGCAAGCCATCAAGGGCTCCAAATCCGGCGACTGGTCCGTGGACGACGCCGGTGTGGTCACCGCGGGCGGGCTCGCCCTCGAACCGCAGGAATACACCCTGGAAACCGTCGTGGCCGAAGCCGCGGAAGGCGAAGGCTCCCGTGCGGCGGCCGTGCTGCCCGGCGGCGGTTTTGTGGTCCTCAACACCGAGGTCACCCCGGAACTCGAAGCCGAAGGCGCGGCCCGGGACATGGTCCGCGCCATCCAGCAGGCCCGCAAGGATGCCGGACTCAACGTCAGCGACCGGATCCGCACGTCCGTCACGGCGGCGCAGGATGTTGTCGATGCCGTGAAAGCCCACGAAAGCCTCGTGGTCACAGAAACGCTCACCGTGGAACTGGGCTTGTATTCCAGCGGGGACGACACCGCCCTGCAGATCACCGTCGAAAAAGTAGGGGCCTGAACCATGACTGACGAATTCTCCGTAGAAAGCGTCTACGCCGAGCTGCTGGGCCGCGCCCCGGAAAACAAGATGGAGCCGCGGCTCGCTCCGCTGTACCGGGCGATGGACATCCTGGGCGAGCCGAACAAGGCGTTCCCGATCATCCACGTCACCGGCACCAACGGCAAGACCTCCACGGCGCGGATGATCGAGGCCGGACTGCGCGCCCACGGCCTGAGCACCGGGCGGTACACCAGCCCGCACCTGTCCAAGGTCACGGAGCGGATCAGCATCGACGGTGAACCGGTCCCGGACGAGACCTTCGTCCGGATCTGGGACGAGATCCGCCCGTACCTGGCCATTGTGGACGGCGAGCTCGAGGCCGAGGGCCAGCCCCGGCTGACCTACTTCGAGTGCCTGACCATCCTCGGCTTCGCGGTCTTCGCGGACCAGCCCGTCAACGTGGCCGTCATGGAAGTCGGCCTGGGCGGCATCACCGACGCCACCAACGTCGGCGACGGCCAGGTCTTTGTGGTCACGCCGATCTCGCTCGACCACACGGATCTGCTCGGCGACACCACCGAGGAAATCGCCTACGAGAAGGCCGGCATCATCAAGCCCGGCGGCTTCCTGGTCAGCGCCGCGCAGCCGACCGGCGCGGCCCAGGTCCTCCTGGAGAAGGCCAAGGAAGTCAACGTCCCGTTCCGGTTCGAAGGCGTCGAGTTCGGCGTCGAGTCCCGTACCGTCGCCGTCGGCGGCCAGATGGTGACCATCCAGGGCATCGCGGGCCGCTACGAGGAACTGCTCGTCCCCCTGCACGGGGCGCACCAGGCCGAGAACGCCGCCGTCGCGATTGCCGCCCTCGAAGCCTTCTTCGGCGGCGAAAAGCCGCTCGACCGCGAAATCCTGCAGGAAGCGTTCGCCACGGTGACGTCCCCCGGCCGGCTCGAAGTGGTCCGCACGGCCCCGACCATCATCGTGGACGCGGCCCACAACCCCGAGGGCATCCGGGTCTCGGCCGAGGCCATCCACGAGGCGTTCAGCTTCACCAAACTCGTGGTGGTGGTGGGCATCCTGGCGGACAAGGACGCCGAGGAAATCCTCCGCCAGCTCAAGGAATCCCTGGGCGATCTCGCCAGCGAATACTGCTTCACCCAGTCCAACTCGCCGCGGGCAGTCCCGGCCGAGGACCTCGCGGAGATCGCGATGGACCTGGGCTTCGGCGAGGACAACGTCCACGTGTCCGACAAGCTCGACGACGCCCTGGAATGGGCCGTGGAACGCTCCGAAGCCAACGACGACCTCGCCGGCGGCGTGCTGGTCACCGGCTCCATCACGCTCGTGGCGGACGCCAGGATCCTGCTCGGAAAGGCGGACGCCTAAGCGATGGCACGACTCACCAAAGCCCAGCGCGAATGGCGTCCGGGCATGCCCAAGAAACGCCGTTCCACCAAGGTCATGTTCGCCTCCACGGTCCTGCTGCTGGAAGCCTTTGTGGTGCTCTTCGGCACGCTGGCGGTCTTCGGCCTCCGCCGGAACGAGTTCCCGCCCGTCCTGATCTTCTCGGTGGGGATCGGGCTGTGCCTCGTGTTCGTCTTCACGTGCGCGGTCCTCTCCAAACCCTGGGGCGTGGGCCTGGGCTGGATCCTGCAGATCGTGCTGATCCTGGCCGGAATCGTGGAGCCCACGATGTACGTCGTGGGCCTGCTCTTCGCGGTTGCCTGGTGGTACGGGATCCGTACGGGCATCCGGATCGACCGCGAGGCGGCACAGCGGGACCGCGAACAGGCGGCCTGGGATGCGGCCCATCCCGCGGAGCCCGGCCCGGGACAAGCCCCCGGAACCGGCGCCCAGAACCCGTAACCCGAAACCCGTAGACTAGATCCGAACCCCACCCCAACACATTGGAGCAGTTGTGAGCATTGAGCGCACCCTCGTCCTGATCAAGCCCGACGGCGTCGCCCGCAAGCTGAGCGGCAGCATCCTTGCCCGGATCGAAGCCAAGGGCTACACCCTGGCCGAGCTCAAGAAGGTCGACGCCAGCCGGGAACTGCTGGAGCAGCACTACGAGGAGCACGTGGGCAAGCCGTTCTACGAGCCGCTGGTCGAGTTCATGCTCAGCGGCCCCGTTGTCGCCGCGATCTTCGAAGGCCACCGCGTCATTGAGGGCTTCCGCTCGCTCGCCGGCACCACGGACCCGACGACGGCGGCCCCCGGCACCATCCGCGGGGACCTGGGCCGCGACTGGGGCCTGAAGGTCCAGCAGAACCTGGTCCACGGTTCGGACTCCGTAGAGTCCGCGGAGCGCGAGATCAAGATCTGGTTCCAGGACTGACCCAGTCCCGCACCGAGATGACAGTTGAGGCCAATGTTCGTGACGAACATTGGCCTCAACTGTCATCTCGCGGTGTTTAATCCGTCAGTAGCCGGACGTTCCGATGAAGACCTGGATGAAGGCGAAGAAGATCGTGGCGATCACTGCAACGTAGAGCAACGCCGTGAGGATCCAGCCCGAGTCGCCGAGGATCCGGGTGGCGCCGGCGGGCAGCCGGATGACGCCGTGGGAGACGTTGCGGACAGTGGTCCAGACGAACAGCGGGATCATCGCGGCCCAGACGACCATGCAGAACGGGCACAGGATGTGGATGGAGTACAGGGCCTGCGACCAGAGCCACACCACAAAGACGAAGCCCAGGGTCACGCCGGCCTGCAGCCCGAGCCAGTACCAGCGGGCGAACCGGGCGCCGGCCAGGATGCCCATCGCCGTGGTGATGATGACGGCAAAGGCCACGATGCCGATGAACATGTTGGGGAAACCGAACACCGAACTCTGCGGCGTCTGCATGACCTGGCCGCAGGAGATCCACGGATTCACATCGCAGACGGTCACATGGCCGGGGTCCTTGAGGACCTCGAGTTTCTCCAGCACCAGGGTTGCGGAGGCGAGCCAGCCGACGACGCCGGTGATCAGGAGCAGCCACGCGAACGGCCGGTCGCGGGTCATCGGCGGCAGGGGCCGCTCGGCGAGGGCCGTGCCGGAACCGGGCCTCTGCGAGGTCGCGTCGCCGGTGGCGCTGGAGATGCTGGGCATGGAATGTCGGTCCTTCGCGTCGGGAGCTTCTGGCCCCGATTGTATCGCCGGCGGCTGGGGGAAGCCGGGGAATCGCCCCGCCCGGCACCGCCCGGCCGCCCGCGTTGCGATTGGCGCCCGCCTTACGCCTGCTTTCACGGGTCCTGTGAGACAATGATCGTGGCTGGAACCCGATCCACATCCGGGTCCCGGTCCGGCGATTTTGTTCCCAAGACCGCCAATGATGAGCAGGGAGCTACGGATCCACTGATCCAGGCTGTCCCGCAATGCCATTGGACGGCACCTGGTTGTGGCGTGTAGATCAACGGGTTCCAGAACAATCTCGCCGGCCCTCCAGGGCTGCCGCACCCCACTGCCGGTGCGAACCTGAGGGTATCCAATTGACTTCTGTCAATGCCCGCGGGTGTTGACAAATAATTGCCCCAACGGGTGCCGGATGTGGCGGTGTCCAGGGGCAGGAGTGTCACCACATATGGATAATGACCAGGTTGTAGCCGACAACGATGCAGCAATTGTTGCCGATGGAACAGCAGAAACAGCAGCCGTAGGGGCACCGGTCAAGCGGGCCGTCCGGACGCGCCGCAAGCCGCTCCCCAAGACCGCTGCCGAGGTGCCGCGCCGAAGCCGCCGCACCCGAGGATGGGGCACCGGCCGGCGAGTCCACCGCAGAGGCAGCAAGCCGGGCCCGCGGGCGCCGTGAAGAAAGCCCCGGCCCGACGCAGCCGCGCCCGCAAGCCCGTTGAGGCACCCGAGCCGCTGCCCGCATTTGCCGACGAAACCCCCGCCGAAGCGGGTGTGGAAGCCGCCGCGGAAACTTCCGCCGACGCAGTCGTCGCCGAGGCGCCCGCCGTCGAAGCGCCCGCAGAAAAGCCCGTCCGGCGCCGCGCCAGCCGGGCAAAGGCCGCCGCCCCGGCGGCTGAAAAAGCCCCGGCAGCTGCCGACGCCGAGGCAGCGCCCGGCGCGGCCGTCGAGCCGGCCGCTGAGACTCCCGCAGCCCCCGCCGAGGCAGCCCCGGTTGCTCCGGCGGAACCCGCCGCAGCAGACACAGCTGCAGACACCGGCGAACAGCCCGCGAGGCACCCTCCGCCGCCTCGCTCTTCCTCGAGCCGGGAGCCGTCACGTCGATGATCTTCCAGGCCCCCGACCTGACCACCGTCGCGCGCCCGGTTCCAGCCGCCGCAGCCGCCGCAGCCGCCGCCGAAGAGTCCGATGAGGAAGAAGAAGGCGAAGAGGGCGAAGACGCCAGCAGCCGCCGTCGGCGCCGCAGCCGCGGACGCCGCGGACGCAGCCGCACCGGCAGCGACACCGGCGAGGCCGGCACGGAAGCCGAAGACTCCGGCGAAGAAGCCGAAGAAGGCAACCGAGGGAACCCTCGAAGACGGCGTGACGTCGCGCCGCCGCCGCCGCCGCCGCCGCGGTGACCAGGACCTGGAACTGACCGGTGGGGAAGGCGATGACCCGCCCAACACGGTGACCCGCGTCCGCGCGCCGCGCGCCGCGACGGAGGCCCCGGTCAACAACCGCGTCACGTCCGTCAAGGGCTCCACCCGGCTGGAAGCCAAGAAGCAGCGCCGCCGCGAATCCCGCGACACCGGCCGCCGCCGCACCGTCATCACCGAGGCCGAGTTCCTGGCCCGCCGCGAATCCGTGGACCGCCAGATGATCGTCCGCCAGCGCGACGACAGAATCCAGATCGGCGTCCTCGAAGACGGCGTCCTGGCCGAGCACTTCGTGTCCAAGACCCAGCAGGATTCCCTGATCGGCAACGTCTACCTGGGCAAGGTCCAGAACGTGCTGCCCTCCATGGAAGCCGCTTTCGTGGACATCGGCCGCGGCCGCAACGCCGTGCTCTACGCCGGTGAAGTGAACTGGGAGTCCGTCAACCTCGAAGGCAAGCAGCGCCGCATCGAGAACGCGCTGAAGTCCGGCGACTCCGTGCTGGTCCAGGTCACCAAGGACCCGGTCGGCCACAAGGGCGCCCGCCTCACCAGCCAGATCTCGCTGCCCGGCCGCTACCTTGTGTACGTGCCCGGCGGTTCCATGACCGGCATCTCCCGCAAGCTGCCCGACGTCGAACGCAACCGCCTCAAGCGGATCCTCAAGGACCGCCTGCCCGAGGACGCCGGCGTCATTGTCCGCACCGCGGCCGAGGGTGCCTCCGAGGAAGAGCTGACGCACGACATCAACCGCCTCCGCGCGCAGTGGGAAGGCATCGAGAGCCAGTCGTCGTCGACCAAGATCCTCGCCCCCGAGCTGCTCTACGGCGAACCTGACCTGACCATCAAGGTGGTCCGTGACGTCTTCAACGAGGACTTCTCCAAGCTGATCGTCTCCGGCGAGGAAGCCTGGGACACCATCGAGGCCTACGTCACCTACGTGGCTCCGGACCTCGTGGGCCGGCTCGAGAAGTGGACCAAGGACACGGACATCTTCGCGGCCTGGCGGATCGACGAGCAGATCCACAAGGCCCTGGACCGCAAGGTCTTCCTGCCCTCCGGCGGTTCCCTCGTGATCGACCGCACCGAAGCCATGACCGTGGTGGACGTCAACACCGGCAAATTCACCGGCACCGGCGGCAACCTCGAGGAAACCGTCACCAAGAACAACCTGGAAGCGGCCGAGGAAGTCGTCCGGCAGCTCCGCCTCCGCGACATCGGCGGCATCATCGTGATCGACTTCATCGACATGGTGCTCGAATCCAACCGCGACCTCGTGCTGCGCCGCATGGTGGAGTGCCTCGGCCGCGACCGGACCAAGCACCAGGTGGCCGAGGTGACCTCGCTGGGCCTCGTGCAGATGACCCGCAAGCGGATGGGCACCGGGCTGCTGGAAGTCTTCGGCGAGCAGTGTGAAGCCTGCGCCGGCCGCGGCATCGTCACGCACGACGAGCCGGTGGAGCACCGCCGCGCCAACGTGGTTGCCGCGGAGCACCACGTGCCGCGCACCGAGACCCAGCCGGCACAGCGTACCGAACGCAAGAGCCGCCGCCGCGGCAAGGGCGGGCAGGGCACGCCGGAGCTCGCTCCGTCCGCACCCGCACCGTCCACGCCGAGCCCACCGACGCCGAGCGCCACGCCAAGGCTGAGGCCACCCGGGCCGCCCTGGCGAACATCGCAGCCGCCGCACACGCCGCGCACCTGCACGACGGCGAGGCCGCCGCTGCCGGAACCGGCCAGCGGAAGCGGAGGCCCGCCAGGCCGCCGTCGACGCCGCGCTGGAACTGGCTGTGACCGAAGAAGCAGCCGGACGCCCCGCGGCCGTGCTGACCTTCGGCGGCGAGCAGGTGGCCCTGCCGTTCGTCGAGCACGCCGACGAATCAACCGGCTCCTGCCCTCACCCTGGACCTGCTGACGGAAGCCTTCGCCAACCTGGGCGAAGCCGAGAACAGCAAGGCCGCCGTGGACCGGGCTCCCGCCGCCAAGGCGCCCGCCAGGGTCCCCGCGGCGTCCAGCGCCGCGCCGGCTCCAGGCCGACGCCGACGCCGGCACCACCCGTGGCCGCCGCGTGCGCCGCAACCGGAGCGCGAGCCGCGCCCAGGGCGCAGCCAACGAGACGTCCGTGGAGCACCGCGAGGCAACCACCTCGGCCGCGGCCGGATCCGTCCACGAGGCCAAAGCCCCGGCCGTGACCGCCGACAAGCCGGCAGCAAAGCCGGCAGCCGCGAACGAGCCGATCATCCTCGGCGTCGGCGTCCCGGCGTCGGAGCTCTAGGAACCGGAAGCAACACAGTTCAGCGTGGCCGCGGGTGCGGTCCGGGCACGGCGTAGCAATTCGCCGTTCCGGGCCGCACCCGCGGCGTCGTTAAGCCGCAAAGGCTAGGCTGGGGGACTGACACGGGGTGCCGCGCATCGAGCCGGCTGAGATCCAGACCCGTTGAACCTGTCCGGTTAGCACCGGCGAAGGGATGTCTTTCGTGGCTTCACCTGCTCTTCCCTCAGCTTTCCTGCCGCCCGTTCCGGCTGCGCCCACCGGACCGGGCGGCGCCCGCCCCCGGATTCCGCGGGTGCTGGCCATCGCCGGGTCGGACCCGTCCGGCGGCGCAGGCATCCAGGCCGACCTGAAAAGTATCGCCGCGCACGGCGGCTACGGCATGGCCGCGATCACCGCCCTCACGGCGCAGAACACCCTCGGCGTCAGCGCCGTCCACATCCCGCCGGCGGCCTTCCTGACTGCGCAGCTGGAGGCCCTGAGCGCGGACATCGGCATCGACGCAGTCAAGATCGGCATGCTGGGGGACGCAGACGTCATCGACGCCGTCCGCCGCTGGATCGAGAAGGTCCGGCCCGGCGTCGTCGTCCTGGACCCGGTGATGGTCGCCACCAGCGGTGACCGGCTCCTGCAGGAGACAGCCGAATCCGCCCTGCACGCGCTCCTGCCGCTCGCGGACCTGATCACACCCAATCTCGCCGAACTCGCCATCCTCCTGAGGGAACCCGTCGCCGCCGACTGGGCTGAGGCCCTGGACCAGGGCAAACGGCTCGCCGCCCTGGCCGGCACCACGGTGCTGGTGAAAGGCGGCCACCTGGAAGGAAACGCCGGCGGACCAGCCGGCGGGGACGACGGCGGCTGCCCGGACGCGCTCATCAACACCGGGGGAGTCCTTGGCCAGGAGACCGTGGTGGTGGCCGGCGGACGCGTGGCCACCCGGAACAGCCACGGGACCGGCTGTTCACTGTCCTCGGCTCTGGCCACCGTGCAGGCCCGGGTGGGGGACTGGGAGGCTGCCCTCCGGGAGGTCAAGCCCTGGCTGGAGGGTGCGCTGCGCGCCTCGGACCGCCTGGACGTCGGGACGGGCAACGGTCCGGTCCACCACTTCCACCACGTGCAGCACCTGACCGGGGACCATCGCGCCGCAGCCCACGGCGCCGACCGGGCCGGGTCCGGCCACCGCGTCCCGGACGAAGGGGAATTCGCGGCGGCCCTCGGGAAGGATGCCGCGGCGGACCTCGACGCCATCTACGGCCTGGACTTCATCAAGGGTCTGGCCGACGGCACCCTGCCGGAAAAGGACTTCGCGTACTATCTGGCCCAGGACGCCCTGTACCTCAACGGCTACTCGCGGGTGCTGGCCCGGGCCTCGGCAATCGCGCCCAGCGAAGCCGAACAGCTGTTCTGGGCACGCTCGGCACAGCAATGCCTCGAAGTCGAGTCGGAGCTGCACCGGAACTGGCTCAGCAGCCGGCGGGCGGACGTGCGGCCGGGCCCGGTCACCAAAGCGTATGTGGACCACCTGCTGGCCGCCTCGGTTTCCGGGAGCTACGGGGTGCTGGTGGCCGCGGCGCTGCCGTGCTTCTGGCTCTACGCCGAGGTGGGCGCGGCCCTGCACACCCAGTTCCTGGCCGCAGGCGCCCCCACGGCGCATCCCTACGCGGAGTGGCTCCGGACGTACGCCGACGAGGACTTCGCCGCGGCGACCCGGCAGGCGATCGCGGTGACCGACCGGGCAGCGCGTGCTGGCTCCGCCGCCGAACGGGACGCCATGGTTTCGGCCTTCCGGCAGTCGGCCCGCTACGAGATCGATTTCTTCGACGCGCCGAGGCTGCACGCCTGAGCGCGGGCGCCCCGGCCAGCCTGTACGATAGTGGGGCACGGTTCCGGAAGTCGTTGCGGGAGCGCTCGGCCTAGATCGAGTTGCGTCCATCACGCAAGGCCCCTCCGGAGCCAGCCTCATTTGCGGCCGAAGGCAAAATTAGCGTAGTCTAGATCTTCGGTGCTTACGCCAACACTTGGGTTATGACCTTGAGGACACTCCATTCGTTATTCGGATGCGAATGTCCACGGGATAGCTCATGGGTCCCCCCGGGGAACCCACCGGCGTAGAGGCACAGCGTGAGCCAGCCAAACAATTTGGACCAGGTTCCGCACGCAAATCTAGTAATAAACGTCGAGAGAAGTGAGTTCCCCAGTGGTGTACGCGATTGTCCGCGCAGGCGGCCGCCAAGAGAAGGTTTCCGTTGGAGACTTCGTTACCCTGAACCGCGTCCCCGGTGGAGCCGGCAGCACCTTTGAGTTGCCCGCACTGCTCCTGGTAGACGGTGACAAAGTCACCTCTGCTGCTGCGGACCTGGCCAAGGTAACGGTTACGGCTGAGATCCTCGAAGACCTCCGTGGTCCGAAGATCGTCATCCAGAAGTTCAAGAACAAGACCGGTTACAAGAAGCGCCAGGGTCACCGTCAGGAATTGACCAAGGTCAAGATCACCGGTATCAAGTAACCCTTCGTTACTGTTCAGGTTCCAGCAGATTCCCCAGAATTTTTTGAAGGCAGGCATTCCAAATGGCACATAAAAAAGGCGCGAGTTCCACTCGCAACGGTCGTGACTCCAACGCCCAGTACCTCGGCGTCAAGCGCTTCGGCGGCCAGGTAGTTTCCGCAGGCGAGATCATCGTCCGCCAGCGTGGCACCCACTTCCACCCGGGCGCCGGCGTCGGCCGCGGCGGGGACGACACCCTGTTCGCCCTGACCCCCGGTGCTGTCGAGTTCGGCACCCGCCGTGGTCGTCGCGTTGTGAACATCGTGGCTGCTGCAGCTGCAGAGTAACAAATAGTTCGAAATCGGTGGGGCGGGCCATTAGGTCCGCTCCACCGGTGTTTAACCGCATTACAATCATCTTGGGCCCCTGTGGGCCCGGGGAACAGCACTGAGGAGATCCACGTGGCGAGCTTTGTAGACCGGGTAGTACTGCACGTATCCGGCGGTACCGGCGGCCACGGCTGTGTCTCCGTCCACCGCGAGAAGTTCAAGCCCCTCGGCGGTCCCGACGGCGGCAACGGCGGCAACGGCGGCGACGTCATCCTGCGCGTTGATCCCCAGACCACCACCCTGCTCGACTACCACCACGCACCCCACCGGCACGCCACCAACGGCGGCCCCGGCATGGGCGACTGGCGCGGCGGCAAACACGGCGAAACCCTGATCCTTCCGGTCCCCGTCGGCACTGTGGTTAAAACCAAGTCACGGCGAACTCCTCGCCGACCTCGTCAGCGAAGGCGCCGAATATATCGCGGCGGCCGGCGGCATCGGTGGACTCGGCAACGCCTCGCTCTCCTCCCAGAAGCGCCGCGCCCCCGGCTTCGCGCTGCTCGGCATCGAGGGCGAATCCAGCGACGTCGTCCTGGAGCTGAAGTCCATTGCGGACATCGCCCTCGTCGGCTTCCCCTCCGCCGGCAAATCCAGCCTGATCGCCGCCATGTCGGCCGCCCGGCCCAAGATTGCCGATTACCCCTTCACCACCCTGATCCCCAACCTGGGCGTCGTCCAGGCCGGCGAGGTCCGCTTCACCATCGCCGACGTCCCGGGCCTCATCGAAGGCGCCAGCGAAGGCAAGGGCCTCGGCCACCACTTCCTGCGCCACGTCGAGCGCTGCGCCGCCCTCGTGCACGTACTGGACTGCGGCACGCTCGAATCCGACCGCGACCCGCTCTCCGACCTCGCCATCATCGAGGCCGAGCTGGAGAAGTACGCCGTGGACATGAGCTACAGCGGCGCCGACGGCGAAGTCGTCCCGCTGAACCACCGCCCCCGGCTGATCGCCCTGAACAAGGTGGACCTGCCCGACGGCAAGGACATGGCCGAGTTCGTCCGCCCGGAACTGGAATCCCGCGGCTACAAAGTCTTCGAGATCTCCGCCACGAGCCACGAGGGCCTCCGCCAGCTCGGCTTCGCCATGGCCGAGATCGTCCAGGCCGCCCGCGACACCCTCGCCGCGGCGCCGCCCAAGGTGCACGCCCCGATCCTGAGGCCGCGCGCCGTCAACGAGTCCGGCTTCAAGATCCGCCGCGAAGAGAAGAACCTCGAACCGCTGTTCCGCGTCCTCGGCGACAAGCCCGTGCGCTGGGTCAAGCAGACCGACTTCACCAACGAGGAAGCGATCGGCTACCTCGCGGACCGCCTCGCCAAGCTGGGCGTCGAAAACGAACTCTTCAAGCAGGGCGCCCTGCCGGGCGACACTGTGGTCATCGGCGAGGACGACGGCGTTGTCTTCGACTGGGAGCCGACCATGATGGCCGGCGCCGAACTGCTCGCCGCTCCGCGCGGCACCGACGTGCGCTTCGCCGACATCGGCGACCGCCCCACCCGCGGGCAGAAGCGCGACGAGCAGGTCGAACGCCGCGAGGCCAAGGCCGCCGCCCGCGCCGAGCTCGAGGCGGAGCGCAAGGCCGGCATCTGGACCGAATCCGTCAGCAGCCGCCGGGTCGCCAAGCCGCTCAAGGAGAGTGGGCTGGGCGACGACAATGAGGAGTGAACCCGCCGAAGTGAGTGCCAGTTCCGCAGTAATAATCGAGGAACCCAGCGACGACAGGAGCGTGCTTGCCCGGGCGCGCCGCATCGTCGTCAAGGTCGGATCGTCGTCGCTCACCAGCATCAAGGGCGGCATCTCGGAAGAAGCGCTCATCGCGCTGTCGGATGCCCTTGCAGCCAAGAGCAACGAGGGCATGGAGATCATCCTTGTGTCCTCGGGGGCCATCGCCGCCGGCCTCGCGCCGTTGGGACTGGCCAAGCGTCCCCGCGACCTCGCCACCCAGCAGGCCGCAGCCAGCGTGGGTCAGGGCCTTTTGATGGCGCGGTACACCCACGCCTTCGGCGCCCACGGCGTGACCGTCAGCCAGGTGCTGCTCACTGCCGATGACCTCATGCGGCGCAGCCACCACACCAACGCCTTCCGCGCCCTGAACAGGCTGCTGAACCTGGGCGTGGTGCCGGTCGTCAACGAAAACGACACCGTGGCAACGCACAAGATCCGCTTCGGCGACAACGACCGCCTCTCGGCACTCGTGGCCCACCTCGTCCGTGCCGACGCCCTGGTGCTGCTCTCCGACGTCGATTCGCTGTACGACGGCCCGCCGGCGAAGGGCGCCAAGCGGATTCCCCGCGTGGACGGCCCGCAGGACCTCGAGGGTGTGCACCATCGGCGCGCCCGGCAAGGCCGGAGTCGGAACCGGCGGAATGCAGACCAAGGTCGAGGCGGCCATCATGGCGGCCGATTCCGGAATCCCCGCGATGGTCACGTCGACTGCGAATGTGGCAGCGGCCCTGGCCGGCGAAGACGTTGGAACCTGGTTCACCGTGAACGGTGCCCGTAAGCCGGTGCGGATGATGTGGCTCGCCCACCTCGCGCACGTGCAGGGCCGGCTCATCCTCGACGACGGCGCGGTGACGGCCGTGTGTGACAACCACACGTCGCTGCTCCCGGCCGGCATCTCGGCGGTCGAAGGCAACTTTGACGCCGGCGACGCCGTGGAAATGGTCGCGGCCGACGGTACCGTCATTGCGCGCGGCCTGGTCAACTATTCTGCGGATGAGCTGCCGCAGATGCTGGGCCGGTCCACGGTGGAACTCGGCGAGTCACTGGGGCGGGGATTCGACCGCGAGGTTGTTCACGTTGACGACCTGGTTCTGGTTTAGCCAGCACGCCCGCCTAGACTTGAAGGATGACTGAGGCACTGATTCCCCAAGCCGCTGCGAGTTCCACCGATGCTGCGCAGGCAGCCGCGACGCCCGAGGAAGTGAAGGTACGACCTTCAACGGCCGACGTCGAGGCCGCCGTCCACGCCATCGCCGACCGCTCCCGGCACGCCGCACGGCGGATGGCCCGCGCCAACCGTGCGTGGAAGGACAGCGGCCTGCGCGCCATCGCGGCGGCGCTGCTGGAGCGCAAGAGCCAGGTCCTGGCCGCCAACGCCACAGACGTCGCCGCAGGACGGGCCAACGGCACCTCCGCGGCGCTGCTGGACCGGCTCACCCTCACCGAAGCCCGCATCCAGGCCCTCGCCGGAGCCCTGGAAAACCTCGCCACCCTTCCCGACCCGGTCGGCAACGTGGTCCGCGGCCAGACGCTGCCCAACGGGCTGCGGCTCCGCCAGATCAACGTGCCCATGGGCGTCGTCGCCGCCATCTATGAGGCACGCCCCAACGTGACCGTGGACATCGCCGGACTGGGTCTCAAGAGCGGCAACGCGGTCATCCTCCGCGGCGGAACCGCCGCCGCCGCCACCAACGCCGCGCTGGTCACCATCCTTCGCGACGCGCTGGAATCGGTGGGCCTGCCGGCCGATGCCGTACAGACGGTGGACCAGTTCGGCCGCGAGGGCGCCAACGCCCTGATGCGCGCCCGGGGCCGGGTGGACGTCCTGATTCCCCGCGGCGGCCGTGACCTGATCCAGTCCGTGGTGAAGAACGCCTCCGTGCCGGTCATCGAGACCGGCGAGGGCAACGTCCACATCTTCCTGGACGCCTCCGCGAGCGAGGACATGGCCGTGGAGATCCTGCTGAACGCCAAGACCCAGCGGCCCAGCGTCTGCAACACCGTGGAAACCCTGCTGGTCCACTCGGGTTCCACCGTGCTGCCCGCCGTCGCTGCCGCCCTGCGCGACGCCGGCGTCACCCTGCACACCGATGAGCGCATCCGCGCGGCGCTGCCGGCGTCCGTCGCCTCAGTCCCCGCCACGGAAGAGGACTGGGCCACCGAATACATGGACCTGGACCTCGCCGTGGCCATGGTGGACAACCTGGACGAGGCCGTCAGGCACATCCGCAAGTGGTCCACGGGCCACACCGAGGCCATCCTGACCAACGACCTCGCCAACGCCGATCGTTTCATCGCTGAGATCGATTCCGCGGCCGTGATCGTGAACGCGTCCACGCGGTTCACCGACGGCGGCGAACTCGGCCTCGGCGCCGAGGTAGGGATTTCCACCCAGAAGCTGCACGCCCGCGGCCCGATGGGGCTGACCGAACTGACCACCACCAAGTGGATCGTGCAGGGCGAGGGCCAGATCAGGGTCTAGCAACGCTGTAACATGGAACAGAAGTCAGGAACGGCGGGAATCTCCGCCGTCGCAACGTTTTGAACTCACTAGGGGAGAACATGCTGTCGCAGCAGATCGCCACAATCATCGCCGCCGCCGGCGAATCCGGCCACGAGGAACTCGCGCCGCTTATTGCACCGCCGTTCGTGATCGGCGCCGCGATGTTTGCTGTCCTCCTCCTGATGATGTTCATCACGCTGTCCTACTCCAACCTGGGCAAGCGCCACGAGGCCGTCGAGGAGCACTCGGATCCGCACCGCCAGCACCCGAACAAGCACGATCACGGCCAAGGCCACTAATATTTCCGCCACCGTGAAGCAGCGCGACGCCACACGCCGCCTGCGCCTGGGTGTGATGGGCGGCACGTTCGACCCCATCCACCACGGACACCTTGTCGCAGCCAGCGAGGTTGCGGCCAAGTTCGATCTGGACGAAGTGGTGTTCGTGCCCACCGGCCAGCCCTGGCAGAAGATGAGCAAGAAGGTCAGCGAGGCGGAGCACCGTTACCTCATGACCGTCATTGCCACGGCGTCGAATCCGCGATTCACCGTCAGCCGGGTGGACGTGGACCGGCCAGGTCCCACCTACACGATCGACACCCTGCGGGACCTGCGGACGCTCCGGCCCGATGCCGACCTCTTCTTCATCACCGGCGCGGACGCCCTGTCCCAGATCCTGTCGTGGAAAGACATCGACGAACTCTGGTCCTGGCGCACTTCGTGGGGGTCACCCGCCCCGGCCACGTGCTGGACGGGATGGGCCGGAAGGACGTCAGCCTGCTCGAAGTCCCGGCCATGGCGATCTCGTCGACGGACTGCCGTGCCCGCGTCGCGGCCGGAAATCCCGTCTGGTACCTCGTGCCCGACGGCGTGGTCCAGTACATCGCGAAGTACGGACTGTACGACGGCGACGCGGACCCCGCGGATCCGGCGGACGATGCCGCCGTCGAAGTTGAAGCCGAGAACGAAGCGGCCCGGTATCGCCGGGCCACCGAAATAAGCCAACCAGCCAGCACTGAATGAGTTTGTGATGAGTCAGGAACAGCCACCCGTCCGCAGCCGTCGTGAATTGCGACAGGCTCGAGATGAACGCCTGGAAGCGGGCCGGGAGCCCGGTACCGCGGCTCCGGGCGCGGTTGACCCTGCCTCAAAATCGGCTGCCGCCGACGCTGCCGCCACGCCCGCCACCCCGGTCGACCCCGGCGAGCCGACGCCGGCCGAAATCACCGGGCGCAGCCGCCGGGTGGCTGACGGCCCCGTGGACTCACTGCCCAGCCCGGGCGGCTCCGAGCGGTCCTCGCAGGTGCGCGCGCGGGACCGGGCGGCACTTCGCACCATCAAGGAGCTCGCCGAAAAAGAAGGCCAGCTCGCGGCGGGCGGTCCTCCCACCAGGCGCCAGCTGCGGTTGATGCAGCTGGCAGCGGAGACCGCGCCGGCCACCGCGGCCAACCTGATCGTTCCCGCGTCCCCGCGGACCCGGGCGAATCCCGTGGTCGGCGCTCCCGCCGGGAGCAAACCCGGAGCCAAACCGGGCGGCACCCCCGTCGCCAAGCCGGCGGCAGCCAAGGATGAGCCCGCCGCGGGCCAGGCACCGGCCGCCGCCAAGGGCAAGAAGGCGGCAGCGGCCCCGGCTGCCGACGGCCAGCTCCCGGACGGGATGACCGTCGAGCAGGCCCTGGCCGCCCGTGAACTCCTGGCCCGGCAGGCGGAAAACCAGCTGGCCAAGATGGACCACATCGTCGCCACCGACCCCGACGCGGTGGATCCCGACGTGCTGGCCGAACAGATCGCCCTGGCCGAGCGCGCCGCGGTGCTGAACCGGCGGGCTGCCGCCAAGCAGAAGCTGGCCGAGCAGGCCAGCCAGCCGGCGCCGGCGCTGCGGAACGATCCCTCGACCGCCAGCAATCTGGCGATGGTCACACCCCTGGAATTTGTCCAGGTCCCCGGCGTGGAGCGGCCAGTCATGAAGCGCCCTGCCACGTCCTACGTCCCGGTGGTCACGAATCCGGGCCCCCGGGTTGAAAAACCCCGGAAGCCCGGCAACCGCCGTCCGGCATCGGCCAAACCGGGCACCGCAGCGGGCCGTGCCGGCGTGCTGGCCCGTGCGGAGGCAGCCGCCAAGGCCGCCTCAGGGCCCGTGACACGGGCACGTCCGGCCGTCGTGAATCCCGCGTCGATGCAGTCCGAAGAGGACTTCGCCGGCCGGGCCCCTGTCGCCGCAAACAGCGCCCACGGCCTCGATCCCCTCGACGCGGCCACGGCCGGACTCGGCCGGGCCCGTCGACTGCGCCTGCTGCAGCTGGGTGTCCTTGCCCTGGGCGTCCTCGCCCTGGTCGCCGGCATCACGCTGATCATCACCGGCCTGGCGGGCTAGCCCACAGCCGCCGGCCGCCTGGCTGACATCTCAAGCATTTTCTTCTACAAGAGCTTTTCACCCCAACAAGGAGTCCCGTGACTGCAACAGATTCATCCATCGCCACAGCCCGCCACGCAGCCCGTGCTGCCTCGGAGAAACTCGCCGAGGACATTGTGGCCCTTGACGTCAGCGAGCGGCTGGCCCTGGCCGACGTTTTCCTGATCGCTTCGGCACCGTCCGAACGCCAGGTCAACGCCATTGTCGACGGCATCGAAGAAGAACTGTCCAAGTTCGACCTCAAGCCGACCCGCCGCGAAGGCCGCTCCGGCGGACGCTGGGTCCTGCTGGACTACTCCGACGTCGTCATCCACGTCCAGCACGAGGAAGACCGGGTGTTCTACGCCCTCGAGCGCCTGTGGAAGGACTGCCCCGTCGTGGACCTGCAGCTGGGCGACGACGTATCGGCGAAGGCCACCGTCTCCTCCGAAACGGAGTAGCAGCAACGGAGCAGCCGCCAGGCGGACGCGCGAATATGCCCGATTTGGAATTTTCCGAAAGGCTGTTCTAAGATATTTGAGTTGCTTCGGAGAGATCCGGACACCAGGCCGGAGCCGGAAAGCGTAAGCTGACGGAACCGGAGCAGCGAAAATTCGGGGCTGTGGCGCAGCTGGTAGCGCACCTGCATGGCATGCAGGGGGTCAGGGGTTCGAGTCCCCTCAGCTCCACCGGATAATCCGCCGGAATCGAAAGATTCCGGCGGATTTTTTTGTTCCCGACGCCGGGGGAATCCGGCTTGTGCCGGCCGGTCCGGCCACCCGGCCCGCCGATTCGCGTCAACGCGAAATGTAGTTTAAGATAATCAGGTTGCTTCCGGGAAGTTGGTTCTTCTCCAGCACATTTTCGGGGCTGTGGCGCAGCTGGTAGCGCACCTGCATGGCATGCAGGGGGTCAGGGGTTCGAGTCCCCTCAGCTCCACCGAAGAGGCCCTACTCATTGAGTAGGGCCTCAACTGTTTAACTCCGTTTCCCGCCGCCGCCCGTTCCGCACCCGAGTAGCTGACGTAGGGGAGCGGGCCGAATTCAAGTGGTCGCAGACGGTTTTCTAGTACCCGCTACTCGTGCATCGCAAAGTCCCCGCCCTTAGGGTCTTGCCTACGGCTAATTGCCGGTTGGCAGTCGGAAGCAGGGGTCGATATGCGCCAGGAGTCTCTTTCCGTCCGAGCCACGAAACACCGGGCCCCGGGTCCGGCGCTCCGGTGGTCTCGGCAGATCCGCGCCGTCACAGCCGCCGTCGGGCTCATGGGCGCCATGCTTGTCGGCATCACGCCGGCAGCAGTGGCGGTGACGTGTGATCCGTCCGTTGCAAAGCCCACAAATACCTTCCCGGGCACCGCCGTGGCGGCCGCGAACTTCGAGTCCGGGACCCTCACGGGTTTCAAGGTCTTCACGTTGGGGGACGGCACGGTCCAGGTTTCCTCCGCGTTTTCCCACTCAGGAGCCTGCTCCGCGTTCCTCCACGCCACGACCGCGAACAACTCGATCGCCAACATGCAGGCTGTGCTGCCGGCCGGAACAACGGAAGCCTACGCGGACGGGTGGTTCAATATCGCCAAAGAGGGCGTGGCGGGCAACAACGTGCCGTACTTCCGCTTCTTCAACGGGACCGACCGCGTCATTGACCTCTTCCGGGACAACGGCCGCGGCGCTGTCGTGCTGCGGACGACGTCTCCAACCGGGGCTTTCAGCTACACCACCCTGGTCACCAGCACCAGCCTGGGTGCGTGGGACCATGTGGCCATGCACGTGGTGGCCAACGGCACCACAAGCGGCGTGCAGGTCTGGTTCAATGAACGCTCCGTCCACGCCAACCCGACGGTCAGCCTCGGGGCCAGTGCGCTGAGCGCGGTTCAGCTGGGCGCCGAGCATGACACCCAGATGGGCGACATCTATGCGGACGACGTGATCGTCAAGGCCCGCAGCGGTACCCCCGGTCCCATCCCGGGCCCCGGCGGCGGACCGAACACCCCGGACCCGGGCAACCCCGGCACCGGCGTTCCCGCCGCCGCCCGGGCCGACATCCAGCGGGTGGCCGCCGCGAACCCCGACCTTGGGCAGGCGCTCTCGCCGATCACGTGCGCCCAGGCCGGCGGCTGCCGCCAGGAATACGAGACCGGCCTCATCGTCTGGTCATCGGCAACAAGCGCGCACATCAACGCCGGGGGAATCCGCGTTGCCTGGACCGCCGCCGGGGCGGAAACAGGCCGCCTTGGCTATCCGACCACCGATGTCGTGTGCGGGCTGCGCAGCGGAGGCTGCTATCAGATGTATCAGGGCGGCGCGATCATCTGGTCTCCCGCCACGGGGTCCTGGCTGAGCGTAGGAGCGATCAGGGCCGCGTGGGGAGCCGCCGGCTTCGAGAACGGCCGGCTCGGCTACCCGCTGAACAACGAAGTCTGCGGGCTGCGCAGCGGCGGCTGCGTCCAGGCGTACCAGGGCGGCACCATCGTCTGGTCCGTCGCGACCGGTCCACATGCCATCTTTGGCGGAATCCGGTCCGTGTGGGCCGGCTCCGGGTCCCAGAACGGACGGCTCGGATACCCGAGCAGCAACGAGATCTGCGGCCTGCGCAGCGGCGGCTGCTACCAGATGTTCCAGGGCGGCGCAGTCATCTGGTCCCCGGCCACGGGGGCGGTCATGAGCGTTGGCGGCATCCGGGCCGCGTGGGCCAGCACGGGGTTTGAAAACGGCCGGTACGGCTACCCGACGACGAATGAATACGCGTCCGGCGGAGACGTTGTCCAGAACTACCAGGGCGGGCGGATCATCTGGTCCCCGTCGACCGGTATCCGGTTCGCCTAGGCCAGGCGGCCCGGTCCTCTCCTGCACCGCCCGGCGCAGGCCTGGGACGACTACCATTGGGACGTGACCGAGATCCTGCCCCCGTGCCCGGAATGCTCCAGCGAATACACCTACGAGATGGGTGCGCTCCTGGTCTGCCCGGAGTGCGCCCACGAGTGGTCCGCAGCGTCCGAGCCGGACGAAGCGCCGGAAGCGAAAGCCATCAAGGACGCCGTCGGCAACATCCTGGCCGACGGCGACACCGTCACCGTCGTCAAGGACCTGAAAATCAAGGGCAGCTCCACCGTGATCAAGGTCGGCACGAAAGTCCGTGGCATCCGGCTCGTCAACGGCGTGGGTGACCACGACATCGACTGCAAGGTGGACGGCGTCGGCCCCATGCAGCTCAAGTCCAGCGTCGTCAAGAAGATCTGACCGGCCGATGAACCCCAGTGCCGGGACCAGCGCCGAGGCGCGGCCGGTCGACGTCGTGGTGATCGGCGCCGGGCAGGCCGGACTCTCGGCCGCCTACCACCTGCAGCGCCGCGGCTTCCTGCCGCCGGGGACGGAAGAGGCCGCCACGGCAGCCCCGGCCCGGACGTACCTCGTCCTTGATGCCGAGGACGGTCCCGGCGGGGCGTGGCGCCACCGCTGGAAAAGCCTCCGGATGGCGACCGTGAACGGCATCAGCGACCTGCCCGGCATCCCGCAGCCCGCTGTGGACCCGGAAGAGGCCAGCTCGAGCTTCCTGAGCCGCTACTTCGGCGGCTACGAGGACAGCCTCGGGCTGGCCATCCTGAGGCCGGTCAAGGTGCATTCCGTCCACCGGGAGGACACCAACCCGGGCGGACGCCTCAGGATCTCCACGTCCCGTGGCGACTGGTCCGCCCGGGCCGTCATCAACGCCACCGGCACCTGGACGCGGCCGTTCTGGCCCATCTACCCGGGGCGCTCCCTCTTCCGCGGACGCCAGCTGCACGTCGCCGACTACGTGTCGGCCGATGAATTCCGCGGACAGCACGTGATTGTGGTCGGCGGCGGGATCTCGGCGGTCGGCCTGCTGGACGAGATCTCGCAGCTCACCACCACGACGTGGTTCACCCGCCGCGAACCCGTCTGGCGGGACGCCGGATTCGACCGCCAGGCCGGGCACGACGCCGTCGCCCTCGTTGAAGAGCGCGTCCGCCAGGGCCTGCCGCCCCAGAGCGTCGTCTCGGTGACCGGACTGATCCGGACCCCGGCCCTGCGCGCCGCGGCAGCCCGCGGCGCCCTTGACCGGCACCCCATGTTCACCGCGATCGAGCCCGACGGCGTGCGGCTGGCCGACGGCTCCTTCCTGGCTGCCGACGTGATCCTGTGGGCCACCGGGTTCCGCGCCGAACTGGACCACCTCGCCCCGCTGCACCTGCGCGGACCCGGCGGCGGCATCGCCATGGCCGGCACCCGGGTGGCAGCCGAGCCGCGGGTCCACCTGGTCGGCTACGGACCCTCCTCTTCAACCATCGGGGCCAACCGGGCCGGCCGGGCGGCCGTGAACGGCATCCTCGGGATGCTCACCGAGCAGGATAAGTTTGATACCGGCCCTGAATCCTTGGGGCACCTCAAGATCGAGGCCTGAACAGACAAGGCGGCAGCTCGCGCGTGGCGGACAACAATCTCGAATCGCTCTTTTCCCGGTTGCGGAGGTTCCCGGACGTCGAGGCGGCCAATCTCCAGGCCTGGGACGCCACGGACCGGCTCCTGCTGGACACCGCGGCCGGGCTCCTGACACCGGACAGCCGGCTCGCCGTCGTCGGGGACCGCTACGGGGCGCTCACCCTCGGGGCGCTTGGCCTGGACGCCGGGTCGCCCGGAAACCCGCCGGTCCGCGTCCACCAGGACCTCATCACCGGTGAGCGTGCGCTCCGCAACAACGCCGCCGCCCTGGAAATCGCCGGCGGGTTCGAACAGCTCCCGCTCGGCGCGGCGCTGTTGGACGGCGCCACCGTCGTACTCCTCCAGCTCCCCAAGTCCCTCGCCGAGCTGGAGGAAATCGCCGACGCCGTGGCCCGGTATGCCGCCCCCGGCGTCGTGCTGCTGGCCGGCGGACGCGTCAAGCACATGAGCCTCGGCATGAACGCGGTGCTGGAACGCTATTTCGGCACCGTCCAGCCTCAGCTCGCGCGGCAGAAGTCCCGGGTCCTGATGGCCGGCGGACCCCGGCCGGCCACGGCCGCGCCGCCGTTCCCTGTTGTCGAGGACCACGCGGAGCTCGGACTGACGGTGTGCGCGCACGGCGCGGTGTTTGCCGGGGCGGCGCTGGATATCGGCACCCGGTTCCTGCTGGACTTCCTGCCGGACATGCCGTCCGCCGCCCACGCCGTCGACCTGGGCTGCGGCACGGGCATCCTCGCGGCCATGTACGCCCGGGCCAACCCCGACGCCCGGGTCATCGCCACGGACCAGTCCGCGGCCGCCGTCCGGTCCGCCAAGGCCACGGCCGCCGCCAACGGACTCGGGGAACGGATCGAGGCGCTCCAGGACGACGCCATGGCCTCCCTGCCGGACGCCAGTGCCGGACTGATCCTGTTGAACCCGCCGTTCCACCTCGGCGCGGCAGTCCACGCCGGTGCCGGGACCAAGCTGATCGAGGCCGCGGGGCGGGTCCTCGCGCCGGGCGGGGAGCTGTGGACGGTGTACAACAGCCACCTGCAGTACCGGCCCGCGCTGGAGCGGCTGGTCGGCCCCACCCGCGAGGTCGGACGGAACCCGAAATTCACGGTGGCGGCGAGTGTCCGCAAAACTTCCATGTTGTGAAGCCGGTGTGTGGGCGGGCTCACGCTCGTAACGTACGATTTTGACATAAGCAGTGCCTGCCCAAAGACGTATAGGGGAATCAGTGACCGAGATCCGCCAGCCCTCGCCAAGGCGCGGAACCAACTTGCCCCGTATGGGCGACTTCAACCTCACCGTCATCCTCGATGCCATCCGGCGCTCACCCGGCGGCCTGAGCCGCGTGGAGCTGGCCCAGATCGTGGGGCTGTCGCCGCAGACCATCTCCAACATCTCCCGCCGGCTCCTGGACCAGAGCCTGATCGTGGAGGCCGGGAAAGAGGGCACCGGGCCGGGGAAGCCCCGGACCATGCTCCGGCTCAATCCCGCCGGCATGTACGCCGTCGGGGTCCACCTGGATCCCGCCGTGATGACTTTCGTTGTCCTGGACCTGGTGGGCGCGGTGGTCAAGCACTCCCGGGTCAAGACACCATCCGGCACGGACCCCGGCGCCGTCATCGACACCATTGCCGCCGAGATCAACCAGCTGATCGCGGACTCGGGGGTGGACCGGGCCAAGATCGCGGGGCTCGGCGTCGCCTCGCCCGGACCCATAGACCTCGAGGAAGGCACCGTCGTCGACCCGCCGCTCCTGCTCGGCTGGCACCGGGTTCCGCTGCGGGACGCCCTGGCCGAGGCCACGGGGCTCTCGACCCTCGTGGACAAGGACGTGACCAGCGCCGCCGTCGCGGAGACCTGGGCGGGCGGCCCCAGCGGCGCCGGCAGCTTTGTCTTTATGTACATGGGGACGGGCATCGGCTGCGGCATCGTCCTGAACGACGAAGTGGTCCGTGGCACCTCGGGGAACGCCGGCGAGATCGGGCACATCATGGTGGACCCGGACGGCCCGCCGTGCGACTGCGGCATCCGCGGCTGCGTGAAGTCCTCCTGCATCCCGCAGGTCCTGGTGGCCCAGGCCGAAGCCGCCGGAGTACTCGACGGGTCCCGGCAGGACCGGAGTGCCCCCGCCGTCCAGGACAGCTTCGCCGAGCTCTGCGCCGCCGCGTCTGCCGGCAATGAGAAGGCCGCCGAAATCATCGACAAATCGGCGGTGCTCGTTGCCCGGGCCGTCTCCTCCATCACCAACACCCTGGACGTGGACCGGGTGGTGTTCGGCGGCCCCTTCTGGACCTCCCTGTCCCAGGCATACCTGGCCCGGATCCCGGGGCTCGTCGAGGAAAACAGCGCCACCCGGAAGATCCATGCCATCGAGGTGGTCGGCACAGGCGTCGGCGAGGACGTCGCGGCCATCGGGGCCGCCTGCCTGGTCCTCGAGCACACGCTCGCGCCACGGTCCCAGCGACTCCTGCTGGAGGGTTAGGCTGCGCCTCCGGCCGGGTCAGGTGTCCCGGACGGCGTCAGTCGATGTCTTCGATGACCGTCCCGAAAGGGATGGTGTCGTCGAGGTGCGCCTGATGGTCGTGGGGATGGAACACCACCCGGACGCCATGTGACTTGTCCGCCGCTGACTGCATCAAGACGGGACGGACCGTGAGGATGAAACTCTCACTCTTGCCGGTGAGGTACTCCTGGTAGCTGGCTGGAAGCTGGATCATGGCAAAAGGATAGACCCGCACCGGCGCGATGGGGAGGGCTCCCCATTGCCGGAACCGCCGGCCCGGGCTTGGATAGGATGGCCGGTGGTGGGAGCCGCCCGGCCACTACCCGGACCAGACCAGCTAGCAGGGGGACCTCGAGTGCTTCAGACCATGGCCGCCGCACGGATTGAGCCGACGGAACTGGCCCGGGCCCAGCAGACCCTCGCCGCCATCTCCCGCAGTTTCGACGCCAAGGTGGTGGGGCAGGCCAGGCTCCGGGAGTCCCTCCTCATCGGGCTGATGACCGGCGGGCACATCCTGCTGGAAAGCGTGCCCGGCCTGGCGAAGACCACCGCCGCCCAGACGATCGCCGAGGCCATCAGCGCGGACTTCCGCCGCATCCAGTGCACCCCGGACCTGCTCCCCAGCGACATCGTCGGAACCCAGATCTACGACGCCGGCCAGGGCACCTTCGTCACCCGGCTGGGTCCGGTCCACGCCAACATCGTCCTGCTGGACGAGATCAACCGCTCCAGCGCCAAGACCCAGAGCGCGATGCTCGAAGCCATGCAGGAACGCCAGACGTCCATCGGGGGAGAGGTACACCCGCTGCCCGCGCCGTTCCTCGTGCTGGCCACCCAGAACCCCATCGAGCAGGAGGGCACGTACCTGCTGCCCGAGGCGCAAATGGACCGCTTTATGCTCAAGGACGTGCTGGACTACCCCACCCCGGCCGAAGAGGCCGAGATCATCCGGCGGATCGACGCCGGAGTCTTCACCCCGGAGCAGAAACCGGCCGCGGCCGCCTCGCTCGATGCCGTCGCCGCGCTGCAGGAGACGGTCCGCAGGGTCTACATCGATCCGGCGATCGTCCGGTACATCGTGGGCCTGGCCTTTGTGACCCGCAATGCCTCCCAGTACATCGACGCCCGGCTCGCCGGCTACATCGAGTTCGGGGCCAGCCCGCGCGCCAGCATCGCCTTCAGCCAGGCGTCGCGTGCCGTGGCCCTGCTCAACGGGCGGGACCACGTGATCCCGGAGGACGTGAAGTCGCTGGCCCACCGCGTCCTGCGGCACCGGCTCATCCTGGGCTTCGAAGCCGTCGCCGAACAGGTGCCGGTGGAACGCGTGATCGACGCCATCGTCGCCGCCGTCCAGACTCCCTGAGCCCGGCGGATGGCCAGCCTGCTCCAGCGCGTGAAGTCGAAGATGTCGATCTTCGCGCACCGCAAAGCCCGCGGCATGCTCGAGGGCGAATACGGGTCCGTCTTCAAAGGCCGGAGCCTGGACTTCGATGACCTGCGTGCCTACGTGCCCGGCGATGAAGTCCGCGACATCGACTGGAAGGCGACCGCCCGCCACGGCTCCCCGCTGGTCCGCCGGTACGCCGCCGTGCGGCGGCAGACCCTGCTGCTGGTCACGGACACCGGCCGGAACATGGCCGCCGAGTCCCGGGACGGCGAGGAGAAGAAGGACATCGCGGTGATGGCCCTGGGCGTCGTCGGGTACCTCGCCCAACGCCACGGCGACGCCGTCGGCCTGGTCTGCGGCGACAGCGCGGGCGCACGGACCATCCCGGCGAAGGCCGGCGAAGCGCACCTCGAACGGCTGCTGCGCGAAGTCCATGAGGCCGTCGGGCTGGCGGGGGAGCCGAGCCGGATCGAGACCCAGCTGGAGTATGTTGCGACAGCACTTCGCGCAGCGGCTGCTGCTCCTGGTCGTGGCGGACGAGCTGCTTCCGGGCGCCGGGACCGAGCGGCTGCTCCGCCGGCTGCGCGCCCAGCACGAGATCCTGTGGTTCACGGTGCGGGACGCCGAACTCGCCGGGGCGGCCGCGACCCGTGACTCCTACGACGTCGCGGCGCCCGGTCAACAGTCCGGTCAGCGCTCCGGGCTGCTGCCCGGCCGGCTGGCGGCGTCCCCGGCCGTGGCCGCTGCCTACGCACGGGCCCGGGACGACCGGGACGCCGCCCGGGCATCGCTGCTGCGCCGGCTGGGCATCGCCGAAGCGGACGCCGGCAGCAGCCACGACGTGATTCCCGCCGTCTTCGCCCTCCTGGAACGGCACAGGCGTGGACGGTAGCTTCTACGGACCCCTGCAATACAGCGGCTGGTTCCCGTGGGCGGGGCTGGCGTTGCTGGTCCTTGTCGGCGCCTGGTACACGGGCGTCCTCCTGGCCACCCGGCGGCGCGGCGCCGCGCCCGACGCGCACGGGACGGTCCCGTCCGCCCCGGACCTCCGGCGGCTGCAGCGCGACTACCTGGACCGGATCGACGCCGTCGCCCTCGAAGCGCGCGCCGGCACCCGGTCCGCCCGCTCCTCGCACCAGGAGCTCAGCCTGCTGATCCGCAGCTTCGTCCGGGACGCCTCCGGGGTCGACGCGCCGCGGATGACTCTCGCCGATCTCCGGGCCGTCACCGGGGCCGGTCAGCCGTTTTCCGCCGCCGCGGCCGCCGTCGGCCGCAGCTACCCGGCAGCGTTCGCCGCCGGGGAATCCGCCGGGGAGGCGGCCTACGCCGTCCCGGACGCCGCCGAGGCCGCCAGGGACGTGGTGCGGTCATGGAACTGACCTTCTGGTGGGTCCTGCCCGCCGCCGCGCTGGCTGCCGCCGCAGCCTGGCTGTTCGGCGTCCGCCGCCCCCGCGCCCGGGAACCACGACGCCGCCCCGTCGCCCACAGCGACCGGCTCACCGCCCTGCCGGAATACCAGGCAGCGCTCCGGCAGCACCGGGTGCGCCTCCGGATCCTCGCCGCGGCCGGGCTGGTGCTGCTGCTCGCGGCGGCGGTGGCCGCCGCCCGGCCGGCCGAACGCGGCAGCGCCCGGCCGGAGCAACACAAACGCGACATCATCCTGTGCCTGGATGCCTCCGGGTCGATGAACAGCGCCGACGCCGCGATCGTGGACGTCTTCGGCCGCCTCGCCGCCGGATTCGACGGCGAGCGGATCGGCCTGACGGTGTTCGACAGCAGCGCGGTCCAGGTCTTCCCCCTGACGGACGACTACGGGTACGTCCAGGAGCAGCTGCGGCTCGCCAGGGACGCCTTCGACGGCGGCGGCGGAAGTTTCCTCGACGGGACATGGGGCGGCCAAGGCTCCTCCCTGATCGGCGACGGTCTCGCCTCCTGCGTCCAGGGTTTCCCGGCAGCGCAGCCAGAGACGCCGGAGCCGGAGCCGGGGGAGGCGGACGGCGCCGGACGGACCTCCCGCTCGGTCATCCTGGCCACCGACAACTACCTCTCCGGCGCCCCCATCTTCAGCCTGGCGGAGGCCGGGGCGCTGGCGAAAGAACGGGACGTCCGGGTGTACGCCCTGAACCCTGGCGACTACGACTACGGCACGGATCCCGGCCAGCCCGGAGCCCGGCTCAGGGCGGCCGCGGAGGACAGCGGCGGCGCCTACTTCGCCCTGGACAGCCCGGACGCGGTGCCCGGCATCATCACCCGGATCCGGTCCACCGAGGCCGCGGCGTTCCAGGGCGCACCGCGGGCCGTGATCACCGACCACGCCGAGGTGCCCCTCACGGTCGCACTGCTGGCGGGCCTCGTCCTCGCCGTCGCCGCCTGGCGGTTCAGGCCATGAGCTTCGCGCCTGTACTGCCCTGGTGGGTCATGGTCCCGCTGAGCGCCGTCGTCGTCCTGGGCCTCGGCTGGGTCCTGTTCCGCGCGGGGACGGACCCGTCCGGGCGCGGGGAGTTCCGCGGCTGGCTCTGCCGCGGCGGCCTCGTGCTCCTGCTGCTCCTGGCGGCGTTCCGGCCCGGCATCCCCGGCGGCACGGTCCAGGGCGCCGCCGCGGATCTCGATGTGTTTTTCGTGGTGGACACGAGCAGCAGCATGGCCGCCGAGGACTTTGCCGCCGGGGACGGTGAGGGCGGCTCCCCGCGGCTCGACGGCGTCCGGCAGGACATCCGGGCGATCGCCGAAGAACTGGGAGGCGCCCGGTTCGCGCTCCTCAGTTTCGATTCCGTGGCTGTGGTCCGGATGCCGCTGACGGGGGACACCTCCGCGCTGGACACCGCCGTGTCCGTCCTCGGCCCGCAGGTCACCGCGTACTCCCGGGGCAGCAGCGTCACCGCGGCAGGTCCCGCGCTCGCCGAACGGCTCGCCGCCGCGAAGCAGGGCCACCCGGGACGGTCCCGGCTGGTGTTCTACTTCGGCGACGGCGAGCAGACCTCCGCCTCAGCGCCCCGGCCCCTGGGCGTGGACACCTCCCTCGTCAACGGAGGCGCCGTCCTCGGCTACGGCACACCCTCGGGCGGCCGGATGAAGGAGAACAGCGGCGATCCGCGCAGGGTTTCCGGGACGTTCATCCAGGACCCGGGCAGCGGCACCGACGCAGTGTCCCGGATCGACGAAAACGGCCTGCGCGGCCTCGCCGGCCAGTTGGCCGTGCCTTACGTGCACCGGGCGGCCGGGGATGCCGCCGCGCCCATGCTGCAGCAGGCCTCGCCGGGTTCGCTGGAACGCACCGGGGAATCCCTTGAGGGCCGGACCGAGCTGTACTGGCTGCCCGCCCTCGCGGCCTTCCTGCTGGCCCTGCGCGAAACCGTGCTGGTCCTCCGCCAGCTCAGGGAGCTCAGGCGCGCATGAAGCATCCCGACACCCGCCGCCGCAGGCTGCTGCTCTGGTCAGCGCTGCCGTCGCTCCTGGCGCTCGCCGTCGCCGCCAAGCTTCTGGGCGCCGCCTGGTCCGGAGGCCAGGCCGCTGACGCGTTCGCCCGCAACGACGCCCCCGCCGCGGCGTCGGCCGCCGCGGCGCTGGGCGCCGCCAATTTCCTGGAACGGCACAAGGCACCCTTCGCCGCCGGCGACGCCCTGGTGCTCCGCGGCGACTTCGCCGGGGCGCGGACAGCCTTCGAGGCAGCCCTCGCCGACGCGCCGCCTGCCGATCAGTGCCCGGTCCGCGTGAACCTCGTCCTGAGCATCGAGCGGCTCGGCGACGCCGCCGCTGCCGGGGACGGCGCCGACGGCGCCGCGGCGCCCGGCTGTACGCAGAAGCGCTGGCTGTGGCCGGGGACGCGCCGGCCGGCTGTTTCGAAGAGGGCCCGGACCCGGACGGACCCGGCCAGCGGCTGCAGGCGGCGGAACAACGGCTGGCAGGGAAGATCGAACGGCTCCGGGACCCGGCGGCGCCCGCTACCGATTCCGGTACGGACAGCACACCGGAAAAGGAACCGCCGGCGCAGGACCAGCAGAAGCAGCTGGAGCAGCTCCGGGACTCCGGAAAATCCGCCCGGCAGGAACGCGACCGCGGCCTGCAACGGAACGACTACCTCAACGGCAGCGGCACCGGCCCGCTCACGGACAAGCCCTGGTGACTTACCACTCCGCGAAAACGGGACCATTCTCGAATAATGTTCTGCGGCCCGCCGCAATTGCCCGTAAAGGTGCGTCTTAATTCGGCGGCCGACTTGAATGCCTCCACCGCGGGCCCTAGAGTTCTATACAAGTTACCGAGGTAACGTGTCAGCGATCCTCCGCTGAAGGCCAGCCCCACGGCGGCCAAGGAGGGTGTGGGTGCCCCCATGTGGGCCTGACATTTGCTCACGGACAACTTCGTTACAGGCGTAACAGTCGCGGCTGCGTCCTGCTGAAGTTTTCTCCGTGTTCCCCAAACTCAATCCACTGACGACGGTGTTTCCGTTTCTGGTCATCCGGTCTCCGGCAACCCGGCGTCAGTGTTCACAGCCAAGGACGCAAATGTCTCCACCAAGCCTTATCGACACACATCCCAATCTTGCCGGCGCGGCTCCCGTCGCGCTGTCCTATGAGCTCTTCCCGCCGCGCTCTCCCGCGGCGGCAGAATCGCTGTGGACCACCATCGGCGAACTGGAAGCGACGGACCCGGACTACGTGTCGGTGACGTACGGCGCCAGCGGCTCCAACCGCAACACCGCCGTCGAACTGATCAACCGGCTCGTGCAGGAAACCACGCTGCGGCCGCTGGCCCACCTCACCTGCGTGGGCAACTCGCCGCAGGAACTCGCGGAAATCATCGGCGAACTGCTCGACGTCGGGGTCCGCGGGATACTGGCCCTGCGCGGTGACCAGCCCAAGGACGGCGGGACCCCGCCGGAGGGTTCGCTGCGCTACGCCCAGGACCTGATCGAACTGATCCGCCGGGTGGAACAGCGCCGCTCGGCGCTGCTCTGCGCCGGCAAGGTGGCCGTCGGCGTGGCCGCGTACCCCACCCGGCACCCCGAATCCCCGAGCGAGGCGCACGACGTCGAGGTGCTGCTGGCCAAGCAGCGCTCCGGCGCCGACTTCGCCATCACCCAGGTCTTCTTCCACACCGAGCAGTACGCGGACCTCCTGACCCGGGCCCGCCGGGCCGGCGTCACCATCCCGATCATCCCGGGCGTCATGCCGCTCACCAGCATCCGCCGGCTCACCCGTCTCGGCGAGCTGACCGGCGTCGAACCGGCGCCGGAACTGATCGAACGGCTCGCCGCCGCCGACACCGACGCCGAACGCGCCCGGATCGGGGTCAACGCCACCGTGGACCTGGCCAACGCGGCCCTGGACGCCGGCGCCCCCGGACTGCACCTTTACACCTTCAACGAACACGCCGCCGCCCTCGAAGTGCTGGACAAGCTCGCGCTGCCCCGCCCGCGAAGCGGCAACCGGCACGGTGGCCACCGGCACAACGCCGCACTCGCGGCACGGCGCTCCGCCGGCAGCCAGCTCGCCAGCTAGGCCCAGAAACCTCCCTCCGCACAGAACCGCCAACACCAAGGACTTCCCATGACTGAACAGCACACTTCCACCGGCAACACCCCCTTCCCGTCCGCATCGATCCTGGGCTACCCGCGGATCGGCCGCCGCCGCGAACTCAAGAAGGCCGTCGAGGCCTACTGGGCCGGCAAGATCGACGCAGCCGCCCTCGACGCCGCCGCCAAGGAAATCCAGCTCGGCACCGCCAAGCGCCTGCAGGGCCTGGGCCTGACCGAAGCCGCCGCCGTCCCCGGCACGTTCTCCTACTACGACCAGGTGCTCGACGCCGCAGCCCACCTCGGCGCCGTGCCCGCCCGTTTCGGCAACCTGCTGAACGCCGGCGGCCAGCTCGACATCGACGGCTACTTCACCCTGGCCCGCGGCAACAAGGACCAGCAGCCGCTCGAAATGACCAAGTGGTTCGACACCAACTACCACTACCTCGTGCCGGAAATCGGCCCGGAGACTCACTTCGCGCTGACCTCCAGCCGGATCGTCGAGGAATTCGCCTACGCCCTCGCCAACGGTGTTGAGACCCGCCCGTACATCGTCGGCCCGGTGACCTTCCTGCTGCTCAGCAAGGCCTCCGACGACGCCCCGGCCGGTTTCAACCCGCTGTCCCGCCTCGAGGACGTGCTGCCGGTCTACGCCGCCCTGCTGGAGAAGCTCGCCGCCGCCGGCGCCAGCTGGATCCAGCTCGACGAGCCCGCCCTCGTGGTCGACCAGGACACCGCGGCCGAGGAAATCCAGGCCGCCGTCGCCCGCTCCTACGAGGTCCTCGCCGCCGTCGCCCAGCGCCCGCAGCTGTTCGTCTCCACCCCGTACGGCGCCCTCAACGGCCAGCTCGGCACCCTCGCCGCCACCGGCATCGACGCCCTGCACCTCGACGTCTTCAAGGGCGAGGTCCCCTCCGCCGCGGCACTGGCCGCGCTGGGCGACAAGACCCTGGTCGCCGGCGTCGTCGACGGCCACAACATCTGGCGCAACGACCTCGCCGCTTCGGCGAAGAAGATCGCCGAACTGAAGAAGGCGGTGGCCAAGCTGGCCATCAGCACGTCCACGTCCACCCAGCACGTCCCGCACGACGTCGACGAGGAAGTCCAGCTCTCCGCGCAGCTGCGCAGCTGGCTGGCCTTCGCCGACCAGAAGGCCGTTGAAGTTGTCACCCTTGCCGGTCTGCTGACCGACGAGGCGGCCGTCCAGCCGGCCATCGACGAGGCCACCCGCATCATCGCCGACCGCGCCGGGGCCGAAGGCGTCCGCCGCGCCGAGGTCCGGAACCGCACCGCGGCCCTGACCGACGCCGACTTCAGCCGCTCCGCCTACGCCGTCCGCGAGGCCGCGCAGACCGAGGCCCTGCACCTGCCGCCGCTGCCCACCACCACCATCGGGTCCTTCCCGCAGACCGGTGAAATCCGCACCGCCCGGGCCCGCGCCAACAAGGGCGAGCTCAGCACGGAGCAGTACGAGCAGCTCATGAAGGATGAAATCAAGCGCGTCGTGGAGCTGCAGGAGGACCTCGGTTTCGACGTCCTGGTCCACGGCGAGCCCGAGCGCAACGACATGGTCCAGTACTTCGCCGAGAACCTTGAAGGCTTCGACGTCACCGTGCACGGCTGGGTCCAGTCCTACGGCTCACGCTGTACCCGCCCCTCGATCCTGTGGGGCGACGTCACCCGCAGCGCGCCGATCACGGTGGAGTGGGCCAGGTACGCGCAGTCCCTGACCAACAAGCCGATGAAGGGCATGCTCACCGGACCGGTCACCATCCTGGCCTGGTCCTTCGTCCGCGACGACCAGCCCCTGGGCGAGACCGCCAACCAGGTGGCCCTGGCCCTCCGCGACGAGATCGCCGACCTCGAGGCAGCCGGCATCAAGGTCATCCAGGTGGACGAGCCTGCCCTGCGCGAGCTCCTGCCGCTGCGCAAGGCCGACCAGGCCGCCTACCTGGACTGGTCCGTGAAGTCCTTCCGCCTGTCCACGGCCGGCGCCGGGGACAGCACCCAGGTCCACACCCACCTGTGCTACTCGGAGTTCGGCGCCATCATCGACGCGATCGACGGCCTCGACGCCGACGTCACCTCGATCGAGGCCGCCCGCTCCCGCATGGAGGTTGTCCACGACCTCGAGTCCCACGGCTTCGGCCGCGGCGTGGGTCCGGGCGTCTACGACATCCACTCGCCGCGTGTCCCCGGCGAGCAGGAAGTCACCGAACTGCTCAGCACCGCCGTCAAGCACGTCCCGTCCCGCCAGCTCTGGGTCAACCCGGACTGCGGCCTGAAGACCCGTGGCTACGCCGAGACCGAAGAGTCCCTGCGCAACCTGGTCACGGCCACCAAGACGGTCCGCGCCGAACTGCTGGAAGCGGCCAAGTAAGCAGCCGCCAAGCAGCCGGCTTCACCCGGATACGACGCCGGCCGGTCACCTCAAGAGGTGGCCGGCCGGCGATCGTACGTTCTTAGGCAATCGATTCAGGATTCCCAGAGGATTTCGTCGTCGACGACGCCGTCCTCATCGGCAGAGGCCACCAGGACCTCGTCGCTGAAGTGCGTGCCGAGGGTGAAGTCCAGCACGAAGTAGCGTTCCGGCTGGCCGGGGAAGATGCCCACATGGCCCAGCTTCAGCGCCTTGAGGAAGACCTCGTCGGTGAGCTGGCTCTTGTCCTCGACACCGAAGACCTTCTTGAGGTGTTCGTCCTTGATCGCGTTGCAATGGAAGTGGCGGTACTCCTGCGGGCTGGTGCCTTCCTGCTCCAGTTCCTCGGCGATCATTTCGCGGACCTGGTCCACGAGTTCAGGCAGGAAGCGCAAGCGGTAGTCAACCTTATGCATGGCCGCTTCGTCGAAATGGTCATGCGCATTGACATTGAGGTCAAGCTCCACGGGTTGGCCCGCCAGTTCGTGCTTGGCGGTGAAGCTGTGGTCCCTGCCGTGGTTGAGCTCGACTTCGCCGAAGTGCTTGCTCGCTACCTTGTTCATATCTTCAACATAGTCCTCAAAACCGGCCCATTCCAGCATTCCGTGGTCCTTTGTCTGGCGGACTCACCATCTGCTGGGTGTGGCGTCGCCGCGATCAGGCACGTCGTGAACTTCCTGTGACGCGCGGGGGTCATGGTCCACGACGTCGTCCACGTCGGCGATAAGCACTCCGTCCGCCTCGGCGTTCTCAACCTGCAGGGCCAGTTGGGAGGCGTGCCGCGGATGCGGCGCGCTGGCCATAAGGGTGTCCACCGCGGCAGTCGAGGGTTCCGGGCTGGGAAGGATCTCCTTGGGGACCGGCGCACCTGCGGTTGCGCCGCGGCGCCGCAGCATCTGCATCCAGCGTGGTGGGCCTCCGAGGATGCCGGTCTCGGCGAGTTCCTCCACTTCGAGGCCATAGAAATCACCGATGTGGTCGACCAGTTGCGCACGGCGGGCCTTTTCGTAAGCCCGTCGCTCACGGCTGAACGCGATGAAGGTGGACCAGCAGATCAGCAGCATAACGACGCTGAACGGCAGAGCGATGATGATCGCCGCGGTCTGCAGCGCCACGAGGCCGCCGGAGAGGAGCAGCGAAATCGCCAGAATGGCCGTGATGAGGACAAAGAACGTGCGGACGCGCTTCTTCGGATTCACCTGGCCGCCGGTGGCGATCATGCCCATTACCAGGGCGCCGGAGTCGGAGGAGGTGATAAAGAAGATAGCGATCAGCAGAATCACACCGACTGTCAAGACCGGGGTACCGGGGATGAAGTTGAGCATGCTGAACAGGGCGCTGGAGACGTCCACACTGCCGTCCGACTCCAGGAGCGTGCCCGTGCCGCTGAGTTCAATGGCGAGGGCTGTACCGCCGAGCACGCTGAACCAAAGGATGCCGATAAGAGTAGGGACGAGGATCACGCCGGCCACAAACTGTCGAACGGTCCGACCCCGGGAGATGCGCGCAACGAAGATGCCGACGAACGGGGCCCACGAGATCCACCAACCCCAGTAGAACGAGGTCCACGACGCCTGCCACGACGCGCCGGCCTCCCCGGAAAACGCGTTGACGTTGAAGGACAGGGACACGAAGTTCTGGACGTACGCGCCCATCGACTGCACGAACTCGCGTAGAAGGAAGGTCGACGGGCCAAAGACGAGCAAGTAAACGACCAGCAGTCCGGCCAGGACCAAGTTGATGGAGGAAAGCCACTTCATGCCCTTGGTAAGTCCGGAGAGGACAGACAACAGGACGAAGAAGGAAATGATGATGATGATGATGATTTCCGAACCGCGGCTCGCCTGCACCAGGTTGATGCTTTCCAGCCCGGCGCTGATCTGCAGGACGCCAAGTCCCAGTGAGGTGGCTACGCCGAAAAGGGTGCCGACCAAGGCAACGACGTCGATAGCGTTGCCCCAGGATCCTTGGACGCGCTTGCCAAGAAGCGGCTCAAGCGCCCACCGGATGGAGACCGGCCGCTTGCGCCGGTGGATCGCGTAGGCGAGGGCCAGGCCGATCACCACATAGATGGACCAAGCGTGCACGCCCCAGTGCAGATAGGTCTGACTGAGCGCCTGCTGGGCCAATTCCGGAGGCGTACCGCTGACTCCGGGGCGGGGGCTCGCGAAGTGGCTCAGCGGCTCGCTGACACCATAGAAGACGAGGCCGATGCCCATGCCGGCAGCGAACAGCAGCGCAAACCATGCCATGAGGGAAAACTCGGGTTCGTCGTCGTCATGGCCGAGTTTGATATCACCAAAACGGCTGAAACCCAGGAAAAGGCTGAAGACAACAAAGAAGGTTGTAATGAGGACGTAATACCAATTGAAGGAGTTGACGATGCTCGCCTGGACCGTGCTGAACATCGCCTCGGCGGTCTTGGGAGCCAGCAGTGCGAATAACGCAAAGATGGTAACAAGCGCGGCGGCGGGCCAGAAGACCCACCGTTCAACTATTCGGGGTCTAATAACTTCAGCCATCTCTTCAGCCTACCGGCCGGAGTGTGGCTGGAATACCGGTTGGAGCATATGTACGGTGCGGGGGCTAACCCGTGCCGGTACATTGAGCGGATGCAGACAGTTGCCCCCGCCGCCGCCCGTGCCCGGACCTTTTTTGACAGCGGGGCCACCCGCCCGCTGGCCTGGCGGCTGGAGCAGCTGCGCGGCCTGCGCCGGATGCTGATTGAGCGCCGCGCGGAGTTCGCGGACGCCCTCGGCAGTGACCTGGGCAAGCACGCCACCGAGTCGCAGCTCGCCGAGATCGGCTTTGTCACGGCCGAAGCCACACATCTGGAAAAGAACCTCGAGGCGTGGCTGCGGCCCCGGCGCGCCTCCGTCCCGCTCGCGGTCCAGCCCGCCCGGGCCTGGACCGAGCTCACCCCGCTGGGCGTGGTGCTGGTGATCGGTCCGTGGAACTACCCGGTGCAGCTCCTGCTTGCCCCGCTGGCCGGGGCCCTCGCCGCCGGCAACACCGTGGTGCTCAAACCCAGTGAGCACGCTCCGGCGACTTCCGCTGCGCTGGCGCGCTGGGTTCCCGACTACCTGCCCGGGGCGGCGGAGGTGGTGCAGGGCGGCATCCCCGAGACCACCGCGCTGCTGGCCGAACGCTTTGACCACATCTTCTTCACGGGCGGCGAGGCCGCGGCCAAGGTGGTGCTGCGCGCCGCAGCGGAAACCCTTACCCCGGTCACCCTGGAGCTGGGCGGGAAATGCCCGGTCTATGTGGACGCCTCCACCGACCTGGCCACGGCGGCGAAGCGGATCGCGTGGGGCCGGTTCATGAACGCCGGGCAGACCTGCGTCGCGCCCGACTACGTGCTGGCCACGGAAGAGGTGCTGAAACCGCTGGAGCACGAACTGGTCGCGGCCATCCGTTCCCTGTTCGGGCCGGATTCAGCCCGGAGCAGCTCGTACGGCCGGATCGTCGATGACCGCCACTTCGAGCGGCTCGCCGCGCTCGCTGACGGCAGCACCGTGGTCCATGGCGGGGACCGCGACGCCGCCAGCCGGTACTTCGCGCCGACGCTGCTGCGGCCTGCACCCGGCGACGCGGTGATGGGGGAGGAAATCTTCGGGCCGTTGCTGCCGCTGGTCCCGGTCCGCGGCCGGGACGAGGCGATCCGGTTCATCAACGGCCGGGCCAAACCGCTGGCGCTGTACGTTTTCAGCGACGACGCCGGAACCCGCCGGGCGTTCGCGGCGGAGACCAGCTCGGGGGCGCTGTGCTTCGACGTCCCGGCGGCGCACCTGATGGTTCCCGGGCTGCCGTTCGGCGGCGTGGGCGCGAGCGGCATGGGTGCGTATCACGGCGAACACTCGCTGCGGACCTTCTCGCATGAGCGGTCCACCCTGGCTAAAACCCTCCGGCCGGACACCCTGAATCTGATCTACCCGCCGTACAACAAGACCAAGCACCGGATCATCAGCGCCCTCGTGGCGCCGGCCGGGAGACTGCGCAGGAAGCGCTAGTTCGTCCCGAGCTTGTGCATGGTCTCGGCCAGCAGGTCCACGAACAGCCGGACCTGCGCCGTCTGCTTGTCGTTGATGAGCAGGGCGAAGACGTTCCGGGCCAGCCGGATCTCCGGGACGTCGAGGACCACAACCCCCGCCGGCCGGTGCAGCAGGGCCAGCTCGGGAACCAGCGCGGCGCCCAGCCCGGCCGCCGCCATTTCCAGGCTGGCGTGGAAGTCGTCGCTGTACGCCACCACCCGCGGGTGCAGGTTGCAGCTGGCGAAAAGCCGCTCGATCACGGTGGCGTCGCTGGTGCCCGGGTGGTGCACAATCCAGGGCATGTCGGACAGGTGGTCGGCGGCGACCTTCGACTCCGTGCCGATGCCCCAGGCCGCGGGCAGCACCACCCGGAAGTCGTCGTCGCCGATCCACTGCCGGTTCACGGTGTGCGGCCAGGCGAGCCCGGACTGGCCCACCTGGTAGACCAGGGCGACGTCGAGTTCGCCGCCGGTGCGCAGGCCCTGGATGGTCTGGGCGGGTTCGGCCACGGACACCCGCAGATCGATGCCGAGCTTCTTCCACGCCGGGTTCTGCAGGATCCGCGGCAGCACATAGGTGGCGAGGCTGGGGAAGATGCCGAGCCTCAGCTCCTGGCTCGTCGCGTCCTCGCTCCGGGAGGCCGCGGCCATAAGCGCCTCAATGTCGGTGAGCACCTTGGCCGCGTGCCGGGTCATGACGACGGCGGCTTCCGTGGGCTGGATGCTGCGCGCCGAACGCTGGAAGAGGCTCACGCCGGTGTCACGTTCGAGCGCGGACATCTGCTGGGACACGGCCGACGCCGTGTAGCCGAGCCGGCCGGCCGCCGCCGCGAAAGACCCGAGCCGGATCACTTCAACGAGGGTCCGCAGATGGACGGGGTTGATCAAGGGCTGCCCTTCGCCTGGTAGCTGGAATCCCGCTTCATTCTGGCATATCCGGGCAGAACCGGAATGTCTCCGCGGTGCGGTCCATTTCATGACGGAGAATCCTGGGAAGGCAGCCGGTGGGAATTCACACTCATCCGGCCGCCCCTTGGTTACGAATTGCCCATAAGACGATTCACCAGGACGATTTCGGCTAGCCAACAGGAGCAGATCAGTGTCGCAAGAAGCAGGGATTCCCGGGGGCCGACGGATAGCCGTCATTGGCAGCGGCGTGGCGGGACTGACCGCCGCGTACGTCCTGAACCACAAGGACAGCGTCACCCTCTTCGAGGCGGATTCCCGGCTCGGCGGCCATGCCCACACCCATGACGTGCCGCAGCCCGACGGCTCCGTCCTGGGCGTCGATACCGGCTTCATCGTCCACAACGAGCGGACCTATCCCACGCTGCTGCGGCTCTTCGCCGAGCTCGGCGTCGAAACCCAGGACTCGGAAATGAGCATGTCCATCCGTTGCGACGGGTGCGGCCTCGAATACGCCGGCGCCCGGGCCAAGGGCCGCGGCATCATTCCGCGGCCGTCCACCATGCTGCGCGGCCGGTACCTGCTGATGCTGCTGGAGGTCATGCGCTTCTACCGCCGGGCCCGCGCTCTGCTGGCCGAGGCCGACACCGCGAACACCGCGAAGACCCCAGCTACCGCGGCTCCGCACCGGGCCGAGCTGACGCTGGGCGAGTTCCTGGCCCGCGAAAAGTTCAGCAGCTACTTCATCTCGCACTTCATGACCCCGATCGTGAGCGCCGTCTGGTCCTGCGACCCCACCACCGCGCTGGCCTACCCGGCCCGCTACCTCTTCACGTTCCTGGGCCACCACGGCCTGCTCGGCGTCGCGGGCTCGCCGCAGTGGCGGACTGTCACGGGAGGCTCCCGCAGCTACGTGGACAAGCTCGCCGCCACACTGCAGGACATCCGCCTCGCCACCCCGGTCACCGGCGTCCGCCGGCACGCGGACGGGGTGGAGCTGACCACGCGGCACGGGTCCGGCACGTCCAGGACCGAGAACTTCGACGCCGTCGTGATCGCCACGCACCCGGAGCAGGCGCTGCGCATCCTCAGCGACGCCTCACCCGCCGAGCACGACGCCCTGGCCGGGATGCCCTACTCCGTGAACCACACCGTCTTCCACCGCGACGACGCCGTGCTGCCGTCCAGCGACAACGCCAAGGCGTCCTGGAACTACCGGCTGCCGTCCTGCGACGCCCGGCCGGACAAGGTCCTGGTCAGCTACGACATGACCCGGCTGCAGCGGCTTGAGCCCGTTGACGGCGGCCGCTACATCGTCAGCCTGGGCGAATCGGAACTGATCGACAACGGCACCGTGCTGGACCGGATGGTCTACGAGCACCCGCAGTACACCCCGGACTCACTCAAGGCCCAGCAGCAGATCCTCGAGCTCGGCGACGGCCGGCTGGCCTTCGCCGGCGCCTATCACGGCTGGGGTTTCCACGAGGACGGTGCGCTCTCCGGCGTCCGGGCCGCAGCCCGGCTCGGACGCGACTGGGAGGCGGACGCGACGGCCGCCGGACTCATCGAGCAGTACCGGGCCGTCTCCATCGACCCGGACCTGCACACCGTCTCCGCGGAGAGCGCATGAGTGCCCCGGCAGCCATCTACCGCACCTCCATTGCGCACGTGCGGCGGAGTCCGCTGCGCAACGCCTTCACCTACCGCAGCTACAGCTGGTACGTCGACGTCGACCACCTCCCGGCCGTGCCCCGGCTCCTCAGGCCGCTGGCCGGCTTCGCCGTCGCGGACCACCTGGGCGACCCGGCGGGCACGCTCCGGGGCAATGTTGAGCGCTTCCTCGCCACCCGGGGGATCGGGCTCGACGGCGGCCGGATCACCATGCTGGCCAGCGCGCGGGTGTTCGGGCACGTGTTCAACCCGCTGAGCCTGTTCTGGTGCCACGACGCCGAGGGGGAGCTGCGCTGCGTGGTCGCCGAGGTCCACAACACTTACGGCGAGCGGCACTGCTACGTCCTGGAAACCGACGACGCCGGCCGGGCCAGCGTGCCGAAGGCCTTCTACGTCTCGCCGTTCAACGACGTCGAGGGGGAGTACCGGATGAAACTTCCGGAACCCGGCGAACGGCTCGCGGTCTCGATCGTGCTGGAGCGCGAGGGGCACAAGCCTTTCATCGCCACCGTCGACGGCGACCGCCGCGAGGCGACCGTGCCGAACATCCTGGCCGCGGCGCTCGCGGTTCCCCTGGCACCGCTGCGCGTGAGCGCGCAGATCCGCTGGCAGGGCATCAAGCTGTGGGCACGTCGGCTGCCCGTCATCAACAAACCACACCACCCTTCACAGGAGGCAGTTCAGTGACTATGACCGAAGCGACCGGATCCGCCGAAGGGCGCGCGCACGCTAAAGATGCGCCGGCCGCGGTCCGCCCCGGCACTGTGAACCCCGGCACGGTGCCCTACACAGTGCCGCAGCCGCCCGGCGCCGTCGACGCCGGCATCTGGCCCAGCATCGCCACGGTGCCCTCCGGCCTCAAAGCTGCCCTGGCCGGGCGCGCCGCCGAGGCCATCTTCAAGGCGGCCGTCCGCCGGCTCCCGATCGAAGTCCGCTACCCGGACGGCTCCGTGCTGGGCACGGCTCCCTCCGCCGGCGACGGGTCCGGCTCCGGGAAAAGAGTCCCCGTCATGACCATCAACCGGCCCGAGGCCTTCGCCGCCCGCCTCGGCGACGGCGCGCTGATCGGCCTGGGCGAGTCCTACATGGCCGGCGACTGGGACGCCGAGGACCTCACCGCGGTGCTTGAGGTGTTCGCCGCCCGGGTGGGCTCCCTGGTACCGGAGCCGCTGCAGAAACTGCGCGCGCTCTACCTGCCCCGCCAGCCGCGCAAGGAACGCAACACCGAGCAGAACACCCGCTCCAACATCTCGCGGCACTACGACCTCTCCAACGAACTCTTCGCGACGTTCCTGGACGAGACCATGACGTACTCCAGCGCGCTCTTCCCGGAATCCGGGGAGGCCCTGAAAAGTGTTGCGTGGGACGGCTTCGCCGTGGCCCAGCAGGCGAAAATCGACCGGCTGCTGGACAAGGCGGGCGTCACGAAGGGCTCCCGCGTCCTGGAAATCGGCACCGGCTGGGGCGAGCTAGCGCTCCGGGCCGCCGCCCGCGGCGCCACCGTCTACTCCGTCACGCTCTCCAGCGAGCAGCAGGAACTGGCCCGCCGGCGGGTCGCCGAGGCCGGCTACGCCGACGCCGTCACGATCGAACTCAAGGACTACCGCGCGGTCGAAGGCGAGTACGACGCCGTCGTGTCCGTGGAAATGATCGAAGCCGTCGGCTACGAGTACTGGGCCACCTACTTCCAGACGATCGAGCGGGTCCTCGCGCCTGGCGGCAAGGTGGCCATCCAGGCCATCACCATCGCGCACGACCGCCTGCTCGCCACCCGCACCAGCTACACCTGGGTGCACAAGTACATCTTCCCGGGCGGCGTCATTCCGTCGGTCCGCGCCATCGAGGACATCACCGAGAAGCAGACCGGCCTCCGCGTCCGTGAGCGCCTCGCCATGGGCGAGCACTACGCCCAGTCCCTGCGGCTCTGGGAGGAACGCTTCATGTCCCGCCAGGACGAGGTCCGTGAGCTGGGCTTCGACGCGATCTTCCAGCGCATGTGGCTGTTCTACCTCTGCTACTCCCGCGCCGGTTTCGAGACGGGGTACCTCAACGTCCAGCAGATTGTGCTGGACAATGGCTCCGCCACGAGACCGGCCGTATGACGGCGCCGCTCGCGGACACCATCGCCGAAATCCTGCGGCCCGTGGCAGGCGGTGAGCTCCCCGTCCGGCTTGTCGTCTGGGACGGCAGCGAGGCCGGACCGTCCGGCGCACCCGTGGTCCGGCTGAACTCTCCCGATGCCATCCGGCGCCTGCTCTGGGCGCCGGGGGAACTGGGGGCGGCGCAGGCCTACGTGACCGGGGATCTCGACGTCGACGGCGACCTCAACTCCGCGCTGGAGCACGTGTGGAAAGTGGTCCGCGACCGTGGCCTCTCGGGCATCCGTCCAACCCCCGCCGTACTGGCCGGGGTCGGCCGCATCGCGAAGGCCGCGGGCGCCCTCGGGGCGCCCCCGCAGCCGCCGGCCAGCCAGGCCCGGGTCCGGGGCCGGCTGCACAGCCTGATCCGGGACCGTGCGGCCATCAGCCATCACTACGACCTCAGCAACGAGTTCTACGCGCTGATCCTGGATCCGCAGATGGCCTACTCCAGCGGCTACTGGACGGATTCCTCCCCGGGCTACGGCCTGGAGGATGCCCAACGGGACAAGCTGGACCTCGTCTGCCGCAAGCTCGGCCTCAGGCCGGGCATGCGGCTGCTCGACGTCGGCTGCGGCTGGGGCTCACTGAGCCTGCACGCGGCGCAGCACTACGGCGTCGACGTCGTCGGGGTCACCCTGTCCGTGGAACAGAAGGCGTTCATCGACGCCCGCATCCTCGAACGCGGGCTCGAGGGACAGGTGGAGATCCGGGTCCAGGACTACCGGGAGATTCCGGACGGGCCGTTCGACGCCGTCGCCTCCCTGGAAATGGGCGAACACGTCGGCCAGCGCAACTACCCCGTGTACGCGGCGGCCCTGTTCCACAACGTCCAGCCCGGTGGACGGGTGCTGGTCCAGCAGATGTCCCGCCGCGGCAGGCACCCCGGCGGCGGGCCGTTCATCGAGATCCTTCATCGCCCCGGATATGCACATGCGCCCCGCCGGCGAGACGCTTGTGTTCCTGGAGGAAGCCGGCCTGGAGGTCGAGGCCGTCGAGGGGATGCGCCGGGACTACGTCCGGACCCTGGAGGCCTGGTACACGAAGTTCGAGGAAAACCATGACTGCCGCCGTCGCGATGATGGGCACGGAGATCGCCCGGGTCTGGCGGCTGTACCTCGTCGGCGCGCTGCGCAGTTTCGCCGAGGGCAGGATGGGCGTCGAACAGATCCTGTGCAGCCGGCCGGGCCGGTTGTAGGGAAGGCACGTAAGAAGAATCACGGCGGGTCGCTGCCGGAAAGGCGGGCACCTCACGGTGCCCGCCTTTTTCGTGTCCCCGGACACCACATGTGGTGTTTGCCGCCACTGGCGGACCCTTCGCCGCGCTGCGCGACACGCCGTCCACACCACGACACGCGGGGCGGTTAATTGTGGCTAAGTAGTCCACAGGGTGTGGATTTCGTCCCCGAAAACGGCTGAAATCCGGACATTTTGAAGCCCCCTGCCTGTGGATTAAAGGTGTGTTAAATGACATACTTGTAATACATCATCTTGGGGTCCTCACCGGGCTCTTGCACTACATGTAGTATCGACATACAGTTCGAGCGGAGCAGCTGCCAGCTAGATATCCGGCGGAACACAGCGCGGACGCAGCGGCGCACCAGGGCGAACCACAGACTTATCAAGCACCACAGACTTAGCAAGCAAAAAGGGGACAGGAACCATGACCGTTACGGTTTACACGAAGCCGGCCTGTGTTCAGTGCAACGCGACTTACCGCGCGCTGGACAAGAAGGGCATCACCTACCAGAGCGTCGACATCTCCCAGGATGCCGAGGCCCTCGAGCGCCTCAAGGCCCTCGGCTACATGCAGGCCCCGGTTGTCGTCACGGACCAGGACCACTGGTCCGGTTTCCGCCCGGACAAGATCGAAGAACTGGCGCAGGCTGCCGCCGTCGCCGTAGCCTGAAAAGCTGCCGCAGTCTGAAAAACTGCAGCTGCCGCTACCAGGCAAAGAATTCACGGTAGAGGAGGTGACTGCCTTGGTTGCAATGGCGCCAGCGGCAACGTCCCCGGCCGATGCGCCGGCAGACGTCCGGCGGACGTCCAGCCACCTCATCTACTTCTCGTCCACCTCGGAAAACACCAAGCGCTTCGTTCGGAAACTGGGCGTGGACGCGGCGAGGCTCCCGCTCTATCCGCGGGACGCCCCGCTCGTGGCAAGCGAACCCTTCGTGCTGGTGCTGCCAACCTATGGCGGCACCGGGGGAGAGGGTTCCGTTCCGAAACAGGTCATCAGGTTCCTCAATGACCCGGTGAACCGGAAGCTGATCCGCGGAGTGATCGGCGCGGGAAACACGAACTTTGGGGACAACTACTGCATGGCAGGCGACATCATCGCGGCCAAGTGCCAGGCACCGCACCTATATCGCTTCGAACTCATGGGCACGCCGGAAGACGTCAAGCGCGTACAACAAGGATTGGAAGAGTTTTGGACACGACTGTCGCAGACACAGCAGTAACTGAGGGCTCGGGCTCCCACGCCACCGCCATCGATAAGAAGCACGAGATGCCGGAGGCATACAAAGGCCTCGGCTATCACGAGCTCAACGCCATCTGAACCTCTACGGGGCCGACGGCAAGATGCAATTCGAGCGCCGACCGTGAAGCCGCCCGCCAGTACCACCTGCAGCACGTGAACAAGAACACCGTGTTCTTCCACGATCTGGCCGAGAAGCTCGACTACCTGGTGAAGAACCAGTACTACGAGGCGGATCTCGATCGCGAACACGATGAATTCAGCTCCATCAAGTCCCTATTCCAGCAGGCGTACAAGAACAAGTTCCGCTTCGAGACCTTCCTGGGCGCCTTCAAGTTCTACACCTCCTACGCGCATGAAGACGTTCGACAGCAAGCGGTTCCTGGAGCGCTACGAGGACCGCGTGGGCATGGTCGCCCTGCACCTGGCACGCGGCGACGAAAAGCTTGCCCGCCAGATGGTGGATGAGATCATCGAGCGGCCGCTTCCAGCCGGCCACCCCCACCTTCCTGAACGCCGGCAAGAAGCAGCGCGGCGAACTCGTCTCCTGCTTCCTGCTCCGCATCGAAGACAATCTCGAGTCCATCGGCCGTTCCATCAACTCCGCTCCTGCAGCTCTCCAAGCGCGGCGGCGGTGTGGCCTTCGCCTGACCAACATCCGCGAAGTTGGCGCTCCGATCAAGAAGATCGAGAACCAGTCCTCGGGCATCATCCCCGTGATGAAACTGCTCGAAGACAGCTTCTCCTACGCTAACCAGCTCGGTGCCACGCCAGGGCGCCGGAGCGGTGTACCTGCACGCTCACCACCCGGACATCTACCGTTCCTGGACACCAAGCGTGAAAATGCAGACGAGAAGATCCGCATCAAGACGCTCTCCCTCGGTGTCGTCATCCCGGACATCACCTTCGAGCTCGCCAAGAAGGACGAGGACATGTACCTGTTCTCGCCGTACGACGTCGAGAAGGTCTACGGCATACCTTTCTCGGACATCTGCGTCACCGAGAAATATCACGAGATGGTCGATGACGCGCGAATCAAGAAGACCAAGATCAACGCCCGGGAGTTCTTCCAGACCCTCGCCGAGATCCAGTTCGAGTCCGGCTACCCGTACATCATGTTTGAGGACACGGTGAACAAAGACAACCCGATCGACGGCAAGATCATCATGTCCAACCTCTGCTCCGAAATCCTCCAAGTCTCCACCGCGACCACCTTCAACGAGGACCAGACCTACGACGTCGTCGGCAAGGACATCTCCTGCAACCTGGGCTCGATGAACATCGCTGCAGCCATGGACGGCGCGGACCTCGGCGCTGACCATTGAGGCAGCAATCCGCGGGCTTCCGCCGTCTCAGACCATGTCCAAGATCAAATCGGTACCTCCCATCGCCAACGGCAACCAGAGTCCCATGCGATCGGTCTCGGCCAAATGAACCTGCACGGCTACCTGGCCCGGGAACGGATCCACTACGGATCCGAAGTAGCGCCTGGACTTCACCAATTCCTACTTCTCCGCCGTGGCATTCCACGCACTCCGGGCCTCCAACCAGCTGGCCATCGAACGCGGTGCCAGACCTTCGACGGTTTCGAGCGGTCCAAGTACGCCAGCGGCGAGTTCTTCGAGAAGTACACGACCCGGTCCTGGCTCCCGCAGACCGAGGGCGGCAAGGACCTCTTCACGAAGTCCAGATCCCCTACCGACCATGGCCGACTGGGACCAGCTCAAGGCATCCGTGATGGAGCACGGCATCTACAACCAGAACCTCCAGGCGGTCCCGCCGACGGGCTCGATCTCCTACATCAACAACTCCACTCCGTCGATCCACCCGATCGCCTCCAAGATCGAGATCCGCAAGGAAGGCAAGCTCGGCCGCGTCTACTACCCGGCGCCGTACCTGACGAATGAAAACCCGGAGTTCTACCAGGACGCCTACGAGATTGGCCCGAGAAGACGATCGACACCTACGCCGCGGCCACTGCAGCACGTGGACCAAGGCCTTTCGCTGACGCTGTTCTTCAAGGACACTGCAACCACCCGTGACATCAACAAGGCCCAGATCTATGCCTGGCAGAAGGGCATCAAGACGCATCTACTACATCCGTCTGCGCCAGTTGGCGCTTGAGGGACCCAGGTGGACGGTTGTGTTTCATGTATGTTGTGATCAATCGAAATAGGTTGATTTTGGCAAAGGAATAAGATGATGGAAACGACGACGGCGACAGGCGGCTTGGTCTATGGCATCCGGCTTCGGCGGGAGGTCGAGTACCGCTATGTCGGTATCACCACCAAGACGGCCAGTCGTCGTTTCCATCAGCACCTTCGCGTGGCTGCCGGGGCGCAAGACGCCGTTCTACGATTGGCTCCGAAAGCAAGACCCTGCGGATGTCATCGCGGACGAGCTGGACTGGATCGAAGGCCTGCCCGAGCTGGGGCAGGCCGAGATCGAGTGGATCAGCTACCTGCGACGCGAAGGGGACCGTCTGCTGAACCTTGCGGATGGCGGTCTGGGGCCGACCGGCGTCGTCTGGACCGACGAGCAGCGCGAAGCTGCCCGGTCGAGGTCAACGGGGCGAAAGGGTCTTAGCCGGCCAGGGGCGGAGAACCCGTTCTACGGCGGAAAGCACAGCCCGGACCAGCGCAGGAAGTGGGCAGAGGATCGCAAAGGCTCGTACTCGGGAGCCGAAAACCTGAACTTTGGGAAGTTCGGTCCAGATCATCCGGGCTTCGGCCATACGGTCAGCGAAGAGACCCGCAAGGCACTTTCGGAAGCGAAAAAAGGTGCGGGCAACCCGAACTTCGGGAAGAAGGCAAGTGCTGAAACCCGTGCGAAAATGTCAGAGTACGGAAGGGCCGTCCGATGCCTTCCAGCCAGCGCAGCGCCCACACCAGACATCACACCAATAAAGGCATCGAGAAAGCCGACTGCAAGTACTGCGTCGAGGACTCAGCCAAACCCAGTCTCTCTTCAGAAAGCGAGTCGGAGTCATGACAGAAAAAGTAAAGCTTCTCACCCACGTCGAGGCGATCAACTGGAACCGCATCCAGGACGACAAGGACGTGGACGTCTGGAACCGCCTGGTCAACAACTTCTGGCTGCCGGAGAAGATCCCGCTGTCCAACGACGTCCAGTCGTGGGCCACGCTGACCCCGGACGAGCAGCAGCTCACCATGCGCGTGTTCACCGGCCTGACCCTGCTGGACACCATCCAGGGCACCGTCGGCGCCGTCTCGCTGATTCCGGACGCGATCACCCCGCATGAGGAGGCCGTCTACACGAACATCGCCTTCATGGAGTCCGTGCACGCGAAGAGCTACTCCTCCATCTTCTCCACGCTGGCCTCCACCAAGGAGATCGACGAGGCGTTCCGCTGGTCCACGGAGAACGTGAACCTGCAGAAGAAGGCCCAGATCGTCATGGACTACTACCAGGGTGACGATCCCCTGAAGCGCAAGGTGGCCTCCACGCTGCTGGAGAGCTTCCTGTTCTACTCCGGCTTCTACCTGCCGATGTACTGGTCCTCACGGGCCAAGCTGACGAACACGGCCGACCTGATCCGCCTGATCATCCGCGATGAGGCCGTCCACGGCTACTACATCGGCTACAAGTTCCAGAAGGGCCTCGAAGGCCTGTCCGAGGAGCGCAAGCAGGAGATCAAGGACTACACGTTCGAGCTGCTCTTCGAGCTGTACGAGAACGAGGTCCAGTACACGCACGACCTCTACGACTCCGTCGGCCTGGCCGAGGACGTCAAGAAGTTCCTGCACTACAACGCCAACAAGGCGCTGATGAACCTGGGCTACGAGGCCATGTTCCCGGCCTCCGTCACCGACGTGAACCCGGCCATCCTGTCGGCCCTCTCACCGAACGCTGACGAGAACCACGACTTCTTCTCGGGTTCGGGTTCTTCTTACGTGATTGGCAAGGCTGTCAACACTGAGGATGACGACTGGGACTTCTAGCACAACAGGGGCCGCTCTTCATTAATGGGTGATCCACCTGTGAGAGATTGGCGGGTCAGGTGGCTACGTCTACTTCTGCTCAGCCGACCAGTATTCGAAGAGTGCTTCGGGGTCAGCAGCGACGAGTTCAAGCTGGCCGCACTGCCGGCAGGTCCACGCTGTGAGTGGCACACTCCGCACCTTCCCGAATACACGCGTCGACTCCATAGTCGCGACCAATACGTCGCCCTTTCCCATCCCCGTTTCCGGGTACAGGTGCAGCGGGCCAAACATGGAATCCGTGTTGCAGGACCGGCAGAGCAGGGGACGCACTTGTTTTGCTTCGCTCATGCGCCAACACTAGCGCGTTGCCATTCCTCGAGAGTGGCTCGACCGGCCGCTGTCCACGGCGCTACCGTTGAAGTGATGTCTGGGATGGACGAGTTTGACGGGTTGCTGGCCACAGCGCGGACGGCGTACGCCCGCGGCGATTGGCATGCGGCTTACCGGCAGCTCAGCCAGGCCCGGGCATTGTCGGAACTGGAGACCGGGGACTTGAGTCTCCTGGGGAGCGCCGCGTGGTGGCTCGGACAGGTCAGGGAATCGCTCGAGGTTTCGGAAGACGTGTACCACCGCTTCCAGGACGACGGCGATGCACCGGACGCGGCCATGAAGGCCCTGCACCTGGGGCTGCTGTGGTTCATCCGCGGAGACGTGGTCATCGCTTCCGGTTGGGTGAGCCGTGCCCGGGGACTCCTGCAGGGTCTTCCGGAAGGTCCGGAGCACGGCTATCTGCTCTACCTGGATGCCAGCCTCGCGCTGAGTCTCACGGACCTGGGCCCGGCGAGGGAGACAGCGGCCAAGTTGCTGGCTTTGGGTCGGAGCCTGCGCGTTCCCGCACTCACATCCTTCGGTTTGGTGCTCGCAGGCCTGGCAGACCTGCGCAGCGGCAGCACCGCATCAGGCTTCGCCCAGCTGGACGAGGCAATGCTCCCGGTACTCGCCGGCCGGGTGCCGCCGGAATGGGCCGGAGAAATCTACTGCACGGTGATCCACGCATGCCACGAGCTGGCCGACCTGCACCGGATGCGTGCCTGGACTGACGCCACCGAGCGGTGGGGCGAGCAATTCGTGGGAGACGTCGTCTATGCCGGTATCTGCCGCATCCACCGGCTGCAGCTGCTGAGCATCGAAGGTGGCTGGGACGCGGCGGAACATGCGATCGAGCAGAGCGCGGCGGAGCTCGTGGACCGGAACAACTGGGTGGCGGGGGAGGCCTACTACCAGCTGGGCGAAATACGCCGACTCCGCGGGGAAAGCAGCGGCGCTGAGAGAGCCTACGCCCGGGCACGGGAGTTGGGGACCGAACCCCAGCCGGGCGAGTCGCTGCTCCAGCACGCCGCCGGGAAGAACGCGGCGGCGTGGGCGGGCCTCTGTGCCGCCCTGGCCGGGCGGGACCGGCTGGCAGGTGCACGGCTGCTGGTGTCCGGCGTCGAAATTGCCCTGGCTCTCGGGCACCTTGATGAGGCCGAGCGGCTCTGCGCCCGGCTGGAGGAAACGGCAGCCGAGTTCGCCACCGCCGGCTTCCGTGCCTGGGCCGGGCAGGCCCGGGCCGCCGTGCTGATCGCACAGTCGCAGCACGCCGAAGCGTTGTTAGTGCTGCAGGCCGTCGTCCACGAGTACCGGAGCCTGCACGCCCGCTACGAAACAGCCAGGGCCTACGAACTCCTCGCCCAGGCGCACCGCGGGCTGGGACAGGCCAGCGTCGCCGCCGCGGATTCCGCGACCGCGCTGGCGATCTACCGCGAACTCGGTGCCCTGCCGGATGTCCGCAGGCTCGACGGCGGCCAACGTCCCGGCGGGCTGACCGAGCGCGAGGCGGACGTGCTGGCGTTCACCGCCGCGGGCGCCAGCAACAAGCAAACCGCCGAGGCATTGTTCATCAGCCAGAAGACGGTCGGCAGGCACCTGGCGAACATCTTTGCCAAGATCGGCGTCTCCTCGCGCACTGCTGCTGCTGCCTGGGCTCACGAAAACGGCCTGCAACCGCGCCGTTAGATCCCGCCGCCTTCCGACCGGTGCAGGCCGGCACCTGCCCGGACCGGTGTCTGCATGATTCGCCCCATGGGCTCCGGATAGAACGCATCATTCGCCCGATGCCGTCGTTGCCTGGAAATTCCTACGCTGGAATCAATCAGGCACGGACGCCTGGAGCAAAGGAAGGAACAACAATGACACTCGACCAAGAAGCCTCACTGGCGGAGTTCGACGCCGGGGCCGCCGAGGCTTTTGCCGGACGCTTCGTGGGCATCCTGAACGATGCCGCGATCGCGCTGCTGACCAGCGTCGGGCACCAGACCGGCCTGTTCGAGACGCTGGCAGACTTGCCCGCCGCCACGAGTGAGCAGATAGCCGACGCCGGCGACCTCAACGAGCGTTATGTGCGCGAATGGCTGGGCGGAATGACCGCCGCCCGCGTGGTCTGCTACGACCCGGCGACCAAGAGGTACTGGCTGCCCCGCGAGCATGCTGCCGTCCTGACCAGTGCCGCCGGCCCGGACAACATGGCCATTCTGATGCAGCACATTTCCATGATGGGCGAAGTTGAACAGAAGATCATCGAGCGTTTCCGGCACGGCAGCGGGCTGTCCTACGGGGACTACCCCCACTTCCACCGGAACATGGCCCAGACCAGCGCGGCGGTACACGACGCAGCACTGCTGGACGTGATCCTGCCGTTGGTATCCGATCTGCCCCAACGGTTGAAGACCGGAATCGATGTCGCCGACGTCGGATGCGGCAGCGGCCACGCGATCAACCTCATGGCCCAGGCTTTCCCCGCCAGCAGGTTCACCGGTTACGACTTCTCCGAGGGCGCCATCCGTGCCGCCCGCGGCGAGGCGGAACGGTTGGGGCTGACGAACGTCAGCTTCGAGGTCGCTGATGTGACCGACCTGGACGTCGAGGCCCGCTTCGACGCGGTGACTGCGTTCGACGCCATCCACGACCAGGCGCATCCGGCGGCGGTGCTGCGCAACATCCACCGCGCGCTGCGTCCGGGCGGGACCTTCCTGATGGTGGACATCAAGGCATCAAGCAACGTGGAGGAGAACGTTGAGCTCCCCTGGGGCACCTACCTGTACGCGATCTCGACGTTCCACTGCATGAGCGTTTCGCTCGGACTCGACGGCGACGGGCTGGGCACCGTCTGGGGCGAACAGCTCGCGCTGTCGATGCTCGCCGACGCGGGCTTCGCGAACGTGGAGTCCAAGGACATCGAATCGGATCCGTTCAACGCGTACTTCATCGCCAGGAAGTAGCGGGTCACAAACTTCCAATTCGACGGGCCACTATGACTCGCTGTGCCGATGAGCGCCGTGTGGAATTCCACTGATTCCTCGTCAGCGGGCCCTGCACTTAATTCGTCCAGGGCCCGCTTTGAGGCTTCTAGCGATAGGGGAAGCCCCTGCGCGAATCATGAGGATTCAAGCGCAGAGGCTTCCGGGCTCCCAAAGCTGCGGGGAATGGAGAGCCGCCTTCCAGTTCAGTCGGTTCGGGTCCGCCGTAGGTCCGGCGGTGGGACGAATGGCCGCCAGCCTTACGCCCTGCTCCGGCGGCCGGCAACGGCGCCGTAGATTCCAAGAACGATGACAGCGCCGAGGATGGCCAGGAGCCAGGTCCGCAGATCGAAGAAGTCGCCGAGCCCTCCAGCGAATATCAACGAACCGATCCAGCCGCCCAGTATTGCCCCCACTACGCCCAAAACGAGCGTGACCACCCAGCCTCCGCCCTGCCGGCCGGGAAGGATGGCTTTGGCGATTGCCCCCGCGATAAGCCCAAGCAGAAGAAATCCGAGAATTCCCATGACTGTACTTTCCTTTCGGTAGGACCGTCGCGTTGTCAGCGGCCGTACCCACGAGTGAATCAGCATGCTTACGGTGTTGCAATACCCGCCACCCGAACACATGCGATCAATCGCGAGTGGCTTACCGAATCATGTCGGTGACCCCGTCACTAACGGAAGAGAGTCGTGGGTAGGCGGTGTGAATTGGGCGGCCAGCTGTGACCGGTGCCGGCCCTGGGAGGCCCGGGACGTTGCGGTTGGGGCTCCCTCCCGTGTCGCAATTCCAGCTTCTTTCAGTTGTCAGTCCTTCTTTTGAAGGCGTCCTTGACCTTTTCGCCGGCCTGCTTCAGATCGGCTTTGACCTGGTCGCCTTTGCCTTCGGACTTGAGCCGGTCATCACCAGTTGCCTGGCCTGCGGCTTGCTTGCCCTTGGCCAGACCCGATACTTCCCGCATCCAGAAACCTGGAGCCGTACCGTCGGGGTGGGATGTCAGGCGGCCGGCACGGCGTCCTGGGGTCCGGCGGGCACCCCGTCTGTGAAGGACCTGGCCCCGCTCGTCGCCGGCGTTGGCAGGCCGCGGACGTGGTTGTCGGGACGTGCGTCCAGCACAGCGAGAGGCAGCTCACGGTGCACGATGTAATCGCACGCGGGGGCGGCCTGTCAACCAGAAAAGTACCGTCCCTTTTTGGCCGGCCGCCCCGCCCGCGGGGGCTCCGCCGATGTCCCGGCGCCGGGCGGCGACAGCGCCGGACAGAGACGCCGCGAAGAAGTCTGTGGCTCCCGGGAAGTCCGGATCTGTCGGCGAGGTCAGCCTGGTCAGAGAGCCCTTGACGAGTACTGGTCAGATTGCTTCGGGGCTGCTGAGGCGGATCGCCGTCGCTTGCTCATCCGGGCTAGTGGGGGAGCGTAGTACGCGCCGATTAGATGAAGCCGAATATGGGCGGGAAGATCACGACCACGACGGCTGCCCAGACGCCGTAGACCGGCAAATATTGTGTTTGCCAGCGCTCGACCGCGGCGAACGGGAGCCGGCCGCGGAGAAATCCGAGTGCGAGCCAGGCCGCCCGGAGCAGGTGCGCCAGCAGTAGAAGGTTCAGGCCAAGCGCGGCGATCTTGTTGGGGCTGTAGCCGAACTCGGCGATACGGGCCAGCATCGCAGCCAACATCGCGGCATCCACTGCAAGGGCCGTGACGGCGAGAACCAACTGCAGTGCATCGAACAGTCCGGGAGGTGCGAGCGGGTCGCGGGCTGAAATCGAGTAGAGCAGCAGGCATACGACGAGCACGAGGATGGCGTCCATCAGAATCAGCAAGTTGCGGTCGATGCCTACAAATCCGCCCGCAGTAGCAAGACGGCCAGAACGACCAGCAGCATGGCAACAGTCAGGGGCGTGAAAACGCGAGTGAGGACGGGGGCGATGTTTTCGATGACCTGCTGCTTGGCCTCGACCAGCCAGGTTGCGACCACCAGTGCACCGGGGACCGCGAACGGCAGGATCCAGCCTTCGAGAACCGGTTCGAAGTCGACACCAATGATCTGGAAGGTTGCAAGTGTGAGCGCGATGAGGACGGCACCGCCGAGGGCCAGCAGCGTGTAGTAGATCGCGAGCTCGCCGGTAAAGCGGACGAAGTCCATGCGGCGCTTGTCGGACCGCCCCCTCCCTCCGACGTAGGCCACTCCGGCCAGCAGCCACAGGATCACCGGGGCGTGCAGCGCTGCGAGCATCCCGGTGGAACCTTCCGGGGCGAACGGGTAGAAGTTGAGTGCTACTGCCAGGACTGCAAACGGGACCAGCAGCCCCGCCGCCACAGCACGGGTGAAGCGGCGTTTCCAAGCGAAATACCCGGACACGAACGGGAAGACAAGCAGGCCAAGGTTTCGTAGCAGCGCTGCGCCGTCGTCGAATATTGCCAGGCCGGCTTTGACCGCCACACCCGCCCCGACGGCGAGCGTGAGGACGACGGCCAGTTCGCGCCACGACGGTGCGCTGGCGTCGTCGGAGCCCCCGGGCACCAGGACCAGCTGCTTCCACAGCCGTTCGGAGTGTTCCCGGGCAAATTCGTGTGAAACGGCGTCGAGATTGCCTAGGCGCTTGATGGCGACGAGGAAAGCCTCCTCGTCATCGAGACCAGTCGCCTGCCGGTCGGCGATCTGCTCGCGCAGGTGGTCCTCCAGTTCGTCGACGTCGGAGGGGGAGATTGCCTGGCTCCGCTGGACGTATCCGCGCCACCGGTCGATCTGGGCCTCCAGTGCAGCGTGTGTCGCCATCACGCCCACCCCTCGATCGTGGTCGGGGGCCGCTGTGTGGTCTGCCACACCTGGCGCAGCGCGTCTGCGACGACGGTCCACTGCTCCTGCCGGTCTGCAAGGGCCTCACGGCCAGCCGGTGTGATTGTGTAGTGCTTGCGACGGCGGCCGGCCTCGGAGGTACCCCACGACGACGAGACGTACCCGAGCCGCTCGAGTCGGTGCAGCAGCGGGTAGAGCATCCCGTCGGTCCATTGCATGCCACCGCCGGAGAGCTCACTCACGCGCTTGAGGATTGCGTAGCCATACAGGTCGCCGTCGGACAGAATGCCCAGCACAAGCGGGGTGGCTGAAGCGGCGACCAGGTCCTTATCAATGCGCACTGCGCCTCCTATACCTAGAGCTGAAGGGTATCAAACATAGGAGCTCTAGGTATATAAGGTTCCGCCGGAGGAGGAAGGCCTAGCCAAGCAGGTCATGTTCCTTCTTCATGTAGTAGTCCGCGCCGCTGTATCCGCCGTCAGCGACGATGGACGCACCTGTGATGAACGCTGCATCCGGGCTGAGAAGAAATGCGACCACCCTGGCTATGTCTCCGGGTGCTCCGTTGCGTCCCAGCGGGGTGAGGCTTGCTGCTTCGTAGGATTCCGCGGTGATGCCGGTGTCGACCCAGCCTGGCGTTACGGCATTTACCCGAACTCCGCGGGGTCCAAGAATGTTGGCCAGGCTTCGGGTAACGGAAAGCAGGGCTGCTTTGCTTGCCGAGTAGCCGATGCTTCTGAAGGATCCGATGTTGGCGTCCGTGCTGGCTATGTTGACGATGCTCCTCCGTCTCCCATGTGCCGGCCGAGTTCCTGGGCGAGGATCAGGGGTGCCGTGACATTCACTTCGAGCGATCGATCCCAGGCACCCAGGGTGAATTCGTCAAAGCCTTCCTTTTCGAGGATCCCGGCATTGTTCACGAGCGCTTCCAGGGCGAATTCCGTCCGGATCTGGCGGGCGAACCCCAGCGACGCGGATCGGTCTGTCAGGTCGAGTTGCCGTACTTCGACGCCGTGCGTGCGCTCCAGCTCCATTGCTTCGTCGTGGCCGGTGTTGAAAGTGGCGATCACTTTCCAATCCTTCTCGGCCAAGTGCTCCGCAATCGCGCGCCCTATCCCTCGTGCGCCGCCGGTAACCAAAACGGCACGTTCGTTTGTCATCGCGACGCCTCCATCACTTCATTCAGTCGACATGCTCCGTCGTTGAGCGGCGCAGTCACCGCCAGGCGCCAGAGCCTATCGGATTCCCGGCGCCCCGTGTAAGTGCCTTTTGGACAGCTAATAGACGATCAGCCTGCCGACACCAGAGGCGGGTTGTTCGGTGGCTGCCGTTCGTCGCAGGCATGACGGTCCTGCCCCGCAATGCGGGTTTGTCGGCGCGTTGACCCACGGCCGCACAGCCACGTGCCGCTTAGTGCGAAACCGATTCTCTGCCGCTCCGGCGGTGGGGGAGCCAGCCTGCCATGGTCCTGAACAGCCTCACCAGCACGCGGTAAACCCCGACGGTCATGGCTGACAGCAGGAAGAGCACCAGCCTGACCGCGCCAGCTAAGAGCAGGAGCAGGAAGAAGCCGACGAGCGTGGGCAGGAACAAAAGAAGAACGGCGACGATTGTAGCGATATAGCCGACGGCGTAAGCAAAGATGGTGGCCTGGTCCACCGGAATCCTATGAACTGCCAGATGAATGGCTCCGGACGCCTGCTGCTGAATCCCCGTGGCAGCTTTGGGTGGTGTGATTGCCGACCGCTTTCGCCGTCGGAAATCCCTGTGCGGGAGAGATGACGCGGCCGCCGATAGCGTCGACGTTGCGCTATTTGCCGCTTTGGCGTTGCTGGAAGCTGTCCGCTCGAAGGCAATTTAGGTGGTGTTGCATCCGTCCCGGTCCGTGAGGCAGTGAGTTGGTGTCGGTGACCTCTAACGGCCCCCTTTGGATCCTGGTCGGAGTGATTCGGTTCGGCGAATCGGTCGATACGGTTTTTATAGCACCGCCTCCATGTACAGGCAAGACACCAGGGGAGTGATCCACTCTTGGTGTGGGAGGAAGTGCGGGAGGAAGAAGGTCAGAAGCGGCCGCCACCGGACGTCATTGCGGAGGGCTTGGCTCCGGTGGGGTGGTCATGGACTCCGGCGGCGGCGGGAAGGCGGCGGCGGGGTAGAGCCCGGCGACCTGCATCATGTAGTTCGCCCACTGCGGACCGGCAAGCATGTACCCGTCGATGGCCTTGTAGAACTTGCCGTTGATGGTGACGTTCTGGCCGGGCCGTTTCTGGCCTTCCAGGGCGTCTCCGAAGAAGGACGCGGTGGCCATGCCGGTTGTGTAGCCGGCCACCCAGGTGGCGCCGTTGTTGTTGGATGTGCCGGTCTTAGCCGCGACGGGGAACTTGTCCTGGACTTTAGGGGCGATGTAGACGCCGGACCCCCGTTTCAGCACGTCCTGGAGGACGGAGTTCACGCCGCGGGCAACGTCGGGCTTGACGGCGTCGCGGCAGTTGCTGGTCTCGGCCGGAAGCTTGTTGCCCGCCGCGTCGGTCACTGCCGCAATGCCGACCGGCGCGCAGTACTTGCCGTCATTGGCGAACGTGGCAAATGCATTGGCGAGGTGGAGCGGCGCCACCCCGATGGCGCCCAGCAGGTTGCCCAGCTGGTGCATGTTCACCGGGGCGTTGTCCAGGCCGCTGTGGAGCCCCACTGCGTCCACCATTTTCTGGATGCCGCAGAAATCCAGCTGGGCGGCCTCGGCGAAGGTTGCCGTGTTGATGGAGTTGTAGAGCCCGTAGTTGACCGGCATCTTGCGGTAATAGCCCTCATCATTGTTCTGGAGGTCGTCCGCGGCTCCAAGGGCTTTTTCCGCCGTGTTGTAGGCGCCCAGGACCTTGCCGCAACTGGACTTCCACGGGAAGTCGAGCGGATAGGTCCGCCGGGACGCATCCACCTCGGCGACCAGGGACTTGCCTTCATTGAGCCATTCCGCGAATGTGAACGGTTTCATGGTGGATCCGGGCTGGAACCCGCCGGCGCCGTTGAGGTCGTTGCCTTTGGCGTCCTTGGAGTCGACGTTGAAGTTCAGCTGGGTATCGAATTTCCCGGGTTCGGGGAGGAATACGGTGTTTTGCGCCATCGCGAGGATCTGGCCCGTGCCCGGCACGATTGACACCAGGGACGCTGCCCATTTGTCCGGGTTGGCCCCGGCTGTGGCATCTACCTGCGCCTGCGCGGACGCCTGGAGCCGGCTGTCAAGGGTGGTGGTGATGGTCAGCCCGCCGCGGTACAGCCGCCTCTGGCGCTCGGCCAGGTCGACGCCGTAAGCGGGGTTGTTGAGGATGAGGTGGGAGATGTAGTCGCAGAAGTAGGGCGCCATTTCCGCGGCGGCGCAGCCCTGCTTCTCGGGAGCGATCTTCAGCTCGACGCTGCTGGCCGCCGCGGCGTCATGGTCAGTTTGGGTGATTTTGCCCTGGCTGAGCATCGCCTCCAGGACCTGGTCGCGCCGCTTGACCGAGTTTTCCGGATGGACGGACGGATCGTAGAAACTGGGGCTGTTCACCAGTCCCGCAAGAAGGGCCGCCTGGGGCAGGGTGAGGTCCTTGGCCGTGGTGCTGAAGAAATGCCGCGCCGCGGCTTCAATGCCGTAGGCATCCCGGTTGAAGAAGACGATGTTGAGGTAGCCCTCCAGGATCTGGTCCTTGGTGTATTTCTTCTCCAGTTCGATGGCGAGCTTCATCTCCCGGACCTTGTCGCCGATGCTCTTCTGCCCGCTCAGGATGACCTGATCGCCTCTGTCCGCCGAGACAAGGGACTCATTGACCACGTTGGTGACGTACTGCTGGGTCAGTGTCGATGCGCCCTGCCGCCCCCCGGTGGTCAGATTGGATGCCAGCGCCCGGAGAATGCCCTGCGGGTCCAGACCGGCGTGGTCGTAGAAGCGGGCGTCCTCAATGGCGACAATCGCATCCTTGATATACGGGGACATCTGGTCCAGCGGCACCTTCACCCGGTTCTCCGCATAGAAGGTGGCAATCGGCTTCCCGTCTGCGCTCAGCACTTTGGTTGTCTGTGACGGCGAATCAACCACCAACTCCGAGGGGAGGCCATTGAAGAAGGTGATCGAAGTCCTGACCGCAAGGCCGGCAGCAGCGACACCAGGGACCACCAGGCTGGCGACCAGCACGCCGCAGATCGCGCTCACAGTCATGAACCGGAGGACCCTCCAGAGGGCCGCAGCCAGACGGGATCCTTTTCGGTTCTTCGGCGCCATTTTCTGTCCAGCCATCACGCACGAAACGTGTGTTCAGAATACGCCGGAAGGCCACTCATCAGCCAGACCACAGATGGGGTGGGAAGGTGGCGGTAGTGGCCGACTTGGCCTTCTGCATGCCCCGGGTGGGCCGCTAGGCTCGCCTAGTGATGAGTTCGGGGAACGGCAATGAACACTACGTCGTCCGTCCGTGGTGGCGGGGAAGAGCGCTGCCTTGGGCGGCCCTGGTTGTTGTCTCCATCGTCCTGACAGCCATCGCCCTGGAACGGACGGCATTTTTCGTCTACGCGCCGGCCCCGGAGTTCATTGATCGGCTGCGGGTAGGCAGGCTGTTCATGCTCGTCGGGTCTGCCGCGTCGCTCGCGGCAGCCATATGGTCGCAGGTCCGGGGCAATGCGCTGTGGGTGACGATCTGCGTGGCCGCGCCGGCGGCGCTGGTGGGCCTGGCGATGATGGTCATGACGCCCCCGTCTCTGACTCCGCAGGTTGCCGGTCTCTTCGCACTGCCGGCAGCCCTGGCAGGACTCATCGGAGGACTGCTACCCGAATCCAAGGACTGATCGAGCCCCGGCGGGCGGGGTGTCCGGTGATTTCAGTGTCCGGACAGGCTGACGAAGTACTCCTGCTGGACCGGCCGGCGGCCCAGCTTCTGGGCCGTGCGCAGTGAGGGCAGGTTCCTTGCATGGATGTGGCCCCAGACGGTGTCCGCTCCCGAGCGTTTACCAGTCAGGAAGGTCGATTGCAGCGCCAGAGCCAGGCCCTTGCCACGCAGGCGTTCCGTCAGGAACACGTCAAGCATGCAGAGGGCAGGTCGGCCGAAGAGTGGCGAGACGGTGGCAGCCGCCAATCCCGCAAAGCCGTGGTCGTCGCGGAGCGACATCAGCAGGCCCTGGTCCGCGGCATCCTGGAGCCCCTCCTGGCCGGACTCTGAAACAAACGAAGCAAGTTCCACGGCATCGGACCGCCACGCCTGATGTTCGCGCTGGTAATCGGCCAACACGTCAGTTGCCGCTTCCGGCCAGGAGATCGTCAGTGTTTCCGTCAGATCCCGCTCGTCAGCTCTTGCCGCCACGTCCAGGGACCCGGCCATGACTGTTGCCCAGATTTCTGCGGCGGAGAAATCAAGGCCTGGCTGCTCCCAGAACGTGAAGCCACGCACTCCGACGCCGCGGTAGGCTTCGGCCACCTGGGCGGACAGTGCATTCACAGCCCCAGCATCGGACACCCGGGCAGTAGTCTTGACCGCGACGAACGGGAAGGCCGGATCCAGGTTGCGGTACCTGAGGCCCGAAATGACGGTGCGCCCGCCGCTGGTTTCGAGTAGCCGCTCAGTCATGTCCCAGGCGCCGACGTCGACTCCCAGCCGATCGATCCTGGCCGCAACGACGTCCGGTGATGCGAGAGCGGCGAGGGATCCGACGTCGTCGATCTCGGCTTGCGCTGCGTCCTCAGCGTCGTAACCGGCCGGAAGGTATTCCAGCACCGGGCGGGCGAATGCGCTGAGCTGGTGGTCCGGCAGTCCAAAAGGGTTCATTGATCCCTAGGCTACCCGAGCGTTCCTCTGGAGCTCGTGACATGCCTCCTTGAGAATCAGCCGATGCGGCTGCCCTCTCGTTGACCAGCAACGATTGAAGCAGGTAGGTTATCGATTATCGTTATTAACGAATGTCGATAATCCTTGGGGGAACGATGAAGCTGAAACAACACACCGGGCGGCCGCAGAACGGCGGCATGAAGATAGTCTCCAGGACGGATGCGATCCTGGTCATGGTTGTCTCTGCCGCCGCATCCGTCGTGACCACCGCTCTCTCCGTATCTGGAATCATCGGCTATTTCACCGGGCCGGTGACGCTGGAACTGCCCATAGCCACGACACACCAGTCCGTCAGCGGGCTGGAACTGGAATCCGCCGGACATTACACGGCACTGGAAGCCACCATCCCTGTGCTTCCCTCCGGGCCCGCCGGACTCCTGGCCTGGGGAGCGGCACTTAACCAGGTGGGAGTCATCGCGATGCTGGCCCTGGTCTTCCTGCTTGCCTACCGGCTCCGCCGTGCCGTCCTGTTCACCGCGGGATCAGTTTGGGTCGTGGGTGCCTGTGGCGCCGTCCTGGCCCTGGTGGGAACAAGCGGCCAGATCCTTGAAGGGTGGGCGCTGAGCCGCATCGCGGAAATGATCGCGGCGAACGGGCGTACTGCGGGAGTGTCCAGCGTCTTCGCGGCCGAGATCAACCTCGGACCGCTGATGATCGGTCTGGTACTGGTACTTGTTGCAGGCGTCTTCGAGTACGGCCGCCGCCTCCAGCAAGACACAGAGGGGCTGGTCTGATGCAGGCGGAGGAGACCTCGGGCATCCACTGCCGCCTCGGTGAACTCCTCGATGCCCGTGGCATGACGCTGACTGAACTCAGCAAACAGGTCGGCGTGAGCGTGGTCAACCTGTCGGTGCTCAAAAACGACAGGGCGAGGGCAATCCGTTTCTCCACCCTGACGGCAATCTGCGAAGTGCTGGAGTGTCAGGTCGGCGACCTCCTGGTGACCTCGCGGCACTGATTGCCCTCCGGTCAGTTCGCTATTTCCGCGTCGCCGCAGGCCGAGGCTTCCAGGCCGTTGGCCGGGCATATTCAGCCTGTGCAAGAACATATCGGAGTGGTAAATTCCTGTTCGAGGACGATTCGAATTCGCCCCCTTGAGGTTGGTCCGAGATCGGTCCGCCTCGTCTCCCATCCAAGCGCAGAGAACGCAGAGGATCACGCCCCGCGTACCGGTCAGGCGACTACGTCACGACGGGCCGCTAAACCGGTAATGCGACGCTTGCGATGGCTACCGATATCGCAGAACAAACACAGACGGCAAGGAGACAGAAATGTCTGATGCAACTGAAGAGCTGCCGATGAAGCTCGAAGTCCTCGTCATACCAGTGAGCGACGTGGACCGTTCCTTACGCTTCTACCAGGGCCTGGGGTGGCGGCTCGATGCTGACTACGAGGCGGGCCCGGAATTCCGAATTATCCAGCTGACGCCACCGGGATCGCCGTGTTCCATCCATTTTGGCCGAGGGATCACGCCGTCGACGCCGGGCTCCGCCCAGGGCAACTACCTCGTGGTAACCGACATCGATCGCGCCCGTGCCGACCTGACCAGCAAGGGCGTTGAGGTGTCCGAAGCATTCCATAACGTCTACGACACCGGCACTCAGGAACGGGTCTATGGCCATGCCGCAGACCGCCGCAGCTACGGGACATACGCCGCGTTCAGCGACCCCGACGGCAACGGTTGGGTCCTGCAGGAAGTCACCGAGCGACAACCCGGACGGTGACTAGCGGGTGGGGTTCCGGGCCGGCTCCTGGCTCGCTAGGCTTCGTCCATGGACGGGAGCGAGACATGACCCAACGGACCTACCCGCCGGGCGTCCCGTGTTGGATCGACACGGCGCAGCCCGACGTCGAGGCGGCCGCCGAGTTCTATACCGGAATCTTCGGCTGGACGTTCGAGGACGCCACGCCGGCCGGAGCACCCGGCCGCTACTTGATAGCAAAGCTCCACGGCCAGGTCGTCGGCGGAATGGCCAGCGTCCGGACGGGTGACGCGGCCTGGAGCACCTACGTCGCCGTCGAGGACGCGGATGTCGCGGTCCAGCGACTTGTCGCTGCCGGCGCTACGGTGCGATCGGCGCCTGCCGATGCGGGAGAGGGCGGCCGCAGCGCGGCGCTGACGGATCCGGAGGGCGCCGAGTTCCGCATCTGGCAGGCCAGACGACGCTTCGGGGCACAGGTTGCCAACCTGCCGGGGGCCTGGAATTTCAGCGATCTGCACACGCCTAACCCCAGCGCGGCCATCGCGTTCTACGCGGACGCGTTCGGCTGGCAGGTCGACGATCGTCGGCTTCGCGATGATGATCCGCAGGCCCGGCTATGGTGACCACCTTGAGGCGACAGTCGATCCGGGCATCAGGGCGCGGCAGTCGGGGCTGGCCGCCCCGCCAGGCTTCGAGGACGCGATCGCCTGGATCGCGGCCACCGCACCCGACGAACGGCCGCATTGGCATGTCGCGTTCACAGTTGCCGACCGGGACCAGACGGTGGCTGAAGCGAAGCGACTCGGCGCCCGCGTCCTCAGCCAGAGACGACACCGAGTGGACTCGCACGGCACTGATCCGGGACCCCCAGGGAGCGGAGTTTACGGCCAGCCAGTTCACGCCCGCGTCGGGATAGACGCCTGCGCTCTTCATATAGTGGAGTGTTCACGCACGCGCGCGAGCCATTCGACCACCAAGGATTGCGTGAGGGCGGGTTGCTCGTGCAACAAAGCGTGGCCGGCCCGGTCGAGGACAGCAAAGGTAGCCCGAGGGTAGTGGTCGATCACTTCCCACGGGCCTGTGTGCCCGGCCGTGGCATCCTGTCGCCCTGTAAGAATCAGCACAGGATGGGGATAGGTTGTTCGGGTTTCCGGGGGATCCGCTATTTCCCAGTTTGAAAAGATACCCATCAGGCCCGACTCGTCAACGAGGGACGCCGCGGGGGCCACCAGCTCCTGGAACCGGCCCAGTGTCTCAGTGGTCTGCACAACGAAGTAGTCACTGAAGGAAGCCTCGAGGTCCGGGTCCAGTCCGCCGGTCAGACCGGCCGATGAAACAAGGACCGCATGCTCAGGCACGTCGCCAGTCCGCGCGCCGACCGGGCAGATCAACGCCAGCCCGACGGCCTGCTCAGGCCTCCGATCGGCAATCGCCCGGGCCAAGTACCCGCCGTAGGAATGACCGATAACAAGAAACGGTTCATCACCAATGGTGAGTTCGATCAGGCCGAGGAGAAGGTCCAGGACGTCATCGTTGCCCGTGATCGTCTCGGGCGCCGGCGTCCGGCCCATCCCCGGCAGGTCCGGATACAGGCGCCGGTAGCCGGGAACGTAGCGGAACATCGGTTCAAGGGCACCGGCGATCTCCCGATGATCCACTCCAGCGCCGTGCAGGGCGAGGACCGGCGTACCGCTGCCGTACTCGGCATAATGCACAGGCACCCCGCTGACCGTAGCTTCCATCCAGACAGTGTAAATCGCGTCCCGAGGCTTCGCTGCCACGCAGGGATTCCTGACGAGATCGGATGGTCCTTCACGGTAACGGATCGCCGTCGCCCTGGCGTCTTTGCGCGGTGGGCAATCAAATCGGAACGCGATAGGGTGCCCCTGTGGCTGAGATGGTGTCGACGAGCGAGATCGTTGCCTTTCGGCTCAACGCCCACCACCTCACGAAACGCGTAGCGGGCGACGGGCTGCTCGAAGCGACTGGCCGGTGTGGAGCTCAAAACAGCCCGCCCGGGTCGGCGCTGCTGGCACTGCATGCCAGGGTCCGCGACGTCACGCAGGAACGAATGGCCGCGGCGATCGCTGAGGACAAGAGCCTGATGCAGACGTGGAGCATGCGTGGCGCGCCGTTCTTCTTCCCCACGGTCGACGCACCGGTGTTTACCACCGGAGTGTCGCCTCCAACCGAGGAGGCGATGCGACACTTCATTCCCGGCGTGGAGCCAGCGATAGCAAAACTCGACATCAGCCTTACGGAGGCAGTCGGGTTGTGCGGCGCCGAGATCCACGTGGTCCTGTCCGGCCGCAGACTCGCCATCAACGAATTGGGCCGGGAGCTCGCCGGACGTGTTGCAAGCAGACTGACGACGGGACAGAGCAGGATCTGGGAAGGAGAAGGACCCTACGCACCGAACCAGTCGCTCGGCGAAGGTGTGGTGCACTTCTGCATTCGGATCCTCACGTTGCAGCGCAAGGTCTGCTTCGCCCCCCGCGTCGGTAACCAGGCACCTTCGTCCTGGTCGACGAGTGGCTGGGCCACGCGATTCCGGACGTCGACCCGGACAGCGCGCGTGCCGAACTGCTTCGCCGCTACCTGCGCCGCTACGGACCCTCCACGCGAATCGACTTCGCCGCGTGGTTGGGAGTCCATCCTGGCGACGCCGGCCCCTGGTGGAACCTCGTCCAGGAGGAACTGACGCCTGTTGAGTTCGGCGGCACGTCGTGGATCCTCACCGAGGACCTCGACGCACTGCGATCCGCACCGCAACCCCAAGGAGTACGTCTGCTCCCGCCACGGGACCCATACACACAAATGCGCGACCGCGAGACGATCGTGGACAAAAGCACCACCGGGAAGTGTGGAGGACGGTCGGCGACCCGGGTGCAGTCCTCGTAGGCGGCAAGATCACCGGCATATGGCGGCCACGAAAGAGCGGCCGGAAACTGACCGTCACCATCAAGGCCTTCGACCCGGTGCCCGCGCGAGACAAGATGCTGATTGAGGATGAAGCGCAGCTGCTTACACCGTTGCGCGGGGCATCGTCCGCGGACGTCGTGTTTGACTCCGGGTGACGCTTCTTGCCACGATTCGCCTGCTCGAATGTGTACCGGCTGAAATGCATGCCGATAAGGCTTCAGGAAGGTGGTTCCATCGTGACGGTGCCGGGCACAAGACGGGTCTGGAGAGCGGTGCGCGTTGGATGGTCAACGGACGACGTCGGTACCCGGCTCGGGTCTTTTCTGACCAGCCCGCCGAATCCTTGAGTTGTCAAGCGACGCCGGCCCTTCGGTGTTGCCGGTGCCACGAAGAAAAAACAAGTAGCGCATTCAGGGCGACTCCCTTACTAAAATGTCCATGGGCGGGGGCAGAACGACACCCGGCACCACATTCTCCGTTTCACCTGTGACCTCCACGAGTTAGGACGAAGCAATGCAAACGAAAATCACGCTGATCATCGATCACCCGGCCGCGCCGGACCTCTTTGAACAGGAATTGCCCACCATCCTTGACCGCGCCAAAGCGCTGGACGGACTCGTCCGCCTCGAGTCCGCCAAAGTGTGGCCAAAGGACGACGGCACGGCGACGCCCGCGTACCGCACCCTGGACCTCTACTTCGAGGACTACGACTCCGCCTCGCGGGCTGTCGGAACGGCTGCGGCGGGCGCGTTCTTCGAAACGTTCGCCAAGGCCGGGGGCAGCTTTACGGGACTGTTCTCTGAGGTGCAGTCCGGCTAGGAGAGGCTAAGGCGAGGCGCCGACCAGTTTCGGCTTCGCTGCGATCTCTTCCCGGAGTGCTCTGAGCGCCGCAATGTAGATCTCCGAGAACGTCGGGAACGGCTGGATCGTGTCGCTCAGGACGTCGAGGGGGATACGGGCCCGGACCGCCAGAGTCGCCTGCTGCAGCCACTCGCCTGCCTCGGGGCCGAGCGCGTACGCGCCGGTCAGCCGTTCGCCGTCACTGAGGAGCGTCAGGAAACCGTTACTCTCGGCGTACGCACGGGTGTACGTCGAGGTCTTCGGCAGATCCGACACGGGGACGGTCGAGCTGTATGGTCCGTCGGCCGCGCCCACCGCGGCGGCCTGCGGCTCCGTGTACGCAACGCGGGGAACGGCGTCGTAGTTCGCCGTCCGCGGCTCCCCGAGGATGTTCGCCGCGACGACGTCGCCCTGGTACTTTCCGACGTGGGTGAGCGGCCAGATCCCGGTCACATCACCGATCGCCCACAGACCCTCCGCGACGCGGAGCTGCCCGTCGACCGGGACGCCGCGCGGATCCGGTTCGAAGCCAACAGTCTCCAGCCCGATCCCGTGCACCCGTGGGCGCCGTCCGGTGGCGACGAGCAGCCGGTCGCCGCGCAGCTGGCGTCCGTCGTCGAACTCCAGGACATAGTCGGCACCGTCGCGCCGCGCTGCTGTCGCGCCCGCGGAGAGCACCAGTTCGATGCCTTCGCGGCTCAAGACCTCGCCGAGTGCCGTGCCCAACGGCGCCGGTTCCCGGCCAAGGACATGCCCGGACTTGTCCGCGAGGGCCACCTCGCCGCCGAGCCTATGCACGGCCTGGGCCATCTCGACGCCGACCGGCCCGCCTCCCAGGATGAGCAGGCGGCGGGGGACGGCCTTCATGGAGGTCGCCTCGCGGCTGGTCCACACGCCGTCGAGCCCGCGCAGGCCCGGGACCGGCGGCACCGACGGGATCGGCACCGTTGGCGAGGATTATGTGGGCGGCGGTGTGCCGCACGCCGTCGACCTCGACGACGCCGGGACCGGCGAGCCGCCCGGTGCCGCGCAGCAGGTCGATGCCGTTTTCGGCCAGCCAGCGCTCCTGTCCGGCATCGGAGTAGTCGGACACCATAAAATCGCGCCAGGCGAGCGCGGCCTGGACGTCGACCTCGGCTGTGGCGGCTGCCTCGCTGGCCGCGTGGACCGCCTCGCCCGGCCGCAGCAGCGTCTTGGACGGGATGCACGCATAGTAGGAACACTCGCCGCCCACCAGCTCACGCTCCACCACGGCCACGCGGAGGCCGCCTTCGGCGAGGGCGCCCGCGCAGTGCTCACCGGGCGAGCCGCCGCCGATCACGATCACGTCGTAGTCGCTTTTCATACCGGCAACTCCTCTCCAGCAAGTTCGCCCGCGGATTCGTATTTCGTTGTCATCAGGCTCTCCTTCAGTGTTGGAATTTCAGCGGCCGGGAAGCCGTGTCTTGATCTCCTGGAGGACCCAGCCGTTGCCGTCCGGGTCGCTGAACGAGGCGAACGAGCCGTAATCCTGGTGTCCCTCGGCCGGCCCGCTCACGCGCCCCTCAGTTCCGGCGTGGTGGAAGGCGCCGGTGCGGTCGTGGAATGTCTCGCTAACCTCGACGCCGCGCGCGATGAGGTCGGCGCGGGCTTCGTCAATGTCGTATACGGCAAGGTGCAGGCCCTCCGCCGAGCCCGGCGGCGCCGACGTGACCCCCTCGCCGAAGATGATCGAGCAGCCGGAACCTGGCGGCGTCAGCTGCATCAGCCGGTATCCGTCCTCGATGGCGGCCTCGGCGTCGAACCGCCAGCCCAGCCCCTGGTAGAAACGCTTGGCCCGGTCGACATCCGAGACCGGCAGTACCACCACTTCGAGCCGGAACTCGCCGGGCTTCACCGGAGGGCTGTCTGCTGTGCTTCTGCTGTTCGTATCGACGCTATTCATCTCGGCCTCCCTTGAGTCGGGCACACGCCAAGGCAGGGCGACACCAGACGCAGGGACCTGGAACGCGGACAGGACGACGGCGAGAATACCGACGCTGCGGGCCGCGCTGCGGGATCGCCGCAAGCTCTACCTGGTCGCCCCCCGGCCGATCTGCGGACCGGGGGCGCTGCCCTCGGAAGCCCACATTCGTCCGCTCCCGGGCGAAAGTCAAGGGAAAAATTCAAGCGTGTGACGGGCGCCCTTCAGGGCACGCCCACCGGCCTCCCGGCGTCGCCGGAAGACCTGCCAGCATGAACGGCTTAAGCGAACGGACACGTCGTGTTCATCTGCCTGGACCCGCAATCGGGACCTTCATTCAACATGGACAAATACTCTGGCGGCTATGAAATCATCCGAGGCCCAAACACTGATCAACGCCCGCAACTCGACCGTGTGGTCGATCATCACGGACGCCAGCAACTACGCCGTCTTTGCCTCCGGGACCACCGATATCCAAGGCGTGACCGGAAACGGAGGCACCATCCGGTTCCAGACCAATTCCGGCGGTCGGCGGCTCAACCGCCTGCGCGTTGAACAGGTCACCGGAGAAGAGCTGACCTGGACCTCCCGGCTGCCCCTGGGCCTCCTCACCCGCGTCCGCACGTTCACACTGAATCCCGACGGCGAGAAGACGCACCTGCGGGTCAGGGAGGAACTCAGCGGCCCGCTCCGCCCGCTGTTCGGGAACGGCGTAAGGGGCAAGGGCCTATCATTCACCGAGTATGTCGATGCCGTGAAGGTGCGTGCCGAAACGCTCGGCTGAGCCGTCCTTCCGGCAGATCCTCCAGATCCGAACGTCAAAATTGGAGGTCCCCGGCCAGCGCCATCATGGCCGGGGACCCATCCAAAGCGAAGATCACATCGAACTTCTTGAGTCCGGTGCCGACAAACCGCACTCCAGTGCGGCCGGTAAAGTTCCCGCAACAAGAAGGTTCACACATGACAACGTCGGACTATGCCCACTTCCTCGCCGATTGCATTGCCACGAATGCGGACATGAATGATGGCCTGGCCGAGGACGAGATGTACGGGCTGTACATCAGCTGGTGCGTCCTCCGGCATGAGCGGCCGCAAGCTCCCAAGGCGTTCTGGTCGGCCATGCGAGGGCAGGGCATCAGCGAGCGGCGGCGCGTGGCGCGGCGCTTCGTCCGCCCCGGGCTGCGGATGACAGGACCTGCGGCCGTGGACTACATCCTGGCGCGGCGCCCGGCAGCGGACCTAAGCTGCCCCGGGGCTCTCGCCGTCCTCGAAAATCCTTGAGGCCGGGCCAACGATCAGGCTGTCCGGCGCGGCGACGAGCCCGGTGTCCTTGTCCTCGTAGTCGAACATGTGCAGGACGTGGCGCATGGCCTCCAGCCGGGCGCGCTTCTTGTCGTTGCTTTTGACCACGGTCCAGGGTGCCCAGTCCGTGTCCGTGGCCAGGAACATGGTCTCCTTGGCTTCCGTGTAGGAATCCCATTTGTCCAGTGAGGCCAGATCCATGGGGGAGAGCTTCCATTGCCGTACCGGGTCCACCTGGCGGATCGCGAAGCGCGTCAGCTGCTCTGTGCGGGAGACGGAGAACCAGAATTTCACCACGTCAATCCCGTCGTTGGTGAGGACCTCCTCGAATGCGGGGGCCTGGCGGAGGAAACCGCGGTACTGGTCGTCGGTGCAGAATCCCATGACCCGTTCCACCCCGGCGCGGTTGTACCAGGACCGGTCGAACATGATGATCTCGCCCGCTGCCGGCAGATGAGCCACGTAGCGCTGGAAATACCATTGCGATTGTTCCCGTTCGGTGGGCTTCTCCAATGCCACAACGTGGGCACCGCGCGGGTTCAGATGCTCGGTGAAGCGCTTGATGGTCCCGCCCTTGCCGGCCGCGTCGCGGCCCTCAAAGACCACAACCAGGCGGCGGCCTTGGGCCTTGATCCACTTCTGCAGCTTCAACAGCTCAATCTGCAGCAGACGCTTCTCCAGTTCGTACTGCTCCCGGCTGATTCGCGCCCCGTACGGGTATCCCTCCCGCCAAGTGTCGACCGGTGTTCCGTCGGGGGAGACCAGAACCGGGTCGTCGTCATCGTTATCGAGCACGGTGAAGCCATGGCGGGACAGATCGAATACGTTCACGGGGGAGACCATACGCCCGCGCAGTGAACGCCCGATGAACAGCCAGGATAATGCCCGGGTAGCGGCTACCCTGACGGGTATGGGAGTCGTTCAGGCTTGGGCGCCACGGCCGGGGTCAGGCGTGCGCTCGTCCGGAATTTCGTGGACCTATGTCCGGTGAGTGTTGGCCGGAGGGCCCGGTGCTGCTCGGCGTCGGCTGGGATTTTTCGGATCAGCTGCCGCGAACGGCTGCCGCGCTCGCAGAAGGTCTGGGGGTGCACCTTGTGTGCGCTTTCGTGGATCCGGCGAGCTACCTGACTGAGTGGGAACCCGGCGAATCGCTGACTGCCGCTTCACTGGACCCGGCCGGCAACGAGGAGGCTCAATTCCCTTCAGAAGAGGTACAGGAACGCCTTGAATCCATCCTGGGTCCGCCTGGCGCGGAGTGGTCCTTCCGTCCACTGAACGGTGATGTCAGCCATGCGCTCCGCCGTTTGGCGGACAGCGCCGGGGCGACGCTGCTCATTGTTGGCGGTCCGCGGGCCGGCGTTCTGGCCCGGGTGGACCGGCTTCTCGAAGGGTCGGTTTCCGAGTCCCTGACCTGCAGCCAGATCAGGCCGGTGCTGGTAATCCCGGATACCCCTGAGTAGACGCTTCGCTCCGCCCCGCCCCCGGCTCCCGGCCCGGGCTCAGGGGCGGTCCGGTGGGTCGCGCCGTTCGAGTGTCTCCCCATAGGGGACATCGCGGCTGACCGCGACGGTATAAGTGGCGAAGTCGTGCCGGGTGACGAGGATGCCGTGCCGGCGTTCCTGCATGGCGCGGGCGCGGACAATGTCGACGGCCTTGTTCAAGTCGCTTTCGAGGGTGCTTGGGTCGTGGGCGGTGATTTCCAGTACCAGGTCTGAGTGGTGCTTGATCATCGTGGTCTCCGTCGGGTGCGTGCGGCCAGAGATCCTGGCGGCGTCGGATGCGGTGCGGACAGCCCGGGCGGGGAATCATCAAGAAGGAATTGGTGATGCGCTGGTGCCCGGCATTCTCTGATGGGGCCGCTGCCGGCCGTGGTGTCCGGCGGGCTGGATCGGGAGTGCGGTTATGACCTCGGATCCACAGTCAGTGTGGTGGATCCGGCGTGCGGAATCAATACGTTTGCGGACGTTAATTTCCGGACGTTGATGGTTCGCGCCGGCGAAATCGGCGGCATGTCCGTCTGGCCGGGCGGAGGACCCGGGCCTAGAATCGGGGTGGACGCAGCCGGCCAAGGCACCCAGGCTCGCCCGACGGTGAGTGCCACCTGTTGCAGCGGTGCCGGCAAGGATTTCACCATGGCGGATTTCCAGAGGCTGATAAGTGCACTCCCTGCGACTTGGCCGGAGTTCTGACCGCCGTGGAGGCCGGGGGAAACGCCAATAGTGAACAAAAATACGACGTCGAAGCCTCCACGACCCGGCCCGCGCTCCAGGAAATCCCGGGCGTGGAGCGCGTCTCGGAACCGGTGGCGGATCAGCTTGAGGCCGTGTACTTCGATACACCGACGCTGACCCTGGCCGCCCGGCGGATCACGCTGAGGCGACGCACGGGCGGCACCGGCGACGGCTGGCACCTCACCATTCCCGCCGGCCCTGACCGTCGGGAGGAGCTTCACGCGCCGCTGGGTCAACCGGACACCGTGCCGGAGGAACTCACTGACCATCTGCAGGTGTATGCCCGCGGCGAACGGCTTGTCGCCGTCGTCCGGTTGCGCACACAGCGCACCACTCTCCGGCTCTACGGGACTGGCGGCGAACACCTGGCAGACTTCGTCGACGGCGAGGTGCACGCCCAGCTCTTGCATCCGCCGCGGCCAGGAACGGTCTGGCGGGAATGGGAGGTGGAACCGGTCCACGGCACCCAGCCTCTAATCGAGTCCGCGACAGACGCCCTCACTGCCGCCGGCGCGGAGCGATCCCGGTATTCCTCGCAGCTGGAGCGGGCCCTTGGAGGCGCCTGGCCGGCCGAGTTCAGCCCCCGGACCGAAAAACCGCGGAAGAAAGGACCGGCGGCCGACGTCGTGACCGCGTATCTCGATGAACAGATCACCCAGCTCCTCACCCACGATCCCGGCGTGCGCCTGGGCAGACCCGACGCCGTCCACCAGATGCGGTCCGCAACCCGGCGGGCCCGTTCCGTCCTTGCCACCTTCCGCAAGCTCTTCGACAAATCCGCGGTCAAGGACCTCGAGGCTGAGCTGAAGTGGCTCGGCCGGATCCTGGGACCGGCACGCGACGCCGAGGTCATGCTCGAGCGGCTTCGGCGGCACATCCTGGAACTCCCCGGCGAGCAAAGGTCCGGGCCCTTCCAGGAGTTGGTTGAACGTGAGCTGGTCGCGGCCCACAACGCCGGCTACAAGGAGGTCCTGACAACGATGGGGACCGGCCGCTACTACCGGGTCCTTGGTTCCCTTGAGGACTTCCGCGACCACGCTCCGGCCAGGCCGAAGGCCTTCCGCCCCGCCCGCAAGCTGACGGCCGAACTGGTTGACCGGGCGGCGCGGCGGGTGGACTCGTCCCGGAAGAGCTTCAAGCGTGCCGCCGGCGGAACGGCCCGCGACACGACGCTCCACCAGGTCCGCAAGGACGCCAAACGGCTCCGGTACGCGGCCGAGTCCGTGACTTCGATCCACGGCAAATCCGCCCGCACCCTGGCCAAGAGAGCCCGACGATTGCAGAAGGTGCTGGGGGACCATCAGGACAGCATCATGGCGTCGGCCTTCCTGCGCACACTCGCCAACACCCCGGGTTTGCCTGCCGGCACCGACCTCGTCGCGCGCCATTTGTTGGGCATGGAAGAACGCCTGGCCCGGAAGGCGGAAAAGAAATACCGCAAGGCCGGAAAGAAGCTTCGCGGACTCCGACTGCGCCCCTGATCGGGGAAGCCGGCGGGAGGACACCCGATGTTCATCCAATGATCACGGCCCCGTAGACCGGCCCGAAATGTCGCCCCGATACACTGCGAGCAATGAACGCTTTCGAGGCCGAAGCCCTGATCAATGCCCGCAACTCCACCGTGTGGGACATCATCACGGACGCCGGCAACCTCACCGTCTGGGACTCGGGAATTACCCATTTCCAAGGCGAACTGCGCAACGGCGGCACCATCCGGATCCGGACTACGGCGAGCGGGAAAAGGATGCTCCGGTTGCGGGTGGAGCAGATCCCCGGCGAGGTGATGACCTGGTCCGCCCGCTGGCCGCTGGGACTGTTCAAAGGCAGCCTTACCTTCACGCTGACTCCGGTGGGTGTAATGACGCACCTGCGCGTCAGGGAAGAATTCGACGGTCCGCTCCGGGCGCTGGCCATGAAGGCCACACCGGACATGACGGTTTCGCTCGCCGGCTACGTCAGCGCCGTCAAGAAGCGTTCCGAAATACTCGGGTGAGCCGGTCAGACGGCACCGCCCGGATGGTGGGGAACAACAGCCCGTATGAGCTAGAGCCGGAGTGAAATGGTCGGGGAGCCATCGGCGTCGGTCTCCACCGTGGCGCGGACGGACGTGTAGTCGTTGATGTGAAGCACGCCGGCGGGAAGAGGGCCGGTATTCGGCCCCACTGCCACCGTGCGGATGCCTGCAGCCAGGCCCGCCGCGATCCCGGCCGGCGCATCCTCGAAGACGAGGGCCTCCGCCGGCTCCACCCCCAGCAGTTCGGCTGCCCGCAGGTACCCCTCGGGATGCGGCTTGCCTTGCGTGACGAGGTCGGCGGTGACGGCGGTCGCCGGCATGGCCAGGCCGGCCGCTGCCATCCGGATGTCTGCCAGGATCCGGTCGGCCGACGTCACCAGCGCAACGGCGTTGCCGGGAAGGACACCCAGGAGCGCCGCGGCCCCGGGGAGCGCCACGATCCCTTGGGTCCGGACGCGTTCCATGGCGCCGAGCTCGGCGGCAAGTACTTCGACGTCCGCGCCCGCGGGGGCGAACCGGCGGACGGTGTCGATGGCCTGTATGCCATGGGAGGAGCGCAGGATCTCGGCGGCGTCGAGGCCATACCGGGCGGCAAACTCACTCCACACCTGTTCCACAATGCGGGTGGAGTCCACCAGTGTGCCGTCCATGTCAAACAGGACGGCCCTGCAGGTGAGCGTGTGGGTAATCGCGGGGGCGGGGATAGCCATGATCTGTAAGACTCTACTCGGAGCATGCCCACATCGACTTCCATACCGCAGGGCTCAGCGCCGCCCTAGTCATAGCTGATGTCCTCGGTTACCCGCCTACATACACGTTCTGATGAACCCGCTTCAAGCCTTCAGACTCCAACTGGGCGGTGTCAGCGTTGTCTCGCACCAGGACTGCGGATCTTCTATCCTGCCCGCTCACGGTCACGATCCTATTGCTGGAGCTGCCGGCTGCAACTGCGCATCCCGCGTAATCGGTGACCTGCTGATCGACGTGCAATACCGCCAGACAGGCTTGGGCGCCATCAGTACTCTGCGCTGCAAAATACTGTCGACCATCATCTTCGGCCAGGAAACGCAGAGTAGCTGCATCAACCTGTTCGAGAAACGGAAGGTTCACACCTTCAGGGATTACATCTTTAGGTCCGGCAGGAACTTTCAAGGCAGCAATGCCGTAACCATCGCTGGCGCAGCCCACGAGCAGGAATGGAGCTGTCAGCAATGCAATCGTGGCCGTGAGTTTGCGTTTCATCGTCTGTGTCCCCCAGTCAGTGAATACCGTGCCAATGACGCTACCGCACCTCTGTTGGCGGGACTTGTCAAACGCATGTAGGCCCTAAATGTCTCAAGGTTTGTATGTCTCAAGGTTTGTGGCTTGACGAATATAGAAGCGTCCAATCATTGCCCAATCCGCGCGTGGCAGGGGAGTGGGACGCACGGGCATTGCGATCAGCACTATTACCGCCCGCCGCCCCCATATGCTGTGACAGCTACCTTCACAAGCGCCACGGAACACCAAGGGGAACCATGTCGATCAGCCAGCACGGACCACACCACGCGTATCCGAACTTTGATCAGCAGCCTGTGACGATGGGGCAGTTGCGCTGGTACATGGAGGGCATGCGGCACGCCCGGCTGGCCACTGTGTTCGGCATCCTGGCCATCTTCAGCCTGGGTGCATTGTTCGGGCCGCTGGCGATAGCCCGGTCGAAGAAGGCTGAGGCTTTCGGGGTTCCGGCGCCTGAGGGACGGGTGCTCGGCTGGATTGGAATCGGGTTGTTCACCCTGTGGCTGGTGTTCTTCATTGTTTACCTGGCGCTGATTTTCGCGTTCCTCGGGAGTCTCCCGGACTCGGGCAGAATTGGCGCCTAGCCCGGCATGACATGACCGCGCCGCACGGACCGGTTAGTATCGCTGGGGTGGCGCCGCGTGGCGCGCACCGTATTTGAGGAGTGCAGTGATGGAACTGGGGGCCACACGTGTGGAGGTTTTCGCCGACGGCGAGGTTACAGTCGGGGGCGAGCAGATATCTCCGCCGCCGGGAATGGACCCGTATTCGGCAGCCATCGCAGTCCTAGCCGAGTACGCCCGCAGTTCGGGTGCGCCCGCTATCGCGCATGCAGTCGACCACTCCAATGGTCAAGAGGGGCGCTTCCAGGTGTTGGCGGACGGCACCGCAGAAGCCGTTCCGGACGTCCCGCTGTCCGCGGACGCTGTTCAAGTTCCGCCGCCCGAGGCCGTGTCCTCCGCCACCGTGCAATCCTCCAGCCCCGGCGCGGCACATGTGTTGCCTCCCGCCCGGGAAGCGTTTCCCCGGATGGGTCCGGTCCAGCCCGGCGGTCCGACGACGGCGGAAGCGCCTGATGACTCGCCGTCACCCTATGGGACACCCCAGGTGGAGACGCAGTTCGTCCGGCCGGACCGGCCGCGGCCGACCACCGGGGTGAGGGGCGCGCTGTACGCGGCGACCGGAGGATTCGTCAATCTGGGGCCCAGCGCCAAGGACCAGGACGAGGCTGAGCTCGAACGGCGGATCGCCCGCCCACTTTCCGGGAGCTTCAACACGGCCATCCTCAGCCTCAAGGGCGGGATTGGAAAGACGTCCACCACGGTGGGCGTCGGTATGATCCTGGCCGAATACCGCGGAGACCACCCCTGCGCCATCGATGCGAACCCGGACAGCGGGGACCTCGCGGAGCGTGCGCTCGGGGAGATGCTGTACCAGAAGGTCAAACCGCGCACCGTCACGGACATTGTCCGGGACATCGACGCCATCAAGTCGCTGACTTCACTGACCGATTACATGCACCACGCCAACCGGCTGCACCTGGTGGCGGGGGAGCAGGACCCGGCTCTGTCGGACGCCCTTACCGCGGACGAGTACTCCAAGATCCACCAGCTTGTGTCGCAGTACTATTCGGTCACGCTGACGGATTGCGGCACGGGTGTCTCGCATCCCGCGATGGCGGGCGTGCTGCCCAAGGCCACCAACCTGGTCATTGCCTCGGGCTACGCCGTCAGCGGTGCCAAGCGCGCGCGAAACACCCTGCAGTGGCTGGCCGGCCACGGCTACGAGAACCTGGCCCGGAATGCGATCGTGGTGGTCACTGACAAGGACCAGGTGTCCAACCGGGTGGACAAGCGCGCCATCGAAGAGCACCTTTCGGGCTACTGCCGCAGGCTGATCACCGTCCCGCATGACCGCGGTGTCGCGGATGGGGACAGGATCTCGCTCGAGAAGCTTTCGGACAACACCCGCCGGGCCTACAAGGAGATCGCCGCCGCGATCGTCGACGGGTACGTCTAGCGCTGCGTCTGGAGCAGTTGCCGGCGCAGGGCGCGCCCGCTGCCTCCGTCCCAGGCCTCGACGAGCGGAAACCGCACGGCCAGATGCTGGAAGGGCCGGAACCCCAGCCGCTCCAGCGCAACACCCCCGGCCTTGGGCACGGAGACGTCCACGGACTTCAGCGCATCCGGTCCCAGCACGGCTGCCAGCGGCACGCGGAACTGGTCGGCACCTGAATAGACGCCCGAAGCGTCGGCCCCGAAGTGGTGCTCCAGCGTGAAGTCCACCGAGTTCAGGGCCGCGGCTTGGGCGATGGCGCCCGACCGCACTCTGTCGGTGACGGGAATGCCGTTGGTGATGAGGGCGTCAAAGGATTCCACCACGCCCGACGCCGTCCGCACCGCGGTCAGCAGGCCCGTGACGTGTTCGCCGGCGAAGAGCAGGGCCGACCACGGCATATGTGACTGGAACCAGCCGGTAATCCCGTCAACGTCCCAGGTCCACCCGAGCGGCTCGGCGTCTCCCGCCCTGGACGGATGCACGTGGAACGGCTCCAGCATGCGGGCGGTGTACGCGCCGATGTGTGTGGTGTGGCCGGCCGGGTGCAGGACGCTTCCGGTGACGGCAACGCTGCCCCCGGCCAGGGGTGCTGCACCGTCCGGAGCGACGTTCAGGGCATTTTCCAGGTCCTCCCCGTCGTCCGTTGGCCTGGCCCACACGAGGTCTGTCGCCTTGAGAAATGCGACCAGGCCGTAGCTCGGCCGGGCTTCCCGGAGCATAGTCACGGCGGGAACCGAACCGGGGGGAAGTTCCGTGAGGGCATGCGCCAGGGACCGGGTCTTCCACGGCCGCGTTCCGGGAGCGGAGATGAAGTGCAATGGCAGCCCCTGGTTCATGAATCCAGCGCATTCAGGATCTCGTTGCTCTGGGGATCGATGACCAGTCCGCGGGTCTCCGACACGGCAAGCATGAGGAACATCCGTGCGGCCTCCGCGGTGTCTTTGTCCTCGGGGCAGTTCACCTCGGACACCCAGGCGGTACCGCCGAGCTGTTGCGCCACCTCCGCCCCGAAGACCCGAAGAAGCTCCGCCTGATCAATCGGGCCGGGCATTGAGACCAAAGCCAGCTGTTCCTCCTGCAGCGTGAGGATCAGGTGCCCGGACCCACTGGCCTGGTCCAGCCGGAACTTGTCCTCCAGGAGCGCACAGACCCTGTCGAAGTCGCCCTGTCTGGGGTCGGTGGCGGCCACCAGGTGGAAATCGTAGCTCATGCTGATTCGTCCTTCTCTTCGTGCAGGTACGTCTGTACTACCAGCGGCCGGCGGCCCGGCCGCAGGACCCGGGCGCGGCCCGTCGGCAGGTGGACGGGTCGTTCGCCGTTGGCGATCACACCTTCAGACCGTTCCCCGGAGAACAAGGCCACCGGACCGCCGGCTGCCCTGATGGCGCTGAGGAAGGGGTCATGGATCGCGACGGCGGCACCGCTGATCCTGCTGGCCACCACCGCGTGCAGACCGGCGTCCGCGCCGGCCGGGATGTGTGCGGCCAATGCCCTCAGGGGCTGGTTCCCGGAGGCGGAGAGAATGTCGTAGTCGTCCACCAGGAGGACGATCCGCGGAACGGTGAGGGCGGGGTGGCTGCCGTCACCCATCCGCTCCTCGATCTGGCCGGCAACGAACTCGGCCAGGCGGGCGGCCACAATCGCGTTGGAAGCGTACTCGCCGAGGTAATCCTCCGGAATGAAGTCCCGCAGGTTCTGGCGCGGATCGAAGACTGCAAAGATGACGTCCCCGGGCGGATGGGTGGCCATGATTTGGGACGCGATGGTCTTCAGCAGGTTGGTTCTGCCGGTTTCCGGGTCTCCGAAGACGAGGAGTCCGGGGTCGGCGCCGAAGAGGTCCAGGCGTTCCGGTGCCAGGTCCTGCTCCCGCAGTCCCAGCCCGACGTCGGCCGTGGCTCCGGTCAGAGGCGGACAGCCGACGACGGCGGGCAGCACCCTGACTGCGGGGGCGGAGTCCGAGGTGCCGCTGCTGACAACCTGGCACAGCTGTTCGAGTTCGGCGGCGGCAGCGTCCGGGTCGGGGTGGTCCTCCAGGGAGGTGAGGGCAAAGTGGCCGATCGTCTTCTCCAGGGTGAGCGCCCGGCCCGGCCGGCCCGAACCGAGAGTTGAAGCCAGCCGGCGGTCGATGGAGTCCGCCGGATCGGAGACGTGGAGTTCGATCCGGTTGCCGATGAGGGACTGCCGCGTCATCCGGATTTCAGACCAGGTCCGGACCGTGACGACGACGTGAACACCGAAGGTGCTGCCGCGCGTCATGATGTCGTGGACCAGTTCTTCAATCTCCGGAAACTCCGTCGTCAAGGCGCCGAAACCGTCGATGAACAGGAAGAGGTCCGTGCAGCCCAGCTCCGGGAGCCCGCCGCGCGCGCGGGCTGACCGCATGGCCTTGACCGTGTCGATGCGTTGCGCTTCAAAAACGTCCTGCCGTGCGTTGACCAGCGAATGCACCTCTTCGACCGTGCGGCGCAGGTACTCCCGGTTTCCCCGGCCGGCGACGCCGCCGGTGTGCGGCAACCCGGCCAGGCCCGTCAGTGAGTTGCCGAGCAGGTCGATGCCGTACAGGTTCACGTCCTGAACGCTGTGGCTGAGGGCCAGCGCGGCGGCGATGCTGCGGATTGCCGTGCTGCGGCCGCTCTGCGGTGCACCGATCACCGCCAGGTTGCCGCCTCTTGCGGTGAGGTCCAGATGCCAGGGGCCCTGCCACTGGCGTGACGGGTCGTCCAGGATGCCCACAGCGGGGCAAAGATGCGATGGCTGCTCCAGGCGGGGCCCGGCCGAAGTGAGGCTGAGCGCTGCCCCTGTTGCAGAGAGGGAGGCCGAGACGGGCAGCGGCGGAAGCCACACCGGCGGCGTCATCGGGCTGGTACCGGAGGCAAAGCCCACCAGCGTCGACAGGATGGTGGGGCCGTCGGCGGCGTCTCCGGCGCCGGAGGACGAATCCGGGGCGGGAAGGGCCGGCGTCGGCTGGTCCTCGGGGCCTGGGCGGCGCAGGCCGAACACCGTCACGGGCGGGGCCTTCGCTCCGGCCGGGACGTCGTCCTCGCCGGCCGGAAGGGGCAGCGGTCCGGAGACGTAGGAGGCTTTGAAGCGTCGGAACACCGTGGTGTCGACCTTCAGGATGCCGTGGCCGGGCGTGTTCGGAAGATGGTAGGCATCCGGAACATCAATGACAGTCCGGCTTTCGCTCTCCGAATTGGTATGCAGCGCGATCCGGTAGGCGAGATAGGTCTCGAGCCCTCGCAGCATCCCGGATTCCACTTTCTGGCTCGACAGGAGCAAGTGGATGCCGATGGAACGTCCGATGCGGCCGATCGAGAGGAGGAGATCGATGAAATCGGAGCGGGCCGTGAGGAGTTCGCCGAATTCATCGATGCAGACGAAGAGGTAGGGCAGGGGAAGCCGCAGCGCCGGATCGTCCGGGGTGCGTTGGCGGGCGTTGCGGTAGTCGTCGATGTGGGCGAAGTCGCCGCCGGACTTCAGCAGCTCCTGCCGCCGGACCACCTCGCCGGACAAGCTTGCGTGGATCCGGTCGACCAGGCTGGCGTCACTGACAAGGTTGGTGACCAGGCCGGAGACATGGGGTGCGTCCGCGAACGGTGCGAAGGTCGCGCCGCCTTTGTAGTCCACCAGCACCATGTTCAGGTCCTCGGGGGAGTGCGTGGTCAGCAGGGCCAGGACCAGTGTCCGCAGCAGTTCGGACTTGCCGGAACCGGTGGCCCCCACACAGATGCCATGCGGTCCCATGCCCTGCTTCGCAGGTTCCTTCAGGTCCAGGTAAACGGGCGATGCGTCCTCATCCAGTCCAACAGCGACACGCAGGAAGTCCGGCCCGCGCGGGGTGTCCCAGAGTTTGTGGACCGCCTCCGCGGTGTAGCCGTCCAGACCCATGGACTCCGCGTAGCTGCGCGATGCCTTGTGCTCGCCGAACTCGTGGGACAGCTCCGAAAGGCGCAGCGGTGCCAGTGAGCGGGCAATGGATTCGGCCACGGCCGGCGGAACCTCATCCACCCGTCCGGTGACGGTGTGGCCGCTGGCAGCGTTCGTCAGCGAGACTCCGCCGGCGCTCAGGACCAGCCGCAGGTCCACACTGTCAGGCTCCTGCTTCTGGTCGGTCAGCAGGCAGATCCGGGTCACAGCCAGGTCGGACAGCGACATGTCGGCGGGCAGGCCCGGGAGCGGCCGGGCGTTGTCGCCGGGGAGATCGGTGATGATGACCAGCCGGGGAAGCGCCTCGGCGGGCAGCCGCTGGAAATTCCGTGCGGCGCTGGCCACGGCTGCGATCCGGACATCCAGGCTGGTGGCCAGGAGCCGGGCCATCTCGAGGTGGGTGCCGGCTTGTCGCGGCTGATTGGTCCGGTCCAGGACGTGGGGGAGCCACTTGATCCACTCCCAGTCCGCCCGGCGGTCATCGGCCACCACAATCGCCAGTTCCACGTCCTCGGGGGATTGCGATGCTGCAATGCGGGCGAGGATGCTTCGGCAGACCGCGAGCGTTGTTTCCCGGTCGCCGATGATGGAGACGTTCGAGACGTCGGCCAACGGAAGCGTCAGGGGCATGTGCGGACTTGACGCGAACCGCTGGCGGAGCTGTTCTGCCTCGGCCAGCATAAACGTGTCCGGCCGTTCGACGGCGTCGCCACTGTCCTGGACGGAAATGGCGCGCTGCGGCACCACGCCGGTCCCGAACCGGGTGAGCAGGAAGTCGGGGCTGGTACGGCGCCTTTCCCACCGCCGGTGCGGGTCCTCAACGATCAGTTCCAGCAGTTGCCCCGCCGGCGGGTGGCTGCGGTTGGCGGAAATTCTGGCCAGGCGTTCTTCGGCTTCGAATTCCTTGTGCTGCCGGCGCAGGTAATCCATGTAGAGGCGGCGTTTCCGGGCGCGCTGCCGCGAGGCCTTCCCGCGCTGGGAAAAAACGAGCGCCAGGGACGCCAGAACCGTGACCACCATCATGATCGCGCCGATCCCCGCCAGGGAGGATCCCCGGAAAAGCATCATGACCGTCACCGATGTGGCGGCACCAAGCATCGGGACAAGCGCCAGCATGTTCATCCCCCCACCGCCTGAAGGCAGCTGGGGAGGTGCGTCCAGCACCGCGGACGACGCCGGAGATTCTGGCAGGGCTGTACGCGCCGGACGGTGGATGATCCTGGTTGTCATGGTTAGCGCCCGTTGGCGGCGGACAGCGCCGAGCCGGCGATCTCCGTCGCCGCTATCCGGGTCCGCGCACCGAGGTGGCTGAGCCTGATCGGACCGCCTGCGGCCAGGTGCCGGTCGAAGGGCAACCCGGCGGTGAAATCGGCCCGCCCGACCGGACGGTTGATGCTGGTCAGCACGGTGACGACGGGAATGCCGGCGTGCGATGCCGCGAGGGCGGCCCGGACCGCGGCTGCCCTGGCAGTGCCGAACGCCGTATCGGGGGCCACCACAATGACCGCGTGCGCCGTCTCCAGCAGCGCGGTGGTCTGCCCGGAGCGCGGGGACGCCCCGGCGTCGACCACGGTCACCGCGACGAAGCGCGAGAAGATGGCGGACAGGTCTGTCCATTCGGTGGGGCCGATGGGGTTATCCGTGGCCGCCGGGACTTCCTGTCGTCCGAGCGCGAAAACCTGGTTGCCGCAGGCGGCCGCCGATCCGACGACGTCGGGCAGTGTCCGGACCGGCTGTGACCGCAATTTCACGGCCGCTGCTGACAGGAGTGCATCCTTGTCAGCACCGGCATAGTGCAAAAGCCGTCCGGATTCGTCGGTGGCGTCGATGGCCATCACAGGTTCCTGCCGGATACTGCCGAACAGCTTGGCTGAAAGGGCAGCCACCGTGGTGGTGCCTACTCCGCCGGAGACGCCCACCACCACGATCCTTCGCCCGGTGGTGATCGGCGCTTCGGCGGCCGTAGAGGCCCGGACCAGGCGTTCAGAAAGCGCGCCGGAGGTCAGGGCATCCGACATTTCGAACCGCAGCCGTTCCCACCAGGTATCGCCGGATGACTTGCGGCCGGAGGTGGAAGGGGGCCGCCACAACGGGGACCCGGATGCGTTGACAGGAGGACTCAGGGGAGTGTCCTCGTCAGCCGCGCGGGCGGTTTCCCCAGTTGCCTGGGGGCGCGCTGCCATGCCGGGGAATCCGGTCGCGGAACGGTTGCCGGCGGTGGGCAGCGCCTGAGGTGCGAGGGGGAAACCCGTCCGGGATTGCTCAGCCAAAGGTGCGTCCTAGTTGTTCGTAGGTGCCGGAAAGACCCAGCGCGAGTGGAATGGTTGCCAAAACGCACACGGCCTCAGTCCGGGTGGCGAGCAGGCGGAGCCTTGCCCCGGCCTGCTCGCGGACAGCGCCCTGGGCCGCGACAAGGATCAGGGCACCCACCGCACCGGCGATCAAAAGGTACGCAGGCTGATGCAGCCGGATTGAAACGACGGCGGTAACGCCGACCAGCCCCGCTGCGGCCAGTCCATACACAGCGACGCGCTGCCAGAAGACGGGCAGTGACAGCCCCCGGAAAACCACCGAGCCCAGGAGCGCCCCAGCCAGGAGCAGCGACCAAACCGCCCGGTCCCACGCAAGGCAGACAACGACGGCGGCAACGGATGCCGCCAGGGCGGACACCAGGGACCAGCCGGCCAGAGTCCGGTGCGCACTGTGGAAGGCGTCGAGGGTGCGCTGCCGGTGCGGGCGGACCCCCTGGCGCTGGTCGTCGTCGAGCCCGTTCAATCCGGCCAAAACGGTAGCGAGCCGTGGCGCGATGCCCAGCGTGAGCACGGCGGCTATGCCGGTGACAGCGGCGCCCAGGGCTGCATCCCTGGTGCTCTGCTGCACAGCCCACCAGACTGTCCCGAAGACTCCCAGCAGCCCGGCGGCCGCAGCGAAGGGAACGTGCTGGCGCGTGCCGAAGGCCGCCGCGGCCAAGGCCACGATGGTAACCGCCAGCATGATCGGTCCCGGCGGGTAGTTCCCCGCGGTGAGCGCGACGGCGATCCCCACAATCCAGCCGGCGGTGAAGACCGAAACGCCTCCGGGCATAGACCGGAACCGGCCGAGCAGGGCACCGGCCAGCAGCAAGGCGGCCACCAGGGACAGGCCAAACATCAGCCGGACGGACGAATGCTGCTGCAGCACCGCAGCGCTCCCGCTGCCGGCTATGAGCAAGCCCGCAACGGCAGCGAGGCCGGGAGCGCGGAGGGGCCCGGTCCACAGCATGGGGGAGTGATCCGTGGACTCCGCAGCGAATGACGCGACGTCGTAAACCTCAGGCGAGGGCGGCACGGCACCCTGGTCCCGCAGGTAAAGGCGTGCGCCGTCGGGGACGGCGGCAGCCCGTAAGGACTGGGAAGCTTCAACGACCACCCCGACGGCCGTGGTGAGGACCGTCGGGGACGACGAGTCCCGGACGTCTTCGACACCATCGAAGACCAGCGCACGTATCTGGGGAAGCAGGGATGCCACCGGCTCGTCGCTGGGTACACGCAGGTCCAGATGCCGGTGATCGGCGATGACGGTGATCCTGGTCAGGGCGTTAGACATGCAGGGTATCCGTCCATAGGGCGAGCAAGGCAACGGCGGCTGGGGCGTCGCGCTCATTGAGCAGGTGCTGGACGAAGCTGAAGCCCACGCAGACCGCCGCTATCAGGGCCGCGATGAGGAGGGAGTACATCAGCCGCATCGTGTTGGTGGAGTAGCTCCGCTCCTGGCGGTTTTTTCCGAACAGCAGGGCGTCATCGAGCCTGTGTTTTCGGACTTTGGCCGATTCCAGCAGCCGGGCGTCATAATCTTCAGCCACGTGTGTTCCCGCTCCCCATGTACGGCAAATATCGGCACAGATAAACGTACCCCGGAATGGACAGCCCTTTGCAAGTCAAAGACCGGACCAGCCATTATTTTATGCATCGACTGGACATATTGCTGCCAGTTGACCATGCTGGAGAGTGCGCGTTGCTGGCTGCGGTCGGCAACCGAACCGGATAAATAGTGATTGTGGGGGAATCTTGTGGCTATTTTTGACATGGGCGCGGAAACTGTCGGGAACCTGAACAGGCAGACCGATTCAGCGAACCAGGACCTTGGTGCGCTCGTCCGGCGTTTTGTAGATGCTGTGACTCCGCTGGAGGGCCGTTTCAGCGGTGCCGGCAAGGCGGCGTTTGATGGATTCAAGAACCGTTCCGATCTGGTGGCCTCTGAGCTGAATGCCGCTTTGGCCGGCATTGTCCAGGGCCAGGGCGGGATGAATACCGCCTTCCAGCAGGGCGATCTGGCAGCGAGCGATAACGCCCGCCAGAGTGAGGGCTCAGCGAACTTCGATGGGGCCCGTTTCCAGGGCCGTGCCTGAGCGACGCATCCGTCGCCTGGTAACCCGCTGTTCAATCCAGCTGTTCAATCTACGGAATGGAGTTGGGGCCCGTCCGGCCCTGCTGAATCATGACTGCTAACAGAATTGCATTCGATACAAATGTCTCGGCCCAGGTCCAGGGCGACATCCAGGCCCTCGCGGCGCAGGTGGAGTCCCTGATCGGGCAGCGCCAGGCTGATGTCAGCCAGGCGATGGCCGACTTCCGCGCCGACGGCGTGGACTCCGAGTACCAGGCGGTCGAGGCCCGCTGGAACGCGGCCGCGAACGAAACGAAGGCCATCATCGCGCTGGTCAAGAGCACGCTGGGCCTGAACGACCAGACGGCGTCGACCGCCATCAACTCGGCACGGAACGCCGTCCAGGGCATCGGCTAGGGCCAAGGGATGAGCGGCAGTTGGAACATTGACGTCGCCTCCTCGGTAGCCACCATCCGGGCCACGGCGGCCCAGGCCGAGGGCGTGCAGCCTGCCGTGACCGGCATGGAACAGGCCCTGATGCTTGCTGCCTCCTCCATTCCGGGCGGGGTGGTGGTGGCGGCCTTGAGCGATGTCGTCACCAACAGCCTGGGACCGGGTGCCAACGAGGCCCTGACCCGGACCGGAACGATCCTCTCCTCAACGGTGCAGGCGGTCAACTTCTACGTCCAGGGCGACCTGGAGATGGCCGCCAGTGCCCAGCAGAGCGCTGCGCAGGCAGGCACGCCGGCTTCGCTGCCCGGGGCCGGGCACCGGCCCGTGCCGCAATAAACCACCTGAAAAATGAAGGATTGAAGCCACATGGGCTTATCACCAGAGGTTTACCCGGCCGTGGGGGCATCGGGTCTGAATTCCTCCGGAGGGTTCCAGCTGCCGGACGTCGACTCCCTCGACACCGCAGCCAACGATCTCACCACCCACGCGGCATCCTTCCGTAGCGGACTGGATGCCGCCGCCCGGACCTGGTCCGGGCTCGGCGGCTCCTACGTCTCGGAAGAATCCCCGACGGTGCTGGCCGCGTTTGGAAAGGTCTCGCCCCTCGCGGCGAGGGTCGCCAGCGACGCGCAGCTGACATCCACAGCCTTGAGCACTTTTTCCTCCACCTGCCGGGAGTTGCGGCAGCGCCTTGAGTCCTACGGCCGGAGCGTGCGGGAACTCGACGCGGACATTGACGCGTTCCCGACCTCGGTTGAGAAGACGACGATGGTCAAGGGCGAGCAGCTGATCAGCCAGGTCCAGCAGCACTGGTCCGGGGACGCCGACCTTACGGCCCGCCACGACGAGCTCGCCGCCGAGGTCAAGGCAATCCATACCGAGTACCTGAATGCGCAGGACAGCTGCGCGGGTTCGATCGCAACCGTCTCGGGGGCGGAGGCCCACCGGTCCGAGCGGATCGAGCACGCCGACCTCAGCTCCGGAAACTGGATCACCGAGGGACTGTTCAATGCCGGCACATTTTTCGGCATCCAGGATGAGGAAAGCCAGAATCCGTGGGGCCTGGACACTGTCGCGTACCGGCCCAACGGCGTCATCGGCGAATTGCAGGGCTTCGGCTCCGGACTGGTGATGCTCGTCGACGGGGTGTGGTCGCTCATTCCCGGTGTCAGCAACCAGACGAAGCACGACCGCGCCATCGAGGGCATCAAGACCCTGGTCACCAACCCGGCATCGATTGACCTGGGCGCCGTATGGTCTTCCGCCATTCACGAGGACGAGGCCAAGACAAACCCGGGCTGGGCGGCCGGCGCCAACATATTCGGTGTGGCCTCTTTGTTTCTGGGCGGAGCCGGCATCGGACTCAAGGCCGGAACTGTCGCCAGCAAGGCTGGATCAACTGCCGGAAAGATCGGCAACGCCGCAGCCGACAGTGCACGGCTTGGCAAGCTCTCCCCAATCTTCGGCGGCGCCGCCCACGGCTTGAGCACGACGGGGGCCTTCCTCGCCAAACCCGGATCCTTCGCCGTGAAGGTAGCCGACCTTGTGATGCCCCAGACCACCGCCAAGGTCCTGGACGCGCTGGCAGTCATGAAGGTCAAGATGACGCCCGGTGTTGCTGCACCGGCTCATGTTGCTGATGATGTTGCAGATGCTGCGCCGACTCATGTCGCTGACGATGCTGCAGACACCACTCCGACTCATGTCGCCGACGACAATGCCGATGGCGGCGCTGCACCTTCGGACCAGCAAATCGCTGATACCCCAATCGACCATGCCCCGACGGATCAGCCGGAGCTCGCAGGGGCAGCAAGCAAAGTAGAGAAACTAGACACGACCGGCATCGCCCACTATGCACCGGACGGCAGCGCCTTAGACACCGCCGCGCTGGAGCACCCACGCGCAGACCTTGCAAGCCACTTACCTTCCCAGACAGAGCGCGAAGATGGGTCTGGTGCGGAAGACCCCGTGGTCACACACCAGATACCGGAAGATTTCAAAATGTGGAACGGGGGAACCCGCGAGGGCTATGCAGACTGTATGCCGAACGGAACCCGCCCGAATGGTTCCCCGGTCATACGCTCAGAAGCCTGGCCTGACAACCAACTTCATCCCGACGGATTTCCTCCCGGAGTCCAGAACCGCCGTGGCCCGAACCCGGACATGTCATTGACCGCTACGGCCCAATCTGGGGAAGATTTACGTCCCCGGCGGAGAAAACTTTCCCGACCGTGCACTGCCGGACTTCAGCCTGGAGAAATTCGGGCGCCGGGATGGATACCATCAGTACAGAAGTCCTCCACGAAATTCCAGCGTGGGCAGGGCCTGCAGCGCCCGCCTTCGGCAAAGCCGGAGGCGCCACCCAATACTTTACGAACCTGACGATCGGAGACCTGTTGAGAAACGGATTCATAAGGGAGGTCACGCCATGATGATTCCAGTGAACGTCGGCCAGCTCGAATATCACCTGAAGCAAACTCGCATCGATCCGATGGCCTATTCCATCGGTGAATTCGCCGATGACTGCGCTTGCATCGTTCAAAGCGAGGATGGGACGTGGGAAACCTTCCGGGGCGAGCGAGGCAAAAAATACGATCTCCGACAGTGGGACAACGAAGGCGACGCTTGCGTGTTCTTCATCGGCATGCTCTGGGGAGAAATCATGGATCTTATTTAGCGCCAGGTCAGGACATATTTACTCGGCATATCCAGGAAAGCCGCTCAACGACCTGCAGGACAAAGTTTTCATACCAAAGGTCACACCATGATGATTCCAATGAACGTCGGGGAGCTTGAATACCAGCTAAAGCAAACAGTCATCGATTCGATGTCCTATTCCATCGGTGGATTCGCCGATGACTCTGCTTGCATTGTTCAAGCCGAGGACGGTATGTGGGAGACATTTGTGGGGCAACGAGGCCAGAAAGACGATCTCCGACGGTGGGCTAGCGAAGGCGACGCCTGTGTGTTCTTCATCGGCATGCTCTGGACCGACATCACGGATCTTATTTAGCGCCAGATCAGGACATATTTTCTCGGCATATCCAGGTAAGCTGCTCGACGAGCTGCAGGCACAAAGTTGATGGACGGTACTAGAAGGATGGCACGATGAAGAGGATCGGTATGGAAACTTCGCGAGACGGATTGGGCGGCGGAGACGAAGGCGACGCCTGTGTGTTCTTCATCGGCATGCTCTGGACGGACATATCAATGGAACTCCGCCGGAGAGCACACCAATAGGATTCACTAGCCAGTCACCCACGAGATTCCTGCGTCGGCAGGACATGCCGCAAACAAACTGTCTAACAAATGGCACGGAGGCGGGGAGCCTGTACATATGAGTCACACCAGTAAGAATGGCGTCCGGTCCATCCTTTCCGCGGAGCGTCTCGGCCACTTCAACTGGTTTGAGGATCGCGCTCTTCGCGCAGACGAGGTTGGCATCGTTAGGCCACGTGCGGGATGGCGGGTCTACGTGACAGATGAACGGGCGAACCCGCGCTACGACGAAGTGCACGGAGACGAGGGAGAAGCACTCGCCGATTTCCTGGCAAGGGTGAGGGCAATAAATCACATTCTCGAGCGGCGCAAAGAACGCCACCAGCCGAATTAGGCGCACCCAGATTAAACCACTCGGGCCTCCCGGAATAGTCCGGAAGGCCCAAGCTGGGGATGGAACCAATCAGCTGGCCGGGATTACCAGGCCCTTGAACTTGGTCTGCAGGAAGTCCTTCATGTCCTGGGACGTCAGGATCTTGTACAGCTTCTGCACGCGCGGATCGTCCTTCATCTCGGCCTTGACAGCCAGGACGTTGTAGTAGGCGCTGTCCTTGCCCTCGACGAGCAGCTGCTTGTCAGCGGTCAGGCCGGCGGGAAGGGCGAACGCCAGGGTCACGATGGCCGCGTCCTTGTCGTTGAGGGCCTGCGGCAGGCTGGCGTTCTCGATCTCCGTGAACTTGAGGTTCTTCGGGTTGGCCTTGACATCCTTGAGCGTGATCGGGTTCTCGGTGACCTCGATGAGTCCCTTGGACGCCAGCAGCTTCAGGGCGCGGGACTCATTGGTGGGATCGTTCGGGATGGCGACCGAGGCGCCGTCGGGCAGGGCCTCCAGGTTCGGCACGTCGTTGGAGTACAGGGCCATCGGCGGCAGGTATACCTTGCCGACACTGACGAGGTTCTTGCCGGATGCCTTGTTGTACGTCTCCATGAACGTGGTGTTCTGGAACAGGTTGGCGTCAATGTCGCCGTCGCTCACGGCCGGGTTCGGCGTGTTGTAGTCGCTGAACTCCTTGTACTCAACGGTGAGGCCCTCCTTCGGGGCGAGCTCCCGCTGGACATGCTTCAGCATGTCCCCGGCCGGCACGGCCAGGGCGCCCACCTTGATGGTCTCGGCCGGGGCACTGGAGGTGCTCGCGCCGCAGGCGGACAGGGCGAGGACGGCGGCCACACCGGTGACGGCGGCCTTCAGGATGTGTGAACGGAACATTGGAACTCTTTCGCAGAATGGGATGTGACGGGGGGAAGGAATACGGGGCTGGCGGAGGCTACCGGTGGGACAGGCGCCGCGCAGCGAAGTTGCCCATGGACTGGAACACCTGCACCAGCAGGACCAGGAGGATGACGACGCCGAACATGTATTCGGGGCTGTAGCGCTGGTAGCCGTAGCGGAAGGCGACGTCCCCGAGGCCGCCACCGCCCACGGCGCCCACCATGGCCGAATAGCCGATGAGTCCGACGACGGTGGTGGACAGGCCGAGGGCCAGGGCCGGGACGGCCTCGGCAACCATGACCTTGGTCAGGATGGTCCACCGGGTGGCGCCCAGCGACTGGGCGGCTTCGACGAGTCCCACCGGCACCTCGCGGATGCCGATCTCCACCAGCCGGGCGAAGAACGGGATGCCGGCGATGGTCAGCGGGACGATGGCCGCGGTCGGTCCGATAAAGGACCCGACCAGCAGGCGGGTGAAGGGAATGAGCAGGATCATGAGGATGATGAACGGGATGGACCTGCCGATGTTCACCAGAACGTCCAGCACCCGTGTTCACGATGAGTCCCAGCGCCCGGCTGCCGAAGAGCTTCGCCAGCAGGCCGCCGGATTCGGTGGTCACCAGGAGGACGCCGGCAGCGAGGCCGAAGACGACCGTGAACAGCAGGCTCAGGCCCACGGTGTAGAACGTCTCACCCATGCCTTTGAGGATGGTGTCCAGGAGGTCTGACCAGAAGTACGGGTCATTGCGGTCGATCACTTGATTACCTCCACGAAGAGACCCTGCGAACGGAGATCGGCGACGGCGTCGGCCACGGTCCGCTCATCGCCCGGCAGTTCGAGCCGGGTGCGGCCGGTCTGGTGTCCATGGATGGTTTCCACCGCGGCACCCAGGATGCCGACGTCGATGCCGTGCTTGCGCGCCAGCTGCGCGATTACAGGCCGGTCCGTCTTGACTCCGTTGAACGTGATTTCGACGATTGCGCTGGACGTCTCCGGGATTTCGCCCAGGGGGAACAGCGCCTGGCCCAGCAGGGATTTCTCGGTGGTGAGCAGCTGTTCCACGGACCCCTGCTCCAGGATCCGTCCGCCGCTCATGACGGCGGCGGAGTCGCAGATCCGCTTGACGACGTCCATCTCATGGGTGATGAGCAGGACCGTCAGTCCCAGGTCCTTGCTGAGCTGGCGGATGAGGTCGAGGATCTGCCGGGTGGTTTCGGGATCGAGCGCCGACGTCGCCTCGTCACTGAGCAGTACTGAAGGGTTGGATGCCAGCGCACGGGCAATGCCGACGCGCTGCTTCTGCCCGCCGGACAATTGTGCCGGATACGCGGCGGCCTTGCCGTGGAGGCCGACCAGTTCGAGGATCTCGAGCGCCCGGGTGCGCCTCGCGGCGCGTCCCGAGCCGGTGATTTCCAGGGAGAGCTCCACATTCGCCTGCACGGTCCTGCTGCTGAGCAGGTTGAAGTGCTGGAAGATCATGCCGATGTTGTGGCGTGCCTCGCGAAGCTCCGTGCCGGCGAGGGTGGTCATCTCGCGGCCGTCGACGCTGACGCTTCCCGAATCGGGCCGCTCCAGAGAATTGATGGTGCGGATCAGCGTGCTCTTTCCGGCGCCGCTCTGTCCGACGACGCCGAAAACTTCGCCGCGGCCGACTGACAATGAGACGTCGTCAAGCGCGCGGACCGCCGTCGCCCCGGAGCCATAGCTCTTCGAGACCCCGGTTACGGAAATCATGGTGCTCCCTGTGGTGGCTGGAATCTTCACGGAAGCGCTCCCGCAAAAGTTGGGTGCGGACATCGTCCACACCCAAGTTACAAATTCTGCCAACAAGGGCTAAGCGCCACCAAATCCGAACTTTCTCCTCATATTGGTGTGATCAGGTTCAGATAATTCTGTTGATTCCGGGAGGTCCGCTTGGATGCGGCCGAGCTGCCACGGAGTGCCCGGCCATTCGGGGCCCCCGCGCCCGGCCGCGGCGGAGTGAGAGCTTCGTCACGTTCTATCGGAGAACGCGGTCCCCGTGTAAGCATGGGGACGCGCCGACCAAGCACTGTGAAGGAGACCGATGAAATCCAACGAACTGCTGCTCGACGCCTTCGGGCGGATCCGCGACACCGTGGTCTCCACGCTTGAAGGGGTCGCGGACGAGGCCCTGATCCGGAGGCCCGCCGGTACCGGAAACTCGATTGCGTGGCTGATCTGGCACCTCAGCCGCGTGGAGGACGCCCAGGTGGCTTCCGCCGCGGGTGTGGAGCAGGTCTGGACCGCGCAGGGGTTTGCCGGACGGTTCGATCTGCCGCTGTCCGAACGCGACACCGGCTACGGCCACTCGACCGGCCAGGTCGACGCCGTGAAGGCACCGCCGGCGCTCCTGCTCGACTACTACGACGCCGTTCACCGCCAGACTGTGGCGTTCCTTGTCACCCTCGGCGATGAGGACTTCGACCGCGTTGTGGACACCCGGTGGGACCCGCCCGTCACGCTCGGGGTGCGGCTGGTCAGCACCATCGCCGACTGCCTCCAGCACGTGGGGCAGGCCGCGTACGCAAGGGGCCTGAATCGGGCCGGAGACTAGGCGACGATTCTTCCGGTGGTCCCGGGGCCGGCGTTGATTGCCGCCGCAACCAGCCGGTCGAAGCTGGCGGTCCCGTTCTCCGGAGGGACCACGGTGAACACCGCCACCCATTTCTCCGGAGCATTCTTCTCCAGAGTTGATGCCCGCGCCACATGCAGGTTCAACCCGGGAACACCGCTGACAAGCAGCGGGAGCTTCTCGCCGCTCTTGGCCATGTGCCGGAACTGCTTGACCGACAGTTGGTCGCCAGGATCACTTGTCACCTCGGCGATGGTGTCATTGATCCTCTTGGTCAGCCCCCGCATGAATCTCCTCTCGGCTGCGACCGTGCGGATGGTGAGCAATGCGGCGAAGAAGAACGTGAAGAAGACCACGGCACCGAAACTTCTGAAGCCGGCCAGGAAGATCATGAGGAACAGGCTCAGGATCAACCCGAAGATACTGGACATGATGAACTTGATAACGGGGTTCTCGCCTGGCTTCTTCGACCAACGAACCAGGGCGACGGTGTCCTTGCGGGGCTGATTGCGCCTTGAAATTTCCATGATTAGTACCCCTTCACTTCCATGAGCGCTTCAGCCAGGATAATTGCCTCGCGAGCTTCCTTGAGATCGCCCAGCAGGCCCATATCGGGAATGGCGCCGGTGCTGACGGGGGAGCCTGCGAGTTCGGAAAAGATGCCGCTTAGCTCTTCGCGGTCCTGCGACAGCATCCTGGACGAATTCAGTTTGACTCGGCTCAGCTCCAACTCCAGGAGCGACTTGTCGATTGCCTCCCGGCGCCCCTGCATAACGGACAACTTCTCCGTGACCCGCTGGGCGCGGCCGCGGAGCATCGATTCCATCTTGAGCGCCACATCATGGAGTTCGCTGAGGGCGGTGTAGGTCTGCGCCGAACCGGAGTGCCGGGAGAGCTGCTCGTGGACGTGGAGACGCCGCTGTTCCCACTTCCGGACCGCTGCGTCGTAGGGTCCCAGAAGCAACGAGACTGCCGCCAGCGCCTTATCCAGCGACCCCGCCCGCGTGCTCAGGCTTGTCGTGGCGGCGTCGAGCCTGGCCAGGAAGGCGTCGTAGTTGTCATGGGATTCAGTGCTGCCCGTCGTCATGAGCCACCCGCGCGCGGTGATGCGCTTCCCCCCGCGGAACTGCCCCCGTCTCTCATGGCAAGAGAATAGAGGCTCCGGGCCAGATGGCATAGAGTGCCGGGGGATCTAGCTCCCCGGGACGGCCAGGTGGGCCCGCTCGCGGGTGCCGTCGGCGGAAAAGAACCGGCGCTCTTCCTCCATCCAGGCGTTCCACAGTCCGCGGTGGTCCTCGCCGTCGCGCTCGAGGCCCCGGCGGAGCCGCTCCTCCTCGGGCGCATCCACCCAGACGGAGTAGGCAATTTTGCCGATACTTTCGCGGCGCGTGCAGGTGACGCCTTCGACGACGACCACCGGATTCCAGCCCACGGTCGCCCACGCGCCCAGGGACTCGCCGAACTCGTCGCCGGCCCAGTCCCGTTGCTGATAGCGGGCCGGCATGCCCTGCAGGAGGGGGTCCAGGACCTGCTGGTCGAACCTGGGCCACCAGCCGGCCAAGTTGTTCCAGGACACAAAATCGTCGACCTGGATGACTGGTGCCTCCAGCAGGGCCGCCAGGCGGCGGGCAAAAGTGCTCTTGCCCGCCCCGGCCGGACCGTCAATTCCCACGATCCGGATCCCGCGGACGGCGGGCGCGGCCAGAACGTTGTCCCGTGCGAGCCGCGCGTGATCGGTCATGTCGCCTTTCACCACTCCTCTGCCGGCGTCGCCCCGGGGACGGGCAGCGCATGGCCAAAACAAAGCATGTTTCCCGGATCATACGTCTGCTTGGCCGCGAGGAGCCGCTCATATGTCTCCCGGGACCAGGCGCGTGCCCTGTCGTCGGTGTCGCCCGGCTTCCCATGGAAGTTGACCATGGTGAAACCGGTGGAGTGGGGCCTCATGGCTGCGAGCAGCTCGATGCCCGCCTCGTCGACGAGCTGGGCAAGGGGTGGCACCGCGAGCCCGATGCTGAGCATGGAGAATCCGGCGTCGCGCCCCGAAACGGCGTCCGCCGTCGAGCTGCGGGCCAGTGCCCCGCCGAGGGGGCGCAGTTCGATCATCAGGAGCGGGGAGCCCGACTCCGGTCCGGCCACCCGGAGCAGCGCCGCCTGGGCCTCGGCGTCGAACTCGTTCAGCAGGGCGCCGCGCTCGGCGTAGGGCAGCGGATCCGGCGGGTCCAGGTGCACCATGTCCACATCGGCGTAGCTGATGGGCCCGGCCATATCCATCAGCGGCGTCGACACGGCACGCATGGGGGCAAGCAGGGCCTCGGCCTCCTCCCGAGGGCCGGCGAAGGCAAACCGGACGTGAACCACGAACTGTCCGCGCAACGGCTCAGGCACGAATTCGGCATCCGGCGGGCGCAGCAGCGACACCGAGGGGCACGCCTGCTCAGGCAGCGTCGGCCACCAGGCGCGGAACGCGGACAGGACCTCCTCGGCATCGTGGCCGGGGAAGATGATTCCGCCGCCGTAAAAATCGCCCACCGGAACGAGGTCGAAAACCATGGACGTCACAATGGCGAAGTTCCCCTTCCCGCCGCGAAGCAGCGCAAAGAGTTCCGGCTCATGGTCCGCGTCGACGTGGCGGGGCACGCCATCGGGGGTTACCACTTCAAAGCTTCTGACGTGGTCGGCGGCGAAACCGTGGGCCCTCCCCAGAACGGGAAGCCCGCCGCCAAGGGTGTACCCGATGACACCGACATCTGTGCTCGAACCGTTCAGGCCGATCAGCCCGTGGGGCACGCTCTCCGCGAGGACAGTTTTCCATCGGACTCCCGCCCCCACCCGGGCTGTCCGGCTGGCCGGGTCCACATGCAGGTCCTGCATCCGTTGCGTCGTGATCAAGAGGCCGCCCCGGACCGCTTCGGCCGCCCCGTGCCCCGTCGCCTGCACCGCGACCGGCGTCTGTCGGGAGCGGGCCCACGCGACGGCGGCGGCGACGTCGTCGCTGTTAGCCGCGCCGACGACGACATCCGGCTCATGCGTGATGGCGAGGTTGTAGCCCCTCACCTCGTCCGCGTAGTCCGGGTCGTCGATTGTCAGGACCGGCCCCGACACGGAGCCGGAGAGCGCGTCAATGTCTGTAGCCGAAAGCATCATTGCTTCCTTTCAACGTCCGGGAAATTCCTCCGGTACCGTGATCCGGTGTGCCGGCGACGCAGTGAACAGCGATCAAGTTACGGGATACGGCGTGGGCAGTCAACGATGCATGTGAAAGTGTGAGTCCTTATGAAACGAATCGGCTTTCTGTCCTTCGGCCACTGGCGCGACGTCCCGGGTTCGCCCGTGCGCACCGCCAAGGATTCCCTGCTGCAGGCAATCGATCTTGCTGTGGCCGCGGAGGAAGTCGGCATCGACGGGGCGTTCTTCCGCGTCCACCACTTCGCCGAGCAGCAGACCTCGCCGTTCCCGCTGCTCGCCGCGATTGCCGCCCGCACCTCGCGCATCGAGATCGGGACCGGCGTGATTGATATGCGCTACGAAAACCCGCTCTACATGGCTGAGGAGGCCGCCGCCGTCGACCTCATCAGCGGCGGGAGGCTGCAGCTCGGGGTCAGCCGTGGTTCACCCGAGTCGGTGGTGGCCGGATACGAATCCTTCGGGCACCTGCCTGATGCGGGCGAGTCCGACGCCGACATGGCACGCCGTCACACCGCGCGCTTCCGGGACGCGATCTCCGGTGCCGGCGTGCGCACGCCAATCCGCAAGTCAGCGGGCACGCCGGGCTGGTCCCGGTTCAGCCGCTGTCAGCGACGCTTCCGGAACGGATCTGGTGGGGCGCCGGAAACCGGGCCAGCGCCCGCTGGGCCGGGCAGCAGGGCATGAACCTTATGTCCTCGACCCTGCTGACGGAGGACACCGGTGTTCCCTTCGACCAGCTGCAGGCCGAGCAGATTGCCGGCTTCCGGGAAACCTGGGCAGCGGCGGGCCACCAGCGCGTTCCCCGGGTGTCCGTCTCCCGAAGTATCGTTCCGTTGATCGATGACGAATCCCGCCGCTACTTCGGGCTGCGCGCGCAGGCTGACGCCCGCGATCAGGTGGGCTACCTCGACGGCGGGCTCGCCCGCTTCGGGCGCAGCTACATCGGTGAACCGGAGCAGCTCGCAGAGGCCCTTTCCCATGACGCCGCGGTGGCCGCAGCGGACACCGTGCTCGTGACCCTCCCCAACCAGCTTGGCGTGGACTTCAACGTCCGGCTGCTCGAGACGATTTCGCGCGACCTCCGCCTATCTCTTGGGTGAGTACGACGCGGAGTCGGCGGGTTTTTGCTTGGTCATGGACTCCGGCGGCGCGGGGAATGGAACAGCCCGGTAGAGGGCGCCGATTTCCATCATGTAGTTGGCCCACTGCGGACCGGCCACCATGTAGCCGTCGATGGGCTGTAGAACTTGCCGTTGATGGTGATGTTCTGGCCGGGCCGTTTCTGGCCTTCCAGGGCGTCCCCGAAGAACGAAGCGGTGGCCAGGCCCGTGGTGTAGCCCACCACCCAGGTGGCGCCGTTGTTGTTGGAGGTGCCGGTCTTGGCGGCCACCGGCAACTTGGTGTGGACCTTGGGTTGATGTAGACGCCGGAACCCCTTTCAGCACGTCCTGGAGCACCGGAGTTCACGCCGCGGGCAACCTCGGGCTTGACGGCGTCCCGGCATTCGCTGGTCTCGGCCGGAAGCTTGCGCCCGCCGCGTCGGTCACCCGCAGATCGCCACGGGCGAGCAGTACCGGCCGTCATTGGCGAACGTGGCGAAGGCGTTGGCCAGGTGCAGCGGCGCCACCCCAATGGCGCCCAGCAGGTTGCCCAGCTGGTGCATGTTGACCTGGGCGTCGTCCAGGCCGCTGTGCAGGCCCACTGCGTCCACCATTTTCTGGATGCCGCAGAAGTCCAGCTGGGCGGCCTCGGCGAACGTGGCCGTGTTGATGGAGTTGTAGAGCCCGTAGTCGGCCGGCATAGGCCGGTAATAGCCCGCATCGGTGTTCTGCAGGTCCTCGGCGGCGCCGAGCCGGCGTTCTTCTGCTGCGTGCTGTAGGCGCCGAGCACCTTCCCGCAAGTGGATCGCCAGCGGGAAACCCAGTGGATAGGTCGCGCCGCGAGGCGTCCACGTAGCCGTAGGGATTTGCCCTCATTGAGCCATTCCGCGAACGTGAACGGTTTCATGGTGGATCCGGGCTGGAACCCGCCGGCGCCGTTGAGGTCGTTGCCGTTGGCGTCCTTGGAGTCGACGTTGAAGTTCAGCTGGGTATCGAATTTCCCGGGTTCGCGGCAGGAACACCGTGTTCTGCGCCATCGCCAGGATCTGGCCCGTGCCCGGCTGGATCGTCACCAGGGCCGCGGCCCACTTGTCCGGGTTGGCCCCGGCGGTGGCGTCCACCTGCGCCTGCGCCGCCGCCTGGAGCCGGCTGTCAAGGGTGGTGGTGATGGTCAGCCCGCCGCGGTACAGCTCGCTCCCGCGCTCGGCCAGGTCTGACGCCGTAAGCGGGGTTGTTGAGGATGAGGTGGGAAATGTAGTCGCAGAAGTACGGGGCCATGGCCGCTGCGGCGCAGCCCTGCGGCGCCGGGTGATCTTGAGCTCGACGCCGGTGGCGACGGCGGCATCATGTTCCGCCTGGATGATCTTGCCCTGGCCCAGCATCTCGGCCAGGACCTGGTTGCGCCGCTGGATGGAGTTCTCCGGGTTGGACCGACGGGGTCGTAGAAGCTGGGGCTGTTCACCAGCCCGGCGAGCAGGGCCGCCTGCGGCAGGTTGAGGTCCTTGGCCGTGGTGCTGAAGAAGTACCGCGCCGCGGCCTCGATGCCGTAGGCGTCCCGGTTGAAGAAGACGATGTTGAGGTAGCCCTCGAGGATCTGGTCCTTGGTGAATTTCTTCTCCAGTTCGATGGCCAGCTTCATCTCGCGGAGCTTGTCGCCGACGCTCTTCTGCCCGCTCAGGATCACCTGATCACTTTTGTCCGGGGACAGATCAGGGCCTCGTTGACCACGTTGGTGACGTACTGCTGGGTCAGTGTGGATGCGCCCTGCCTGCCGCCGCCGGTCAGGTTGCATGATCAGCGCCCGGAGGATCGCCCTGGGGGTCCACGCCGGTGTGGTCGTAGAAGCGGCTGTCCTCGATGGCGACGATCGCGTCCTTGATGAACGGGGACATCTGGTCCAGCGGGACCCTCACCCGGTTTTCCGCATAGAAAGTGGCGATCGTCTTGCCGTCCGCGGTCAACACCTTGGTGGATTGCGACGGCGATCAACCGTCAGTTCGGTAGGCAGGCTGTTGAAGAAGACGATCGAGCGGTTGAAGGCCACACCGGCAGCGGCAACACGGGACAACGAGGCTCGCCGCCAGGACCCCGCAAATCGTGCTCACCGTAAGGAATCCGAGGACCCGTAACAGGGCCGCGGCCAAATGCGATCCAAATCGGTTCTTGGGCGCCATTTTTGTCCCAGCTATCACGCTCGAAAAAGTGTGTTTAGAATACGCCGGAAGTCCTCCGGCGGACCATAGCGGCGCCACTTTCTTCAATCACGGCTATTGAGTTGCTATCGTCGCATAGTGGATGGCCGCCACGCGAAGCTCGGCGAGCCCTTCCGGCTCCTACGACGAAGGATCATTATGAAGCGCACACGAGTTTCCGTATTGGCCTCATTGCGGCTGCAGGACTGGCCCTGGCCGGCTGCGGTTCCGCGTCCACCGCTCCGGCCAGCTCGGCGCCTGCCGGTGGCACGGACACTTCTTTGAGCGACGTCAAGAGCGCGGGCGTGCTCAAGGTCGGCACCGAGGGCACCTACAAGCCGTTTTCGTTCCACGCCGATGGCAGCGGCGAACTGACCGGCTTCGACGTCGAGATCATCACGGCCGTCGCCGAGAAGCTGGGCGTCAAGGCCAACGTTCCAGGAAACCCAGTGCGACGCCATCTTTGCCGGCCTCGAGGCCAGACGCTTCGACGTCATCGCCAACCAGGTTTCGATCACGGACGAACGCAAGGCGAAATACGACTTCTCCGACCCCGTACACGGTGAGCACCGGCGTCATCGTGACCAAGGCCGACAACAACAACATCACCTCCTTCGACGACCTCAAGGGCAAGACCACCGCGCAGTCGCTGACCAGCAACTGGTACAAGCTGGCGCAGGAGAGCGGCGCCAACGTCGAGGCCGTCGAGGGCTGGGCGCAGGCCATCACGCTGCTCAAGCAGGGACGCGTGGATGCCACGATCAACGACAAGCTGACGTACCTGGACTACCAGAAGACCGCGACAGACGACAGCATCAAGATCGCCGCCGAGACCACGGACAAATCGCTGAGCGCCTTCGCCTTCCGCAAAGGGTCAACCAGCCTGGTCAAGGCCGTCGACAAGGCCCTCGGCGAACTGCAGGCCGACGGCACGCTGGCGAAGATTTCGCAGAAGTACTTCGACGCCGACGTCACGAAGTAGCCGGGTGACAGCCGTCCGAGGGACGCTGCGTCCGGGTCATGAATATCAACTGGGAACTCGTGTGGGACTCGCTCGGGCCCATCCTGCTGGGCGCGATCACCGGCACCATTCCGCTGGCGCTGGCGTCCTTCGGCCTGGGCCTGCTGCTCGCCCTGCTGATCGCCCTGATGCGGCTGAGCCGGAATCCGGTCCTCTCCGCGATCGCCCGCGGTCTACATTTCGGTCATCCGGGGCACCCCGCTCCTGGTCCAGCTGTTCGTCATCTTCTACGGGCTGCCGTCCATCGGAGTCACCATCAGCCCGTGGCCGAGCGCCATCATCGCGTTCTCCCTGAATGTGGGCGGCTACGCGGCCGAGGTCATCCGCGCGGCGATCCTGTCCGTTCCCAAGGGCCAGTGGGAGGCCGGCCACACCATCGGCATGTCGCGCCGCCAGTCGCTGGTGCGGATCATCCTGCCGCAGGCCGCGCGGGTCTCGGTCCCGCCCCTGTCCAACACGTTTATCAGCCTGGTCAAGGACACCTCGCTGGCTTCGCTGATCCTGGTGACCGAGCTGTTCCGTCAGGCGCAGCAGGTCGCCGCCTTCAGCCAGGAGTTCATGCTGCTGTACCTGGAGGCTGCCGTCATTTACTGGATCATCTGCCTGGTCCTCGCCAGCGGACAGTCCGTCCTGGAGAAGAGATTGGACCGCTATGTCGCCCACTGACCCCACCGGTCCCGGACGCAGCGTCCGGCTGCTGACGCGTCCGCGGACTGCGCAAGGCTTCGGCGAGCACGAAGTCCTGAAATCCATCGACCTGGACGTCCGCCGCGGCGAAGTGGTCACTCTGATCGGCCCGTCGGGCTCGGGCAAGACGACGGTCCTGCGGTGCCTGAACGGGCTGGAAGTCCCCGACGCCGGCGTCGTCGCGTTCGCGGGCGACCTCACTGTCGACTTTTCCGCGCCGGTGGCCAAGAAGCAGCTGCCGCCCTGCGGGACCGCAGCGCCATGGTGTTCCAGCACTACAACCTCTTCCCGCACAAGACCGTGCTGGAGAACGTGATCGAAGGCCCGGTCCAGGTGCAGAAGCGGCCGAAGGCCGAGGCGATCGCAGGAGGCCCGGGAGCTGCTGGCCCGGGTGGGCCTGGCGGACAAGGAGAACAGCTACCCCTTCGAGCTCTCCGGCGGCCAGCAGCAGCGCGTCGGCATCGTGCGCGCGCTGGCCCTGCGCCCGCAGCTGTTGCTCTTCGACGAGCCGACGTCGGCACTGGATCCCGAGCTGGTGGGCGATGTCCTGACGGTCATCAAGGAGCTCGCGGACGAGGGCTGGACCATGGTGGTGGTCACGCACGAGCTCGCGTTCGCCCGCCAGGTCGCCGACGAAGTCATCTTCATGGATGGCGGGGTGGTCGTCGAGCGCGGCCACCCGGACACCGTGCTCCGCGACCCGCGCGAGGAACGCACCCGGCAGTTCGTGGACCGCCTGCTGAACCCGTTCTGAGCCGCGTCGGTGTCCGGTGGCAACGACTACGAATGCCTGCCGTGTCCGCCCTTTCTCAACACGAAGAAGACGAGCACCGCTGTTCCGCCGGCGGCAAGCAGCAACAGGCCCAGGGGAATGAAATCCGGACCGCCAGTGGCTGATGCGGGGGCGCCCTGGGCCTGGGCCTGGGACGACGTTGCGGCGGACGGGACATCCTGCGCGGACGACAGAACCGGGGGAGCGGCCGCCGTGCCGGCCGGCGCAGGCTGGAAGACCTCACTGACCACGCCCATGATGAACCGGTCTCCGGGGGCGAGCGTCTGGACCACGCGCGTGGCGGTCGCCAGGGTGGTGGAGACGCAGCCGGCGGAAACCCTGTTCCCTGCGCCGAAGAAGATCGCGTAATCGGCTCCGGGTACGGCGGGGGAGTCCGGCGGCCGGTTGTAGTTGATGACGGTGGCCTGGGCGTAGGTGCCTTGGTTCGCCCAGTACCAGAGGTTCTCGTCAGCGGACGAGCCGCCCTCGAGGTAGCTGTTGTAGGACGGGCTTCCCGGGCCTCCCCAACGGGACCTCGGATTCACCACGTGATACGTCAGCCTCGTCCCCGGGTTGGCAAGGCCGAGGGCCTCGGTGGCAGAAAACGAGCCGGTCGGTGACTGGTATTGGCCTTCCCTCAGCGTGCCTTCGGGTGCGAAGCCGTTTTCGCCGATGAAGCCCGTCGCCTGCCACTCCTGGGAGTACGCGTCGGTGCCCCGGAGGCATCCGGTGATCAGGACGGTGTTTTGTGTGGGGGCTGTTGCGGTGACAAAGACAACCCGTTCGGCGTCACCGGCAGGGAAACTGACCTCGCCGGCAGCCAGCTTCGCGCACGGTGCTGTTTCCTGGGCTGCCTCCTGGGCGGCGGAGGGTGTTGCTGTAAGTCCGGCAAGGAGTACTGCGAGCAGCAGCGCCCTTCGCCAGACGGCTGCGGACATACTCGAAGTCTAGTCGCGCAGGCTCCGCCGTCCCGAGTATTGACTACGACGGCGGGCGGGCGGATCGTGCTTACGTGAGCTACGACATTTCTGCCGGGGTGGCTGACCGGTCCCGGACCCGGCGCGGGCTTTCGCTGGCGCTGATTCCCTCGGTGCTGGTGTCTTTGTCGGGTTTTGTCCTGTTCGTCCTCGAACTAAATTTGGCCGCTTATGGGCTACTGGCCCTGGCGCTCCTGCTGGCGGGGTTTATCGGCTGGGCACTCCTGCGGGACCTGGCCTTGATCACGGCCGGGCTAGTCACGATCAGCCTTGTTCCGATCACCACCGACATCAGCACGGAACATATGGCGGTCATGGGCTCGGCGATGATTCTGGCCGTGGGAATCCCCTATGGCGTGTCCCGTTTTGTATTCAAGGAACACGCTGTCCGGTTTCCGGTTCTGACCGGGCAGAAGTGGACGCGGGCGGAGAAATGGTACCTGCCGGCCGTTGTTGTCATGGGCTATGCGCTGCTTCCGGCCTACATGATCAATACCGGGGTCTACCGCAATTGGCCCGCCGTCTCGGATCCGGAAGGGATCATCCGTCTCTTCGTCGGCACCAATGTGCTGGGGATCTGGGATGAGCTGTTTTTCATCTGCACGGTCTTTGTGCTCCTGCGCCGGCATCTTCCCCTGGCCCAAGCCAACGTCTTGCAGGCCGTCCTGTTCACCTCATTCCTGTGGGAACTCGGCTTCCACGCCTGGGCGCCGGTGTTCATCTTTCCCTTTGCCCTCCTCCAGGCACTCATTTTCACGCGGACCAAATCCTTGTCCTACATCGTCTGCGTCCACTTGCTCTTCGACTTTGTGCTTTTCCTGGTGCTGATCCACGCCCACAACCGCGACTGGATCGACATTTTCATCTATTAGGCGCGGAACTGTACCTGCCGGGAATGCTTCGCGCCGCCGTTTCGGGAACGCAACCCGGTCCAGGTCGTTGGCAGCCACGACCGCGACGGAACCTGCCCTCGCCCGGGCCTGCCGGGCGAGCGGTTCGACGTCGACATATCGTGACGAGAAATGTGTGAGGACGAGCGTACCGGCGCGGGCCGCGGACGCCAGCGCGCCGGCCTGGCCGGCCGTGAGGTGGCGGTACTGCGCCGCCAGCCCGGCGTCGTCGTCGCTGAACGTGGACTCGGTGACCAGCAGGTCGACTCCGTCGGCGAGCTCCTCCGCGCCGGGACAAGGTGCGGTGTCCATAACGAAGGCGAAACTCTGGCCCCGCCGCGGCACGCTTAATCCTCCAGGCGCACCCCGCGCAGGATTCCGGCGCGTTGCAGCCGGCCGACGTCAGGCCCCGCAATGCCGGCGTCCGCCAGCCGGTCCGGCAGTAAAGTGGTGCCGTCCGGCTCGTCGAGCCGGTAGCCGTAAGTCTCGATGCGGTGGTGCAGGCGCCGCACCGCCAGGCCGGGCGCCACCGGGCCTGCTTCTGCGTGCGGGTACAGCCGCAGGTCAATGCCCGGAGCGGCAAGCGACACGAGCGCGCGGACCGTGTCCTCGCCGGCGGCCGGGTAGTGCAGGTGGATCGGATGCGCAACGCCGTCGAGGGCCGCGCGGGACAGCACGCCGGGGAGCCCGAAACAGTGGTCGCCATGGACATGGGTGAGGCAGATGCGCGTGATCTGGGACGCCGAAACGCCGGCCCGGATCATTTGCCGCTGGGTGCCTTCTCCGGGGTCGAACAGCAGCCCCTCGCCGTCCCAGAGCAGCAGATAGCCGTTGTGGTTGCGGGTCCGGGTGGGGACCTGGGACGCGGTGCCGAGAACGACGAATTCACGCATGGAACCGAGTGTCTCACTCGGGCCGCGGGCCGTCGCCCACCGGGACGGATCCCTAGTCCAGCGGCAGCGTGACGGTCACGCAGGTTCCCTCTGCGGATGAGTGGATAGTCATCTCGCCGCCCGCAATGCCCACCGCGAGGTGCATAAGCCGGAGCCCCCAGCCGGAGTGTTTGCCGCTGGTGACTTCCTGCACATTGAAGCCGCCGCCGTCGTCGGTCACTTTGAGCTGCACGGCGTGATTGACACAGCCCAGCCGGACAGTCACCGCCGAAGCATCAGTGAATTTGTAGATATTGCTGAGGAGTTCCTGGGCCGCCCGGTACAGAAGGAGTGCAGACTGCCGGTCCACTTCCATTCCGTGGTGCGGCGTCTCGAGGTGCACCGCGGTGCCGCGTTCACGCAGTGGCAAGGCAATCCGGTCGATGGCGCCGGCAACTCCGACAGCGTAGAAATCGACCGGATGTGTGTCTGTCAGGACGCCACGTACCGCGACAACTTCGTCGTTTAGTAGTGATTTCATATGACCACTCTGCTCCTGCGTCCTTGGCATTTTCTTGAGCCGGGAGGGCGTGGCGCAGGCCCGCCGGCTGATCCGTACGGCGTCGAAAATGCGGTCCCTGCCGCCCTGTTCCCGGTCGCCCGGACTGGGCTATTTTGGGAATGACCGGAGTGCCTGGCGGGGCAGTTGCGCGGCGGCTGCGGACATTGACGTCGAGTAGGAAAACCCACCGTGGCAAACAGCGTGGCCCAGAAGCTCATCGCATCGCATTTAGTGGCCGGGGAGATGATCCCCGGGTCAGAGATCGGCCTGCACATCGATCAGACCCTGACCCAGGACGCGACGGGCACCATGGTCATGCTGGAGCTGGAGGCGATGGGCCTCGACAGGCACGGACGGAAGTCTCCGTGCAGTACGTTGACCACAACCTCCTGCAGGCCGACAGCAAGAATGCCGAGGATCATGATTTCCTCCGGTCAGCCTGCCGCCGCTTCGGCCTGTGGTTCTCGAAGGCCGGCAACGGGGTGTCCCATCCGACCCACATGCAGCGGTTCGGTGTGCCGGGCAAGACCATGGTCGGCTCGGACAGCCACACCCCGGCAGCCGGATCACTCGGGATGCTCGCGATCGGTGTCGGAGGCACGGAGGTGGCGATGGCCATTGCCGGTGAGCCGCTCTACCTCAAAATGCCGGTGATCTGGGGTGTGCGGCTCACCGGTAAGCCTCCCGCCTTGGACGAGCGCGAAGGACGTCATTCTCGAAATGCTGCGCCGGCACGGCGTCCATGGCGGCGCGAACCGGATCCTCGAGTACTTTGGCCCCGGCCTGGCAACTCTGACGGCGATGGACCGGCACGTGATCGCCAATATGGGCGCCGAGCTCGGGGCGACCACCACGGTCTTCCCCGCCGACGAACAGGTCCGCGCTTTCCTGCGTTCCGAGCAGCGGGAGGGCGACTTCGTCGAACTCCTCGCGGACCCCGATGCCACCTACGATGAAACCGAGGAAATCGACCTATCCACCATTGAGCCGCTCATCGCGCTCCCCAGTTCGCCCGGGCAACGTGGTTCCGGTGCGGGAGGTGGCCGGGAGGCCGGTGGCCCAGGTGGTGGTCGGGTCCTCCGCGAACCCGGGTCTGCGGGACTTCGCCATTGTCGCCGCAATCGTCAGGGGGCGGCAATCGCCTCCAACGCTGTCCTTCGACGTCAATCCCAGTTCCCGCCAGATCCTTCAGGACCTGACCAGAATGGGTGCCACCTACGACCTGATCCGCGCCGGCGCCCGTTTGCATCAGACCGGATGCATGGGCTGCATCGGCATGGGCCAGGCGCCGGCGCACGGGAGCAACAGCCTGCGCACCATGCCGCGGAATTTTCCCGGCCGTTCCGGCACCAAGGAAGACGCGGTCTACCTGTGTTCGCCCGAGACGGCGGCGGCGGCCGCCCTCACGGGATCGATCACGGACCCCCGCGACCTGGCGGGGCTGCTCGGCCTGGAGTATCCGCGACTCGAGTTACCCGCGGTCTCGAGTGTGAACACGGCGATGCTGGAGGAACCGCTGCCTCCGGAGGCCGCCGCCGAAGTGACGCTGGTCAAGGGCGGGAACATCTCTTCGCTGCCGGTGTTCGGGCCGCTTGCCGACCGCATAGAGGCACCCGTCTTGCTGGTCCTGGGTGACGACGTCTCCACCGATGAGATCCTGCAGGCCGGGGCGCGCGCGTTGCCGTTCCGCAGCAACATCCCAAAGCTGGCCGAATTCACTTTTGCGCAGATTGACGAGACCTATCCGGCGCGGGCCTTGGAAACCCGGGAAACGTCGGGCCACATTGTGGTTGCCGGCGCGAACTACGGCCAGGGGTCCTCGCGGGAGCACGCCGCAATCACCCCACGGTTCCTGGGGCTGCGGGTGGTGGTGGCCGTCTCGTTCGCCCGGATCCACTGGCAGAACCTGGCCAACTTCGGAGTGCTGGCGCTGGAGTTCGCGGATGCGGCAGATCACGACCGTGTTCAGCAGGATGATGTGCTTGAGCTGACCGGCCTGCGCGATGCGCTCGCCGCAGGTCAGGAGCTCCGCGTGCACAACGTGTCCCGGGACGAGCATTATGCCGTCCGACACGCGCTCTCGAGGCGCCAGGTGGAGATGCTTCTCGCCGGCGGCCTGATCCCGTGGCTGCGCGAGCGGACGGCGGGGACTGGTTCGCGGGCCGCGGACTAAACCAGCTGTGCGCCGCGGCACAACTGAGGGTGCAGTCCGATCGGGCTGCACCCTGTTCTGGTTTCGGTGATCAGTTCCGTCTCGAGGATCAGTGCCTCTTGAACGTGTCCTTGATCTTTTCGCCGGCCTGCTTCAGATCGGCCCGGAAGTGGTGGGCCTTGCCTTCGGCCTTGAGCCTGTCATTACCGGTTGCTGCGCCGGCCGCTTCCTTGCCCTTGCCATGGAGTTTCCCGGCAGCGTTGTGGATCTTGTCACCCCAACCCATGATGTCCTCCTTAGTTCGCGGCCCGCGGCGTGAACACCGCAGAAACCGACAGTTAATCGTAGGGACGGACGGGCCACAAAAGCACCCTCTCGCGCTGGATATCGGTGGCCGGGCCGGTCGCAGCCAGGCAAACTCAGGCGGTGCTGGAGCCCGTGCTTAAGCGGGAACGGCTGCCCGCTCCGCGAGTTGGACTCACGGGGCGGGCAGCCGGAATTCGCGTGCGCGAAGCTGGGTCTACTTGTAGACGCGGACCCAGTCGACCTGCATCTGGGACGGCTTCGTAGCGGTGCCGTCGGGGAACCAGTCGAGCTGCAGGGTCTGGTGCATTCCCACGGTCGGCTGGTGCGCCGGATTTGTGTCCTTGAAGGTCTGCACGCCGTCGATGAAGCCCGTGATGCCTGCGGGGGTCCACTCCACGGCGTAGTTGTGCCACTGGGTCGCATCAATCGGCTTTGCGGCCGTGGTCTGGAAATCCGAGCCGCCGCAGGAGTAGTGCAGGAAGAACTTCATCATCTTGGTGTCCGTGCTGCCCTCGGCGTAGTCGATTTCGGCGCAGTTGGGGGACTCATTGTTGTTCGGCCAGAGGATCATGACCGGGTGGTATTCCGAGTCCCGGTCGCTGGTCTTCATCCGCGATTCCCAGCGGCCGTACTTCTGCTGGGCGAACTTCGCGGACATTCCGCCGGTTGTGCCGGCGGCATCGCCGCTGACCGTGGCCACGCCATTGGCGACGGACCAGGCTGCGGCGCTCCGCTCACCCTTGTTGTGGTGCCCCGGGCCCTTGAAGACGCTCCACTTGGTGGCGTCGGGTGCGCCGGTGTTGGAGAACTCGTCGCCGGCCAGGACCGGCCCCCAACCGAAGTTGGTGGCAGCCTCTGCGCCGCCGGGCGCCGGGGCAGCTGCCGGAGCTGCTGCTGCGGGGGCTGCCGGTGCTGCGGCGGGTGCCGGAGCGGCTGGAACTGCTGCGGCAGGTGCCACCGCGGCGGGGGCCGCCGCAGCAGGCGCCGCGTCGGACGTGGCGGCCGCGGCCGCGGCTTCAGTGTCCGCGTCCGGTGCGACGGCGGCGTCGGTGGCCGGAGCGGACTGCGTCGGGGACGGAGCCGGGGTGGTCGCAGCTGGTTTGGCCGCAGAGGTGGCCGACTTTGCCGGTGCCGCGGAGGCTGGCGCCGATGCCTTGCCCGTAACTGCCGGGCTTGCAGAACCGTCCGTTGCGGGAGCGATGCTGCATCCGGTCAGGGCAAGCGCGCCCATGGTGAGTGTGATGGATAATTTCTTGAACAAGAGACCCCTCCGGGCTTAGGACTGACGCACACGACGGCCTTCATTTAGGCGTTGACGAGTGCTCGAAGCTTCGTTCGGCCCCCTGCACAGGGCGGGAGCAAGCAGGCGCCGATCGGCGCATCGGTGCCCGACTGGCGGGCATCCGGGGCCCTGCATTCGGGCCAGGCCATGAAGGCCAGCCGCCAACGTTACCGGACCGTGACCTTGACGCCAAATGGCCGACGCCGGAACCGGCCGGCCGATGGGACCGCAGCGGAGGACGTACGCAGGACTGTTTTGACGGTGAATCAAGCCCGGAGATTACGCCAGGTGGGCCGAGGGGGACCGCCGCAGGAGCGGCCGGGTGAAGTGGTAAACCGGCGTTGCGGAAAACCCATCGGAGAGCAATGACTCAGTTTTCACACCGCAAATCGAGGCACTAACGAGCCCAGTTGGCTGCTGCCCGGCGGGCTGGTCCAGTATCAGGCCGCCAGTGCTGGTGCGGCGCGCGCCCGCGTCAGTGTTTTGGCGTGGTGGCGCTGTTTTCGTCGGTGGTGGCGGGTGTCCGGGCCCGGGCATGCGGGCCCGGGGTGTCATCGACGGCCGTGCCGGGTGGTGGTGGTGCGGTGGAGTGGTAGGTGTGGCCGGTGGGGGTGGTGAGGGCGATGGTGTGTCTGGTTTTTTGGGTGCCGGCCGGTCCTGGCATCGGGGTGGTGGTCCAGCCGGGGGTTTCTTTGGTGTGGTTGCAGGCTTCGCAGAGTCCGGCGCCGTTGGTGTGGGTGGTGGGGCCGCCGTGGTGCCAGGGGATGATGTGGTCGTGGTGGCGGATGGGGGCGTCGCAGTAGGGGGTGCGGCAGGTCTCGTCCCGGGCCTGGAGGAAGCGGCGGAGTCCGGCGGGGAAGAGTCTGGCGCGGGAGTCCAGTGCGGTGAGGTCCCCGGTGCCGGGGGCGGTGTAGAGCCTGCGGAGCCAGACGGCGACGGCCTTGTCACCAGCCGTGTCGCTTCCGGCCGTGTCGCCTATGCCGGGGCCGGCGTGCCGCTGTTGAGGAGTTGGCGGGCCCAGCCGGCGGGGACGGTGCCGTAGCCGGGGAGCCGGGCGGGTTCGCAGTCGCCCTGGAGCAGGGTGCGGTCGGTCATGACGAGCTGGATTTCGATCCCGGTGATCCCGCCGGGGGTGCCGGTGATCCGTTCGGTCAGGGTGTCGGCCATGAGCTGCCCGCGGCCCCTCGGGTCGCCGGCGGCGCGGGCGGTGCCGGCGGCCCGGGTGAGGGCGGTGTACGCGGCGACGCCGGCGGCGGCGGGGAGCAGGGCGGTGAGGTAGGTCATGGTGTCGGGGGCGGGGCGGAGGCTGACGTGCCGGTCGGTCGCGGCGTGGCTGGCGCGTTCGGTGACGGTCCGGGGGTCCCGCCGGTACGCGGACGCGCGGGCCGCGGCGGCCACGGCACGGTCCCCGGCGCCGGTGAACGTCCCGGTGTCGGCGGCGAGTTCGGCATCCACCGCGGACCGGTCCGCCGCTGACAGGCAGGCGGTTTCGCGGACCAGCAGGGTGGCGCGCCATTCGTTGAGCTGGCCGGTCGCCAGTGCGGTGAGGGTGTGCGGCATTTCGGTGACCAGTGCCTTCGCGAGGCCCAGGAGCCGGCCGCCGCGGGCCGGGGATTCGCGCCGGGCCAGGGCGATCTGCGCTCCGATGCCGGTCCCGAGTCCGGCCGCCGGCATCCCGGCCGCCGGCCTGTTGACCCGGCGCTGGGCGGAGTCGAAGGCGGCGGTGGACCGGGCCTGGAACGCGGCCGCGGCGGACTTCAGGTCCTCGAGGTCCCGGACCTGGTCGATCAGCCCGGCCCCGCCGTCGGCGTCGGACGGGGCGCAGCAGACCGTGGCGAGCAGCCGCAGAACATCCCGGACCGTCGCGCCGCTTCCAGCGCCGCCACGTCCTGCCGGACCCGTTTCGGGCTCCCGATTGCCGTCCATAAACCCAGTCTCCCAGCGACCTGTGACATTAAATGCCGCCGGAATGGGGACCCGGGACGACGCCTATTGCGCAACGGGAAGCTGGCCCACGACAATGCGAAAGAATGGTCGGATGAGTGATGCCGGCGACTTTATCGATCTTGCGCTGCAGCGAGAAGGGTCCTGGTTGCGGGCTGAGGAGTTCCAGACCCGGCTGGGCGGTGATCTGGGCGGTAATCAACTCAGCTGATGTGCGCTTCTACGGCACGTCGGTAGGAGCCGTGCGGGGAACCGTCCGCGACGCGCTGGTCCGGCACCGCGGGTTGAGCCATGATGACATCACCGCGTTGAGCTCCGAGCTGTGGTCAGTAGCAGTCTTCGAGCGCCGCCTCGCGGCAGTGGTGCTGCTGCAGTCCAGGGTCCGCGTGCTGGACAACGCGGACCTGACCCGGATTGAGGGCTTCCTGCGAACTGCGCAACTTCGCGAGCTGGCTGATCCGCTGGCTATCGACGTCGTCGGTCCGCTGATCGCGGGGCTGGACACGGTCGGCCGTGTCCGGGCGGACAGCGTGCTGGACCGCTGGGCCCGGGAAGAGGACATCTGGTTGCGGCGCGCGGCCCTGCTGTCCCCGCTCCGCGCGCTCCGTGCCGGCGGGGGAGACTGGGACAGATTCGTCCGCCACGCGAACGTGGCGCTGTCACCGCCACGGGCGCAGGACGATCCGGACCGTCAGGACGATCAGGAGTCCGACGGCGGGCTGCTCAGGGAGGCCGTCGCCGTCGTGCTCGAAGAGGTCGCTAAAAACCGGCCCGAGCTTGAGTTCACGGCTACCGGGACGTGAACGAGGGCCCGGTTCCGTGGGCCGTCCGCCGCTCCACCACCGCGTAGGCCTTGCCGTCCAGGAAATGCCAGTCGGTGACCACCATAAAACCGAGGGCGTCGACCCGGTCGTTCAGGACGTGGACGTCGAAGCCGCCATCGCGGGGCTCGGCGTCCCACGTTGAAACTCGGACTTCATCGCCTTCGAGAATCAGCAGCTCCGTGTTGACGTCAAAATCCTCCTGAGGCTGGCTGCTCAGTTGGCAGATGGCGACACAGTGGCTGTTCATTTCGGGCCTCCGCTGCAGGGATCGCTGATGGCATAATCCTATGCCTGGGCCCCGCTGTGCCAAGGGAAACGACCCGTCGGCCACCCCACCCCTGTTATCCCAATGTGACATTCCGTGATCATCCCGTTACCGTTGTTAGGTGCCTGTTGTCTCCGATACGGGCGCTCCCCAGCCGATTGCCTAACTCTGCCGCGGCCCGGGGATAACTCGCATCAACGTCCGGCAGAGACGGGGAAACCACTTTTTGACCGGCTGATTTTGCCGGTCTTGGGGTGAAGCCGCACGGCCCGCCACGCGGGCCCAATGTGCGGCCGGGTGCCTCCCATCCGAATCCGACAGCTCACCTCGCAGGCATTGGGAGAGGCTACATTTTCATGTCTTCAAGCAATACTTTCGCGCGCCATCGTGCCACTACCCCCGCCGGTCGGCGTACGGCAATTTCCTCCGCTTTTGCAGGTAAGGCCGGCACCATCGGCCGTCAGGCTGCGGTAATCGCCGCAGCTTCAGGCCTGGTTCTGAGCAGCGCAATGGCCGCCAACGCAGCCGAAGCACCCGTTGAGCGTGACTCCGCCCCGGCGTCGTCCGTCGACGTCAAGGACCAGGTCTCCGCACCGGTCAGCGCGGATTCCGCCGTTCAGATCACCTTCGAGCGTCCGGCCGTCGTTTCCACTCCGGCGCCAGTCGTCGAGCAGCCGAAGCCGGTTGCGGCTCCGGCAGCTGCTCCGGCCGCCGCTCCTGCCGCGGCCAAGCCGACGGTCCAGGTCCAGGCCGCGGCCCCCGCACCGGCGGCGGCTCCCGCAGCCGGCGGCGTCAACGCCACGCTGCTTGCTGCCGCCTATGGCCAGGTCGGCATCAAGCAGGACTGCACCGCAATGGTGGAGAAGGCCCTCGGCGCAGCCGGGATCCCGGTCGGCGACATCGGCCCGACCGCGTTCCTCAAGTACGGCAAGGTTGTTTCCACTCCGCAGCCCGGCGACATCATCGTCCAGTCCGGCCACGTTGCCATCTACGCGGGCAACGGACAGGCCGTCAGCGGCGGCATGAACGGCGTCAACGCCACGATGGCCCACCCGCTGTCATGGCTGACCGCCACCGGCGGCGTGACCTTCGTCCGCGCCGGAGTCTAGCCCGCACAGCGGAGCTAACCCGCAGCGGAGCTAACCCGCGCAGCGGCGAAAGAGGCCGGTGATCAGTTGCCTTGGGGGCAACGGATCACCGGCCTCTTGCATGCCTTCCAGCGCTTATCCTGCGTTGCGCGGGGCGAACATGATCACTGCAACGCCGACCAGGCAGATCACGGACCCCGCAATGTCCCAGCGGTCGGGCCGGAAGCCGTCGAAAACCATGCCCCAGGCCAGCGATCCCGCGACGAACACGCCTCCGTAGGCGGCAAGGATCCGGCCGAAGTGGGCGTCGGGCTGGAGCGTCGCGGCGAAACCGTAGAATCCGAGGGCGAGCACCCCGAGCCCGGCCCACCACCAGTCCTTGCCCTCCCGCACGGACTGCCATACCAGCCAGGCGCCGCCGATCTCCGCTGCGGCGGCCAGCACGAACAACACGACGGTTTTTGCGATAGTCACGGCCTCATCATCGCAGGATGACCGTCAGGGATTCCGGTGCACCGTGGCCAGGCGCAGGAGACGGTACACAACGCCGGCCGCAAACATCAGCAGCCCGGCGATCACGGACTCCGGCGGCAGGGCAGCCACCAGGGCCACACACGCAGCGGCACCGGTGAGCTGCAGGGCCCTCGGGTACCGGCGGTTTTCACCGGTCTGGGTGTACGCGGACACGTTTGCCACAAGGTAGTAGATGAGGACGCCGAAGGACGAAAAGCCGATCGCGCCGCGCAGATCGGCGACGCCGACAATCACGCAGATGACCGCGGCCAGGACCAGTTCGGCGCGGTGCGGGACGCGGAAGCGGGGATGGACAGCGGCCAGCCAGCGGGGCAGGTCGGCTTCGCGGGCCATGGCCAGGCTGGTCCGTCCCAGGCCCGCTATCAGGGCCAGCAATGCGCCCAGCGACGCCAGCGCGGCCCCCGCGCGCACCACCGGCGACGCCCAGTCCCAGGAACCCGCGGCCACAGCCGCGGCCAGCGGCGCCGGGGTCCCGGCAATACCCTCGGCGCCGAGGACCGACAGGATGCTGATGGCGATGACGGCGTAGACGGTCACGGCGATACCCAGCGAGATCACGATGGCCCGCGGGATGGTCCTGCGCGGGTTGATGACCTCCTCACCCATCGTGGCAATGCGGGCGTAGCCGGCGAAGGCAAAGAAGAGCAGGCCGGCCGACTGCAGGATCCCATACCAGCCATGCGAGATGAACCCGCCGTCGAAGAGCCCGGCGTGGGCCGCCGCTCCCGGACCCCAGCAGGCGGCCACCACAAGGGCCAGGACCGCCAGCACGGCCACGACGATGATCCGGGTCAGGGCGGCGGTGCGCGTCACGCCCCGGTAATTCACGGCCGCCAGCAGGACGACGGCGGCGATCGCCACCGGCCGTTCCCAGCCGGCCGGCGCCGCGTAGGCCGCAAATGTCAGGGCCATGGCGGCGCTGCTGGCCGTCTTGCCGATCACGAAACCCCAGCCGGCGAGGAACCCCGGCCATTCGCCAAGGCGCTCCCGCCCGTAAAGATAGGTCCCGCCGGACATCGGGTATTCGGCCGCCAGCTGGGCTGACGCCGTCGCATTGCAGTACGCGACGGCGGCGGCGAGCAGCAGGCCGATCAGGAGTCCGGACCCGGCCGCCTGGGCGGCGGGAGTAAAAGCGGCGAACACCCCGGCGCCGATCATCGACCCGAGGCCGATGACCACCGCATCAACAGTGTTCAGCCTGCGGGCCAGACGGGGATGCGAGCTCAACGCTGGAAGCCTTCCGGGAGTGCCCGCCTACGCCGAGTAGCGCAGCAGCACCACGCCGTTGCCGAAGGAACGGGTTTCTGCGAGGCGGAGCGGGGCGGTGGTGTCGGTGGGCTGGAACAGGGGTTTGCCGCGCCCGATCAGGACCGGATGCACGTAGATCCTATACTCATCGATCAGGCCGAGGTCACGGAAGGTCGCGGCCAGGTCGGCGCCGCCAAGGGCCAGGTCCCCGCCGGGCTGCGCCTTGAGGGCCTTCACTTCGTCGGCGTCGACGGTGCGCGCCACCGTGGTGTTCCAGCCGGCCGATTGCAGCGTGGTCGAGTACACGACCTTCGGCATTTCGCGCCAGATGCGCGCGAATTCGCTCATCGGGCCGCTGTTTGCGGGGTCGATGTCCGCCGTCGGCCAGAAATCGGCCATCAGCTCGTGGGTGACCCGGCCGTCCAGGAACCCGCCCATGGTGCGGAGTTCGTCATTGAAATGCTGGTGCAGTTCCTCGTCGACCAGATGCCAGCCGATGTCCCGGCCCGGGCCTTCCATGTACCCGTCCAAGGAAACCTGCATCATCAGGATGATCTTTCGCATTCCTGGCTCCTCCCTCTGTTACGGACCCAGCGTACGCCGGCTGTGGGAGGATGATCGGAGAGTCACAGCTTGCGCTTCGGTCCGGGCTGGAGAACAATTCAGGGAATCTAAAGTCCAATGTGGTTTTTGCTTTCGGAGGGAACGCATGCCTGCGAACGTGCCTGGGGCGAGAGCCGGGATCCTGCTCCCTCCCGAAGTCCGACATATTTGCAGCCGGGAATGAGACACCGTGGAACCGAACGACCCTCGCCAGCAGAATCATTCCGGACGGCACAGGCAGCCTGCGGATAAAGATGCACCCGGGCGCCTGCGCAAGCTCCGGCCGCGGCTGCTGACAGCCGGCGCAGCGGCGCTGGCCCTTATTTCGGCCACAGCGGTCTATGCCTCCGTCCAGTCGGACAAGGCTGCCCCGGCGGCACGGCCCGAATCGTCGATCTCGGCAACCACGGCCACGGCCAGCGCCACGTCCGCCTCACCATCGGCCTCAGCCGCGACGGCCTCCCCGACGGCGCCACCCGTCACCGCGGCCCCCACCGCGGCCGCGACGCCCTTCACCCCCGCCTTCGATGCCCAGATCAACGCCATCATTGCCGCGAACAGCCGGTACCAGGTGGGAGTTGCCATCATCGACGTCAAGGATGGCGTTGCCCATGAATACGGGGACAAGACCAAGTTCGTGGCCGCCAGCACGGCGAAAGTCCTGGCCGCGGCCGGCTACTACAACCTCGTGGAATCGGGCCGGGCTTCCCTGACGGCCAGGATGGGGAGCTCCACGTCCGGTGCCCAGATCCGGCAGATGATCCAGCAGAGCAATAACCAGTCCTGGGCACTGATCCAGGGGGCAGTCGGGCAGAAGGGCTTGACCGCCTACGCGGCGTCGTTGGGCATTACCTACGACCGCACGCTGAACCACCTGACTCCGGGCGAGACAGCCAAGACCCTGTCCATGCTGTACTCGGGCCAGCTGCTCAACGCGGAGCACACCGCGCAGCTGCTCTCCTACATGCAGAACACCAACTTCGAAACGCTCATCCCGGCCGCGGTGCCCGCCGGCATCACGGTCTTCCACAAGTACGGGCTGCTGTTCGGCAACCTGCATGACGCAAGCATCCTGGTGCAGGGCGACAAGGCCTACGCCTTCGTGGTGTACACCCTCGGCAAGGACGGCTCGGACGCGGCGGCCCGCACCCGGGTCATCCACGAGCTGACACAGGCCACCGCTGCAGGACTGTTCTGACGGCCGGTTCGCGAAACCGGCACCACCCGATGACCGTTCCGCGGCGGGGCGGACAATCGTAGGCTGGATGAGGGAGGTGAATGCAATGAAAGCAGCCCAAGGGGACCGCATCATCATCCGGGGCCACACCGTGGAGTCCGCGGACCGGCACGGGGAGATCCTCGAAGTCCGGGGCGCCGACGGGGCGCCGCCGTACCATGTCAGGTTCGACGACGGCCACGAGACAATCCTCTTTCCCGGCGGTGATTTCGTCGTCGAAAGCAGGCAGAACGGCTGACGCCCGGCCTGCGGTGACCGCAGGCGGCCGCCGCAGCCGCCGGAGCCGCAGCCGCGGCCGCGGCCGCCGGACCCGTCAGAAACTTGAAGAGCTGCCGGAGCCGGAAAAACTCCCGCCGCTGCTGCCGTAACCTGTGCTGCTGCCGCCGCTGCTGCTGCGGGAGCCGCTGACACTGCTGACGCCTGTGTTGAAGCCGGAGCTGAAAGTGGGGACGGAGAAGAAGTAATAGGACGGGTAGACCGTCCCCAGGATGCTGGGCTCATAGCTGCGGCCATACTTGGCCTTGGTGCCGGCCTGGGCGCTCTCCATGTCATTGCGCATGAGCTCGGCTTCCTTCTCGTTCCTGGCGAAACCCGCGATGACGGTGTCGGCGTGGTTCTTCAGCAGCTCGGACAGGTGCGTGCGGGCATCGCGCAGCCGGTCGAGGGCTGTCTCCGGCGTGATCGTGCCGTCGGAGAGTTCGGAAGTCCAGCGTTCCAGCTCGCGGTGGCTTTGATCGCGGAAGGACCGCAGGGCGGCCGCCGTCGCGGAGTCACCTCCGGCGTGGCGCTTGCTGAGCATCTGCTCGATGCCGGCGAGGTCGTTGCGGAAGGGCGCCAGCTGCCGGTCCCAGGCGGGGGCCCAGGACGATCCGCGGTTGAGCAGGGCGTTGGTGTCCGCAATGACATCGTCCAGGGCGTCGAGCTCGGCCGCGGCGTCGGCGAAGCCTCGGACCACCTTGAGGTTCGGCCGCCGGCTCAGCGCCCGGGGAGTGAAAGCATGGACCTGGTTGGAGAGCCCGGTGGCGGTGTTGTACTTCGACATGAAGCTGCGGTGTTTCTCCAGCACAGTGCTGCCGTAGCGCGAAGATTCCGGGATGGTGCTGGCGTTGAGCTCGGTGACCTGCAGGTCCACGCTCACGTTCGCGTAACTGGCGTCGCCGCGGGCAAGTTCCTGGCGGCTGCTGACCCGCGTCCGCCACCGCACGATCAGCCAGGCGCCGGCGCCGGCAACAGCCGCCGTCGCCGTGGCCCAGGCGGTGACCAGGAAGGCGGTGGACCGGTACCACGGCTGGTTGATCAGCTCGGCGCCGCGCTGGATACCGGCAATCGTGCCGTCGGTCCACTGGGCGTCGCGGAGCAGCTCCTTGGACGCGTTCTGGATGTCCTCACGCTGCTCCAGGGAGACTTTGCGGTCCTCGCCCATGTACGTTCCGACGTGCCGGCCCACCGGGTCCAGCGCGAAGATGAACAGCCCGTCGGCCCACTTCTGACCGTCGCCGCTGATCCACTCGGGGTGTTCGGCGCGGGCAAAGCGGAGGACCTCCTCGTTGAGGTTGTCCGAGGCCGTTCCGTTGTAGGTGTAAACAGCCACCTTGGTGGGTTCGTAGAAATCGATGGAGTGCACCGCCGGCAGGAGGGTGTTGAGGTCAAGGACGCCCGCACGGTCCTCGACGACGACGTCGCCCGGCAGGACTGCGAGGGCAGCCGGCCCGGCCCCCAGCAGCCCCGCCAGGACCAGGACCACAATGCCGAGCACTTTCCGCGTGATTCCCATTTGTCGAGCGTAGTGCCGAATGAGGCCTAAAGACATCGTGACGGGCTGGTCCCGTTCGTCCATACTTGCGCCATGAGCCCAGAGGCGAGCGACCGGCCATCGGACGAGGCAACAGCCGATCCGCCGGCGCGAACCCCGGACCGTACCCTGTTCGCCATCCTGGCCGCGATCGCCGTCCTCGTCATCGTCGCCCTGGCCGTCGTGTTCACCCGGGGGGAGCCTGCGCCGTTGGACGGGACCACTCCGGCGGGCGTCGTCCAGCGGTACTCCGCCGCTGTCATCGCCGGCGACGAGGCGGCCGCGGCGGCCTACCTTAGTGAGGCGGCCAAAGGCCGCTGCGGCCAGGTGGCACGGACCGGCGCGGACCAGCTGCGCGTCGTCCTCGTCTCGACAACAGAACGTGCGGACACGGCGGATGTGAAAGTGTTGATCACGACGTCGTATGGCGGAAGCCCGTTCGGCAGCGGCGAGTACCAGGTGGAGGACGTCTTCGACCTCGCCAGGACAGGGGACACATGGAAGATCGACAACGCGCCCTGGCAGCTGGCGGTCTGCCCCGACCCGGCGGCGAAGCCGTGAGTGCCGGCGCTGGCAGCGGCCCCGCCCAGCGCACCGTCCGCCGCCTGATCGTCTACATATTGCTGTTCGCGCTGGTGGTGGTTGCCGCCGTCGGACTCAGCGGCCTGCTGGGCCGGCTGCTGGCGGCCGGTGCCGCCCTGGCCGCGGGGGACGTCGCCGGGCTGGCGCGCTCGCTGGCCTTCGCCTTGATCGGCGGCCCCCTCGCGGCCGTCCTGTGGTGACCGTGTGGCGGCGGCTCGGTGAGGAACCGGAGCGGGCATCCATCGCCTGGGGCCTCTACGTCGCCGGTGCGTCCATACTGGCCCTCATCATCGCCGGCAGCAACCTGCTGAGCACGGTTTCGACGCTGCTCGGCGGCCGGTCGCTGCAGTGGCGGCAGTCCCTTGCCACCGGGCTGGTCTGGGCAGCGGTGTGGCTCTGGCACCGCTGGATGTGGCGGCATCCCCGGAAGCGGCCCGACCGAGCTGGCCGACCTCCCGACCGTGTTTGGCTCCGTCCTGGGGCTGGTGATCGGCGTCGGCGGCGCGGTCGGCGCCCTGTCCGCCCTGTTCGATGCCGCCCTGCGGGGAGCGGCCGAGGCCGTGGGCAAACCGTGGTGGCTGACCGCGCTGCAGTCCCTGGTCTGGGCGGCCGGCGGCGGGCTATCTGGTGGTGGCACTGGAAGCACGACGGCGGCGAGCGGCTGCGCACCGGACTGGCCGACGTCGCACTCATCACCGTCGGCGTGCTGGGTGCCGGCTATCCTCACGCTGGGCGGCGCGGGCGTGACGCTCTTCGTGCTGCTGAGGCTGGCCTTCGAGAGCACCGCGGCCGCCAGCGTTCGTGCTGGAACCGCTGGCCGCGGCGCTCGCAGCGGCCGGCGTCGGCGCGGTTGTCTGGGTCTACCACCGCGGCATCGCCCGCGGGCGGGCCGAATCGACGCGGGAGGGAGGCAGGCTGGTGACTTCCGGCGTCGCCCTCGTGGCGGCAGCCTCGGGGATCGGGGTGATCGTCAACGCCGTCCTCGCCATGGTGGCGACGCCGCTGGCCGGTTCAGGGGTCGCGCACGCTCCTGCTGGGCGGGATCAGTTCGCTGGTGGTCGGCGGCCCGGTCTGGTGGCTCGCCTGGCGCCCCCTCGGCCGGCAGCCGGGCGCGGGCCCGGCCGGCAACGGACTGAACGCCCGGCGCGTCTACCTCGTCGCGGTCTTCGGCCTCAGCGCCGTGGTGGCGGTCAGCACGCTGCTGGTCATCGGGTTCAGGGTCTTCGAGTATGTCCTCGACGACGTCACAGGCGGCAGCCTGGTGGACCGGATCCGCGCCCCGCTCGGTCTCCTGGTGGCCACCGGCCTGGCTGCCGGCTACCACTTCGCGGTGTGGCGGCACGACCGCGCCGCCCTGCCGGCTGCCCGATGCGGCCCGGAACCACACGATCGGCCACGTCATCCTGGTGACGGGCACCGAACCGGCGCCGCTGCGCCGGATCATCGAAGAGACCACCGGTGCGAGCGTCACCGTCTGGCGGCGGGCCGATGCCGGTCTCCTGGCGCCCCCGACGTCCGGACCAGCAGATCGCGGGGCCGGCTCGCGGCGGCACTTCGAAGGACTGCCCGCGCCGAGGGTGCTGGTGACGGTGCCGGCCAGGACGGCAGGCATCGAGGCGTCCCGCTGCTAGGCTGAGAGCCGCGGCAGTTGCCGCATAGACTCTGGTCAGGGGACCCGCTGCAGCGCTAATCTGTGGATGCCGGCCCGCCGGCCGGCTACACCGACATTTTTAGTCCAGGATGCGAAATGGCTGGCAAGTATGAGGTCTACAAGGACAAGTCCGGCGGCTTCCGCTTCCGCCTCAAAGCCTCCAATGGCGAGGTGATCGCCTCCTCGCAGAGCTACAAATCGAAGGCCAGCGCCCTGGGCGGGGTTGAATCCGTCAAGAAGAACGCGGCTTCCGCCGTCGTCGATCTTACGGAAGACCGGCCGGCAGCATCACCGGCGTCGGCTGAGCAGATCAGACGGTCCTTGACCGGACCCTTCATCCCGGCGAAGACGGCTCCGTCCGCGAAGGACGACGGTGCGTCCAAACGCGCCGCGTTCACCGGGCTGCCCCGCTCTTCAAGTGCACTGAGGTATCCGCAGGCGCGAACAGCGCAATTTTGGTCACCTGGCTGAGGATGACGACGACGGCGATTCCGCTGCGGTATCCGGCGCGGACGGGCTTGGACAGCACGGCGGTGACACATCCCGGCCGCGATCATGGGGATGCTCCGCGGCATCTTGCACAATGCGTTAGCGACAGCTAACGTATTAATTGTGCCTGATCTTCTGGAAGTTGCCACGGAGCCGAACAGGCGGGCGCTGCTCCGCCTGCTGGCAGCGGGGGAGCAGACCGTGACGGAGTTGTCCGCCCACTTCCCCGTCAGCCGCTCGGCCATCTCCCAGCATCTGCTGCTGTTGTCCGAGGTTGGACTCGTTTCTGCCCGGAAGGACGGCAGGAACAGGTATTACCGTCTGGACGCCGCAGGGATGGTCCGGCTGCGTGAACAATTCGACTCATTCTGGACAAACGAACTGGACCTGCTGGTGGCTGACGCCGCCCGGCCGGGCCCACAAACCTCGCAAGGGAAAATCTGATGTCATTCAACAAAACTGTCTTCCTCCCGGTCGATCCGGACGCCGCGTTCGCCCTCATCACGGAACCGGAACGGCTCCGCCGCTGGAAAGCCGTCGCGGCGAGGGTGGACCTGCGCGTCGGCGGCGACTACCGCTGGACCATCACCCCGGGCCATGCGGCGGCGGGGACGTTCACGGAAATCGAACCCGGCAAACGCATCGTCTACACGTGGGGCTGGGAAGGCGACGGCCAGCTGCCGCCGGGCGCGTCCACCGTGACCGTGAACCTGGAGGCCGTCGACGGCGGCACCACCGTCCAGCTGATCCACGAGGGACTGACTCCAGAACAGGAAGTCGGGCATGCAGAAGGCTGGAACCACTTCTTGGAGCGCCTCGTGCTGCTGGCCACGGCCGGTGACGCCGGACCGGACGAGTGGTCCGCGGCTCCCGACCCCATGGACGAGCTCGCCAGCGCCGAGGCCTCCCTCGCGGTGGCCCAGCGCGTCCTCCGCGGGCTCCAGGAAACGGATCTGCGCTCAGCCACACCGTGTGCCGACTTCACCGTTGCCGCGCTGCTGGACCATCTCTTCGGTTCCATCGCATCCATCGGCAAGGCCCTCGGCGCCGACGTCGCCGACCAGCCGGCGGCGTCACCGGAAGTCCGGATCGCCGACGCCGCCCAGACCACCCTGGAGGCCTTCCGCAGGCGCGGCACCGAGGGAAGCCTGGACATGGGCTTCGCGGAGCTTCCGGCCACCACTGTCGCGAACATCCTGAACCTGGAGCTTCTGGTCCACGCCTGGGATTTCGCCCGGGCCACCGGCCAGGAACTGACGGTTTCCCCCGTGCTCTCCGACTACGTGCTGGGCCTGGCGCGCAACACCATCAGCCCGCAGATGCGCGGCACCAGCTTCGCCCACGAGACCCTCGTGGACGAATCGGCCGCCAGCATGGAGCGGCTCGTCGCATTTACCGGACGCCAGGTCGCCGGTCTCTGATCGTGGCAGCCTGCCACGCCGCACCACCACCACCAAACACACAATGAAAGGCACGTCATGAGCAAGTTCATTTATCTCTACAAGGGCCCGGCCACACCGATGGACCAGTTCACCCAAGAGCAGTCGGACGCGCAGATGGCCGCCTGGGGCACCTGGATGGAAAGGACCGGTCCTGCCCTCCTCGACATGGGTTCGCCGTTCGCGCCGGCCCGCACCGCCGTCGTCGACAACGGCACGGAGGCTGCGGCCTCGGACCTGAACGGCTATTCAATCGTTGAAGCCGAGGATCTCCAGGCCGCCAAGGCCCTCGCCGACGGTCACCCGTTCCTGACTGACGGCAACGGAAAATTCACCCTGGAGATCTTCGAGCTCGCCGGGATGTAGTGTGACGGCAGATTCACCGCACACCACCACGAGAAGGAACTGAATGGCTCACGCCGAGAACGAGATCACGATCGAGCGGCCCGCAACGGAGGTCTATGCCTTCCTCGCGGACGGGCTGAACAACCCGTCCTGGCGCAAGGGTGTCCAGAGCATCGCGCTCAGGAGCGGCGTCCCGGGCGAGACCGGGGCCGTCTACGGACAGACCCTCACCGGTCCCCGGGGACGGCCCATCCAGGGAGATTACCGGATCACCACCGCCGATCCCGGACGTGCCTTGGCGTTCCAGGTCATTGCCGGGCCCGCCCGGCCGGAAGGACAGTATCTGCTGACCGAGTCCGCGGGCCGCACGACGGTCCGCTTCATCCTGGACCTGAAGCCCGCGGGCCTCATGAAGGTCCTGGACGGGCTCATCACCAAAACGATGCAGTCCGAGGTTGATCAGCTCGGGGAGCTGAAAACGGTCATCGAGGAAAACTAGTCACACCGTGCTGGCCGGTCCGGCATCGAGCCGGACCGGCCAGCCCCTAGGATTGGCCCATGTCGACATACGAAGTCACCCGAAACGCAGTAATCCCGGCCCCGGCCGAAGACATCTTCCCGCTTGTAAACAGCTTCCATGAGTGGACCAAATGGTCCCCCTGGGAGTCCGTGGATCCCGCCATGGAACGCAGCTACACCGGCAGCGAATCCGGCGTCGGTGCCAAGTACGCCTGGAGCGGCAACCGCAAGGCGGGGTCCGGCACCATGGAGATCGTCGAATCCACGGAGCCTGGCAGCATCAAAATCCGGCTCGAATTCACCAAGCCCTTCAAAGCCGTAAACCCGACGTCATTCACCTTTACGCCGTCCGGCAGCGGGACGAAGGTCACCTGGACCATGACCGGGGAAAACAAGGGCATCGGCAAAATCTTCGCCCTGTTCATGAACATGGACAAAATGGTCGGCACGGACTTCGAAAAGGGTCTGTCCGCCCTTGCCCGCGCCGTATCCCAGCGCAAGGCCTAAGCAAGGCCTAAGCCGGGCGCGGCGCGTGACTGCCGGTCAGGCCGGCGCGCCGCCCTCCGGAGCCTCGGCCTCCGGGGCATCCTGACCGTACTCCGCCGAAATCAGGATGGGGAGGTGGTCGGAGGCGCCCCGCGGAAGGGTTTCGACGCTTTCGATCTCAAGCCCCTGCGAGGTGGCAAAATCGAAGTGCCCCTTGAAGACCTTGTACCGGGTGTAGGTCCGGCGGTCGCTGAGGGTGAGGTCGTAACCGGCGTCCTTCATCTGGGCGGTGAGGGACTTGGTGAAGAACGGGTAGTTGAAATCGCCCACCATCAGCGACATCAGACCGCCGCCCATGCTCAGCAGCTCCGCGTGCGCGGCGTGGATCTGGTTGCGCCGCAGCGAGTTCGATGCAGTCAGCGGGGCCGCGTGGAACGAGGCGATGACAAGATCGTGGTCCGTCTCGCGGTCCACCACCCGGGTCCCGATGAGCCGCTCGTGCGCGGGCGACAGGACGTGGTCGTGCATGGACTTCTTCAACGCGAACGTCTTGGTCTCAAAGGCCGTGAACCGGTCCATGCGGTAGTAGATCGCCAGGCCCAGCCGGTTGCCCTTGGTGGAGTCGGCCAGGTGCAGATCGCCGATGGTCTCCGGCAGGTCGTTGGTGTCGCACTCCTGGAGGCACAAAGCATCAATCTCGAAATCGCGGGCCAGATCTACCAGCTCACCGCTGGCTTTGTGCTTGCGGAGGTTGTAGCTGATGACTCGAATCAGGGGGAGCACCTCTTCGGTGGATAGTCGTGGAAAACCTGACCCGAGTCTACCCAGTCGGAACGCATCGGGTAGGAATAACCGCGGTACGGGTCCGGCCGGAGGGCGGGTATCGGGCGGCGGAGGCCCCCTGATACCCGCTCCGTGCGCGGCAACGGCTGCCGGTGCCTAGCGTCCGCCGGGACCCCGCGCTGCCGTGTACTCACCGGCCGTCACAGATCCCTGCTGCTGCCCGCCGTCCAGTGTCCCCTCGCCCAGGCCCGAGGCCACCTGGGCCGTGCCGCCGGTGTAGATGGTGTACGTCTCGCCGGCGGTGATCGCGGCGGACGAGTACACGAGGGATGCCGTCCGCTTGACCGTCACGAACGTTGCCACCACCTTCCCGCTGGAATCCGCCAGCTGGATGGTGGTTCCGGCCGCAACAGCCGTGCCGAAGGTCAGCTGGACCCCGGACTGCGACGACGACGTTCCCGGCGTCACCGCCATGCCCGCGCTTCCGGCCGCCGCGACCGTACCGCCGTTGACTGACAGCTCGCCGTTGACGTCCAGGGCGCCGTTGCCGTCGTTGCTCGGCCCGTTGACGACCACGGTGCCGCCGGTGATGGTGGCGTTGCCGTTGGAGTCCAACCCGTCGCCCTGGGAGTTGATGGTGACGTCGCCGCCGCTGATGTCAACGGAATAGTCGCCGACGGTTTCGCCGCCTCCCATTCCGCCGCCCATCCCGCCGCCGGGACCGGCCGCCTGGCCGCCCGTCTGTGTGCCTGCCTGGGTGCTGGTGCCGGAGCTTCCGCCGGCGGCGTTGATGCCGTCGTCGTTGGCGGTGACGTTGACGGTCCCGCCGGTGACGGCGATGTGGGCGGCTTCGAGGCCCTCCTCGGATTCTGCCACCGTGACGGTTCCGCCGGCGACGGTCAGCTGGTTGAAAGCCTTGACGCCGTCGTCCCCGGCCTTGACCGTCAGGGCACCCCCGCTGACCAGCAGCCAGCCGCGGCCCTCGTCCGCCTCGTTGTCCGACTTCACGCCGTCGCCGCCTGCTGTGACGGTGTAGGCGCCATCCAGCAGGACGGTGTAGTCCTTGCCCCGGATACCGTCGTCCGCCGCGTCCACGGTCACGTTGCCTGCCGCCAGCACCAGGCCGTCCTTGGAGACAACACCGTCCTTGTACCTGCCGTTGACCGTCAAGGAGCCGCTGCCGGCGATGGTCAGGTCGGCCATTGAATAGAGCGTGGCGTTGGGGGAGTCCTCGCCCTGGTCCGTGTAGGAGGCTCCATCCTGGAGGGTGTTGGTGGTGCCGTCCGCGAGGTAGACGATTGCCTCATTGGCGCTCTGGACCACAAACGGGGAGCCCGTGGAACTGCCGAGGTCCACCCCGTCCAGGATGATACGCACCACGTCTTCCTCACCTGCAGCGACCACTACCTGGCCGTCGGACAGCTTGCCCGTGAGCCGGTAGGTGCCGGCGGCGCTGATGGTGACGGTGCCGCCGTCGACCTTGACAGCGTCCGACGACGATCCGGCCGCCACCGTGCTGGCGCCGTCCGCGAGCGTGACAGCCACCTCCGATGCGGGGTCCCAGGTGAGGTCGTCGGCATCGAAGTGGGTGTCCTCCTCCACGGAGGCGACGGTCTGGGCCTGGGCGCCGGACACGGACGTTGAACCGGCCTGGCCGGCGGACGTGGCCGTGCCGGCCACCGAGCAGCCGGTCAGCGAGACGGCGAGCGCCAGGGCGGCGACGGAAAAGTAGCTGCGGAACTTCTTCATGGGGTGGTCCTTTTCTGCTAAAGCGTGGGGGAGTAGTGCGTGAATCTGGAAACGGGGAAAGCCAGGTGGTCAGGCGGCGCGTGCCGGGGTGAGGGGAAGGCTTCGTCCCAGGGTGCTGTGCCAGCGGTTGGCCGGCAGCTCCGGGCACAGGGCGGCCATGCCGGTGGCGAACTTGGAGATGCGGCTGGGCCGGACGCCGTGGGCCCAGAGATGCCGGTCCAGCGGGCCTGCGGCGGAGCCGGATTTGGTCTCGAGCACGATGGCCCCGTCCAGGAGCCATCCGCTCCGCCCCGGGCGCCGCCAGGTGACCGCCTCGTCGAGGGTGGCCCGGCTGCCCGATCCCGGCAGGTAGAGCGTGGTGCGCCGGTAACGGGTTTCCAGGACGGGTCCCAGCGGTCCGGCCGGGACCGTTCCGATGGCGGCGGCGAGGGTGTCGTTGACGTAGGCCAGGCCTTCGGCGGTGATCCGGCTCCGGTCGGCGGGGCCGTACGGGATGCGTTCTTTGACCGTGGCTTCGCGGGCGCCTTCCGTCTTCACCTCGAGGAAGCTTGCGGCGCTGTCCAGGTAGGTCCGCGTGCGGATCTTGTAGCGCCGCCGCCGGCCCCGGGCCGCCAGCAGGTAGCTGTCGAGCTGCGCGGTGTCGAAGTACACGGAGTCGTACTCGAAGGTCCGCAGTCCGTCCATCTCGAGGACCCGGATGCCGGCGTCCAACGACGCCAGGAGCTGCTTGGCCTGCAGGAGCGGGAGGACGTATTTGCGGTCGACCCTGGTCTGCAGGGCCGCTGCGGTGTTCAGTTCCTCGAGCCCCACGGCCGGCAGGTGCCGGAGGCCGGCCGAGATGCCGGCGTTCATGCCGCACCTGCCGGGGCCGGAACCAGTTCCTGCCGGGACAGGTCCCGGTGGGTTTCGGCGTCACCGCGGGCGCCGGCGCCGGGGGCGAACCTGAGGGGCGCGCCCGCCGGGTTGTAGGCGTAGCGGACGTCGACGATCGTTTTGTCGTTGACGAGGTCCAGTTCCTGCACCGTGGCGGAGTGGACCGTGCCGTGGAGGACCTCCTCGAGGCGGGCGTACAGTTCCGCGTCGCCGGCGATGGCCCGGTCCAGGATCACTGTCTGGTGGCGGTAGGCCGGCAGCACCCGCGGGTGGTCTCCCACGAACATCACCAGCAGGATCATGGCCATCAGGGACAGCGGCAGCCACAGCGGTTCGATCCCCAGGCCGGCGATGAGTCCCAGGGCAAGGGCGGAGAAGTAGTAGGCCACCTCATGCTGGGCCAGTTCGGTGGAGCGGAGCCGGATGATGGACAGGACGCCGAAGAGGCCCAGTCCGAGGCCGATGCCGGCTGCCGAGCCGGAGAGGGCTGCCGCCACGGCCATGACGCCGACGTTCATGCCGAGGTAGGAGACGACGAGGTCGCGGCGCCGGTGCCGGCGCAGGTAGAGGGCGAACGTCAGGACGGTGATGGCGGCCAGGTCGGCGGCGATGAGAACGAGGGGTGTCATGGGAGTCTCCAGGATCAGGGGGTGGATTGGTCTCTACGATTCCCGGCAAGGCTGTGCGCGGACTGTGCCGGGACCATGGCTGGAATATGAGTCGCGGATATCGCGGCGGTGTCCGCCGGTTCCCGGGTGAAGAGGAACCGCTGCTGGACCGAATAGCTGACGGCAAGGAGCGCCGCTTCGACCATGAGCTTGGCGGGAAGCGCCGGCACGGCGATCCGGTCGAGCGCCGACATGAGCGCGAGGTTGGCGGCCAGGAGCGCGATGACCAGGGCGAAGTACCGGGCGCCCGTGCTGGTGGCCTTCCGGTCCCGGCCGTGCCGGAACACGAAGTGCCGGTTGACGGCGAAGTTCACGGCCGAACTGACGCCGCGCGCCGCGACGACGGCGAACAGGACCGAGCCGGTGGCGGCGATGAGGATCAGGAAGGCCACCGTGTCGATGACGAAGGCGCTGAGGGACGACGCCAGGAACTTCAGCAGGGGCGAGTAAATCCGCACCGAGTCGGCGACAGGGCGGAAGTGCGACGACGAGTTGTCGGTCCAGGTAGACGGTGGCGATCGTCGACCGTCCGGATCAGGTAGCCGGCCTGCGTGGCCTCGAGCAGCAGGTTCAGCTCGTACTCGTAGCGCTCGCCGCGGACGCTCCCGCAGCCAGGGCAGCATCGCCGCCGGGTAGCCCCGCAGGCCGGTCTGGGTGTCGGGGATGCTGTCCCCGGTGGCCAGCCGGAACAGCCACCGGGTGGCCGTGTTGCCGAACCGGCTGCGGGCCGGGACGTCGCCGCTGAAGCTCCGGCTGCCAAGGACCATGGCGTCCGAGGCTGCCGGCAGCCGTCCGCGCGACGCGGAGGATGTCGTCCACCCGGTGCTGGCCGTCGCAGTCGGCGCAGACCACGTCCTGCCCCGGGAAGTGCTCCGCGATGAAGGCGAAGCCGGCCTTCAGGGCGTGTCCCTTGCCCCGGTTGCCGGGGTAGCCGATGACGGTGCACCCCAGCCGGGCGGCGTCGTCGAAGACGGGCTGGTACGCCGGCCCGCTGCCGTCGTCGACGACGACCACGACGGTGGGCCGGGCGGGCCGAGGCCAGCAGGGAGAGCGATGAGGCGGACCAGTTGCTCGTCCGGTTCGTAGGCCGGGATCAGGACGATCATGGCGCCGCCTCACTGCCCGATGTAGAGGATGTCGGAGGTGCCGCGCTCCTTGCCCTTGCCCAGCGGGTTGTTGACGAGTTCGCCGTTGAAATACATGGTGGAGGAGCCGCCGCCGTCGAGGTTGTAGGCGGTGGTGGCGCCGAGGCCCTGCATGATCTCGCGCGAACCCGGTCATCGTGACGCCGGCGCTGTAGCCGGGGCTGCGGCCGTCGACCACGACGAAGACGAGGTGGTTGGTGTCCGATGACCCCGACGGCGGTGCGGGGCTGGTCGCCCTGGATGGAGTGGTTGCCGACGTTGGTGTCCACCTCGACGTCGTCGATGCCGGCGACGACGGCGCCGCCCTCCAGCACGGCCGGGCCGAACGAGAGCGTGTTCCAGACGCCGTCGGCCACGAGCTGTGCGGCCGTGGTGGTGGTCTCGTCGTAGACCTTGACCGGTGCCGTCGCGGTAGAAGGCGAGCCCCTGCCGGGCGCCCTCGTCGCGGTAGACGACGCCGTTGCGGATGACGATGCCGGTGTCCCGGAAGCCGTAGTAGTCGCCGTTGATGGCGAAGATCGGCGTTGTTGTCCGCCGCGATGTCCGAGGTGTCTCGATGATGTTCTCGCCGAAGCTGTTGTTGGCGAAAGCGGACTGCAGCGCGGTGGCGCTCGGTCAGGACGACGTCGGCGACGTAGTAGGTGACGGTGCTGTCTCCGCTGCCGGTGACGACTTTGGAGATGTTGATGGTGGAGTCGTCCGAGGTGTACGAGCTGTCCGTGATCTCGGCTGCCGTTTCCGTGGCTGAATCCCCGGTTGGGTCCGTGGCGGAGGAGCCTCCGGACGTTACGCCCTGGCTTGCCTCGTAGGCCGCGACGTCGGAGATCTGGACGTGTTCGAAGACGAAGCGGTCCAGCGCCCAGGCGGTGGCGCCTCCCGCCGAGAGGGTCAGGGCCAGGGTGCCGGCCAGCACGGCGCGCCGTACCCGGCCGCGCTTCTTGCGGGGTGTGTTCTTCTCAGGAGTCATGCATTATTTCTAGGCGCCGGACTTATACCGGCCATGAGGCCCGGTATAGCGGGAGCTGTGAAAACCGGACCGGGTGCGGACGGGCAGGCTGCGGGCGGCGCCAGGGCTGCCGAGGGCTGCCTCGTGGCCTGCCGCTGGCCGGGAAGCGATAGTGTGTTCTGGGATTACCAGCCACGCGAAAGGGCGGACGTTGACTGCTGAACTACCGGTGCTTGCCGAAGGCGATTTCTACTACGAGGCGTTGGGCGGCGGCCGCTTCCGCTCCACCATCCACGCCCAGGGGGCCTGGAACGAACACGAGCAGCACATGGCGCCTGCGTCCGGCATCATGGCCGACTGCCTGGCCCGGCACGAACCGCGGGACGACATGCGGATGGCGCGCCTCAGCTACGAGATCCTGGGACTGATCCCCGGCGGCGAGTTCGAGGTCACCACCAGCACGCTCCGTCCGGGCCGGACGATCGAGCTGGTGCAGGCCGAGCTGGTGGCGGAGGGCCGCGTCGCCATCCGTGCGACGGCCTGGCGGATGATCATGTCCGACACCACCGCCGTGGCCGCGTTCGAGGACCCCCGGATCCCGGCGCCGGATGCGTGCGAACCGTATGACGCCGCCAGCATCTGGCCGGGCGGCTACATTGCGTCGCTGCAGATGAGGATCGCCGAAGGGCACCGCGCCGGCTCGGGAACGGTCTGGCTGCACACCGAGCACCCGCTCACCGACAAGAAGGACAGCAGCGACCTGGCCAGGCTGGTGGGCCTGGTGGATACCGCGAACGGGATTGCCGCGCGGGTCCCGCCGGGGAAGGGCAGCTACGCCTTCCCCAACCTGGACCTCCAGATCCACATGTACCGGCGCCCCGAAGGGGACTGGCTGGGGCTGGACAACGAAGTCTCCTTCGGCACGGACGGGATCGGCCTGACCTCGACAGTGCTGCATGACCTCAACGGACCGTTCGGCCGCGCGGAACAGATCCTGACGCTGCGGAAGTCCTGACGGCCGGGTTTTCCTAGTGGAAGACCAGCCAGCCGACCACCGTGGCCAGCCCGGTCAGGAATGCGCCCCACACGATGTCCACCACAACGATGGCAAGCGGCCAGTTCTTCAGGGTCGCCGCGTTCGTGAGGTCGTAGGTGGCGTAGGCGAAGGTGCCCAGCGCGGCACCGTAGCCCAGCGCTGTGAGCCAGCTGCCGCCGTCGAGCGCCGGCTGGAGTGCGAAAAAGACGATCCCGATGATGTACAGGACGTAGAAGACGACGGCGTACCCTAGATGGGGCTTGTCCGCCATGAGGTGGCCCAGATTCCGGCGGTAGAACTTGCTCATTGTCTTGAGCCAGACGGAATCGATCACGGCAAATGCGGCGGCAACGACGAGGAACTGCAAGATGACCATAAGGGAGCATAACAACATGCCGGAGGCCGGGGCGGGATCACGGACGCTGACGATCGTCCGGCAGGAGGAGTCGCTCGGGGCCGCCGGGGACCTGGACTTCGCCATCGAGTTGCTGCAAAGGGTCAAAACCGGTGCAGTCGGGCCGATGCTGCGGCTCTACCGGCCCGTGCCCACCGTGGCGTTCGGGCAGCGCGACACGCACCTGCCGGGCTTCGACGCCGCCGCCCTGGCATGCCGCGAACTCGGCTTCGAGCCGCTGGTCCGCAAGGCCGGCGGGCGGGCAGCGGCCTACCACGAGGGAACCCTCGTGATCGATCACATTGAACCGCACCGGGACGCGATCGCCGGGGCAAAGGGGCGGTTCTCCTTCTTCGGCGAACTGCTGGCACGGGCGCTGCGCACCGCCGGAGTCGACGCGGCCGTCGGCGAAATTCCCGGTGAATACTGCCCCGGGGAGTTCAGCGTGCACGGCCAGGACCCGGAATTCCCGCAGCACCAGGTCAAGCTGATCGGCACCGCCCAGCGTGTTGTGGCCGGCGGCTGGCTGTTCAGCTCGGTGATCGTGGTGGAGAACTCGGCCCCGATCCGGGCCGTGCTGGAAGCCAGCTACTCGGCGCTGGGCCTGGACTGGGATCCGGCCACGGCGGGAGCGGTCAACGACCTCGTCCCGCACCTGGATGTGGACGCCATCGAGGCGGCCGTCATTGAAACCTACGCGAGCTACGCGCGGCTGGACTACGCGGACTTCGGCACCCTGCGCGGTTGACCGCGCAGGGTGCCGGGGCAACTAGTGCCCCCGGGCGATCCATTCCGGAAGCTGCGGCGCTTCGGCCCCGACCGTCGTCGGGTCCCCGTGCCCGGTCCGGACCACTGTCTCCGCCGGCAGCGTCAGCAGGCGCGTCCGGATGGATTCGATGATGGTCGGGAAGTCGCTGAAGGACCGGCCGGTCGCGCCCGGGCCGCCCTGGAACAGCGTGTCGCCGCTGAACACGGTGCCTTCGCTTTCGACATAGAAGCACGTGGAGCCCGGCGAGTGGCCCGGCGTGTGCAGGGCGAGCAGCCGTGCGCCGGCGACCTCGAACGTGTCGCCGTCGCGCGATTGCGTGGTCCGGTTCGGTGCCCGGGAACACGCGCTCCCAGAGCATCCAGTCCTCGCGGCTCAGATACACCGGGGCTCCGACGAGGCCGCGGACCTCGCCGACGGCGCCGATGTGGTCATCGTGCCCGTGGGTCAGCAGGATGGCCTTCACCTTCCGGCCCGCGACGGCGGCGGCGACCGCGGCCGGATCGTGCGCCGGGTCGATGATCACGCATTCCTCGTCGTTGCCGATGATCCAGACGTTGTTGTCGACATCCCAGGTGCCGCCGTCGAGCGAGAACGTGCCCGAGGTGACCAGCTGGTCGATCCGGACGCCGGCGCCCCCTTCAGTCGTGGCGCTCACAGTTCAACCACCGAGCGCAGCACCGAACCGGCGTGCATCTTGTCGAAGGCTTCCTCGATCTGGTCGATGGTGATCCGTTCGCTGACGAAGGCGTCGAGGTCCAGCTTGCCCTGCCGGTAGAGGCTGATGAGCATCGGGAAGTCGCGCGAGGGCAGGCAGTCGCCGTACCAGGAGGACTTCAGCGAGCCGCCCCGGCCGAACACGTCCAGCAACGGCAGTTCGAGGGTCATCTCCGGGCTGGGGACGCCCACCAATACCACGGTGCCGGCGAGGTCGCGGGCGTAGAACGCCTGCCGGTAGGTCTCGGGGCGTCCGACGGCGTCAATTACGACGTCGGCGCCGAAGCCACCGGTGAGTTCGCGGATGGCCTCGACCGGATCGACGGCCGAGGAGTCCACGGTGTGCGTGGCGCCGAAGTCCTTGGCCCGTGCAAGCTTCTTGGCGTCGATGTCGACGGCGATGATGGTGGTTGCGCCGGCGAGCGCGGCACCGGCGACGGCGGCCATGCCCACGCCGCCGCAGCCGATGACGGCAACGGAATCGCCGAGCTTGACGTTCCCGGTGTTGATGGCGGCGCCCAGGCCGGCCATGACGCCGCAGCCCAGCAGGCCGATGGCGGCCGGATCGGCCTCGGGATCGACCTTGGTGCACTGGCCGGCGGCCACAAGGGTCTTCTCGGCGAAGGCTCCGATGCCCAGCGCGGCGGTGAGCTCGGTGCCGTCCTCGAGGGTCATCTTCTGGGTGGCGTTGTGGGTGTTGAAGCAGTACTGCGGCTGGCTGCGGCGGCAGGCCCGGCATTCGCCGCAAACGGCGCGCCAGTTCAGGACCACGCGGTCGCCGGGGGCCACGGATGTGACGTCGGGTCCCACGGCGCTGACGACGCCGGTGGCCTCGTGGCCGAGCAGGAACGGGAAGTCGTCGTTGATCGCCCCGAGCTTGTAGTGCAGGTCGGTGTGGCAGACGCCGCTGGTGAGGATGTCCACCAGCGCCTCTCCCGGTCCGGGATCGGGGACCAGGATGGTTTCCACCGTGACGGGTGCTCCCTTGGAGCGGGCTACAGCGCCTTTGACTTTGTGGACCATAAGAATCTCCCTCTTGCGCGTCGCAACACGCGGTAAGGCGCGGCCCCTGGGGAGCCGCGCCGTCGTGGTTGAAGTCGTGCGTGGACGTGGTGCCTAGGCGGCGAGCCGGCTCTTGACCTCTGCTGCCGAGGGGTTCGTGGCCGCGGTGCCGTCCGGGAACAGCACGGTGGGGACGGTGCGGTTGCCGCCGTTGAGCTTTTCCACGAGGTCTGCGGTGCCTTCGACTTCTTCGATGTTGATCTCGGTGTACCCGATGCCCTGAGCGTCCAGCTGCTTCTTCAGGCGGTTGCAGTAACCGCACCACGTAGTTGAAAACATGGTGATGGTGCCGGATTCGGGGGTGAAGTCCACGAAGTTCTCCTCAAAGCTGGTTGACGGTGCTGGTTCAGAGCGCCGGTTGCCGACGAAAGTCGTACGTCACTCCCAATAACCGTAACCCGCAGCCCGCTATTCCCGTGGAGTGCGCAGCCCGTTACGCCGTCTGACGCGCCGTCTGTCGCGAATTCGCCGGAAAGCTGCGGAGTCGCCGTAACGTTCCGGCGACTCCGCACGTTTCCGGCGACCTCGGCGGACTCAGGCGGACCGCGCGGATGACAGGGATGGGGTCCGGTGGCATGCTGGTGCCATGTGTGGACGCTACGTGATGGCCCGGGCCGTCGGAGACCTGCTGGCCGAGTTCGATGCCGGGCTGGAGGAGGAGATCGCGATCCCGCCGTCGTGGAACGTCGCCCCGACAGCCGATGTGCCGATCCTGCTCGAACGCCTGGTCGACGGCGAGCCGGTCCGCCAGCTGCACATTGCCCGCTGGGGCCTGGTGCCCTCCTGGGCCAAGGACCCCGGGATCGGGTCGAAGATGATCAATGCCCGCAGCGAGACGGTGCTGGAGAAGCCCGCCTTCCGGAAGGCCACCCGCTCCCGGCGCTGCGCTGTCCCGGCGGACGGCTACTACGAGTGGAAGGGTGAGGGCCGCAGCAAGCAGCCCTACTACGTGCATCCGAAGGACGGACGTCCCATTGTCTTCGCCGGACTCTACGAATGGTGGAAGGACCCGTCCAAGGCGGAGGACGACCCGGAGCGCTGGATGCTCTCGACGTCGATCATGACCACGGACTCGCCGCCGGAGGGCTACGCCGGCGGCATGCTGGCCGAACTGACTGCGCTGCATGACCGGGTTCCGCTGCCGATGGACCGCGAGACCATGCTGACGTGGCTGGACCCGCACGCCGAAGACGCGGCCGGCCTCGTGGACCTGGTCCGGGCCGGGGCACACGATGTCGCGGAGGGCTGGAGGATCGACGCCGTCGGCACCGCCGTCGGGAACGTGAAGAACGACTCGCCGGAGCTCATCCAGCCGGTGGGCAGCCTGTTCTAAAGGCCGCGCCGCCAACGCTGGTCCGGAACCGCTACTTACAGCGTCACTTTTCCGCCGCCGTCGACCGCCCAGCCGGGGTTGAAGGCGACCTCCCAGCGGTAGCCGTCGGGATCGGCGAAGTAGCCGGTGTAGCCGCCCCAGGGCTGGGTCTTCGGCGCGGCGACGATGCGGGCTCCGGCGGCCTCGGCTTCGGCCATCACCCGGTCGACTTCCGCCGTGCCGGCCAGGTTGTGGCTGAGCGTGATGCATGGAACGCCGGCAGGGGCATCGGTGGCGGCCTCGGCCTGCATCTGGCCGGCGTCCCAGAGCGAGAGGATGAGGCCGTGGTTGGCCTGGATGAAGAGCACCTCGCCGGGGACTTCCCGGTGGACCGGCCATCCCAGGCCATCAACGTAGAAGCTTCGTGAGGCGTCAACACTGCGGACACCCAGCGAGATTAAGTCGACTCGTGGCTGCATCTTTCGATACTGTCATGGACATGTCCACAAATCACGCAGACGACAAGACCGCCCAGGCCGACCGGGAGCAGCTCGCCGCCGTGCGGGTGGCTGTTGACGAGGTGGACGAGCAGATCGTGGCCTTGATCGGGCGTCGCGAGCGGCTGATCCGGATCGCCGGTACCCTCAAGGCGGACAGCGCCGAGGTGCGTGCGCCCGGACGCGTGGAGCGGGTCATCGAGCACGTCCGCGCCACCGCGGAGCAGAAGGACATCGACGTCGAACTCGTCGAGAAGACCTACCGGGCGATGATCGATGCCTTCATCACGCTCGAGCTGGAAGTCTACAAGTCCACCTCGTAGGGGCGGCTTAGAGGGACTCTTCGACAGGCACGTTGGCCTGGTAGTCCCGGCCGTCACAATCGCTGAAGGCCGTCATGAGGTGGCCCTTGGGGAGGCCAAGGACAGTGGCGATGGGGAAGTTTCCGGTGATGGTGTTTCCTGAGTGTTCCACGCCTTTGAGGTCGAAGTTCTCTTCCGTGCCGTCATGGTTGAAGAAGTAGAAGGAGACGGCCTCGCCGTTCATGAACTCGATACCCAGTCTGCGTTGATGGGAGTAGTCCGTCTCGGCCGCCAGCAGGCCCACCACGTAGGCGCCTTGCCCGGGGATATTTCCGTCTATATCGAAGGTCGCCACCAAGGTTGAATTCTTGGCGGCGATCTTTACGTGCTTCAGGAGTGCGATATGGGAGCTCATGGCTCAATCCTGCTACCTGTGCCAGCGTCCGTCCACCCCTGATCTAGGTTTTGTCCCGGGCCGGGCGTAGACTGAATTATTCGAAGATATATTCGAATACTTCCAGTTTGGGAGGCACAAGGGAGGCACTGTGGGCATGTTCAGCGAGTCGGTTGACGTCGCCTGCACACCCTCCGGTGTCCCCCTGAAGCTTGACTGGGCGGGCCGGCATTTCACCGTCTGCGCCGAACCGGTCCGCTGGTATGAGCGGCGCCAGTGGTGGGCGGAGGAACAGCGGGCACCGCTGGGAAGCGGCCCCGGACTGGTGGACCACGAGATCTGGCGGGTCCAGGTGCGCCCGGGCGACTCACCGGCCGGGGACGGCCCGGGGGAGTCCCTCACCCTTGACCTGACCCGGCATGTCGGAAGCGGGCGCTGGCGGCTGCTGAAAATCCACGATGCCCTCCGTCCGCAAAAATCGGCATGAGCTTCACCCATCTCCACGTCTCCACTGCCTTCAGCGCCCACTACGGGGTCTCCTGGCCGGATGAGCTGGCCGCCGCGGCCGCGGCCGACGGCGCCACCGCGCTCGCCTGCACGGACCGGGACGGGCTGTACGGGACGGTCAAACACCTGAAAGCCTGCATGGCAGCCGGCCTGGACCCTGTGGTCGGGGTTGACCTTGCGGTCTTCGACGACGACGGCGACCACCGCACCCAGGTGGGCGGACGCGTGGTGGTCCTGGCCCACGGACGCAACGGCGGCGCCGGCTACCGGGCCCTGTGCCGGCTGATCTCCGACGCCCACGCCCGCACCACCGGCAAGGCGGGGGGAGCGGTGCCGGTCGCGGTGACCCGGGCGGAGCTTGCCTCCCGGACCCTGCACCCGGAGACCCTGCAGCCCGTCCTCACCGTGCTGCTCGGACCGGACTCCGACGTCGGACGCGCCATGGGCGGGCGGCGCTACCTGCGCCCCCGCACCCTTTTCAAGCGCTGGCTGGAGGCCATGCCGGCGGGCACCCTGGCCGCGGAAGTGGTCTCCCAGCTCAGCCCGCCCGGCGAGCCGCTGAGTACGGCCCATGCGGTGCGCATGCTCAAGCTCGCCGCGGAACACGGTGTACCGGCCGTGCTGAGCAACGCCGTCCGGTATGTCGCCGAGGACGGCGCCGCCACCGCCGACGTGCTGGACTCCGCCCGGACGCTGAAATCGCTGCCCGAACTGTCCGCCGCCCCGCTGCTCCAGCCCAACGGCCAGGGCTGGCTCAAATCAGCCGCGCAGATGCTGCAGCTGGGCAAAGAGATCATGCACGCCGCCGGATACGGGACCGCCGACCTGAAACGGCTGATGGCCCAGACCGAGGCGCTCGCGGACCGTTGCCGGATGGACCCGGTCGCGGACATGGGCTGGAAGCAGCCGGTGGTGCCGGAAGCCTCCGTGATCGGAATCGCCGGGGATCCCCTCGTCGAACTCAGCCAGCGCTGCGAAGCCGGCATCACCCGCCGCTTCCCCGGAATCAGCGGCAAGCCCGCCGGGGAACTGCGCTCGCGGCTGGAGCACGAGCTGCGCATCATCGGCACCCTGGGCTTCGCCTCCTATTTCCTGACCGTCGCCGAGGTCTCCCGGATGATCCTGGACCTGGGGGTCCGGGCCGCCGCCCGCGGCTCAGGGGCCTCCAGCCTGGTCAACTATCTGATCGACGTCAGCCAGGTGAACCCGCTCGAGCACGACCTCATCTTCGAACGCTTCCTGTCCCGGGACCGTGCCACCCTGCCCGATATCGATATCGACGTCGAAAGCGCCGAACGGCACAACGTCTACCGGAAGATCTTCGAGCGCTTCGGCTCCGAACGCGTCACCCTCATGAGCATGCAGAACGGCTACCGCGCCCGCGGCGCCGTCCGGGATGCCGGCATGGCGCTGGGCATGGAGGAAGGCGAAATCGGCGACATCGCCAAGCAGCTCTGGCGTTTCTCTGCCCGGAACTTCCGCGAGGCCCTCGAGGAGAAGCCGGAGCTCAAGGAATTCGCGGGCCGGGTGGAGCAGCGGGATTTCAGCGGAAACCAGCAGCTGGACCTCCTGGTGGACCTCACCGAACGGCTGGACCGGCTCCCGCGCCACATCTCCATGCACCCGTGCGGGGTCATCCTGGGCGACGCCACCCTGCTGGACCGCACCCCCGTCCAGCCCAGCGGGCTGGGCCTGCCCATGAGCCAGTTCGACAAGCACGACATGGACCCCATGGGCATGCTCAAACTCGATGTGCTCGGGGTCCGGATGCAGAGCGCCATGGCCTTCGCCGTCCGTGAAGTCATCCGGCTCCACCCCTCGAAGGCCGAGGTGGTGGCCGCCGGGGCGCACCCGGCCGGCCCGGACGGCACGGGCCCGGACTACATCGCCGCGGACGGGCGCATCGACCTGAACGCCGTACCGCTCGATGACGAACCCACCTACGAACTGATCCGCAGCACCCACACCCTGGGCTGTTTCCAGATCGAATCCCCGGGCCAGCGCGAACTCATCGGCAAACTGGCGCCCCGGGACTTCAACGACCTCATCATCGACATCTCCCTCTTCCGCCCCGGGCCGATGAAATCGGACATGGTCCGGCCCTTCCTGGAACACCGGCACGGCTTCGCGCCGGAGGTCTACCCGCACCCGCGACCTCAAACCGGTCCTGCAGGAGACGCACGGGGTCACCGTGTTCCATGAACAGATCCTGAAGACCTTCCACGTCATGACCGCATGCGGGCTGGCCCGGGCCGACGAATTCCGCCGCGCCCTCGGCAACGAGGTGCTGGAAGCCAAGGTGGAGGAGTTCTTCCGGAAGGAGGCCCGCGACCCGGGGCTACAGCCCCGAGGTGGTGGACAAGGTCTGGGGGACGCTGAAGGCCTTCGGCAGCTTCGGATTCTGCAAAGCCCACGGCGCCGCCTTTGCCGTGCCCACCTACCAGTCGGCCTGGCTCAAGGCCCACCACCCGGAGGCCTTCCTGGCCGGGCTGTGGGAACACGATCCCGGCATGTACCCCAAGCGGCTGCTGGTGGCCGAGGCCCGGCGGCTGGGCATCCCCATCCTGCCCCTGGACATCAACCGCAGCCAGGCCGAGTACCGGGTGGAGCGGGTGGCGGCGGGGCCGGACCGCGGCAAGCTGGGCATCCGGCTGAGCCTGAACGGCATCTACGGGCTCTCCGGCACCGAGCTGAAACGGATCGTGGCCGGGCAGCCCTACGATTCGCTGGCGGACCTGCGCGCCCGGTCCCGGCTGAGCAAGCCCAGCATCCAGCGGCTGGCCCAGCTGCGGCGCCTTCGATTCACTGCACCGGGCCTCCGGCGGAGCCGGCCAACCGGGCGGACCTGGTCCAGCACCTGCAGAACCTGCAGGGCCGCGCCGCACCGGAAAGGGCGTGGAGGTCGATCGACGGGCAGCTGTCGCTGCCGTTGGGTGATGTCGAGCTGCAGAACCTGAAGGCCGTGCTGCCGGCGCCCACCCTGGTGGACAACGTCCGGGCGGAGCTGGACCTGATGGCCGTGGACGTCAGCGAGCACCTGATGGCCAGCCACCGGCCGCTGCTGGACCGGCTCGGCGTCACCACCGCGGACAAGCTGCTGGGGCTGCGCAACGGCACTGAGGTCCTGGTGGCCGGGGTCCGGGTCGCCACCCAGACCCCGCCCATGCGCGGCGGCCGCCGGGTGGTGTTCATCAGCATCGACGACGGCACGGGCTGCGTGGACTCGGTCTTCTTCCATGAGGCCCAGGAGCATGTCCGGGCCGCTGCTGTTCGGCACCCGGCTGCTGCTGATCCGGGGCACCACCCGGCGGACCGGCCCGCGGGGGATCAGCATCAGCGCCAGCATGGCCTGGGACCTCAGCCGCACCGAGACCCTGCCGTTCCCGGAACCGGCGCCCGGGCTGCCCCCGCCTACCGCTGGAACCGGAGCTGCCCGGACCGCTGGACGGAATCAGCCGGAACCTCGCCATCACCGGGCTGGGAGGCTGAGCAGGCCGGTCTCCGCCCGGTGGCGGCGCGGCCCCGTGTGCGCCGCCGCGCCCGTCCGCGGCGTTGGTTGGCCCCTTCGTAAACCGATAGCATGGACGAGGCTGGCTGTGGTCCCCGTACGCCACAAGCTACGAAGCCTTAACTTTGAATAGGAGACACCCGTGTCAGATGCCCAGCAGATCACCCTTCTCGTCGATGGCGAAGAGACCAAGGTGACTACCGGGACCACCGGCGCGGAACTCTTCTTTGAGCGCCGCGACGTCGTTGTGGCCCGCGTCAACGGCGAGCTGAAGGACCTGGACCAGCCGCTGCCCGAGGACGCCACGATCGAGGCCGTCACCATCGACTCCCCGGACGGCCTCGACGTCCTGCGCCACTCCACGGCCCACGTCATGGCCCAGGCCGTGCAGCAGCTGCGCCCCGACGCCAAGCTCGGCATCGGCCCGTACATCACCGACGGCTTCTACTTCGACTTCGACGTCGAGGAGCCGTTCACCCCGGAAGACCTCAAGACCCTGGAGAAGATGATGCTCAAGATCGTCAACCAGAACCAGAAGTTCGTCCGCCGCGTGGTCGTCCGAGGACGAGGCCCGCGAAGCCATGAAGGACGAGCCGTACAAGCTCGAACTGCTGGGCAAGAAGAACGAGGCCGCCGACGCCGGCGAGGGCGTCAACGTCGAGGTCGGCGCCGGCGACATCACCATCTACGACAACGTGGACCGCAAGAGCGGCGACAGCGTCTGGTGCGACCTGTGCCGCGGCCCGCACCTGCCCAACACCAAGCTGATCTCCAACGCCTTCGCGCTGACCCGCTCCTCGGCCGCCTACTGGCTGGGCAACCAGAACAACCAGCAGCTGCAGCGCATCTACGGCACCGCCTGGCCCACCAAGGACGCGCTCAAGGCCTACCAGGAGCGCATCGCCGAGGCCGAGCGCCGCGACCACCGCAAGCTCGGCGCCGAGCTGGACCTGTTCTCCTTCCCGGACGAGCTGGGCTCCGGCCTGCCGGTGTTCCACCCCAAGGGCGGCATCATCCGCAAGGCCATGGAGGACTACTCCCGCCAGCGCCACGTCGAGGCCGGCTACGAGTTCGTCTACACCCCGCACATCACCAAGGGCCACCTCTACGAGGTCTCCGGCCACCTCGACTGGTACAAGGAGGGCATGTTCCCGGCGATGCACATCGACGCGGAACTGAACGAGGACGGCACGGTCCGCAAGCCCGGCCAGGACTACTACCTCAAGCCGATGAACTGCCCCATGCACAACCTGATCTTCCGCTCCCGCGGACGGTCCTACCGCGAACTGCCGCTGCGGCTGTTCGAGTTCGGCTCCGTCTACCGCTACGAGAAGTCCGGCGTGGTGCACGGCCTGACCCGGGTCCGCGGCATGACCCAGGACGACGCCCACATCTACTGCACCCGCGAGCAGATGAAGGACGAGCTCACCACCACGCTGAACTTCGTGCTGGGCCTGCTCAAGGACTACGGCCTGGACGACTTCTACCTGGAGCTCTCCACCAAGAACCCGGACAAGTTCGTGGGCGACGACGCCGCCTGGGACGAAGCCACCCGCACCCTCGCCGAGGTCGCCGAAGCCTCCGGCCTGGAGCTGATCCCGGATCCGGGCGGAGCCGCGTTCTACGGCCCCAAGATCTCCGTCCAGGCCAAGGACGCGCTCGGCCGCACCTGGCAGATGTCCACCATCCAGCTGGACTTCAACCTGCCCGAGCGCTTCGAGCTCGAGTTCCAGGCCGCCGACGGCACCCGCCAGCGGCCGGTCATGATCCACCGCGCCCTGTTCGGTTCCGTCGAGCGCTTCATGGGCGTGCTCACCGAGCACTACGCCGGCGCCTTCCCGGCCTGGCTGGCGCCCGTGCAGGTGGTGGGCATCCCGGTGGCCGAGGCGTTCAACGACTACATGTTCGACGTCGTCGACCAGCTCAAGGCGGCCGGGCATCCGCGCCGAGGTGGACATCTCCTCGGACCGTTTCCCGAAGAAGATCCGCACGCGCCAGCAAGGACAAGATCCCGTTCGTGCTGATCGCCGGCGGCGAGGACGCCGACGCCGGCGCGGTGTCCTTCCGCTTCCGCGACGGCAGCCAGGACAACGGCGTGCCGGTGGCCGAGGCTGTCCAGCGGATCGTCGACGCCGTCCGCAACCGGACCAGCTAGGGGCGGGAGGCCAGACGTGCAGGAGACCACAGGGGCCGGTCCGGGGTATCCGGGCGACGACGCGCGTGACCGACGACTTTGGCCTCGCCGGGGTGCCGGACGCCTTCCAGCGCCTGTGGACTCCGCACCGGATGGCCTACATCAAGGGCGGGCAGCACCAGTTCAAGGACGAGGACGACTGCCCGTTCTGCGTTGCCCCGGACCGTGAGCGACGAGGAATCGCTGATCGTGCACCGGGGCCGGACCAGCTACGTGGTGCTGAACCTCTTCCCGTACAACCCGGGCCACCTGCTGGTCTGCCCGTACCGGCACGTCCCGGACTACACGGACCTGACCGTGGAGGAAACGGCGGAATTCGCCGAGCTGACCCAGACGGCCATGCGGGTGCTGCGCAAGGTGGCCAACCCCACCGGCTTCAACCTGGGCATGAACCAGGGCGTCACCGGCGGCGCCGGCATCGCCGGCGCACCTGCACCAGCACGTGGTGCCGCGCTGGGGCGGGGACGGGAACTTCTTCCCGATCATCGCCCAGACCAAGGCCATCACGCAGACCCTCGGCGAGGTCCGCCAGCAGGTCGCCGACGCCTGGCCGCAGCAGAACGGCAGCACGCAGGAGCCGCCGGCCGGGGAGCCAGATGCTGAATAGGCATGCGCGCGGTTTCTTCACCGCGCTGTTCTCCCCGCTTGCCCGCTGGCTCCTGAAGATCGGAGTCTCCCCGGACGCCGTCACCATCGTCGGCACGCTGGGTGTGGTGGTCGGTGCCCTGGTGTTCTACCCGCTGGGCCAACTCTGGTGGGGGACCCTGTTCATCACGGCGTTCATCTTCTCCGACGTCATTGACGGCATCATGGCCCGGATGCAGGACAGCGGCGGGCGCTGGGGCAACTTCCTGGACTCCACCCTGGACCGGGTCGCCGACGGCGCGCTGTTCGCCGGCGTCGCCGTCTGGTTCTTCACCGGCGGCGAGAACGACGCCGATCGCGATCGCCGCCGTCGTCTGCCTGGTGCTCGGCATGGTGGTCTCCTACGCCCGGGCCAAGGCCGAGGCGCTGGGCTTCCACGCCAACGTCGGCATCGCCGAGCGCGCCGAGCGGCTGGTGTCCGTGCTGGTGGTCACGGGCTTCACCGGGCTGGGCCTGCCCACCGTGGTGCTGTTCGTGACGCTCTGCCTGCTGGCCCTGGCCAGCCTGGTGACGGTGGTTCAGCGGATCATTACGGTGCGCCGGCAGTCGCTGGAGGAGACCGAAGGCACAGCCAGGAACAGGCCGCCTGACGCCCGGCCCGTGCCCTTGCGCCGCGGCGTGTAACCGGAATTCAGCGGCGTCGCGGCGGGGGACTAGTATTAGCACTACCGGCCAATGGATCCGGTAATCCGGTGTGTGCGAGAACGGCATCTCTGTGCCGTCCGCGCCCCGGCGAGGTCATCTATCTACCCATAGGGGTTTTTGTGTCTACACCTGATGTAAGCAGCGAAGCCGGCGCGTCCGCCAAGAACGTCACGGGCAGCAACCGCGTCAAGCGCGGCATGGCGGAGATGCTCAAGGGCGGCGTCATCATGGACGTCGTCAACGCCGAGCAGGCCCGCATCGCCGAAGACGCCGGTGCCGTGGCCGTGATGGCGCTGGAACGCGTTCCGGCCGATATCCGCGCCCAGGGCGGCGTGTCCCGCATGTCCGATCCGGACATGATCGACAAGATCATCGCGGCCGTGTCCATGCCCGTCATGGCCAAGGCCCGGATCGGCCACTTCGTCGAAGCGCAGGTCCTGCAGTCCCTCGGCGTGGACTACATCGACGAGTCCGAGGTCCTGACCCCGGCCGACTACACCAACCACATCGACAAGTGGAACTTCACGGTTCCCTTCGTCTGCGGTGCCACCAACCTCGGTGAGGCCCTGCGCCGCATCAACGAGGGCGCGGCGATGATCCGCTCCAAGGGTGAGGCCGGCACCGGCGACGTCTCCAACGCCACCACGCACATGCGCCAGATCCGCGCCGAGATCAAGCAAGCTCGCCGGCATGGCCGAGGACGAGCTCTACGTCGCCGCCAAGGAACTGCAGGCCCCGTACGAACTGGTCAAGGAAGTTGCCGCCACCGGCAAGCTCCCGGTGGTCCTGTTCACCGCCGGCGGCATCGCCACCCCGGCCGACGCCGCGATGATGATGCAGCTCGGCGCCGACGGCGTGTTCGTCGGCTCCGGCATCTTCAAGTCCGGCAACCCGGCCCAGCGTGCCGCCGCCGTCGTGAAGGCCACCACCTTCTACGATGACCCGGACGAGATCGCCAAGGCCTCCCGCGGCCTGGGCGAGGCCATGGTCGGCATCAACGTCGACGAGATCCCGCAGCCGCACCGCCTCGCCGAGCGCGGCTGGTAATTCAGCCCAGGCAGTCGAACGCGGCGGCCGGTCACCTTTCCAGGTGGCCGGCCGCCGTCGTATCCACCCAACTGACTCACAGCAGGGGCCGTTCTGAGGGCTCATAACGGCCCCTGCTGCTAGCTAGTTGGGGTGGGGGGTCAGTCGAGGCCGCGGCGCTTGAGCAGCGGCTCGAGTTCGGCGTCGCGGCCGCGGAAGGCGCGGAACGATTCCAGCGGGTCGCGGCTGTTGCCCCGGGACAGCAGCTCGGCGCGGAAGAAGTCACCGTTGGCCCGGCTGAGCCCGCCGTTTTCCTTGAACCACTCCACCGTCTCCGCGTCCAGGACCTCACTCCAGATGTAGGAGTAGTAGCCGGCGGCATACCAACCGCCCGCGAAGATGTGCTGGAAGTAGCCGCTGCGGTATCGCGGCGGAATGAGGCTGTGCGCGATGCCGGCCGCGGCCAGTGCCTTCGCCTCGAATTCGACGACGTCGTCAGGGATGTCGGAGCCGTCCAGCACATGCCAGGCAAGATCCAGCAACGCAGCCCCGAGGTATTCGGTGGTGCCGAACCCCTCGCCCCAGAGCTGGGCGGCGTCGAGCTTGTCGGCGATCTCCTGCGGCAGGGCCTCACCGGTGACGTGGTGCCGCGCGTAGTTGGCCAGGACTTCCGGCCACATGATCCACATTTCGTTGACCTGGGACGGGTACTCCACGAAATCCCGCGGCACCGACGTGCCCGCGAACCGCGGATACGTCACGGCGGAAAACAGTCCGTGCAGGGCGTGGCCGAACTCGTGGAACGTCGTGCGCAGCTCGTCCAGGGTCAGGAGTGTGGGTTCCCCGGCCGGGGGCTTGGAGATGTTGAGGTTGTTGATCACCACGGGCCGGGTGTTCAGCAGCCCGGACTGCTCCACGAGCGAGTTCATCCAGGCCCCGCCGCGCTTGGAGTCGCGTGTGTAGTAGTCGCCCAGGAACAGGCCCAGTTCGGTGCCGTCGGAGTTCCGGACCTCCCAGACGCGGACGTCCGGGTGGTATCCCTCGAGGTCGGGGCGCTCATGGAACGTGATGCCGTACAGGGCGTTGGCGGCGAAGAACACCCCGTCGTTGAGGACCCGGTCAAGCTCGAAGTAGGGGCGCAGGGCCTGCTCGTCCACCGCGTAGCGTTCGCGCTTGACCTTCGCCGAGTAGTAGGCCCAGTCCCAGGCCTCGAGCGGATGCCCGGCCGCCTCGGCCAGCGCCTCGGCCTCGGCATCGGCGTTCCGGACCGCTGCCGGGGCCAGCCGGTTCATCATGGTCTGCACGGCCTCGAAATCCGGGGCGGTCTGGCGGTCCACCATAAGCTCGGCGAAGTTCGCGAAGCCCAGCAGCGTTGCCTTTTCGGCCCGCAGCCGGACCATGTCCTTGACCAGATCCTGCACGTCGAGGGCGCCGCCGCCGCTGCCGCGTCCGATGGATGCCTCGTAGAGCCGCCGGCGGACGTCCCGGTTTTCCAGGGCCGCCAGTGCCGGCTGGTTGCTGGGCTGGATCAGGGTGAGGAGGAACTTGCCCTCGTGTCCGGCCGTGCGGGCCGCCTCCGCGGCGCTGGCCACGTCATCGGCCGGGAGGCCGGCAAGCTCGGCGGCGTCGTCCAGCAGCAGCGACGCCGACTTCATGCCTTCCTTGACGCGCTGGCCGAAGTCGGTGCCCAGCCGGGCGAGTTCGGCATTGATGGCCTTGAGCCGCTCCTGGCCGGCCTCCTCCAGCTGGATCCCGGACTGGCGGAACTCCTTGAGGTACTCCTCCACCAGGCGGGCGGATTCGTCGTCGAGCTGGTCCGTATTGATGGCGGCGAAGCGGTCGAACAGGCCCCGGTTCAGGTAGACGGCGTCCTGATGGGCCGAGAAGCTGGGGGACAGCTGCGTCTCGAGCTCGCGGATGGGGTCGGAGGCGTCGGCGGAGACGAGTGTGAAGAACGCCGCCGCGGCACGCTGCAGCAACTGGCCGGAGCGTTCCATCGGCAGGGCGGTGTTCTCGAAGGTCGCCGGCCCGGCCGTCTCGACGATCTCCTGGATCTCGGCCAGGTGCTCCGCGAGGCCGGCCTCGACGGCTTCGGCGTAGTGCTCGTCTTCGATCTCCCCGAACGGCGGCAGGCCGAAGGGCAGGGTGCTGGGGCTCAGTAGCGGGTTAGTCATGAAATGACTCTTTCATGCAAGCGGCACGTTCTCAACGGTGGCGCGGGGGTTTTGTGAGGTCCGCCACCGTAGGATGACCGGCATGGGAGACACGGGAGGTGCGTCGCGGAGCCGGTTGCTGGCCGCTGCCACGGCCGTTGTGGTCGCGTCATTGCTGGCATCCTGCGGTCTCTTCGCCGAGGCGGGCGATGCCCGAAGTCCGACGGCGGATGCCCCCGCCGCCGGAGTGCCGGGCAGCGTGGCGCAGTCTCCGTCGGGCACGCCGACGCCGACGCCGACCCCGACCCCGACGCCGACCCCGGGGAAGGGTCCCGGCTGCGCGGCCGTCCGGTGCGCCTCCGTCGTCGTCACCGGGGACATGCTGGTCCACCCGCAGCTCTGGCAGCAGGCCCGCGAGGACGCCCGCGCTGCCGGCACGGCGGGGCTGGACTTCGGGCCGATCCTGGAGGGCCAGCGGCGCTACATCGCCGCGGGCGACGTGGCGATCTGCCATCTGGAGACCCCGGTCGCCGGCCCGGACGGGCCGTTCGCCGGGTACCCGTCCTTCAACGTCCCGCCGCAGATCCTCACCGCCGTCCGCGGCGTGGGCTACCAGGCCTGCACGACGGCGAGCAACCACACCGTGGACCGCGGCACCGCCGGACTCGTCCGCACGCTGGACGCCCTCGACGCCGCCGGGCTCAGGCACACGGGCTCGTACCGGACCGAGGCGGAGTCGGAGGGGGTTCTGATCCTGCAGACCGCCGCGGCCAGGATCGCCGTCGTCGATGCCGCGTACGGCCTCAACGGGCAGCGCGCCGAGCAGCCCTGGCAGGTCGACCTGCTCGATCCTGCCGCCATGATCGCCAAGGCGCGCAAGGCCAGGGCGCTGGGCGCGGACATCGTGCTGGGGGTCATGCACGCCGGCGAGGAGTACTCCAGTGAACCGAACGCCGAGCAGCGCGAAGTCGCCCACGCACTCGTGGACAGCGGGCAGTTCAGCATGATCTACGGCCACCACAGCCATTCCGTGCTGCCGATCGAGAAGTACAAGGGAACCTGGATTGTGTACGGCCTCGGCAACGGCATCACCGAACTCTCGCCGTCATTCGTGGTCAACAACGAGGGCGTGTTGGTCCGGGCGCAGTTCAGCCAGGACGCGGCCGGGGCCTGGGCCGCCGCGGACCTGGCCTGGGCGCCGTCGGTGATGGTCCGCGGACCCTACCGCTGGTGCTCGGTGGCGGCCGACGCCCCGCAGGGCCCGTGCGCCGGTGCGGCAGCGGACGCCGCCACGCGCAGGCGCACCACCGCCGTGCTGGAGTCGATGGGCGCCGCGGCGGCGGGCGCCCACGAGCTGATTCTTTCCAAGGAGCCCTAAGCTTGGGCAGCATGGAGATGTTCACTGAACGACGCCGCACGGTCCTGTCGCACGGCGCCGAGCTGGCCGTGTTTGAGTACGGCCCGGAGCCCGGACCGGATGTGCCGACGCTGCTGCTGGTGCACGGCTATCCCGACGACCACCAGGTCTACCTGCCCGTCATCCGGGACCTGGCCCGGAGCCACCACGTGGTGGCCTACGACACCCGGAACGCGGGCGCGTCCGCCGTCCGTCGCCGTCCCGGGCGACTTCACGCTGGCGACTCTCGTGGAGGACATGTTCGCCGTGCTGGCAGCTGTCGGAGCCACCGACGTCCACCTCGTGGGCCACGACTGGGGATCGATCCAGGGCTGGGCCGCCGTCCAGGACCCCCGGGCCGCCGGACTGATCGGCCGGTACACGAGCATCTCGGGCCCGGACCTGCGGCACTTCGCCCGCTGGGTGCGGAGCCGGTACACGCGTCCCCGTGCGTGGCCGCAGCTGGCCGGGCAGCTGGCCCGCAGCTGGTACATCGCCGCGTTCCTCGTGCCGAAGCTGCCGGAGGCCGCCTGGCGCCGGTTCCTCACCAAACGTTACGAGCAGGCGGCAAAGCGCGACGTCGGCGATGATCCCGTCCGCGGGCTGGAGCTGTACCGCGCGAATTTCTTCTCCGCCGGGAACTGGCCGGCCGGCGGCCGCGTGACGATGCCCGTCCAGGTGGTGGTGCCGCTCAAGGATTCCTTCCTGTCGCCGGGCCTCGTGGAGGGACTGGAGTCGTGGGTGGATGACCTTACGGTGATCCGGGTGGACAGCGGCCACTGGTGGCCGGCGTCCCGTCCGGCGGAGTTCGCGGAGCTGCTGCGGGGAAGCTACATCAGCCGATGACAGCGCGCCCGGCAGTCGAGCGCCCGGTGGTCCACCTGCTCTGCGGATTGACCGGCGCAGGTAAGACAACCTTGGCGCGGGAACTCGAAACCACCCTGCCAGCCGTCCGGTTCAGCCTCGACGAGTGGATGCTGCGGCTCTATCCCGGGGTCCACTTCGCCGCGCCGGACTACGCGGACCTAGCAGAGACCTGCAAGCTCCTTCTCTGGGACACCGCGGCCCAGATCCTGCATGCCGGCACGGACGTGGTCCTGGACTGGAACCAGTGGAGCCGCGAGCGGCGCGCCATCTGGTCGGGCAAGGCGGCCGGGGCCGGGTTCGACGTCGTGGTGCACCATCTCCAGACCCCGCTCGCGACCGCTGTTGTCCGGGCCCGCCGCCGCGCGCGCAACGGCGAACCCGGCTCGCACCGGGTCGACGAAGCCGGCGTCCTGCACCTTGCCGGGATCTTCGAACCGCCGGCACCGGCGGAGGGACTGCGGATCGTGCCGCACGGGGTCAGCAGGCCGTGATGCGGCGGGTTTCGGCAGTCGAGCGGACTGCCCGGAGCGGGACGTTCCGGAACGGCATGGAGTACCTGTGCTGGGGCAGCGGGCCGAAGACGCTTCTGTTCATCCAGGGCGGCCCCGGCAGCACTGTGCCCCAGGGGATGATGCGCAGGATGTTCCGGCGGCAGTTCGAGCCGTACCTGAACGCCGGGTATTCCGTCTGGATTGTCACCCGCCGCAGGAGCATGCCGCCCGGGCACACGATCACCGACATGGCCGGCGACTACGCCCACGTGATCACGGAAGAGTTCGGCGGACACGTCGACGTCGTGGTGGCCGAATCGTTCGGCGGAATGATCGCCCAGTACCTCGCGGCGCTGCACCCCGGCGCGTTCGGCCGCATCGTCCTGGTCATCGCCGCCGCCGAGCTCAGCGACTGGGGCAAGGACGTCGACGCGCGGATGGCGGGGGCCATCGCCAGCGGAGACACCGGGAGGGCCGGGACGGTGTTTGCCGAGTACCTGTTTCCCGGGGCGCGGCTGCGGTGGCTCCGCCGGCTGCTGGGACCCTTCATCGGTGGCCGCCTGGTGGCAAGCTCCGATTACCCGCCGGAGGACGTCCAGACGGAGGTCCGGGCGGAGCTGAGCTTCAATTCACGGGACGTCCTGCCGAGAATCCGGCCGCCGGTGCTGCTCATCTGCGGGGACAGCGACAGGTTCTTCCCGAAGGACGTTGCGGCTGAGACCGCCGGGCTGATCCCGGACTGCACACTGATTTGGTACGAGGGCCTGGGCCATCTCCGGGTGGCAGCCAGCAGCCGGGTGGCCCGCGACGTGTTGGCGTTCGTCAGCGGCAGCTAGCGCAGTTCGAGGGTCATGAAGACACTGTTCGGATCGAGCACGTAACCGGCGAACGGCGGGCAGTCGATGAAGCCGTGCCGCAGGTACAGCCGGCGGGCGGGAGCGAAGAAGTCCTGGCTCCCGGTCTCGAGGAACAACCGTTCGTAGCCGCTGCGCCGGGCTTCCGCCAGGATGTGTTCGAGCAGGAGCGTGGCCACGCCGCGGCCACGGGCGGGGCCCGCGGTGCGCATCGACTTGATCTCACCCTGGCCGGGCTGCAATTGCTTGAGCGCACCGCAGCCGAGGACCTCGGAGCCCTGCCGCGCGGTCCAGAAGGTGATCTCCGGAGCCGACAGTGCCGCGTGGTCGAGCGCGTGCACGCTGTCCGCGGGCGACGTCGCATACATGTCCGCGAGGTGCCCGCTCAGGAGGTCCTGGACATCCGCGCGTCCCGGGTCGTCCTGCGCAATCCGAATCATCTGCCGCCCTTCACCGAATCATTTGCCGGTCATCCAATCTACCGGCTTGCGGCCACTCAGTAGGCTGACGCCATGGAATCCCTCCACGCCGACGCCGGCAGCTGGCTCCGGCCTTTGCTCGATCCCGCGGCCCGGCTGTCCTGGGACGCCCGTTGACGCCGCCCACCCTACCGGTGAAGCTTCGCCGGTTTCCGGCGTTCGTTCGATTCTGGCTCGCTTCAACGGTGTCCGACTTCGGCACGTACATCACCACCCTGGCGCTCTCGGTCCTGATCCTGGTGTCCCTGCACGGCACACCCCTGGACCAGGGGATGGTCAATGCCGCCCGCTGGACGCCGTATCTGCTCTTTGGGCTGTTGGCCGGAGTGTGGATCGACCGGTTTCCGCGCCGGACCGTGCTGATCGCCGGAGACCTGGGCCGCGGCGCCATCCTGGCTGCTCTGTGTGCTGCCGCAGTGTCGGGGCATCTCAGTGTCGCTGCCCTGACGATCATGATGTTCGTCTTCGCGAACCCTGGCCCTGACCAGTGACGCCGCGTCGCAAAGCTTCCTCCCGCAGCTTGTCCCGAGAGCCCTGCTGACCCAGGCCAATGCCCGGCTGCAGCAAAGCGACACCGTCGCCCAGACAACGGGAAGCGCGCTGGCCGGCGGGCTGGTGGCCTTGGTGTCCGCTCCGCTTGCCCTCCTCATCGACGCAGCGTCCTACCTGTTCTCGGCCATCGTGCTGATCACCCTCGCGCCGCCATCGGATAACCGGCCGGCGGCGCCCGAGGGGTTGCGGCTGCACCAGAAGGTAGCCGAGGGGCTGCGGTGGGTCTATTCGCATGAACACCTGGCGCCGCAGGCATGGAGCAGCCACATCTGGTTCATCGGCACCGGAATCCTGGGTGCGGTCCTCCCGGCACTCATTCTGTCCGGCCTGGGGCTGGGGGCGTTGGGCCTGGGACTGATCCTGGGTTGCGCGGGAGTCGGGGCAGTGTTCGGAACGACCATGTCCACGCGGCTTGGGCAGCGCTGGGGCACGGGGCGGGCTGTGGTTGCGTCCCGGCTGGTCCAGCCGTTGGCGGTTGCCCTGGTGGCGCTCGCGCCGCTGGCTGCCGGCGGGTTGCCGACGCCGGGACCGTACGTCCCGCCGGCCGGTTGGCCCGGGGAAATGTGGGCGGCGATCCTGCTGGCCGGTGCCGGCCAGCTGCTGTTCGGGATGGCGATGGGCGTCGAAGGGCCGCTGGAGATGGGGTTCCGCCAGGCCGTCACCCCCGACAGGTTGCTGGCCCGGATGAGCGCCACGATGCGGTCGGTGAACCGCGGCATGATCGTCGTCGGGGCTCCTTTGGGCGGGTGGATCGCCTCCGTTGCCGGGATCGAAACAGCGCTCTGGGCGGCAGTCGCCGTCCTGCTTCTCTCCTCCGGCGTCCTGCTCTTCTCGAAGTTCAGGGAAGCCCGGATCGAGGTCCAGCAGCTTTCGGACCAGGAAGCCCTGAGGTGAGGGCCAGGCGGCCGGAAGTCAGCTAGCGGTGGTCACCGGTGTTGTCGAGACCCACGAAATGGGACTGGCCAAGGTTCTTCGCGCGCTGGATGTCGCGGCGGGCGCGTTCGGATTCCGGATCCGAGCCCAAGGGCAGGTGCCGGGACCGCGCCACGAGGGCACGCACGACGGAGGCGATGATGATCAGTCCGGCGCCGATGGCAATAATCAGCAGTTCCATGGTTCCCCCTTGCTGGAATGCCCACTCTAACGCGGCAGGCGCGGCCGCGGCAGGGGATACCGGGGCAGCCTACTTTGCGGCGACGAGTTCAATTTCGAAGCCGTCGGAATTGACCAGGTAGGCGGCATGGCTTCCGGGGCCGCCGGCATTCGGATACTTCTCCGGAAACAGCGGTTTCCAGCCGTGCTGCGGGGCTGCGTCGGCGAGGCCGTCAACCCGCTCCGCGCTTCCGGCGTGGAAGGCCAGATGATTCAGCCCGGGGGCGGTCCGGTGATGCTCGCGGCTGCTGAGATCGGGTGATTCCTCGACCACGATGTACGTCTGGCCCAGACGCCAGCTGATTCCGGCGGACCAGCTCTGGTACGCCTCATATCCCAGGCTGCCCAGGATCCAGCCCCATTCCGCCGTGGCCCGCGCAAGGTCGGGCACCCACAGCTCCACATGGTGCAGGGCCCCTACGGAATCACTCCCCACGTCCCGGCTCCCTGTCAGCGCGGCCGGCGGGCGGCGTGTTCGCGGGCGAGGACGGCGTAGGAGTCGTCCGGGGCGCCCGGCGAGAAAGTGCCGTACTTGCGTTCGACGGCGGTCCGGATCAGGAAGTCGGACAGGGCCGGGTTCTTGGGCAGCAGCGAACCGTGCAGGTAGCTCGCCACGATGTTCCGGTAGCGGGCGCCTTCCTGGCCGTCGTTGCTGTTGTTGCCGGTGCCCTTGGCGGTGGTGCCAAGCGGTGCGATGCCCGGCCCCAGCGTGGTCTGGCCGCTGTGGTTCTCATAGCCGAGGACTGTGCCGAACTCGGGGGAGGACACCGAGACGTTGCCGATCAGCCGTTCCTCCGTGCCATGTGTCTCCACATCCAGGACGCCGATGCCCGGGATGACGGACCCTAGCCGGGTCTTGAAGAACTTCCCGAACAACTGGTAGAGCCCGCAGATCACCAGCATGGGTGTGCCGTCCTCGGCCAATTCCTTCAAGGTGGACGCCCGGGACAGGAGGTCGTCCTTGATGACGAGTTGACCGCTGTCCTGCCCGCCGCCGCCGACGATCAGGTCCACGTCCGCGGGGAACGCGTCGCCCACGTTGTATTCGAGCAGTTCCGGCGCGTAGCCGTGCCAGCGCAGCCGCTGGGCGAGGACCAGGGCGTTGCCCCAGTCGCCGTAGATGTTCATGTCCCGCGGGTACAGCTGCAGGATCCGGATGGAACCCTTGCTGGGCGCGGGGGATTCCTCCGGCGGCAGTTCATGCCCGAAGGAGGGTACGTGCGGGGTTCCGGGGGACTGGGGGGTCATGAGACCACCTCCACTGTGGTGATTTTGGACAGCTCGCGGCGGATGGCCAGCATCGCTGTGTAGGTGCAGAAAATCCGCTTCGGCTTGCCCTTGGCGGCGCGGATGAATGCGGCCAGAGCCGGCGCGATCTCCGTGTCGACGGCGCCGATCGCGACGTCGTCGTACTGCAGCCGGAGGGCCATGTCGTAGGCGCGCGAGCCGCTGAGCTGGTCCACGCCGCCGTCGCGCAGGGTGTCGAATTCGACATCCCAGAGCCAGGACATGTCCCGGCCGTCCGCATAGTTGTCGTTGATCGCGATCATGGTGGCGTAGCCTGCGGCGGAGAAGGACTTCAGTCCGAGCCGGAAGCCGCTGGGGTTCTTGACCAGGACGAGGTCGAGCGGCAGGCCGTCCACCACTAGGCTTTCGCCGCGGCCGAACGCCGGCGCCACCTTGGACAGTGCCTTGAGCAGTCCGGCGTTGTCCGCGACACGCCCGTCCCGCACCGCGATCGCCCGGGCCAGGGTCAGCGCGGCGGCCGCGTTGAAGATGTTGTAGACGCCGCGCAGTTTCATCCCGGTGGTGACAGTGGCGCCGTCGTACTCGAAGTCCGCATCATCGGCACCGACCCGGCGCAGCACGACGTCGGCGTGCGGCCTGGCCGGGGCCGGCGGCACCGGGCTGCCGGGGGCCGCGCGCATCTCGTCATCGTTGGGGAAGGTGCTCAGCAGCGAGTCGTCCAGCCCGAAATACAGGGCCTCCGGCCCGCTGAGCGTTCCGGCGATCCGGGCGACCCGCGGGTCTTCCCGGTTCAGCACCACGGTGCCGGTGGTCTTGGCGGCAATGTGCTGCAGGAGTTCCGCGGTCTTGTCGATCTCCCCGAAGCGGTCCAGCTGGTCCCGCAGGACGTTGAGCAGGAGGCTGTAGCGGGGCGGCACCTGGTTGACGAAGTGCACGGCGTGGGCCTCGTCCAGCTCCAATACCGCGACGTCGGCCGTCAGCCGGCCGCGCCAGTCCACCTCGCCTAGCAGCGCGGCGGCGACGCCCCGGGTGAAGTTGCTTCCGGTTCGGTTTGTGAAGACCGTCAGCCCCTGGCTTTCCAGCAGCTCCACGACCATCTTGGTGGTGGTCGTCTTGCCGTTGGTACCGCTGACGACGGCGACGCCGAGCGGCAGCGTGGACAGTGTCCTCCGCATGAAGCCGGGGTCGATTTTTTCGACCACCAGCCCGGGAAGGGCAGAGCCTCCGCCCCTGAGCCGGGAGACCCGGCGGACGAACTTGCCGAGCGGAACGCTGAAGTAAAACATGCTCTGTAATATATCCCAGCGGCGGCATGGAAGCCTGCCGGGCGGCGTCACCTGGTGCAGTTCCGCAGGGTCGGTCCCACTATGCTGGTCGAATGACCACCCCCCCTTCTGCGCTTCCTTCCCGCGTGGGCGCAGGCCTGCGGATCGGCGTCCTGGCACTCCAGGGCGATTTCCGCGAACACCTGCACGCGGTGGAGGACGCCGGCGCCACCGGCATCGGAGTCCGCCGCCCGTCCGAGCTCGACGGCCTCGACGGCCTCATCATTCCGGGTGGCGAATCGACCACCATTGACAAGCTGTCGAGGATTTTCGAACTCCGGGAGCCGCTGTGTGACCGGATCCGGGGCGGACTGCCCGTCTACGGCTCCTGCGCCGGCATGATCCTGCTCGCGGACGAGATCGCCGATCCGGCGAAGGACCTCGCGGGAAGCCCGCAGCAGACCTTCGGCGGACTGGATATCACAGTGCGCCGCAACGCCTTCGGACGGCAGCGCGAATCCTTCGAAACGGACCTCGATTTCAAAGACCTGGATTTCAGCGCAACGGAAAACGGCGTGGCCCCCGTCCATGCCGTCTTCATCCGCGGACCGTGGGTTGAGCGTGTGGGGGACGGTGTGGAGGTCCTCGCCAGGGTTGAACCGTCCAGGGCTGGCCACCCCGAGTCGTTGGACGGGACGGCTAGAATTGTTGCTGTGCGTTCCGGCCAGCTGCTGGCCACCTCCTTCCACCCGGAAGTGACAGGGGAGAAACGCGTGCACGAACTGTTTATTCGAATGATCAGAGGAGAAGCGTAAAGCATGTCAGGCCACTCCAAATGGGCGACGACCAAGCACAAGAAGGCCATCCTCGATAGCCGCCGCGCCAAATCGTTCGCCAAGCTGATCAAGAACATCGAAGTCGCCGCGCGGATGGGCGGCCCTGACCTTGCCGGCAACCCGGGCCTGGAACTCGCCGTCACGAAGGCCAAGAAGACGTCGGTTCCCGCCGACAACATCGACCGCGCCATCAAGCGCGGCGCCGGCCTCACCGGCGAGGTCGTCGACTACACCGAGATCATGTACGAATGCCGCGGCCCGCAGGGTTCGGCACTGCTGATCGAGTGCCTCACGGACAACAAGAACCGCGCCGCCTCCGAGGTCCGGCTCGCCATCTCCCGCAACGGCGGAACGATCGCCGATCCCGGTTCGGTCAGCTACCTCTTCAGCCGCAAGGGCGTCGTGACCCTGCCGAAGAACGGCCTGGCCGAGGACGACGTCCTGATGGCCGTCCTCGACGCCGGCGCCGAGGAAGTCAAGGACAACGGCGACAACTTCGAGATCCACTCCGAGCCGACCGACCTCCAGGCCATCCGCGATGCCCTCAAGGAAGCCGGAATCGAGTACGAGACCGACGAAGCGGAGTTCGTGCCGTCCATGCAGGTGCCGCTGGACCTCGAGGCCGCCAAGAAGTTCATGAAGCTCGTGGACGCCCTGGAAGAACTCGACGACGTCCAGAACGTCTACAGCAACGCCGATCTCAGCGACGAAGTACAGGCCGCCCTGGAAGCCGAGTGACCCTTCGCGTCCTCGGCGTCGATCCGGGCCTCACCCGCTGCGGGATCGGCGTCGTGGACGTCGAGAAGAACCGCCGCGCCACCATGGTGGCGTTCGGCGTCGTCGGCACCTCGCCCGAGGAAAGCCTCGACCAGCGGCTGCTGGTCATCGCCACCTCGATCGACGAGTGGCTGGACAAGTACGAACCCCACGTCCTCGCCGTCGAACGCGTCTTCTCCCAGCTCAACGTCAGCACCGTCATGGGCGTCGCCCAGGCGTCCGGCGTGGTGATCGCCGCCGCCGCCCGGCGCGGCATCCCGGTGGCGCTGCACACACCCTCCGAGGTCAAGGCCGCCGTCACCGGCAGCGGAACGTCCAACAAGGACGCCGTGACCAAACTGGTCACCAAGATCCTCCGCCTCGATGCGCCGCCGCGCCCGGCCGACGCCGCCGACGCCCTCGCGCTGGCGATCACGCACGCGTGGCGGGCCGGCAGCGGCATCTCCAACAAGGGCGCAGTGACCACCGGACCCGGCAGCCAGTCGCTGACCCCGGCCCAGCGGGCCTGGGCCGAGGCCGAGGCCAAAGCGCGCCGTGCCCGGTGAATGTCCGGCTCTGCCGCCGCGGAGCTTGGTAGGGTATTCGTAGATATGTTCGGATAGCCGGGTTGCCCCGGCTTTGGTTTTTCCCTTATCCCAGGAGCCCGGCTTTGATCAGTTTTCTCCGCGGAACCGTTGCGCACGTCGGCCTGTCCTCGGCCGTGATCGACCTCAACGGCGCCGGCATGAGCGTGAACGCGACCCCGCAGACCCTCGGCAGCCTCCGGGTGGGTGAGGAGGGCAAACTGTTCACCTCCTTGATCGTCCGCGAGGACTCCCTCACCCTCTTCGGGTTCACGAGCGACGACGAACGCGAGGTGTTCGACATCCTGCTCAGCGTCAGCGGCGTCGGTCCCCGCCTGGCGCTGGCCGTCCTGGCCGTGCACGAACCCGAGGCCATCCGCGTCGCCGCCCACTCCGGCGACGGCAAGTCCTTCACCAAGGTGCCCGGGATCGGACCCAAAGTCGCCGGCCGGATCGTGCTTGAACTGGCCGGGAAACTCGTGCCGCACGGAACCGGCAGCACCGGCAGTCCCGCCGCAGCCCAGTCCGCCGAGGCGGTCTGGAAGCCCCAGGTTGTTGCGGCAATGACGAGCCTCGGCTGGTCCGAGAAAGATGCCACCGCCAGCATCGACAAGTCCCTGGCCGATTCCCCGGAACTGGCAGAGAAGGGCAACGTAGCCGAGATCCTGCGTGCCACCCTCCGCTGGCTGGGCCAGGACGGCGCCCGCGCCGGGAACCGGGTAGGCGCCCGTGGCTGATCCGTCGCCTGTCGCCGGGGGAGAGGAGCCGGAGGAACGCGTCATCGAAGCCGCGCTCCGGCCCAAGAACCTGCATGACTTCGTCGGCCAGCACCGGGTCCGCAAGCAGCTCTCGCTCGTCCTGGAGGCGTCCCGCATGCGCGGACGCAGCGCCGACCACGTGCTCCTCTCCGGGCCTCCCGGGCTAGGCAAGACCACGCTTTCCATGATCATCGCGGCCGAAATGAACGCCCCGCTGCGGATCAGCAGCGGCCCGGCCATCCAGCACGCCGGGGACCTCGCCGCGATCCTGTCCTCCCTCTCCGAGGGTGAGGTCCTCTTCCTCGACGAGATCCACCGGATGTCCCGGCCGGCCGAGGAAATGCTCTACATGGCCATGGAAGACTTCCGCGTCGATATCGTCGTCGGCAAGGGTGCCGGCGCCACCGCCATCCCGCTTGAACTCCCGCCGTTCACCCTGGTCGGCGCCACCACCCGGGCGGGCCTCCTGCCCGGTCCGCTGCGCGACCGCTTCGGTTTCACCGGCCACCTCGAGTTCTACTCGGTGGAAGAACTCGAACTGGTGCTCCGCCGCTCCGCCGGCCTCCTGGACCTCAAGGTCAACTCCGCCGGATTCAGCGAAATCGCGGGCCGGTCCCGTGGCACGCCCCGTATCGCCAACCGGCTGCTGCGGCGCGTGCGCGACTGGGCGCTGGTGCACGGCATCGAGCAGATCGACTCCCGGGCCGCCTCCGCCGCGCTGGACATGTACGAGGTGGACAAGCGCGGCCTGGACCGGCTGGACCGGGCCGTTCTCGAGGCGCTGATCACCAAGTTCGGCGGCGGCCCCGTGGGGCTGTCAACCCTCGCCATCGCCGTCGGCGAAGAAACCGAAACGGTGGAAACCGTTGCCGAGCCGTACCTCGTGCGTGAAGGCCTCCTGGGCCGGACACCGCGTGGCCGGATCGCCCTTGCCCCGGCCTGGACCCACCTCGGGTACGCGGTGCCGGCCGGAATCTTCGCGCAGGACCCCCTGGAACTGTTCCAGGCCGAGGATACCGGTGCCGGAGACGGCGATGAACTGGGCGAGGAAGCGGATCCGGAATGGATCCGTAATAGTCAATAGCACCGCCCCGTGACCTTTTCCCTTTAGACTGGTATGACGCTCGGCACGTTCGGGTCTTCGTTTCTGTGGGCGGCAAGCATCAGGCCGCTGCCGGCCGGGCATGGATTCCTGGCGGGTTCACTGCCAGGCACTGTGCCGGGCGGCCCGGAGCGAAGCGGACGTTGCTGAAACCCAGCTACGCAGTACAGAACGGAATTATCCCTGTGTTCGGACTTATTTCTGCCCAGACCCAGCCGCAGGCCGGCGGCGGCATCGACATCATGACCATTCTTCTGTTCGTCATGCTCGGACTCTTCGTCTTCATGATGTTCCGCCGCAACAAGAAGACCCAGCAGCAGCAGGCCCAGCTCCAGTCCAAGTTCGAACCGGGCGTTGAGGTTATGACCAGCTTCGGCCTGTACGGTCGAATCGTCGAAATCGACGAGGAAGAGAACAAAGTCCTCCTCGAGCTCTCACCCGGAAACACCGCCACGGTGCACCGCCAGGCCGTCACCAAGATTGTCGAGCCGGTTGTTGCCGCCGAGGAGCCGACCGTCGTTCCCGACGACGCCTCCTCACTGACGTCCGAGAAGGCCGACAGTGCAGCCTCGGTCGAGGAAGCCCCGCGCTCGGAAACGCCTGAAGAATCCTTGCGCCGCCTCAACGACGAAGGCAAGAAAGACAGCTAGTCTGCCTTTTTGAGCTGTCCCGCGAAGTAACGGCTGCGGGCATCCGTCGGTGCAGGCCTCCCCGGCCGCACCGGCGGTTCCTCCGTAAACAATAGAAAGATCGACAATGGCACGAACTGGCCCCAAACACACAGCTGTCAGGACGCTGGTCTGGCTTGGCGTAATCCTCGCCGTCCTGACCGCTGTCCTCGCGGGCGGCACCATTGCCGGCCAGGCGAGCTGGGCTCCAAAGCTCGCCCTGGACCTTGAAGGCGGCACCCAGATGATCCTGGCGCCCAAGGTCGAGGGCGGCGCGGACATCAATGAAGAGCAGCTCAACCAGGCCGTGGCGATCATCCGCCAGCGCGTGGACGGCTCGGGCGTCGCGGAAGCTGAAATCAGCACGCAGTCCGGCCGCAACGTCGTCGTCAGCCTCCCGGGCACGCCCTCCAAGGAAACCCGCGCGCTGATCCAGGCCTCCGCCGACATGAACTTCCGGCCGGTCCTCCAGGCCGGCGCCGGTGCAGCGGTCCCCGCGGAGTCCCGGACCCCGGACGACCAGCTCCCCAAGCCCACGGCTGAACCTGCCAACAGCAGCGACGAGAACTGGATCACCCCCGAGGTCTACAAGCAGTTCGAGGCGCTGGACTGCGACAACCCCTCGCAGGACAAGCAGGAACGCTCCGACCCGGCCAAGCCGCTGGTCACCTGCGAGCCTGCCTCCGCCAACTCGCCGGCCATCAAGTACATCCTTGGCCCGGTTGAGGTGAAGGGCTCGAACATCAAGAGCTCTTCCTTCCAGCTGCAGCGCGGCGCCCAGGGCGCCGTGACCAACGAGTGGGCCGTCAACATCCAGTTCGACGACGCCGGAACCGCCAAGTTCAAGGAAGTCACCGAGCGCCTCTACCAGTTCTACGTTGCCGGCGGCGGCCAGACCGGCTCGGACCCGAAGGCCCAGTTCGCAATTGTCCTGGACAACCAGGTCATCTCGGCCCCGCGGTCCCTCGCCGTCATCACCGACGGCCGTCCGCAGATCACCGGCGGGTTCACCGAGGAGTCCGCAAAGGCCCTCTCCGACCAGCTGCGCTTCGGCGCCCTGCCCATCAGCTTCGAAATCCAGAGCGAACAGCAGATCTCGGCAACCCTCGGCGGTGAGCAGCTGCGTATGGGCATGCTGGCCGGCCTGATCGGCCTGCTGCTGGTGGTGGTCTACTCGCTCTTCCAGTACCGGGCGCTCGGCTTTGTCACCGTGGCCTCCCTTGTGGTGGCCGGCGCGCTGACATATCTTGCCATCGCGATCCTGGGCTGGACCGAGAACTACCGGCTGTCCCTCGCCGGCGTCGCGGGCCTCATCGTCGCGATCGGCCAGACCGCGGACTCGTTCATCGTCTACTTCGAACGCATCCGTGATGAGCTGCGTGAAGGCAGGGGCCTCGTCTCGGCTGTCGAGAACGGCTGGAAGCGTGCCAAGCGCACCGTCCTGGCGTCCAAGGCAGTGAACCTCCTCGCGGCCGGCGTGCTGTACTTCGTGGCAGTCGGCAACGTCCGCGGCTTCGCGTTCACCCTCGGCCTGACCGCGATCGCCGACCTCATCGTCGTCTTCATGTTCACCCACCCGACCCTGCAGCTGCTGGCACGCACCAAGTTCTTCGGTGAAGGCCACCGGTTCTCCGGCCTGGACCCGAAGCGTCTCGGCGCCGTTCCCCTGTACCGGGGAGCCGGCCGGCTCCGCACTCCGGAGGAGAAGCCTTCAGCTTCCGTCCGCGCCAAGAACACCGGTGCCGCGGCGGAAGCCGAGCGACGCATGACCGTTGCGGAGCGCCGCCTCGCGGAACGCCAGGAACAGGTAAAGCAGGAACAGCTCGCTGGTTCCTCCAAGAGCGCTTCCAAGGAGGGCAAGTAAATGGCCAGCTTCGCCAATTTCGGCAATGAGCTTTACACGGGCAAGCGCTCGTACGATTTCGTCGGCTCCAAGAAAATCTGGTTCCTGATCGCGGCCGTCGCCGTCGCGCTGTCGATCCTGATCCCGGTCGCCAAGGGCGGCTTCAACCTCGGCATCGAGTTCCGCGGCGGGTCCGAGTTCACGGTCTCCAATGTGAAGACCACGGACGCGGCCGTCGGCGAGAAGGCTGTCCAGGACGTTGTTCCCAGCAGCATCCCGCGGGTGGCGAACGTTGCCGGCAACACGATGCGCATCCAGACGGACAAGCTCACCGACGACGAGACGCTGCAGATCAAGGAAGGCCTCACCCAGGCCTACGGTGTCACCGAGAACGAGGTGACATCGACCTTCATCGGCCCCACGTGGGGCGCAGACGTCACCAAGCAGGCCTTGCTGGGCCTGGTGATCTTCGTCGCCCTGGCCGCCGTGCTGATGGCCCTGTACTTCCGGACCTGGAAGATGTCGCTGTCCGCCATTGTCGGGATGCTCGTCACCATGTTCATCACTGCAGGGGTTTACGCCCTGAGTGATTTCGAGGTGACGCCGTCGGCCATCATCGGCTTCCTGACCGTGCTCAGCTACTCGCTGTACGACACCGTGGTGGTCTTCGACAAGATCCGGGAGAACACCACGGACCTGCAGGCCTCCACCCGGCGGACGTTCGGGGAGGAAGTCAACCTGGCCGTCAACCAGACCCTGGTGCGCTCCATCAACACGATGATGGTGGCCATCCTGCCGGTCGGCGCGATCCTCTTCATCGGCGCCGGGCTGCTGGGCGCGGGAACGCTGCGGGACCTGTCCCTGGCGCTGTTCGTCGGCATCCTGATCGGCACGGCAGCCACGATCTTCATCGCCGCGCCGCTCTACGCCTGGCTCCGCCAGAACGAACCGGACCTGGTCAAGCAGGCCAAACGCGTGGAACACCGCCGCGCCGAAGCCGCCGCCAAGACGGCCACGCCGGCCACCGCATAGCCTGGCACGGATCCGCCTTGTGTGATCCGGCGGGCCGGAGAACGTCATCTGTGACGCTCTCCGGCCCGTCGCCATATCCCCGCCGGTTATCGAAGTATCCTTCCGCGGGAATAGACTTGAATAATTAACGGGTTGTGAGAGGTGCTTCATTGGAAGAACGTTCGACGCCGGTGCCGGCAGCACCAGCGGATAAGGCCACCGGCCAGGGTTCACAGACTGGTGTGGTGGCTCCCGTACGCGCCGATCCGCAGGTCCCCGTCGACAACCCGGGCGCCCGGGCCACCTTCCCCGGCCGCCGCGAACGCACCCGCTCCCGGCTGGCCCGGCTGACGGGCCGCGGCGCCCCGGCCTACTCGCCCATCCTCGAACCGCTGCTGCGCACCGTGCGGGCCAACAACCCCAAAGAGGACTTCGACCTCATCCAGCGCGCCTTCGTCGTCGCGGAGCGCTGCCACCGGGGCCAGAAGCGCAAGAGCGGCGATCCGTACATCACGCATCCGGTGGCCGTCGCCACCATCCTCGCCGAGCTGGGCCTCAGCGGCACCACGTTGGCCGCGGCACTGCTGCACGACACCGTCGAGGACACCTCCTACACCCTGGCGGACCTCAAGGCCGAGTTCGGGCCCGAGGTGGCCATGCTGGTGGACGGCGTCACGAAGCTCGACAAGGTCAGCTTCGGCGAGGCCGCACAGTCGGAGACCGTGCGCAAGATGGTCGTGGCGATGGCCAAGGACATCCGCGTGCTGATGATCAAGCTCGCCGACCGGCTGCACAACGCCCGCACGTGGCGGTTCGTTTCTGCCGAGTCCTCGGCGCGGAAAGCCCGGGAAACCCTGGAGATCTTCGCGCCCCTTGCCCACCGGCTCGGCATGAACACGATCAAGTGGGAACTGGAGGACCTCTCCTTCGCGGCCCTGTACCCGAAGGTTTACGAGGAAATCGTGCGGATGGTGGGGGACCGGACCCCGGAGCGCGAAAAGAACCTCAGCGTCATCCGCAACCAGATCACAGACGACCTGCGCGCGGCGAAAATCAAGGCCACCATCACCGGACGGCCGAAGCACTACTACTCGATCTACCAGAAGATGATCGTCCGGGACAAAGACTTCGACGACATCAACGACCTCATGGGCGTCCGGGTCCTGGTCGACTCCGTCCGGGACTGTTACGCGGCGCTCGGTGCCATGCATTCGCGCTGGAACCCGCTCCCCGGCCGGTTCAAGGATTACATTGCGATGCCCAAGTTCAACATGTACCAGTCACTGCACACCACGGTGATCGGTCCGGGCGGCAAGCCGGTGGAAATCCAGATCCGCACCCACGAGATGCACCGCCGCGCCGAATACGGCGTCGCCGCGCACTGGAAGTACAAAGACCAGCCGAACCGCACCGCAGCCGGGCCGGGAAGCCCGCGCGACGGCGACATGGGCTGGCTGCGCTCCCTCGTCGACTGGCAGCAGGAGACCTCCGATCCCGGTGAATTCCTGGACTCGCTGCGGTTTGAAATCAACGCCCGCGAGGTCTTCGTCTTCACCCCCAAGGGCGAGGTCATGGCCCTGCCCGCCGGCTCCACGCCGGTGGACTTCGCCTACGCCGTGCACACCGAGGTGGGCCACCGGACCATCGGCGCCCGGGTCAACGGCAAGCTGGTGCCGCTCAACAGCGAACTGAACCACGGCGACTGGGTGGAAATCTTCACCTCCAAGGCCGAAGGGGCCGGTCCCAGCCAGGACTGGCAGCACTTCGTCAAGAGCGCCCGGGCACGCAACAAGATCCGGCAGTGGTTCAGCAAGGAGCGCCGCGAAGAAGCGATCGACCGCGGCAAGGAACTCCTGACCAAGGCCATGCGGAAGCAGAACCTTCCGCTGCAGCGGCTCATGACGCACGACGCCCTCGCGGCCATCGCCGAAGACTTCAAGTACACGGACATCTCCGGTCTCTACGCGGGAGTGGGCGACGGGCACACGTCGGCGCAGTCCGTCATGGAGCGCCTGGTCGAGAGCCTCGGCGGGAACGAAACGCCCGACGATGACCTCGCCGAAGTCTCCATCCCCACCCAGGTCAGCAAGGTCCGCTACTCCGATTCCGGCGTAGTCGTCCGCGGTGTGGACGACGTCTGGGTGAAGCTGGCCCGCTGCTGCACACCGGTGCCGCCGGACCCCATCCTCGGCTTCGTCACGCGCGGCTCGGGCGTGTCGGTGCACCGGACGGACTGCACCAACGTTGCCGGCCTGATGGACCAGCCCGACCGGATCGTCGAGGTCGACTGGGCACCCACACAGTCGAGCGTGTTCCTGGTGGAAATCCAGGTCGAGGCCCTGGACCGCAAGTCCCTGCTCTCGGACGTCACAAGGATCCTGTCCGAGAACCACGTCAATATCCTCGCCGCCAGCGTGCACACGTCCACGGACCGGGTGGCCATCTCCAAGTTCGCCTTCGAGATGGGTGATCCCAAGTACCTGAGCCACGTGCTCAGCGCCGTCCGCCGGATCGACGGTGTCTTCGACGTCTACCGCACCACCGGGAACCGGCGGCGCAGCTAGGGCGGTTTGCCGTCCGCCAGGGCGTCGAGTTTCGCCAGCGCCGCCGTTTTGTACGGCACCCGAGGGGTGGCGTCCACGGCGAGCCGGAGCAGGCGCAGCCGGACGCCCAGCTCGGTCCGGTCCAGGAGCGCGCCCAGTGCGGGCAGTGCCCGTTCCGCGTCCACATGCAGGGCGATGTCCACGGCGGTCCGCAGCGGGCTGGAGACCATCAGGCCGCCGAGGCTCACGACGTCGAACTGGCCCAGGCGTACCTCGTGGAAGGTGCAGCCGCGCGTGGAGCGCAGGCTGGAGATCCTCCGGTTGGCGTCCACCAGCAGCGCCAGGCGGTCCGGTTCGGGGGCACACCCGTAGATCCACGCCGCCGTCATCCGGCCTGCCACCACCCGCTGCCGGATCGGCGGCGGGACCATCACTGACAACGCACGGGCACGCAGCTGCGGGGTGGAACGGGTGCCCGGCGGCAGGTAGCCGCGCTGGTACAGCTGCGTCAGCACGCCGTCGGACGCCATGGCCTGAAGCTCCGGCCAGGAGAAGAGCGGACCGGGGGAGTACAGCTCGGCCGGAAGGGCGTCAGGGGCAACCGGATCAGCGGCGCCGGGCGGCGGGTGGACCATTCCGCAATCGTGCCGGTTACCCGGAAAAGGAAACAGGCCCCGCCCCGGTCATGTGGATAACCGGGGCGGGGCCTGGGCTGGATTCCAGCCGGGGTGCTAGGAGAGTTCGCTCGCTGAACGCTCGAGCTGCTCCAGCCACGCCTGGCGGGCTTCGAGAGCCTCCTGCGCGGCCTTGATCTTGCGCTGGTCGCCTGCCTTCTCAGCCTTGGCGAGGTCGTCTTTGAGGCCGGCGATCGCGGATTCAAGCTGGCTCAGCGCGCTGTTGGTGCGGGCCTTCGTCTCCGGGTTGGAGCGCTTCCAGTTCTCGTCCTCGGCGTTTCGGACGGCGTCCTCGACCTTGCGGAGTCCGGCTTCGATGCGGCCCATATCGGCGCGCGGCACCTTGCCGGCCTCTTCCCAGCGGTCACGGATGGACTGCAGGGCTTTCTTGGCGGCGGCGAGGTCCTTGATGGGCAGCAGCTGGTTGGCTTCGACCAGCAGCTCCTCCTTCACCACGAGGTTCGCGCCGTATTCCTGGTCGATCTCGTCATTGGCTGCCTGGCGGTGCGTGAAGAAGACGTCCTGCGCGGCCCGGAAACGGGCCCAGAGGGCGTCGTCGTCCTTGCGGCTGGCGCGCGGGGAGGCCTTCCACTGGTCCATGAGACGGCGGTACTCGCCGGCCGCGAAGCCCCAGTCCGTCGAGGAGGACAGTGCTTCCGCCTCGGTGATCAGCTTTTCCTTGGCGGCCTTTGCTGCCGAGTTGTTGCTGTCCAGCTGGGAGAAGTAGGCGCGGCGGTGCCGGTCAAAGACCGTGCGGGCAGCGCGGAAGCGCTTCCAGAGCGCATCCTCGTTGCTCCGGCCGAGCCGGACGCCGCTCTTCTGCGCCGTCTTCCAGCTCTCGAAGAGTTCGTTCATGCGGGCGCTGGAGGTCTTCCACTGGATCTGCGCCGGGTCGTGGCCGGCGATTTCCTCGGCTTCGGCCACGATCGCCTCGCGGGCCGCCAGTTCGGCGGCGCGGACGGCGTCGTGCTCGGCCTTCTCGACCTTCTCAAGCTCGGTGATCTGCGTGGAAAGGGCATCCAGGCGGTCCTCGGCGGCGCGGAGATCGCCCACCATGTTCCGCTCGGCGAGCTGTTCGCGCAGGTGCGTGACAGTCTTCTGCATGTCCGTTGTGGGGGCCTTGGAGCTCACACGCTGTTCGAGCAGGACGATCTGGGCCACAATGTCGTCGTACTTGCGGGCGAAGTAGCCGAGGGCCTCGTCGTTGCTGACACCGGGGTACTGGCCCACGGGGTGTTCCTCGTCGCCGATGGTCAGGAAAACGTGACCGTCGCCTTCGACCCGGCCCCAGCGCGCGGCTTCGGCCAGCGAGGCGGCCGATGAGACGGCCACCGGTGCGGCGGCAGGAGCCGCCGGGGAGGGCTTGGCCTTGGGCCGGGCAGCAAAGGCCGCCGGGGACGGAGCAGGACGCGTCGCAGCGGGCGCTGCTTCCGGCTCTGCAACCGGAGCGTCTGCGACGGGAGCGTCCGCAACGGGGGCGTCGGCGGGAGCCTCAACGGGAGCCTCAGGTGCGGCGTCCGTGCCGGAAGCGTCCGGGGTGGCCTCGCCCTGCGGCTCGGCTGACGCCTCGCTTGCCGGCGCCTCAGGTGCCTGCGGCTCGGTTTCCGCCTCGGCGGGAGTGTCGGTCGGCTCGGCTGACGCCTGTTCGGTCGGCTCTGCTGAAGCCTCGTCCGTGGCTTGTCCCGTCACCTGTTCTGTGGACACTGCCTCGGTTTCGGTCTCGTTGGCAGCTGCTGCTGACACTGTTTCGTCGGATTTCTGACTGTCTGTCACCGCTAGAAGTCTTTCGCTTGGAGGGAAATACCGGCACCGCGGCCGCAAGGGCCCCGGCTGGTTACTTCAGTGAGAACGAGTCTATCGTGACTGGTTCCGCAGGTGCGCCGTCGGTGGCGTTATCACCCGGTTTGAGGCCGGCTGCCGCGATGCCGGCGACCACGTCCAGGCCGGACGTCACCTTGCCCACCACCGTGTAGCCACCGGCCGCGTCGGCCGGAATGACGGTGTCCTTGTAGACAATGAAGAACTGTGTGCCGTTGCCGTTGGCGTTGCCGCCGGTCCGGGCCACGGCAATGGTGCCGGCGGGGTAGGTGTTGTCCGCCGGGGTGTTTTCCAGCGGGCCCCAGGTGTAGGCAGGATCGGCGCTGCCGTCGCCGGACTTGGAGCCACACTGCAGCACACCGAAGGTCTCGCCCGTGGTGAGCCGGTGGCAGCTGAGGCCGGCGTAGAAGTTCTGGTCGGCCAGGGACTTGAAGACGGCGGCCGCCTGCGGTGCCTTGGTGCCGTCGAGTTCGACGCCGAGCGTGCCGGCATTGAGCTTGAGCTCTCCGGTGAAGGTCTGGCCCGCAGCGGATTCCGGCTTCGGGATGTTCTCGGCATTGGCCGCCGGGGCGGAGGGGGACGCCGACGGCGAGGTCAGCCCGGCCTCGGCCGCCTTGAACTCGTCCTCCGTGGGGTTGGCGGCGAAAACCGTCAGCTGGAGGACCAGTGCGACGACGACGGCGGCTGTGCCCGCGCTGATGGCCAGGACGTTGTCGCGTTTTCTGCGCTTGTCCTGTTCCTTGCGCAGCTCGCGCTTCGCTTCCATCTGCTGGACGCGCCGCTTTGCCTCGCGGGCGCTCCGTGAACTGGCCGCCAAAGGTCCTCCTGGTTGTAGGGCTGAACCCGGGCGGCCGTTGGCGCGCCGTCGCTGGCTCAGCTGTCAAGCTGCCGGCAGCACGCTGGCGGCAGGCCGCATTAGAGATGCCGCCGCCAAACGCATAAACTGACTGCCGCACACAGTTTATGCACGACCGGCCGGTCTGCCGCCTATCTGTTCCCCGTTTCGTACACCATGTTTCGGGGCGCGAATGGCGCCAGCAACCCCGTCCGGTGTTACCCGAGGAGAAAATTCCACCATGGCACGCACCGCCTCCCTGTCCGGATTCCCCGAGTGGCTTCCCGAGGAGCGGCTGGTGGAGCTGCATGTCCTGGACACCCTGCGCCGGACGTTCGAACTGCACGGCTTCTCCTCGATCGAGACCCGGGCCGTGGAAACCGTGGGCCAGCTGCTGCGCAAGGGCGAGATCGACAAAGAGGTCTACGGCCTCAGCCGGCTCCAGGACGAGGAAGGTGACGAGGCCAAGTCCCACAAGGGCGACCCGCACGCCCTTGCCCTGCACTTCGACCTGACGGTGCCGTTCGCCCGGTACGTGGTGGAGAACGCCGGCTACCTGTCCTTCCCGTTCCGCCGCTACCAGATCCAGAAGGTCTGGCGCGGCGAACGTCCGCAGGAGGGCCGCGCCCGCGAGTTCACCCAGGCGGACATCGACATCGTCGGCGACGGCGAACTGCCGTTCCGCTACGACGTCGAGATTGCCCTCGTGATCGCCGAGGCCCTCGGCGCCCTGCCGATCCCGGACTTCCTGCTCCGGATCAACAACCGCAAACTGGCCGAGGGCTTCTACAACGGCATCGGCCTGACGGACACCGCCGGGGTGCTGCGCAGCATCGACAAGCTCGAGAAGATCGGTGCCGCCAAGGTGGCCGGGCTGCTGCAGACCGAACTCGGCGCCACGCGAGGAACAGGCAGCAGCAGCGCTCAAGCTCGCCTCAATCCGCACCCCAGGACACGTCCTTCGTGGCGCAGGTCCGCGCCCTGGGCGTAGCAACGAACTGCTGGAGGAAGGCCTCAACGAGCTGGAGCAGGTCATTGCGGCCGCCGTCCAGCACGCCCCCGGACGGGTCGTCGCGGACCTCAGCATCGCCCGCGGCCTGGACTACTACACCGGGACCGTGGTGGAAACCGTCCTGGTGGGCCACGAACAGCTCGGCTCGATCTGCTCCGGCGGCCGCTACGACGCCCTGGCCAGCAAGGGCAACCGCACGTTCCCCGGCGTCGGGCTGTCCATCGGCGTGACCCGGCTCGTCTCCCGCATCCTCAGCCAGGACCTCGCCAAAGCCACACGGTCCGTGCCGACGGCCGTGCTTGTGACGCTCAACAACGACGACAGCTGGGGAGCGGCGCAGGACGTCGCCGCGCAGCTCCGCAGCCGGGGCATCGCCACCGAGGTCGCCGCGAAGGCGGAGAAGTTCGGCAAGCAGATCAAGTTCGCGGACCGCCGCGGCATCCCGTTTGTCTGGTTCACCGACGACGAGGGCAAGCACCAGGTCAAGGACATCCGTTCCGGCGACCAGGCCGACGCCGATCCCGCCAGCTGGGCGCCCGCCGATGAGGACCTGCACGTCCGGGTCACCAAGGCCTAAGACGCCCAAGCCCGTCCTGCGGGTAAACTCGGACGGGACCGTTCCAGTAGCGGTCCTCTCCAACTTGATTCTGTATTCCCTCTGTCTTCTTCAGAAAGGCGTGCTGTGCTGCGCACACATGACCTCGGATCCCTTCGCTCCGAGCACATTGGACAAACCGTAACCCTGGCCGGCTGGGTCGGCCGGCGTCGTGATCACGGTGGTGTTGCGTTCGTTGACCTGCGCGACGCCTCGGGCGTCGCCCAGGTGGTGGTCCGTGAGGAAGAAGTGTTCCACGGCCTCCGCAACGAATACGTGCTGCAGGTGACCGGCACCGTTTCCCGGCGCCCCGAGGGCAACGAGAACCCCGCGCTCGGCACCGGCGAGATCGAGGTCATGGCCGAAAAGGTCACCATCCTCAACACCTCCGATCCGCTGCCGTTCCAGATCGATGAGCACGTCGAAGTGGGCGAAGAAGCACGCCTCAAGCACCGCTACCTGGACCTGCGCCGCCCCGGCCCCGCCCGGAACCTGCGCCTGCGCTCGGAGGCCAACCGCGTGGCCCGCGAACTGCTCCACCAGGACGGCTTCGTCGAGATCGAAACCCCCACGCTGACGCGGTCGACGCCGGAAGGCGCCCGCGACTTCGTGGTCCCCGCCCGGCTCGCGCCCGGGTCCTGGTACGCGCTGCCGCAGTCCCCGCAGCTGTTCAAGCAGCTCCTGCAGGTGGGCGGCTTCGAGAAGTACTACCAGATTGCCCGCTGCTACCGCGATGAGGATTTCCGCGCCGACCGCCAGCCGGAATTCACCCAGCTCGACATCGAAGCCAGCTTCGTGGAGCAGGACGACATCATCCACATCGGCGAAGCGATCGTGAAGGCGCTCTGGAAGCTGATCGACGTCGAGATCCCGACGCCGATCCAGCGCATCACCTACCACGATGCGATGGCCCGCTACGGCTCGGACAAGCCGGACCTGCGCTTCGGCGTGGAACTCACCGAACTGACCGGCTTCTTCAAGGACACCAACTTCGGCGTCTTCAAGGCCCCCTACGTCGGCGCCGTCGTGATGCCCGGCGGGGCCTCCCAGCCGCGCCGCACCCTGGACGGCTGGCAGGAGTTCGCCAAGCAGCGCGGGCACAAGGGACTGGCCTACGTCCTCTTCAAGGAAGACGGCGAACTGGCCGGCCCCGTGGCCAAGAACCTGACGGACACCGAGCGCGCCGGCCTGGCCGACGCCGTCGGCGCCAAGCCCGGCGACTGCATCTTCTTCGCCGCGGGCGAGAAGTCCGCGGCCCGTGCCCTGCTCGGCGCCGCCCGCGTCGAGATCGGCCACCGCACCGGCCTGATCAACCCGGCCGACTGGGCATTCGTGTGGGTTGTCGACGCCCCGATGTTCGAACCGGCCGCAGCCGCTGTCGCCTCCGGTGACGTGGCCGTCGGTGCCGGAAAGTGGACCGCCGTGCACCACGCGTTCACCTCGCCCAAGCCGGAGTTCATGGACAGCTTCGACACGGATCCGGAAGCGGCGCTGTCCTACGCCTACGACATCGTCTGCAACGGCAACGAAATCGGCGGCGGCTCCATCCGTATCCACGAGCGCGAAGTCCAGGAACGGGTCTTCGAGCTGATGGGCCTGGACAAGGCAGATGCCCAGACCAAGTTCGGCTTCCTCCTCGAGGGCTTCAAGTTCGGCGCGCCTCCCCACGGCGGCATCGCCTTCGGCTGGGACCGGGTTGTGGCGCTGCTGGCCGGTGTTGAGTCCATCCGCGACGTCATCGCCTTCCCGAAGTCCGGCGGCGGCTTCGACCCGCTGACGCAGGCGCCCGCGCCGATCACCGCGCAGCAGCGCAAGGAAGCCGGCGTCGACTTCAAGCCGGAGGCCAAGAAAGCGGCAACGCCGGCGGCAGAGAACGCCCCGAAGGCCGACTAGGGCCCGAGGCATAACCAAGGCTAAGAGGCTCCCCGGACAACCGGGGAGCCTCTTGTCATTGACGAAGGATGGAATACCGTGGCCTGCACCGCACCGCCGGACCCGGAAGCCGCAATGGACCTTGAAACCGCGATGGATGCCGCCTGGCCCGCTCCCGACCGGGAGGAATCCGGCGGATGGGTTCTCCGCGCCGCGGACGGCGTGACCCAGCGCGCCAACTCGATCTGGCCCCGCTCTGAGCCGGACGGAACGACGCACCACCGGCTGGAACTCCTCCGGGACGCCCGGGCCTGGTACCGCAGCCGCCGGCTTCCCGTGATTTTCCAGGTCTTCGAGAATCCCGGCAACGCCGCCCTGAACGCTGTCCTCGATGAGGAAGGCTTCACCCGCCAGTCCGAAACACTGATCCTGGTGCGCGGTTCCGGCGGGGAGGCCACGGCGCCGGATACCGGGGTTGAACTGTCGGCCGCCCCAACGCCCGAGTGGCTGCGGCTCTGGTGGAGCGTGGACGGCCGCGGCGGCGCGGATGCCCTCGCCACGGCCAAGGGAATCCTTGAGGGCTGCCCCGCCGTGTACGCGCTGGTGCGGGACGACGACGGCGTCCCGGCCGCCGTCGGGCGCCTTGCTGTTCCGCCCGGCGGCCCGGCGGCCCGGGGCGGCCTGTACTGCATGGCCACCCGGCCCGATGCCCGCCGCCGCGGCTTTGCGAACAGGGTGCTGGGGTCGTTGCTGGCAGCGGGCGCGGCGAGCGGGCTGGAGAGTTACTGGCTGCTGGTCACGGCCGCCAACGCCGGCGCCCGGGAGCTCTATGATCAGGCCGGATTCATCGAAACCGGCCGCTACCTCTACCGGCAGGAGCGGCCCAAGCGGCACCTCACCGGCTGCTGACGCAGGCCGATGAATACAAGCAGAGGTTCCGCTCAGCTGCATGCCCGCGAGGGACGGCTATTGTCGGTGCCTCCTGCGATGCTGTGGGTATGGAGAGCAGGGCGGCCTGGACGACAAGCTGGATTCCGGAAAGCGGGGAGCCGATGGAGGCTGTCGCCGCGTCCGTTGCCATGCTGAATGTCAGTGCTGATCCGTTGCGGGATCTGGTGGATGCCTGCCTGGACGGGCTCGCCGAAGTCGCCCGGCAGGAGGCCAGGACCGCGGCGCGGAAGGTGCGGCTGGTCGCGGATTACGCCCGGGCGGCCAGGGCTTTGGCGCCGCCGGCGGCGTCCCCGCAGGAGCGCGCCGCCCACGAGATGGCCCTGGTCGCGGAGCTCGCCTGTGTCCTGACGGTCAACGAACGGGCCTCCGCCGCGCTCCTGGCCGAAAGCCGGGCCCTGACAACGGCGCTGCCGCTGACCCTGAACGCCCTCGGGGCCGGGTCGATCTCCTGGCAGCACGCCCGGATCATCGTCGATGAAACCACGGGCCTGGACCCCGCCGGGGCGGCCGCCCTCGAGGCGCACTTCCTGGACCCCGGCGCGCCCGGCCCGGCCCGCGGCTGCCCGGCCGGGGACCTCGTTGCGTCCCGGTTCCGGGCCAAGGCACGCAGCTGGCGCGAACGCCACCACCCGGCCGGCATCGAAGACCGCCACAGCAGAAGCGCCGCGGACCGGCGGATCGAATACACCCCCGACCGGGACGGCATGGCCTGGCTCTCGGCATACCTCCCGGCCGGCACCGCCGCGGGGATCTGGGAACGGACCACCGCCGCGGCCCGCGCCCTCCAAAACCCCCGCGAGACCCGCACCCTGGCCCAGCTCCGCGCCGACACCGCCGCCACCTGGCTCCTCACCAGCCCCGGAACCACCGGCGGCAGCGGACCGGCGCCGGGGACGGCGGCGGCGGGACCGGGACGGGCGGGGACGCCGGCGGGGGTGTGCCGTCGCCGCGGGCGCAGGTCCTGATCACCGTCCCGGTCCTCTCGCTCCTGGGCGCCACCGACGAACCCGCCACCCTGGACGGATACGGGCCGATCCCGCCGTCCATGGCCCGGCGCCTGATCACCGACGGCGCGGACTCCTTCTACCGGGTCCTGACCGACCCGCGCGACGGCGCACCGCTGGAAATCGGACGCAGCAGCTACCGCCTCACAAAAGCCCAGCGCCAATGGCTCCGGCTCCGCGACGGCAAGTGCCCCTTCCCCGGCTGCAGCAACCACTCCCTGGACAACGAAGCAGACCACCTCCTGGCCTGGGCCGACGGAGGCACCACCGGCATCACCAACCTCGGACAACCCTGCCCCAAACACCACCGCCTCAAACACAGCACAGCCTGGAAACCCACCACCGCGGGCAAAAACACCCCACCCGGCTGGATCTCCCCAGCACGACGGCACTACCCCAGCGAACAACAGGACTGGGAACCACCCCACCTACCGAAGCCCATCACTGAGAAAGACACCCAGCCCTACCAAGGACAGCTCGCAGATCCCGGACCGGGATCTACCCGGATCCCGAGGACTGCCCCGGATCCATCCGGACTGGCACTCCTTCACGGCCGGGCACGAGTTCCCCGCCGCAGACACTGACGACCCGGGCTGGACAGCGCCCCACGATGACCCTGTCCCGGTGTCCGTCCTGTTCGAATTTTGTCTGACCGATTAGGCCTGAACCGCTTCAGCGCGGATCCCACGTCGGCGACGTGTGTCCTGCCGGGCTGCAGCTTCACCCTGGACACCGTAGACTGCGTTTATCCATTTGATCGATAAATAGGAGCGTTGATTGTGCGCAAGATGAAAGCAGCACTGGTGGCCGGCGTCATAACCTTGGGTGGCGTGCTGGGAACCGCCGTGCCCGCTCACGCAGTCACGCAGTACTTCAGTCCCGGGTACTCGACAAAATCAGCCTGCCTATCGGCACAGTACAAGCATCCGAATATTGCGGCATCGTGCTTCTACTACTCGGACGGGCGTTGGCACTTCACCTACGTCCTCCGCGGATACATGTGAGGCGGGTCGCTGCATCGAAGCGGCCTGCGCCAGGCGTGACCAGTCGGCGGATGCCTGCGTGGGTATCGGTGGGCGTCGGAATCCAAGGGCATGGGGCGGGTAATGCCGAGTAGGAATTCAGCGAATGGGCCGACGTCGGGGCGGACAACGCGACAGGCGGCACGCGCTCCGGCCCGTCGCCCCACCGGACCGTACCGGTTCAGCGGACGCTTCATCAGGACCGCCACTGCCGTCCTCATCATCTTTATGCTGGTGTCGATTGCCGCCGGGTTCATTATCGGGCCGCTCAGCGACAATGTCGCCGGGGAGGCAGGAGATGCCCTCGGTATGGTGGCCGCCGCGCTGGTCATCGGCGGACTCGCGGTCCCTCTCCTGCTGGCTGCCGTTCTCGGCGGAGAGGCGATCCGGGCCGGTGCAGGTGTCATCGGCTTCTTCCTCATCGTGGGCATGTTCGCGGCGGCCGCCGGAGGCTCTGGGTTGGGCCAAGAGCTGCTCGGGCCCGTCTGGACCCCGTGGGCGTTTTGGGGCGGCATCGCCCTTATGGTCCTCGCCGGCGGGAGCTTCTGGATCGTTGGCTGGATCGCGAGGGTGCCGATGTGGATACAGGCCCCGTTCTTCGGCTCCCCGCGCGTGGTCGTCCGCGGATCGAGCGAGAACCCCGTGGACCTGGTGCTTCCAAACGAGCTGGACGAACATCGCCGGTGAGGCCGGGGTGGTCACCTGCGTTCCTACGCTGGAGCGTCGGTCACCAGGATCCGGACCGCACACAGGTCCGCAGCGGCCTTCTTCAGCACCGCGGCGCGCGGGTCCGGGACGTCCAGGAACGGCAGCCTGGCGAGCGGGGCGTACTGCTTCAGGACGGGCTCGGCCAGCACCAGGTCAGCCAGGGTCCGGTCACCGCCGGGCGCCAGGTACTCGATCCTGTGCTCCGCGAAGATCCGCGCCGCATGCTCCGCCACGGCCTCCACCAAGGCGTCGGCCTGGTTGGCCCGCCGCCGGGCAAAGCGCTGCTGGGACCAGCCGCCCGCCGCCGTCCGGGACTGCACGTGCCGCGTGCCGGTCTTGGACGCCAGCACTGCACCGGCGCTGACCACCGCCACCGAGTACCCGCCCCGGCGGACCAGCACAGCCCCGATGCACCGCGGCTGTCCGGCGAGGGACGCCAGCCGGGACACGGCGTCGCCGCCGCGCCCGGGCCGGCCGTCCGGCGGCCACGGCGGCTGGAGCAGGGCGAGCGCCCCGTCGGCGGCGCGCAGCTGCAGGCCGTCGTCGAGCTCTTCGGCAGCGACCTGGCCGTGGCTCGCGGCGAAGCGCTCCACCCAGCCCGGCAGCCGCGCGCCGGACACAAACGCCAGGCGGGTATCGGTGGTAGCCATTGCTCGGGTCTCCGTTGCGGGGGTGGCGGCACTGGTGCCAGTGCGGGCAGGAACTAGAAGTAGCCTATCTATGTGGATGATCTCTTTGGCGCAGGGCAGGACAACGCCGCCGGCGGAAACAACGACGACGACGCCGAGGACGCCGGAGACGGCCGGTCCGCGGCAGGGCCCGGCTCGCCGCGCAGCCCGCTGGCGGTCCGGATGCGGCCAAGGACCCTGGACGATGTGGTGGGCCAGCAGCACCTCCTGGGCCATGGCTCGCCGCTGCGGCAGCTTGCCGCCGGGACGGACGCCACCGGCCCCGCCGGGCCCAGCTCGCTGATCCTCTGGGGACCTCCCGGCACGGGTAAGACCACCCTCGCGCACGTCATCGCCAAAGGCCCGGGCCGGAAGTTCGTCGAACTCTCGGCCATTACCGCCGGCGTCAAGGACGTCCGCCGCGTCATGGACGAAGCCCTCACGGCCCGCGACCTCTTCAAGACCACCACTGTGCTGTTCCTCGACGAGATCCACCGCTTCAACAAGGCGCAGCAGGACGCGCTGCTGCCCGGCGTCGAGAACCGCTGGGTGGTGCTGGTGGCCGCGACCACCGAAAACCCGTCCTTCTCGGTGGTCTCGCCGCTGCTGTCGAGGTCGCTGCTGCTGACGCTCAAGCCGCTCACCGACGCCGACGTCGAGGGCCTGCTCCTGCGGGCCACGGCGGATGTCCGCGGGCTCAACGGCAAGGTCGAGCTCAGCGCCGACGCCCTGGCGCACCTCGTCCGGCTTTCCGGCGGGGACGCCCGCCGCGCGCTGACCGCCCTGGAGGCGGCCGCCGGGGTCGCGTTCGGCGACGCGGACGACGTCGAGGCAGACGTCGTCGGCACAGTCGCCGCCGGGGACGTCCCGGTGAAAATCGAGCTCAAACATACGGAACGGGCCCTCGACGTCGCCTCCGTGCGCTACGACCGGGCCGGCGACCAGCACTACGACGTCGCCAGCGCCTTCATCAAGTCCATCAGGGGCTCCGACGTCGACGCCGCCCTGCACTACCTCGCCCGGATGCTCGAGGCCGGGGAGGACCCGAAGTTCGTGGCCCGGCGCATCGTCATCTCCGCGGCCGAGGACGTCGGCATGGCCGATCCCACGGCCCTGCAGACGGCCGTAGCCGCGGCCCAGGCCGTGCAGCTGATCGGCATGCCGGAAGGCCGCATCATCCTGGCCGAGGCGGTGGTGCACCTGGCCACGGCCCCCAAGTCCAACGCCGCGTACATGGGCATCAACCAGGCGATAGCCGACGTCAGGGCCGGGATGGGCAACGGCATCCCAGCGCACCTGCGCGACGCCCACTACCCGGGATCCAAGCAACTCGGCCACGGCAAGGGCTACATCTACGCCCACGACGCGCCCCACGCGGTGGCTACCCAGCAGTACCCGCCGGACGACCTCGTGGGGCGGAACTACTACGAGCCGACGGCCAACGGGGCCGAACGGGACATCTCCACCCGGCTGGAGCGGCTCCGGAAGATCATCCGCGGCAAGTAGTCGGGCGGAGCCCGGAAACTGCCCGTTGACTTCCGGTCCGGGAGGTCTAACGTGGAATTACGTGTAGCAAGGATCTGCTGCCCGTGCCCGCGCCCACCCGTACCAGTTCCCAATTCCCAATCGCAGGTAGTGTCCCCATGTCCGCAAATTTCGTCACAGCCATGGCCGTTAAGTCCTTTGACGTACCGGACAAGAAACGGTGCCCGGACAAAGCCGAATTCGACCTTGTCACCGTGAATGACTACTCGGTGGCCCGGCTGATCCTCGGGCCGGGGTGGCGGTGGTCGGAGTGCAGCCGGCCCGTGGAACAGACCGAGTTGTGCCAGCACCACCACCTCGGGTTCTGCATCTCCGGGACCATGGAAGTGGCGTCTTCCGAAGGGCTGCGGTCCATGATCCACGCCAACGATACGTACGCGATTCCGCCCGGCCACGATGAGTGGGTGGTGGGCTCCGCCCCGTTCGTGGCCGTGGAATTCCTGGGCGCGGCATCGTACGGGCGGCGCAGCAGCCGCGGGATGCACGCCAGGTTCTGACGGAGGACCCGGAGGGCCCCAACATGGTAGGCTTGTTCGTTGTCTGGCAAGGCACGGACGCACAATCCCACTGAATTCAGCATCTGATGCTGATTTGATGAGGTTTGCCCTGTGCCCAGTAGCAAAAGGCAGCGGTTGGCCGATGCTCTCCATCGTGGAGGCCAGTAACACTGACACACCGCAGATATTGGAAGGACACAAGTGGCTAACAACACTCGTGCTCGCCGTACCGCACGCCTTTCGCGTGCACTCGGCATCGCTCTGACCCCCAAGGCCGCCAAGTACATGGAGCGCCGTCCGTACGGCCCCGGTGAGCATGGCCGTGCCCGCAAGAAGCAGGACTCCGACTACGCCGTACGTCTGCGCGAAAAGCAGCGTCTGCGCGCCCAGTACGGCATCCGCGAAGCCCAGATGACCCGTGCCTTCGAAGAAGCACGCCGCACCAAGGGCCTGACCGGTGAAAACCTGATCGAACTGCTCGAAATGCGTCTCGACGCCCTCGTGCTGCGTGCAGGCTTCGCCCGCACCATCGCCCAGGCCCGCCAGCTGGTTGTCCACCGCCACATCCTGGTTGACGGCATCCGCGTTGACCGCCCGTCTTTCCGCGTCGCCGAGGGCCAGCTGGTCCACGTTCACAGCCGCAGCGAGACCATGCCCCCGTTCCAGGTTGCAGCAGCCGGCGCTCACCGCGACGTCCTGCCGATGGTTCCGGCATACCTGGACGTCAAGCTTGACGCCCTGCAGGCACGCCTCGTGCGTCGCCCCAAGCGCTCCGAGGTCCCCGTGACCTGCGAAGAGCAGCTCGTCGTGGAATTCTACGCGCGCTAGATATAACGCAACACCTTACAAAGAAGCCCGTGGCAAGCGCCGCGGGCTTCTTTGTATGTAAGGTACTTGGGGGAGTTCTGCGGTTGCCGGCTGAGCCAGTCGGAGCACGCCGCAGGAATACGACGCAACAAGGAGATGAACGACTATGTCTGGTGGCGATATTGCCGGCCTGATCGCGGCCGGAGTGTTTGCACTCCTGGTGCTGCTGCTCGCCGTGCCGATTCTGAAGCTCGGGGGAGTCTTTGACGAGGTCCGGACCACCATCCGGTCCATCAGCGACGGCGCCACCCCGCTAATGGACGAAGTCACCGCCACCGTCTCCACCACCAATGAGCAGCTCAAGAAGGTCGACGGGATCGCTGCGAACGTCTCCGACGCCTCAGCCAACATCTCGGCGTTGTCCTCCCTCGTCGCCGCCACCGTGGGCTCACCGCTGATCAAGGTTGCCGCGTTCAGCTACGGCGTCCGCTCCGCTTTCACCGCCCGCAAAAAGCCCGCCACCGGCCGCCGCAGCCGCTAAGCCCTCCTGGAGAACCTGACATGAACAGAATCATCTGGATGGGAATCGGCGTCGCAATCGGCGTCATCGCGTTCCGCAAGATCTCCGAGGCCCAGTCCAACCTTGGACCCGAAGGCCTGAACCGGGCCGTCGGCCGCCTCGCTGACGGCTTCTTCGACTTCGCCGACGCCGTCCGCGAAGGCATGCAGGAACGCGAAACCGAACTCCGCGCCGCCCTTGGGATAGATGCAGGCATCGACACCGCCACTGACGACGCTGCCAACCCCGCCGCCGGCCGGGATGCAGTCCGGCGCTAGCCGGGAGAGAATTAGTAAAAGAGCCGCACCCGTCCGGGGCGGCCAGGCCGGTCCGCAGACCGGAAACACATCGTCGCGCGGAGTACACGCGTGGACCACGAACGCAGTGCATATTGAAGGGTAAGTAATCAGCTCATGAAGTCGCAGGAGATCACTAAGCGCTGGATCGACTTTTTTGTCAGCAAAGGCCACACGGCGGTTCCCTCCGCCTCCCTGGTCTCCAGCGACCCCTCCCTGCTGTTCACGGTGGCCGGCATGGTTCCGTTCATCCCGTACCTGACGGCGCGGGAAGAGGCCCCCTACAAGCGGGCCACCAGCGTGCAGAAGTGCATCCGGACCGGCGACATCGAAGAAGTCGGCAAAACCGCACGCCACGGCACCTTCTTCCAGATGTGCGGCAACTTCTCCTTCGGCGACTACTTCAAGGAAGACGCCATCAAGTTCGCGTGGGAGCTTCTCACCACCAGCGTTGACGACGGCGGCTACGGCCTGCCGCCGGAACGCCTCTGGGTCACCGTCTACGAAGAGGACGACGAGGCCGAGCAGCTCTGGCTGAAGAACACCGGCATGCCGGCCGAGCGGATCCAGCGGATGGGCAAGGCGGACAACTACTGGTCCACCGGCCAGCCCGGACCCGCCGGCCCCTGCTCGGAAATCTATTACGACCGCGGCCCGTCCTACGGCATCGAGGGCGGCCCCATCGCCGACGAAAACCGCTACGTCGAAATCTGGAACCTCGTGTTCATGCAGTACCAGATCGACAACGTCCGCTCCAAGGTGGACTTCGACATCACCGGCGAACTTCCCAAGAAGAACATCGATACGGGCCTCGGCATGGAACGCCTCGCGATGATCCTGCAGGACGTCGAAAACATGTACGAGACGGACCAGGTCCGCCCCGTGATCGACCGGGCCGCGGCACTCTCCGGCCGCGAGTACACCTCCGCGGAGTCCGCTGCCGACCCGCACCACACGGACGACGTCCGCATGCGGGTCGTGGCCGACCACATCCGTTCCTCACTTATGCTGATCGCCGACGGCGTGACCCCCTCCAACGAAGGCCGCGGCTACGTGCTGCGCCGCCTGATCCGCCGCGCCGTGCGCTCCATGCGCCTGCTCGGCGTCGAGAAGGCCTGCCTTCCCGAGCTGCTGCCGGCCTCGCGGGACGCCATGAAGGGCGTCTACCCGATCGTCGAAACCGACTTCGAGCGCATCAGCCGGATCGCCTACGCCGAAGAGAAGGCGTTCCTGCGCACCATCGCCTCCGGCACCGCCCGCCTCGAGGACGCCGTCAAGGAGTCCAAGGCCGCCAACCAGCCGCTCTCCGGCGCCGACGCCTTTGCCCTGCACGACACCTACGGCTTCCCGATCGACCTCACCCTGGAAATGGCAGAGGAAGCCGGGCTGAAAGTCGACGAACCCGAGTTCCGCAAGCTCATGCTGGAACAGCGCCAGCGCGCCCAGGCCGACGCCAAGGGCAAGAAGGGCTCGCACGCCGACCTCAGCGCCTTCCAGGAACTGCTCTCCGCCGGTGAGACCGTCTTCACGGGGTACACCGAGCTCAGCGGCGAATCCAAGGTCCGCGGCATCCTGTCCGGCCGGCCGGAAGGTCTCCCAGGCCTCCACGGGCGACGAGATCGAACTTGTCCTCGCCGAGACCCCGTTCTACGCCGAGGCCGGCGGACAGGCAGCCGACACGGGCCTGATCACCGGTGACGGCTTCGTCGTCGAGGTCCTGGACGTCCAGCGCCCCATCAAGGGCCTCAGCGTGCACAAGGCAATCGTCCGCGAAGGCGAAATCGGTGCCGACTCCCTCGTCCAGGCCGCCGTGGACCGGGAACGCCGCCACGCCGCGGAGCAGGCCCACACCGGCACCCACATCGTGCACGCGGCCCTGCACCAGATCCTCGGCCCGGAGGCCCTGCAGCGCGGCTCGTTCAACAAGGCCGGCTACCTGCGCTTCGACTTCGCCTGGGGTGAAGGCCTCAGCGCCGCCACCCGCTCCGAGATCGAGGAAGTCTCCAACATCGCCATCCGCAACAACTACCGGGTGGAAACAAAGGTCATGGGCCTCGCCGAGGCCAAGGCCCTCGGCGCCATGGCGCTGTTCGGCGAGAACTACGGCAACGAGGTCCGCGTCGTGGAGATCGACGGCGCCTGGTCCCGCGAGCTCTGCGGCGGCACGCACGTCGAGAACACCTCGCTGATCGGCAGCCTGTCCCTGCTCGGCGAACAGTCCGTCGGATCGGGAAACCGCCGCGTCGAAGCCTTCGTTGGCATGGACGCCTTCCGGCACCTCGCCGCCGAACGCGCCCTCGTCACCGAACTCACCGAAATGCTCAAGGTCCCGTCCGGGCTGCTTTCGGACCGGATCGCCGCCACGCTGACCAAGCTCAAGACGGCCGAAAAGGAACTTGACCGGCTCCGCAAGGAGCAGCTCACGGCCGCCGCCGCGCAGCTGGTCGGCACGGCCAAGGACGCCGCCGGCGTCAAGGTCATTGCCCACGACGCCGGCCAGGTCAGCGGCGCGGACGACCTCCGCGGCCTGGCCCTGGACCTGCGGACCCGGCTCGGCTCCGAGCCCGCCGCCGTCGCAGTGGCCGGTGTCAGCAACGACCGTCCCGTCATCCTGGTCGCCACCAACGACGCCGCGCGGGCGGCCGGAGTCAAGGCCGGTGCCCTGGTGCGCCTCGCCGCCGGCATCCTCGGCGGCGGCGGTGGCGGCAAGGACGACGTCGCCCAGGGCGGCGGCACGGACGCCGCGCAGGTCGGCGCGGCCCTCGCCGCCGTCGTGGACTCCATTACGCGGCGCTAGCAGCGGAATCCACGTGAACGAAGCTGCTGTGCCCGGCGTCTACCCCCAGGGCGTAAAACTGGGGGTGGACGTCGGCACTGTCCGGGTCGGCGTGGCGGTCTGCGACCGCGACGGCATCCTGGCGACACCGTTGCGGACCCTGGAACGGAACACGAAGAAGAACACCGACGTGCGGATCCTCGCGGCGCTGGCCGAAGAGCTCGGTGCCGTGGAGATCTTCGTGGGACTTCCGCGGACGATGAAGGGCGAAGAACACGCCTCCGCGCGGATGGCCACGGACTACGCACAGCTGCTCGCGGATGCACTCCGGGACCGCGGTTTCGAGGTGCCCGGTCCGCGCTCGTTGACGAGCGGCTGAGCACTGTCACCGCGCACCGCAACCTGCACGAGGCTGGCATGAGCAGCCGAAATCACCGTAAAGTAGTTGATCAGGTTGCGGCCGCAGGTATCCTGCAACATGCGATCGATATGCAAAAGGCCAGGGGAACGGAGATCGGAAGCCGCGTTTACGCGGAAGTCCGCGCCGGGGCCGACCGGGATGGCGTCCTGCCGTCCCGGCGGAAAACACGCACTCTGCAGAACATGGAAGGCTACAGTGAGCCCGGTCAACAGTGACGACTCCCCAGGGGATGCCGTCGGCGCCTCCGGCCGACCGCTGACGCGCAAGGAAATCAGGGCCCGGGAGAAGTCCCTCGCGACCCAGGGCCACGAGGCCATCCCGCCGCAGGCATACGAGACCGGGCAGGACGCCCCGACTCGCGGCGCGCCCCGCAGCCGCTGCCCGCCGCCCGCTGCAGCCCCGTCCGCGCCGCTCGCGGCTGCCGACACCCCCAGTTCTGCCTGCCGCGGAGCCCACGGTGCATGAAGACCCTGTGCCGAAGCCGCGCCCGAGACCCCGCCCCGGAAGCCGCCCACGAACAGGTGGCCCGCACGAAGAGGTGGCCCCGCAGCCCGCTGCGTACGCAGAGGCGCCGGGCTACGCTGCCCGGAAGCCGCCGCACACCAATACGCCGGCGGCCATGCCCCTGAAGGCCGCGGGTCCACGATGAAGCCGGATTCCAGCGAGGCTACGAAGCCCAGACCCGGCAGCTGAACACCACGGCTATGAGGCCCACCCCGACGACGAGGCCCATGATCCCTATGGCGCTGAAACGCTCCGCCAGCCCGACTACCACCACGAAGATGACGGGCAGGGCGTGATGGCCGGTGCCATCCGCGACCACGAAGGGCCCGTCCAAGAAGGTCCGCCGGCGGCGCCGGTTCCTGGCCCTCGTGCTGACCCTGACCGTGTTCGTGGTCGCCATCGTCGTGGGCGCGCAGTTCCTCAAACCGCTCCTGGGCGGCGACGCCATAGCCGACTACCCGGGACCGGGAACCGGTGAAGTGACCATTACGGTGCCGCCGGGCGCAGGCCCCAAGTCCGTGGCGACCGACCTCCAGAAAAAGAAGGTCGTCGCCAATGCGGACTCCTTCCTGAAGGAGTTCGCGGCTTCGGGCGGGGCCTTGAGCCCCGGCGATTTCACCATGCGCACAGGAAATGAAGAACTCCGACGCCGTGGCCATGCTGCTCAACAAGGAACAGGGCAAGGTCATGTACGTCGCCCTTAGCGCGGGCCTCAGGATCGGCGAATCCCTGCAGGCGATTTCGGAGGGGACCGGAGTGCCCGTCGCCGAGCTGAAGGCCTCAGCGATTCCCCGGCCCAGTTCGGCCTTCCGGAGAAGTCCAAGAACCTCGAGGGCTTCCTCGCCCCGGGCGAATACCGGTTCCCGCTCGGCACCTCTGCGAAGGACATCCTGAAGAAGCTTGTGGGCACCACCCTGGACGAGCTCAAGGCCCAGGGCGTCACGGACCCGGCCAAGCAGTATGACGTCGTCACCGTCGCCAGCATCGTCCAGGCCGAAGGCGGCCAGGCCGAATACGGGGATGTGGCCGGTGCCATCTACAACCGGCTCAAGCCCACCAACACCGAAACCAACGGGCTGATCCAGTCCGATGCCACCGTCACCTACGGGCTGGGTATCCGCAGCTTCCACATCGACGAAGAGCAGAAGGCGGACAAGTCCAACCCGTACAACACGTACGCCAACCAGTGGACTCCCGGCCGGGCCCATCGGTTCGCCGGGCAAGACGGCCATCGACGCCGCCGCGAAGCCCAAGTCCAACGACTACCTCTACTGGGTGACCATCAACCTGGACACCAAGGAGACGAAGTTCTCCAAGACCCTGGCCGAGCACAACGGCTACGTGGAAAAGTACAACGCCTGGTGCGAGGCCAACCCCGGACGCTGCGTATGACGCTGCGGGCGGCCGTCCTCGGGCATCCCATCAGCCATTCGAAGTCACCGGCGCTGCACCGGGCCGCCTATGCGCACCTGGGGGTCACATCGCGTATTCGGCGATTGACGTGACCGAGGCGGACCTGCCTGCCTTCATGGCCGGGGTACGCGAGGACGTCCGGCGCGGCGAAGTCTGGCGGGGACTGTCCGTCACCATGCCACTGAAAACGGCAATGGTCGCGGAAGTGGACGAGGTCCGCGGCGTGGCCCGTGCCCTCGGCGTCATCAACACCGTCGCCTTCGAACACCACCCGTCCGCGACGGTTCCTCCACAGGTAAGGGCCGCGCCCGCCGCTACAACACCGACGTCGCCGGGATCGTCAACGCCCTGCGCCATGCGGGGGCGGACTCGGCACCCGCGGCCGCCGTCCTCGGCGGCGGCGGAACCGCGGCAGCCTCCATTGCCGCGCTGAAAGAACTTGGCGCCCCCAGCGTGGACGTCTACGTGCGGGACGTCAGCCGTGCCGCCGAAGCACGTGCCGCCTCGACCGCCGTCGGGCTCCCCATCCGTGTGCTCCCGATCGCCGGTGCGGCGGCCGCCATCGCGGCGGCCGACGTCGTGATCTCCACCCTGCCGCCCCGCGCCGCGGACGCCCTGGCAGCGGAGCTGGCGCAGGCATTCGCGGGGGAGCGCACCCGGAATCTGCCCGCAACCGCCCCGGCGTGCTCCTGGACGTCGCCTACGATCCCTGGCCCAGCCGGATCGCCGCGGCCTGGCAGGACGCAGGCGGCACCGTGGTCCCCGGCCTGGAGATGCTGATCTACCAGGCGGTTGAACAGGTACGGCACTTCACCGGGCTGGGCGATGCCGTTTCCGCCGAGGTCATAGATGTGATGTGTGACGCAGTGGGGGCACCCCGACGGGTGTTCTGAGCGCCTTACATGGCAGGATGGAAAGTATGTTGCGTTGGTTGACTGCCGGAGAATCCCATGGTCCGGCCCTGGTCGGAATTATTGAAGGCGTGCCCGCCGGTGTTGAACTCACCAGCGCGCAGATCGCCGAATCGCTGGCCCGCCGCCGGCTCGGTTACGGCCGCGGCGCCCGGATGAAGTTTGAGCAGGATGCTGTCACCATCCTTGGCGGCGTCCGGCACGGCCTCACGCAGGGCGGTCCCGTCGCGATCCAGATCGGCAACACCGAATGGCCCAAGTGGGAGCAGATCATGTCTGCCGACCCCGTGGACCCCGAAATCCTCGCCGACCAGGCCCGCAACGCCCCGCTGACCCGGCCCCGGCCCGGCCACGCAGACTTCACCGGCATGCAGAAGTACGGCTTCGACGAGGCCCGCCCCGTGCTGGAACGGGCCAGCGCCCGCGAAACCGCCACCCGGGTGGCCCTCGGCACCGTGGCGTCCTCCTACCTCAAACAGCTCGGCATCGAGCTGGTCTCGCACACCGTCTCCATCGCCAGCGTGGCCGTGCCCGAAGGCCGTCCGCTGCCGGTGCCCGGCAACGTCCTGGCCCTCGACGCCGACCCGCTGCGCTGCTTTGACCGCGAGACCTCGGACGCCATGGTGGCCGAGGTCGACATTGCGCACAAGGAAGGCGAAACCCTCGGCGGCGTGGTCGAAGTGCTCGCCTACGGACTGCCCCCGGGACTCGGCAGCTACGTCCACTGGGACCGCCGCCTCGACTCGCGGCTCGCCGCCGCCCTGATGGGCATCCAGGCGATCAAGGGCGTCGAGGTCGGCGACGGCTTCCGCACCGCAGCGCGCCGCGGCTCGGCCGCCCACGACGAAATCGTCAAAGACTCCGACGGCAAGATCATCCGCACGTCCAACCGGGCCGGTGGCATCGAGGGCGGAATGAGCATCGGCGACGTGCTGCGCGTCCGCGCCGCCATGAAGCCGATTGCCACGGTGCCGCGTGCCCTCAGGACCGTCGACGTGAGCACGGGGGAGGCCGCCAAGGCCCACCACCAGCGCTCCGACGTCTGTGCGGTCCCGGCAGCCGGTGTGGTGGCCGAGGCCATGGTGGCCCTGGTCCTCGCCGAAGCAATCACGGAAAAGTTCGGCGGCGACTCGGTGCAGGAAACCGCCCGCAACATCAAGGGTTACCTGGACAACATCCCGGCGTCCCTGGACTCGATCGGCCAGTAGTGCCGGCGGAAACCAACGCCGTCGCCCGTCCGATCGCGCTGATCGGGCCGATGGCAGTGGGAAAATCGGCCATCGGCCAGCACCTCGCCCAGCAGCTGGGGGCAGCGTTCGTGGACACCGACGCCGTCGTCGTCGCCAACCATGGGACCATCGCCGAGATCTTTGCGTGCCGGGGCGAACACGCCTTCCGGGAACTGGAAGCCCGGGCGGTGGCGCAGGCCATCGAGAAGGCGGCCGGCGCCCCCACCGTCATCTCCCTTGGCGGCGGCGCCGTGCTGGACTCCGGAACGCAGCAGCTGCTGAAGCAGTGCACCGTGGTGTACCTCGAATGCGATGCGGACACGGTCGCGGAGCGCATCGCCAGGAATTCCGGACGGCCGCTGCTGGCCGGCGACGCGATGCAGCGCTGGAAGACGCTGTTCGCAACCCGCCGGCCCGTCTACGAGCGGCTGGCCGATGTAGTAATCGACGTCCGGAGCGGATCCATTCCGGACCTCGCACGCCGGCTGGAAGATGCGCTGGGTGGTTCTGCCGCCGCGACAAACGCGGCAGGCGCCACGCCGGCGGCGACAAAGGAAGTTGAAAAGTGATCACCGAATCAACCGTCATCAAAGTCACCGGCAGCACGCCCGGCGAGAATTACGACGTCGTTGTGGGCCGCGGCCTGCTCGCGGGCGTTCCGGCCCTGCTGGGGGAACGCGTCAAACGGGTCCTCGTCATCCATCCCCGCGCCCTGCGGCTCACCGGCGACACCGTCCGTGAGGAGCTGGCTTCGGCCGGCTTCACCGCGCTGACCGCCGAGATCCCGGACGCCGAAGAAGGCAAGCACATCGAAGTGGCGTCCTTCTGCTGGCAGGTGCTGGGACAGAACGACTTCACCCGCTCGGATGCCATCGTCGCGGTCGGCGGCGGAGCGGTCACCGACCTCGCCGGCTTCGTCGCGGCCACGTGGCTGCGCGGCATCAAGGTCATCCACATGCCCACGAGCCTGCTTGGCATGGTGGACGCTTCCGTCGGCGGGAAGACCGGCATCAACACCGCCGAGGGCAAGAACCTCGTCGGGGCCTTCCACCCGCCCGCCGGCGTCCTCGCCGACCTCGACACCCTGGACACGCTGCCCAAGAACGAGATGATCTCCGGCATGGCCGAGGTCATCAAGTGCGGCTTCATCGCCGACCCGGCCATCCTGGAACTGATCGAACAGGATCCCTCGGCCGTCTCCGACCCCCGCTCGGAAACCGTGCGTGAACTGATTGAACGCGCCATCGCCGTCAAGGCCAAGGTCGTGTCGGCGGACCTGAAGGAAACCGGGCAGCGCGAGATCCTCAACTACGGCCACACCCTGGGCCACGCGATCGAACTCGTGGAGCGCTATTCCTGGCGGCACGGCGCGGCCGTGTCGGTCGGCATGATGTTCGCCGCGGAACTGGCGCGGAGCGTCGGCCGGCTCAGCGACGCCGACGCCGACCGCCACCGCACCATCCTGGAGAGCCTCGGGCTGCCCATCACCTACCGCCGGGACCGCTGGCAGGCCCTGCTGGACGGCATGCGCCGGGACAAGAAGTCACGCGGCGACCTGCTGCGTTTTGTGGTGCTCGACGGCGTCGCCCGCCCCGGCATCCTCGACGTCCCGGACACCTCGCTGCTCTTCGCCGCCTACCAGGAGATCGCCTCCTGATGAACGGGGCGAGGGGCGGCACCAGTGAATGGCCTGACGGCGGGTTCCCCGGAATCAGGATCAATCCGGTCACCCTGCTGCCGGAGATCGTCAACGAGGAAGCCTGCGCCGCGGCGCTGTCCGGCTCCGGCGATCCGGCGGACCTGATCTTCGTACGCCTGGTCGAAGGGCACGCCGGCGAAGCCGCCGAGCTCCTCGCCGAGGCCCGGTACAAGGATCCCGATTCACTCCGGCTGCGCATCTTCGAAGCCGACGTGCTGCGGGTCACCAACCGCTTCGACCGCGCCGTCGAGCTGTTCCGCCACCTCCTGACCGAGACCCGGGGCACCCCTGACGAGGCCGTGATCCGCCAGCAGCTCGGCCGTTCCTACTTTGCCGGCGGCAACACCGCCGCCGCGGTGGAGGCCTTCGCCACGGCACTGGATCTCCGTGTAGCCGGCGCCGCCGACGCGTCCCTGATCTACGCCTCCACCGTGGCCCTGCAACGAGCCCGGGATGTGCTGGACCTGGCCTCCTGAGGCACCGGAGGAGGTGGCGCACGGCACCCTGTCCGGCGGCCGGCCGCCGGACCCGGTAGAATGGTTCTTGGATTTTTGATAAATACGCGCTGGCGGGCCGCACGGCATGCCTGCCTGGCATAAACGGCTGGAAGCTAGACCAGTCAAAAAAGAAACCAGAGGATACAGTGGCAACCACTAACGACATCAAGAACGGAACCGTCCTTAAGCTTGAGGGCCAGCTCTGGAACATCATTGAGTTCCAGCACGTCAAGCCCGGCAAGGGTGGCGCGTTCGTGCGTACCAAGATGCGCAACGTGATGTCCGGCAAGGTGGTCGACAAGACCTTCAACGCCGGGCTCAAGATCGAGACCGCCACGGTTGACCGCCGCGATTACCAGTACCTGTACCAGGACGGCGCAGATTTCGTCTTCATGGACACGAGCGACTTCGACCAGCTCACCGTCCCCGGCGCCACCGTGGGCGACGCCACCAACTTCATGCTCGAGAACCAGATGGTCAACATCGCCATCCACGAGGGCAACCCGCTCTACATCGAGCTGCCCCCGAGCGTTGTGCTCGAGATCACCTACACGGAACCGGGCCTGCAGGGCGACCGCTCCTCGGCCGGCACCAAGCCCGCCACCCTCGAGACCGGCTACGAGATCCAGGTGCCGCTGTTCGTCGAGAACAACACCCGGGTCAAGGTCGACACCCGCGATGGCAGCTACCTCGGCCGGGTCAACGACTAGTGAGTGCCCGCGGTAAGGCCCGTAACCGGGCCCTGGATGTTCTCTTCGAGGCCGAACAGCGTTCCGCCTCGGCGTTCGATGTGCTGAGGTCCCGTCGTGAACAGACGGACCAGATCGTCAATCCCTACACCCTCGAAATCGTCGAAGGCGTCGTCTCCCACCAGGTGGCGATCGACGAATTCCTGGAAACCTATTCGCAGGGCTGGACCCTTGAGCGGATGCCCTCGGTAGACCGCATCATCCTGCGGATCGGCACCTGGGAGCTGCTCTACAACGACGACGTTCCCGACGGAGTCGCCGTGAGCGAGGCCGTGGCCCTGGCCAAGACCCTCTCCACCGATGAGTCGCCGTCGTTCATCAACGGCCTGCTGGGCCGACTGCAGCAGCTGAAGCCTTCGCTGCTCGCGTAGTCCCCGCCCGGTTCAGGAAAGCCCCGTCAGCCCACGCTGGCGGGGCTTTTCCGTTCCCCGGCGGCCCCTTTGCCCGCAGCCGCCGGCGGCGATATTGTGGGCCAGTGACCCTCGACCCCGCTCCGGCCGCCGCGCTGCGCGACGCTTGTCGTCCCGCCACCCGCGGTTTGCCGTCGCCGCCATTGCCGGCGGAGAAACCGTGCTGGACACGTTCGGCGTCTCCGCCGACGCCGACTTCGAAATCGGCTCCATTTCCAAGGGGATCACCGGCCTGCTGTACGCCGATGCCTGTGACCGGGGCGAGCTCGGGCCGGACACCGCACTGGGGGAGCTGCTGCCGCTGGCCGGCTCTGCCGTCGCGGGCCTCAAGCTGGGCGCCGTGAGCCGGCATTCCGCCGGGCTGCCGAGGCTGGCCCCTGGCGGTCCGGGCCCGTCCCGGCTGAACCGTACGGTGTCGTTCCTGCTGCACGGGACCAATCCCTATGGTGAGAGCCTCGGGGAACTGCTGGAGCAGGCACGCGCGGTCCGGCTGGGTCCGCCGCGTCCGCGGTACTCCAACCTCGGCTTCGAACTCCTCGGCCACGCCGTCGCCGGCGCGTGCCGGGACGAGCTACCGGGACCTTGTTACGGCCCGCCTGAGTGCGCCGCTGGCACTGGACTCGGTCTACATGCCGGCCACGCCCGACGAACTTGCCCCCGGCGCCCTCATCGGCAGCGGCCGGTCCGGCCGCCCGAAGCAACCCTGGACGGGCGAAGCCCTGGCCCCTGCCGGCGGCATCCGGGCATCCCTCCGCGACATGGCCCGGCCTCGGCCGGGCGCTCCTGGACGGCACGGCCCCGGGCACTGTCCGCCCTGGACCCGGTGGCCCGCTTCGCCGGCCCGGCCCGCATCGGCGCCGCATGGATCACCCTGGAGGTGAAGGGCCGGCAGATTACGTGGCACAACGGCGCGACGGGAGGTTTCCGGCAGCTGGATGGGCCTGGACCGGGAAGCCGGCACCGGCGTCGTGGTGTCTCGGCATCCTCCGGAGCGGTGGACCAGCACGGGTTCGCGCTGCTGCAGGAACTCACGGCCCGGCGCTAACGGCGCAGGACAGCCTCCCGCAGCGCCGCGACCTCGGCCAGCTGGTGTTGCTCCTCCAGCTGGTGGGCCGGGACGTCCCGGCCGCTGAGGATCCGCTGCCGGGTGAACGCAAGCTGCGTCGCGGCGTGCAGGAAGGCCTTCATCTGCGGACCCCGCCCGTGGACTTCGCCCAGTGCAGCGCCCCGCGCCGGCCGGCCCCGGTGGACAGCATTTCCACTTCCGGGCCCGTGAACCAGCCCGCCGTGGCGTACTCCCTCAGCCGCTGGCGGGTGAGCCTGCGCTCCGCCACGCGCAGCAGCACGATAACGAGGACCGCGAGCAGGAAGATCGGCACCTGGACCAGGATGTACTGCGCCAGGAAGTCCTGGCCCATGCTGTTCCAGCCGCTGTGCAGCAGCATCGCGGGGACCAGCCCGACGGCGAACGCGGCCACGGACAGCCCGGTATGCCAGCGGCGCGCGGCGAAGCCCATGATGAGGCCGGTGGTGCCGGTGAAGATGGCGTGGGCGAACGGCGACATAACACCGCGGAGGAAAAAGACCACCGCGAGGTCCGTGCCCGGGTCGCTGGACTCGGCGATCGCGCGGCCGAAGTACAGGATGTTCTCGGTGAAGGCGAAGCCGCCGGCGATCGTGAAGGCGAACACGACGCCGTCCACCGGGCCGTCGAAATGCCGGCGGGCGAAGAGCAGGAGCAGCAGCAGCCCCAGCGACTTGGCGAACTCCTCGACTACCGGCGCCTGGACGGTGACGGCGAACGTCGGTAGTCCAGGCCCGAGGCCGGTCCTGCGACGAGCGAGAAGTAGGGCTGGATCAGCATGGTCACCGCAATCGGAAACGACGGCTCCCCAGGCAAAGGCGAAGAGCAGCAGCGCCTTGGGCTCGGGCTCCCACCGGTCGATAACCGCACCGTCGAGCAGCACCGTCACCGAGCGGAACAACGACGCGAGGAACCCGATGACAAACCCGGCCAGATCCCGGTGTTCGGTCCAGCAGAAAGGGCAGCACCGTGAACAGGCCGATGAAGCGAGGCCCCGCCGGCCGCCACAAGCCCAGTCACGCCGGCGGAGCCGCCCTGCCAGCCCTGACCGGCGGAAGCGCGGCAGTCAGCGCGGCCCGGGGCTGTTCCCGGTGTTGGCCGGCGCCGGGCGGTAGTGCTGCTCGGCGGATCTGCCCCATCCAGCTCGGGTTGGCCTGCTGGGGCAGCGGCGCGCGGCCACCGGAACGCGGATCGGAGCTCGTCATGCAGAAGAGCATTTCCAGCGGTGCGCCGTCGCGCGGGTCGGTCATGCCCCGGTAGAAGGAGTCCGCGCCGTCGGTGATCAGGTGCCGGGCCATGGACGGCGGGATCGGCCCGTATCCGTCCAGGGTGGCGGGTTCGTCGGTGGCGCCCAGGAGCGAGAGGACCGGGACGGTGATCAGGACCTGCGCCCGCGGCGACGGCACACCCCCGCCGGCGTCCCCGCCCGTGCAGGTCCCCGCCGCCGGCCGTCCCCGGCGGCCGGTCCGTGATGCCGGTGGTTCCGGGGCTGGTGAGGAGCCAGGTGGCGGCGGTGTCGGCGCGGAGCTGGGCCAGGGTGCGGGTCTCGCTGGGGTTTTGGAGGGCGCGGGCGGCGGCGGTGGTCCGTTCCCAGATCCCCGCGGCGGTGCCGGCCGGGAGGTATGCCGAGAGCCAGGCCATGCCGTCCCGGTCGGGGGTGTATTCGATCCGCCGGTCCGCGGCGCTTCTGCTGTGGCGGTCTTCGATGCCGGCCGGGTGGTGGCGTTCGCGCCAGCTGCGTGCCTTGGCCCGGAACCGGGACGCAACGAGGTCCCCGGCCGGGCAGCCGCGGGCCGGGCCGGGCGCGCCGGGGTCCAGGAAGTGCGCCTCGAGGGCGGCCGCCCCGGCGGGGTCCAGGCCCGTGGTTTCATCGACGATGATCCGGGCGTGCTGCCAGGAGATCGACCCGGCCCCGAGGGCGTTCAGGGTCAGCGGCAGCGCCGTCGTCAGGGCCCGGCTTTCGGCCAGGAGCGCGGCCGAGGCCCGTTCGCTGACCGTCAGGACACAGGCGAGCTCCGCGACCAGGGCCATCTCGTGGGCGGCGCGCTCCTGCGCGGACGCCGCCGGCGGCGCCAAAGCCCTGGCCGCCCGGGCGTAATCCGCGACCAGCCGCACCTTCCGCGCCGCGGTCCTGGCCTCCTGCCGGGCGACATCGGCGAGCCCGTCCAGGCAGGCATCCACCAGATCCCGCAACGGATCAGCACTGACATCCAGCATGGCAACGGACGCGGCGACAGCCTTCAGCGCCTCCCCGCTGTCCGCTGTCCTGTCCGCTGCGCTGTCCGTTATCCAGCTTGTCGTCCAGGCCGCCCTGCTCTCCATACCCACAGCATCGCAGGAGGCACCGACAATAAAGGGGGGCGCCAACCGGCAGATTTCCGGCGGCCAGACCACCGGCGTCACGGCAAACGAGCACCACAGGACCCACGGCTTCGCGGCGTCCACCGGCGGTCCCGCTGTGACGCACAACGCCCCGTCCTGGGCAGGTCCGGGACCGTTCAGCGGCGGCCCGTGTGGTAATTTGAAAGGGCAAATGATCCTTTTTTAATTCCGTCCCGTGAGGCGGGGAAAGGGGAGACGAGCGTTGACTTCTGTTCCAGAAGCACCGGTTCCGGCCAAGGTTGTTCTTACCCGAGTGGTACTCAGCCAGGCGGACATCGACCGTGCACTCACTCGTATCGCCCATGAGATTCTCGAGTCCAACAAAGGCTCCCAGGACCTGGTCCTGCTGGGCATCCCGCGCAGGGGCTACCCCCTCGCCGTCCGGCTCGCCGACAAGATTGCCGCCGCCGATCCCACTGTGGATGCCGCCGCGATCGTCGGCCAGCTGGATGTGACCATGTTCCGCGATGATCTCTCACACCAGCCGACGCGGCCGCCGTACCCCACCCAGCTTCCCCGCACCGGGATCGACAACAAAGTTGTTGTGCTGATCGACGACGTCCTCTACTCCGGCCGCACCATCCGGGCAGCCCTCGACGCCATCATCGACCTCGGCCGCCCGCGGATCGTCCGCCTCGCCGTGCTGATCGACCGCGGCCACCGGGAACTGCCCATCCGCGCGGACCACGTCGGCAAGAACCTGCCCACGTCCTCGTCGGAGAAGGTCCGGGTCCGGCTCGAGGAAACCGACTCCGTCGACGGCGTCCCCGTCAATGAAGTGGTCATCGAGGCCACCGCATGAGGCACCTGCTCTCCACCGAAGACCTGAGCCTGCACAACGCCATCCGCATCCTCGACACCGCCGAGGAAATGGCCGCCGTGGGGGAGCGCGAGGTCAAGAAGCTCCCCGCACTGCGCGGCCGCACCGTGGTGAACCTGTTCTTCGAGGACTCCACCCGCACCCGGATCTCCTTCGAGGCCGCCGCCAAGCGGCTCTCCGCCGACGTCATCAACTTCGCCGCGAAGGGCTCCTCCGTCTCCAAGGGCGAGTCGCTCAAGGACACCGCCCAGACCCTGGCCGCGATGGGCGCCGACGCCGTGGTCATCCGGCACTGGGCCTCCGGCGCCCCGCACCGGCTCGCCGCCACCGACTGGATCGACGCCGCCGTCATCAACGCCGGCGACGGCACCCACGAGCACCCCACCCAGGCGCTGCTGGACGCGTTCACGATGCGCCGGCACTGGTCGAAGCTGGCCGGCACCCCCTCCGCCGGGGCGGACCTCAAGGGCATGCGCGTCGCGATCGCCGGCGACGTGCTGCACTCCCGGGTGGCCCGCTCCAACGTCTGGCTCCTGCGCACCCTGGGCGCCGAAGTCACGCTCGTGGCCCCGCCCACCCTGCTGCCCATCGGCGTCGAAAAGTGGCCCTGCAAGGTCAGCTACGACCTCGACGAGACCCTCGCCAACGGCGTGGACGCCATGATGATGCTCCGCGTCCAGGGCGAACGGATGAACGCCTCGTTCTTCCCCACCACGCGCGAATACTCCCGCCGCTGGGGCTTCGACGACAACCGGCTCCGCGCCCTGGACCGGCTGGGCCTCAAGGACACCATCATCATGCACCCCGGCCCCATGAACCGGGGGCTGGAAATTTCCTCCGCAGCCGCGGACTCACCCCGCTCCACTGTGCTCGCACAGGTCCGCAACGGCGTCTCCATCCGCATGGCCGCCCTCTACCTGCTGCTCTCCGGGGACACCCGCGAACCAGCCGCCAATTCCACGAAGGAGAGCCACTGATGGCATCACAGCAACAGGACACCGGCACCACCGGCGCCTACCTGATCCGCGGAGCCGCCATCCTCGGCGGAGCCCCGGAAGACCTCCTGATCCGCGACGGCGTCATCGCCGAACGCGGCCAGAACCTGTCCGCCGAGGGCGCCACCGTCATCGAAGCCGCCGGGCTCGTGGCCCTGCCCGGCATGGTGGACATCCACACCCACCTGCGCGAACCCGGCCGCGAGGACGCCGAAACGGTCGAGACCGGCACCCGCGCCGCCGCCCTGGGCGGATACACCGCCGTGCACGCGATGGCCAACAGCACCCCGGTGGCGGACACCGCCGGCGTCGTCGAACAGGTCCTCACCCTGGGCCGCGCCGCCGGCTGGGTGGACGTCCGCCCGGTCGGCGCCGTCACCGTCGGCCTGGCGGGGGAGCAGCTCGCCGAGCTCGGCGCCATGGCCGACTCCCGCGCCCACGTCCGGGTGTTCTCCGACGACGGCATCTGCGTCCACGACCCCGTCCTCATGCGCCGCGCGCTCGAATACGTCAAGGCGTTCGACGGCGTCGTGGCCCAGCACGCGCAGGAGCCCCGGCTCACCGCCGGCGCCCAGATGAACGAGGGCGAGGTCTCCGCGGTCCTCGGCCTCACCGGCTGGCCCGCCGTCGCCGAGGAAAGCATCATCGCCCGCGACGTCCTGCTCGCCCAGCACGTCGGCTCCCGCCTGCATGTCTGCCACGTCTCCACCGCCGGATCCGTCGAAATCATCCGCTGGGCCAAGTCCCGCGGCGTGAACGTCACGGCCGAGGTCACACCGCACCACCTCTGGCTGACCGACGAACTCGCCCGCAGCTACGACCCCGTCTACAAGGTCAACCCGCCGCTGCGCACCGACGCCGACGTCCAGGCCCTCCGCGCCGCGCTGGCCGACGGAACCATCGACGTCGTCGGCACCGACCACGCCCCGCACCCGAGCGAACACAAGGAATGCGAGTGGGCGCAGGCCGCCATGGGCATGACCGGGCTCGAGACCGCACTGTCCGTCGTGCAGCACACCATGATCGAAAGCGGCCTGATGGGCTGGGCGGACTTCGCCCGGGTCACCTCGACCGCCCCGGCGGCCATCGGACGGCTGGAAGACCAGGGACGGCCGCTCGACGCCGGCGAACCGGCCAACGTCACACTCGTGGACCCGGCTGCGCGCTGGACCGTGGACCCTTCTAAGATGGCAACCATGGGCCGTAACTCTCCGTTTGCCGGCCGGGAACTCCCCGGCAAGGTGGTGGCGACGTTCTTCAAGGGCCACCCCACCGTCCTCGACGGCAAACTCAACACGCCGTACCGGTGGCTCCCGGACGCTCCGGAAACATCCGGGACCCCAGGCGCCGCAGCAGCAGGCCGCAACTGATGGTCAAGGAGCTTTCCCTGCTCGTCACGCTGGTCCTGATCGCCGTCGCGCTGGTCCTGATCTGGCTCGGCTGGCGGAACCGGCTGCGCCGCCAGGCCGACGTCGAGCCCCTGCCTGTGCTCCCCGCGGAGCTGGGTGGCGCGCTGGCGGCGGCCGACGGCCAGTACGTTGCCTCCACCACCGCCGGCGACTGGCTGGACCGCATCGCCGTCCACAACCTCGGCATCCGGACCAACGCCGGACTCAGCGTGCACCCCGAAGGTGTGCTCTTCGACCGCTCCGGCGCCGGACCGGTCTTCATCCCGGCCGACCGGCCTCACCGGTGTCCGGCAGGAAAGCGGCATGGCCGGCAAGTTCGTCGAAAAGGACGGACTCCTGGTGCTCAGCTGGATGCTCGGCACCCGCGAGCTGGACACCGGGTTCCGCACCCGGAACGCCGCCGACAAGACCCTCCTCCTCAACGCCCTGCAAGATCTCGATCTCCGCAGCCCCTCAGGCCAACGCCGATAGTGGAAAGTAACAACGTGACGGACCCCAACGAAGTGACAGCAACAGCCGTGACAGCAACGGCTGCCGCAGCAGCATCCACCCCCGCAGCCCTGGTCCTCGAGGACGGCCGCATTTTCCGCGGCACCAGCTACGGCGCCACCGGCACCGCCCTCGGCGAGGCCGTGTTCGCCACCGGCATGACCGGCTACCAGGAGACCATCACCGACCCCTCCTACGCCCGCCAGCTTGTGGTCCAGACCGCACCGCACATCGGCAACACCGGCGTGAACAAGGACGACGCCGAGTCCCGGCGGATCTGGGTGGCCGGCTACATCGTCCGCGACGCCGCCCGCCGGCCCTCCAACTGGCGCTCCGAG
>CAVUHG010000002.1:0-168813 GCA_963741265.1 uncultured Actinomycetota bacterium | reverse complement strand
ACCGATAACGCTGTAGTTCGTTCTCCGAGCAGGGCGGGGCGCCCGCCCTGCGAAGAGTCTCGCCGTTGCTGAACGCACTGACGCGTTTCATGTCGGAAACCACGGCGACTTAGGGCCTCGGGGGCGAGAATCGGGGCCAACGCCGCATAGCCAGTGGATTGCGATTCCGATGAACGAATCCCCGCTCCGCCCAGGACTCCGACGTCGAGCGTGCCCAAGCCGTTGGGGAGGCTATCGACCAGGTATCCAACACCAATCAAATGCACGACGAGTGCACCTAGAAAAAAGAGCCAGAACAGATACGACTTGCTCAGCGCCCAATACAATTTCAGCGAGTACGTGACGAGAAACAGGGTCATGCCTCCAAAGCGAACCCATTTCCAGCATTGAATGTGGTCAGTAAAGCTGGACGGAACCAAGACGAGTGCAGCCATGAAGAGGATCACGATCGTTAGGGCGGTCAGAACAAGCCTGCCTCGATCACCGAGTCGAGGTTTTTGAGGCGCTGGCCCGATTGGAAGGTCTGATATTCAGCCACACCACCCTCGGCAGCTCTGACAGCGAAATGGACGACTACGGGCCGAGGCGGGGGCTTCATAGCCGTTCCAGAAGAGTCCGCGGTCAGTGGACCGACCTAAGCGGCACAATGAGCTCTCTACCATCGCATTTCAACTGTCGACTCGACGGGGGAGCTTATGCCGTGATGTCGACGCGAAGTCTCTGGAGAATGAGCCGCACCGCCGCTTTCGCCCCGTCCATATCCCCGCGCCAAGAGAATGCCAGAACTGCGCCTGTTCCATCTGTCCTTGGCACTTCGGCCTGCTGATGATGGACGACCTCGTACTCCGTCGGTGGTCAGGCTGCGCCAGCAAGAGGGACAGGCCTTGAGTTCAAAGAACCACGTCAACCCTTTGCCCCCCAGGCTTTGAAGCTTGCCCAGAGAGCCCTACAGCGGCAGCGGCCACAGCGAGAACGCATAACGACAAATGGTGCGCAAAACAAAGAACGGCGCCCACAGTCAGCGCCATGGCTTGACTGTTATCCGTCTTCCAGTGGTTTGCGCCCACTGCGCAAACGACACCGGCGAGGGGAAGCACGATGAGCCCAAGAAGAGCGGCTCGCCGCATTCTTTTCACTCGCCTACCTCATCGATGCCGCGCAACGACCCACCAAACAGCAGACAAAAATATCCTCCCGCGACGAATCCGGTCGCCGCAATCGCGCCCCACTGGGTTAGTGATGTCTTGGACAAAGTCCATCGCAATGCGCGTCCAAGTATCGCGAACGGATTCCAGCTGAAGACCCCCAAAAAAGAGGGATACCGCGAGGAGGATGCAGATTGGTCCAATGGACAACAAGAGGACCAGGACGAAAAAGGCGACCAGCGCGATTACGCCCACTAGTAGCAATGCGAGACCGCTGCGAGTCATTACCGTAGCCGCCATTGGCCTTTCGCATTTTTCTCGAACACACGACCTGTGCTCGCCATCGACGTGACTCCACCGTGATGGGTCCTTTCCTTGGGCTCTGTAGGCATCAAAACCGCTCTGCGGGCGTTGCCAGACTCAGCCAACGAACGAAACTGCCGCTGCCAAAGCTTGGCAACCTCTTCGTCAACCAGCCGGACATTGGCGACATCGAGTTGGGTTTCGTAATTGATGGCAATGCTTGCAGTCCCGTAGCCGTAGACACAGAACGACTCGATGACCGCACTCTCAGGGGCTCGCCCGATTGAGTGCCCCGCATACGGTATGGCCAAGAGGACGACCAATCCCAGACACGTCCCGGCTACGTTCCTGAGCTTCTCGCTCGAGCTGGAAATCACTGGTCGCTGGCCCTGGCAGAAGCAGCCGGCGGGATCCTCCGCCGCGGCGGCCGAGGGCTGAGAACCCTTTTGGGTGTCGCTGGCTGCGGCTAGGCTCGGGAAATGACGGAAAACGCCTCCTCCCTTGCCGCTAAAGCCACTGAACTGCTCCGCCTGCACCAGGCACCAGAAATCCTGCAGGTCATCAATGTGTGGGACGCCATCACCACGAAGGTGGTTGCCGACGTGCCGGGCATCGCTGCCCTGGCAACGGCCAGCCACTCGATCGCCGCCGCGCGCGGCTATCCGGACGGCGAGAAGATTCCGGTCGGCGAAATGATTGACGCCGTCCGGCTGATCGCGGCCTCGACGTCGCTTCCGGTCAGCGCGGACCTCGAAGCGGGCTACGGGAACCCGGGCGAGACCGTGCGCAAGGCGATTGGGGTCGGCATCGTCGGCGCCAATATCGAGGACCAGATGCGCCCCTTCGACGAGGCCGTGGCGCAGATGCGGGCCGCGGCGCGTGCGGGCGAAGCCGAGGGGATCGACTTTGTCCTCAATGCCCGCACCGATGCGTTCCTGAAGGGCAAGGACCGGGACCCCTCGGCGGTGCTGGCCGACGCCATTGAGCGGGGCCGTGCCTTCCTCGACGTCGGGGCGACCACCGTGTTTGTTCCCGGCCTGCTGGACGCGGCCACCGTCGCCGCGCTGGTGGAGGGCATCGGCTGGAACAAGGTGTCGGTCATCAATGTGCCCGGTTCCCTGGCCCCGGCCAAGCTTCAGGAACTGGGCGTCGCCCGCATCTCCTACGGGCCGTGGACCCAGCGTGTGGCCCTGACCGCCCTGGCCGACACAACCGCGGAGCTGTTGGCCGGCGGAGTCCTGCCGGAAGGAACCCGGGCGCTGAACTGAGCCCCTCCCCACTGGCCCCATCGCGCCCCCTGACCCCAACGATCTCCTCTGACCCCATCGATTGCTCCGTAACGGCCCTTTTGAGGCCCCAAAAGGGCCGTTACGGAGCAATGGATGGGCGCCTCCGGAAACCACACACCATGACCGAAGCGGGATGATCCGAATTGGCGTAGATCCTTGGCCGGCTGCCCCTGAGCTTCCGGCGCCGATCATCATGGACCAGCGCTGGCTGGATGCTGTTTTCCTGCACTGGCGCATCCCAGAGGCAGTGGCGGCCTCGTTCATGCCACCGGGCGTCGTCCCTGACGTCTTCGACGGATCCGCGTGGGTGGGGCTGATCGGCTTCCGCATGCAGGGTGCCGGGCTTGGCCGCGGTCCTGGCATCCCCTATTTCGGGAGCTTCAACGAGATCAACGTCCGCCTCTACTCGCGCGAACCGGACGGTAGGCGCGGTGTGGTTTTCCTCAGCCTGGATGCTTCGCGCTTGGCCGTGGTGCTGGCCGCGCGGGCGGCCGGGATCCCCTATGTGTGGTCGCGGGCGAGGTTCGCTGGCGCGGGGCCCGCGCGGGCGGCCGGGGGCGGCGGGGCTGGCTGCCGGGGCGGAGGGACCGCCGGAACCGCGGGGTATTCGGTGCGTCGGTTCCGGGGCGGGGCCCGGAGCGACTTCGCGGTCTCCGCCGATCCCGACGCCGAGGCCACCGATCCGTTGTCGGTCCATCTCACGGCCCGGTTCGGCCTGCATACCCGGTTCAGGGGCCGGACCCTCTATGTCCCCAACGCGCACAGCCCGTGGACGCTATACCGGGCCCAGGTGACACTGCTTGAGGACGAACTGGTCGGCGCGGCTGGCATCGACGTCGCCGGACCTCCGGAGTCCGTGCTGTTTTCGCCTGGCGTCCGCACACAGTTTGGCCCGCCGCGGGTGCTTGATCTCCGGTCCTGAATACTGTCGGACGGCAGGGAGTTCGCGACCGCCGGCCGCAATGTTGAGGGGGCTAGTAATGTCGTACCCCCTTGGGAGTATTGGGGTATGGAAGCCGTCAGGGATTTCATTTCTCTCCAGGACACGGTCTGGACAAGGATCTGGATACGGACCGGGGTTTAGCCCCGGTCCAGCGGTCCGGTGTGGACGGTGTGCTGGCGCTGTTGCGGGATGTGGGGTCGACGGCGGTGCAGGACGCTGAGTTCTGGGGTTTCCAGGCTGCGGCGGATTTCGCCGGGCGGGTGGAGGAGGTTTCGCGGTCGGTGGAGTTTCTGCAGCTCGTGGCCGCCGGCGCCGTGGACCGGACCCGGAAAGAGGGCGCAGCCGCGGCCGCCGCGGCCTCACTGTCGGGGGCGGCCGGTCGTGGATCACCGGCTGGCGGGAGGGCCCCGGCGGCTGGGAAACCGGTAAACCGCGGCGGGCCCTCCGCGGCCGCGAATCTAACTGGGCGTCCCGCCATCTCCGGTGTATCGGTTCCCGACGCCGCATCAGTGACCGCAGACGGGGCGGCCGTGCCGGCGGTGGTCGGTGCCGGCGGTGTCGGTGACGGCGGGGGTGGATGACGGGTACCGGAACACCGTGGAGTTCCTGCGGGCGCGGCTGCGGATCGGCGCGGGCGAGGCGAAACGCCGGCTCGGCCTGGCCCGGGGCCTGCTGCCCCGGCCGGGACTCACCGGCATTCCGCAGCCGGCTGCCCACCCGGAACTCGGCGCCGCCGTCGCCGCCGGGGACATCGCGTCCCGCTCCGCCTCGATCATCACCGCGGCCCTGGACCGGGTCCGGCACCTCTGCGACGAGGACACCACGGCCCGGATGGAACACACCCTGACCCGCACCGCGACCGAGCACGACCCGGACTTCCTGGCCCGCGTCGCCCGCGGCTGGACCGACGCGATCGACACCGACGGCGCCGAACCCACCGAGGAAGTCCTCCAACGGTTCCAGGGCGCCTTCATCCGCCCGCCCCGCCACGGCCTCCAGCACCTCGAGATCTACGCGACACCCGAACAGTTCGAATACCTCCTGACCGTCATGAACACCGCCACCAACCCCCGCACCACCACCCCCGCCACGCCCGCGTCGGCCGGAGCACGTGACGGCTCTGGACGGACAGCCCAGCCGCCGGCGCGGCCGAGGAGCCCGGGCTGCCCGTCCTGGACCAGCGGACCCGGCCGCAGAAGCACCTCGACGGCCTGGTCGGCGCCTGCACGGTCTCCCTCACCGCCGGAGGCCTGCCCGCCACCGGCGGACTGCGCCCCCAGATCATGGCCACCATCGACTACCGCGACCTCCTCGCCCGCCTCCAGGACATAACCAACGCCACCGGCGCCACACCGCCGGAAAACGGCCGGCCCGGCGACACGGGGACCGGGTCGCTGCTGTTCACCGGACCCGTCACCGCCGCCACCATCCGCAAGATCGCCTGCGACGCGGACATCATCCCGGTCCTGCTCGGCGGCGACGGCCGGATCCTGGACATCGGCCGGGCCTCCCGGATCTTCCCGCCCCACATCCGCAAAGCCCTCACCGCCCGCGACCAAGGCTGCGCGTTCCCCGGCTGCACCATCCCCGCCCCCTGGTGCGAAGCCCACCACATCACCTACTGGTCCCACGGCGGCACCACCGGCACCGACAACGGAACCCTCCTCTGCTCCCACCACCACCATCTGATCCACAAAGAACACTGGACCATCCAACTCAACACCGGGATCCCCTGGTTCATCCCGCCACCCCACCTCGACCCCCAACAACACCCCAGACGCAACCACTACTTCCAACCCCAACCCCGGATACAGCCGCGTGACAGGAGCGCCCCATGACCCTGAATAGCCTCGCAACCAAGCCTCCAAACCTGCACCTGAATGTGCCACGATCTAGCTACCCGCAAACGCACTGCGAACGAAGGGGCCGACCATGCTCAAACATTTCTACGTCAACACGATCCTCCCGGCACAGGACGGCGGCCGCGCCCGCAACTTCTACCGTGATGTGCTCGGCCTGGACCTCCTCACGGGACCCACGGACGACCCCATGGTGTTCGGCGCAGCAGGGGGTTCGAGCATCGCCCTCAGTGAGATGCCGGACCGCGTTCCCCGCCCTACCCGGTGGTCAGCTTCATGGTCACCGGCATCGAGGAGCTCGTCGATTCGCCGAAGGCCCGCGGTGCGACGTTTCAGCCGGTCTCGGCGGCCAGCTTCGCGGGCGTGGAAGGAAAAGCCGTCGGCGACGTGATGGACTTCCCGGACAGGCCAAGTCGGCATTCCTCAAAGACCCGGAAGGCAACGTGATCGCACTCAACGAATTCATCGGCTGAGCGTCCCCGAAAACCGGGACGCCCCCGGCCAGGCTTCCGGACAGGCTTCCGCGCTAGCTACCGGCCCTGCGGCGTACCCCTGCGCGCCGCGCGGATTCGCGGCGGCCTGCAGGACCCCGGTCTCAGGATCCCGCACGACGGCGGACAGCCGCCCCAGCGCCCAGTCGCCGGCCCGGGTGACGATGTGCCCCCGGCGCTCAAGGCCTTCGATGACGTCCTCCCCCAGCCGGTCCTCGACGACGGCGCCGCCCGGCTCCCAAGTGCGCGGCCAGAAGGACCCGGGCATCGACGTCGTATGGAACGTCGGCGCGTCGATGGCCTGTTGCGGCGAGTACCCGCCCACGATGGTCCGCAGCAGGTACGGCAGCTGCCACTGGTCCTGCTGGTCGCCGCCGGGGGAACCCAGCGCGGTCACGGCGTGGCCGTCCCGCAGCACGAGAGTAGGCGTCAGTGTGGTGCGCGGGCGTTTGCCGGGCGTCAGCGTGGACGGTGTGCCGGGCTCCAGCCAGGTCATCTGCAGCCGGGTGCCCAGGCAGAAGCCCAGTTCCGGGATCGCCGGGGAGGACTGCAGCCAGCCGCCGGATGGAGTGGCCGACACCATGTTGCCCCAGCGGTCCACGACGTCGATGTGGCACGTATCGCCGCGGGTCTCCCCCGCGGGTGTCACCGTGGGCTCGCCGACGCCGAGGCCGGCCGCGGAGGCATCCCCCGCGAGCGCCGGTGGCGTGTAGACGGTGCGCAGGGGCGGCCGGTACGGCTCCCGGCCGGGCACCGCGCCGGGCCGGAAGTCGTGGGATGCCCGGTCCGTGATCAGGGCCCGCCGGCCGGCACAGTATTCCTCCGACAGCAGGTAGTCCAGCGGCACGTCCGTGTCGCCGTAGTACGCCTCCCGGTCCGCAAGCGCGAGCTTCTGCGCCTCCAGGATGGTGTGCGCCCCCAAGTCGGTGGACGGATCGAGGTACCGGTCCTCGAAGCCGGCCAGGATGGCGAGCGTCTGCAGCAGCGCCGGCCCCTGCCCCCAGGGCCCGGTCTTGGCGATGGTGTGGCCGCGGAATTCCACGGCGGCGGCGGCCTCGTACCCGGCCTCGAAGCCTGCCAGATCGTCCAGGGCGAGCACCCCGCGGTGATCCGTTACCCGAGGAGTGCCGGTGCGGGGTCTGCACCGAATCCACCATCGCCCGGGCCACGAAGCCCTCCCGCCACTCGCGGCGGGCCGCATCAATTCCTGCCTCGCGGGTACGTGCCTTGACTCCGGCCTCGACGAGGCGTTCCAGGGTTCGGGCATAGGCCGGATTCCACACCAGCTCGCCTTCGGCCGGGATCCGTCCGCCGGGCATCCACAGCTCGGCCGACGTGGGCCAGTGCGTCTGGAACAGCGCGGACACGGCCGCGATGGTGGTCCCGACCCGCCCCAGCATCGGGTGGCCGTCCCGCGCGTAGCCGATCGCGAAGTCCAGCACCGCGTCCAGCTCCCACGTCCCGTGGTCGCGCAGCAGCAGCAACCAGGCGTCGACGGCGGCAGGCACCGCGGCGGCCAGCGCGCCCGAGCCCGGAACGAGTTCCAGGCCTTCGGCCAGGTAGTGCTCCACGGTGGCCGCCGCCGGCGCCGGGCCCTGGCCCATCAGGACTACCGGCCTGTCCGGTTCCTCGGCGGTGACGAAGACCCCGGTCATGTCGCCGCCGGGCCCGTTGAGGTGCGGTTCCACGACGTGGAGCACGAACGCTCCCGCCACCGCGGCGTCGAACGCGTTGCCGCCGCGTTCGAGCACGGCCTGGGCAGCCGCCGTCGCAAGCCAATGCGTGGACGCGCTCATCCCGAAGGTGCCCTGCAGCGTGGGGCGGGTGGTGAATGGCTCCGGGCCGTGTGAACGGCACACGCGCCGCCGCGGGCGGTTGCCGGAGACTTCTCCTGCACCATCGGTGTCAGCCAAACAGTGCCGCCACGCGGGTGAGGGTCTCGTAGACCCCGTAGGCCGAGCGGCACGCCGACGAGCGCCCACGCGATGACCAGTTTTCCGGTGGACGGATTTCCAGGCGAGAACGTCTGCTGCACTCATCTCAGGCCTCCATGGCGGGTTCTTCGGACCGGACGCGGCCGCTGCGGGGTTCGTGGAAACGCGCGTCCACCGGCTTGACCAGCAGGTTGGCCAGCGAAGCCGATCACCAGCAGCCCCACCATGGTCAGCAGGGCGGGCTGGTAGGACGCGGCGGTGAGCTGCGCCGGGTTTGCCCTGGGCGTCCAGGAAAGCGTTGACGATCAACGGTCCGGCGATGCCGGCCGCGGACCAGGCCGTGAGGAGCCGGCCGTGGATGGCGCCGACCTGGAAGGTGCCGAAGAGGTCCCGCAGGTAGGCCGGGACGGTCGCGAAGCCGCCGCCGTAGAAGGAGATGATGACGAACGCGAGCGCCACGTACAGGAACTGTGGTGCGTGGAGCCGGCCAGCGCCAGCACCGTGTAGAGCACGCGCGCCGACGCCGAGATAGACCATGTAGATGCGCTTGCGGCCGGTGATGTCCGAGGTTGCGGACCAGGCGAAGCGGCCGGACATGTTGCCGATCGAGAGCAGCCCCACGAAGCCGGCGGCGACGGCGGCGCTGACCAGGGACACGCCGTCGGGCTGGCGGAAGAAGTCCTGGATCATCGGAGCGGCCTGCTCCAGGATGCCGATGCCGGCCGTGACGTTGCAGAACAGGGCGATCCAGACGAGCCAGAACTGCCTGGTCTTGACGGCGTTCTTGGCGGAGACGTTCTCCGTGGTGACCAGCGTGGCCGCCTTGACCTTGGCGGGGTCGAAGCCTGCCGGCTTCCAGCCCTCGGCCGGGACCCTGATGGTGAAGGCGCCGAAGATCATGTAGGCCAGGTAGACGACGGCGAGGGTCAGGAAGAGCTTGCCCACCGCGTCGCCGCTGGCCACCCAGCCCTTGGCGCCGGAGTTGGGGTCGTACATCTTGAGCAGGGCCGTGGAGACGGGGCTGGCGATCAGGGCGCCGCCGCCGAAGCCCATGATGGCCATGCCGGTGGCCAGTCCGGGCCGGTCCGGGAACCATTTGATCAGGGTGGAGACCGGGGAGATGTAGCCGATGCCCAGGCCGATGCCGCCGACGAAGCCGTAGCCGAGGTAGACGAGCCACAGCTGGCTGGCTGAAGATGCCGAGCGAGCCGATCAGGAAGCCGCTGGCCCAGAACGCGGCGGAGGTGAACATCGCCTTGCGCGGGCCGTTCTTGTCCACCCAGGTGCCCATGATGGCGGCCGAGAGGCCCAGCATCACGATGGCGATGGAGAAGATCACGCCGATCTCGGTCAGGCTGGCGCCGAAGTGCTTCACCAGCGCGGTCTTGTAGACGCTGGTCGCGTACGCCTGGCCGATGCACAGGTGCACGGCGAGCGCTGCCGGGGGTACGAGCCACCGGTTGAATCCCGGCGGGGCGATGGTTCGTTCGCGGTCCAGCCAGCCCATAGTTTGCTCCCCTTGCTCGTCAACGACATCGGTGCCCAGCGACGGTGCGAGGCATCTGGCCAGCTTCCGGCGGGCCGTTGCCTCCGGCAATCATGGTGCAGATCGTCAGCAAACGTACTATTTATGCGCCAAGCGGTAGACTTCCGCGATGAACGGTCGGCGCGGTGCAACGGCAGCCGTCCCGGGGAGCTACTTGCCCAGCCCGGCCTTCCGGAGCGCCTCGGCCATCGCCGTATTGGCCGGAGCCGGTGCAGGCCGCTGCTTGGCGGGGGCCTGCGGCTGCCGCTGCTGGCTGGCCGGCGCTCGGGCGCCGCTTCCACCGGCTGGCTGCTTCGGCGGCGCCTGCGGCGCCCACCCGAGCGGCCCCCGGAACCGCGTGCCCCAGGACCAGCCGCGCTTCAGAACGCGGCCGCCGGTCAGAAGGCCGCGGTGCCGCCGGAAGCTGCGGGTTCGTCGTCGAGCCTCAGGGTCAGTGAGATGCGCTTCCGCTCCGGATCCGCCTCGAGCACCTTGACCCGCACCACCTGCCCGGACTTGACCACCTCGCGGGGATCGGAGACGAAGCGGTTGGCCAGCGCGGACACGTGCACCAGCCCGTCCTGGTGCACGCCGACGTCGACGAACGCGCCGAACGCCGCCACGTTGGTCACCGTTCCCTCCAGCACCATCCCGGGCCTCAGGTCCGAGATCTTTTCGATGCCTTCGGAGAACGCCGCCGCCGCGAAGGCCGGACGCGGGTCCCGGCCCGGCTTCTCGAGCTCGGCGATGATGTCCTGCACGGTGGGCAGCCCGAACGTGCCGTCCACGAAGTCCTGCGGGTTCAGCGCGGCGACGCTGCCACCGGCAGGGCCGGTCTTCGCGGCGGCCTTGATCTTCCGGGCCACCGGGTAAGCCTCCGGGTGCACGCTGGAGGCGTCCAGCGGCTCCGCTCCCCCGCTGATCCGCAGGAAGCCGGCGCACTGTTCGAACGCCTTGGCGCCCCAGCCGCGGCACCTTTTTCAGGTCGCTGCGCTTGTTGAAGGGCCCGTGCTCGTTCCGGTACGCCACGATGTTCTCGCTCAGCAGCGGCCCGACGCCGGCCACGCGGCTCAGCAGCGCGGGCGAGGCAGTGTTGACGTCCACACCCACCGCGTTCACGCAGTCCTCGACGACGGCGTCGAGGCTGCGGTCCAGCTTCGCGGCCGTGACGTCGTGCTGGTACTGCCCGACGCCAATCGATTTCGGCTCGATCTTCACGAGCTCCGCGAGCGGGTCCTGCAGCCGCCGGGCGATCGAGACGGCGCCGCGCAGGGACACATCCATGCCGGGCAGCTCGGCGGAGGCGAGCGCCGATGCCGAATACACCGAGGCGCCGGCCTCGGACACCACGATCTTCTGCGGTTTGTCCTTTGGCACCCTGGCTGGCGGCGTCCGACCCCGCACCGAGCTGCTTCAGGAGTTCGGCGGCGAGCTTGTCCGTCTCCCGCGATGCCGTGCCGTTGCCGATCGCGACGAGTTCGACGCCGTGCTTCTTCGCCAGGCCCACGAGGGTCCGCGAGCGCCTCGTCCCATTTCCGGGCCGGGGCGTGCGGGTAGATCGTGTCGGTCGCGACCACTTTGCCGGTGCCGTCCACCACGGCGACCTTCACTCCGGTGCGCAGTCCCGGGTCGAGGCCCAGGGTGGCGCGGTTCCCGGCTGGGGCCGCCAGCAGGACGTCGCGCAGGTTCGCGGCGAAGACCCGCACGGCTTCGTCCTCCGCGGCGGCGAACATCCGGCTGCGCAGATCGGCGGTCAACCGGGCGAGTACCCGCGAGCGCCAGGCGAGCTGCGCGGTCTGCAGCAGCCAGGCGTCGGCGGGCCGGCCGCGGTCGGCAACGCCGAGGAACCTGGCCACCGCGGCTTCGTACCGGCCGCGTGCGGCGGTGAGGGCGGCGTCGTCGTTCGGTTCAGCCTCGGCGAGGTCCAGCTCCAGCACGCCGTCCTTCTCGCCGCGCAGCAGCGCCAGGACCCGGTGCGAGGGCATCCCGGACGGGCTGCTGGGAGAACTCGAAGTAGTCCTTGAATTTCTGGCCCTCGGCGTCCTTGCCCTTTTTGACCCGGGACACCATCCGGCCCTGGGTCCAGAGCCGTTCCCGCAGCGTCGCGGCCAGGTCGGCGTCCTGCGCGACGCGTTCCACCAGGATGGAACGGGCCCCGGCGAGCGCCGCGGCGGGGTCCCCGATCGAGTGTTCGGCGTTGAGATACCTGGCAGCCTCGCGTTCCGGGTCGAGCTCCGGGCGCTTGAGCAGCGAGTCGGCGAGCGGCTCCAGTCCGGCCTCGCGGGCGATCTGCGCCTTGGTCCGCCGCTTGGTCTTGAAGGGGAGGTAAATGTCCTCGAGCCGCGACTTCGTGTCGGCCCCGACGACGGCGGCCTGCAGTTCCGGGGTCAGCGCACCTTGCGCCGCGATCGCTTCCAGGATGGTCCGGCGGCGGTCCTCAAGCTCGCGCAGGTACCGGAGCCGTTCCTCGAGGTCGCGGAGCTGGGTATCGTCCAGGGTTCCGGTGGCTTCCTTGCGGTACCGGGCAATGAAGGGCACGGTGGACCCGGCGTCGAGCAAGTCCACGGCGGCCTTGACCTGCCAGGCCTGGACGCCGAGCTCGCCGGCGATCTGGGCGGCGATGCCGGACTCCTGGGTCTGTGGCGTACCGGTCTTCGGCGGCGACGGGCTGGCGGCGGGCGAGGCGGGGCGGCTGCGGGAGTTGGGTCACCCACTCCATTTTGCCTTACGGCGCGAATGCGGGCAGCGGCGGATCTGCCGGGCAGGATTGTCGGTGGCCTTTGATAGCTTGGCAGGAAGCAAAAAAGACAGAGCCACAACTACGGGGGCGCAGTGTTTTTCCTTGAACCGGACGTGCCGGGGTCCGCACCGGACCTGATCTACTCCGCGAGTGACCTCGTGATCGCGGCGGGTTGTGAATACCAGCTTCTCCGCAAACTCGACGAGAAGCTGGGCCGCACACCGAAGGCTGCCTTCGAGGACGACGAGATGCTCAAGCACGCGGCCAAGCTCGGCGACGTCCATGAGCGGCGCGTGCTCGACTCCTTCGTCGACGAGTTCGGCCACTGGGACCCGGCAGCCGGCCGCGGTGTGTACGACGTCGTTCCGGCCCAAAGCATGGACCGCGCCACGCTACTTGCGAAGCATGCCGAGTCCATTGAAGCCCTCCGCTCGGGCGCCGACGTCGTCTTCCAGGCGGCCTTCTTCGACGGCCAGTTCCATGGACGCTCCGACTTCCTGGTCCGGCAGGCCGACGGCGGCTACGCCGTGTTCGACACCAAGCTTGCCCGCCATGCGAAGGTGACGGCCCTGCTGCAGCTGGCGGCCTACGGGGACCAGCTCCTGAAGGCCGGGATCACCCCGGACCCGGCCGTGACACTCGTCCTCGGCGCCACCGTCCCGTTGCCCGGCGGCGGCTTCGAATACGTCCGGAGCCACCACAAACTCGCCGAAATCCTGCCGGTCTTCCGCGAACGCCGGGAACGCTTCCTTGCCCTCACCGCCGGGCACCGGGCCCAACCCGGGCCCGTGCGCTGGGGCGCGGCCGGCCTCACCGCCTGCGGCCGCTGCGATTACTGCCAGGAGATGGTCAAGGCCACCGACGATCTCCTCCTGGTGGCGCGGATGAACTCGGCCCAGCGCAAGAAACTGCACGCCGACGGCATTCGCACGGTCACGGAGCTCGCGGAAGCCACTTCGGTCAACCCCGCGGCCCCGCTCCTGCGGCTGCAGCAGCAAGCCAGGATGCAGAGCGGGACCGGCGGGGCCGACGGCGGTGTCCGGTACGTCAAGGACGGCGAGGAGCATTCCCTGCGCTACGCGGTCATCCCGGAGAACACCCTGGCCGAGCTTCCGCCGCCCAGCCGGGGCGATATCTTCTTCGACTTCGAGGGTGATCCGCTCTGGCAGGAAAGCGCCACCGGCGTCTGGGGGCTGGAGTACCTGTTCGGCGTCATTGAGGCACCGGTACGCGCCGGCAGCCCGGGGGTGTTCAAGCCGTTCTGGGCGCACAGCCGGGAGGCGGAGAAGCAGGCGTTCCTGGATTTCCTGGCCTATGTGGAGAAGCGCCGGCAGGACTACCCGGACATGCACGTCTACCACTACGCCGCGTACGAGAAAACGGCCCTCCGCAAGCTCTCCGTGATGCATGTCGCCGGCGAAGACACCGTGGACCAGTGGCTGCGCGACGGACTCCTGGTGGACCTGTACCAGACCGTCCGGAACAGCATCCGGATCTCCGGGAACTCCTACAGCATCAAGAAGCTCGAGCCGCTCTACATGGGCACCAACCTGCGTTCCGGGGATGTGAAGGACGCCGGCGCCTCCGTGGTTGCCTACGCCCACTACTGCGATGCACGCGACGCCGGCCAGACCGAGGATGCAGAGAAGATCCTGGCAGGCATCGCGGACTACAACGAATACGACTGCCTCTCAACGCTGGAGCTCCGGAACTGGCTGCTGGGCCTGGCGCAGGAACGCGGGATCAGGCCGGGCGGCGACGTCGAGTCCTCCGAAACATCCGACGCCAGGATTCTCGGTGCGGACTCCGGACCGGGATCCGCCGGGCTGGACCCGCTCGAGCTGGATCCGCTGGAAGTGGCGCTGGCTGACCTGGCGGATCCCGGCGTCGGACTGTCCGAGGACGACCGGAAGGCGGTTTCGATGCTGGCGGCGGCGGTCAGCTATCACCGGCGGGAGCGCAAGGCCTTCTGGTGGGCGCACTTTGACCGTTGCGAGAACGGCCCCGACACGCATCACCAGCAGGACCGCAACGTGTTCCTGGTCGAGGACGCGGAGGTGCTGGAGGACTGGTGGAAGAACGGCGGAAAGCTTCCGGAGCGGAGGGTAAAGCTGATCGGCACGGTCAGCCCCGGCTCGGACCTCCGCGAAGGCAGCACATGGTTCCGCATGTATGAGCCGCCGCTTCCGGCCGGTCTGGAGGGCACCGGTATCAACGGGACCGGGCGCAATGGCTGGTTCGGCACCGAGGTCCTGGAGCTGGGCCATGAGGACGGCAAGGACACCGTGATCATCCGGGACAAACTCCGGAAGAATATCGAACCCTACGCTCAGCTCCCCGTCGCGCTCACGGAAGACCAACCCATCCAGACCAAGAGCCTCGAGGACGCGCTGGCGGCCTGGCCTTCGCCTCCGATGGTTTGCGCCGGCACCAAGGGCGGCATTGCACCCGAGTGCCAGCTCCGCCCACTTTCCCGCGCCATCCGGCCCTGGACCTTGTCCGGCGGGTGCCGCCGCGGCTTGCCTCCGGGCCGCCGCTGCCCGCGACCGGCGAAGGCCCGGACCGCTTCATCGACGCCATCACCGAAGCCGTCGGGGCCCTGGACCACTCCTATGTGGCCGTCCAGGGTCCGCCCGGTACCGGCAAAACCCATGTGGGATCCCACGTCATCGCCCGGCTCGTGGCGCGCGGCTGGAAAGTCGGGGTCGTCGGCCAGTCCCACGCGGTGGTGGAGAACCTGCTGAAGACGGCCGTGACCAAGGCCGGCGTGGATCCCTGCCGTGGTCGCCAAGGATGTGAAAGCACGCCGAGCCCCTCGCCTGGGAGCAGCGTTCGGCGCAGGACGTGGCGCGCCTGCTCGGCTCGCCCGGCGGGGCGCTCGTCGGCGGCACGGCCTGGACCATGACCGGTGCCAATGTCCCTGCCGGGTCGCTGGACCTGCTGGTGATCGACGAGGCCGGGCAGTTCTCCCTGGCGAATACGCTTGCGGTCGCCCAGGCCAGCAGCCGGCTGCTGTTGCTCGGCGACCCCCAGCAGCTGCCGCAGGTCAGCCAGGGCGCGCATCCCGAGCCGGTCGACGAGTCCGCCCTGGGCTGGGTTTCCGCCGGACATGCGACGCTTCCGCCGGACCTGGGATATTTCCTGGCCGACTCGTGGCGCATGACCTGCCGAGCTGTGCCGGGCCGTCTCCGAGCTCTCCTACGAAGGGCAGCTGCGCTCCGCCCCGGCCGCTGGACGTCCGACGGCTCGAGGGAGTTCCTGCCGGGATCGAAACCGTCATGGTGGAGCACGCAGGCAACACCACGTCGTCGCCCGAGGAGGCCGCCGAAGTGGTCCGCCAGGTTCGGCGGCATACTGGGCTGCGGTGGCACTCGGATCAGGGCACCCGGCCCCTCGACGCCGCCGACATCCTGGTGGTGGCCGCCTACAACGCCCAGGTCAACGTGATCCGCGAAGCCCTGGACGGTGCCGGCCTGGCCGAGCGTCAGAGTGGGAACGGTGGACAAGTTCCAGGGCCAGGAGGCCGCGGTGGTGATCGTGTCCATGGCCTGTTCGGCGGTTGCCGAGGCTCCCCGCGGGCATGGAGTTCCTGCTCTCGCGCAACCGGATCAATGTGGCGGTATCCCGCGGGCAGTGGCGCGCGGTGATCGTCCGCGCCCCGGAGCTGACGAACTACCTGCCCGCGCATCCGGAAGGCATGGAACAGCTGGGCGGCTTCATCGGCCTCTGCCAGCGTTCGGTGGCTTCCTGAGCTTCGCCAGACACTCCGGCGGGACATGCCCATCGGTTTGTACGTGACCACCCCACGGGACATGCCCATTCTTCGCCGCGCTCAGTGGGCACAAAGGTGTTCTGCCCACTGTTCACGGCCACGGTTGGACATGCCCATCGGTTGCACGTGACCACCCCACGGGACATGCCCATTCTTAGAGCCAGGAGTGGGCATAAGGGTGTTCTGCCCACCGCTCAGGGCCAGCGTGGGACATGTCCACCCGCGCAGCATCACCAACCCGTGGGACATGCCCATTCTTAGGGACCAGGGATGCGCATAAGGGTGTTCTGCCCACCGCTCATGACAAGGGTGGGACATGTCCCATCCGTGGTGGGGCCCGCGGCGGGGAAGCCCTCGGACAGCGGAGTGCCTCGTCCAGGACCGTGCCGAAATTCGTGGGGTCGTGCGCAAAACGGCCGAGGAACAGTCCGGAGACGCCGTCGAGCGTTGGCAGCAGGCCGGGTTTGGCCGAACCGCCGTAGATGACCGGCAGCTCACGGAGCCCGGCGGCGGTTCGAGCTAGTCCGCGGAGCCGTTGGACGACGTCGGACACGTACACCGCGGCGGCGGGTTCTGCCGCACCAATGGCCCAGACGGGTTCGTAGGCGATGGTGAGCCGGCCGGCGAGGTCCCAGTCGCCGTCGACGGCCGACTCGATCTGGCGGTACACAAAGTCCGCGGCCGCAGCGGGCTCCCCGCGCTCGGTCTCCCCCACGCACAGCAGCGGGGTGAGGCCGGCGTGGTCCGCTGCCCGGACCTTGCGGGTGATCATGGCGTCGTCCTCGCTGAAGTGCTTCCGGCGTTCGGCGTGGCCGATCTCCACGAGCCGGACCCCGAGTTCCGCGAGCATGGACGGCGCCACCTCCCCGGTCCAGGGGCCGTCCGCCCAGCCGCAATTCTGGGCCCCGAGCAGCACCGGCGAACCCTCAAGGATCCTGGCCGCCGCGGGCAGGACGGGGAAGGACGGAATGACAAACGGGACAACCCGCCCGGCCGCGAGGGCCGGACGGGTGTCCACTTCGTGCCGCAGCCGCTCCAGCCAGTCCAGGCTGTCCCGGTAGCCGAGGTACATCTTGGTGCTGACCCCCACCAGGATGCGGGTGGCGGAGGTCTGGCTGCCGGGGCTGTGCTGCATGTTTTGGTGCTTTCTGCTGGATCCAGTTGAGGGGGCTGGAAGGCGGGGCGAGCTGGCTTACTGCTCCAGCAGTTCGTCGGCCTTGTTCTTGAACCTGCGGGTCGCGAACATCATGGCCGCGGCCAGGAACGGGAGCACGCCGAGGGCAAAGATGCCTGCGGAGCCGGTGGGTCGAGCCGCGATCTGGTTCACGTTTGTCCGCAGGATCGGCGCGACGAAGCCGCCGAGGTTACCTAGGGAGTTGATCAGGCCGATTCCCGCGGCCGCCGCCGTTCCGGTGAGGAACGCCGTCGGGTAGGACCAGGCGATGGGACCGATGGACAGGAAGCTGCACACGGCGAGGGTGATGAAGATGATGCCGAGTGCCGGGAGGTGGTTGGTGCCTGCCCACGCTGAGCCGAAGATGCAGAGCCCCGTGGAGATGAACAGCCCGGTGCCCCAGACCCGGCGTCGGACCACTGTGTTGGCGGCCTTGCCGATGAAGTAGCAGGCGAAGATGCCGAAGAACCACGGGATGGCTGCCATCAGGCCGACGGCGATGCCCACCTTCTGCCCGGTCAGTTGGGCCACCTGCTGCGGCAGGTAGAACGTGACGCCGTAGACGGCGATCTGCAGGCAGAAGTAGATGACGGTGAAGTACCAGACCTTGCCGTTCTTCATGGCGGCCAGTACGCCGCGCGGACCGGACTCTTCCTTGACGGTGTCCTCCAGCGCCATGACTTCCAGGAGCGCGTTCTTCTCGTCTTTGTTCAGGAACTTGGCATCCTGCGGGCTGTTGATCAGGAAGAAGTAGGCGGCGATACCGGCGACGACCGCCAGCATGCCCTCGACGAAGAACATGACCTGCCAGCCCTGGACCCCGGGCACCTGGTCGCCGATGTTGATCAGCCAGCCGGACAACGGGGCGCCCATCATCTGGGAGAAGGGCTGTGCGAGGTAGAAGATGGCGAACATCTTGACGCGGACCTTGTTGGGGAACCACGCGGCAAGGAACATGATGACGCCCGGGAACAGCCCGGCCTCGGTGACACCGAGCAGGAACCGCAGGATGATGAAGGAGGTCTCGCCCTGGACGAACGCGAAGCAGGCGGAGACGATGCCCCAGGTGATGGCGATGCGGGCCAGCCACACCTTTGCCCCGAATTTGGTCAGGAGCAGGTTGCTGGGGATTTCGAACAGGGCGTAGCCGATGAAGAAGATTCCGGCGCCCAGGGCGTAGGCGCCGGCGGTGATGCCCTTGTCCACGCCCAGGGCGGCCTCGGCGAAGCCCACGTTGGTGCGGTCCAGGAAGGCGACGACATACAGGATGACGAGCATGGGCATCAGCCGGCGGGAGGCCTTGGAGATGGCCGATTTAAGGACCGGCGTCTCCAGAAGGTCCCGGGTGGACGTTGTTGTTACGGACATAAAAACTCCTCGTCGAGCAATCAGTGGTGTAACTCGGTGGGTGAATCAGTGCGTGGAAAGCGGCCGGATCCGGCCGGACCAGGTCAGGCCCGGCCGGATCCGGCCGCGGGAATTCCTCTAGCGTGAAAGAGCGATGATCAAGATCCCGGCCACGCAGGCCAGGATCCCGACGGCGAGGTAGATCTTCCGTCCCTTGCTCCAGGATGCGAATCCGGAGGGGGCGGGGGTTTGGCTGTGTTGTGCCACGATGCTTCTTCCTTAGTGCATGTAGAGTCCGCCATCCACATTCAGCGTCTGGCCGGAGATGTACCCGGCGTCCTCGCTGATGAGGAAGGCGATGGCGGCTGCGATGTCCCGGGTGGAGCCAACTCGGTTGACCACGAGGTCTTTGGTGAGTTCGTCCTTGCGTTCCTCGCTGAGGGTGCCGCCCATGATGTCGGTGTCGATGGGGCCGGGCGAGATGGCGTTGACAGTGATGTCGTATTCGCCCAGTTCGCGGGCCGTTGCGCGGGTCAGGCCGATCACTCCGGCCTTAGCCACCGAGTACGGCGTCTTGGAGAACGTGCCGCCGCCACGCTGCGCGGAGACCGAGGAGATGTTTACGATCCGCCCGATCCTGTTCTTCACCATGGACTCTGCGACGCGGCGGGTGGCGTAGTGGACGCCGTTGAGGTTGATGTTGAGCACACGGTCCCACTCGGCGGCGTCGAGTTCCAGGTAGGGCACCGGTGAGCTGACGCCCGCCACGTTGGCGAGGGCGACGATCTGCGGCAGTTCCGCCTCGATGGCGTCGATCGCTGCGCGGACCGAGCCTTCGTCGGAAACGTTGGCGCCGGCGCCGAAGGCCTTGACGCCGTGCTCCGCGGCGATTTCCTTGGCTGCAGCCTTGCAGCGTGCGTCATCGAGATCGATGATGCCGATGTTCCAGCCCTGGGCCGCCAGGTAGCCGGCGGTGGCGCGGCCGATGCCTCGCTCGGACACGGCGCCGGTGATGATCGCGGTGCGTTCTGCGGGAAAAGTGCTCATGGGTGTGCTCCTGAAGGAAAGTGGAAGGGGCGGACTCAGTTGATGGGGGCGGGGCCGAGTTCGTCGATGAGTTTCTGCATGGCCACGTAGGCCTTGTTGCGGTAGGCGATCAGTTCCGGGGTGCGTTCGGCCGGGACGTTGAGGAAGCCGGCTCCGGTCTTGGTGCCCAGCTTGCCGGCCTCGACCAGGTCGGTGAGGATTTTCGGGGTGGCGAAGCGTTCCGGGAAGTCGGTCTGCAGGGATTTGTAGCAGAAGTTGTAGACGTCGAGTCCGGCCATGTCGGCGATCGCGAAGGGGCCGAAGAACGGCAGCCGGAAGCCGAAGGTGGTGCGGACCAGGGTGTCGATGTCTTCCGCGGTCGCGATTTCCTGCTCCACGAGCTGGGCGGCTTCGTGGAAGAGCGCGTACTGGAGCCGGTTCAGGACGAAGCCGGTGACGTCCTTGACGACGGCGGTCTGCTTGTTGGCGGCGTGCACGAGGTCACGGACGGTGCCGACGGTGGCCGCGGACGTCCCGGCGTGCGGGATGATTTCCACGCCCGGGATGAACGGGGAGGGGTTGGAGAAGTGCACGCCGAGGAACCGTTCCGGGTGGGCGACGGGTTCGGAGAGTTCGGCGATGGAGATGGTGGAGGTGTTGGAGCCGATGATGGCGTCCGGCCGGGCCGCGGCGCTGATCCGGGCCAGGGTCTGGTGCTTGATCCCGATGACCTCGGGGACGGCTTCCTCGATGAAGTCCGCGTCGGCCACGGCTTCCTCGATGTCCTTCGCGGCCCAGAGGTTTTCCTTCAGGATGGCGGTGGCGCCGTGCGGGGAACAGCCCCGCGGCCACGAATTCGTCGGATTCAGCCAGGAGCCGCTCGTAGTTCTTCTGCGCCACCTCGGCGGAGACGTCCGCGAGTGCCACCCGGGCGCCGCCGAGGGCCAGGACCTGGGCGATGCCGCCGCCCATGTAACCGGAGCCGACGACGGCGATCTTCCGGGCGGAGTTGATGGCGGCTGCGGTATCAGTTGATTCGGTCATGTTCAGACTGCCTTCGTGTATTCGGGCTCGTACGAGCAGATGGCGTCCACCTTGGCGGCGGAGGAGGAGTTCTCGTCGAAGCGGTGGCTGAGCCATTCGCCGACGAGCTTCTTGGCCAGTTCCAGGCCGATCACGCGCTGGCCCATGGTGAGGACCTGGGCGTTGTTGCTCAGGACCGAGCGTTCCACCGAGTAGCTGTCGTGGGCGGTGACGGCCCGGATGCCGGGGACTTTGTTGGCCGCGATGGCCACGCCCAGGCCGGTGCCGCAGATCAGCAGGGCCCGGTCCGCGTCGCCCTCGGCGACTTTGCGGGCCGCGTCAACGGCGACGTGCGGGTAGGCGGTGGAATCGTCGGGTCCGACGCCGATGTCCAGCACGGAAGCGACGCGGGGGTCGGCTTCGAGCAGGGCCTTCAGGGCGTTCTTGTATTCGACGCCGGCTTCATCGTTGCCGACGACGATGCGCCAGCCTGTTGTTGTGCTCATGCTTTTGCTCCTTGTTCCGTCGGCTCGGAGGTAGCGAGCCGGGTTCCTGTGCCTGGAAGTGTCGGTGTGTGCAGAAATCCGTGTGGCGATCAGGGCGAAGGACACCGCGCCGGGGTCGGGGTGGCCGAGGCTCTTTTCGGCCAGCGGGCGGGCCCGGCCCTTGAGCGGGCGCAGCCCGGACGTCCCGTCTGCGGCGGCGGTGGCGGCTTCGGCCGCGGCGGCGAGCGAGGCAGCCACGGGGGTGCCGGCGTCGAACGCGGTGAGGAAGGCGTCCCGGAACGGCAGGAGGGCGTCCACCATGGTCTTGTCGCCCAGCTCGGCCTTGCCGAGCTCGGTGATCGCGTCGACGAAGGCCGTGACCGCGGCGGCGGCGTCCCCGCCGGAGTAGCTGTCCCGGTTGCCCAGGGCCTGGCCGGCCGCGATGACCGCCGAGCCCCAGAGCGCGCCGGAGGTGCCGCCGGCGCGTTCGCTCCAGGCCTCCCCGGCGGCGGTCAGGACCCGGACGGCGAGACGCCGCCGTCGTCCGCCGCAGCCTGCTCGGCCGCGGCGACTGCCGCGTCCACGCCGCGGCGCATCCCGATGCCGTGGTCACCGTCCCCGGCGATGGCATCCAGGCGGCCGAGTTCTTCCTCATGCTCGATGATCACGTTCTGCGTCTGGGCAAGCAGCTCGGCCGCCAGCTGGCCGAGGGCCGCGGCCGCTGCGGTGGGGCGTTCGACGTCGGCGGCCGCGGCGGCCTCTCGGCCCGGCGAGTTCGCGGCGGGCGCGGGGGGCGAGGTTTCCCTTGCGGAACGCGGGGGTGTCGGCCGGGGCGGCCCAGTACTGTTCGAGTTCCTCATCGAGCCAGAGCAGGGTCAGGGAGAGCCCGGACATGTCCAGGCTGGTGACGAGCTCCCCGCATTCAGGCTCCACCACGGTCAGGCCGGCGGCGGTGAGGAGCTTCTCGATCTTGCCGAAGAGCAGGAAGAGTTCGTCGTATTTGACGGTGCCGAGGCCGTTGACGATTGCGACCACGCGGGTGCCGGCGTCCTCCGGTTTGTCGGCCAGGAGCCGGCTGACCAGGAGTTCGGCCAGTTCTGAGGCGGTGGGCATGGGGTGATCGGAGATGCCGGGTTCGCCGTGGATGCCCAGTCCGAGGGACATGTGCCCCGCCGGGACGGTGAACAGCGGCGCGTCCGCGCCCGGCAGGGTGCAGCCGCCGAACGCGACGCCGAGGGACCGGGTGCGGTAGTTGGTCCGGATGGCCAGCCGTTCGACGTCGTCCAGGCTCAGTCCCGCCTCCGCGGCGGCGCCGGCGATCTTGAAAACGGTCAGGTCCCCGGCGATGCCGCGGCGCTTCTCCATCTGGTCCAGCGGGGCACTGGCGATGTCGTCGGTGACCAGGACCGTGCGGGTTTCGATGCCTTCGGCGTTCAGCCGCAGCTGGGCCTGGCCGAAATGCAGGACGTCCCCGGCGTAGTTGCCGTAGCTCAGCAGCACGCCGCCGCCGGCGTTCGCGGCCTTGGCCACCCGGTAGACCTGGCCGGCCGCGGGCGAGGCGAACATGTTCCCGCACGCCGAGCCGGCGGCAAGGCCGGGCCCGACGAGTCCGGCGAAGGCCGGGTAGTGCCCGGAGCCGCCGCCGACGACCAGGGCGACCTGCCCGGCCGGGACCTCGGTGGAGCGGACGACGCCGCCGTCGACACGGGCAACGTAGCCGCGGTTGGCCGCCACGAAGCCGTCCAGTGCCTCATCCGCGAAATCAGCGGGATTGTCGAAGATCTGGGTCATGGTTCCTCATTGAATCCGTGTTGGAGAACTAATGCTGTGGGTAGAGGGAGTTGGGGTGGTGCGGCCGCCCCCAAATAGCTTGACGGCCGCACCGGGCCCCGGCGTCAGGCGCCGGTTAGACGCTGGCGAGTGACGTGGCTGCGGGCTGCTGCCGGCCCTGGGCCACCTGGCTCCGGCCGAGGGCGTAGCCGTCGGTCTTGGGCAGGACCTGGCGGCGGAGGTAGTCCTGGTTGGAGGCCGTGACGGAGAGTCCGTCGCCGCCGTAGTGCTCGGTGCAGAGGATGCCCTGGAAGCCCGCCGACAGGGCGACCTTGAACGCCTCGCGGTAGCTGATCAGGCCGGACTCCATCGGCGCCGGCATCGCGACGTAGGTGTCGCGGGCGACGTCCTCGTCCCGGATGTAGTTCTTCATGTGCCAGTAGTTCGAGTACGGCAGGGTCTTCGCGACCATCTCGCGCCAGTCCTCGATCGGGCGGTGCAGCCGGATCAGGTTCCCGATGTCGGGGTTGATGCCGACGTTGGCCAGGCCGATGTCCTGGACCAGCTGCACGGACTGGTCCGCGGTGCCGAGGTAGGTGTCCTCGTACATTTCGAGCGAGAGCAGCACCCCGACCTCGGCGGCGTGCCGGCCCAGTTCCCGCAGCCGGGCCACGGCCTTGCCCCAGGTCTCCTTGTCCCCGACCGGGTCCTTGTAGCCCTCGACGGTCCAGAACCAGAGCTGCTTCTGCTGCTCGGCGCGTGATCGCCTGGTGCAGGCCGAAGGAGACCACCTCGCAGCCCAGTGCGGCCGCGGCGTCGATGGTGCGGTGGCTGTAGGCCAGGTTCGCCTCCCAGTTCCCTTCCTCGATCACGCTGCGCCGGATCGCGGAGATCACCGGGATGCCGATCCCCACGGTCTCGGCGGTCTGCTTGAACTCGGCAAGCCGGGCCGGGCTCAGGTCACCGGGACGGACCCAGCTGTCCGTGAGGTCCGCGTCGGCAAAACCGGCGTCCTTGACCTCGGTGAGGACCTCGGCCCAGGCGGAGGCATCGGCGTCGTTGACGTGGTTGCCCTGCGCGTCGGTTCCCGGGAACTGCAGGAGGGCTGCGGTGATGGGCCAGTTTTCGGCGGTGTAAGCCATGGGGTTCACTCCTTCGTGGAATCCTGTTTCCTATAGGATTTACTATCTGGGGGGATGTTGTCAAGGTCACATGCCGGGTTACGCCTGCTTCGCGGCAAAGGCTGCGGTGGCAAAGACGTCCGGATTCAGGACGTTGGCAGGGCGCTCCCCCGCCGCGACCGCCAGGATCGAGGCGATGGCGCTGGACGCGACGTCGCGGGTGAAATCCTCGGTCCAGCACAGCGAATGCGGGGAAAGCACCACGTTGTCGAAGGTCAGCAGCTCGTCGTCGGGAAGCAGGGGCTCGGGTTCAAAGACGTCCAGTCCGGCACCGGCGATCCGGCCCTCCCGCAGGGCATCGCGGAGGGCATCCGTGTCCACGAGCTTTCCGCGGCCGATGTTGACCAGGTAAGCGCTTGGCTTCATCCGGGACAATGCCGCGGCGTCGATCAGCTTTTCAGTCGCGGGGGTGAGCGCGGCGCAGAGCACCACGTAGTCGGAGACCTCCAGGAGCTCGTCCAGGCCCAGCAGCTCGACCCCGAGGTCGGCGGCCTCCACATGGCGGCCCCTGCGGTTGTTGCCCACGACCTTCATCCCGAGCGGAGCCAGCAACCGCGCGAGCTCGGCACCAACGCTGCCGAAGCCCACGATGCCGACCGTCTGCCCCACCAGCGGCGCGCCCCGGTAGTGCTCGCGCTGCGCCCAGTCAGAGGTCCGCGTCAGCCGGTCCTTGGCTAGGAGCTTGTGGGAGAGCGCCAGGAGCAGCGTCAATCCGGCCACTGCCAGCGGCCGGCGGATGGCGTCCGGGGTGTTAGTGACGACGACGCCGGCGCGGGTGCAGGCGTCCAAGTCGATGGTTTCGTAACCTGCCCCGAACCGGGCGATCAGCCTCAGGTCCGGGGCATGGTCCACGGTGCGCGCGTCGAAGGCGATGTGCCCCAGCGACAGGACGGCCTGGACACCGGCGAGGTCGGCCAGCGGAACCGGGTCCGTGTAGCTGGGCAGGACGCCCCAGCTGATGCCATTCTCGCTGAGCCGCTGCAGTCCGAGGTCCCCATGGATGGAGCTGCCGTCGGGCCGGGCGGCGTCGGCCGTGACCGCCACAGTGAACGGCGGGCGGGTGGCGCCCGCCGGGGTGGTTCCCGCCGCCGGGGCGGCCGCCGGATTGGCGACCGCCGTCGTCGTCAGTTCATTTGTTGCTGTGTTCATGCGTCGGTTCAGCTTTCTGTCTGTGATGCTGCGGTCTTGTCCCTGATGGGCTCGCGGACCAGCACGGTGTAGGCGACGGCCGCGAGGGCCGCGATGATGCCGCCGATGACGAACGACGGCGCGTAGGAGCCGGTGGCGTCGGCGATGACGCCGGTAAGCAGCGGGGCAAAGGCGCCGCCGAAGTACCCGCCGAAGTTCTGGATGGCGCCGACGGAGGCAACCTGGGAGTTGTCCACGATGTCACCGGGCATGGCCCAGGCCGCTGCCTGCATGGTGGCGACGAAGCCCAGCGCCACGGTCATGACCGCGAGGGCGAGCGGGAGGGAATCCACAAACGGGATGAGGCAGATCAGGATGCCGGCGATTACGGCGGCGACGGACATTACGTGGCGCTTGGCAAGCAGCGGATCGCGGCCTGCTTTTTTGGCGTAGCGTGTCATGACCCAGCCGCCGGTGATGCCCAGGATGGCCGCACCCAGGTACGGGACGGCAGCCAGCCAGCCGGAGTTCGCGATGCTGACGCCGCGTTCTTCCTGCAGGTAGAGCGGGAGGAAAACGATGAAGATGTTCCAGATCCAGATGACGCAGAAGAAGCCTGCCATCATGCCCCAGATCTGGCGGTGCTTGAACAGGCCCAGCCAGGAGACCTTCTTGGCGCCCAGGACCTGCGTGGCACGCTCGCTTTCGATGTACTCCAGTTCCTGCGCGCTGATGCGCTTGTGCTCTTCAGGAGCGCGGTAGTAGATGAAGAAGGCCAGCGCCAGCACGAGGCCCGCGACGCCGAGGAAGAGGAAGATGGCCTGCCAGCCGAAGGTGAGCATGATTGCGGTCAGGACGGGCGGGGCAATAGCGGGTCCCCACTTGGAACCGCTGTCCCAGATCGCGGTGGCCTGCCCGCGCTCGGTGCGCGGGAACCAGTCGGCGGTGAGCTTGGCGGAGGCCGGCCCGTTGGGCGCTTCGGTGACGCCGAGCAGGAAGCGGAAGGTGATGAACTGCCACATCTTGCCGCCGATGGCCATGAGTGCGGTGGCGATGCTCCAGCCCGCGATGGCGAGGAAGTACATCCGGCGGGCGCCGAGCTTGTCCACGAGCCAGCCGGCGGGCAGCTGGGCGAATGCGTAGGTCCAGGAGAACACTGTGCCCAGGAGGCCGATGTCCGTCCGGGTCATGCCGAATTCCTTGATCAGCTGCGGCGCGGCGATGGAGATCGCGCTGCGGTCCATGTAGTTGATGATGCCGGCGGCCAGCGCCCAGCCGAGGATCCACCAACGCAGATTCTTGATGGTCCGGCGTGTTGCCGATTCCTTGGGCCCAGCGGCCAAAGTTTTCGTTTCCACTCTTCACTCCCTTGTGACTCCCGATGCCGGCACCATAGCCGCCACAATCGAAGATCCTATAGGGTCTTTGATCGGCTGTGAAGGGGGTCACAAAAAAGATGCTGCGGTGGCGTGTTCCGGCCGCCCGCGGGAGGGAGGTTTAGTCTGCGGGGGCGTCCGCGATGGCGCGGCCGCGCACCTTCTGCACGTGCACTGCCATGGCAGCCGCGGCCCTCTCCGGGTCGCCCGAGGAAAGCGCATCGAGCACGGCCTGGTGCTCGGCGATCGCCTGGTCCGCGTCCGTGATGCCGACGCCGCCAAAGAGCCTGAAGCGCTGGACCTGCCCGCCGAGGGCGGCGTAGGCGGCCACCATAAACTGGTTGCCGGTCTGTTCCGCGATCAGCCGGTGGAAACGCTCATCGGCTTCCAGATAGTCACGGTATTCGGCGAACGAGGGGCCCCGCGGCGCCTTCTTGAGGTCCGCGACGGCCTTGGCCAGCTCGGCATGGTGCGCCGGCGTCAGCCGGGCGCACGCCAGGCGGGCGTTGACGGGCTCGATGGCCAGCCGCGCTTCCATAAGCTCGGCGAAGTCCTCCTGGGTGAACATCGGCGCAACCCGGTACCCCTTGAGCGCCACGCGCCGAACCATTCCGGTGTGTTCGAGCCGGGCAAGGGCTTCGCGCACCGGCGTGGGCGAAACATTGAGCTCCCTCGCGGTTCCATCGATGCTTACCGCGGCCCCGGGCTCGAGCCGCCCGTCCATCAGCGACGCCAGAAGTTCTTCATAGACGTGGTCGGCGAGGACCTGGCGGCTGACAGGTCGGCCCGCGTAGTGGCCCTCGGGACGGTTCCCGGAGGAGGCTAGTTGCATGTTCAGATCCTATAGGAGAGGACATGCCCATTCTTTAACGCAAAGAGTGGGCAGAATGGTGTTCTGCCCACTCTTTGTGGCCAAGGCTGGACATGTCCAGCGGTGGAGGTGCTGCTGCGGCGCCTTTTAGTTCTGGTAGGCCGGGTAGTCGGTGTAGCCCACGGGTCCCTCGGTGTAGAACGTGGCCGGATCCGCTTCGTTGACCGGCAGGCCTTCACGCCAGCGGCGCACCAGGTCCGGGTTGGCGATGGCGGGGCGTCCGACGACGACGGCGTCCGCGTAGCCGTCTGCCACCAGCGCGGTGGCTTCGTCGCGCGTGGTGACGATGCCGAAGCCGGTGTTGATCAGGAACGTGCCGTTGAACCGTGTGCGCAGGTCCTGGACCAGTTCGCTGGTGGGATCCTTGTGCAGGATGCTGAGGTAGGCCAGCTTCAGCGGCGCCAGCGCGTCCACGAGGTGCGCGTAGGTGGCCCGGACGTCTGCTGCGTCGAGTTCGAGCGCGCCCTGGATGTTGTGCTCCGGGGAGATCCGGATGCCGACCCGATCGGCGCCGACGGCGTCCACTACGGCCTGGGCAACTTCGATCACGAAGCGCGCGCGGTTCTCCGGCGAGCCGCCGTAGACGTCGTCGCGCTGGTTCGCGGCCGGGGCGAGGAACTCGTGCAGAAGGTAGCCGTTGGCGGAGTGCAACTCAACGCCGTCGAACCCGGCATCGATGGCTTTACGGGAGGCCTGGACGAACTCCTGGACGATGCCCGGCAGTTCCGCGGTGGCCAGGGCACGCGGGACGGGGAAGGGCTTCTTTCCCTCGTAGGTGCGGGTCTCGCCGTCGATGGCGATGGCGCTGGGGGCCACCACTTCGTAGCCGCCCGTGGTGTCCACGTGTGACACCCGGCCGGCGTGCATCACCTGGGCGAAGATGCGGCCGCCCTCGGCGTGCACGGCCGAAGTGACGTCGGCCCACCCCTTGAGCTGCTCATCGGTCACGAGCCCGGGCTGTCCGGGGAAGCCTCGGCCTGCGTGGCTGGGATACGTGCCCTCGCTGACGATCAGGCCGAGCGAGGCGCGCTGGCGGTAGTGCTCGACTACCAGCGGGCCGGGGATTCCTTCTTTGCCCGAGCGAACGCGGGTAAGCGGCGCCATCACAAGTCGGTTGGGCAGCTCCAGCTCGCCGAGGGTCATCGGGGAAAACAGCATGCGCAGTTCCTTTCACAGAGGATTGGGTTCACAGGCGGAAACTGGACAGCGCCTGCAACTATTCCATCTGAGACTCGGATCACTATGTGATCCGCGCGCCTTGGCGGGACGACGACGGCGACCGTCGCCTGCGGTGACCGGCGGAAGGGCCGCCGGTCTTAGGGAGCCGGCGCTGCGACGCCGGGGCAGCCTTGGCCCTGGGGGTTGCGGAGGCAATCGTCGGCGTAATTTCGAGTGATGGAGCGCCACACGCTGACCGGCTGCGGAGCCGAGCTGAAGGAGCCTTGGCCGGGGATGGGCAGGGGCGGGCCGCCGTTCACGGAGTAGGTACCGCGGAAATGGGTGGTCAGCACCACCGAGAAGTCCCCCGTCTGGGTGTATGCGTGGCTGGTCAGGGTCTTCTCGCCCCAGCGCTCCTGCGGCAACGGGCCGCCGGCTGCTGTCTGGGGACCACGCGCAGCCCCGTCGCCGTAACTCCAGGTGTATTCGACGGGCTTGGCAACGACGTGGACCTGCCTGGGCCAGCATGTCACATCGAATAGCTGCTCTGCGGCGTCCGCATAGAAATTTGTCTCCGCTCCTCGGAGGGTGTGTGGGCTTGGCTGCGTGACCGTCACGATCCCGGCGCGTGATCGGAAGCCTGCTGGAATTCGGCCTGGATCATGGCGGCGATCTGGGCAGCAATGTCCTCTGGCCGGGGATCAAAGTAGACGCAGGTCGGGCCGGAGTGGTAGGTCCACGAGGGGTTCGGCGACCCAACTGGAGCCTTCGAGCCAAACCGACCGGGACGCCCTCTTTGCCGTCTGGCCCGTTCTTGCAATCGACGAGGACTGCAAGGCAATCCGTATCAAAGTCACCGCCACCATAGGTGACATTGAAGTTCGTATTTGTATTGGAAGGGGTCTCGGGCAACGCGCTCCCGGCTGCAGTCCAACCGAACTTTGCCTGTGACGGGTCCAACCTCCATACCGCCGATGTCCACGCCGTCAGTTCCAAAAAACGTCGCGACGCCTCCTAGCATCGGCCGACAGGCCAGCGGCCAGTGACGAAGAATACGACAGCAGCGATAGACACCACAGATGCCAACAGGCCGGTGGCCCGAGCCGACTGACGACGACTCATGCAGCGATGCCGGTCAAGTATCCAAAGCTCTGCCAACGCCCGTCGGAACAGCGAGCAACATGATGTCGCCGAGCATCTGCGACGGTGGGCAGTCGGACTTCCGGCGCTCGAGTACAGGCTCCGATGTAGAATTGACCGGCCGACTGCTGCTAATTGCCTGGTTACTTGGTAGCCACCCGTCGAAGTCTGCGTACGAACTCGGTAAAGGCACCCGTGGCTTGCACCAGTCCTCCCGCGATCCATCGCCCTTCCGAGTTCCATTCCAGAACTGCCTGGCCTCACTTTCGCGCACAATTGCACGCATGCGGGTCCGTAACTTCATCCATCGATTCGCGAAGTCGCCCGTCTCATACGCCGTAGTTCAGCAGCTCGTACCAATACCGCGCAAATGCCTCCAGCGCCTTCCTTCGTCTCCGCCTTGGCGGCCTCGGGCAGTACCGGGACCGGGACGTTCTGGGCCCTTCCTGTGGCGTCGGCCGGTTTGTAACTGGCGGCGGGGGTCGGGGTGGCGCTCGGCGTCGAAGATGGCGCCGGACTCTGGGTCTCGGTTGACGGTGAGGCGCCCGGGGCTGCGCCTCCCCCGGTGCAGGCGGTGACCGACATCAGCAACGCGGCAGCGAGGGCGGCCGCGCGGGTTCGTGTGGTGCGGGAGAACAAGGTGCGAGATGTCATGGTCAGCTACTCCCCGATAGAAAATCAAGACGCTTGAAGCCAAACAATGGCTTAAGGGTAACCGACATCACATTCTGCCCTTCAGGATTATCCACAGGCGCAATGGCCCGCCCGGCAAACCCGGCCCGCTCCCGTTGGACTCTGGCGTTTTCCCTCTCGCGGGCAGAACAATATGGCCATGATGTTTGAACATGCAGACGGCAACCCTGTCCTCAATCTGGACGATGAGCAGGCCTGGAAGCTGATCGAGGGAACCAGGCACGGCAGGTTGGTGGTCACGGTGGCCGGGGAGCCGGACATTTTCCCGGTGAATTACGCGGTGGGCGGCCGGAAGCTGTACCTCCGCACGGCCCCCGGAAACAAACTGGCCGAACTGACCATCAACTCCAAGGTGCTCTTCGAAACCGACGGCATCCTGTCCGACGAGGCGTGGTCGGTGATCCTCCGGGGCAATGCGCGCGTCCTCCAGCTGTCCGCGGACATCGCTGCGGCGGAGGCGCTGGGCCTCAAGCCGTGGGTCCCCACACTGAAGGACTTCTACGTCGAGATCGAGCCGACGTCGGTCACGGGCCGGCACTTCGAGTTGGGCGCACACCCCGAACGGGAACTCTAGGCGGCGCCGCCCGGACGCCGCCTAGACTTAAACCATGGCGGACAAGCTGACACCGGAACGGCGCAGCTGGAACATGTCCCGCATCCGCGGGAAGAACACCAAGCCTGAACTGTTGGTCCGCAAGCTGTTGCATGCCAAGGGGTACCGTTACAGGCTGCACGGCTCGGTCAGCGGCGGAAGGCTTCCCGGCAGCCCCGATCTGGTCTTTGCCGGCCGCCACAAGGTCATCTTCGTCAACGGGTGTTTTTGGCATTTCCACGACTGCAGGGTGGGGCAGCATGCGCCCAAGGCCAACGCCGAGTTCTGGGAAACCAAGCGGACACGCACCAGGCACCGCGACGCCGAACAGTTACGCCAGCTTGAGACCTCGGGCTGGAAGGTGCTCACCGTCTGGGAGTGCGAACTCAAGGACCCGCAGGCGCTGGAAGAACACCTTGACGCATTCCTCTGCGGCACCGAACCGCCCGGTTGAGGTTTAGACGCCGGTGCCGTCCCGGACAGGCAGGAACTAGGAGCGGTGGCTGTCGATCAGCCAGCCGGCCATCTCGCGGGCCCGGCCTGCGGCAGCCAGGTCCCCCTCCGTCGCGGACACGATCGAACCCTTCATCAGGATGTGCCACGAGCGGGAGAAGTTTTCCGAATCCCGCAGTCCGGCTTCCTCGGCGAGTTGCTGCACATGGCGGCGGATTTTGGCGAGGTAGTCGATGCTGGCCTGGCCGAGGGGATGGGCCGCACCCATCTCAAGCAGGATGTTGATAAACGAGCAAGCCTCGAAGTCATCGCGGGCAAACCAGTCAGCAAAGACGTCAAAGATCGCGAGCAGCTGGGCTTCCGGGGTGTCTCCACGGCGGCGGGCTTCGGCGACGATCTTGTTCACGGTCCACTGCTGGTCCCGGCGCTCCAGGAACGCGAGCACCAGCTCGTCCTTGGAGGCGAAATGCCGATAGAAGCTCGCCTTGGCCACTCCGGACCGGCTGATCAGCTCATTGACGCCGACATCGCGGACGCCGCGCCGGGAGAACAAATCGTAGGCCACATCGAGAATCCGCCCACGCACGCCGGACGCGGGAAAAGCGTCGCCGCCAGGACCTTCCAGCGGGGACGAATTCGGAGCGGGATTAGTCGAAAGTGACATCAAAAAGATTCTATCCCAATACAAGACAGAATTGTCTGTCTCAGGTAAAATTCGAATCCGGGGACTTGGACGCTTTTCGGTCCGTAAATGCTGGATTACTACTAGACCCACGGGAGAGCGCAAGATGCCGCACTCGCTGATGTCCAATGAGTCTCTGACCACCGACCTGCCACGCCCCACGCCGTCCGCCGTCACACGGCTTCAGGACTACCGGCGGGCCCACGAAGTCGGTGCGGATCTTGAACCGCTGCGCAGGCAAGTGTCGGCGATCATTGATGAGATTCTCGCTGAGACCGCGCCCGAAGACGCGGAGGTGCGCGAAAAACTTCGCGGGCATGTCGACGCCAATCCGGGCCGGCCGGAAAAGGCCCTCCTGGGCCACTTGCACTCCATGTCAGCCCGGCGGGACGAAGCGGGCTAGACGAGGGCAGACCGCCCCGGGCACACGAAACCGCCGGACCGGTTCGCCGCGCCGACACCCGGCGTCACCGGCTGATAGTGGCCTGCCGTACGACTTCGCCCCAGGACTGTTGCGCCAGGTCCGCCACGGAGGCAAGGATTTCCGACGGCGGTTTGGACAGGTCCAGCGGGAATTCCACAATGTCGATGTCCGTGTTCAGAATCCGGCGCAGCTTCACCTCGCCGGCCCCCGGGTAGATGAGCCACGCCGTCGGGACCCGCAGGGACGTGCAGTAGGCAAGCATCCGGTAGTGGTCCCCGGACAGGGAGGCGCCGATGTCGGCCGCCGCCTGGTACTTGGCGTCGTAGACCATAACCGGCCGCCCGCCCAGCAGATGCACGGCGCCCGGTTGCACCACGATCCGGTCCGAGTCGCGGACCGCCTCGTTGAGCAAGGCGTTGTACCGGAGGCGCATCTCCCCCGGGAATGCGGCCATGGCCTCCCGCAGCGCCAGGCCGACGAAGTCCTCGAACACTTTGGACATGTCGACAACAAACGACGCCGACTGCTGCTTCCCGTCGCCGGCCTCCGCGGAGGCGTTGCGGAGGATCACCTCGGCGAGCCGGAGGGCCGTGTGGTACCGGGTGTTCATCCGGCTGGCGCGCCACACCGGCAACGGGGCACCTGATTGCAGCCGGGTGACGGCGGCGAGTTTCCCCTTCAACTGGCGCAAGCGGCTCAGAACGTCCGGGCGCACCCCCGGGACCTGGGACATCCGTTCGAGAGCGGCCCGGAGGATGCGGTTCTCCGCGATGTCCTCGGTGAACTCGTCATAGGAGACCTCCAGGGGGACCAGCATGCCAGGCCGGCGGGAGATCTGGTCCGAAATGCGGATCCTGCCCTTGACTGTCCGGAGGGATTCATCGACGTTCAGGTAGCCCTGCAGCACGCCCCGGCTTAGCGCACGGTCCGCGAGCTGCGCCAGCGATTCGGCCAGGGCACTCCAGAGATCCTTGTCCTCAACGGCGGCGACTGAATCCTCGCGGAACCCCTGGTCTCCCGCGTAGCCGAGCAGGAACAACAGCCGCCCGAGGCCCAGCCGTTCCTTGGGGCGCACCTCGAGTTGCACCGTGGGCGTGCGGACGGAGCCCACCTTCCCGACAGGCTCGATCCGGTACAGGCCCATGCCCATGGGCGAGGCCTTCGCGAGACCGCTGCCGTTGATGTAGGCGGCACTGGCAGCATCGAGCCGCTCCGCCACGCCGACGGAGAGCTCGTCCAGCACCACCCGGCGCAGCGGCGCGGCACCGGGCCGCGCGCCGCGCGCACCGGATGCGCCGCGCGCACCGGATGCGCCGGATGCGCCCGACGGGCTGGGGCTAAGCGTGCGCAAGGCGGGAAAGCAGTTGGTCCAGTCCGAACCGTTCCTCCAGCTGGGCCCGGTTGAGCTGGCCGTGGTAGTGCTCCTCGAGCAGCGGCATCAGCTCGTACTTCCAGATCCGGCGCAGCCCCTTGGGCGTCTGGGCGGACTTTTTCATGAAGTAGGACGGCCCGATCATGAGGTCGCGGTCCCACTCGTCAATAGCGTCGTTGAGCGCATCCATCAGCAGGGCCGGCGTCGTGTCCAGCTCGCGGGCCTGCAGGAACCGCAGCAGCGAGCCCTTCACCGGTTCCGTCTCCGGGTGCAGCTCGATGAAGGAGAAGCGGCGTCGGATGGCGGCGTCCATCATGGCGATGGAACGGTCCGCGGTATTCATGGTGCCGATGATGTAGAGGTTGTCCGGCAGGGTGAACGGCTCGTTGGGGCTGTACTGGAGGTAGATCCGGTCGTCACGGTATTCGAGCAGGAAATACAGCTCGCCGAAGACCTTGGCGAGGTTCGCCCGGTTCATCTCATCGATGATCAGGAAGTACGGCTTGCTCTCGTTGCCGGGTTTGGCGGCTTCCTCGGCGATCCGGCGCAGCGGACCGGCCACGAGCTTGAAGGACACCTGCCCCTCGTCGGTCTTGTCCGGGCGGAAGCCCTCGAAGAAGTCCTCGTAGGCGTAGGAGGGGTGGAACTGCACGAGCTTCACGCGCTCGTCCGTGGTGTCGCCGGCCAGCTGCGCCGCGAGGTGCTTGGCGAGGTAGGTCTTGCCGGTGCCGGGCGGGCCGTACAGCACCAGCTGCCGGTTCTCCTCCAGGAGCTCGGCGATCTCCTGGAGCGGGTCCAGGTCCATGTGCAGGGACGCGGCGAATTCCGGGGTCAGGGGGCGGAACCCCTCGTAGGCGGGTTCGACGACGGCGTCGGGTTCGCTGCCGTCGCCGGCGTCGGCTTCCGCTTCGGTCGGCAGCAGGGCCTCGAGCGACTGGATGACGCGGGTGATGTCCACGATGATCCCGGAGGTGGCCAGCTGGCGCTGCACGTGCCGGGGAAGCTCCGTCATGTTGTGCGTTTCGTCGAACCAGCGGACCTTGCGGCGCAGCCGCCGGTTGTCCTCATGGTGTTCCGGTTCGCCCAGGACCACACCCACCCGGACAGCACCGGAGTGCTGGTACAGGGTCAGGTCCCCGGGTTTCATCACGGTCAGGAACGCGAAGACGGCGGTCTTGGTGTCCTCGCGCTCCACATAGCCGAGGTGCTTGTAGTCCTCGTCCACGGCGTGCTGGACCAGCCCGGCCGTGACGCCGGGGTCCAGCAGGCGGAGGTGTTCGACGTCGAGCGTCACCGTTTCCTCGGCCTGCCAGGAGCCGAGAAGATCCGCGTTGTCCTGGTGCGTGCGCAGGAGCCAGGCGCGGCGCCCGGGGTCGCCGACCTTCCGCCACTGGCTCACGAGCTGCCGGGAGTACCAGTCGATCCGCTGGCCCGCCTGCTCGTCGAGGTGCAGCCGGATCCGGTGGATGTCCGCCGAGATTTCCTCGTCGCTGTCCCCCTTCGCGCCGCCCACGAGGGAGGCGAAGGCGTCGCGGATTTCCTGGCGTTCGACGTCGGCCACCACGGGTTCGAAGTAGCTGGGCCAGACCAGGAATTCGATGCTGCGGCGGATCGCGGGCTGGTCTCCGGCGGTGCCCGCGACCAGCTGGTGGAACGCGAGCGGGTCTTTCACGGCGGCCGCGACGACGCCTGACGGCCGCTGGGCGACGTGCTGCACGAAGCGGCACAGCCATTTGAGGTGGTCCCAGATGGTCCAGTTGAATTCGGCAGTGCGGTCCCGGATGACGCCGTGGTCCGTCATGCCCGCGTAGAGCTCGTCCGGAAGTTCGAGGGGCGGTTCCAGCCATGATGCGGCCTCAGCCACCCTGGCGCGTTTGACCTTGAGCGATTTCACCTCGTGGGCCAACGGCAGGGACTGGAGGAAGAGCAGCTCGACCGCCAGCTGTTTGGCCCCCCGCGAGGCTCCGGCCAGGTTCTCCCGCAAGTTGGTCATCATGGGCGCCTTGGCGTCCGGGACACCGCGTTCGAGGCGTTCGAGCAACTCCGCGGCGGCCTGTACGGACCACGTCTTGGTCCGGCCGTCCAGTGCCGATGCCTTGCCCAGCAGCCCGGGCCCCAAAACAAACCACGCCGCGTCCTCAATCTCCTTGGAGATGCCGAGGGCGCGGTGCATGGCAGGCTTTTTGGATGGGGTCATGCCTTCAATTTACAGGCTTAAGCTGAACGCCCGCATCATGGGACATCCGGACGCTACTGACAAGTAGACGCAGAACCCCGGCGCCGGCGGCGGCTATTTGGCGGCGGGACGCCGCTTGACGCCGAAGGTGAAATAGCTGCCCGGGCCAACGAAATTGACCAGGGTGGCCACCCGCCACATGGCCTTGCTGCCGCGGATCTGATCCGCCGGGCGCCGGGTGATGTCCGTCTGGGCCGCGACCAGCAGTGAGAGCTGGACGATGGCGGCGGCGATGGTGCCAAACTTCGCCGTGGGCGAGAGGTCTTTCCACGCCTTCTTACGGGCGTTCTTCTTCTGTCGGTTCACCATGATCGCGGCTCCCTTGTTCCTGGTCTTGCTGGATTTCCTGGACTCATCGACTGCAGGTGATTCATTTTAGGGGCGATCACTGCACCGAGGTAGAGGCTAACGGTGTGGCCGGCGGGTGCCGGGTGCGCGGGAGTGAACAGGGCGAGTTTCTCCTTCTGTTCCGGGGTCAGCCGCAGCACCCGCCCGGTGGCCTCTTCCACGAAGGCGAGGTGGCTCGTGGCGCGGACACATTCCTCCCGGGTCACGGGGTCCTGCACGACGTAGTGGATGTCGAAGCTCGCCCCCTTGACGGCGCCGATCCAGAGCTGGACCAGCGCCGGCACGTTGCGGTATTCGAGCGTCCTGACGTAGCGGATCTTGTGCTCCACCACCAGCGCCAGGGTGCCCTCCGGGACCTCGCTGAACAGCGGGACGGGCGGCTCGGTCCCGGGCAGGCCCGCACCGCGGGGCGGCCCGAACGCCGCGATGCGGGCCTCCTCCAGGATCCGGACGATCTGCACGTTGTTGATGTGGCCATAGGCGTCCATGTCGCCCCAGCGCATCGGCACCTGCACCTCGATGCGCCGGGGGTCGACGGCGGCGGCCGGCCCGGTCACTGCGGCGCTCAGCTGTGCACCGCTGTGGCGTCGTCCGCCGCGTTTTCCGTAAAGGCCGCCTCGGCGTCCTCACCGGCGAACTGGGACATGTACAGGCGGTAATAGGCGCCCTTCATCTCCAGCAGTTCGGCATGGCGGCCCTGCTCCACGATCCGGCCGGCTTCCATCACCAGGATGGTGTCGGCGTCGCGGATGGTGGAGAGCCGGTGGGCGATCACAAAGCTGGTGCGGTCGGTCCGGAGCGCGGCCATGGCCTTCTGCACGAGCACTTCCGTGCGGGTGTCCACCGAGCTCGTGGCCTCGTCCAGGATCAGCAGCGAGGGGTTCGCCACGAAGGCCCGGGCGATGGTGATGAGCTGCTTCTCGCCCGCGCTGACGTTGTTGCCTTCCTCGTCGATGATGGTGTTGTAGCCATCGGGGAGGGCCCGGACGAAGCGGTCCACGAAGGTGGCCTTCGCGGCCTCCATGACCTGCTCCTCGGTGGCGTCCAGTTTGCCGTAGCGGATGTTGTCGTAGATCGTGCCGCCGAACAGCCAGGCATCCTGCAGCACCATGCCCACCTTGGAGCGCAGCTCGGCACGGCTGAGCTGGGTGATCTCGACGCCGTCGAGCGTGATACTGCCGCCCTGGAGTTCGTAGAAGCGCATCACGAGGTTCACCAGGGTGGTCTTGCCCGCGCCGGTGGGGCCGACGATCGCGACGGTGTGCCCGGGCTCGGCCGTGAAGGAGAGGTCCTCGATCAGCGGCTTGTCCGTCGTGTAGCTGAACGTGACGTGCCGGAAGTCGACGTGGCCGTCGGTCTTGGCCGGGAGGTGCTCGGTGGCGGTCTCGGCGTCCTGTTCGTCGGCGTCGAGGAATTCGAAGACCCGTTCGGCGGAGGCCACGCCGGACTGCAGCATGTTGGCCATGCCGGCCATCTGGCCCAGCGGCTGGGTGAACTCGCGGGAGTACTGGATGAAGGCGGTGGCGTCGCCCAGGCTCATGCCGCCGGAGGCGACCCGCAGGCCGCCGACGACCGCGATGCCGACGTAGCTGAGGTAGGACACAAACTGCATGACGGGCATGATCATGCCGGAGACGAACTGCGCGCCGAAGCTGGCCTTGTAGAGGGCTTCGTTGCGCTCGTCGAACCGGGCCAGCATGTCCGCGTCGCGGCCGAAGACCCGGACGAGGTCGTGGCCGGAGAAGGATTCCTCGATCTGGCCGTTGAGCTCGCCGGTGTTCTTCCACTGCGAGGCGAAGAGCTTCTGGCTGCGGGCGCCGATGATGCCGGCGGCGACGCCGGAGAGCGGCAGCGCGATCAGGGCAATCAGAGCCAGCTGCCAGGACACGATGAACATCATGATGACGATGCCGATCACGGTCAGCGCGGAGTTCACCAGCTGGGCGAAAGCCTGCTGGAGTGCCTGCTGGATGTTGTCCACATCGTTGGTGACCCGGGAGAGGATGTCGCCGCGCTGGCGGGTGTCGAAGTAGTTCAGCGGCAGCTTGTTCAGCTTCTTCTCGGTGTCGTCGCGCAGTTGGCGGACCACGCGCATGACGAGGATGTTCAGGACATAGCCCTGCAGCCAGAGGAAGATGTTGGCGACGAAGTACATCACCAGCACAACGCTGATGAGGTACGCGAGTTTCTGGAAGTCGATGCCGACGCCGGGGATGAGTTCCATCTTGGAGATCATGTCGGCGAAGTTGTTCTCGCCCTGGGCCCGCAGGCCCTCGACGAACTGGTCCTTGGTGGCGCCGGCGGGCAGTTGCTTGCCCACCACTCCCCCGAAGATCACGTCCATCGCCTGGCCCAGGATCCGCGGCGCAATCACGTTGAGGACGACGGCGACCGTCACCATGGCCAGTACCACGATGATCCCGGTCCGCTCCGGTTTGAGCAGCCCCATCAGCCGCTTCGCGGAGGGCCAGAAGTGCTCGGCCTTCTTGGCGGGAATGTCGCCGAACATACCGCCGTCGGCCTCGGTGGGCTTGTACTCCTCCTCATAGAAGTCGTCGTCCGGTGCCGTGTCCGGGGCTTTGGCGATCTTTTCGTTGGTGCTCATGCCACTGCCTCCGCGCTCAGCTGGGATTCGACGATTTCCTGGTAGGTGCTGGAGGTCTCCAGGAGTTCTTCATGGGTGCCGCGGTCGACGATCCGTCCGTTGTCCAGGACCAGGATCTGGTCGGCGTCGGCGATGGTGGAAACGCGTTGGCCGACGATGATCACTGTGGCGTCCGCGGTCTTGGCCTTCAGAGCCCGGCGCAGCCTGGCGTCGGTGGCGACGTCAAGGGCCGAGAACGAGTCGTCGAACAGGAACACCTTGGGCTCGGTGACGAGGGCGCGTGCGATGCAGAGCCGCTGCCGCTGGCCGCCGGAAACGTTGGTGCCGCCCTGGGCGATACGTGAACCGAGCCCGTTCTGCTTGTCCCGCACGAAGTCCGCGGCCTGCGCCACGGTCAGGGCGTCCCACAGTTGCTCGTCCGTGGCCTCGGGCCTGCCGAAGCGCAGGTTGTGCTCGATGGTTCCGGAAAAGAGGTAGGGACGTTGCGGGACCATGGCGACGCGCTGGGTGATGTCCGCACGGTCAAGGTTGGTGACGGGGACGCCGTCGAGCAGTACTTCACCGGAGGCGGCATCATAGAGCCGCGGCAGCAGGGCCAGCAGGCTCGTTTTGCCGGAACCGGTGGAGCCGATGATGGCTACGGTCTGGCCCGGTTCGGCGGTGAAGCTGATGTCGCTCAGCACCGGCGCCTCGGCGCCCGGGTAGGCGAATGAGACGTTCCGGAACTCCACCCGGCCGGCCTTGCTGGTCGGGGCCACCGGGGTGACGGGCTCATGGATCGAGGGCTCGACGTCGAGCACCTCAGCGATGCGGTCCGCGCAGACGGAGGCGCGCGGAATCATCATCGCCATGAACGTGCCCATCATGACTGCCATCAGGATCTGCAGGAGGTACTGAAGGAAGGCCGTCAGTGAGCCGACCTGCATGTCCCCGGCGTCGACGCGCTGGCCGCCGAACCAGAGCACGGCGGCGGTGGAGACGTGCAGGATCATGCCGATGGCGGGGAACATAAGCACGAACAGGGAGCCGATCTTCAGCGAGACGTCGGTGAGCTCCTTGTTCGCCGCGCCGAAGCGTTCCGTCTCGTGGGGTTCGCGGACGAAGGCCCGGACCACGCGGATGCCGATGATCTGCTCGCGGAGGATCCCGTTGATCCGGTCGATCTTCGTCTGCATGGAACGGAAGAGCGGCATGAGCCGGACCACGAGGTACCCCACGACAACCACGAGCAGGGGCACCGAAACCCAGACCAGCCAGGACAGGTTGAGATCCTCGCGGAGGGCCATGAAGATGCCGCCGATGCACATGATGGGCGTGGCCACCATGAAGTTCAGCCCCATCAGCATGAGCATCTGCACTTGCTGGACATCGTTGGTGCCGCGGGTGATCAGCGTGGGGGCGCCAAAGACGTTGACGTCCTTGGCGGAGAAGCTGCTGACCTTGCGGAACACGCCGCGGCGGAGGTCGCGCCCGAACGCCATCGCGGCCTTGGAGCCGAAGTACACCCCGGCGATCGCCGTGGCGACCTGGACCAGCGCGACGACGAGCATGAGCCCGCCGGTCCGCCAGATGTAGTCGGTGTCGCCACGGGAGACACCTTCATCGATGATCTGCGCGTTCAGGCTGGGGAGGTACAGCGCCGCGATGGTCGAGGCGAGCTGGAAGATGATGACAGCCGCGATGTACGGCAGATACGGCTTGGAGTAGCGCCGTATGAGAGTGACAAGCATGCCCACGAGTCCTTAGGAATACCGAATAGTTGAGGCTGGAGTGAAGACTGAAGAGGGAACATCGAAATGATGTTCCCAGTAATAGCAGGTGGGTCCGACAGCCTTAGCGCTCCAACTCTACGGAATCGCTTGCAGGCCGGGAACTCTGACACCTTAAAATCATCCAAACGGCGTACGAACCCCGCCGTTGAGGCAGCCGGCAGTCGCCAGCCGGCCCCGCGGCCCCGTACCCGCGGGGCCGTACGAGCGGGGCCGCGGGGCAACGTGATTGCGGGACCGGCGACTATTCGCCGCGGTGCCTGCCGTGCGTCGCGATGTAGTCGGCGGCCGCGCGCTGCAGCTTCCGCTCCTTCGCGAGCTGTCGGCGGAGGGTGGTCAGCTCTGCGCTGACCCTGGTCTGCTCGGCGGCGATGCCGCGCTGCACTTCAGCCTGCTGGTTCACCGCGCGCAGGGCTTCCGCCAGCTGGAGCTGCTGTTCGGCCAGCAGCTGCTGGGTGTGGAGCAGGACAGGGACGACGTCCGCGGCCTCTGCCCGGGTATCGGCCAGCATGGTGCGAGCCCTGGTCCGGGCACCGTCACGGTCGGAGGCCCGGGTCTCGCCGGCCCGCTGGCGGCTGAGGACCTCGATGAACTCCCGGTCCAGGTCGACGATTCCCGTTTCCGGAACGGGGTCACCGGCGTCAGCACGCGCGTTCCGCCCGGCGGCGCCGTTCCCGGCGTCGGCGTCCCCGGCGGGGCTGGCGGCGGCCGTGCCCGGCGTCGGGGTCCGCATCCGGGCCGGCAGCGACGGCTGCCGCCTCCGGCTGGATGTCCACGGTGCGGCGCAGCGGCTGTTCCTTGATGAAGAGGATGGCCACCAGCGCCACGAGGCCGATGATTGCCGAGATCAGGAAGATCTCCGCCGTGGCATCGCCGTAGGCCGCGCGCATGATCTCGCGGACCGGTGCCGGCATGTCCTGCAGGTCCAGGCTGGCGCCCGCGGAACCTCCGGCGACCGGAATCCCGGCCGCGGCAAGCCCTTCCGTGGCGAGTTCCTTGACCCGGTTGCCCAGGACTGCGCCGAGGACCGAAACCCCGATGGCGCCGCCGACCGAGCGGAAGAACGCCACCGACGCACTCGCGGTGCCGATGTCGGTTGCCCGGACCGTGTTCTGCACGGCCAGGACCAGGTTCTGCATCAGCAGCCCGAGGCCGAGGCCCAGGATCCCGGTGTAGAGGCCGGTCAGCCAAAGCTCGGTGGTGTGGTCGATGGTTCCGGCCAGGCCGAGCCCGCCGATCAGGAAGATGGAGCCGGCGACGAGGTAGCGCTTCCATTTGCCGGTGCGGCTGATGAGCTGGCCGGACACGACCGAGCCGATGAGGTTGCCGGCGATCATGGGCAGGGTCAGCAGCCCTGCTTCGGTGGGGCTGGCGCCGCGGGCCACCTGGAAGTACTGGCCCAGGAACGCGGACGAGCCGAACATGCCGACGCCGACGGCAACCGAGGCCAGGATGGCCAGGGCGGTGGTCCGCTCCGAGATGATCTTCAGCGGGATGATGGGCTGCGCCACCCGGGATTCCACCACGACGAGCAGGGCCAGGAGCAGCACGCCGCCGCCGACCATGGCGGCGGTCTGCCAGGACCACCAGTCGTAATAGTCGGGGTTGCCGGCGAAGGAGACCCAGATCAGCAGGAGGCTCACGCCGGAGGTCAGCAGGATGGAGCCGAGCCAGTCGATCTTGGCCGGGCGTTTGACGTGGGGCAGCTTCAGGGTGATCTGCAGCAGGATGAGCGCGACGACGGCGAGCGGGACGCAGACGAAGAAGGTCCAGCGCCAGCCGAGCGGGCTGTCCACGATGAAGCCGCCGAGCAGCGGGCCGCCCGCGGTGCCGACGGCCATGACGCCACCCATGTAGCCGGAGTATTTTCCGCGGTCACGCGGCGGGATGATCGAACCGATGATGGCCTGGGCCAGGGCGGTCAGTCCGCCCATCGCAATACCCTGGATGACCCGCGCAGTGAGCAGCAACGGGATGGTCTCGGACAGGCCCGCCATGACGGAGCCGGCCACGAAGATCACGATGCTGAGCTGGACGAGGATCTTCTTGTTGAATAGGTCCGCCAGCTTGCCCCAGATGGGTGTGGTGGCGGCGTTGGCGAGCAATGCCGCGGTGATGACCCAGGCGAAGTCAGTCTGGGTGCCCTTGAGCTCGGACATGATCGTGGGCAGCGCGTTGGCAACGATGGTGCTGCTGATGATCGCGGTGAAGAATGCGGCCAGCAGTCCGGTGAGCGCCTCCATGATCTGGCGGTGGGTCATCGCGGGCGCGGGAGCGGGGTGCGGATGTGCGGTGGGTGCCGGCGACGGCCCGGTGGCGGCAGCGTGGCTTGCCATGTGTTTACTCCTCAGCAACGGTGGTCGTGGTGGTGGGTCCGGCCGTCTTTGCCCGGGCTGTTGTCCGCAGGGACTCAGCAAGTTTTTTCAGGGTCCGCGCCGTCTCTTCGGCGTCATCCTCGGTCCAGTCCTGCAGGAGCCCCTGCAGCGCGGAGGTCCGCTGGTCCTCGATGGAGCGCAGCTTCTCAGCCCCGGACGCGGACAGTGCGATCAGTTGGGCCCGCCCGTCTTCGGGGTCCGGGCGGCGGACCACGAATCCCAGTTCCTCAAGTTCGGCGATGTGCCGGCTGAGGACCGGCGCGCTGACACCCAGCCGATCCGCGAGGTGGGTGGCCCGTGACTCGCCCTCCCCCACAAAGCGCAGGACCCCCTGCAGCGCCACTCCGGTGTCCTGGCCGCGGATATTGACGGCGGCGACACAGCGGACGGCGCGCTGGAGATCGAAGATCTGATAAACGAGATTGGCTGCAGTACTCGGTGCAACTGACATGGCGACCCCTTTTGCTTGCCCAAGGCAACTATATAGGTAAATGGTTACTTTGGGAAACTAATAGCACGGGAGCGGTGCCGACAAGCGCGTTAAAGACCGAACGCGAACCGGCAGCCAGGGCTGCCGGTTCGCGTTCGTGTCCGGTTGGTTCAGGTGTGCCTAGAGCTCCACGTGGGTCGGGGCAAACATCTGGAGCAAGGTTTCGACGACGACGACGTTCGGGCCGTCCGCGGCGAAGCCCGCCTTGAGCGCCTCCCCCACGCCCTCCGGGGCCACCCGGGTGGCCGGCACACCGAAGGACTCGGCCAGTTTGACGAAGTCGGGACGGGACAGTTCCGTCGCGGTCGCCTTGCCAAAGGCTCCCACCATGTATTCGCGCAGGATGCCGTAACCGCCGTCGTCCACGATCAGCCACGTGACCGGCACGTTGTGCTGTTTGGCGGTGGCCAGCTCCGAAATCGAGTACATCGCGGAGCCGTCACCGGAGACGGCGAGGACCCTCGCGGAACCGCCCGGCGTGCCGGTGGTTTCGAGGCCGACGGCGCCGCCGATCGCCGCGGGGAAGCCGAAGCCCAGCCCGCCGGCGCCCTGGGCGGAGTGGAACTGGCCCTCGCGGGCATCCCAGCAGCTCCAGGCCCAGTAGGAGGAGATCGTCATGTCCCAGAACGTCTGCATGTCCGCGGGGACGGCCTCACGGATGTCCGCCATGAACTTCAGTTCCTTGCCCAGGTCCTGGGATTCCAGCCGTGCCTTCACCTTGGCCAGGGACTCCTTGACCAGGGTCTCGGGGGCGGTGCCGTGCCAGTCGGCGCGTTCGCCGTGCGGCTCGGTCAGGGCCTCGTCGAGCGCGGCGAGGGCCTGGCCGGCGTCGGCCCGGATGCCGAGGCCCGGACGGTTGGATTCAAGGACGCGGGGCTCGGCATCGATCTGGATGATCCGGCCGCGCGGCTCGAAGGTGAAGTAGTTCGAGGTGACCTCGCCCAGGGAGGAGCCGATGACGATCAGCACATCCGCGTCCTCAAGCAGCTCCGTCATGTACTGGTCCTCGATCCAGGACTGCAGCGAGAGCTCGTGGTTCCAGGGGAACGCACCGTTGCCGCCCGGGGTGCAGATCACCGGCGCGCGCAGCTTCTCCGCGATGGAGAGCAACGACTTCTCGGCCCGGCCGCGGCGGGTGCCGCCGCCGGCGATGATGGCGGGACGCTCCGCCGTCGAGAGCCATTTGACGGCTTCGCGGACCAGTTCCACGCGTGGCGGGTTGTCTGCCGCTTCGGCGAGGGCGTCTTCCACGGGAGGCACCATGATGGGGTCCAGCAGGACGTTCTGCGGGATTTCCAGCCATACGGGTCCCTGCGGCGAGGAGATCGCCTCCGTCCAGGCGTCCTGGATCGCGGAGGGGATGCCGGACGCATGCTGGATCAGCCGCTGGCTCTTCGTGACGTTGGCGGCCGAGGCCTTCTGGTCATCGAGCTGGTGCAGCATGCCCTTGCGGCGGGCGCCAAGCCCTTCGAGCGGGATCTGGCTCGCGACGACCACCATGGGAACGCCGGTGGCGTAGGCCTCCTGCAGCCCGGCCAGGGACGTCAGCGCGCCCGGGCCCGTGGAGAGGAAGAGAACGCCGACCTCGCCGGTGGCGCGGGAGTACCCGTCCGCTGCGAACGCCGAGTTGTTCTCCACCCGGGAGGAAACGAAGTGCAGGTTTCCGCGACCCATGGCGTCGAAGAGGCCCAGGGCGTGCTGGCCCGGGATGCCGAAGACGGTCTTGGCGCCGAGCGCCTCAAGGGTCTCGACGACGAGGTCCCCGCCGTTGCGCACGCCGCTCACTGGGAGACCCCGGTCTCGACGCGCTGGGCGGCCGGAGCCGCGAAGCCTGCGGGGCGGTGGGATTCCTGGCCGAGGGCCTGGGCGGCGTAGCCGTTCGGAGCGCCGAACCGGTCGCCCGGCTTGGCGCTGTCCGCCATGAGGGTGACCAGTTCATAGGCGACGTGGCTGGCGGCCACACCGGTGATGTCGGCGTGGTCGTACGCCGGGGCAACCTCGACGACGTCGGCGCCCACGAGGTTCATGCCACGGAAGCCGCGGATGATTTCCAGCAGCTCGCGGCTGGTGAGGCCGCCGGCTTCCGGCGTTCCGGTGCCCGGTGCATGCGCCGGGTCCAGGACGTCGATATCGACCGAGATGTAGAGGGGACGGTTGCCGATCCGGTCGCGGACCTTGGCGACGGTTTCCAGCACGCCCTGGTAGTAGACGTCGGCGGAGGTGACGATGCCGAAGCCGAAGCGGTGGTCGTCGTCGAGGTCCTTCTTGCCGTACAGCGGCCCACGCGTGCCGATGTGGCTGATGGCCTCGGTGTCGAGGATGCCTTCCTCGACAGCGCGGCGGAACGGTGTGCCATGCGTGTATTCGGCGCCGAAGTAGGTGTCCCAGGTGTCCAGGTGCGCGTCGAAGTGGAGCATGGCGACCGGGGCGCCGGCGCGCTCCGCGGCGGCACGCAGCAGCGGAAGCGCAATGGTGTGGTCCCCGCCGAGGGTCAGCAGCTTGCTGCCGGCGGCCGTCAGGTCCAGCGCGTTCTGCTGGATGGTTTCGATGGCTTCGTTGATGTTGAAGGGGTTGACCGCCATGTCCCCGGCGTCGGCAACCTGGATGTTCTCGAAGGGGCTGACGTCCCACGCCGGGTTGTACGGGCGCAGCAGGCGGCTCGCCTCGCGGATGTGGTTGGACCCGAAGCGGGCGCCGGGCCGGTAGGAGACGCCGGAATCGAACGGCACGCCGACCACCGTGACATCGGCTTTGGCTACCTGGTCCAGGCGTGGCAGGCGGGCGTAGGTGGCGGCTCCGGCGTAGCGCGGGATGCGGGATGAATCGATGGGGCCAAGGTTGCCATTGGCCTCGATGCGCAGCTCTTCCAAAAGAAAGCCTCTCCTTCGAGGATTGACCGACGGGTGTGACAGCAATCATACACTCGAAGTTTCATAATGCGCACCATTTGTTTACTAAGCCATCCGATCGCCGCTGCGCCCGCCCCGTCGGGACGCGCACCGCCCTGCTAGCGGCTCGCGGCGGGGACCAGCACCCAGAGCACTTCGACGGCGTCGTCCGTGGGATTGACCCAGGTGTGCGGCTCCCGGCCGGGGAACGTGACGGTGTCACCGGCACTGAGCTCGAACTCCTCGTTGGTGAGGATCAGCCGGATGCTGCCCCGGATGACGTGCAGCACGTCAACATCGCAGTCCACGGCATACAGTTCGGATTCGCCGCGGCCGTGCGGCTCGATGACGGCCTGGATGATCTGGACCCGGCGTTCGGAGCGCGCCGTGAGTAGCCGCTCCACGATTCCCTCGCCGCCCAGGGAGATCCGCGGGCCCTCGTTCTGTTTGGTGAGGTGCGTTTCGGGTGCGGCGAAGAGATCGCCGATCGAGATGGAGAGCACCTGGCACAGCGTCACAAGGGAGGCGACCGACGGCGATGTCAGGTCACGCTCAACCCTGCTGAGAAAGCCCTTGGTCAGGCCGGTGGCGTCCGCGACCTGCTCAATGGTGAGCCGCTGCGATTGCCTGGCCGCGCGGATCCGGGAGCCGATGGCAACTGGAACATTGCTCGGTTCAACTGGTAGTGCCTTCATTCTGGAACCTTTCACGGCTGGCCGCTCGGCCCCATCATTGGAGCCATCCTAGCGGGAGGGAGCCCGGCGACGCCGGAAACGGCACCGGCACACGCCGCACCTTGACTGTTACCGGGATCACAAACTACTCTTAGGCAACAAGTGTTGTCTATTAGGCAATAGCCGATCGGGCAACCACACGTCACTGTTTTTGCGAAATACTGGAAACCCGCAGGGCTTTCCCCATCAATCCGTTATAAAGCAGCGGACCCCGTGCGCGCTGGTGCGCTGCGGCCGGTCCGGTCCTGCTCCGAACAGCTCCAAGGAGCCCCTTATGGACGCAACTTTCGTCAACATCGCCATTGTGGTGGTGTACCTGGTCGCCATGCTGGCGTTCGGCTGGTGGGGCAAATCCCGCACCAAGAACAACAGCGACTTCCTCGTCGCCGGCCGCCGCCTCGGGCCGTTCCTCTACACCGGCACCATGGCCGCCGTTGTCCTCGGCGGCGCCTCCACCGTCGGCGGCGTCGGCCTCGGCTACAAGTTCGGCATCTCCGGCATGTGGCTCGTGGTCGCGATCGGCGTCGGCGTGCTGCTGCTGAGCCTGCTCTTCGCCGGCACCATCCAGAAGCTGAAGATCTACACGGTCTCGCAGATGCTGACGCTGCGCTACGGCAGCCGCGCCACCCAGACCTCCGGCATCGTGATGCTGGCCTACACCCTGATGCTGTGCGCCACCTCCACCGGCGCCTACGCCACCATCTTCGTGGTGCTGTTCGGCTGGGACCGCGCGCTGGCCATCGCCATCGGCGGCGCGATCGTGCTGGTCTACTCGACCATCGGCGGCATGTGGTCCATCACCCTGGCCGACCAGGTCCAGTTCGTCATCAAGACCGTCGGCATCTTCGTCCTGATGCTGCCGTTCACGCTCAACGCCGCCGGCGGCTTCGACGGCATCCGGGCCCGCGTCGACGCCAGCTTCTTCCAGATCGACGGCATCGGCGATCCAGACCATCATCACCTACTTCGTCGTCTACACCCTCGGCCTGCTGATCGGCCAGGACATCTGGCAGCGCGTCTTCACCGCCAAGACCCCGACGGTTGCCCGCTGGGGCGGCGCCACCGCCGGCATCTACTGCATCCTCTACGGTGCAGCGGGCGCCCTGATCGGCCTCGGCGCCCGCGTCGCGCTGCCGAACATCGACGTCGCCCCTCGGCAAGGACGTTGTCTACGCCGAGGTCGCCACGCAGCTCCTGCCGATCGGCATCGGCGGCCTCGTGCTCGCCGCCGCCGTCGCCGCCATGATGTCCACCGCCTCCGGCGCCCTGATCGCCGCGGCCACCGTGGCCCGGGCCGATGTCCTGCCCGTTCGTCGCCAGCTGGTTCGGCAAGGACATCAACACCGATGACACGGACAACCCCGAGCACGACGTCAAGGCCAACCGCATGTGGGTCCTGGGCCTCGGGCATCGTCGCGATCGTCATCGCCATCATCACCAAGGACGTCGTCGCGGCCCTCACCATCGCCTACGACATCCTGGTCGGCGGGCTCCTCGTCGCCATCCTCGGTGGCCTGGTCTGGAAGCGCGGCACCGGCGTGGCCGCGGCCGCCTCCATGGCCGTCGGTTCGGTCATCACCCTGGGCACCATGATCGTCCTGGAGATCAACGCCGAGGTCCCGCTCGACGGCATCTACGCCAACGAGCCGATCTACTTCGGCCTCATTGCCTCCGCCGTCGTCTACATCGCGGTGTCGTACCTGACCAAGCCCACGGATCCTGCGGTCATGCAGAACTGGCGCCGCCGGGTTGCCGGCAGTGCCTCCGAGGAAGACCAGCCCGTCAGCCCTGACCCACTAGTGCAGCGGAATCACGACGACGGCGGTGCCTCCCCTTGCGAGGGAGGCACCGCCGTCGTTCGTTCACTGCCGGTAGCAGCGCATCACTCATTTTCCTCCGGTTCGAGGAATTCCTCACCGCCCAGGGGCGGGACGGGCTTGTCGTCGCCCAGGAAGTCGTCCTCGTCCAGCGGAACGAGCCGGTCGGCCTCCTCGAGCAGTTCCTCATCCCCGGACTCCACGGCATCCACCGGGGCGTCCTCGGCATAGTCGTAGGCGGGATCGGACTCGAGGGAATCCCTCACCGGCAGGGCCGGACGGGGCGTCGGATGTGATCCGGTGCTGGACATTTTGCAACCTCCAAGTGCCTGGGGTGGCGGCAGTGGCTCCGGGGAACCCGCCCTGGGTTTCATTCGAACACCGGCAACCCGGCCGGTCAAGGGTCCGTGTGCAGCGCGAAACGGCCGGCCCTGACGCACCATCCCGCGGCCGGGTTTTTACGGTCCGCCTAAACTCCGGGCTGAGGATTGCCAGCCGAAAATGCGCGGAAATACGCGGTAGGCTGGGTACGCAATGGGGCCGGACCATGCCCTATCAAGCCCAGGAGTTTCCGTGTCCCAGCACGCCAAATCTGACCCGCTCAACCCTGACCCCCACCACGCTGACCCCGCCGCGGGCGAGGCCCGCGACGCCGCTGGCGACACCGACAGCGCCGACGGGCGGCCGACGCCTCCGCCGAACGCCGCGGACATCAAGCGCTGGCGGCAGTACCTCGCCGACGAGCGGGCCGAAGCCGCCGTCTACCGCGATCTGGCGCAGAGCCGCAGCGGCGAGGAACGCGCCATCCTGCTCGCCCTGGCCGAGGCCGAGGGCCGCCATGAGGCACACTGGCTGCAACTGCTCGGCCGAGCATGCCGGCCGGCCCCGCCCCGCCTCGCTCCGCAGCCAGTTCCTGGGATTCCTGGCCCGCCACTTCGGCTCGGTGTTCGTCCTGGCCCTGGCCCAACGCGCCGAGAGCCGCTCCCCCTACGCCACCGACCCGTACGCCACCCCGGCCATGGTCGCCGACGAACAGATCCACGAGGAAGTGGTCCGCGGACTCGCCACCCGGGGCCGCAACCGCCTTGCCGGCACCTTCCGGGCGGCCGTCTTCGGCGCCAACGACGGGCTGGTCAGCAACCTCTCCCTCGTCATGGGCATGGCCGCCTCCGGTGTGGGCAGCTCCGTGGTCCTCCTCAGCGGTGTCGCCGGGCTGTTGGCCGGCGCCTTGTCCATGGGCGCCGGCGAGTTCATCTCCGTCCGGTCCCAGCGGGAGCTGCTCGCCGCGACCCGCCCCACCCAGATCACCCTGGCCGCCGCGCCGTCACTGGACATCGAACACAATGAGCTGCTGCTCGTCTACCTGGCCCGCGGCATGTCCCGGGAAGCCGCGGAACACCGCGTCGCCGAGCGGATGGGCCTGCTGGACTGCGACTGCGACCCCAGCCTCTCGCTGCGGCCCGAACTGCCCGAGAGCCAGGACCAGCACGAGGCCGTCGGCACCGCATGGGGCGCGGCGGCGTCGAGCTTCTGCTTCTTCGCGTCCGGCGCCATTGTGCCGATCATCCCCTTCCTCCTGGGCATGACCGGCATCGGGGCCCTCGTGGTCTCGGCCGTGCTGGTGGGCCTGGCGCTCCTGCTCACCGGCGGCGTGGTGGGCCTGCTGTCCGGCACGTCCCCGACAACCCGCGGCTTCCGGCAGCTCGCCATCGGCATGGGGGCCGCCGCCGTGACCTACGTGCTGGGCCTGGCGTTCGGCGCGGTGGTCGCTTAGTGGACGGTCCTGAATTCCGGGACCGGACGCCGCGGCACAGCCGCTCCGGCACGGCCTGGCGGGTCTTCCGCAATCTGGCCGCCGCCGCACTGATCGCCGGCGCCGCCTTTGTGGCCGCCGGCCTGGTCTATGGTGACCCCCGCTTCGTGGGGTTGTTCGAGGTCAACCGCGGTACCGGGCCCAACGGCCGGACCGTGGCGCCGGACACCGCCCAGCCGGCCGCCGGGCAGCCGGGAGTCCCGGCCGAAGGGCGGCGCAACGATGCTCCCCCGCCGGGTTTCGAGGAGCAGGACCACCCGCTCGGCCGGCCGGAGGATCCCCCTGCCGCCAGTAATTCCTACAAATTCCTGGCCACGAACGACGACGGAACGCCGGTGGGCTACTCCCCGTGCCGCCCGCTGCATTACGTCGTGAACGACGGGCTCGAGCCGGCGGGGGCGGAACGCCTTGTCGAGGACGCCATCGCGACGGTGTCACGGGCCACCGGCATCAAATTCGTCAACGACGGCGCCACGGCCGAGGCCCCCTCCCAGTCGCGCGCGCCGTACCAGAAGGACGCCTACGGCGAACGGTGGGCTCCGCTGCTGATCGCCTGGACCACCCCCGAGCAGGCGCCCCAGCTCAAGGGACCGGTCATCGGCACCGGAGGCAGCACCCACTTCAGCTACGGCGAAGGGCCCAAGAGCTTCGTCACCGGCAGCCTCGAACTCGACGCTCCGCAAATCGCCGAAGACCTGCGCCGGCCCTCCGGCGCGGCCTATGCCACCGCCGTGATCCTGCACGAACTGGGCCACGTCATGGGGCTGGAACACGTGGACGACCCCGTGCAGCTGATGTATCCGGAGATCGGCACGCCGGACGGCCTCGCCGACGGCGACCTGAACGGCCTGCACGAGCTGGGCCGCGCCCAGTGCCGCAAGGACCTGTAGCCGCGCCGAATGCGTGCCCGGCCCGGGCGCTGACCGGCACGGGGCATGACCGGCAGACACAAAGGTGCCCCCGCCGGAATCCGGCGGGGGCACACTTGTGTCTGGTTACGGGGTCCGGGTCAGGAGACCTGGAGGCCGCCGTTGATGTCATACGTGGCGGCGGTGATGTAGCCCGCGTCCTGGCCCAGCAGGAAGGCGATCAGGGCCGCCACTTCCTCGCGGGTGCCGACGCGGCCCATCATGATGCCCTCGGACAGCTGGGCCTTGCGCTCATCGGTGAGGGTTCCACCCATGATGTCGGTGTCGATCGGGCCGGGGGCAATGGCGTTGACCGTGATCCCGAACTCGCCGACCTCGCGGGCCAGGGCACGGGTGAATCCGAGGATTCCGGCCTTGGTGGCGCTGTAGGCAACCTTCGAGAACGTGCCGCCGCCGCGCTGGGCGGAGATGGACGAGATGCTCACGATGCGCCCGAGCTTGCGCTCGATCATGCCCTTGAGGACCCGCTGGGAAACGATGAACGTTCCGCGCATGTTGATGGCGAACACCTTGTCCCACTCCGCCACGGTGGTTTCCATGAACGTCGTCGGGGAGCTGATCCCGGCGAGGTTGGCCAGCGCAACAATCGGCGGCAGCGAGTCTTCGATCTCCGTGATGGCCCGGTCTACGGACGCTTCGTCGGAGACGTCGGCTCCGACGCCGATGGCCTTGACCGCGCGGTTGGAGCCGATCTCCGCGGCGGCAGCCTTGGCGTCCTCCGCGTTGATGTCGAGGATGGCGATGGACCATCCCTCGCTGGCCATCCGGTCAGCGGCGGCGCGGCCGATGCCGCGGGCCGACGCGGCGCCGGTCAGGACAACTGTGCGTTCGGAGGGGAAGTTGGTGGTAGTCATATGGATTTCCTTCAGGGATTTCGGGATCAGGAGATTTTGGCGGGGTCCGCGGAATCAGGGGTCACTGTGGCGGTCGCGGCGACCGCCGGGTCAAGGGCGGCATCGCCTTCCGGGCGCTTCCGGGCGTAGAGGTAAGTCGCCACCGCGGTGATGCACAGGCAGGCCGACAGGAACAGCAGGCCGCTCTGGTTGCTGCCCGTGGCGTCGTTCAGGAGCCCGACGGCAAAGGGGGCAACGAACCCGCCCAGGTTGCCCAGGGAGTTGATGAGGGCCAAACCGGCGGCAGCAGCGGCCCCGGTCAGCGCCGCGGACGGCATGGAAAGGAACGGTGCGATGGCGCCGTAGATACCCATGGCCGAGGCCGTCAGTCCGATCATGGCGAGGATCGGGTTGACGGGCAGCAGGTATCCGGCGGCCAGCAGGCCCATGCCGGCCAGCACCATGCTGACGGCGGTGTGCCAGGCGCGCTTGCCGGTCCGGTCCGCCCGCTTGCTCCAGAAGTACACGAACACGGCAGCAATCGTGTACGGGATCAACACGATGAAGCCGATCTGGGCGGTGGAGAACTTGCCCATGGCGGAGACGATGGTGGGCATCCACAGGCCCAGTCCGTAGATACCGCAGACCAGTCCGAAGTAGAGGGCGGAGTAGGTCAGGGTGCGCTTGTCCTTCAGGCCGGCCAGGAAGTTGTGGTTGCCGGTGCTGGACTTGACGGCCAGTTCCTCGTCCATGGTGGTGGCAAGCCATTCGCGCTCGTCCGCGTTCAACCACTTGGCGTCCCGCGGACGGTCGGTCATGAGGATGGGGGTGAGCAGGCCCAGGAGGATGGCCGGGATGCCTTCGATGATGTAGAGCCACTGCCAGCCCTGGAGGCCCATCAGGCCGTCCATCTGCAGGAGCAGCCCGGAGACCGGGGCGCCGAGGGCGTTGGACACCGGCTGCGCCAGAATGAAGATGCCGAGCACCGTCACACGCTGCGCGGCGGGGAACCAGAGCGTCAGGTAGAAGAGGATGGCGGGGAAGAACCCTGCCTCGGCCGCGCCCAGCAGGAAACGGATGATGTAGTAGGTGGTTTCACCGTTCACCAGGCACATGGCCGTCGCGAAGATGCCCCACGTGATGAGGATCCGGGCCAGCCACTTGCGTGCGCCGAACCGGTACATGCCGGCGTTGCTGGGGACCTCGAGGAGCGCGTAGCCGAGGAAGAAGATGCCGGCGCCCAGTCCGTAGGCGGCGGCGTTCAGGCCGATGTCCTCGCTCATGGTGAGCTTGGCGAAGCCCACGTTGTTGCGGTCAAGGTAGGCAACGAAGTAGAGCAGGACGATCAGGGGCATAACGCGGCGGCGGACTTTGCGGAGCGTACGCTCGCCAAGCTCGCCGAGTCCTGCGGACTTTAAGGAGAGTGAAGTCATCTTCGACCTTCTGTCTATCGGAGCCCGGCACCTGCGGTGGTGGCGGAAATCCGTGGGGATATTTTGGGAGGCCCAGTCCAACGTGAACTGGATCTGATGAGATTTGGATCAGATGTCAGACATCTGACTGAAGAACTGTGAAAAAGCATAGAAGAGTGATGTGGATTACGTCAAGCCCTGCGGTGGTGGGCGCAGTGGCGTCAGGATGCCGCGTTGTGCACGTAGCGTTCGTAGTCCCGGTAGGTCTGGTCCATGTGCTCGTCCATGGCGCGGCGGGCCAGCTCGGCCTCACCGCTGAGGATGCTGTCCATGACCTTCTGGTGGTACTCGATGGCGTGCACCTGGATCTCTTCGACGGCGGACGTTTCGCGCCGCTTCACATACAGGAGCTGGCCCAAGCTGCGCGAACAGGGCCCGGACAAAGGGATTGCCGGACGCCTTCAGCACCGCGTCGTGGAAGGCGATGTCCGCCGCCACGAACGCGTCGAGGTCGCCGGAATCATGGAAGCGCTTCATGTCCGCGATGCACTCGCGCATCTGCGTGGCATGCTCGGGGGTGTGGCGTTTGGCCGCGAGCGCGGCGGCCCCGGTTTCCACCATGCGCCGCATCTCAATCAGCCCCACGGCAACCTGCTCGGCACCGCTGTCGTGGGATGCTGCCTTGAAGATCGCATCCAGCCCGGTCCAGTTGTCGGTCGGGTTGACGAAGGTTCCGCGGCCGGCTTTGACGTAGAGGATGTTCTGCGCCCGCAGTGCCTTGAGCGCCTCGCGGACGGTGAGGCGGCTGACGTCGTAGGCCTTCGCGATTTCCGCTTCGGGCGGCAGGGCCTCGTGGGGCCGCAGCTTGCCGTCCAGGATGTCATCGAGCAGGCCGTCGACGAGGTCGTCAACGAGTGTCCTGCGGCCCATCGCGCTTCCCACCTTCAGTCTTGCCTTGTGCTCCCGGTGCCATCCACATTACAGAAGCGGCGGGACGGACCGGGACGCGCCGGCCTCAGGGTCCGTCGAGGCGCCGCGTCAGGAAATCCCCGTGTTGCCGGCCTCGCGCCGTCCGGAGTCCGCAAGGTGGGCCTCCAGCTTGGCCAGCGTCTTTTCCAGGTTGGCGGGGTGCCGGCGCAGGTAGCCCGCGAGCCGCAGGAAGAACTTGCCACGGACCTGGCGGGCGTCCCACTGTTCGGTGACCATGGTGCCGGTCCGGCCGGCGCCGTCCGTGGCGGGCTCCAGGAGGTAGCGCCAGACGTGGCCGTAGAAGTGCCGCCAGGCGATCCGGCGGCCCTCCTCGAACTCGCAGACGGTGTTGAGGATCTTGTAGTCCACCCGCATGTTCATCTCCATGCCGAATGTCGCGCCGAGCGCCAGCCGCTCGGGACCGCGGGGCTGGGCGCCTTTGACGGTGCCCGAGCCATCGATCACGCTGTGCAGCGCCGGGGTGGCAAGCAGCTCGAAGATGGCTTCCGGAGCGGCCGCAATGAAGCGGCTGCGGGACACAAGGTATCTGTTGGTCATCCGGCAATCCTAGACCTGCGTTGTGGAACAGAAGTTGTGTTGCAGAATAAAGCATGCAGACTCCGCCCCTCCCCCGCAGCAGCCGGCCCCGCATCGGCATCCCCGTCCGCCTCAGCAGCTCCACGGACGCGGATCCGCGGGTGGCGGAGGCCAACGCGCTCTTCGACTACATCGTCGATCTGGTGCGCGACGGCGGCGGCGAACCGGTACTGCTGACGGCACCGGATGAGCCGCTCGGGGCCCTCGACGGCGTCGTCCTCCCGGGCGGCGGCGACCTGGATCCGCGGCTCTACGGCGAGGAGCCCGGCGGCGCGTGTTACGACGTCAGCCACGCCCAGGACGAGCTGGATCTGGCCGTGGCGCGGCAGTCGATCGATGCCGGGCTGCCGGTGCTCGGCGTCTGCCGGGGACACCAGTTGCTCAATGTCCTCTACGGCGGCACGCTGATCCAGGACATGGACCCGGGCACGGTGGCGCACCGGGAGTCCGAACCGGCGCAGGGCGCCGGCCCGTGGGCATGGCACGAGGTCGAGGTGCAGGGTGGAACCAAGGTTGCCGGACTGTACGGCGGCGCGGGGAACGGCGCCGCGGGCGTCGCGGTCACGATTGCCTCCGGCCACCACCAAGCTGTGGCCAGGGTCGGCGACGGGCTCGTGGTGACAGCCGTGGCCGGGGACGGGACCATCGAGGCGCTGGAGGACCCGGAGCGCTGGGTGGCGTCCGTGCAGTGGCACCCCGAAGCCAGGGAGCTTCCGGCCGAAGAACGGCTGGCCCCGTTCCGCGCCTTCGTCGAGATCTGCCGGAGCCATGCGATGCGGAGCATATTCTCCTGACATCCCCGGCTGTCCCCTGCTACTATCAACTTAGGCAGTATGTCCTATCAAGCGAACATATGCCGGACAAATGACTGGCGGCCCCACCGGGTTCCGGTCCGGGGCACAAGGGAGCGCTTCAACAGTGGCTATTCAAAAAGTGGCGAATCGGCTTAATCTCAGCATCGACCGGTCCTCCCCGGTGCCGCTCTACCACCAGGTGGTCCAGGGCATCGAAGCCGCGATCCACGGGGGTGTGCTTCCGCCGGGCAGCCGCCTGGACAACGAGATCGACCTTGCCGCCCAGCTGAACCTCTCCCGCCCCACCATGCGCAAGGCCATGGACGAACTGGTCCGCTCGGGCCTGCTGGTGCGCAAGCGCGGCGTCGGCACCCAGGTGGTCTCCAGCCAGGTCCGCCGCCCGCTCGAACTCTCCAGCCTCTTCGATGACCTCAGCAACAACGGCAGCAAGCCCACCACCGAAGTGCTGAGCTTCTCCCACGACGAGGCCGACGCCGCCACCCGTGCCGCACTCCAGCTCCCGGCCGGCGCCAAGGTCTACCACTTCACCCGGCTCCGGAAGGTCGGCGGAAAACCGCTGGCCCTGATGGAGAACTGGGTGCGCGATGACATCACCACCATCGACGAGGCGCTCCTGGGCTCACAAGGCCTCTACGGGATCCTCCGCAACGGCGGCGTGAACTTCCGCCTCGCCTCACAGCGGATCGGCGCCATGATCGCCAACGACTACCAGGCTCCCCTGCTGGAAACCACCCCCGGCTCCGCCCTCGTCACCATGGAACGCACCGCGGTGGATGACACCGGCCGCCAGGTGGAGACCGGCCACCACGTCTACCGCGCGGATTCCTACAGCTTCGAAATGACGCTGGTCCAACGATAAGGGTCCGGAGGCAGGCGTTCAGCGCCCCGCCTGCGGCGCGCGCCGCCACCCCGCAACCACCCGCGCCTTCCTCCGGCGCGACAACGAAAGGGCAGAACTCCATGGCCAACTGGGTCTATCCGCTCGGCACCGCCGCCCAAGGCAAATGGGACGTCTCACTGGGGACCTCCGATTCGGTGCTGGAGGTGGCGGGCTGGGCCCACACCGGGCTGAAGGTCGCCACGCTGGGCGCCGCGGCCGCCGTCGAACTTCCCGCCGCGGACGAGGAACGCATTGTGGTCCCGCTCAACGGTTCCTTCACCGTGTCCGTCGAGGGCGTGGACTACCGGCTGGCTGGCCGGGACAGTGTCTTCAGCGGTCCCAGCGACGTCCTCTACACGGGGACCGGCAAAGCCGTGACCATCAGTTCGGCCGACGGCGGACGCGTCGCCGTGGCCACCGCCCCGGCCAGGGCCTCCTACCCGACCCGCCTCATCACGGCCGCGGAAACCCCGGTTGAACTTCGCGGGGCCGGCAACTGCTCCCGCCAGGTCCACAACTTCGGTACGCCGGCCGCGCTGGAAGCGGACCGGTTCATCGTCTGCGAGGTCCTCACGCCGGCGGGCAACTGGTCCTCCTATCCCCCGCACAAGCATGACGAGGAGAAGGACGGCGAGACGAGCCTCGAGGAGATCTACTACTTCGAGACCCGGGTTGCACCCGGCGCCCCGGCGCGCCCGGGAACGGACGACGCGATCGGCTACCAGCGGGTGTACGCATCGGACGAGCGGCCCATCGATGTTTCCGCGGAGGTGCGCACCGGCGACGTCGTGCTGGTGCCCTACGGCTGGCACGGCCCGGCCATGGCTGCGCCCGGCTACGACATGTACTACCTCAACGTGATGGCGGGCCCCGGCCCGGTCCGTGACTGGCTCATCAGCGACGACCCGCACCACGGCTGGATCCGGCAGACCTGGGCCGGACAGGACCTCGACCCGCGGCTGCCGTTCGGCGCCTGACCGGCTCGGCCGACTCAGACAAAAAGAACCCCGGGGCCGTTGGGCCCCGGGGTTCTCTATGCGGTGCGGTCCTCGGTCAGCTGGCCACAGTCTGGACCACCCGGACCGGCACACCGGTCGCGAGGGATTCCTGGGCGGCGTCCGCCACCCGGGAGGCGGCCACGGCATCCTCCGGGGTGCAGGGGTTTTCCCGGCGGCCCAGGATCACCTCGATGAAGGACTCCAGCTCCGAGCGGTAGGCCTGGTGGAACCGTTCGGCAAAGGTCCGGTGCGGTTCTCCGGCCGGGAACGTGATTCCTGCCTCCGCCGAGGCAAGCGCCGTTTTCTCGTCCAGCCCGACCATCAGCGATCGTCGGGACCCCTGGATTTCCAGCCGCACGTCGTGTCCCGCGCCGTTGTACCGCGTGGCCGAGACCGTTCCCACGGTGCCGTCGTCGAACGTCACCAGCGCGAGGGCCGTGTCGACGTCGCCGGCTTCCCCGATGGCGGGATCCCCGTTGTTGGAGCCCCTGGCGTACACCTCGACGATTTCCCGGCCGGTGAGCCAGCGCAGGATGTCGAAATCGTGCACCGAGCAGTCCCGGAACAGTCCGCCGGAGCTGGCCAGGAACTCGACCGGCGGCGGCGCCATGTCGCAGGTGACGGCACGGAGCGAGTGGATCCAGCCCAGTTCCCCGGCCTGGTAGGCGCGCCTGGCTTCGAGGTAGCCGGCGTCGAAGCGGCGCTGGTGGCCGATCTGGACAACGCCTTGCCGGTCACGGATGTAGTCGAGGACGGGCAGGGCGTCTGCCACGTTCAGGGCAACCGGTTTCTCGCAAAAGACCGGGATGCCGGCGTCCACGCCGGCCTTAATCAGGTCCGGGTGGGTCCCGGTTCCCGTGGCGATGACGAGTCCGTCCAGCCCGGAAGCGAGCAGCGCCTCCACCGTGGGCAGGAATTCGGCGCCGAGCCCCGCGGCGATCCCGCGCGCGTGGTCTTCGGCGACATCGGTGAGCCGGAGCCGGACGTTGATGCCCTGCGGATGCAGGACGTCGTTGAGCCCGGCGATGTTGTTGGCGTGCATAACGCCGATCCGCCCCACCCCGATGAGTCCGAGGATTACGTCTTTCATACATCAGCTCCTGTGTGTAGTGCGGGCACGGCGAATGCGGCCCGGAAAGCTTCCAGCGCGGCCAGGCTGTCGCCGCTGGCCCAGGCTTCCATGCCCACGGTGCCGTCGTAGCCTGCCGCGGCGAGCGCCCTGGCGACTGCCGCGTAGTTGATTTCCCCGGTCCCGGGCTCGCAGCGGCCCGGAACATCGGCTACCTGGATCTCGCCGATGTGCGGCATGGCGGTGCGGACCAGTTCAATGAGGTTCCCCTCCCCCAGCTGGGCGTGGTAGAGGTCCAGCATCAGTTTGACGTTGGGGTGGCCGGCGGCTGCCACGAGCGCCAGGGTGTCCTTGGCGCGGGCCAGCGGGATGCCGGGGTGGTCGAGGATGGTGTTGAGGTTCTCCAGGCAGAACGTCACCCCGTACTTCTCGCCGAGGACTCCGAGCCGTTCGAGGGTCCGCGCCCCCGTGCTCCACATGTGCCCGTTGGACCGGTAGACGGGACGGGCGGCCTGGCCGTCGATGAGTTCGGCCGGGTGCACCACCATCCGGCTCACACCGAGCTCCAGGGCGGTGGGGATCAGCGACTCCGCCGTCCGCACCACCTCATCGGCCGTGTCGGGGTCCACCAGGCTGCCGGCGGTGTAGCCCGTCATGGACGAAAACACCGCCCCGGTGGCTTTCAGCGCTGCGAGGTCCTTGGTCCGTGAGTCCCAGAGTTCGACGTCGAAGCCGGCCTCGTGGATCCGGCGCACACGTTCGGTGAACGGGAGGTCGGTGAAGACCATCTCCGCGCATACGGCCAGGCGCATCAGAGGACTGCCGCGCCGTTGACCACGACTGAGCTGGCGGCCACCGTGGTGACGGCCACCGTGTTGACGGCCACCGGGGTGCCGCGTTTGACCGACTCGATGCAGGCCAGCGCCATCGCCAGCGCGCGCCGGGCATCCGCTGCCCCGGGCGTGAGCGCGTAGCCGGCCGACGACGGCACTGTAACGTCACTGCGGCCGTCCCGCCGGCCGCGCACGGCGTCGGTGAAATCGACGAGTTCGTCCGTGTAGGCCTGCCGGAAGAGCTCGACGTTGAGCCGTGGGGTGTCGGCCGCCATCCCGTCGGCGGTGTACCGGCGGGCGGCGGTTTCGGTGGCACGCCCGGCCTGCACCATGCCCTTGGAACCGAAGACCTCGCCGCGGATGTCGTAGCCGTAGAGGGCACTGAAGTTTGCCTCGGCCACGGCGATGGCACCGTTGCTGTAGCGGATGGTCACGACGGCCGTGTCCAGGAAACCCTGGTCCCGCAGCCCGGGCTCCACCAGCGCATCGGCGATGGCATAGACCTCCACCGGCTCGGCCCCTTCGTTGAACCAGTTCAGCGTGTCGAAGTCGTGGATCAGGGTTTCCAGGAAGACGGTCCACGCCGGCACCCGGGCCGCGTTCGGGATGCTGCCCGTGCCCGGATCCCGGGTCAGCGAGCGCAGCAGTTGCGGCGTCCCGACGGTTCCGGCGGCGAGGTCCTTCTTGGCGGCCTGGAAATCCTCCGCATACCGTCGGTTGAAGCCGATCTGGAAGTGCACCCCGGCCGCCTGCACGGCGGCGAGGGCGGCGTCGAGTTCCTCGAGGCCCAGTCCGGCCGGCTTCTCGCAGAACACGTGCTTTCCGGCACGGGCGGCCTGGCCGATCAGGGACGAATGGAAGCGCGCCGGGCTCGCAATGATCACCGCGTCGATCTCCGGGTCGGCAAGGATGTCGGCGGCGTCGGCCGTCACCTTTCCGGCGCCCAGGACGGACGCCAGCGCTGCGGCGGATTCAACGTTGGGGTCTGCGATGGCTGCGAGCTCGGCGCCGGGGACCCGGCGGGCGATGCTCTCTGCGTGGAAGGCACCCATCCAGCCGGAGCCGATGAGTCCGATCCGGACCGGCTGGACGGCGTCGGACGGGTTGCTGTTCAAGTAAGCCAAAGGCTTGTCCTTTCAAAAAATCGGGACGGCGGTCTACTGGTAGGTGTCGCCGGTCGTCTGGGCCACGCTCGGCGACTTCGCTCTTGACTTCCTTGACGACGTCGCCGTGGCCGCCGAGCTGTTCGAGTTCGTGCGCGAGTTCGGCGAGTTCGGCGCCGCCGGCCATCTGGGCGGTGAGTTCGTCGAGGGTGATGTCCTTCTTGTCGTAGTAGCCGATCGACTTGCCGCGTTTGAGCAGCAGGAACCGGTCGCCGACGGGGAAGGCGTGGTGCGGGTTGTGGGTGATGAAGATGACGCCGAGGCCGCGGTCGCGGGCCTGCAGGATGTAGCGGAGCACCACGCCGGACTGTTTCACGCCCAGGGCCGCGGTGGGTTCGTCCAGGATCAGGACCTTCGCACCGAAGTACACTGCCCGGGCGATCGCGACGCACTGGCGTTCACCGCCGGAGAGCTGGCCGATGGGCTGTTCGACGTCGCGGAGGTCGATGCCCATCTCGGCGAGTTCCTTGAGCGTGATCTCCTTCATCTTCTCGACGTCCATGCTCTTGAACGGGCCGAAGCCGGACGTGAGTTCCGAGCCGAGGAAGAAGTTCCGCCAGATCGGCATCAGGGGCACCACGGCGAGGTCCTGGTAGACGGTGGCGATGCCGACGTCCAGGGCGTCGCGGGGCGAGGAGAACTTCCGTTCCTCGCCCATGATGTTCAGGACCCCGGCGTCGTGCTGGTGCAGGCCGGCGATGATCTTGATCAGGGTGGATTTGCCGGCGCCGTTGTCGCCGAGGACGCAGGTGACGCGGCCGTTGTCCACGGCCATGGTGACATCGGAGAGGGCGATGATGTTCCCGTAGTGCTTGCCGACCCCCTCGAGGGAGAGCAGGTGGACGGGGGTGTGGGTGAGGGGATCTTTTTCGTTCTGGAGCAGTGTCTGCTGGTCGATCTCGTTGGCATTCATTTCTCTGGCCCCTTTACTTGAGTTCCGCGCGGCGCTTGACGATGAGGTTGACGATGGTGGCCAGCAGCAGCATCAGGCCGAGGAAGAACTTGAACCAGTCCGGGTTCCACTGCGCGTAGACGATGCCCTTGTTGGCCATGCCGAAGATGAACGCGCCGATCGCGCCGCCGATCGCCGAGCCGTAGCCGCCGGTGAGCAGGCAGCCGCCGATCACCGCGGCGATGATGTAGAGGAACTCGTTGCCCACGCCCTCACCGGACTGCACGGCGTCGAACGCGAAGAGGTTGTGCATGCCCAGGATCCAGCCGCAGAAACCCACGCGCCATGAACAGACCGATCTTGGTGGCCTTGACCGGGACACCCACGGCGCGGGCGGCGTTGGCGTCCCCGCCGACGGCGAAGATCCAGTTCCCCACCTTCGTGCGCATCAGCACCCAGGTGGCCACCGCGACCAGCGCGAACCAGATGAACACCGTGATCTTGACGTCGACGCCGGCGATGCTTCACCGAGGAGGCAAAGACCGCCTGCGCGGACTTGAAGCCGTCCATGTTCGAGATCGAAGGGGAGGAAACGCCGCCGCCGATCAGCCGGGTCAGGCCCAGGTTCAGGCCGGTCAGCATCAGGAACGTGGCCAGGGTGACGATGAAGCTGGGCAGCTTGGTCTTCATCAGGATCCAGCCGTTGATGTAGCCGATGCCCAGGGACACCAGCAGGGCCAGGCCGACGCCGACCCACACGTTCGTGGTGAAGTACCAGCTGAACATCGACGCCGTCAGCGCCGAGGTGATCACGGCGACACCGGTGGAAAGGTCGAACTCCCCGCCGATCATCAGCAGGGACACCCCGACGGCCATGATCCCGATCGTGGAGCTGCCGTACAGCACGGTCGCGAAGGCATTCGGCTGGGTGAACGTCGGGGACACCAACGCGAAGAAGACGAACAGGACGATCGCGCCCACCAGGGCACCAACCTCGGGCCGGCCGAGGAGCTTCTGGAACGGACTGCGCTTGGCGACGCGCTCATCGGCCGCAGCTGACTGTGTCTTTGTCTGGGTGATGGTCATGATGATTCTCCTTGCTGCCGGGCCGGCGCTAGGCCGGCCCGGCCAGCGGACTGTTAGCGGATACCCTGCTGGGCGAAGGTCAGGACTTCGGCTGCATTTGACTTGTCGACGAGGCTCGGGCCGGTGAGGACCGACTGGCCGCCGCCGATGCTGAAGCCGCCGCGCTTGTTCTGCCACAGCGCGTCGACCGACACTGTAGCCCTGCAGCCACGGCTGCTGGTCCACCGTGAAGAGGACTGCACCATCAACGATCTTCTGGGCGAGATCCGCGTTCAGGTCGAAACTTGCAACCTTGGCGGAGCTGCCGGCGTCCGTGGCCGACTTGAGGAGAGTCAGTGTGATGGGGGCGCCGAGGCCGATGATGACGTCGGCGTCCTTGGAAGCCTGGAGCTTGGCCGTCGCGGTGGACTGGACGGAGGTCATGTCCTTGCCCTCGACGTAAAGGATCTCCGTTCCGGGCACCTTCGCCTTGACGCCGGCGCATCGTGCTTCGAGTCCGACGTGGCCCTGCTGCTGGATCACGCAGACGGGGTGCTTGAAGTTCTCTGCCGCGAGCCGGGTGCCGACAGCCTCACCGGCGAGCTGTTCGTTCGAGCCGAAGTGGGTGAACGCCCCCAGCTGCGCGGAGACACTCTCGCCGGCGTTCAGGCTCACAATCGGGATGCCGGCGTCGGCGGCCTTCTTCAGGACGTCTTTGAGGGCATCCGGTGTGGCGAGTGTGACCGCGATGCCGTCGACCTTCTGGTCGATGGCCTGCTGGACGAGCTGGGCCTGGCGCCCGGCTTCGGGATCGGAGGTGTAGAGGAGCTCAACGTTGTCCTTCGCCGATGCCTCCTCGGCGCCCTTGCGAACGATGTCCCAGAACGTGTCACCAGCTGCGGCGTGGGTGATCAGGGCAATCTTGATCCGGTCCGTTGTGGCGACCTGGCCGCCGCCGGCTCCCCCGCCGGAGCTGGGGGGCCGTCCCCCGGTGCTCGAACATGCGCTCAGTGCCACCATGGGAACTACCGCTGCAACCAGGGCCGCCTTGCGCCAGGAAAATTTAGCCACCGTGAATCTCCTTTGATCTCAGTTCCGGGCTGCTACGTTGCAGCCGCCGGATTACCGCCTACCTCGATCATGGTGATTAAGGTCACGCATGTCAATAGTTTGTCCTGACATTAGGATGTAAGAACGTAATGAACACAGCTTGATCCGTAAGAATGCACCGGGCCGGCGGCTTTTCCGGTAGTGCCCGTTGCGCGAAAACGACGACGACGGCGGCACCCGGGTGCCGCCGTCGTCGTCGCTATTTCCGCACTGCCGCCAAGGCCGCTAGGCCCGCTGGAGTTCCGCACCCTCCCGCTCGCCATCCATGCCGGTGGCTGTCGAGCGGGGGTGCCGGCGCTGCCGTGCCGCTTCGCGGCGGCCGCCGCGAACACCATGACCGCCAGGCCCAGCAGGGTGATCCCGGCGCCCGCCCAGATCGGTGAGGTGTAGCCGAGGCCGGCGGTGATGGTCACGCCGCCCATCCAGGCGCCGAGGGCGTTGCCCACATTGAAGGCGCCGATGTTGGCGCCGGACGCCAGGGTGGGCGCGGTGGTGGCGTACTTCATGACCCGCATCTGCAGCCCGGGGACGGTGGCGAAGCCGAAGCCGCCCAGCAGCACCATGGAGGCGATGGTCGCCGGCTGGTTGCCGGCGGTGAGGGCGAAGGCCACCAGGACCACCACGAGTGCCGACAGCGCCACGAGCGAGGGTGCGGTCCACGTTCCGGTCAGCCGCCTTGCCGCCCAGGGTGTTGCCGATGAAGAGGCCCACGCCGAACAGGATGAGCAGCCACGGCACGGTGGCGGCCGAGAAACCGGTGACCTCCGTGAGGGTGAAGGCGATGTAGGTGAAGGCGCCGAACATGCCGCCGTAGCCGAGGATGGTGACGAGGATGGAGAGCCAGACCTGCCCGGACCGGAAGGCGCGGAGTTCCCCGCGCAGGCCGCCCGAGGCGGCGTCGCCGGACCCCGTATTGGGGACCAGGGCCAGGATGCCCACGAGCGCCAGGACGCCGATGCCCGTGATGGCCCAGAAGGTGGACCGCCAGCCTGCCGCCTGGCCCAGCATGGTGCCGAACGGGACGCCCAGGACGTTGGCCGCCGTCAGGCCGGTGAACATGATGGCGATCGCGCCGGCCTTTTTGGTGGGGGCGACCATACTGGCGGCGACCACGGCGCCGATGCCGAAGAAGGCTCCGTGCGCGAGGGCCGCGATAATGCGGCCGATCATCATCAGCAAGTAGTCCGGCGCCACGGCGGAGACCAGGTTGCCGGCGATGAACAGCACCATGAGTACGGCCAGCACCGGCTTGCGCTCGAAGCGGGTCACGGCGGCGGTCAGGAGCAGGGCGCCGACCACGACGGCGAGGGCGTAGCCGGAGATGAGCCAGCCGGCCGTCGCCTCGCTGACCTGGAAGTCCGCGGCCACTTCGGGCAGCAGGCCCATGATGACGAACTCGGTGAGTCCGATCCCGAACCCGCCGAGGGCGAGTGCTATCAGGCCAATAGGCATTGAGGAGCTCCTTCAAAAACTGTACGGAAAGAAAAGCGAAGCGTAAGCTATTAGTTGCAGACGCGTTATTTATTGTTGCACAAGCAAGTATGCCGCGCAAGCAACTAATTTGTGGGCTGCCTGTGTTCCGGGGTTTCCGGGCGCGGTCAGGCTGATCTGAAGGGAAGAACTGATGGGCATCAAGGACGACGCCGTCGAGGTCCGGGCGCAAGGCTGGCGGACCCTGGCGGCCTTGCACGGGCTGATCGAGGCGGAGCTGGAGCGCTCGCTGCAGTCCGTGGCACAGCTGTCCGTCGTGGAATACACGGTGCTGGATGCGCTGAGCCGCCAGGACGGCTGGCACATGCGGATGCAGCAGCTGGCCCGCGCCACCGCGTTGAGCGCCAGCGCCACCACCCGCCTGGTCAACCGCCTCGAGGACCGGGGCCTGCTCACCCGGATCCTGTGCGCCGACGACCGCCGCGGGATCTACACGGAACTCACGCCGAGCGGGATCAAGCTGCTGGAGGAGGCCCGGCCGAGCCACGACGCCACGCTGGAGCGTGCGCTCGCCGAGGCGCAGGAGGTGCCGGAACTCGCGGCGCTGGTCGACGCCCTCCCGACGCTGCACGCGCACGCCGCCGTCTAGGCAGGGCCCTGGCGCCGGACACGCACAAAGCCCCGTCCCGTGTCAGCCCAACTAGCTCGCAGCAGGGGCCGTTATGAGCGCTCATAACGGCCCCTGCTGCGAGCTAGTTGGGTGCCGGGGCGGGGCTTTCCTCCGCTGAGGCTATGCGGCGACGTGCTCTTTGGCCGCCAGGGTCTTGAAGTAGTGCTCCAGGTCTTCAAGGCTCTTGTCCTTGGTTTCCGGGACCACCCGTTTCACCCAGACGATCGCTGCGAGCTGCAGGGCGACGAAGATGAAGAACGTCGTGGAAACGCCGATCCAGGCCACCATCTGCGGGAAGAAGAAGCCGATCAGGAAGTTGATCATCCACAGCACGAACACGCAGATGCCCATGCCGATCCCGCGGACGTGCAGCGGGAAGATTTCGGACATCGTCAGCCAGGTGACCGTGCCGATGCAGGACTGCATGGACGCCAGGAACGTCACCATAAACAGCAGCACCAGGTAGCCGCGGAGGGTGCTTTCCGGGATCAGCATCGAAATCAGGCCAATGGCCAGCAGCGAGGATGCCGTACCGGCCAGGCCGACCATCAGCATGGACTTCCGGCGCACCCGCGTCATAAGGGACATGCCGACGATGACGGCGACCACTGAGGTGATGCCGTTGACGACGTTCGCAAGCAGCGCGCCCTGGTCCCCGAAGCCGGAGCTGGAGAGGATCGAGGTGCCGTAGTACATGATGGCGTTGACGCCGCTGATCTGGTTGATGACCGCCATGCCCAGCCCCACCACAAAGATCCTGCGGATCCACGGCACGGTGAGGTCGCGGAAGGTTCCGAGTTTGGATTGGTAGTCTTCCCGGGCCGCCTGCCGCACTTCATCGAATTCCGGGGAGACATCGGCGGGTGCGCGGGTCTTGCGCAGCACTTCGAGGACCTCGCCGAAGCGCCCGGCGGACGCCAGCCAGCGGGGGCTCTCGGGCAGGACCAGCATTCCGAACCAGAGCACCACTGCCGGGAGGGTGGCGATGACCAGCATCCAGCGCCACACATGGGAGGCCTCCGGGAAGGCGTTGCCCAGGACGGCGTTGAACGTGAACGCCAGGAACTGGCCCGTGACGATCATGAGTTCGTTCTGGGTGACGATCCGCCCGCGTTGGGCTGCCGGCGACATTTCCGCGAGGTACACGGGCACGATCACCGATGCCCCGCCGACCGCCAGGCCGAGGATGGTCCGGGCGGCCACCAGCAGTTCCGTTGTCGGGGCGAGGGAGCAGGCGATGGTGGAGACGGCGAAGATGAGGGCCAGCGCCATGATGGTCTTGCGGCGGCCGAAGCGGTCGGACAGCCGGCCGGCGGTGATCGCGCCGAAGGCCGCACCGAACAGCAGGGTCGAGGTGACCAGGCCTTCGGTCAGCGGGGTCAGGCCCAGGTCCCGCTGCATAAACGGCAGGGCGCCGTTGATGACGCCGGTGTCGTAGCCGAAGAGCAGGCCGCCGAAGGTCGAGAACAAGGCCACCCGCCGCATGAATCCCTTGGGATTCGCGGGGGTGCCGGTGGGGCGTGTTGCGGATGGGGCCGGAGGACTGGGGAGTGTGTTTTCCGTTTGCTTCATAGGGCGGCCGCTACCGTGCTTTGGCGATGTAGTTGTTCATCGTCTCCAGCTGGTAGCGGGAGACCTCCGCGGCGTTGTCGTCCTCGGCGAAGACGCTGGACACCATGACGGTGTCCTCCCGGTCCAGGAATCCGATTTCCTTCAGGCCGCCGAAGAACTCGTCCCAGTTGACGTCGCCGTCGCCGATTTTCAGGTGCTGGTGCACGCGGACCGGGTTGCCGGGCGGGTTGGTGATGTAGCGCAGCCCGTGGGAGGCGTGGTGGTCCATGGTGTCGGCGACGTGGACCAGGCGGAGCTTGTCCCCGGCCGCGCGCATGATGTCCAGCGGCGCGTTTTGCATGTGGAAGCTGTGCGAGGCCACGTAGACCAGGCCGACGTTCTTGGAGTTCAGGCCGCGGATCACCCGGATCGCGGCCAGGCCCTCTTCGACGAAGTCGTCCGGGTGCGGATCGATCAGCAGGTCGATGCCTTCGCGTTCGATGATGGGCAGCAGCTCTTCCATGGAGCGGTAGAAGGCGCGCTCCGACTCTTCGGCCTTCTCCGGGCGGCCGCTGAATTCGGTGTTCATGGTGCTGACGCCCAGGTCCACCGCGATCTGGATGGCGCGCTTCCAGTAGCGGACGGCCGCCTCGCGGGCATCCTCGTCCGGCCCCGACCAGCGGAGCACGGGCAGGACCGAGGCGATCTCGATCCCGGCGTCCCTGCAGGCCCCTTTGAGCTGGCCCACCAGCTCGTCGTCGGCCTTCGGGTGGTTGTAGAACGGGATGAGGTCGGCGTGCGGGGTCATCTGCATGTACTTGTAGCCGAGGTCCGCCACCAAGCGCGGGGAAATTCGAGCAGGCTGTGGCGAGTGGTGGAACGGCGTTGGATCAAGTGCGATTTTCACGTGGAACACTCCATTGTGGGTCAGTCAGGTTGTGCAGGGGACCGGGAGCGTTCTTTTCAGAGAAGGCGTGCCGCCGGCACCCTTCCCGTGTTTCCTAGCGGTAGAGCGTCGGGCTTGGCGTGGAGCTTCACGGCGACCTTCTCGCCGTTCTTCTGCGCCTCGACGCCGGCCTCGCAGCAGGCGGCGGTGGCGTAACCGTCCCAGGCGGTGGGGCCGCCGATTTCGTCGCGGAGGGCGGCGTCCACCCAGGACTGGATTTCGACGTCGTAGGCGGCACCGAAGCGCTCCTCGAAGCCGGGGGTGACGTTGCCGCCCCAGCGGCCGTCGCGCGGGTGTACGGGCCCTGGTCGCCGCCGATGCTGACGATGCCGTCCTCGAAGGAGGCCTGGGTGGCCACTTCGTAGCCGAACTTGGCGTTGACGTAGATCTCGACGTCGGCCAGGACGCCGGATTCGGTCTCGATCAGCACGTGCTGCGGATCGTGCTGGCCGGCCGGGGCGTTCGTGCGTGGCTTTGCCGAGGCGGACCTGGACGGACGTGATTTCCTCGCCGGTGAAGAAGCGGATGGCGTCGAATTCGTGCACCACGGAGTCGTTGATCAGCATCTCGTTGGTGAACCCGGCCGGGGTGGTCGGGTTGCGGTGCTGGTGGTGCAGCATCAGCAGTTCGCCGAGTTCGGAGTTCGCGGATGATGCTTGCCCAGGGCGGCGTATTCGGCGTCGAAGCGGCGCATGAAGCCGACCTGGATGCGCTTGTGGCCCAGCTTTGCTCGGCCTGGACGATCTTCCAGGCGGAGGCTCGCGTCCGGGGTGAGCGGCTTCTCGCAGAGGATCGGGATGTCCTTGGCGATCGCCTTGAGCAGGATGTCCTCGTGCAGGAAGCCGGGGGTGGCGATCAGCACGGCGTTGACGTCGCCGTTGTTGAGGGCCTCCTCGGCGTCGGCCAGGGCGACGGCGCCCGGGATGCCTTCGATGGCCGCCTGGGCGCGGGCCAGGTCGACGTCGACGACGGCGGCGACTTCGGCGCCGTGGATGCGGGTGTTGAGCCGCTGGATGTGGTCTGCGCCCATACGGCCGGCGCCGATGACGGCTACGCGGAGGGTCTTGGTCATGGTTTTGGTGTCCTTAGTTCTGATTGGCGTCTAGTTGACGGCGGTGCGGGAGCCGCAGGAGAGCAGGTAATTGCGGGTCCGCTTGGCGATCGGCATCGGGACGTCGAAGGCAACGGGGTACATGTCCTGTTCCACGATGCCAAAGATCGGCCGGTCCAGCGCCTCGACGGCTTCGATGACGGCGCGCAGGTCCGGCAGGCCGTTCGGCGGTTCGGTCATAACGCCGGCCAGGTTGGCGGCGGCCCAGGTCATGTTTTCCGCGTTGACCTTTTTCAGGATGTCCGGGTTGATCTGCTTGAGGTGCAGGTAGCCGATCCGGTCCGGGTAGTTCTTGATCAGGTCCAGGCTGGAGGCGCCGCAGTACTCGGCGTGGCCGGTGTCCAGGCAGAGGTTGAGGTACTTCGGGTCCGTGGCGGCGAGCAGGGTCTCGATGTCCTCCTGCGCGCCGACGTGGGAGTCGGCGTGCGAGTGGAACTGCTGCTTCAGGCCGAAGTCCTCCAGCAGGGTCTTGCCCAGCCGGTTGTGGCCGGCGAAGAGGTCGCCCCAGGCCTTGTCGGTGAGTTCGCCGCTTTCCACGGCCTCGCCGGTGACGTCGTCGCGCCACATGGCCGGGATGACCACGATGTGCTCGCCGCCCATGGCCGCCGTCAGCTCCGCGACCTTGCGGGCCGGCTCCCAGGCGGTCTCCCACTGGTCCAAACCGCGGTGGAACGCCGTGAACACCGTTCCCGCGGTGACCTTCAGGTCGCGGGCCTTGAGCTCCTCGGCCAGCCGGGTGGGGTCGTTCGGCAGGTAGCCGTACGGGCCGAGTTCGATCCACTTGTAGCCGGATTCGGCCACTTCGTCGAGGAACCGTTCCCATGGTGTCTGCTTCGGGTCGTCCGCGAACCAGACGCCCCAGGAGTCCGGCGCGGTGCCGATGATCAGCTTGTTCTCAGTCATGACAGCGTTGTCCTTCTTGGTCGGTCCGGGGACTAGTTGGAGGGGAAGTTGTAGGAGGCACCCGAGGCGTGGGTGGGCTCGGGCCAGCGGGAGGTGACCACCTTGCCGCGGGTGTAGAAGGAGACGCCTTCGGGGCCGTAGATGTGCTTGTCGCCGAAGAGCGAGGCCTTCCAGCCGCCGAAGGAGTGGTGCGCCACCGGGACGGGCAGCGGGACGTTGATGCCGATCATGCCCACGGTGACGGAGCGCTGGAACTTGCGGGCGTTGGCGCCGGAGGAGGTGAAGATGGCGGTGCCGTTGCCGTAGGGGTTGGAGTTGATCAGCGCGATGCCGGCGTCGAGGTCCTCGACCCGGACGACGACGAGGACGGGTCCGAAGATTTCCTCGCTGTAGGCGGTCATTTCGGTCTTGACGTGGTCGATGACCGTGGGGCCGACCCAGAAGCCGTCCTCGTGGCCGGGGACCACGAGGTCGCGGCCGTCAACGACCATGGCAGCTCCCGCGGCTTCGGCCTCGGTGACGATCCGGACGATGCGCTCCTTGGAGGCCGGCGTGATGACCGGTCCCATTTCGGCGTCGGGCGCGGTGCCGTTGTTGACCTTGACGGCGACGGCGCGTTCCTGGACCTTCTTGACCAGCAGGTCGGCGGCGTCGCCGACGGCGACGGCGACCGAGATGGCCATGCAGCGCTCACCGGCGGAACCGAAGGCGGCGGCGGCGAGGTGGTCTGCGGCGTTGTCGAGATCGGCGTCCGGCAGGATGATCGCGTGGTTCTTGGCGCCGCCGAGGGCCTGGACGCGCTTGCCGTGCTTCGTGGCGGTTTCGTGGACGTACTTGGCGATCGGGGTGGAGCCGACGAAGGAGATGCCGTCCACGTCCGGGTGGGTCAGGAGTCCGTCGACGGTTTCCTTGTCCCCGTGCAGGACCTGGAAGACGCCGTCGGGCAGGCCCGCGTCCTTCCACAGCTTGGCCAGCAGCATCGAGGCGGAGGGATCGCGTTCGGAGGGCTTGAGGATGAAGGCGTTGCCGGTGGCGATCGCCATCGGCGCCATCCACAGCGGCACCATAACGGGGAAGTTGAACGGGGTGATGCCGGCGACGACGCCGAGCGGCTCGCGGAAGGAGAAGACGTCGATCCCGGTGGAGACCTGGTCCGAGTAATCGCCCTTGAGCAGGGTGGGGACGCCGCAGGCGTACTCGATGACCTCGAGGCCGCGGCCGATTTCGCCCTTGGCGTCGGAGAGGACCTTGCCGTGCTCGGCGGTGATCAGCTCGGCGAGGTCGTCCACGTGGGCCGCGACGAGCTCACGGAATTTGAACAGCACGGCGGTGCGCTTGGCCAGCGAGAAGTCGCCCCAGGAATCGGCGGCGGCGCGGGCCGCGGCGACCGTGGCGTCCAGGTCCGCCCGGTTGGCCAGCCGCAGCTCTGCGGTGACGGCGCCGGTGGCGGGGTTGTAGACGGGCTGGGTGCGGTCACCGGCGCCGGCGGTTTCGGCGCCGTTGATGAAGTGGTGGATGGTCTTGGTGGTGGTGAGGGTGCTCATCGGAATGTCCTTGGGGGTTGGAGTCTTGGTGGCCGGGGTCAGCCGGGGTCAGCCGTCAGGGGTCAGTAGTCAGCCGAGCAGCTTGCGCTGGCGGCCCTTGTGGTCGGTGTAGGTCTGGAAGGCCTGTTTGGTGGAGTCGAGCTCGGAGACCTGGGAGACGGGGACATCCCACCAGGATTCGGAGCTAGGGGCGTCCAGGAGCGGGTCGGATTCCACGTGGATGACGATGGGCCCGCCGCGTTCGGGGGCGGCCTTGGCGTCCCGGATCGCCTGTTCGAGTTCGGCGATGACCTTCTCCCCCGGTTCGATCCGGATCACCTTCACGCCCAGGCTTTCGGCGTTCAGGGCCAGGTCCACGGGGAGCCGGTCGCCGTCGTCGAAGCTGTGGTGCTCCTCGTCCAGGGCCCGGTACTGCGTGCCGAAGCGCTGCGAGCCGAGGGACTCCGAGAGCGAGCCGATCGAGGCGTAGCCGTGGTTCTGGATCAGGACCACGATCAGCTTGATCCGCTCGGCGACGGCGGTGACGAGCTCGGTGTGCATCATCAGGTAGGAACCGTCCCCCACCATCACGACGACGTCGCGCTGCGCCCCGCCCTTCGCGGCTTCGGCGAGGGCCGCGCGCTTGACGCCGAGGCCGCCGGGAATTTCGTAGCCCATGCAGGAGTAGGCATATTCGACGTGGTAGCCGAAGGGATCGCGGACCCGCCACATCTTGTGCAGGTCCCCGGGGAGGGAGCCTGCGGCGCAGATGACAACGTCCTGGGCGTCCATGGCGCGGTTCGTGGCGCCGATGATCTCGTTTTGCGCCGGCAGCGGCGTGAAGCGGGTGTCGAAGGCCTCGTCCACAGTGGTGTCCCAGCGCTTCTTCTCGTTCGCGATCTGCTGTTCGAGGTCCGCGCCGACCCGGTAGCCGCCGAGGGCCTGGTTCAGCTTCACCAGGGCCTTGCGGGCGTCCGCAACGATCGGCAGGGACGTGCCGTGCTTGTAGGCGTCGATCGCGGCGACGTTGATGTTGAGGAACGTCACGTCCGGGTTCTGGAACGCGGTCCGGGACGCCGTGGTGAAGTCCTCGTAGCGGGTGCCGATGCCGATGATCAGGTCCGCCTCGGCGGCGATGGCGTTGGCCGCCGTCGTGCCGGTGGAGCCGATGGCGCCGAGGGAGAGCTTGTGGTCCCAGGGCAGGACGCCGACGCCCGCCTGGGTGTTGCCGACCGGGATGCCGGTGAGTTCGGCGAACCGGGCGAGTTCCTCGTTGGCGAAGGCGTAGAGGACACCGCCGCCGGCGATGATGAGCGGGCGTTTCGCGGCACGGATGGCCTCGGCGGCGCGGCGGATGTCCTCGTCGTCGGCGTCGGGGCGGCGGATCCGCCACTCGCGCTCGGCCAGGAACTCCTCGGGCACGTCAAAGGCCTCGGCCTGGACGTCCTGCGGCAGCGAGATGGTGACGGCGCCGGTCTCGGCCGGGTCCGTCAGGACGCGCAGCCCGTGGTGGAACGCGGAGAACAGCTGCTCGGGCCGGGAGACCCGGTCGAAGAACTTGGAGAGCGGCCGGAACGCGTCGTTGACGGTGATGTCGTAGGCGTAGGGCTGCTCGAGCTGCTGCAGGACGGGGTCCGCCGCGCGGGTCGCGAAGGTGTCGCTGGGCAGCAGCAGGACCGGCAGCCGGTTGGTCGTGGCCAGCGCCGCACCGGTGAGCAGGTTCGAGGAGCCGGGCCCGATCGAGGTGCTGATCGCGAACGTCTGCCGGCGGCGGGTGTGCCGGGCGTAGCCGACGGCCTGGTGCGACTGGGCCTGCTCGTTGCGGCCCTGGTAGTACGGCATGATCGTCGGATCGAGCTGCTGGTACTGCTTGAGGGCCTGGCCGACGCCGGCAACATTGCCGTGGCCGAAGATGCCGAACGTGCCCGGGATCAGCCGTTCGCGGTAGTCCACGCCGCCGACCGAGTCGACGGTGAACTGCTTGGACAGGTATTCGACGACGGCCTGGGCGACCGTCATTCTGCGGGTTCCTGATGCAGATCCAATTCCCATGGGACGTTACTCCGATACTTCTGCGGTGCGGGTGGGCAGGGTGCGCGGGGCGGACCGTTTCAGCAGCGATGCTGCGGTCGCCACCGCGCCGGCGACGTCGCCGTCGTGCGGGTAGAGCAGGGTCCGGCCGACGGTGAGTCCCTGCACGCCGGGCAGCGCGAGGGCTGCTTCCCAGCTCGCGAAGACGTCGTCCTGGCTGCTGTCCGGATCCCCGCCGAGCAGCACGGTGGGCATGGTCGTGGCGGCCATAACGCGTTCCATCTCGGCGACGACGGGGAGCTTCATCCAGGTGTACGCGCTGGTGGAGCCGAGCCCTTCGGCGATGGCAACCGACTTGATCACCGCATTGGTCGACAGGTCGTTGCGGACCCTGCCGTGTTCCCGGACCGAGAGGAAGGGTTCCACCATGGCGATGAGCTTGCGCTCGGCGAGGGAATCGATCGCCCTGGCAGTGGCTTCGAGGGTGGCCACCGTGTCCGGGTCGCCGAGGCAGATGCGCGTGAGCATCTTGCCGCCGTCGGCGCCGAGCGCTGCCAGGGCGGCGGCCGTGTGGCCTGTGAACCGGTCATCGAGCTCGTTGACCAGGCCGGAGAGCCCGCCCCGGTTCATCGAGCCGAAGATGAGCTTGCCGTCGAGTGCCCCGAGCAGCAGCAGGTCATCCATGATGTCCGGGGACGCGAGGATGCCGTCCACGTCGGGGTTGGCGAGGGCGATCTGCAGGCGGTCCAGGAGCTGGCGGCGGTCCGCCATCGCCACCGGGTCGTCGCCGACGGCGAGGGCGCCGCGGGCCGGGTGGTCGGCGGCGACAATGAAGTTCTGGCTGCCGGACTTCGGGCCGGGATGGCGGCGGCGCGCCTTCGCGGCGCGGGCGATCGCGTCAGGGTCTTCGAGCCGGATGGTGCTCAGGTGCGCGTAGCGGCGGGGATCATCGTTGACCGAAGCGGCGACTGAAGCGGCGGCGGACTGCGTGGCGGAACCGGGGTGGAGGCTCACAGGGTTGCTCCTTCGGGTGCGTAGGTGCCCGGTACCGGGCGGCCGCGTTCGGCCAGCAGCGCGGTGACTTCGTCCGGCGTCGGCATGGCATCGGCGCAGGACAGCCGGGAGGCGACGAGGGCTCCGGCGGCGTTGGCGAAGTCGAGGACCTGCGCGAGCGGCCAGCCGGAGAGCAGCCCGTGGCAGAAGGCCCCGCCGAAGGAGTCACCGGCGCCGAGGCCGTTGAGGGTTTCCACCGGGACCGGGGCGGAGACGACCCGTTCGGTCCGGGTTTTCGCCATCACGCCTTCGGGGCCGAGCTTCACGACGGCGATTTCGACGCCGGCCGCGAGGAGCCGGTCGGCCTGCTCGTCCGGGGTGCCCTCGCCGACGGCAACGGCGCATTCCTTGTCGTTGCCGATCGCCACGGTGACATGCGGGAGGATTTTGGCGACCTGTTCCCGGGCTTCGGCTTCGGAGGCCCAGAACATCGGCCGGTAGTCGAGGTCCAGGATGGTGTACTGGCCAGGCTTCAGCCCGGTGCGGGGCCGGGCCTCGTGGGCCGCGAGGTGCGCCGCGCGGCTGGGTTCCTGGCAGAGGCCGGTCACGGTGGACCAGAAGATCCCGGCGTCCCTGATGGCCGCGAGGTCGAGTTCCTCGGCCTTGATCTGCAGGTCCGGCGCCGTGGGGAACCGTCCGTAGAAGTAGAGCGGGAAGTCTTCCGGCGGCTTGATCGCGCAGAACGTGACCGCGGTGGGCCACTCCTTGACGGGGGTGACGAAGGAATCGTCCACCTTGAACTTGCGCAGCTCGCGGTGCAGATATCTGCCGAAGGCGTCGTCGCCGGTGCGGGTGATGACCCCGGCGCGGCGGCCGTGGCGGGCCGCGGCCACGGCCACGTTGGACGGGGAACCGCCCAGGTACTTCCCGAAGGACGTCACGTCCTCCAGATCCACCCCGATGTCGTTCGGGTAGATATCAACGCTGATGCGCCCGATCGTGAGCAGTTCGTGGGTCACGGTCATCGTGGACCTTTCTGGTGTGAACTCTGTACCTTTACACAGCGGCAGCATGTGGGAATGCGTGGTCCGGAGTGGCTTCCGGCGGCCCTGCAGTGAGCGGGACCACATCGACTACTCTGCCTTAGAATCCATGTACTGTCAAAGGTTTGTACTGACATATTTACAACTTGACACAGGGCGGCCTCCCTGGCGGCTTCGCCCCGGGACTACCGGGCCGGGGTGGCGAGTTCGCCGGTGACGTACTGGGCCCGGCCGAAGCCGAAAGACCAGTCCCCCGCGGTGTTTTCGACGTAGCCGATAAACACGTCTTCGCCGGCAACCCCGGCGGCTGCCAGGTTGGCGGCGATCGCGGCGAACAAGGACTGCTTGGCTTCCTGGCTGCGCCCGGTCTGCGTGAAGATCTGGATCATCACAATGTCCGGCGTCCGCTCGAACCCGAGCCCGGCATCCTGGGCGAGGATCTGACCCTGCGGATGCTCGGTCAGCACGTGGAAATAATCCCGCTCCGGGATGCCGTATTCGACCAGGATGGCGTCGTGGATGCTCCGGCTGAGCACCCGGAGCTGCTCGGGATTCCGGCCTTGATTGACGTCTATTCGCACGAGAGGCACTCGCTGCTCCTTCGGTAGTTTGTCCTGACATACTAACAAACATATTTCCGGCAGCACAAGAACCCCGGGCAGAAAAGGGATTGTGAACGGCGGCGTCCAGGCGTAGCCTTAAACAACCAATAGATTGATCAATGAACCGGTTGATTACAAATGAGTCGTCAGCTGATTGATCGGATCGACGGCAACGGAGGACGAGGAGGTGGGACACCAGGTGCCAGCCCGCGACGACGAGATGCTCGACTCGGCCTTCCTGGCCCTCGCCGACCCCGTCCGCCGCCGCATCATCGCCCGGCTCAGCCGGGGCCCGGCCACCGTGAACGAACTGGCGGAACCATTCGCGATCACCAAGCAGGCGGTCTCGAAACACATCCAGGTCCTCGAGCAGGCGCAACTGGTCACGCGCACCCGTGACGCCCAGCGCCGGCCCGTCCACCTGAACCCCGCACGGCTGGAGGCGCTCACCGCATGGATCGACCAGTACCGGCTGATCCGCGAGGGGCAGTTCCGCAGCCTTGACGCCGTGCTCGAATCCAACGCCGCGGCACGCGGCACCCAGGCAAAGGACTCATCATGACCAACGCCCTGACAGTCACCGTCCCGGAGGGCCTGCCCTTCATCGATTTCGCACGGGACTTCGATTTCCCCGTTGCCGACGTCTTCCGCGCCCACAAGGACCCCGAACTGGTGGCCCAGTGGCTCGGCCCGCGGGGGCTGAAGACGGAGATCGACCACTACGATTTCCGCACCGGCGGCAGCTACCTCTACACGCACATCGGACCGGACGGCGCCGCGTACCGCTTCAGCGGGGTCTTCCACACGGTCCGCGAGAACGAGTTCGCCATCCAGACCTTCGAATTCGACGGCTACCCGGACGTGGTCAGCATCGAGTTCGCGACCTTCCAGGATCTCGGCGGCGGGCGGACCCGGCTGACGGCGCACGCCGTCTACCCCAGCCTGGAGGCCCGGGACGGGATGGCCCAGTCCGGCATGGAAGGCGGACTGTCCGAAGCGTACGAGCGGCTCGAGGAACTCCTGGGCGGGGCCGTCACCGGCACGCCGGAGCCGGGGAAGGTCACGGCATGAGCAACGCGCTGCGGCTCGTGGCCCCGGACAAGGTGCCGTTCGTGGACTCCGAACGGGAGTTTGATTTCCCGGCGGCAGCGGTGTTCCGTGCACACACCGATCCGGAGGTGTTCCGGCAGTGGATCGGACCGCGGGAGCTGGCCACGCGAATTGACGATTTCGACTGCCGGCCGGGCGGAACCTACCGCTTCGTCCAGGAGGGCAACGACGGCCGGCAGCATGCGTTCCGTGGGGTCTTCCACACAGTCCGCGAGAACGAGTTCGTGCTGCAGACTTTCGAGTACGAGGGTTACCCGGACATCGTCACGCTGGAATTCGCGACGTTCGAGGACCTGCCGGGCGGGCGCTCAAAGCTCACCGGCAGGTCCGTCTACCCCAGCGTCGAGGCCCGCGAGCGGTACCTCTCCGACGGCATGGAAGCCGGCATCGCCGCCGGCTACGAACAGCTGGACGCGCTCCTCGGCCGGCAGGACCGGCTGTAGCACCCGGCCCGTTAACAGGAAAGTACGACGGCGGCAGGCCACCTCCCTGGGGAGGGTGACCTGCCGCCGTCGTACTCTTTAGTGCTGTGGCGCTTCGGACCTAGAGGGTCGCGAAGACCTCGCGCAGGAGCTTGGCGGTCTCGGACGGCGTCTTGCCGACCTTGACGCCGGCAGCCTCGAGGGCTTCCTTCTTGGCCTGTGCGGTGCCCGCGGAACCCGAGACGATGGCGCCGGCGTGGCCCATGGTCTTGCCTTCCGGAGCGGTGAAGCCTGCCACGTAGCCGACAACCGGCTTGGTGACGTGTGCCTTGATGTAGTCGGCGGCACGTTCCTCGGCGTCGCCGCCGATTTCGCCGATCATAACGATCGCCTTGGTCTCCGGGTCCGCTTCGAAGGCCTCGAGGGCATCGATGTGGGTGGTGCCGATGACCGGGTCGCCGCCGATGCCGATGGCGGTGGAGAAGCCAAGGTCGCGCAGTTCGTACATCATCTGGTAGGTCAGGGTGCCTGACTTGGAGACGAGGCCGATGGGACCCTTGCCGGTGATGTTGGCCGGGGTGATGCCGACGAGGGCCTCACCCGGGGTGATGATGCCGGGGCAGTTCGGCCCGATGATGCGGGTGACCTGCTTGCCGCTGGCGTCGACCTTGGACTGGGCCAGGGCCCAGAACTCGGCGGAATCCTGGACCGGCACGCCTTCGGTGATGACGACGACGAGGCCGATGCCGGCCTCGATGGCTTCGACGACGGCGTCCTTGGTGAAGGCCGGCGGGACGAAGACGATGGAGACGTCAGCGCCGGTCTCGGCCATGGCTTCCTTGACGGTGCCGAAGACGGTGATCTCGGCGTCGCCGTGCAGGACCGTGGTGCCGGCCTTGCGGGCGTTGACGCCACCGACAACATTGGTGCCGGCCTTCAGCATCAGGGCGGTGTGCTTGGTGCCTTCGCCGCCGGTGATGCCCTGGACGATGACCTTGGAGTCCTTGTTCAGATAAATAGACATAGCTGGTCCCTTTACTTCGCTGCGTTGGCGAGCTCGGCAGCCTTGTCGGCGCCCTCGTCCATGGTGGCGGCCAGGGTAACCAGCGGGTGGTTGGCCTCGGCCAGGATGCGGCGGCCTTCCTCAACGTTGTTGCCGTCGAGGCGGACTACCAGCGGCTTGTTCGCGGAGTGGCCCAGCTCGGCCAGTGCACCGACGATGCCCTTGGCGACGGCGTCACACGCGGTGATGCCACCGAAGACGTTGACGAAGACGGACTTGACCTGCGGGTCGCCCAGGATGACGTCGAGGCCTGCAGCCATGACCTCGGCGGAAGCTCCACCGCCGATGTCCAGGAAGTTGGCGGGCTTGACGTTGCCGTGGTTTTCGCCGGCGTAGGCAACGACGTCGAGCGTGGACATGACCAGGCCGGCACCGTTACCGATGATGCCGACTTCGCCGTCCAGCTTGACGTAGTTGAGGTCCTGCGCCTTGGCCTTGGCCTCGAGCGGGTCAGCAGCGTCCTTGTCTTCAAGGTGGGCGTGCTTGGGGTGGCGGAAGTCGGCGTTCTCGTCGAGGGAGACCTTGCCGTCGAGCGCAACAATGTCGCCTGCGCCGGTCAGGACCAGCGGGTTGACCTCCACGAGGGTGGCGTCTTCCTTCTTGAAAACGTCCCAGAGCTTCAGGATGACGCCGGCGACTTTGCCGCGCAGTTCCTCCGCGAAGCCTGCGGCGGCGACGATTTCGTCGGCCTTGGCCTGGTCGATGCCTACGGCCGGGTCGATCGCGATCTTGGCAAGGGCCTCGGGCCGCTCAACGGCGAGCTGCTCGATTTCCATGCCGCCTTCAACCGAGCACATGGCCAGGTAGTTGCGGTTTGCCCGGTCCAGGAGGACTGAGAAGTAGTATTCCTCGGCGATGTCCGCACCCTGCGCGATCATCACGCGGTGGACGGTGTGACCCTTGATGTCCATCCCGAGGATGTTGGTGGAGTGTTCAAACGCCTCGTCAGCGGTCTTGGCGACCTTGACGCCGCCGGCTTTGCCGCGGCCTCCGGCCTTGACCTGCGCCTTTACGACAGTAACGCCGCCGATTTTCTCGGCAGCTGCCTTTGCTTCTTCAGGGGTGTGCGCCACGATGCCAGCAAGCACGGGTACACCGTGCGCCTCGAACATATCGCGCGCCTGGTATTCAAACAGGTCCACGGTTTAGTGTCCTTCTACGTCGAAGTAGTTTCTGTACAGCCGGACCCCACGTTCTCGCGGTTACCGGGCTGCGGAATAAACGCACCCTGCGACAAGCTTGGAAACGAGCCACACGGCGCAATGCTCCTTTCGGAACTCTAGTCCTTTCTCGGGACCAGCCCGTTCCAGAGTACCCGTTATGTGAGGAAGCACACTATTCTATGGAGTGTAGAAAAACCGCTAGATTACGGGGTTTTTGGGGCTGTCGACGGTGTCGGGGAGGCCTTTTTCCCGGCGTCTGAGATTAGTTCGTAACGGTCCCGGGAGACGAAGAAAGCGACCCCCGCGGAGACGTTTCCGCAGGCGACACCGCCGTTGTAGGCGGAGCAGCGCAGGCCGTTCCGTTCCAGGTTCTGGCCGTCCTCGAGGACGTGGAGCTGCGAGATGGGCCCGGCGCGGCTGCCCTTGGGGCCGAATTCCGTTTCCTGCGCCGTGACGCCGGAGCGGCACTCCCCGTAGCCGGCCTTGGCGGGCGTGAGCAGGGCTGTCCCGCCCAGGAAACCGAGGCCGGTGCCGCCGCAGTTGTCGGTGACGTGCTTGGCTGCCGGTTTGGGGTAGGACGCGAGTTCGCAGTGCGCCACGGGGACGGTGGCCAGCTTGGTGTTGGCGGTGTCCGCGAAGCCGTTTTGTTCGTAGGGCAGGTTGACGTGTTCGCCGCGGGCCGAGGTCAGCGAGCAGACGACGTTGTGGTCGGCGGTGACGAAGCTGAGGACGTCCTGGCCGGCGCCGAACGGTGCCGGGTCGGTCAGCGGTGCCTGCTTGAGCTGCTCCAGGACGGCCAGGGGCGCCGGCGGAACGTACTGCGGGTCCTTCTGCGTGATGGTGCATGCGGCGGCCGCCGGCAGGAGCAGGGCGGCCAGGATGGCCAGTAGTGTCCGTCGCATGGGCTCCATTATGCCTGCCGCGGTGTTGGGTGCCGCGGGTGCGGCGCGGCCGGCCGCGGCGGCGCTGCGGGCCGCAGGGGCGCGGTCGGCGGCGGCGCGGGCAGCGGCGGACTCCCGGATCAGGCGGCGGGGCCGGTCACGCGTCAATCTTGGTGAGCGGGGCGTAGCGCAGCAGGAGCCGTTTCTCGCCGATGCCGAACTTCACCTTCGCCACGGTCTTGTCGCCGGCGCCTTCGACGGCCAGGACGGTGCCGTTGCCGAAGCTGGTGTGGTTGACCTTGTCCCCGACGCTGACGGCGACGATCTCCTTCTGCGGCTGGACCCGGTTCTTGGCGATGGCGGCCGGGACGTCGGCGTTGAAGCCGGCGGACGGGCTCGCCGCGGCGCCCCGGGCGGTGCCGGCACCCCAGAACGATCCGCCGTACCGGCTGGAGCCGATCGAGGCGCCGCCGCTCCAGCTGCCCGACTGCCGGTTGGAGCCTTCGCGTTTCCATTCCACCAGCTCGGCCGGGATTTCCTCGATGAACTGGCTCGCGGGGTTGTACTGGCTCTGGCCCCACATGCTGCGCACCTCGGAGCGGGTCAGGTACAGCCGTTTCCGGGCCCGGGTCAGGCCCACGTACGCCAGCCGGCGTTCCTCCGCCAGTTCCTTCGGGTCCGTCGCGGAGCGCTGGTGCGGGAAGAGCCCGTGCTCCATGCCGGTCAGGAACACCACCGGAAATTCCAGGCCCTTGGCCGTGTGCAGGGTCATGAGGGTGACGACGCCGAGCCGTTTGGCTTCGGCGACGGCGGCGGCCAGCTCGTCCGCGGTCCCCGCCGGGGCGTCCGGGATCTGGTCGGCGTCGGCCACGAGCGAGACGCCTTCCAGGAACGCGCCGAGTGAACCCTCGGGGTTGTCCCGCTCGTACTCGCGGACGACGGCGACGAGTTCGGCGAGGTTCTCGACCCGGGATTCGTCCTGCGGGTCGGTGCTGGAGCGCAGCCCGGCGAGGTAGCCGGTCTGTTCGAGCACGGCTTCGAGGGCCGCGGCCGCGCCGGAGCCGGAGGCCACCTCGGCGAGGTCGTCGAGCAGTTTGACGAAGCCCAGCACCGCGTTGACGGACCTGGTCGCCATCCCTGGCGCTTCCTCGGCACGGCGGGCCGCAGCCATAAAGGAGGTCCGGTCGCGCTGGGCCAGGGAGGCGACGGCGCCCTCGGCGCGGTCGCCGATGCCGCGTTTGGGCTCGTTCAGGATCCGGCGGAGGTTGACGTCGTCGTCCGGGTTGACCAGCACCCGGAGGTAGGCGAGGGCGTCCTTGATTTCCTTGCGTTCGTAGAAGCGGGTGCCGCCGACCACCTTGTACGGCAGCCCGACGCGGACCAGGACGTCCTCGATCGAGCGGGACTGGGCGTTGGTGCGGTAGAAGATGGCGACGTCGCCGGGGCGGAGGTCCCCTTCGTCCTGCAGCCGGTCGATTTCCTTGGCGATGAACTGGGCTTCGTCGTGTTCGTTCTCGCCGACGTAGCCGACGATCTTTTCGCCGTCGCCCTCAGCGGTCCAGAGCCGCTTCTCGGGCCGGTTGGGGTTGCGGGAGATCACCGAGTTGGCGGCGCTGAGAATGGTCTGGGTGGAGCGGTAGTTCTGTTCGAGCTTGATGGTGCGGGCGTCCGGATAGTCCTTTTCGAACTCCACGATGTTGCGGATGTCTGCGCCGCGGAAGGCGTAGATGGACTGGTCCGAATCGCCGACGACGGTGAGTTCGGCGGCGCCGGGGCCCTCGCCGACGATCTCGCGGACCAGGGCGTACTGGGCGTGGTTGGTGTCCTGGTACTCGTCGACCAGGACGTGCCGGAACCGGCGGCGGTAGGAGTCGGCGAGCGCCGGGAAGGCCCGGAACATGTAGACGGTCTCGGCGATCAGGTCATCGAAGTCCATCGCGTTGGCCTGCCGGAGCCGCTGGGTGTAGCCCTTGAAGACCTCGGCGACGGCCTGCTCGAAGGGCTCGTTGTGGTTGGCGCTGGAGGAGTAGCTGTCGGCGTCGATCAGCTCGTTCTTGAGCGCGGAGATCTTGTGCTGGATGGCCTTCGGGGCGAACCGCTTCGGGTCCAGGTCCAGGTTCTTGGCCACGAGCGTGATGAGCCGGAGGGAGTCGGCGGAATCGTAGATGGAGAAGTTGGAGTTCAGGCCGACGTTCTTGGCTTCGCGGCGCAGGATCCGGACGCAGGAGGAGTGGAAGGTGGAGATCCACATGGTCTTGGCCCGGGCGCCGACCAGCAGTTCGATCCGTTCGCGCATTTCGGCGGCGGCCTTGTTGGTGAAGGTGATGGCCAGGATCTCGCCGTGGTGCGCCCGCCGCGTTGCGATCAGGTAGGCGATGCGGTTGCTGAGCACGCGGGTCTTGCCCGAACCGGCACCGGCCACAATCAGCAGGGCGCCGCCGGCGTGCTTGACCGCTTCTTCCTGCTGCGGGTTCAGCCCCTGCAGGAGCTCGTCCGCGCCGGGAAGCCTGGGCGCGTCCGGGTCCCCCTCGTGGCCGTGCTCTTGGCCGTGCGCGTGGCCGCCATCTGCGCTGGTCGGGCCCCAGCCCGGAGCGGAACCGCACCGCCAGCCGCGCCTGTTCCGGGGGACGATTTTGTGGCTGCCGCCGTCTTGGAGGCAGCTTGGAAGGGTCCGTCGGCGTAAGGGTCAAACAACATATCCATGGTGTTAACAAGTCTAGGCGGTGCCACTGACGGCGGCGTCCGCCCCCTCGGGACATGCCCTCCCCTGCCCGCGGCCACCGGACATATGGCCCAGATGTCCAGTCCCGGCAACCAGGAATGAGCATGTCCCCCGGCATTCGAGGCCAAGACTGGACATGTCCCTTCCTGGCGCGCTGGATTGCGCATGTCCCCCGGACATTCCTGCACCCCGGAGGGACATGCCCTCCCCTGCCCTCGGCCACTGGACATATGGCCCATATGTCCGCTCCCCGCAACCAGGAATGAGCATGTCCCCCGGAGTTCGAGGCAAAGGCTGGACATGTCCCCTCTTGGGTGGAGCGGGGTCCCGGGCGGGTCCGGTCCCGCGTTTCAAGGCTGGACATGTCCCGGCGAGGCGCGGCCCGGAGCCGCAGACGCCCGGACCTAGTGCACTGAGCCTGACTCGAGGGCCGCGCGGAGCTGCCGGACCGCCGTCGTGCCCCCGGCGAGGAACCACTCGAGTCCGTTGACCCGGACGACGTCGGCCGCGCCGCCGGCCGCGAGGACGATCGCCTTGCCTGGCAGCCAGTCCCATTCCGGGCAGCTGTGCTGGAACCAGCAGCCGAGTTCGCCGTCGGCCACGCGGCTGAGGTCGCAGGAGCCCGAACCGAACATCCGCAGGGCCGCCGCGGACGTGGCAGCTGCGTGCCAGGGCATGGCGCACATCGGGTCGGCGAGCCAGGTGGGGTGAATGTAGGTGGCCGCGCCGAGTTCGGACAGGGGCGTGTCGGAGCGGCCCGCGCCGCCGTCGTCCCGGGGTTCGAAGCTGGTCAGGCGTTCCCCGTTGAGCGTCGCGCTCCGGGTTGTTCCACCGATCCAGAGCTTGTCCTCCTCCGGCTGGAAGATCGCACCCAGCAGCACCCCGGAGGAGTCCTTGAGCGCGATCGCCGAGCACCAGTAGGTCGAGCCGTGCAGGAAGTTGTACGTCCCGTCCACCGGATCGATGACCCAGGTGCGGCCGCTCTGCCCGGCCACGGAGGCGCCCTCTTCGCCGAGGATGCCGTCGTCGGGGCGGCATCGCTGGAGCTGCTCCAGGACATAGGCCTCGGCAGCGTGGTCGGCGGCGGTCACCACATCGGAGATGGATGTCTTCTGCTGGCCCTCCAGCCCGGCCAGCCGCATGAGGAGCGCCAACTGGCCGGCCTCCCGGACCAGGGCTTCCGCCAGCTGGTAGTCATCGAGGCTGGGGTCGAGTTCGGCGGTGCTGTGCCGGCCAAGCCGGTGTTTTCCTAGTTCGGTCACGGGCTCCAGCCTATCGGCGGCCGTCGGCGGTGAACAGGCAGCGCGGGCCGGCGCCCGTGGCGGGCGATAATGGAGCCATGGCCAAGACACCCGCACAGCGGATCAAGAAGCACGGCGCGAACGCGTCCGTCCCCCAGCACCATTTGCCGCCGGTGATCAATCCCAGCACCACCCGGACACCGCAGAAGGCGCAGAACAACAGCAATCTGATCCTCATTGCCGGAGTCGTCGCCAGCCTCTTCCTGTTCTGGTACGTCCATCTGCTCACGCTCAACCAGCTCACCCAGCTTTCCGGCGGCCTGGCCATGCCGGACTCGATGCTCGGCGGCTTCGACCAGGCCTACGTGGAGCAGCTGCGGACCGCCATGGACGGGGACGCCCGCGGCCAGCTCAACTACATCCACAAGACCGCTGGCACACTCTTCCCGCTGATCTTCGGCTTCAGCTGGCTGTTGCTGATCGGAACCAATGTGGCGCGGAAGCCCCTGCGCTGGGCGCTGTGGGCGATTCCGCTGCTCTTCGCGGCCGTGCGGCTGTGGGGAAATTCCGCCATTGACACCATGATGTCTGCCGACGTGCTCGACGCCGGACAGGTTGCCCTCGCGTCGGGGCTCACCGTGGCCGGCTGGGTGCTGCTGGTGCTGAGCCTCGTGGCGGGCGGCGCCGCGGTGTTCCTCGGCCGGAAATCCGCCTCGCCCGCCGCCCGGCCCACGGGACATGTCCAGCCCTAGCCCAGGACTCCGGGGGGACATGTCCACTCTTGGCCTCTGACTCACAGGGACATGCCCACCCGTGGCCGCGGCCACTGGACATAATGCCACTATGTCCATCCGCGGCGGGACCCGGAGGGCATGTCCCCCGGGGGGCAGGAGCCCGCAGGCCGGGGGGCTCAGGGCTTCACTGCGAGGAACTCCCGGGCCAGGTCCGCGCGCTGCTGGGCGCCGGCCCGGTCGAAGTGTTCAGCGGCCTCCAGCAGGTGCTCTTCCGTTGCCTCCACGTTCCCCAGCGCCATGTGCGCCCGCCCGAGCAGGAGGCAGGCTTCCCCCATCATCTGCGGCGGGAGGACGTCGCCGCTGGCGCACAGACCTGCAAGGATCTCGACCGCCGCGGCCGGTTCGCCGGCCAGGAAATTCCAGTGGCCGCGGTTCAGCCGGAGCAGCAGGACGTTCTCGTCACTGCCGCCGATGACATCCGTGGCCAGTTCGGCCCGTTCGATGCACCGGAGGGTCGCGGCGTCGGCCACGTCCGCGGCCAGCCGCATCGCAGCGGACGCGTTGTTGAATTTGGCCCACACGTCCAGGTTCCGTGCCGGCGAGAAGGTCGCGGCGGCCAGCTCGTGGTACTGCAGACCCTCATCGACCCTGCTGCTGAGGAAGGCGGCGTTTCCGATGGCCCAGTAGGCCTTGCCCAGCAACTGGTCATCGACTTCTGCCGAGATCACGTCGGCCAGGTGGAGGCTTTCCTCCCAGGCCTCGTCGAGCCGTCCGCTCTCGCCCAGGGCCGCAATCAAAGCCAACCGGGCCGTCACATTTATTTCGATGTCGGCTTCGTCCGTCATGAGCTCCGCCGCCGCCCGCGCCTGGTCGGCGGCGCTTTCGAGCAGACCGGCGCCCTGGCACGCCTTGGAGAGCAGGATCCGCACCCTGGCCTGCAGCTGTGAGCCGCCGGGGAGCGGGTCCTGGACCAGCGTTGCAGCGACTCCGGCGCATTCCTCGAACTGTCCGGCGGCCAAAAGACTTTCAGCCTGGAAGAACGTCATGTTCCACCAGGACTCGACGTCGCCGTCGTTCATGGCGATCTCCGCGGCACTGCGGGCGCTGCGGGCAGCATCGCTGAAATCGTGGTTCGCCCACTGATCGCGGGCATGCAGCTCTGCAGCGACGTACGACGGGGACACGGAATTTTGCTGCATGACTTAATTATCCGTTGCCGCGCAAGTAGAAACGAACAGATCACACAAGCAGGAGCCACGCAGGATTGGCGCAAGAGTCGCGCAGGTGCGCGCAGATAACACAGGGTTCAGGATTCGCGCACAAATTCATGCCCCTAGGCGTGTCCGTGCCGTTTATACTGATCTCGCACCACACGAGCCACATCAGCCACTTACGTATCAGGAGCATTTTAATGAAGAAAACACTCGCGATCCTCCTAGTCGCCGGTGCGGTGGCTGCTGCGGGTCTCTCCGCCTCAGCCGCAGTGTCGGCAACCGGGGACAACTCCGCAAACTCTTCCATCGCCGGACCGGGCTGGTGGCCGGACGCCAAGCCGCTGGCCGGACCGGGCTGGTGGCCCGACGCCAAGCCGCTGGCCGGACCGGGCTGGTGGCCCGACGCCAAGCCGCTGGCCGGTCCGGGCTGGTGGCCCGACGCCAAGCCCAGCGTCTAACGTCAAGGGCAGTAACAGCAGCGGTGGGTACCGGATTCAGTTCCGGGACCCGCCGCTGTTTTTGTGTCCTTACCCGGCTCGTTACTCGCCGAGGCTGATCATTCCCGCGATCTGGGCGGCGGGGGCCGGCCGGCCGAAGTAGTAGCCCTGGCCGCTGGCGCAGCCGAGCCGCACGAGCTCGGCAGCCTGCTCGGCTGTCTCGATGCCTTCGGCGACGGCCTTGAGCCCGCACGCGTGGATGAGGTGCAGCACTGCCGCGACGAAGTTTCCCTGTTCCTCGTCGCCGCCCAGCCCGTCGATCAGGCTGCGGTCGATCTTGACGACGTTGACGGGGAGCTTGCGCAGGTAGCTGATGGAGGAGTACCCGGTGCCGAAGTCGTCGATTTCGAGCTGGACGCCGAGCCGGCGCAGCCCGCTGAGGGAGTACTTGTCCACGTCGCCGCCATTGATGGCCATGGATTCGGTCAGCTCGACGATGAGGTTGGCGGCATCGACGCCGGTTTCGCGGAGGATGTCGCGGACGTGGTCGATCAGGTCCAGGTTCTGCAGCTCGGTGGTCGAAATGTTGACGCGGACGTTGAAAGCCGCGTCGACGTTCAGGTCCCGTTGCCAGTCGCGCAGCTGGCGCACGGCGTTCTGCAGGACCCAGTGGCCCAGGTCCACAATCATGCCGGTCTCTTCGGCCAGCGGAATGAACTGGTCAGGCATCAGCAGCCCGCGCTCCGGATGGTTCCACCGCACCAGCGCCTCGACGCCTTCGATCCGGCCGGTCGCGAGTTCCACCACCGGCTGGTAGTGCAGGGTGAGCTGGTCCTGGCGGATGGCTTCACGCATTTCGGTGATCATCACGCTCTGCAGCCGGCGGGCGTACAGCAGCGCCGGCTCGAACACCTTGATGCTGCTGTGCGGCTGGGCCTTCGCCGCGTACATGGCCGTATCGGCTTCCATCACCAGGTCGTCCACGGACTGTCCCGGCTCGGCCACGCGGAGCCCGATGCTCGTGCCGCAGGTGATCCGCAGGTCCCCGATGTCCAGGCTCTCGCTGAGCGCCTTGAGGATCCTGTTCGCCACCCGCCGGGCCCGGACGAGGTTGGATTTGGGCAGCATCACGGCGAACTCGTCGCCGCCGAGCCTGGCAACGGTGTCGGTCTCGCGGACCGACTCCTGGAGCCGGCGGGCGATCACGCGGAGGACGTCATCCCCTGCACTGTGTCCGAGCGTGTCATTGATGCCCTTGAACGAATCGAGGTCCAGGATCAGCAGCGCCGGCGGCATTTCCCCGCGGGATGTCTCCGCGAGGGCGTGGCTCAACACCGAGTTGAGCGCGGTCCGGTTGGCCAGCTGCGTCAGCGGGTCCGTCAGCGCCATGCGCTCCAGTTCAACCTGTGCGGCACGGAGCATCGCCGTGCGGCTTTCAACGCGCTCCTCGAGCTCCTGGTAGATCGTCTGGAGGTCATCAGCCATCAGGTTGATCCCGGCAATGACGGCGGCGACGTCGTCCCGCGCACCCGAGTGCGGGATCCGCGTGGTCAAGTCCCCGCCGGCAATCCGGACAATGCCCTCCACGAGGGCGTGCAGCCTGGGGTCCGGAGGATCAGTCTTCACTCGTGTACTGCCCTAACCACTCGGCGGCTTCGGCTTCTGAGCTGAAGAACTGCGCCGGGATCGTCTCGGTCTTGGACCGCAGCAGATAGTGGGCAATGACGCGGTCCACGGGGCTTTCGCCCACCAGGGCGAAGGCGGACGCCGCGATGGACGAGGCGTACACGTGCCGGGCCTCGACACTGACGCCGACCACACCCGTGATGACCAGCAGCACGGGTACCCGCCGGCCGTCGGCGAGCGCCCGGACCGTCGCGCCGGCAATCCGTGCTTCGGCCCCGGCGATTTCCTCGTTGGGCGGCAGCGTGACCTGGATGATCCCGCCGTCGAGCAGGCTGACACCGATCGGCGCGCCCGATCCCGCGGCCGGCTCCCCCGGCCCGCCCGGCGCCGTCACGCTGGCGACCATGGCGCTGGCAGCGTCGGCGATCACGGACGGGGCAGCGGCGTGGGAAACGGAAGGGGAAACCGTGGTGTCGTCGGGGAGCCGTTCATCTGGCGCGGCGAGGATGTCAACCGTCATTGGACTGCAGTCCCCCGGCATTGGCCCCGGAAGGCAGTCGCGGCAGCATGGCGCGGCGAGACTAGCTGATCAAACATTCGTCCCCATAGACTACAAAGTCGGCAATTCGGCGTGCGCCCGACAGCTTGCGCACGAGGCACCGGAACATTCCGGTGAGTGCCCTTATGATAATGCAAGCCCGGACCCTAATGAGACATAGGACACCCCAAGGCCTCCTGTTCGTCATGCGGCCGGACGAATATGACCTTCCCGCGGAAGGCTTCCGCGCAGGGCAACCTCGCTCCGGACCCGCTGGGCGACCGTGAGGCCGGCTGCGGCCATCCCGATGGTGATGGGATAACCCATCAGCCGCTCCAGGGTCCCCGGCTCGGGCACCCCCAGTCCGGTGACCCCCGCTGTGACGAGCGCGCCGAAGGACACCGCACCGCAGGCCAGGACAAACCAGCCCAGCGGCGCCTGCCTGATCCACAGCCAGCCCAGGATGAGCAGGGCCAGGGACCCGGCCACGAAGTACATCACCGCCCCGATTCCGTGCCAGCCGGACCCGGAGTCCTCGGGCACCAGGCCGACGATGACGGTTCCGGCGCCCGCAGTGAAGCTCAGGAGCCGTGCGGCCAGGGCGGTCCGCGACGGCGACCGCCGGCCCGGGCGCAGCAGGATCCGGGTCCCGGGCCGCGCGGCCGTGCACAGCAGGGCGGAGCTCAGCAGCACCGCCCCGACCATCATCCCGACCCCCTGGACCACAAACGAGGCATTCATCAGCAGATGCGCCGGAGAGCAGACGTCCCGGCCGTCAAAAACACCGCAGCCCACGGCGCCGAGATCGCTGATGTACCCGCTCCGGCGGCTGTACGGGTCCGGCCCGGCCCAGGCGCCGATGACGGCAGCCTCGGCCACGAAATACTGCAGTACGCTCAGCAGCGCCAGGGCCCCGGCATAGAACCTGGTGGACGCGGTATCCGGGATGTAGAGGACGTCCGGGGGAACCGGAGCGGCGCGGGCTGTCATGCCAAGAGCGTAGTACGCGCCCTCACCTTGTATGCTTGTATCCGTGTCCGGACGGACGGCCTTGATGCCGGCCAGCAAGGATGCCCGCCCTCGTAGCTCAGTGGATAGAGCACGGCTCTCCTAAAGCCGGTGTCGTTGGTTCGATTCCAATCGAGGGCACTTGAACCCGCCAGCACCGGCCGCCGCCGCGGAACTCGATCTCCGTGGCTACCTGCTGGGCACGTGGTCCCTGGCACGGACCCTGCTGGACCGGGCCACCGGCACCCGCGGGAGCTTCACCGGCACCGTCCGCTTCACGCCGCTGCCCGACGACGGCGGCCTCCACTTCCACGAAGAAGGCACCATTGTGTGGACTTCCTTCACCGGCAAACCTTTTACCGGACCCGCCAGCAGGGATTACCTGCTGCGGCCCACCGGTACCCGCGACACCCTGGACATGTTCTTTCCCGACGGCCGGCCCTTCCACCGGATGGGCTTCGGTCAGCAGAGCAGCCACGACGAGCACTGGTGCGACCCCGGACACCTACAAAGTGATGTACACGATGGTCGGGCCCGCTGAATTCCGCTACCGCTGGGACGTCACCGGCCCCAGCAAGGACCAGCTGATCGAGTCCGTCCTCCGCCGCACGGAAGGCCCGCCCGCATGAACCCCCGGATTGTGGTCTCCGCCGTCTGCGTCTTCGATCCCGCCGGGCGCCTCCTGACCGTCCGGAAACGCGGCACGGACAAGTTCATGCATCCCGGCGGCAAGCCCGAGGCCGGTGAATCCGCCGCCCAGACGGCCTCCCGCGAGCTCGCCGAAGAGGTCGGGATTGTGCTGGCGCCGGAAGCCCTGGAGCCGCTGGGAATCTGGCTCGCGGACGCCGCCAACGAGGCGGCAACCCAGATCGAGGCCACCGTCTTTACCGCGCCCGGGACCTGGAGCGCGCATCCCTCCGCTGAGATCGCGGAGATCCGGTGGCTGGACCTGGCCGCCGAGCTGCCCGACGACCTTGCCCCGCTGCTCACGGACCATGTGCTGCCCGCCCTCGCCGCGGAGCGGCCCTAAGCTCCCGGACCGGCCCTAGGCTCCCGGACCGGCAACGGCGACCGGCAACGGCGAGGGGCAACGGCCAGCGGCGCCGCGAACTAGTGCTCCGGAACCGCTTCCGCGGCAACCGCCGTCGCCTCGGCGAACTGGGTCCGGTACAGCTCCGCGTAACGGCCCTCGGCGGCCAGCAGCTGCGTGTGCGTACCGCGCTCCACGATCGAACCGTCCTCCACCACGAGGATGGCGTCGGCGGCGCGGATGGTGGAGAGCCGGTGGGCGATCACGACGGCGGTGCGGCCCTCGAGGGCGGCGCCGAGCGCTTCCTGCACGGCGGCCTCATTGGTGGAGTCCAGGGCTGCCGTGGCCTCGTCGAGGATCACCACGCGGGGCTGGGCAATCAGCAGCCGGGCGATGGTCAGGCGCTGCCGCTCGCCGCCGGAGAGCCGGTAGCCGCGCTCCCCCACCACGGTGTCCAGTCCGTCGGGCAGGGACCGGATCATGTTTTCCAGCCGGGCCTGCCGCAGCACGTCCCACATCTGCTCCTCGGTGGCCTCGGGGCGGGCCAGGCGCAGGTTGGAGGCGATGCTCTCGTGGAACAGGTGCCCGTCCTGGGTGACCATGCCGAGGGTTTCGCGCATCGAATCGAAGCTGAGGTCCCGGACGTCCACGTCCGTGCCGTTCGTGCCGCCGAAGCGGACAGCGCCGGAATCGACGTCGTACAGGCGGGAGAGCAGCTGCGCGATGGTGGACTTGCCGGCACCGGAGGAGCCCACGAGGGCCACGGTCTGGCCGGGCTCCACCCGGAAGCTGATGCCGTGCAGCACCTCCTCGCCGCCGCGGGTGTCCAGCGTGGACACGTCCTCCAGCGAGGCGAGCGAGACCTTGTCCGCCGCGGGATAGGCGAACCGGACGTCGTCGAACTCGACCGAGAGCGGGCCCGGCGGCGAGGCCACCGCGTCCGGTTTCTGCTGGATGAGCGGTTTGAGGTCCAGGATCTCGAAGACGCGCTCGAAGCTGACCAGGGCGCTCATGATCTCCACCCGGGCGTTGGAGAGCGCCGTGAGCGGCGCGTAGAGGCGCGTGAGCAGCAGCGCCAGCACAACGACGTCGCCGGCCGCCAGCTGCCCCTCAAGGGCCAGCCAGCCGCCGAGGCCGTAGACCAGGGCGAGAGCCAGGGCCGAGACGAGCGTCAGGGCCGTCACGAAGGTGAACTGCAGCATGGCGGTGCGCACGCCGATGTCCCGGACGCGGCCGGCGCGGAGCGCGAACTCGCGGGACTCCTCGTCCGGACGGCCGAAGAGCTTGACCAGGGTGGCGCCCGGGGCGGAGAACCGCTCCGTCATCTGGGTGCCCATGGCCGCGTTGTTGTCCGCGGCTTCGCGGCGCAGGTCGGCCAGCTTGGAGCCCATCCGGCGGGCCGGGATCAGGAAGATCGGCAGCAGGATGATGGCGAGCACGGTCACGAGCCAGGACTTGCCCAGCATCACCACCAGCGTCAGGACCAGCGCCACGACGTTGCTGACGACGCCGGAGAGGGTTCCGGCGAATGCCGACTGCGCGCCGATGACGTCGTTGTTCAGCCGGCTGACCAGGGCGCCGGTGCGGGTGCGGGTGAAGAAGGCGATCGGCATCTTCTGGACGTGGTCGAAGACCTTGGTGCGCAGGTCAACGATCACGCCCTCGCCGATGGTGGAGGACAGCCAGCGCGTCACGAGCCCCAGCCCGGCTTCCGCGACCGCGACGATGGCGATCAGCACCGCGAGCCAGATCACCGTCCCGGTATCGGCGCGGGCGATGATCGCGTCGACCACCTGGCCGGCGAGGACCGGGGTGGCCACGGCCAGGACGGCCATCACGATCGACAGCAGGACAAAGGCGATCAGCTTGCCCTTGTGCGGGCGGGCAAAGCTGAACACCCGCTTGATCGTTTCCTTGGAGAACGGTTTGGAGCCGCTCGAGGCGCGCGTGATGTTGTAGAGGGAGCTCCAGGCCACCCGGTCCATGCTCATTTGTTGTTGCCTTTCGGGGCGGCAGCCCGTCCGCCGCCGGATGCGGGGGCGGTGTGGCCCAGGATTTCGGTGACGACGCCGCTCTCCACGTTCCAGCGCGCGTCCAGGCGCACGTTTTCCAGCAGCCGGCGGTCGTGGGTGACCAGGAGCAGCGCGCCGTCGTAGCTTTCGAGGGCTTCCTCGAGCTGTTCGATCGCTGGCAGGTCGAGGTGGTTGGTGGGTTCGTCGAGGACCAGCAGGTTCACGCCGCGGGCCTGCAGCAGCGCGAGGGCGCCCCGGGTGCGTTCCCCGGGCGAGAGCGAGTCCACCGGGCGGGAGGTGTGGTCCGCTTTGAGTCCGAACTTGGCCAGCAGGGTGCGGACCTCTGCCGGGGTCAGCTCCGGAAGTACGGCTTCGACGGCGTCGCCGAGCTTCAGCGCGCCGTCGAGCAGCCCGCGGGCCTGGTCGATTTCGCCGACGGCGACGGAGGCGCCCATGGACGCCTCGCCGGCGTCGGGCCGCTGCTCGCCGAGCATGAGGCGCAGGAGGGTCGACTTGCCGGCCCCGTTGGGGCCGGTGATGCCGATCCGCTGGCCGGCGTTCAGCTGCAGGTTCACCGGGCCCAGGCTGAAGTCGCCCTGGTGGATGACGGCGTCGCGGAGGGTCGATACGACGGCGCTGGAGCGCGGCGCCGCCCCGATGCTGAACTGCAGCTGCCATTCCTTGCGGGGCTCTTCGACTTCTTCGAGCCGGGCGATGCGGGATTCCATCTGCCGGACCTTCTGGCCCTGCTTCTCCGAGGATTCGGTGCTGGCCGCGCGCCGGATCTTGTCGTTGTCCGGGTTTTTCTTCATGGCGTTCCGGACGCCCTGGGAGCTCCATTCGCGCTGGGTCCGGGCCCGGGAGACGAGGTCCGCCTTGGTGTTCGCGTACTCCTCGAAGCGTTCCCGGGCGTGCCGGCGGGCGACGGCGCGTTCCTCCAGGTAGGCCTCGTAGCCGCCGTCGTAGACCGCCACGGAGTTCTGGGCCAGGTCCAGCTCCACGATGGTGGTGACGCAGCGGGCGAGGAATTCGCGGTCGTGGGAGACCAGGACGACGCCGCCGCGCAGGCCCTGCACAAAGGCCTCGAGCTTGGCCAGGCCGTTGAGGTCCAGGTCGTTGGTGGGTTCGTCCAGGAGCACGACGTCGAAGCGGCTCAGCAACAGGGCGGCGAGCGCCACGCGGGCCGCCTGGCCGCCGGAAAGCCCGGCCATTCCGGCGTCGGGTCCCACGTCGAGGCCAAGGTCCGCCAGGACGGCCGGGATGCGGTCCTCGAGGTCGGCGGCGCCGGAGGCCATCCAGCGGTCGAAGGCCAGGGAGTAGGCGTCGTCGGCGCCGGGGGCACCGGAACCCAGCGCCTCGGCGGTGGACTCCATCTCCAGGGTGGCCCGGGCGCAGCCGGTGCGGCGTGCGATGTACCCGCCCACCGTTTCGCCGGCGAGCCGTTCGTGTTCCTGCGGCAGCCAGCCCACGAAGGCGTCCGCCGGGGCGAGGCTGACGGTGCCCTCCTGCGGCTCGTCGACGCCGGCCAGCAGCCGGAGCAGGGTTGATTTGCCCGCCCCGTTGGCTCCGACGACGCCGATGACGTCGCCCGGCGCGACGGTCAGGGAGAGTTTGGAGAAGAGTGTGCGGTGGTCGTGACCACCGGAAAGGTCCTTGGCAACAAGGGTTGCAGTCATTAGTCCATCCTCTCACCGCGGCCCAAATGCGCAGCGGCAACGGGAGCCGGAACACCGCTCCCGGCGGCCGAATTTCCGCCGGGCATGAAAGAACCCGCCGGTCCGGACTTGGGGGGTGTACGGACCAGCGGGTTCGAGCATCTAGCATAGTTGAATCAGCTCCTCCCGTAAAATCAGTGCCCCAAGATCCACAGCGCAGCCGCACAGCCATTGCCGCCAGTCCACCCGAGTCTGCAGGAAGCCGTAGATGCCGTTACCCGCCAAGGCGTTTCAACTCTGGCTCCATGGTGTTGCTCCGACGGCGAGCACGGCCGATATCTGCAGGATCTCCGGCATCAAGCGCACCACCCTGGCCCAGCAGCTGGTGCGGGGGAAGGTGGCCGAAACCACCCTGGTGAGCATCAGCCGGGCCTTGCGGCTGAGTCCCCTGGCCGCCTTGGCCTCCTTCGACAATTACGCGGAGCTTGCCGGTACACCGCAGCCGCCGACCCCCGCCGAACTCGTCAGCCAGGTTGCCACGATGGACCTGCTGCGCGCGGTGATCGCCAGGTCTGGAACCGGGGCTGCGCCCGGGTCCGGGGCCGCCGGGGAAAGCGCGGCGCCGCGGCCGGCCCTCGGCCCGGCCCCGCATTCGACCTCGGTACGGAACTGGGTGGACGCGATCGACGACGGCGAGCTGCGGCACCGGGTTTCGGCAGCCACCGGCGTCGCCCCGCAGAATTACTCGGCGCAGCTTACCGCCAACAGGTTGTCACCGGAGCTGGCGGTCGCCACTGCCCGCGCGGCGGGCGTAGGCTTCACGGGCGGACTCGTCGCAACCGGCCTGATCACCGAGGAAGAGGCGGGCTGGGCGCCCGGGGCGAAGCAGTCGGCCCTGGACGCGTTGTCGGACGGTGACCTCACGGCGCTGGCCGGCGAGCGCCTGCAAACGCTTGGAAAGACCCTCCGCCGCCAGGAGCAGGAGCACGCACAGACAGAGAAGATTTGGGAGAACCTCGGATGATTGCAGTACTGCAATGGGGCACGCTGGCCGTCTGCGGCATCGTGGCGCTCGCCCGCATCCCGAGCGCGCTCCGGGGTGAGAACCGGTCGGTCTTTGGGATTTTCGTGCTGGCTACCTTCGCGATGCTGCTGAGCATCAATGCCGCCTACACCGCCATAGACCCGCTTCTGGGCTCCCGGAACTACACCAACCTCATTCTGCGGTTTGTCATTTACGGAGCGGTCCTGCTGGCCGGCTACCGGATCGCCAAGGGCTTCGGTGCCCGGGGCAGCGTGCGGCTCATTACCGGTCCCCTCGGGTGGACGGTGCTCGCCCTGGTGGCAGCCGCGACCGTGGTGCCCTTCCTGCTGGCCAACACCGCAGGCACGTCCACCGGCATGTCCGCCCTGCCGGACCAGAGTGCCGGCAACGTGGAACTGATCAAGCTCTACACTGTCGCGGGCAGGTTCTATCCGTCCTTCGTGGCCGCCTGCCTGCTGCCCGCCACGATCAATGTGCTGCGGAGCCGGCTGCCGGTGCTGGTGCGCTCCGGCGCCGCGGCCCTGACGGCGGGTGCCGTGGCCATGATCCTGCTGTCATTGAGCGACATGCTGCCGCAAAGCCTGGCGTTTTTGCAGTACGTCATCAGTTCGACGGCGGTGCTTGGCCTCGTGGTGGGCCTGGCGCTGATCTGGTTCGGAAAGATCAGGGCGGCCCGCACGGCGCGGCTGGTCCCGGCCCTCGCGGGAGCCGCGGCGGAGCATACGGACAACGCTCAAAACGACAAACCGGGCAACGCCTGGCGGAACCGCTCATGATCGCCGTCCTGCAATGGGGCACACTGGCGGTCTGCGGAGTCGTCGCATTGGCCCGCATCCCCAGCGCGCTGCGCGGTGAGAACCGGTCGCTGTTCTTCATCTACGCGTTCATGACGGTGGCCATCCTGCTGAGCATGGACGCCCCGTACCTGGCGGTCGACCGGGTCCTGGGCAGCACCAACCTGGCCAACCTGATGCTCCGCTTCATCATCTTTGGCGCCATCTTCGCCATCGGGCTGAGGGTCGCCCGGGGATTCGGCGCCGACGACGCCCTGCGGCTGATCACCGGTCCCGTCGGGATCGCCGTGCTGGGCGCAGCGTCCGTGGTGGTTGTAGCGGTATTCCTGATGATGGATACGGCCGGATCCTCCGCCGGGCTGGTCGCCGTCTCCGCCAAGGATGCCCATCACGGCGCTCTCGTGGAGTACTACGGTGCCGCCGGCCGCCTCTACCCGGCCTACGTGACGCTGGCTCTGCTGCCGGCCATGGCACGGACGGTCACCAGCAGCCTGCCCCGCCTCGTGCGGCTCAGCGCGGCCCTGCTCGTTGTCGGTTCGGTCGCGATCACCCTCAGCCTTCTGTCCCCGGTGATCCCCCCTGAGCTGGGTTTCCTGCGCTTCGTCTTCAGCTACACCGCGATTCTTTGCCTCGTTCTGGGCCTTGCCCTGATCTGGCTCGGCAAGACTGTGGCGAAGCGGACGCCCAGGCCGCAGACTGGCTTCAATTGACTGTCACCGTGAGCTGAGCAGGCGAACGAATTGGAAAAACCCGGGATGATGTCAGTCCTCGAGTGGGGCACGCTGATCGTGTGCTGCACCGTGTTGCTGCTCCGCCTCCCGGATGCCGTGAAGGGGCGGAACCGGACTGTCTTCGGAATCCTGTTCCTGGCGACGCTCTGCAGCGTGCTGGCCGTCTCCGGCCCCTACGAGGCGATCGACGGGATCCTCGGCGGCTGGAATGTCACCAATCTCATCCTCCGGTACCTCGTCTTCGCCACCATCCTGCTGGTGGGACTGCGGGTGACCAGGGGGCTCGCGTCGGCCACGGGCTACCGCCTGATTGCGGGGCGGACCGGACGCTGGGCCCTGGGCATCAGCTGTTTCGCCGTCACCGCCATCTTCTTCCTGATGGACACGCAGGGCTCGTCCTCCGGCATGCAGGGGCTCGCCGCCAGCAGCGACCGGAACGCCACCCTGGCCCCCTTCTACGCCGCCGCCGGCCGCAGTTATCCGGCCTTCGTCTCCTGCATCCTCATGGCACCGCTGCTGGCCACCGTCCGGAGCCCGTTGCCGCGGCTGGTCCGGGCCGGCGCCCTGGTGATGTTCGTCGGTGCCCTGGCTGTGCTGCTGAGCATCCCCGCGTCCTTCGCCCCTCCCGCCTGGCTGCTGGGACAGCACGTGGTCAACTATTCGGCCGTTTTGGGCTACGTCCTGGGCCTTGCCCTCTTCTGGTTTGCCGGGCTGATCGCGCACGGGCCGGGGAGCCCGGACGCAACATTACGCAAGAACACGGGATAGCCATTCACAAAATCATTAGACCGTGAGAGAATCATGAATGTGTGAAAGCGACGATCGCTCCGTGGACGGAAGTCAGCCGTGCGGGGCAGATGCAGTCGTCCAAGCGCCATTGGGGGGATGAGTGGTAGCGGTCCATGCGGACCGCTCCCACTCAGCCTGTTTAACGGCCCTTTTCGTCGGCGGCGCGGACCCCGCCACCCGCCTCAGCGCACAAACCTCAAGGTCACCAGCTGGAACGGCCGGAGCACCAGCTCCGCCGAATCCAGCCCCGCGGTCACGCCCGGGGCGGCCGCCGGCCGCTCCAGCAGGTCGACGGTGTGGACGCCCGCGGCCTCGAAATTGGCCCTGACAAGTCCCGTGGACCGCTCCCCCAGCGATTCGTACAGGCGCACGATCACATCGCCCGAGCCGTCCTCGGCGAGCTTGACCGCCTCGATCACGATGCCCTGGTTGACGACGGTGAACAGCGGCTCGGCGCCATGGGCTCCCTGCACGATCCGGGGCGCGAGGTTGGTGCGGTAGCCCTCCTCGACGGCGTCGGCGATGCTGGCTCCGGGCCGGATCGTGACGTGCAGTTCATGCCGGCCATGATCGGCGCCGGGGTCCGGGAACTTCGGTGCCCGCAGCAGCGAGAGGCGCACCGTGGTGGTGGTCCCGCCGTCGTCCTGCCGGACATTCCGGGTGACGTCGTGGCCGTAGGTGGAGCCGTTGGAGATCGCCACCCCGTAACCCGGCTCCGCCACGTGGATCCAGCGGTGCGCGCAGATCTCGAACTTCGCCGCTTCCCACGAGGTGTTGACGTGGGTGGGACGGAAGACGTGGCCGAACTGGGTCTCCGCGGCCGAGCGGTCGGCCCGGACGTCCAGGGCGAAGCCGAGCTTGAGCAGTTTCTCGCTTTCCTGCCAGTCCACCGCCGTGGAAATCGACAGGGAGTCGGCGCCGGCCGCGCAGCGATATCCGCTGGGTCACCGCCGAGGAGCCGGCCATGCCGTTCCACCACCACGACGGCGTCCGGGCTGTCCGCCCGCGGGTCGCGCTCCAGCGTCACCGAAAGCGCCGCCGATCAGCGCGACGACGTTGCGCCGGTAGAACGCGTCGATGTCCCAGGCGTCCCATTCGTTGGGCGTGTCCCGGTGCAGTTCCAGGAGGTTGCCGGACTGCCCCGGGGCAATCGCCTCCCGGCCCGCTCGCATAGTCCGTCAGCGATACCAGCAGTCCGTTGGCATCCGACCACGGCCCGGATGATGCCGTTGTCCAGGATGTAGCCGCCCCCGGCTTCGGCGACGGCCACCGGCTGCTCGGCAGTGGCCGGCTCGGCCGCGGCCAGCGCAGGAACGCCGTTGCGCGCGTGCGGCGCCGCGTTGAGCAGGAACTCCCGTCCGCCCGCGCCGAGCAGCGCGCCGCCGCCGCCTCGGTGATGATTGCCTCGAGCCGCTGAGCGACGGCGGCATAGTTCCGCTCGGCGTCCTGGTGGACCCAGGCGATGGAGCTCCCGGGCAGGATGTCGTGGAACTGCTGCAGCAGGACCAGCCGCCACAGGCGCTTGAGTTCCGCCGCCGGGTAGCTGTACCCGGTCCGCACGGCCGCCGTGGCGCACCAGAGCTCCGCTTCCCGCAGCAGGTGCTCGCTGCGGCGGTTGCCCTGCTTGGTGTTGGCCTGGCTGGTGTAGGTGCCGCGGTGGAGTTCCAGGTACATTTCCCCCACCCAGACGGGCAGGGGCTCGTATTCGGCCTGCGCCTGGGTGAAGAAGCTCGCCGCCGAGCCGATCCGCACCTGCGGGGAACCTTCCAGGTCCGCCGTGCGGTGCGCCGCGGCCAGCATCTCGCGCGTGGGTCCGCCGCCGCCGTCGCCGTAGCCGAACGGCACCAGGGATGTGGTGCCGCGGCCATGGTCACGGTAGTTGCGCTCGGCATGGGCGAGCTCGCGGCCGCTGAGCTCGGAGTTGTAGGTGTCCACCGGCGGGAAGTGGGTGAACACCCGGGTGCCGTCGATCCCCTCCCAGTTGAAGGTGTGGTGCGGCATCCGGTTGACCTGGTTCCAGGAGATCTTCTGGGTCAGGAACCAGCGGCTGCCGGCGGCCTTGACGATCTGCGGCAGCGCCGCTGAGTAGCCGAAGCGTGTCCGGAAGCCACGCCTCCTGGCATTCGACGCCGAACTCGTCCAGGAAGAAGCTCTTGCCCTCGACGAACTGCCGGGCCATGGCCTCGCCGCCGGGCATATTGGTGTCCGATTCGACCCACATGCCGCCGACCGGGACGAACTGGCCGGCCGCGACCTTTTCCCGGATGCGGCCGAACAGCTCCGGGTAGTACTCCTTCATCCAGGCGAGCTGCTGGGCCGAGGAGCAGGAAAACACGAACTCCGGATCCTCGTCCATCAGGGCGACCACGTTGGAGAACGTCCGGGCGCACTTGCGGATGGTTTCCCGGACGGGCCACAGCCAGGCCGAGTCGATGTGCGCGTGGCCGGTGGCCAGCAGCTGGTGCGCGGAGGCGTAGGCCGGCCGGGCCAGGACTTCGGCCAGGGCGGCCCGGCCGGCGGCGGCGGTGCCCGGCGACGTCGTCGGGGTCCATCACGTCCAGCATGCGTTCGAGCGCGCGCAGGATCTCGTGCCGGCGGGGCAGCTCCATGGGCAGTTCGTGCATGAGCCCGCTGAGCGTCCAGATGTCCTGCTGCAGCTCCCAGACGGTCTGGTTGAGTCTCGGCGATGGCGATCCTGCCCGAGCCGGTACTTGCGGCTCGTTGCCCGCGGTCGCCTTGTCGCCGTACGGGGTCGGCGGCGAAGCTCCAGCCCTGGCGACAGGTCCGGGTTCGCCGCGGCCTCGACGTAGAAGTCGACCGCCATGCCGCTGCCCAGGAGCTTCAGCGGGATGTACTGGTTCCGCGGCGAGATGGCCTTGATGATGGTGCCGTCGGGCCGCCAGGCGATGCCTTCGCACTGGAATCCCGGGAGGTCCGCGCCGAAACCCAGGTCCACGACGATTTCCACCGCGGTGCCCGGCAGGGTGCCCCAGGTGTCCGGCACTTCGCCCTGCAGCCGCAGCCACTTGGTGCTCCACGGCCGCCCCCAGGCCGCGCCGTGTTCCTGCGGCGGCGAACTCCTGCTGCAGGGCCTCCAGAGCCGGCACGGGCTCGTCCGGGACGTCCCAGCTGCTCAGCGCGAGCGGGATGCTGCGCTGGTAGACAGCGGGGATGATGCGTTCGCGCAGAAAGCGGTCCAGCCGGACTTCCGTGAGACGGCGGTCGTCGTGCAATGTGATCCTCTTTAGCGCTGGTGGGAAGATGCGCGATTGCATCCAATCGATGGATAAAACTTACGCCGCGTGAGGGCCATCAGCCAAGGAGCACCTCAAGCTGAGGGCGCGGCGGCAGCCACCGGCGGCTGATCCGGCTTGGAAGCGGGGACGGGAGCGGGGACGGACACCCGGCCGTGGCCGGCGTACACGTTCAGGCTGGTGCCGCGGCTGAACCCGGCCAGGGTCATCCCGCTGGCCTCGGCGAGTTCGACGGCCAGGCTGGAGGGCGCGCTGACGGCCGCAAGCACCGGGATGCCGGCCAGCGCGGCCTTCTGGACCAGCTCGAAGGAGGCCCGCCCCGAGACCTGCAGCACGGTACCGCGCAGCGGCAGCAGCCCCTCCCGGAGCGCCCAGCCCACCACCTTGTCCACCGCGTTGTGCCGTCCCACATCCTCCCGCAGGCACAGCATCTCGGCGGAGCCGTCGTCGGCGATCCTGAACAGCCCGGCGGCGTGCACGCCTCCGGTGACGTCGAAGACGGCCTGGGCCTCCCGCAGCAGCGTCCGGGAAGGGATGCCAGCGTCCCCGACGGGAACGGTGAGCGGATCCTGTGGCGGGGCTGAAGTGCGAGGACTTGTGCACGGCCTCGATCGAGTCCGTGCCGCAGATGCCGCAGGAACTGGACGTGTAGACGTTCCGGCCGGTTTCGGGAGGACGACGTCGGGCCGCAGCTGGGCCTCCACGACGTTGAACGTCTGGACCCCGTCCTCGTCTTCGCCGGCGCAGAACCTGAGCGAGACCAGCTGCTCGGGGCTCCAGATGACGCCCTCCGAGACCAGGAACCCGGCAACGAGGTCGAAGTCGTTTCCCGGGCGTCCGCATGGTGACGGAGAAGGAGAGCTGGCCCAGCCGGATCTCCAGCGGTTCCTCCACGGCGAGGACGTCCTCCCGGTGCCGGACCGGGAACTCGAGGGCCTGCGGCGAACCGTCCAGGACGAACTTGTGCACCTTGCGGCGTTGCGTCACGCGGCCCATCAGTTACTCCTGCCTCATTGCGATTTTGATGCCGATCCATCATTGCAAGTCCTGACCCGAGCCGGGTGCGCCAGCGTCGAGCGTCTCAGCCCAGCAGGGCACTCCAGTCCACCGGCCCGTCGGCAGCCGGCCGGCTTCCGGGCCGGCCGCTTCGGGCGGCGTTTTAGCCTTCGTCCCGGCCGATGCCGGGTCAGGGAGCGGCGGCGCCCCAGGGCAGGGCGAAGGCCGGGACCGGCCTCCCCCAGCTGCACGCCGTGCGGCGGCACCACCAGGACGCCGTCGGCCGCGGCCAGGCCCCGCATCATCCCCGGGCCGGTGTGCTGGGCCGGCGAGGCCATGCCATAGAGCAGCCGGAAAGGCATCAGCCGTGTCCGGCCGGGATCGGCTCGATCGTGGATCCGCAGGGGACCTCGCTGACGGGCGGCATGGCACCGTGCCCCAGGGCCGCCAGGAGCGGGGCCGCCGAGCGTGGACAGCGCCATCATGGCCGCCAGCGGGTTTCCGGGCAGGCCGAGGATGAACCGGCCGTCCGGCAGTTCGGCCAGCACGGCGGGGTGGCCCGGCCGCATCGCGATCCCGTCGATCAGCAGCCGTCCGCCGAGCTCGGCGACCGCACGCCGGAAGTGGTCCGTTCCGGACCGTCCGGTGCCCCCGGTGGTGATGACGACGTCGGCGGGCAGATTTTCAGCGGATCTCCGCTGCCCCGGAGGCGGCCCGGGGGTCCACGACGGGCGGTTCGTGTCCTCGAGGGCGGCGAGCCATTCGGCGTAGGTGTCGCCGATTTTCACCTCTTCGGCCGCAGATCCCGCCGAGCATTCCCACCACGGCGGCCAGTTGCGGGCCGAAGGTGTCGCGGACCTGTCCCGGGTGCGGGAGCCCGGCCGGCACCACCTCGGAGCCGGTGAGGACGAGCCGCACCACGGGCTTGCCCAGCACCGGAAGCGTGTCGTGTCCCGCCAGGGCGGCCAGGGCCAGGTGGGCGGGGTTCAGTACGGCGCCGCCTTTGATCAGCACGTCCCCGGCGGCGGCCTCCTCCGCCGGCCTTCCGGATGTGTTCACCGTTCCGCGGCTCCCCGGGTTTGGCGGAGCCGCCCAGCTTCAGGACGGGCAGTCCGTCGTCGTCCGGCGCAACGACGCCGCTTTCGCTGCGGAGCACGGCCTTGGCGCCGGACGGGATCAAGCCCGCCGGTGACGATCGGGCTGGCCTGGTGCGGTGCCAGCCGCTGGCCGGGTTCGGCCAGGATCCAGGGCCCGCTGCCGTTGACGGCCCAGCCGTCCATGGCCGAGGAGGCATAGTGCGGGCATGTCCTGCAGGGCTTCGACGTCGGCTGCGAGGGTCCGGCCCAGCGCCGTGCCGCAGGGCACGGGTGCGGCCGGAATGGGGGCAGCGCAGTCGAAGGCGAGTTGCCGGGCCTCCTGCCAGGTGTGGGCCAGGTGCCTGTGCGGTTGGGCCTGCGGCGCGGCCCCGCCGGCCTCGTCACCGCCGGGACCTTCTTCGCCGGCCGGGGGCGGGCCGGGCACGGGGTGGTCGCCGGCAGCGGAACTGCCACGAGGGGGCGCAGGCGTCATGCCCCGGAGGTTTCGGTGGCCGCGTAGTCCTTGGCGAGCTTCCTGGCGACGCCGATCGCCGCCTGCATCGACACCTCGTCCGTGGCCTGGCCGGAGCCGGAGGCGAGACCGGCTGCGAAGCCTGCGATGAAGGTGGTCAGCGGGGCGGCGGGCCGGACTACCGAGTGCGCGGCCACCCCGGCGAGTGCGAGGACTTCGTTGACGTCAATTTCGACGTCCTCCAGCTCGAAGGCCTGGAGCAGGGCACGGCACCAATCTTCCAGAGTTTCATCCTGGCTCTTCACCGTTTGCCTCCAAGGTCGAGTATCTGTCGCGGAGCTCCGGGCCGGCTGGTCCGGACTGATGGCCCGGAATCCGGCCGGATACCCCTAGTGCGGCGGCATCGTCCCAGGTGTCCACGTCATCCGTGGCTCCGCGGGGAACGCGAACTCCCCGCACGTCCAGCCTAGCAAGAAGGGCGAATACCGAGGCGCCCTCCAGCGCGCCCCGCCGGGCGGCGTCGGCGACGGATCGTTGTAGCGCAGCTGTGTCATAAAAGCCGGCGAGGGGCTGCCTGCGCCCGCCGCCCGAGACGGCCATAACGCCGTCGCCGGCCGTTCCGGCTGCCGAGGGCCTCGCGCAACGACGCGACGGCGGCGTCCACGCCGGGCATATCGCAGGCCAGGACGAGGGTCAGGGCCGGCGCGCGGCCGGGCCCGCCGGGCCGGGCATGGTGGGACGCCAGCGCCGCGACGCCCGCGCCGATGGCGGCGGCGGGTCCCGCGTAGGGCGGTTCCTCACGGCAGATCAGCACGCCGGCGGAAGCGTGCCGGGGTCCGGTCCGACGACGACCATCGCAAGGGCCCCGCGGGCGGCCTGGAGCGCACGTTCCAGCAGGGTTTGGCCGCCGATGACGAGGCCGGCCTTGGGCGAGCCGCCCAGACGCGAGGAGCGCCCGCCGGCGAGAATGACAGCATCGAAGTCCACAGGCCCAGCCTAGCGCGGCGGCGGGAGCCGCGCCGGAGGGTGCGGCCGGACGGGTGATCCCGTCCGGCCGTGCCTCCGGGCAGTGGAGTCAGGCTGCGGATTCCGGCAGGAGGAAGGGATCCCAGGCCGGCGTCGGCTTCTCCAGTTCCTTGATCTGCCAGGTGGTTCCCTTGGGCGGGCCCGGGACGAAGCCGAGCTTCCAGCCCATTTCCGCGGGCGTGTGGTCCCCCTTGGCATTGTTGCAGCGCAGGCACGCCGCCACGAGGTTTTCCCAGGAATCGGCACCGCCCCTGGACTTGGGCTGGACGTGGTCAATGGTGTGGGCAGCTTTGCCGCAGTATGCGCAGCGCTGCCCGTCCCGGCGAAGCACACCGCGGCGGCTGACCGCTGTCATGGTGTTGTACCGGGGCCGGATATAGCGGTTCAGCAGGATCACGGACGGCCGCCCCAGTATGTCCTGTGGCCCGACGACTGGATCGTCGCCTTCGGCCACCACGCTGGCCTTTCCGGTAAGCACAAGGACGAGCGCCCGGCGGAAGGTGATTACCGCGAGCGGTTCATATCCAGCATTCAGAACGAGAGTGCGCATCCGCATACCTCTTCACGGCCGCACCCGCCAGGGGCACGAGGGCCGGCTGCCCTCTGCATGGTCGGGCTATGGATCGACACCACAAGAGTAAACACGGAAGGGCCGGATCACCGAATTTTTGATCCGCGGCGGGCTGCGTGTCTTCCGGCGGAATTCGCTGCCGGGAACGCAAAAGGACCCCCGCCACAAGGGCGGGGGTCTCTTCAGAAGCTTTGGGGCTCTTTGCCTAGCCGCCGACGCGGATGAAGACCGGGCCGGAGCCGACGTTCACGCTGTACAGGGCGGTGGTTCCACCGTTCCAGCCGCCGTGGACCGCCATGCCGTTGCCGACGTAAACCGCGATGTGGGCCATGCCCATGCCGCCGTTCTGGTAGTAGGCGAGGTCGCCCGGGCGTGCTTCGGCGGCGCTCACGGTGCGGCCGAGGGACAGGTAACCGGCCGGCCAGCCGTGGTAGTGGATGCCGGCCGCGGCCAGGGCGTTGGTGGCCAGGGCGGTGCAGTCCTGCGCGACGCCGATCTGTGCGTAAGCAGCGGCGGCGATGGTCGCACCGGCACCGCTTCCGATGCACGGCCGGAGCCGAGCGGCGCCGCCGCTGGCGCCGACGCTGGGCGCCATCGGCGCCGGGGCCTTGGAGTCCTGGACCTTGACGACCGGCTTCGGGTCCTCGACGACGGGAGCCGGTGAGGTGGTCACGGCTGGCTTCTCGTAGGAGATCGCGATGGTGGATGCGGCCGAAATCGTCGCCGGAGCGGCCGACTGGACTTCGAGGGCGGAAGCGGAGGTGGATTCGCGCTGAACATTGGTCTCAGCAGCGTTGGCGGCGATTCCGCTGGTCAGAACCAGACCGGAAGCAGCGGCGATGACCGCGGCCTGACGGCCCATGCCGCCGGCGTTGTCGCCGACAGCCTTGGCAATAACAGCCAGCGAGTTGGTCTTGGTGACCTCGGCGCGGTGCCGTGCAATGTTTGCACGAGTAGTCATTAAGTTCTCTCTTTCGTGATCCTTGGACCGCGCGCTTTCGGGCGCGGACTGAGGACGCTCCGGCATCTTGGGGGTACGCCGGATCGCCCCGAAATGGGTTACTTAGCGAAGGGTGTACTGCGAAGACGCGCCAAAAGCGGGAACTGCATGCAGGTGCTTGGCCTGCGGGCCGGACTCGGCAGAGATTGAGTCGGCGGAGTGTGATCCAATCCGGGCGCCGGCAAGGGCAGCACGGGTCATGGATTTCAGCGGGCTCGAAAGAGCCGCGCGAGCGCTGTGAAGCGCAGCATTGTGGCGTGAAGACACGAAAGTAGCCTCTCCCAATGCCTACGAGGTGAGCTGTCGGATTCGGATGGGAGTCACCCGGCCGCGCTGCTTCCTGGGAAGCTTTGCGACTTAACCCCAAGGCCTTCTTTCGAAGGCCAAAATTGGTTCCCCCGCCCCTGCCAGACGATGTGATGCGAACGGACCTTGAGCGGTGGCAGAGCTAGGCAATCCACTCAAGAGCGCCAACTTCGGAGAAGTTGGCGTACTTCATACGGTACAGCAGTTGCGAGCTCAATGTCACATTCAGATCACGGCGTGTCACAAGAATGCGAGAGTCATCCATCGGCTTTTTTAGAGCCAGCCCGTGGGGTCCACGACATCGCCGTTGACCATCACTTCAAAGTGCATGTGGCAGCCGGTGGAGGCGCCGGTGGTTCCGCTCATGGCCACCACGTCGCCGCGGGAGACCTGCTGGCCGACCCGGACGCTGGATGAGGACAAGTGGTTGTAGGTGGTCTCCAGGCCGTTGCCGTGGTCGATCACGACGCGGTTGCCACCGCCGAAGGGGTGCCATCCGGTGAATGTCACGGTGCCGCTGGCGGCTGCGTGGACTGCCGTGCCGCACTGCGCGGCGTAGTCCTGGCCGCGGTGGAACTCGCCCGAACCGCCGGTAATGGGGCTGACGCGGTAGCCGAAGGGTGAGGCTGTAACCATCTGGTCAAGGGGCGCACCGAGGCTGCCGGAGGACGCGGCGCGGGTGATGCTGCCGACGGACTGGGCGCTCAGCAGCTGCTTCAGCTTGCCGTCCGGATCGCCCTTGGTGGTCACGGCGGTGCGGCCGAAATCGATCTTGGCGGCGGCCTCAGCGGTCACGTTTGGCTGTGCTGACGCCGAAACCGCGCTGGAGGAGCTGGAGTCTGTGGCCAGGACAGGGCTGGTGGCGGGGACGGTCACCGTCAGGACCAGGCCCGTGGCAGCCAGGGCAATGCCGGCCTTTTGCCCCACACCACTGGCGGCGGCAAAGTCCGTTACCTGGCGGAACGGGCTCCGGCGGCCGCGGCGTTCATCACGGTGCGCGTCACGCGGGCGCTCTGCCGTGAAGGCAAGGGCCGGGCGCGGCTCCGGAGCGGGGCCGGTCGCACGACGACGGCCCCGGGTGGTCTGGGTGGTCAAGAACGGTTCCTCTCTGGGTAGCCTGCGAAGTTAGCTGTCGGATTCGGGTCAGAGAGTTCAAAGACCCGGTCCGCCGTGACAAGCATTCAGGCACAGAGGAAGCCCATGTAAAGTTCCCTCGGTGGAGCGTGCTTGCCGCTGACGGACTTCACCCCAAGGCTGCTGAACAGCCGGAAGTGGTTCCCCCGCCCCTGCCAGAAGGTGATTCTGCGACTGATCCGCTGGCAGAGCTCGGCTTCGGATCAGATAACGCTTTGGTATCGGTACTGCTGATTAACTATAGGCGATTAAGCCGCCCAGTAATAAATCCGTGATCTCGGCTGTGCACAACTCGATGGGTCGTCCCACGTGGTGTGAGCCAGGCCTGAGTTGCGGCCAGGTCAACCGACGGTAACAAAGACGTGCGCGGCAACCTCGGGCGGCAGTTCCAGCGCTCCCTCGATGTCCGGAACTCGGACGGAAATGTACTCCCCCACGCGTTCCAGGGAGACCAGCGCACCGGGACGGATGCCGCCCTCGTCGAGCTGGACGAGCAGTTCCGGTTCCACCTGGATGGGCTCGGCCAGCCGGTTTACAGTGATCCGGGACCCGGCCCCGTAACCGGCCATCGCTTCCAGCAGGTTCACGATGCCCACGCCATAGGGCTGGGACGGCAGGCCGCCCAGCTCCGCGAGGCCAGGGATCGGATTTCCGTATGGGGAGACTGTGGGGTGGTTGAGCAGCTCGAAGATCCGCCGCTCCACGCGCTCACTCATCACGTGCTCCCAGCGGCAGGCTTCCTCGTGGACGTAGGCCCAGTCGAGGCCGATGACGTCGGCCAGCAGCCGCTCGGCCAGACGGTGCTTCCGCATGACCTCGATGGCGCGTTTCCGGCCCGTTTCGGTCAGCTCAAGGTGCCTGTCACCGGAAACCACCACCAGCCCGTCGCGCTCCATGCGGCCGATAGTCTGCGAGACGGTGGGGCCGGAGTGGCGCAGCCGTTCGGCGATGCGGGCGCGGAGGGCGACGATGTTCTCTTCTTCAAGTTCCAGGATGGTCCGCAAGATACATCTCGGTTGTGTCGATCAGATCCGTCATTCAGCTCAGCTCCTCGAGCGCCGTCCTTGCGTCTTTCCCACCGTACCGCGCCCACGCTACCGTGTGCCGGTCGGGTGCAGGTGCCCGGCGGGATCCGCCGTACGTTCGCATGACAGCTTAGCCTATTTTGAATTACTCCGGATAAAATTCGCTGCCGTGTCCGCAGCCCTACGACTGTCTCAATGACCGGACTATGACGGACTTTTCCGTTCGCCGCCCGCACGCGGCAGTCAGGCAGAATGAAAGGGAGTCTCCGTTGCAGCCACCCTGCCGGGCCACCTCCCAAGCCACGCTTTGTACCAGCCGAAAATTGGAGCCACTGTGAGCGACACCAGCATCACGATTCCCGCAAACCTCCTGCCCAAGGACGGCCGGTTCGGCGCCGGACCGTCCAAAGTCCGTCCGGAACAGATGGATGCCCTCGCCGCGTCCGCGTCCCTGCTGGGCACGTCCCACCGCCAGGCGCCGGTCAAGAACCTCGTGGGCTCGGTCCGGAGCGGCCTCAGCGATTTCTTCCGCGCCCCCGAGGGCTACGAAGTCATTCTCGGCGTCGGCGGCTCCACCGCGTTCTGGGACATCGCCAGCTTCGGCCTGGTGGAGGACAAGGCCCAGCACCTGTCCTTCGGCGAGTTCGGTTCCAAGTTCGCCTCGGCCACGAACAAGGCTCCGTTCCTGGCCGAATCCTCCATCATCAAGTCCGAGCCCGGCACCCGCCCCGATGCCCGCGCCGAGGCCGGCGTCGATGTCTATGCGTGGCCGCAGAACGAGACCTCAACCGGCGTGGCCGCCCCGGTCCGGCGCGTGGCCGGCGCCGATGACAGTTCGCTGGTGCTGGTGGACGCGACCTCCGCCGCCGGCGGGCTGGACGTCGACGTCGTCCGAGGCGGACGTGTACTACTTCGCCCCGCAGAAGAACTTCGCTTCCGACGGCGGCCTGTGGCTTGGCCTGTTCTCCCCCGCCGCGCTGGAACGCGCTGCAACCGTCAAGGCCAGCGGCCGCTGGATCCCGGACTTCCTGGACCTGCAGACGGCGATCGACAACTCCCGGCTGAACCAGACCTACAACACCCCGGCACTGGCCACACTGGTGACCCTGGACGCCCAGGTGCAGTGGCTGAACTCCAACGGCGGCCTGGACTTCGCCGCCGGCCGGACGGCGGACTCCGCGGGCCGGATCTACCGCTGGGCCGAGGCCTCCGAGTACGCCACCCCGTTTGTGGCCCAGGCCGAGGACCGTTCCAACGTGATCGCGACGATCGACTTCGACGACATCGATCGACGCGGCGGCCATCGCGAAGGTGCTCCGCGCCAACGGCGATCGTGGACACCGAGCCGTACCGCAAGCTTGGTCGGAACCAGTTGCGCATCGCCACGTTCGTCGCGATCGAGCCGGACGACGTCTCGGCGCTGCTCGAGTGCATCGACTATGTGGTGGCTGAACTCAAGAAGTAGCTCCGCTGCCCCGGCTTGACGCCCGGGCTCTTAGCGTTCGACGGCGTCGTCGGCGTCGTCTGGGTATCGGTCCCGGGCGGCGCCGTTCGCGTTCCCGGCGCCGCCGGCCCTTCCGGCAGGGCCGGCGGCGGTGTCGGATTCGAGCGGAAGTGCCGCATCCCGCGGGCCCTGCGGTCGAAACGGATCCGCAGCTTTTGGGCCCGGATGATCCAGAGCAGGCCGATGAGCGGCGGCGAGCACGCCCGAGGCCGCCGCAACGCCCATCGACCAGCGGGGTCCGGCGACGTTGGCCACCCAGCCCACGAGCGGGGCACCGATCGGCGTTCCGCCCATGAAGATCGCCATGTAGAGGGCCATCACCCGGCCGCGCATCACGGGGTCCGTGGTGGTCTGGACGTAGCCGTTGGCGCTGGTCATCATGGTGATCGCGAAGAGGCCGACGGGCACCAGCGCCACCCCGAACCAGAAGTAGCTGGGGGCGAGTGCGGCGATGCCCGAGGTGATGCCGAAGGCGCCGGCGGCCCCGAAGATGATCCGCAGCCTGGGCTTGCTCGCGTCCGGCGGAGAGCAGGGCGCCGGCGACGGAGCCGATGGCCATGATGGAATTCATCAGCCCGAAGGCGCCGGCGTCGAGGCCGAATTCGGTGCCGACCATGGCGGCGATGAAAAGGACGAAATTCAGTCCCAGGGTTCCCACGATGAATACCGCCACCAGCACCACCACGATGTCGGGGCGGAAGCGCACGTAGCGCAGGCCCTCCCGGATCCGGCCCTTGCCGCGCCGGCGCGCGGGGAAGCTGGCGGAGCGAGGCCGTCGGGAATCTTCCACAGGCTCAGCAGCAGTGCCACGAACGTGACGGTGTTGATCAGGAAGACCCAGCCCGGGCCGACGGCGACGGTGAGGATACCGGCCACGGCGGGCCCGATCATCCGCGCGACGTTGAAGGACGCGCTGTTGAGCGCGACCGCGTTGGGCAGGTAGTCGTCACGGACCAGTTCGGAGACGAAGGTCTGGCGTACGGGCGCATCGAGGGCGGAGACGACGCCCAGCAGCAGGGCAAAGCCATACACGTGCCAGAGCTGCGCCGCCCCGGAAACCACCAGGATGCCAAGAGCCGCGCTCAGCACGGCCATGGCGGACTGCGTCATGATGAGGAGCTGCTTGCGGTTGAAGCGGTCAGCGACCAGCCCGGCCACCGGCGCGAGGAAGAGCTGGGGGCCCAGCTGCAGGGCCATCGTGATGCCCATGGCTCCGGCGTCGTGCTCGGTGAGGTGGTCGAAGACCAGCCAGTCCTGGGCGGTGCGCTGCATCCAGGTGCCGACATTGGAGATGAGCGCCCCGATGAACCAGATCCGGTAGTTCAGGATGTGCAGGGACTTGAAGGTGGACATCATGTCCGCCCCTCACCCCGCCTCATCCCGAAGTGTTCCAACCGCTAGTCAGCCTCGCTGGCCGGCTGCTCGTCGTCGTCGGCGTCTTCGGAGTCATCCTCGTCGGCGTCGGCGTCGGCGGCGTCGGCGATGCCGTCCTCGGTGTCAGAGTCACCGTCGTCAGAGTCACCGCCGTCGGCTTCAGGCTCCGCAGCCGCGGCAGCGGGACCGGCAGCTTCTTCGTCCTGGGCGTCCTCGGGCCGGACGCGTTCCGCCCACGGCACCCATTCGGGGGCCAGGATCGAATCCTCGGAGGGCAGCAGGCCGAGCTCGTCGACCGTGACCACCTTGGAGCGGGAGTTGCGGGTGAGGACGGCGTACCACTGCCAGCCGCCGTAACCTGCCAGCTTGGACTCGAAGAGGTGGGTGACCAGCCGGTCACCCTCGCTGCGGGCACCAAGGTGCCGCCCGATCTGTTCGGCCGGGGCGATGCCCTCCACCGCGGCGCGCGCGGCGTCGACGGCGGCGGCCAGGACGGCGTCCGGCTTGCCGGTGCGCCAGACGGGCACACCGGTGCGGGGCTTCAAGCCCGGCGCCTTGGTCCCGGCGGCAGGCGTTGCGGCTCCGCGGCCCGTTGCCGGCACGTTTTCCTCAGGTTCCAGTGACATCAGGGGACCTACGCGTCCAGCTCGTCGGCAACCTTACGGAGGGCGACAGCGATCGCTTTGGCCTTGTTGCCTTCCGGGTACTTGCCCGCGGAGAGTGTGCCGGAGAGGTTGTCCAGCACGGAGACCAGGTCCTGCACCAGCGGGGCGAGGTCCTTGGCGCTGGGGCGCTTGGCCTTGGCGATGGACGGCGTCTTGTCCAGCACGCGCAGGCCCAGTGCCTGGGCGCCCTTGCGCCCGTCGGCCACACCGAATTCCACGCGGGTCCCGGCCTTGAGCTCAGTTATGCCCTCGGGCAGCGCCGACTTGGGCAGGAAGACCTCCTGGCCGTCCTCCGCCGCGAGGAATCCGAAGCCCTTTTCCTTGTCATACCACTTGACCTTGCCGGTAGGCACGTAATCAACCTTCTTCGTTCTGCTGGGGACACGCCCGGCGGCCACCGCATCCGCATTGATATGCGGGTTCAGGGTGTGGCTGCCCGGACCGTGTTGGTCTGTTTCCACAAGGTTATCCTGCCTTGCCGACAATGACGGTGTGAGGCGCGGGCGAAGCCGGACTGTTAGCGTTGCCCCCATGACACCATTGCGCTTCCGGCGGCCCCTGCTGATCATCGCGGCAGGCACCGCCGTCTTGTCGCTGATTGCCGTGGGCGCGGTGATGGCCCTGGCGTTCGGCAACGTCGTCGCCCCGGCCTGGGTCACGTCCGTGGCCCTCTACGGGCTTCCCCTCGCTTTCCTGCTCATGCTGGTCCTGGTGGCCGACGGAATCCTGGCCCGCCGCCGGACGCAAGAGCCGCGCGAAAGGTAACGTTGGACTGATGTCCCTTATTCGCGCGCTCAGCAAGGAACTGGAGGCCCGCAGCGACGATTCGTTGCGGTCCTTGTTCTCCGCGCGGCCGGACCTCATCTCCCCTGGCGTTCCGGACTTCGCCGCCCTCGCCGCCCGGGCGTGCGGCCGGGTCAGCGTGCAGCGGGCCCTGGAACGGCTCAACCGCCCCGAAATGCAGGTGCTCGAAACCCTTCACCTGTGCACCAACACCGACACCGGGCACAGCGCCTCGTCCGCGATGCTGAAGAAACTGATCAACGGCTCGTCCCTCACCGCGATCGACCGTGTGCTGCATTCGCTGCAGGAGCTGGCACTGGTGCACCGGGCCGAGCCCCCGCACGGCGTCACGCCGGCGGCCGCGGCACGGCACCGCCACTACCTCCCGGTGGGCAGCCTGAAGGACGTCATCGGCATCTATCCTGCCGGGCTGGGCCGCAGCTATACCGAGCTCGTGCGGCTGCAGCCGGCGTTTGCGCAGCGCGTGGTCCAGCTCGTCGGCGAACTGCACCGCAGCGGGGCCGCCATCTCCCCGGCCGCCACGCCGATGGAGGCGGCCCTGTCGCTGCAGCACTGGACGGCGGCGCCCGAATCCCTCCAGCAGATCCTGGCCGCCGCGCCGGACCGCACGACGGCGCTGCTCGCCCGGTTCGGGAACTGGGCCATGGGTGCCGTGCCCCAGGCTCAGCGCCGCGCGTCCGTGGTCAACGAAAGCTCCGACGTCGGGCCCGTGGACTGGCTCCTGGCCCGCGGACTGCTGGTCCCGCTCGACGCCGCGCACGTCGAACTCCCGCACAGCGTCGGCGTCGCGCTCCGCGGTGGGTTTGTGATCGAGAACTTCGCGCTGGTGCCCCCGGCGCCCCGGCTGGGGACCACGAGCGCGGCCCTGCGCCGCAATGCCGCCCTGGGCGCCATCGCCGAGACCCTCCGCCTCGTCTCGGAGCTGCTCTACGTTGTCCGGGAACAGCCGCTCGTCACCCTGCGCAGCGGCGGTGTGGGGGTGCGGGAGATGAAGCGCCTGGCCGACTCGCTGCGGATCGAACTGCACCACGCCGGTGTGCTCGCGGAACTGTGCGGGCTCTCCGGTCTGCTGCGCCTCGACGTCGACAGCTCCGCCTGGGTCCAGCCGCCCCAGCTGGAGTGGCTGACGCTGCCGCGACAGGAACAGTGGCTCTGGCTGGTCAACGCCTGGCTCGCCAGCGAGCGCGCCCCGTCGCTCGTGGGGCAGCCCATCAACGGCGGCGCACCGGGGCCGGCAGCACACCGCGGCACGGCCGGCAGCACCATCAACGCGCTCTCCGCCGAGGCCCAGCGGCCGGACGCCCCGGTGGTCCGCAAACGGATCCTGGAAATCCTGAACGAACTCACGCTCGAGGCCCCGGCGCAGGACGGGCAGGCCCCCGTCCTCGACGCCGCGGCCGTCCTGGAACGCGCCGACTGGTCCCAGCCGCGGATGGCCCGGCGCTTCAGCTCACTGATCCGCGGTGTCCTGGCCGAAGCCGAAATGCTCGGCCTCATCGGCTCCGGCGCGCTGAGCCAGATCGGGGCGGCGATCGCCGCCGAGCAGCCCGACGCGGCGCTGGGCATCCTGGGCGAACACCTGCCCGCCGCGCTGAACCATGTGCTGCTGCAGGCGGACCTGACAGCCGTGGCGCCGGGCTACCTCGCCCCGGAACTGAGCGAGAAACTCCTGACCATGTCCGACGCCGAGGGACAGGGGCCGGCCACCATCTACCGGTTCTCCGTCGCGTCCGTCCGGCGCGCCCTCGATGCCGGGCAGGATGCGCAGGCCCTGCTGGACTTCCTGCGCCAGCATTCGGCCACGGCCATCCCGCAACCGCTCAGCTACCTGATCGAGGACACCGCCGCCCGCCACGCAAGACTCCGCGTCGGGGCGGCCGCCAGCTTCATCCAGGGCGACGACGAAACCACGCTGCTGGAACTGCTCAACAACTCCGCCGCGTCCGGGCTGGGGCTGGTGCGCATCGCGCCCACCGTGCTGATTTCGCACGCCGCGCCGCGGGATACCGCCCAGGTCCTGCGGAGCCTCGGGTTGTCCCCGGCCCTGGAGGAACCGGACTCCGCCGTCCTCCGGCTGCGCCGCACCGCCGGGGTGCCCGGCACCGCGCGTCCGGTCTACACCGCCCCGCGCACCGCCCCGCCGGAGGCCGACGTCGACGCCCAGTTGGCGGTGCTCCGCAGCGGCCGCCACGCCGCGGCGGCCGACGGCCACCCCGCCGCCGCCCCCGGCAGCGAGGAGGCCACGCAGCTGGGCCTCGAAACCCTGCTGAAGGCCATCCGGCTCAAACAGCGGGTGGTGATGAACGTCGTGGACAGCCTGGGGAATGCCGTCCGCGAAACGGTTGTTCCGGTAGCTGTCAACGGTGGACGGGTACGGGTCTATGACCCGGAAAAAGAAATCGAGCGCGTCCTGTCCATCCACCGGATTATCGATGTAGAAGCCGCTGAGGAATTGCTCCAGTGAATGACGGACCCCTGATCGTCCAGAGTGACAAAACCATCCTGCTGGAAGTCGACCACGAGCTCGCCACCGAAGCCCGGCACGCCATCGCCGCCTTCGCCGAGCTGGAGCGCGCCCCCGAGCACGTGCACAGCTACCGGCTGACGCCGCTGGGCCTCTGGAATGCCCGGGCTGCCGGGCTCGACGCCGAGAAGGTGCTCGACACGCTGCTGAAGTACTCCCGGTTCCCGGTGCCGCATTCGCTCTTGATCGACGTCGAAGAGACCATGTCCCGGTACGGCCGGCTGCGGCTCGAAAAGGACCCCCAGCACGGCCTGGTGATGCGGACCTCGGACTACCCGGTCCTGGAGGAGATCAGCCGGGCCAAGAAGATCGCTCCCCTGCTGGGGCCGCGGATCGACGGCGAGACCGTGGTGGTGCATTCCTCCGCGCGCGGCCAGCTCAAGCAGCTGCTGCTCAAGATCGGCTGGCCGGCGGAGGACCTGGCCGGCTACGTCGACGGCACGCCCCACCCGATCATGCTCGACGAGACCGGCTGGAAGCTCCGCCCCTACCAGCAGCTGGCGATGGAGAACTTCTGGGCCGGCGGCAGCGGCGTCGTCGTGCTCCCCTGCGGCGCCGGCAAAACGCTGGTGGGTGCCGCCGCGATGGCCACCAGTTCCACCACCACCCTGATCCTCGTCACCAACACCGTGTCCGCCCGGCAGTGGAAGGACGAGCTGCTCAAGCGGACGTCCCTGACCGAAGCGGAGATCGGCGAGTATTCGGGCTCCGTCAAGGAAGTCCGGCCGGTCACGATCGCCACGTACCAGGTCCTGACCACCAAACGCGGCGGGCTGTACCCGCACCTGGAGCTCGTGGACGGCAACGACTGGGGGCTCATCATCTACGACGAGGTCCACCTCCTGCCGGCCCCGATCTTCCGGATGACCGCCGACCTGCAGGCCCGCCGCCGGCTGGGCCTCACCGCAACCCTGGTCCGCGAGGACGGGCGCGAGGGCGAGGTGTTCAGCCTGATCGGGCCCAAGCGCTACGACGCGCCGTGGAAGGACATCGAGGCCCAGGGCTACATCGCGCCGGCGGACTGCGTCGAGGTCCGGATCGACCTTCCGCGCGACGAGCGCGTGGCCTATGCGATGGCCGAGGACGCGGACAAGTACCGGCTGTGCGCCACGTCCGAGTCCAAGACGCTGGTGGTGGAACAGCTCGTGGCCGAGCACGCCGGCGAGCAGCTGCTCGTGATCGGGCAGTACATCGACCAGCTGGACGAGATCGGCGAGCGCCTCCAGGCCCCCGTGATCAAGGGCGACACCTCCGTGAAGGAACGCCAGCGGCTCTTCGACGCCTTCCGCGCCGGCGAGGTCCACACCCTCGTGGTGTCGAAGGTCGCCAACTTCTCGATCGACCTGCCCGAGGCCTCGGTCGCGATCCAGGTCTCCGGTTCGTTCGGCTCCCGCCAGGAGGAGGCCCAGCGGCTGGGCCGGCTGCTGCGCCCGAAGAAGGACGGCAGGGCCGCACGGTTCTACTCGCTGGTTGCCCGGGACACGCTGGACCAGGATTTCGCGGCCAAACGCCAGCGGTTCCTGGCCGAGCAGGGCTACGCCTACCGGATCATGGACGCCAAGGATGTGGGCACCGCCAGCTAGGTCCTGCCCATGCAACACACATTTGCCATTCAGAAAACTCCCAGAGTCTGGGAGCATCATGGGAACTATGAAAAAGAACGGTCCTGAAGCCAAGCTGCTTGTCGTCGATGATGAACCCAACATCCGCGAGCTGCTCTCCACGTCGCTCCGTTTCGCCGGCTTCGAGGTGGTCTCTGCGGGCAACGGACGCGAGGCACTCGCCGCGGCGGAGCTCCACTCCCCCGACCTCGCCGTGCTGGATGTCATGCTGCCGGACATGGACGGGTTCACCGTCACCCGCCGGCTGCGGGCCGCCGGGAAACACTTCCCGGTGCTCTTCCTGACCGCCAAGGACGACACCGAGGACAAGGTCATGGGCTTGACTGTCGGCGGCGACGACTACGTCACCAAGCCGTTCAGCCTCGATGAAGTCGTGGCGCGCATCCGCGCCGTGCTGCGCCGGACCCAGCCGCTGCAGGACGATGACGCCGTCATCCGGGTGGATGACCTCGAGCTCGACGACGACGCCCACGAGGTGCGCCGCGGCGGCACGGTGATTGAGCTCTCCCCCACCGAATTCAAGCTCCTGCGCTACCTGATGCTCAACCCCAACCGGGTCCTGTCCAAGGCCCAGATCCTGGACCACGTCTGGGAATACGACTTCAACGGCGACGCCTCGATTGTGGAGTCCTACATCTCCTACCTGCGCCGCAAGGTGGACATCGATCCGGACGCCCCGGCCCTGATCCAGACCAAGCGCGGCGTGGGCTACGTGCTGCGGACGGCAGAGAAGCGCTGACCTTGCTGCACCGGTGGAAATCGGCCTCGCTGAGGTCGCAGCTCGTCGCCATCATGACGGCATTGATGCTCGTGGCGCTCACCGCCACGGGCGCCGGCACGCTGACGCTGCTGCACAGCTACCTGCAGGGCCAGGTGGACGACAAGCTCAAGGCCGCCGTCGATTCCGTACGCCAGGAAAAATCCTTCAGCCAGCTGCAGGACCAGAACCCGAGCATCCCCACCGACTACTCGCTGATGCTCTTCAGCCCGGGGCTGCCGCCCTACCCGTTCGGCGGCGACAAGGAATCCCGCCCGGACATCAACAACATTTCCGCCGCCGAGGCCAGGGTGCGCCAGCAGATGCCGTACCAGGTCCGCGGGACGGACGGCCGCAACTGGCGGGTGGTGGCGCTGAGCGTCGTGGACAGCAACGACCGCACCTCCGTGGTGGTGATCGGGCTGCCCCTCGCGCCGGTGGATTCCGTGATGGAGCACGCCGTCCTGGTGGTGGTCGGCGTCGGACTGCTGACCCTCGTGCTGGCGTTCCTGATCGCCACCTGGAGCATTTCGCGGTCCTTCCGGCCCCTGGCGCGGGTGGAGAAGACCGCGGCGGCCATCGCCGCCGGTGACCTCTCCCGGCGCGTGGAGATCGAAAACCCCAACACGGAGGTGGGCCGGCTGGGCAGCTCCCTCAACGCCATGCTCGCCCACATCGAGACGGCCTTCGCCGCCCGGATGGCCTCCGAGGCGAGGATGCGCCGCTTTGCGGCCGACGCCTCGCACGAGCTGCGGACCCCGCTGGTGACCATCCGCGGGTTCTCCGAGCTGTACCGGCACGGCGCCCTGGCCACCCCGGAAGACGTCGCCACCGCCATGGGCCGGATCGAAAGTGAAGCCAAGCGGATGGGCACCATGGTGGAGGACCTGCTGCTGCTGGCCCGCATCGATGAACAGCGCCCGCTGCAGCAGAAACCCGCCGACCTGCTGCTGCTGGCCCACGACGCCGTGGTGGACACCCAGGCCAGCGACCGCAGCCGCGCCATCTCCCTCACGGGGCTCGACGGCGGTCCGGCAGCCCCCGCGCCGGTGCTCGGCGACGAGTCCAAACTCCGGCAGGTGGTCAGCAACCTCGTGGGCAACGCGCTGCGCTACACGCCGGAGGGCACGCCGATCGAACTCGCCGTGGGCGTCCGGACCTCCGCGGACGGGGCGCGGCAGTCCGTCATTGAGGTCCGGGACCACGGCCCCGGCGTCCCGGAGGAGGAAGCGGCCCGCATTTTCGAGCGGTTCTACCGCGCGGACACCTCCCGCACCCGGGAAACCGGCGGCAGCGGCCTGGGGCTCGCGATCGTGGCGGCCATCGTCGGATCCCACTCCGGCACGGTCCGGGTCGAGAAGACCGACGGCGGGGGCGCCACCCTGGTGGTGAGCCTCCCGTTCCTCGACGAGGCCATGGCCGACGAGCCGGTGGCAGACAACGTTGAGGCCGACGACGCCGTCACGGACGCCGCCGACGCCTAGGCCCGGCCCCTGGTCCGGACACCGGTCCGTTGCCTGGCCCGCGTTGTCCACATAGCCCGGTCCGGCGCGGGCCCGGACGGCGCCCCTTGCCTACGCTGGAGGTGTCCGGAAGGTCCGGACGAGGCAGCCCGCCCGGTCCGTCGTCTTCGTGCCGGCGGACCCGGGCTGCTTCCCGGCATTATCGAGAGGCCGTCCCATGAGCATCATCTCCGTCGACACGGAACTCCTCCAGCTCAAATCAGCGAACGTGCAGGCCACGGTCGAGCGGATCGGTGCGGACGTCCAGGCCATGAAACGCGGGCTGGACGAACTGCAGGCCAGCTGGCGCGGATCCGCGGCGAGCAATTTCCAGGCGCTCGTCGCCGAATGGACGCTGACCCAAGGCCGGGTGGAGGCGTCCCTGGCGTCCATCAACATGGCACTCAATTCGGCGGCGGCCAGTTATGACCAGGCCGAGCTGAACAACGCCCAGCGTTTCAGCTGAGCGGGCCCGCACCAGCCCCGGTGGCGTCCTCAGGCCTCGGGGGTGCCCTGGTGGAAGCGGAGCCGCCACTGGGCGCCGTCGTGGACCCACAGCGAGCTGCGCAGCGTCGTTCCGGCGCGGGCGTAGCTGCGGTAGGTCAGCAGGATGGTGTCCTCGCCCAGCCGGTCCGCGCCGAGCAGTTCCAGGTCGGTGGGGGCTCCCGGCTGATCCTCGAGGGACATCATCATGGCGTCCCGGGTCCAGATCCGGCCGGAACTTCCGATTTCGGTGAAGTCCGGGTGCAGCAGCACACCGGTGCGTCCGATGTCGGCCCGGGTTTCGGGCAGGAGGAGTTCGCGTTCCAGGGCTTCGACGATGGTTTCCGGGCTGGCGTCCGTGCCGGGGGCCGGTGTCGCGTCCTCGTCGAGCTCGCTGAAGAGATCGGGTTCGTCAAACAAGGACGGCGTACCGAACAGTTCCTGCCGGCCTGCCTGCACCGGCGCGGCCGCGGGAGCCTGCCGGACGGTTCCGGAGGCCTGCTGCGGTGCGGGAGCCGCCGTGTCCGCCGTGCTCCGCCGCCGGGCCGAATCCGGGGCCCTGCCGGACGGCCACGCCCTGCTGGTAGGAGGTGGCTGCGGCCCGGGCACGGTCGTCCGCGGCCTCGTTCAGCTCGTGCCCGGCGTGTCCGCGCACCCACTCGAAGGTGTACTTGCGGCCCACGAGCGCCTGGTCGATGTCCTTGAGGAGCTCCACGTTCATCACGGGCTTGCCGTCGGACTTGCGCCAGCCCTTCCGCTTCCAGCCCGGCATCCACTTCGTCACGGAGTTGATGACGTACTGGCTGTCGCAGAGGATGTGCAGATCCTCGCCGGGGAGGTGCGCCGTCGAGCGGAACAGGTCCAGGACGGCCATCAGCTCGCCCATGTTGTTGGTGCCGTGCGGCCACCCGCCGGCCCGCCAGCAGTCGTCGTTCACGTACCAGGCCCATCCGGCCGGACCGGGATTTCCTAAAGCCGAACCATCGGCTGCTGCTGTAATCGTCACTGCACCATCCTGCCAGACCACCCGCCGCATCCACGTCCCCGCACTGTCCTGCGGGGATTCACCGCCGCCCGGGCGGGTGTCCGGGCCTGCCGGTTAACGCCGACGGCGGCCCCACCCTGAGGTGGGACCGCCGTCGTTGAACAAGCGTTCAGCGCTGAGTGGCTCAGCGGGCCGGACGGGTGGTTAGAAACCGCCCATGCCGCCCATGCCGCCCATGTCGTCGCCGCCGCCCATGGCCGGGGAGTTCTTCTCCGGCTTGTCGGCCACAACAGCCTCGGTGGTGAGGAACAGGCCGGCAATGGACGCCGCGTTCTGCAGGGCAGAGCGGGTGACCTTGACCGGGTCGTTGATGCCGGCAGCCAGCAGGTCGACGTACTCGCCGGTTGCAGCGTTCAGGCCGTGGCCTGCGGGCAGGCCGCGGACCTTGTCCACCACAACGCCCGGCTCGAGGCCGGCGTTGAAGGCAATCTGCTTCAGCGGGGCGTCGATGGCAACGCGGACGATGTTCGCACCCGTTGCTTCGTCGCCTTCGAGCTGCAGGTTGGCGAAGGCCTTGGCACCGGCCTGGATCAGGGCGACGCCACCGCCGGCGACGATGCCCTCTTCAACAGCAGCCTTGGCGTTGCGGACTGCGTCCTCAATGCGGTGCTTGCGTTCCTTGAGCTCAACCTCGGTTGCGGCTCCGGCCTTGATGACTGCAACGCCGCCGGCCAGCTTGGCCAGGCGTTCCTGCAGCTTCTCGCGGTCGTAGTCGGAATCGGAGTTCTCGATCTCGGCACGGATCTGGGACACGCGGCCGGCGATCTGGTCGGCGTCGCCTGCACCCTCGACGATGGTGGTCTCGTCCTTGGTGACAACGACCTTGCGGGCCTTGCCGAGGAGTTCGAGGCCGGCGGTCTCAAGCTTGAGGCCGACTTCCTCGGAGATGACCTGGCCACCGGTGAGGATGGCGATGTCCGCGAGCTGCGCCTTGCGGCGGTCGCCGAAGCCCGGAGCCTTGACGGCGACGGACTTGAAGGTGCCACGGATCTTGTTGACGATCAGGGTGGCCAGGGCCTCGCCCTCGATGTCTTCGGCAATGATCAGCAGCGGCTTGGAGGACTGCATGACCTTTTCGAGGACAGCAACCAGTTCCTTGACGTTGGAGATCTTGGAGTTGACGATCAGGATGTACGGATCCTCAAGGACCGTTTCCTGGCGCTCTGCGTCGGTGACGAAGTAAGCGGAGATGTAACCCTTGTCGAAGCGCATGCCTTCGGTGAGCTCGAGCTCCAGGCCGAAGGTGTTGGACTCCTCGACGGTGATGACGCCTTCCTTGCCGACCTTGTCCAGGGCTTCGGCAATCAGGGCGCCAATCTCGTTGTCACCGGCGGAGATGGACGCGGTAGCGGCGATCTCTTCCTTGGTTTCGATTTCCTTGGCGGAAGCCAGGAGCTCGCGGGTGACGGCCTCGACGGCCTTCTCGATGCCGCGCTTGAGCGACAGGGGATCAGCACCGGCCGCGACGTTGCGCAGGCCTTCCTTGACCAGGGCCTGTGCCAGCACGGTTGCGGTGGTGGTTCCGTCGCCGGCGACGTCGTCCGTCTTCTTGGCAACTTCCTTGACCAGCTCGGCGCCGATCTTCTCGTACGGGTCGTCCAGTTCGATCTCCTTGGCGATGGAAACACCATCGTTGGTGATCGTGGGGGCGCCCCACTTCTTTTCGAGGACGACGTTGCGTCCACGCGGGCCGAGGGTGACCTTGACGGCGTCGGCGAGGATGTTCAGGCCCCGCTCAAGACCGCGGCGTGCCTCTTCATCAAATGCAATGATCTTGGCCATAACGGCAGTAGTCCTTTCGGGACAGTCGTTAAGAATGAACCTGGCTCCGGTGCCCGCGACGGACGATCCTTCCCCGGCGGCCTCTGTACGCCGCTGGGTCCGGGATCTCACCCAGCCAGGTATTTCTCTCGCTCCTGGTCCAACTGCCTCACTTCGCGGCCGGGCGGACCGGGCGTCGTTTTAGCAGTCAATACGCGGGAGTGCTAAGTCAATAATTAGCACTCCCCCGTGGAGAGTGCAACCAGTGAGTCTCCCGTCCGGGCCAGCATCCGCTCTCTGCCCGGCTTGTGCCGCGGCACAATACGCTACGAGCGATCAGCTGCCGCCGCTGCGGGCCGTTTCGCTTCCGCTCATTGTGGCTTTGTTATCCGAGCCGTAGCCGAACACCATGTAGTTCGCCGCGGTGACGTCGCCGTTGGCATCGAAGTTGATCGGGCCGGATTCGCCGTCGTAGTCGGGGCGGTTGCCTGCCCGCAGGACCTCAACGCACTTCTGGTAGGACGCACACGCCGTGGACGCGCCGGCCGGCTGGGACCCGTCGGCGCCCTGCGCGTTGCCGCCCGAAACGGAGATCAGCCGGGCCGCGATGGAGGTGCCGGCGTCGTCCTCGGCCGCTGCCGCCGCGATGGCCGCGAGGTTGACCGCGTCGTAGGTTTCCGCGGCAAAGGTCATATCCTTCAGGGCCGGATCGACAGCTACCAGCTCGGCCTGGAAGTGGGCGGAGGGAAAGGTCCCGGGGAGGACGCCGCGCGCCCCGTCGAGGGCGCGGGAGCCGAGGCCGGAGCCGTACTGGCTGACGGCGCCGTCGCTGAGGATGAGCTTGCCTCCGGCCATGCCGGCGTTGTTCAGCTCGGCAATGGCGCCCTGCGCACCGTCGCGGGCGACGAGGACGACGGCGTCAGGAGCCGCCGCTTTGGCGGCCGCGGCCGCCTGCTGCGCCTGGCCGGGCTTGAACGCCGCGACCGCCACGGGCCCCAGGCCCGCCTGCTGGGCCGCGGCGCCGACGGCGGTGGAGAGGTCCTTGCCGTAGCTGCCTTCCTCGAACACGACCGCGAGCGTTTTGGCGCCGCCGTCCTTGGCAAGCTTGACGAGGACCGAGGCCTGCGCAACGTCCGCGGCGGACGTGCGGAAGTAATAGCCGCCGCTCTTGTAGGAGCTCAGGCCGCTGGCGGAGTTGGCCGGGGAGATCAGGGCGATCTTCGCGTTGGCCAGCACGTCGATTGCGCCGGGGGCCCGGCTCGAATCGGTGGGCCCGATCACGGCGTCCGCTTTGGCGGCGGCAAGCTCCCGGGCCTGGCCGGCGGTGTCTTCGCTGATGGTCTCCGGCAGCAGTTCGACCGGTTTGCCTTTGTGCCCGCCCGCGGCGTTGATTTCCTTGACGGCAAGCTTCGCGGCCGCCAGCTGGGAGGCGTTGAGGAAATCCTGTTTGCCCGTGTTGTCCAGGATGAGGCCGATCTTCAGCGTGCCGTCACCGCTGGCGTCCGCGCTCTGCACCCGGGCGGCGCCCGTGGGCCCCAGGCAGCCGGTCAGGGCCAGGACCGCGGCTGCGCTTACCGCCACGGAGCGGCCAAGCCGCAGCCCCGCCGTCCGGCGTCGGACGGGCGTGTGGCCGGCAGTCTCCTGCCGGGGGTGCGCTGCAGCGGGGAATACCACTAGGCCGGCCGGACGCTTTCGGCCTGCGGGCCCTTTTCGCCCTCGCCTACTTCCAGTTCCACGCGCTGGCCCTCGTCGAGGGCGCGGTAGCCCTCCCCCACGATGGCCGACCAGTGCACGAAGACGTCGGCGCCGGAATCGTCCACGGTGATGAAGCCGTAGCCTTTTTCGGCGTTGAACCACTTAACGGTTCCCAGTGCCATGGAGTCCACACTTTCAGCTAGCTTGCGGGCGGCGCACCACGATGTGCTGCCGCGGAATGCGAAACGAAGTCCGCAAATCACTGTACCCGCGGCAGAGCGCGCGAGTGCAGGCCGGGGGCCGCGTTGCCGGCTAATAGTTATTCAGGCGTAACCGAAACGGGCTACTGGAAGCCCGGCGCCAGCACGACGACGAGCGGCATCTTGAACTCGGCCGAGTCGACGACGGTCTGGATGCCCAGGAGCGTGGCCAGGGCCTCGGCGTTGGCTTTCTGCGCCGCACCCTCGTAGAAGACGACCGAGCTCTGCTGCGGGGCTCCGCCCCAGTTCCCCAGCGGGCCCAGGGTCCAGCCGTCGGACGCGACCTTTGCACCGACGCGGCTCGCCAGCCCGGGCGTGCCCGAGGCGTTGTAGACCGCCACCGGCCGGGTCTTGTCCACGCCGGCGGATTCCGGCACGGCCGTGGGCGATGCGGAACCGGACGGTGTTCCGGCGGCGGACGGCGCCTCGCTCGGAGCCGGGGTGGAGGCCGTGGGATCCGGCGAGGCAGTGGCACTGCCGGCCGTCTGCTCGGCGGTGACCGCCGCGGTGTTTCCGGCGGAATTGAAGCCAAGCTTCGGCAGGATCAGGTAAGCCACGAGGCCGATGACCAGCGCCACGGCGCCGACGGCCAGGATCGGGCCCAGGCGGCGGCGCCGGGATTCGGCGGCGGCACGGTGGACACCCTGGCGGGTGGAGGTCTCCGGGACCCGGTCAAATTCATCCCGCGCGTATTTGGTCATGGTAAAAACGACGTCCTTGCTGATTTCTTACGAGTTGCCAGGGCCTTTTCCACGCAGGCTAGCTGCGCATCCGGCCGTGCTTTACGCGTCTGAACCCAAGCGGCGGGCAGTGCGGGCACGTTGGCGTGACGTACGTAGTCTACGCAATCTCTTTACCAGCATGGGATCGTGGGCCAGCGCATCCTCGGTATCGATGAGCGCATTGAGGATCTGGTAGTAGTGCGTCGCGGAAAGATCGAAGAGCTCCCGGATGGCCTGTTCCTTGGCCCCGGCATACTTCCACCACTGCCGCTCCAGGGCCAGCATCTGCTGGTCGCGGCCGCTCAGCGGCGAATCGTCGCGGATGTCCGCGGCAACGGACTCCGCCGTCGAAAGGTGCTCTTGCGCTGCTTCGGCCACGACACACTCCCTGGCTGGATCCGACAAAGGTCAGTCCCCATGCTACGGGCGAATAACAGGGTTGTCATTTGGCGCCCTGCAAGAATGGAACCCGTGCCTGAATCCGAGACCCCGCAGCCCGCCTCGCCCGAATCCGACGCGCTCTTCGAGCTGGAACCGCCAGCAGCGGAGACCATCGGCTTCGCCCAGCTGGCCCGGCTGCCCCTGCCGGAGCTCGTGGCGCCGGACTGGGCTGAGGCGCTGGCCCCGGTCGAGGCGCAGCTCCGGGAGGTGCTGGCGTTTCTCGCCGCGGAAACCGCCGACGGCCACGAGGTCCTGCCGCCGCCGTCGAACCTGCTGCGGGCCTTCCGGCAGCCGCTGGCCGGCGTCCGGATCCTGATCGTGGGCCAGGACCCGTACCCGACGCCGGGCCACGCCGTCGGCCTGTCCTTCGCCGTGGACGGCCGCACCCGGCCCATTCCGCGCAGCCTCGCCAATATCTACAAGGAGCTCGACGCCGATCTGGGCCTTGCACCGCGGATCCACGGCGACCTGGGCCGCTGGGCGGAACAGGGTGTCCTGCTCCTGAACCGGGTCATGAGCGTCCGGTCCGGGGCCGCAGGATCGCACCGCAACAAGGGCTGGGAAGCGATCACCGCCGCTGCCATCAGTGCCGTCGCGGACCGCCGCACCGCCGACGGCGCCCCGATACCCCTCGTCGCCATCCTGTGGGGCCGGGACGCCGGGTCCGTCCGTCCGCTGCTGGGGACGGCGCCGGTGATTGCCAGCGCGCACCCCAGCCCGCTGTCGGCCTCACGGGGATTCTTCGGCTCGCGGCCCTTCAGCCGGGCCAACGCCTTGCTCCAGGGCCTGGGCGACGGCACGGTGGACTGGGAGCTGCCGCCGCTGCCGTAACCGGGCTTTATGCCCGGCCGGATATCAGGCTTCTTGGCTAGGCTTAGCCTCATGACCTCCATTCCCGCCACCACTTCGGCCAGCCGGAAATCGCGACCGCAGACCAATCTCACTGTGCTGCGCCGCGAGCAGCTCTCCCCGCACATGGTCCGCATCGTCGCTGGCGGCCCGGGCTTTGACAGCTACGTCAACAACGACTTCGTGGACCGCTACGTCAAGATCGCGTTCCCGCAGCCCGGGGTCGACTACCCCGAGCCCCTGGACCTCTGGGCCGTCCGGGAATCGATGCCGCGCGAACTGTGGCCGCACACCCGGACCTACACCGTGCGCTGGGTGGACCTGGCGGCCGGGGAACTCGCCATCGACTTCGTCATCCACGGCGACGAAGGACTCGCCGGGCCCTGGGCGGCGTCGGCACGGCCCGGCGACAGCCTCGTGTTCACCGGCCCGGGCGGCGGCTACAACCCGGACGCGGCGGCGGACTGGTACCTCTTCGCCGGTGACGAGTCCGCCCTCCCGGCGATCGGCGCGGCGATCGAATCCCTGCCGCAGGACGCCCGCGGCCTCGCCTTCCTGGAGGTGGACAGCGACGCCGACATCCAGCCGATCGCCGCGCCGGCCGGCGTCGAGCTGCGGTGGCTCCTGCGCGGCGGTGCCCCCGCCGGCGACAGCGACGTGCTGGTCAAGGCCGTGCGGGACGCCGAATGGCCCGAGGGCCGGGTGCAGGTCTTCGCCCACGGCGAGCGTGGATACATGAAGAGCCTGCGGGAGGTCTTCTACGCCCAGCGCGGCCTTGACCGCGGACAGGTCTCGCTCTCCGGCTACTGGGCGAAGGGCCGGGTGGAGGACGACTTCCAGGCGGAGAAGAAACTCCCGATCGGGAAAATCTAAGGGCAAGATCTGACCGCCCGAGAATAGCCAGCCCGACTGGGCGGGCACCCGGCGGCGGGCCGGCGCTACCGGCGCCGCGCCCGCCGTCGTTCGTTGCTGGCCAGGCTGCGTGTCAGCGGCCGGGCGAGGGTGTCGCCGAGCACGATGCCCGCCGCGACGCCCAGCACGATGGCGCCGGCGTTGAGCATCCCGCCCGCGCCGATCAGGATCTCGGACTCCTCGATCGTCAATACATACATCGACCGGAATATGGTGAGTCCGGGCAGCAGGATCAGGGCCGCAGGAACGGCGACCACCAGCTGGGGTGCGCCCATCCGCAGGGCCACCACGCGGGCCAGCAGGCCGATCACCACGGCGGCGAGGGCCGGTGCGAACCGGGGTCCGATACCCAGGGCGTCACCGCCGATGAGCACCAGGTAGCCGATGACCCCCACGGCCGCGGTGGGGAGCAGCAGCGCCCAGCTGGTCTGTTCGGTGATGCCGATCGCGACGACGGCGATGGCGATCATGATGCCCACGGCCCACCACGGATACGCCGGCGGGAATGTTTCGGTGACGTCGATCGGCTCCATGCCGGTCATGTCCCCGACCACGAAGCCGACGGCGATTCCGGTGACGAGCGCGCCGAAGGTCAGCATGGTGGAGAGGAACCGGCCGGCTGCCGTGACCGGGAAGCCGTTGATCGCATCCTGCACCGAGGAGACGAGCCGTCCGGTCGGCAGCAACAGCAGGATGCCGCCGACCACCACGATCGCGGGCGGTATCTGGATCCCCGCCAGGCCGCCGAAACGCCAGAGGAGCAGGGCGATGAACGTCACCAGGAAGGAACACGATGCGGTGACGAAGAAGTCCGGGGTGCGCCAGCGCGCGAGCTTCCGGGCCAGCAGGCTGACCAGCAGGTTGGAGAGGAAGGCGACGGCAGAGGCTGCCGGGTCGCCGCCGAGCACACCGACGAAGACGGCGGAGAACACTCCGAACGCCACTGTGACCATCCAGCGCGGGAACGGCTTGGAACTGTGGGTGATCTCGTCGAGCCGGCGCACGGCCTCCTCGCGGCCCACGCCGCCGGCCACGATGTCCGTGACCAGCTGGTGCACCTTGGCCAGGCCCGCGTAGTTGTTGGTCCAGGACCGGACGACCCGCAGCAGTGTGATGGGTGTCTGGTCCTTGGGGGCGTAGTTGATGGCCACCGACTGGTTGGTGATGTCCACTTCGATGTTCTTGAGGCCGAGGGCCGCCGTGATGGCGATGATGCTGGTCTCGACCTCCAGGGCGCCGGCGCCGTACCGGAACATCGATTCGGCCAGATGCAGCGCGAAGTCGATCGTCTTGCGGGCGGAGGTGTCCACGCCGCCCACCTGGATCATCGGGTTGGCGTAGGGGCTGCCGGCCAGCCGGTCCACGATGCTCATCGGGGCCGTGGGCGGGTTCTCGCCCTGCACCAGCCTGCGCAGCATGCGCTTCGCGGCCGCGTTCTGGCGCACTTCCATGGGCGACATCGGCTCGGTTCGGGGCAGGCCGTCCGTGTGCGGCCTGCGGCCGATGGGGTCCTTGGTCATTCCGGCCTCCTCACTATCTTTGGGTGCAGCCGGTTAGTAGAACTGTTGGCCTGTGCGGCGGGTGTAGACCTGGCGGGCCAGGCGCTCCCCGGCGGTCATCCAGGCCCGGTACTTCAGCGGGCTCAGCACCTGGTCGTAGCAGCCGACGAAGTCCGTGACGGTCTTGCTGAAGCTGGTCTTGAACAGGCCGAGGCCGTGGAACGGGTTGGCCGTGTCCTTCAGCTGGTCACTCGGGGGCGTGCCGCAGAAATCGTATTCGGTGCAGCCGACTTCCTTGAGCTGGTTGATAGCGGTCCATTGGACGAGGTGGGAATCCCCGTACTGGCCGCGTTTCTGCAGCGAGCCGCCATCTTTGTAGGTGCCCTTGCGGCCGTAGTTGATGACGAAGGCGCCCACGGACGGCACACCGTTTTCGTGGACGAACAGCAGCCGGCCCTGGCCCCGGTCCAGGAAGTTGGTCCAGAACCGGCGGTAGTACTCGTACTCGCGGACCCGCACCTGGGATTTGGCCTCCACGGTGTTGGTCATCAGCGCATACATGGCGCGGAAGTTCTCTTCGGTGGGTTCCGCGTTGCTGACCTCGACGCCTTCGCGGATGGCGCGGCGGACGGCGTTGCGGCCCCGGGAGTGGAGGTTGCGCAGCAGCTGGTTGTCTTCCGGGGAAATGTCCAGCAGGGCGGTCGAGTCGTTGGGCTGCAGGTTGTGCGTCTTGACCAGCCCGGCCCCTTCAAGGACACCCCTAGCGTCATCGCTGAGCACAATGTCCGGTTCGATCTTGATGGCGAAGACGCCCAGCCGGGCGCGCTTGACGAAGTCCGCGTTGGCGGCCGCGATCCCGGGGATGTCCTCGACGGAGGCCACATCCGGTCCCTTGATCAGGTACCAGAGTTTGCCCAGGAGCGGGAAGGACTTCTCCAGGACGAGGTTGTAGCTCGTGTAGTCGGCCGTCTCGTAGACGAGGTGGAGGGGCTTCCAGCCGAAGTGCTGCTTGACCTCTGCGAACGCTTCGGACTGCAGGAGATTGCCGCCATTGGGGTTCGCGGTGACGTGGGCATCCCAGTTGGCGATCTCTTCGGCAGAGGCAAAGCGGGCTGTGAATTCACGCAAGGGTGCGGTATCCAATCATTGCGGTACGAGCTTCGGCGGCATGCGGACATGCACGTTCAAGTCTATCCGCCCGGCCCGATGTTCCCGGCCGGAAGGCAGCCGTTACGCTGGAAGCATGCCGTCTGATCAGCAATCACTGGCCGCAGGTTCCGGGCGCAGCGGACAGCCCGAGGCACAGCGCGCCATCGGGACCCAGCTGCTCGGGTTGCTGGTGTTTCCTTGGCGCTTCCGCCCTTGTGGCCGGCCTCGGCGGGATCGCCACCGCGGGCAACGTCAACGGCTGGTACGCCACCGCGGACAAGGCGCCGTGGACGCCGCCGAACTGGGTCTTCGGCCCGGTGTGGACTGTCCTCTACGTGGCGATGGCCGTCGCGGCCTGGCTCGTCTGGCGCCGCCGCGCCGAGGGGTCGAGGTCTGCCCTGACGGCCTACGGTGTGCAGCTGGTCCTGAACCTGCTGTGGACGCCGGTGTTCTTCGGCCTGTACCCGGCCCTGGGCACCCCGGCTTTGTGGATCGGCTTCGGCGTGATCGTGGCCCTCGCGATGGCCGTATCCGTCACCGTGCTCCGCTTCGGTCCGATCAGCCGGGCGGCCGGGCTCCTGATGCTGCCCTACCTGTCGTGGATCGTCTTCGCCGCGTCACTGAACCTGTGGGCGGCGCTGCACAACTAACGCCTCAGCACTCCACGACGTTGACGGCGAGGCCACCCATGGCGGTTTCCTTGTACTTGGAACTCATGTCCTTGCCGGTTTCGCGCATCGTGACGATGACCTCGTCGAGGGACACCCGGTGCGAACCATCGCCCCAGAGTGCCATCTTGGCGGCATTGATAGCCTTGGCGGCGGCAATGGCATTGCGTTCGATGCAGGGGATCTGCACGAGCCCGCCGATGGGATCGCACGTCAGTCCGAGGTTGTGTTCCATCGCGATTTCCGCGGCGTTCTCAACCTGTTGCGGTGTGCCGCCCATGACTTCGGCCAGGCCGGCAGCAGCCATCGACGACGCCGAGCCCACCTCGCCCTGGCAGCCCACCTCGGCGCCGGAGATCGAGGCCTGTTCCTTGTAGAGCACCCCGATGGCGGCGGCGGTCAGCAGGAACTTGACCACAACGTCGTCGCGGTCCTGCTGGGTGGCCTTGTCCATGCCGGGGGCGAAGTGCAGCGCGTAGTAGAGCACGGCCGGGATGATGCCGGCGGCCCCGTTGGTCGGGGCCGTGACGACGCGGCCGCCCGAGGCGTTTTCCTCGTTCACGGCGAGCGCGATCAGGTTGACCCATTCCTGCCAGTACTTCGGGTCCCGGAAGTCGGGGTCCTGGCCGCGGGTTTCCTTCATGAGCCGTTCGTGCCAGTCGGGCGCGCGGCGGCGGACCTTCAGCCCGCCGGGGAGCAGGCCCTCGCGCTTGAGGCTGACCTCGACGCAGCCTTCCATAACGGAGTAGATGTGCAGGAGTCCTTCGCGGATCTCGGCCTCGGTCCGGGAGGCGCGCTCGTTGACGAACATGATCTCGCCGATCGAGAGGCCCTTGGACTGGCAGCGGCCCAGCAGTTCAGCGGCGGTGCGGAACGGCAGCGGCAGCTCCTTTTTGGATTCGTCGAGTTCCTTGAGGGCCGCGTCCTCTTCGCCTTCGCGGACGATGAAGCCGCCGCCGACGGAGAAGAACGTGGCGCTGTGCAGCACCTCGCCGTGGGCATCCGAGACGGTGAAGGTCATCCCGTTGGTGTGCCGCGGCAGGATGGTCAGCGGACGCAGGATGATGTCCTGGACGCCGTAGGGCAGCGCCACGGCGCCGGCCAGCTGCAGTTTCCCGCTCTCGGCGATCGTAGCGAGCCGTTCTTCCACTTCCTCGGGGAGGATCAGCTCGGGGTGGAAGCCCTCGAGCCCCAGCAGGATGGCGGTCATGGTGCCGTGGCCGTGGCCGGTGGCGGCGAGGGACCCGTAGAGGTCCACGCGCAGCGATGCCACCCGGTCAAGGACCCCGGAGTCCTTCAGCTCACCGGCGAACACCGCGGCGGCCCGCATGGGGCCCACGGTGTGTGAACTGGATGGTCCTATCCCGATCGAAAAAAGGTCAAAGACTCCAACAGCCATTGTCGGTTCCTAACTAGGTCTAACTGTGGCCCGGCAGATGGTCCTGCCGGAAGGCGGTGCGGCCGCCGGTTGGCGGCAGTCCTGCCGGATGCACGACGCCGGGCGGCAGCTTATGGCGGCGGCCCGGCGTCGTGATCGATGCTGCTTCTTACTTACTATCTGTAATACGGGCTCTAGCCGAGGTTAGCAACCGAGGGGTAGAGCGGGTGGGCGGCGGCGAGCGCCTCCACCCTGGAACGGAGGCCGGACAGGTCCGCGCCGGCGTCGGCGATCAGCGCCTCAGCGATGATATCCGCAACCTCGGTAAAGGCAGCTTCGCCGAAGCCGCGGGTGGCCAGCGCCGGGGTGCCGATCCGGAGCCCGGACGTGACCATCGGCGGGCGCGGATCGAACGGCACGGCGTTGCGGTTGACCGTGATGTCGATTTCCGCGAGGCGGTCCTCGGCCTGCTGCCCGTTGAGCTCACAGTTGCGCAGGTCCACCAGGACGAGGTGCACGTCGGTGCCGCCGGAGATCACGTTGATCCCCTTCGCGGTCACGTCCGGCTGGACCAGGCGATCGGCGAGGATCCTGGCACCGGCCAGGACACGTTCCTGGCGTTCCTTGAACTCCGGGGACGCGGCGATCTTGAAGGCCACGGCCTTGCCGGCGATGACGTGCTCCAGCGGGCCGCCCTGCTGGCCGGGGAACACGGCCGAGTTGATCTTCTTGGCGATGTCGGCGTCGTTGGACAGGATGATTCCGCCGCGCGGACCGGCGAGGGTCTTGTGCGTCGTGGACGTGGTGACGTGGGCGTGCGGGACCGGGCTCGGGTGCAGGCCGGCGGCGACCAGACCGGCGAAGTGGGCCATGTCCACCATCAGGTAGGCGCCCACAGAGTCGGCGATCCGGCGGAACTCGGCGAAGTCCAGCTGCCGGGCGTACGCGGACCAGCCGGCGACGATGAGCTGGGGCTTGTGCTCCTGGGCCAGGCGCTCCACCTCGGCCATGTCGATCCGGTGGTCCTCTTCGCGGACCTGGTACGGGATGACGTTGTACAGGCGGCCGGAGAAGTTGATCTTCATGCCGTGGGTGAGGTGTCCGCCGTGGGCCAGGTTCAGGCCCATGATGGTGTCGCCCGGACGGATCAGGGCGTGCATGACCGAGGCGTTGGCCTGGGCGCCGGAGTGCGGCTGGACGTTGGCGAACTCCGCACCGAACAGGGCCTTGACCCGGTCGATCGCGAGCTGTTCGACGACGTCCACGTGCTCGCAGCCGCCGTAGTAGCGCTTGCCCGGGTAGCCTTCGGCGTACTTGTTGGTCAGCACGGAACCCTGCGCCTGCATCACGGCCTTGGCCGTGTGGTTCTCCGAGGCGATCATTTCCAGGCCGTCCCGCTGGCGGGTCAGCTCGGCGTCGATCTTCGCGGCGATCTCCGGGTCCAGCTCGGAGAGTTCGGCGTCGAGGCTCGGCGAGATGACCTGCTCGAACGTGCCGGTCACGGCGCCGGCAGCGCCGCTCACAGTTCGCCGCCGTTCTTGGACGCGTACTCCTGGGCCGAGAGCAGCGGCCCGTCGGACTCGGCGGCGACCTTGAAGAGCCAGCCGGCGCCGTACGGGTCGCTGTTGATCAGCGACGGATCGTCGACGACGGCGGGGTTGGTCTCGGTGACCTCGCCGGTGACGGGGGCGTACAGGTCAGAGACGGACTTGGTCGACTCGACCTCGCCGCAGGTCTCCCCCGCGGTCACGGCGGAGCCGACCTCGGGCAGGTCCACGTAGACGATGTCGCCGAGGGCGTCCGTGGCCACGGCGGAGATGCCGATGGACACAATGTTCCCGGCCTCCCGTGCAACCCACTCGTGCTCGTCGGAGTACTGCAGTTCAGGGGCAACTCTTGCCATGTGTTTTTCCTAAGTCTTGGAGTGGTCGTTGGTGCTAAATCTATCGTGGCCGGGGTACGCGGTGACCGTGGCCGGGTCACGTACTGACCGTGGCCGGGTCACGTACTGACGTGGCCGGGTCACGCGGCCGGACCGAATTCCTCCGCGTGCTCGGTCGCGAAGGCGCCCGCTGCGCGGACGCGACGCTCCCTTAGACGCACGCTTCCGGAATCCGTTCCCCGCCGCTGATGGTCAGTTCAGTTTTCGGGGCCACCCGTTCTCGGGAAAGAAACAGTGGCCCTGGTATCTTCTAGGGCCGACCCCCGGCAGGCGCTTCATCCCCAGCACCTTCTGGCCTTCGAAAGCGACGCCTACTTCAAGCCTGCTTGGTACGGGAGGTGACGTGTCCCCGAGGGGCCGGCTGGCCACGGTTTTCGAAAGCGTGCGTCAAAGTCGACCAAGGAGCAGCACGCGTGAAAACCGGGGCCGGCCGCCCCGGAGCCAGCCACTGCCCCGACGGCACCCGGGGACCTGAGGGGCTACTTTTGGCGCTTGTAGAAAGGCAGTGCAACTACTTCGAACGGCTCCGTCTTGCCGCGGAGGTCGATGTCCAGGGCGGTGCCGGGTTCGGTGAACTCGACGTCGACGTAGGCCATGGCGACCGGGTAGCCCAGGGTAGGTGAGGGCTGGCCGGAGGTGACTTCGCCGACGACGTTGCCGTCCTTGAGCACCGGGTAGTGGCCGCGGCCGGCCCGGCGGCCGAGGCCCTTGAGCCCGACCAGCTTGCGGCCTGTCGTGGAGCCTGCGCCGGCTTCCTTCTTGGCGGCCAGTGCGGCCTTGCCGATGAAGTCGCCCTCCTTGGAGAGCGCGACGACGGGGCCCAGCCCGGCGGCGAACGGATCGCCCTCGAGGGAGAGCTCGTTGCCGTAGAGCGGCATGCCGGCCTCGAGGCGGAGCGAATCGCGGGACGCGAGCCCGGCGGCGGTCAGTTCGCCGTCTTCGGCGATGGCGACGAGCGCCTGCCAGAGGGCGGCGGCGTCGTCGTTCGCGACGAAGATCTCGAAGCCGTCCTCGCCGGTGTAGCCGGTGCGGGCCAGCAGGAGGTCCTGGCTGGCGCCGCCGAACATGAACGGGACCTCCACGGCGGCGTAGTACTTCAGGCCGGTGACGAGCTCGTGCTGCGCGGCGGGGACCAGGCGCAGCAGGATCTCCTGGGCCTTGGGTCCCTGCACGGCGATCAGCGAGGTCTCGGCGGAGGCGTCCTCGACGGTGACGTCGAAACCCCCTTCGTTGCCGGAACCGGCCCGCTCCGCCAGGGCCGCGGCCACAACCGTGGCGTTGCCGGCGTTGGGGACCACCAGGAACTTCTGCTCGCCGCGGCGGTACGTGATGAGGTCGTCGATGATGCCGCCGTCCTCGTTGCAGATCAGCGAGTACTTGGCCTTGCCGACCGCCATCGCGGAGATCTTGCCGACGAGCGCGTAGTCCAGGAAGGCACGCCGCGTCCGGGCCGGTGACCCAGACTTCGCCCATGTGGGAGAGGTCGAACAGCCCGGCGGACTTGCGGACGGCGTGGTGCTCGGCCAGTTCGGAGCTGTACTTGAGCGGCATCTGCCAGCCGCCGAAGTCCGTGAAGGAGGCGCCGAGCTTCTTGTGCTCTTCGTAAAGGGCCGTGTAGTTCTCAGTCATCGTTCGCTGTCCTTCAGTTGGCGGAGTCGTCGGAGCGGGCTGTCGTGTCTTCTTCGAAGGCTTCGAGGGGCGGGCACGAGCAGATCAGGTTGCGGTCCCCCGCTGCGCCGTCGATCCGGCCGACCGGCGGGAAGTACTTGTCCTGCCGGAGCGTGTGGACCGGGAAAACGGCCTGCTCGCGCGGGTACTCGCGGGTCCAGTCGGTGCTGATGACGGCGGCGGCGGTGTGCGGGGAGTTGCGCAGCGGGCTGTGCTCGACGGTGAAGTCGCCGTGCGCCACCTGGTCGATTTCGGCGCGGATGGAGACCATGGCGGTGATGAAACGGTCGATCTCGCCGAGGTCCTCGGACTCGGTGGGCTCCACCATCAGGGTGCCGGCCACCGGGAACGCGAGGGTGGGGGCGTGGAAGCCGTAGTCGATCAGGCGCTTGGCCACGTCCTCGGCGGTCACGCCGGTCTTGGCCGTGAGTTCGCGCAGGTCCAGGATGCATTCGTGCGCCACGAGGCCGCCTTCGCCGGTGTAGAGCACCGGGAAGAAGTCGTTGAGGCGGGCCGCGATGTAGTTGGCCGCGAGCAGCGCCGACTTGGTGGCATCGGTCAGGCCCGTGCCGCCCATGAGCTTCACGTAGGCCCAGGAGATCGGCAGCACGCCGGCGGAACCGTAGCGGGAAGCGGAGATCGGGGTGCCGTCGGCGCCGTTGGCCGGATCGGCGGCGTTGCCGGGCATGAACGGGGCCAGGTGGGCCTTGGCCGCGACCGGTCCGACGCCGGGTCCGCCGCCGCCGTGCGGGATGCAGAAGGTCTTGTGCAGGTTCAGGTGCGAGACGTCGCCGCCGAACAGGCCCGGCTGGGCGAGCCCGACGAGGGCGTTGAGGTTGGCGCCGTCGATGTAGACCTGGCCGCCGGCCGCGTGGATCGCGTCGCAGACCTCACGGACGTCGGCGTCGTACACGCCGTGCGTGGACGGGTAGGTGATCATGATGCAGGACAGGGCGTCCTTGTGCGGCCTCGATCTTGGCGGTGAGGTCCGCGTGGTCGATCGTGCCGTCGGCGGCGGTGGCGACGACGACGACCTTCATGCCGGCGAGCACGGCCGAGGCCGCGTTGGTGCCGTGCGCGGAGGCCGGGATCAGGCAGACGTTGCGCTGGTCGTCACCGCGGGAGAGGTGGTAGCCGCGGATCGCCAGCAGGCCGGCGAGTTCGCCCTGCGACCCGGCGTTCGGCTGGATGGACACCTGGTCGTAGCCGGTGATCTCGGTGAGCTGGGCTTCGAGGTCCTCGATCAGCTCGCGCCAGCCGGCGGTCTGGGAGTCCGGCGCGAAGGGGTGGATGGAGGCGAACTCCGGCCAGGAGATGGCTTCCATCTCGGCCGTGGCGTTCAGCTTCATGGTGCAGGAGCCCAGCGGGATCATGGTGCGGTCCAGGGCGAGGTCGCGGTCCGAGAGCCGGCGGATGTAGCGCAGCAGCTGGGTCTCGGAGCGGTGGGTGTTGAACACCGGGTGCTGGAGGTAGTCCGAGGTCCGCTCGACGGCGGAGTCCAGGCCGAAGTCATCGGCGGCATCCACAACGCTGGCGCCGAAGGCGGCAACGACGTCGGCGACGATGGCCGCCGTCGTGGCTTCATCGGCGGAGATACCGACGGTGTCCGCATCGATGCCGCGCAGGTTGATGCCCTTGGCCTCGGCGGCGGCGACGATCTGCTCCGCCTTGCCGGGGACCGAGACGGTGACGGTGTCGAAGAAGCTGGTGTGCAGCACGTCCAGGCCGGCGGCCTTCAGTGAGGCGGCGATGGTCTTCGCGTGCCCGTGCGCGGTCTCGGCGATTGCCTTGAGGCCGTCCGGGCCGTGGTAGACGGCGTAGAAGGAGGCGACGATGGCCAGCAGCGCCTGCGCGGTGCAGATGTTGGACGTGGCCTTCTCGCGGCGGATGTGCTGCTCGCGGGTCTGCAGCGCCAGCCGGTAGGCCGGGACGCCGGCGTTGTCCTTGGAGACGCCCACGAGGCGGCCGGGCATGGAGCGCTCGAGGCCCTTCTGCACGGCCATGTAGGCGGCGTGCGGGCCGCCGAAGAACAGCGGGACGCCGAAGCGCTGGGCCGAGCCGACGGCGATGTCCGCGCCCTGCTCGCCCGGGGACGTGATCAGGGTCAGGGACAGCAGGTCCGCGGCGACGGTGACGAGGGCGCCGCGTTCCTTGGCGTCGGCGATCACGGCGGTGTGGTCGAACACGCGGCCGGAGACGCCGGGCTGCTGCAGGACGACGCCGTTGATGACGCCGTCGGGCAGTCCCTTGGACAGGTCGGCGACCTCGACCTCGAAGCCGAGGGCTTCGGCGCGGCCCCGGACGATCGCGATGGTCTGCGGCAGGCAGTCGGCGTCGAGGACGGTCTTGCCGTCGCGGGCCTCTTTGTTCTTGTTGGCGCGGCGCATCATCAGCACGGCCTCGGCGACGGCGGTGGCTTCGTCCAGCAGCGAGGCGTTGGCGATCGGCAGGCCGACGAGGTCCTGGACCATGGTCTGGAAGTTCAGCAGCGCCTCGAGCCGGCCCTGCGAGATTTCCGGCTGGTACGGCGTGTAGGCGGTGTACCAGGCCGGGGCCTCGAGGATGTTGCGGCGGATGACCGGCGGGGTGAGGGTGTCGTAGTAGCCCTGGCCGATCATCTGCACGGCCGTCTTGTTCTTCGCGGCCAGCTTGCGCAGTTCGGCGAGGACCTCCACCTCGCTGAGGGCTGCGCCGAGCGCCAGCGGGGAGTCCTGCCGGATGTCCTTGGGAACGGCGGTGTCCACCAGGGCGTCGACGGTGTCGTAGCCGACAGCCTTCAGCATGGCGTCGACGTCGGACTGACGGCGCGCGCCGATGTGCCGGTCAACGAAGGACGTGGAGGCTGAGGTAACAGTCACAAGGAACTCCATAACTAAGGCGGCGCAGGGTACGCCACATTGATTCGGGTTCCTCCCCGCTCTGTATTGGACCTGAGAGTTTCCGCGCAGCCGTGTTCGCATGGCTCCGCTTGCACCGTCGGTGAGCACAGCGTGTCCGAGACGCGCCTGCTACTTTCCAGAGTTGCCTTGCCGCGGCGGTACATGGGCCTGAGAGATTCCTGGGGAGGATTTGCTCCTACGGCGCCTGCTTGTACCTACTTGCAGGACTCTCCCGCCGCAGATCAAAGGCATATTCAATTGGGCGGTGACCACAGTCACGCTTCCATTGTCCTATGCCCGGCCCCGGTCCGCAAACTCCCTCCGGCGCGGACCCGGCTTGCGAGTGACGGCCGCCGCCCAGGTGAGTCCGCCAACGCGAGTTCGCCGGACAGCGCCGAACTCGCCGGACATTTCCGGCGACCTCGCACGCTTCCGGCGAGTCCGGCGGGGGTCCGGTGGTGGGTTTGGCGGGGCTGCGGCGGTGGCTCAGCCGCGCAGCCTCTCGACGGCGGCCAGCAGGCTCTCGACCTCCCGGCTTCGACTTCCGGCAGCGGCCCGCCCGGCCCCCGGCCAGCATCGCATTGAAGTACAGCCCGTCCCCCATGTAGAGGACGGCTTTCGCCATGGCCGGCCCGACGTCGGTCGCGCAGCAGTTCCAGCCAGCCCGCCTGGGCGGCGGCGAAGCGGCGCAGGGTCTCCTCGTGCGCCACCTCGGCGAGCCTCGTGGCCGCGACGAACACCCGGTCCATGCGGGGTGTCCGCCCATACCGAGGACTTGATGAAGTACACCGCCGCCCCTTCGGGGGCCTCCGCCATGGCGGCAACATCCGCGGCCAAATGCCGGTCCAGCCGTTCCAGAAGGACCGCGATCATCGCCTCCTTGTTAGGGAAGTGGTAGAGCAGGCCGCCCTTGGAGACTCCGGCCCGGCGCGCGACGGCATCCAGCGTCGCGGCGCGTTCACCCTACTTCGATCAGCAGGGATTCGAAGGCATCGAGAACGGCCTCGCGGGCGACGGGTTTCCTGGGCATGCCTCCCATCATGCCCGTCCGGCCGTGGATTTCTTAACTGTACCGTCCAGACGGTATAGTTACGTCCTATGAGCACTCCATCGATCACCGCCGCCACCAGCACGCCAGTGGCCACCGGCCCCCGGGCACCGTGGCGCGACTGGCTGGCGCTGGCCCTGCTGATGTTCCCCGTCCTGCTCGTGGCAGTGGACAACACCGCGCTGACGTTTCGCGCTGCCGGCCATCGCCCGCAGCCTGGACGCCTCCGGCGTCGAGCTGCTGTGGATCGTCGATGCCTATCCCCTGGTCCTTGCCGGACTGCTGGTTGCGATGGGCAGCCTGGGCGACAGGATCGGCCGGCGCCGGCTGCTCTTCGTCGGCAGCGCGGGTTTGCCGCAGTCTCGGCCGCCACCGCGTTCGCGCCGAGCCCCGAATGGCTGATCGCCGGCCGCGCCGGGCTTGGCCTCTTCGGCGCCATGCTGATGCCGTCCACGCTGTCCCTGATCCGCAACATCTTCCCCGAGCCCAACCGGCGCCGGCTGGCCGTTGCGATCTGGGCCGCGGGCTTCTCCGGTGGCGCGGCCCTCGGCCCGATTGTCGGCGGCTGGCTGGTGGAGCACTTCTGGTGGGGCGCCGTCCTGCTGGTGGCCGTGCCGATCATCCTGCCGCTGCTGCTGCTCGGCCCCGCACTGATCCCGGAGTCCAGGGACCCGAAGCCCGGGCCGCGTGGACGTGCCCAGCATTGCCCTGTCCCTGCTGGTCATGGTGCCCGTGGTCTACGGCATCAAGGACCTGGCCACACACGGCGGCACCGGGGCCGTCGCAGCCATCGGAGCCGGCCTGCTCATGGGCTATGTGTTCATCCGCCGCCAGCGCGCCCTTGCCCGTGCCAGCAGCAGCCACAGCTCGGCGCCCGCTGCTGGACGTCAGCCTCTTTGGCAACCGGGTCTTCAGCACGGCCATCACGCCAACGTCCTGGCGCTGTTCTCCTTCAACGGCTTCATTCTCTTCCTGGCCCAGCACCTGCAGCTGCTGGAGGGGCAGTCCCCGTCGGCATCCGGGGTCGCCATGATCCCGGCCCTGATCGCCACGGTCCTGGCGGGCCTGCTGGTGGTCCCGCTGGTGCGGAAGGTGCGGCCCGGCTTTGTGGTGGCCGGTGGCCTGCTGCTGAGCGCGGCGGGCTATTTCCTGGTGGCATTCGGCGACCACAGCCATGGCCCGTCACTGCTGCTGGCCGCCCTGCTGGTCCTCTGCCTGGGCGTGGGCGCGGCGGAGACCATCTCCAATGACCTGATCCTGGGCGCGGCGCCGGCGGACGAAGTCCGGGGCCGCCGCGGCCATCTCCGAGACCGGCTATGAAGTGGGGTCCCTGCTGGGCACGGCGATCCTCGGCTCGATCCTGACGGCCTCCTACCAGGGCAACCTCCGGCTCCCCGCCGGCGTGTCCGAACTGGTCCCGGCCGATGCCGCGAGCCAGGCCGGCGAAACCCTCGCCGGCGCGGTGGAGCTCGCCGGAATGCTCCCCGGCCCCCTGGCGGAGGCGGTGACGGCGGCCGCGCGCACGGCCTTCGACTCGGGCGTGCACGTCACGGCCGCCATCGCGCTGGTCCTGATGTCCGGGGCGTGCGTCCTCGCCGCGATTCTCCTGCGGAAGGTGCCGAAGGCCAAGCTAGCAGGTCAGAGACCGTCGACGTACCGCTGCAGCGCGTCGAGCAGCTCGCCGGTGCCTTAAAGACCAGGCGCCCGGCGCCGGGAAATACCCGACGCCGGACGCTTGTGTTTCAGCGGCGGATCCGGTGGGACCGCGACCCTACTTGTTTTCCGGAGTGGTGACGCTGGCTGTGGCCTTCATGGTCTCGGCGTTCACCATCCAGGCGTACTGCTCAAACTTGGCGATGAACTCGTGCAGCAGATCCGCGTGGTGGGGTCTTCATCGTCCACCTCGTCATGGACCTTGCGCATGGTGCCGACGGCCGCCTCGAGCGCCGCGACGATGCGCTCAATCGCGTCCTTCGTGTTGATCAGACCCGCCGGGAACTCCGCCAGGGCCGTGGACTTGGACACCGTGGAGCTGCGGCCGTCGGGGAGGGCGTGCAGGGCGCGCATCCGCTCGGCGATGTCGTCCGCGAATCCCCGGGCGGCGTCGATGATCTCGTCCAGCTGGAGGTGAAGGTCCCGGAAATTGGTCCCGACGATGTTCCAGTGCGCCTGCTTGCCCTGAACGTGGAGCTCGATCAGGTCCACCAGGACTGCCTGCAGGTTGGTCGTCAGTGTAGGTGAAGCTTTCATGCATCCTCCTGATAGGACCGGTGCCGTGCGGGCCGCGCGCCACTTGCGGGCAACCCGGCCGATGCTTTCGACGCTACCGCAGGCGCCGTCGGGCCGACCGTTCCGCGGAGAAATTTCTCGGTCAGCTTACTAAGTCGGCTTACTAACCGTTCCGGGGAGGCTTAGACCGCCTCGTTCAGGATCGGCCCCTGGGGGAACATCGCCCGGGTGATGCCGCCTGTGGTGACCTCGGCGAGCTGGGACAGGTAGTCGTTCCGGCGCCGCGGGGTGATGCGCGACTGCGGCTCGAATTTCTGCTCGGGATCGTCCGCGTAATGTGCTGTCAGGCCGTCCCGCATGAGCCGGATAGCCTCCGAACGCTGCTGGGACACGGCCGCGTGGGTGGACCCGAGTTCCGCCGCGAGTTCCTTGACGGTGCGATCGCCGAAATAGATCTCCTCGACCACATAGCGCATCCGTTCCGGGAGCGACTTCACGGCCGCGCGGAGATACTGCAGCCGTTCGTCGGCGAGCACGGAATGTTCGGGGGTCAGCGACTCGGCCGCCAGCGTGTCAACGACGGCGTCATCAAGGGGGGTGAGTGTGCGGGATGCGTCAGCGAGGGCTGCCTCGACGACGCTCTGCTGCACGCCCAGGGCGGAAGCGATTTCGTCGACGGTGGGCGTCCGGCCAAGAGCGGCCGCCAGGGTTTCCTGCACCGACATGGTTTCCTTGATCCGCCGCCGGGCCGAGCGGGTCGCCCAGTCGCTCGCACGCATCTCGTCAGCGAACGCGCCCAGGATCCGCCGGCGGGCAAAGGCCCCGAAGGGCACCCCGAGATCCGGGTCGAAGGAGTCGGCCGAGGTGATCAAGGCGACGGCGCCGGCTGAGGCCAGGTCATCGCGGGAAAGGTGTGACGCTTTCGAGCACAAATCTGATACGAGGTAGCCCACCAGCGGAAGGTGCTGCGTGACCATCTCGTTGCGTTCCACGCGATTCAATAGTGTGTCCCCCCATGAGACCGGATCCGGAGGTATAGACCCTTAAAACGCCGAGAGCCGCACCCGCAAACGGCCCTCGCTCCCCCCATGGGAGGTGAGTGTTCGATGCCGGGCGCAGCACCCATGGTGGAAACCTATCACCTCATCAATCATCTGCGTGTACCCTCAGGAAAAAGCTTGGCTGAAACTGCGGGAACGACGTTTCGGGCCGGGTTTCGGACGGGATGGGGCACATGGGCGCAGGTGATCTTTCCGCAGCTCTCTGGCAGGAGCGCCGTCAGCTGGAACTGCTCTTTTCAGGCTCGAAACCCAACGGCTGCACGTCCTGGCCGGGAACCTCCAATGGCTGAGTTTCACCGCTTCCGAAGTGGAAACTGTCCTCGACCGGCTGCGGTTCGAAGCGTTGGCCCGGAGTGTCGAATCGGCGGCCGTGGCGGCGGAATGGGGCCTGCCGGCCCAGGTCACGCTCACCGAACTGATCGCCGGCCGCCCCGGCCGGTTCCTGGCCGGAGATCCTGCGGGAGCACCTGGCCGGCGTACGGGATTGCTCCGCCAGCTCAGCGACGCCGCCCGCGCCGACGAAGAAACGCTGCGGAACCTGACCCCACCGGGACATTCCGGCTCCTCCGGCGGTCCCGGCGCCTTCCGGGAAGGGGCGCCCGGACCGGCGTCCGGGTCAGCGACCAGCGTCAGATACTGCGGAAATCCTTGAACACCTGACGACCGCCGCGAACATCGAACGCGCTCTGGCCATCACCCGGCGGACCAGGCAGCCCCTCCTGGCCCAGTACCTGGGCGGCGACGGCGGGTGATGCCGCCGGGTGGAACCGTCAGACGGAGCTTGCCGGGGGTGTGGGCGGCACGAGTCCGCGCAGGGCGTCCTCGGTGCCCTGGCCGCCGGCGCCGGCACCGGCCTCGGCGGCGGCAAGGTTTGCGGCCGCGATCGCTTCGATGACTTCCCGGCGCTGGATCGGGACTCCCCGGGGCGCTTCGATGCCTATCCGAACACCGTCGCCGCGTCCTTCCAGGACCGTGATGACGATGCCGTCGCCGATCATGATCTGTTCGCCCGGCTTGCGTGTTAGTACCAGCATCTTCTCAATGTACCCTTCGCTGCGCGGGCCTGCGGACGATTCCGGGCGCCGGGCGCGGCTTGGCTTGCCGCATCCTAGTTGCTCACGGCGCCGGCGTGGCTGGAGTCGATCCAGCCGACAGGCAGCCCCAGCCCGTTGACGGTCTCGGGCGTGCCGGTTTCCGCCGCCCCCACGACCGCGACGGCAGTGACGTTGAGCTGGGCGGCGAGCACGCCGACCCAGCGCGCCGTGTCCTCGTGTTTGCGCCCGGCGTCCACCACCACCCACAGCTGGTCGGCGGAGAGCGCGGCAACGGCCTGCAGCCGCGCGAGGGCGTCGCGGGCCTTTCCGAGCCCGAAGGCGACCAGTACGGTCTGGTCCGTGAGGACCGCGTGGGCACGTGCCGCCGTCGCGCTTTGCCGGCCGTCCACGTGGAGATGCCCGTAGGCGGACAGCTTCCCGGCCGTCCGCACATCCGCGCCTCCCGCTGCCGTGGACATCGCCAGGGCGGCGTCCAGTGCGTCTTCGCCCAGTCCGACCAGGACCACGAGGTCGCCGACGCCGGTCAGCGGCGCCGGAACGGATTCCCGCTGCCGCGGCGCGGCCGCCGGCGGGGTGTCTTCGGGACCGGGGCCACGCGGGGCCGGCGCATCCGCCAGGCCGGGCGCTGTGAAAGGTGCCGGGCCGGGGGCCGTGACCGGGTCTGTTCCGGGAACGGTGGTGTTGGCGGTGTTGGCGGCCGGGGCGCGCAGCCCGGCGCCGAGCTGCTCGAGCAGTTCGGCGAAGTCCGGCGACTCGGTGGACACGCCGGTGTGTCCCGGCCGGTGCAGGTTCAGTTCGGCCGCATCGGCTTCCTCCAGCAGCGCCGCGATGGCGGCGCCCTGCAGGTGGTGGGCAGGAGCGGCCGGCGGCGCGCCTGCCGGGAGGCGCGAAGCGGGCGACGCCGGCGCGGACGGTCCCGGCGCCCTTCTGCCCGAAGCCCTGACGGCCGGCAGCGTTGCGGCCGGCACCGTTGCTGCCGGCACCGTTGCTGCCGGAAGTCGCTTCCCCCTCCTCGAGGATGTCCGGGTCCGGAACCACTTCCCCCGTGACAACCTCGTGGCTGGTCACGACCTCGACGATCGCCTCGTAACGGTCGCCGGCGAAGAGGCCGGCGATCCCCGGGCTGATGACGCGTTCCGCGGAAACGATGCGGGCTGCGGGGCCGTGCTGGAGCTCGGCCTTGCGGCGGATCTCGTCCAGTGAGGCTCCCTTAAGCCGATAGCGGTTCGGCATGGCGAACGACTCCTACGGTCTCGATCCGGACGTTGGCTGAGGTCACCTCGCGGTAGGACAGTACGGGCACCGAGCCTGCGTGGGCGCCCACGAGCCGGCGGATCGCCGGGCGGAGGGCCGGGGCGCACACCAGCACGGCCTGGCGGTTGGCGGCGGCTGCCGAATCGACGGCGGACGCCACCGAGCCGAGCACGGCGTCGAGCCGGTCCTGGCCCATCACGATCTGGGTGCCGCCCTCGGACGGGCGCATGTCCTCGAGCATGGACTGCTCCAGCAGCGGGTCGATCATGATCACGTGCAGCACGCGGCCGTCCATGAACTTGGCCGTCGAGCGCCGGGCCGAGGGCCTGCCGGGCGGCCTCGACCAGCCCCTCCGGATCCGTGGAGACCTTGGCGCGCAGCGCGAGCGCCTCGTAGATGCGGGCGAGGTCGTTGATCGGCACCTGCTCGTCCAGCAGGCCCTGCAGCACGCGCTGCACCTCGGCCAGGGAGAGCAGCGCCGGGGTCAGCTCGTCGACGGCGGAGGGGCTTTGCTTCCGCACGCCCTCGGTCAGCACGCGGACGTCCTCGCGGGAGAGCAGCCGGGCGGCGTTGGCGGTGATGATCGAGGACAGGTGCGTGACCAGCACCGAGACCCGGTCGATGACGGTGGCGCCGGCCATTTCGGCGCTGTGCCGCATCTCCGCCGGGATCCACTTGCCGGCCAGCCCGAAGACCGGCTCGACCGTCGGCGTCGCCGGGCAGCGAGTCCAGGTTGTCGCCGAGGGCGAGCATCCGGCCGGCCGGGGCCGTGCCGCGGCCGGCCTCCACCCCGGCGATCCGGATGACGTAGGTGGACGGCGGCAGGTCCACGCTGTCCCGGGTGCGCACCGGCGGCACCACGAGGCCCAGCTCCATGGCGATCTTGCGGCGCAGGGCGCGGACCCGGGCCAGCAGGTCGTCGGACGCGCCGGAGACGATGTCCACCAGGTCCGGGGCCAGCAGGATCTCGAGGGCGTGCACCCGCATCTGCTCGAGCAGCTCCTCGTTCGGATCCGTCTCCGGGAAGCTGCGGGCCGTCTGCGCCTCGGCCGTCGCGGGCGGTCTTCCTTCGCGTTGCTGCCGGCCGCGATCCGGCGTGGCCGCGAAGAGCAGCACGGCGCCGACCAGGACGAACGGCAGCTTGCGGCATGCCCGGGATCAGGGCCATGGCGATGGCGGCGACGCCGGCGATCATCAGCGCGTTGCGCGACTGCAGCAGCTGGGCGGACGCCGTCGTGCCCATGTCCGACTCGGCGTTGGAGCGGGTGACGATCATGCCGGTGGAGACGGCCATGAGCAGGGCGGGGATCTGGGTGACCAGGCCGTCGCCGATGGTCAGCAGGCTGTAGGTGTTGAGCGCCGTCGCCGATCTCCATGCCGCGCTGCAGCATGCCGATGGCGATGCCGCCGACGATGTTGATGATGATGATGATGATGCCGGCGATCGCGTCGCCCTTGACGAACTTCGACGCGCCGTCCATGGCGCCGTAGAAGTCGGCCTCGGCCGAGACCTCGGCGCGGCGCTCGCGCGCCTGGGCCTCGGTGATGAGGCCGGCGTTGAGGTCGGCGTCGATCGCCATCTGCTTGCCGGGCATGGCGTCGAGGGTGAACCGGGCGCCGACCTCGGCGACGCGCTCGGCGCCCTTGGTGACCACGACGAACTGGATGACCACCAGGATCAGGAAGACCACGGCGCCGATGATCATGCGACCCGCCGACGGTCGACGTGCCGAACGCCTCGATGACCTGCCCGGCGTACGCCGTCGCCGAGCACCAGCCGGGTGGAGGCCACGTTCAGGCCCAGCCGGAACAGCGTGGCCACCAGCAGCAGCGACGGGAAGACCGAGAAGTCCAGCGGCTTCTTCACGAACATCGTGGTCAGCAGGATCACCAGCGCCAGCAGGATGTTGCACGACGATGAGCAAGTCGAGCAGCGGCGCGGGCACCGGCACGACCAGCAGCAGCACGATGCCCACGACGCCGACGGGCACGGCGAGCCGGGCGAGCCTGTTGTTCATGGTGCGGTCCTTCACGGACGCTGGTTCGAAGCACGTGCTGCGTACGTGCGGTTCCGCACGGGCCGGTGTCGGCCGGCACTGCTCATGCGGTGCATGCCGCGGAGGCGGCGCCGCGGGCCTTGAGCGCCATCACGAACGCGAGCACGCCGGCGACCGCGCGGTAGAAGTCCACCGGGATCTCCTGGCCGAGCTCGCAGGCGCGCGTGCAGGGCCCGGGCCAGCGGGATGTCCTGGACCATCGGGCACGCTCTTCGCCTCGGCCTCCTCGCGGATGCGGGCGGCGATGTGCCCGGCGCCCTTGGCCACCACCCGGGGCGCGGACTTGCCCGGCTCGTACTTCAGGGCCACGGCCACGTGCGTCGGGTTGACCAGCACGACGTCGGCGTCCGCGATCGCGGCGATCATGCGGTTGCGGCTCATCGCCAGCTGCCGCGAGCGGCGCTGGGACTTGATCAGCGGGTCGCCCTCGGTGTTCTTGTTCTCGTCCTGGACCTCCTTCTTGGTCATCCGGGTCTTCTTGCGGTTGCGCCGCATCACCACGAAGACGTCCGCGGCGGCCAGCACGAGTCCGGCGGCCACGGCGAACTGGATCAGCGACGCGATGCCGCCGGCCGCGGCCGCCGAGCACGCCGGCCACCGGCAGCCCGCCGGCGGTCAGCAGCACCGGGATCAGCCCCTGCACCACGGTGTACAGCACGAGGCCGACGACGGCTGGCCTTCAGCAGCGCCTTCACGCCCCCCCAGAGCGCCTGGCCGCCGAAGATCCGCTTGAGCCCGTGAGCAGGTTGAACTGCTCGAACTCGCGCTTGAACTTCTTGAAGTGGACGCCGCCCTGCAGCGCGGACGCCGGCCAGGACCACGACGAACGACGACGACGAACATGCGGGCCGACGATCCCGGCCATGGACGCCGAGCCCGTCCTCCAGCGCCGTCGACGGCCTTGGCCGGGTCGGGGTCGGCGATGACGCCGCGGACGCTGAACAGCTGGTCCGTCGCGGCGTTGGAGGCGCGGTCGATGGTGGCCGGGCAGCATGACGCGCGGCGGCGCCGACGCCGAGCCAGGCGGTGAGGTCCTGGGACCGGGAGAGCTGGCCCTTGGAGCGGACCTCCTTCATCCGCTTGTCGGTGGCCTGCTCGGTCTTTTCCTGTGAATCCGCCATCAGCCCACCCCCAGCAGCGTCTTGACCGCCTGGCCGGCGAGGCTGGACACGACCCGGGCAGCGCCAGGAACACGAAGCCGGCCAGCGTGAGGGTGAGGAGGATCTTCAGCGGGAAGCCCAGCGCGAAGGCGTTGAGCGCCGGCGCGACGCGGGTCAGCAGGCCGAGCCCGACGTCGGCGAGGAACAGCACCACCAGCAGCGGCCCGGCGATCTGCACGGCGGCGAGGAACATGCCGGTCACCGCCGCGATCATCGCCTGCACCGGCTGGGCCGAGGTCGATGCCGCCGCCCAGCGGCAGCGCGTCGAAGCTGCCGGTCAGGCCCGCCGATGACCAGCTGGTAGCCGTCGGAGGCGAACAGCAGGGCCAGCGCGGCCATCTGGAGCAGCCGGGTGAACTGGGCGCCGTTGACCATCATCTGCGGGTCGAACGCCTGGGCCATCTGGAAGCCGCCGAACAGGTCGATCAGGCTGCCGGCGGACTGGATGGCGGCGAAAATCACGCAGCACCAGGAAGCCCAGCGCCAGGCCCGGTGACCAGCTCCAGGACGACGCGCCGTGACGAAGCGCGGCCGGTGTCGCGCGGGCGCGTAGCCGCCGGACGACGCGCTGGGACGACGGCGAGGCCCAGCCCGATGCCGAGCATCGCCTTGACCCGCGCCGGGAATGGCGTGGTGCGAGAACGGCGGCGCCACACCAGGAATGCCGTCATCCGGACGCGTGGCCAGCAGCGAGCGACCTCCAGCCACGCCGGGTCGATCGGGATGCCCACCTCACCCGCCTCCGAGCAGCGCCGGGATCTTGGCGAACAGCTCGTTGGTGAAGGCGACCATCTCGGAGATCATCCAGTGCCCGCAGACCAGCAGGGCGATGGCCACGGCGACGGCCTTGGGCACGAAGGACAGCGTGACCTCCTGGATCTGCGTGATCGACTGCAGCAGCGAGATGGCGAAGCCGACCACCAGCGCGGTGACCAGCACCGGCGCGGAGAGCTTGGCGGCGACGATCAGCGCCTGGAGGCAGATGTCCAGGACGGCGTTGGCGTCCATCCAGCCGCCCGCATAGCTCTGGATGAGCGCGGTGATGATCAGGCCCCAGCCGTCCACGAGGACGAACAGCAGGATCTTGAACGGCAGCGAGATCATCACCGGCGGCAGCATCATCATGCCCATCGACATCAGCGCCGCGGAGACCACGAGGTCGATCACCAGGAACGGGATGAAGATGACGAAGCCGATGATGAACGCGGCGCGCAGTTCGGAGATCATGAACGCCGGGATGAGGGTCTGCAGCGGGACGGCCTCCGGCGTGGCCGGGTTCGCCGCTCCGGCGGCGCGGGTCATCAGCGCGATGTCCTCTTCGCGGGTGTGCGCCAGCATGAAGTGCTGCAGCGGGCCGGACGCCGCGCTCGACCGCGCCGTTGAAGTCAGCGTCCCGTTGAGGTAGGGCTGCACGCCGAGTTGTTCATCTCGGTGATGCACCGGGCCACATGATGAACAGGGAGAGGAACAGGGCCAGGCCGGCGAGCACCTGGTTCGGCGGGATGGACGGCAGGGACAGCGCGTTGCGGGTCATCGCCAGCACCACGAAGATCTTGGTGAAGGACGTCATCATCAGCAGCAGCGCCGGCGCCACCGACAGCAGCGTGATCCCGATCAGGGTCACGACGGCCGTGGACGGCTTGCCGTCCAGGCCGTTGATCTCGATGTTGACGCTCGCCGTCTGCCGGGGTTCGCCGGGTCGGTCGGGGCCACCGGCGGGGTGGGGTCGATCGGGGCGGCGTGGCCGGCGGACGCGTTGAGCCACAGCAGCAGCACGGCGACAAGGACCGCGGACAGGCCGAGCACGACGAGCCAGGCCAGCCGGAGCCGGTCAGGTTCAGCAGCCTGCCGGGCGTGCGGATGGTGCCGGCAGCGAGCAGGCGGATCAATTGCGGCGTCCGCTCCTGAGAGCGGCGGCGGCCTGCTTCCAGGTGGAGCCGGCCAGGATGGAGCCGTGCATCGGCGGGTGGCCGGTGCGCCGGAACGGGTGCCGCGGGGCCGCGGCTGTGGGAGCTCCCGGTGCAGGGTGCTGCGGCGCGACGGCGGCACATCACCGGCGCGGTCGCCGTCACCGTCCGGCGTCCAGTGCCGGACGTCGTCGTACCGTCGTCGGCCGGCCGTGCGGCCTGCCGGGCAGGACCGGATGCCGGCGAAGGACTCCGGGCGAAGTCGCCCGGCAGCCGCGGCGTCTTCGGGCGCTGTGGTGCCTCGGCCGGCTTCGGCTTCGGCCGGGATGTCGCTCGGTGTGCAGCACGTTGACGGCGTGCTCGGTGACGCCCAGCAGGAAGCGCTGCCCGGCGGCGTCGACCACCACCACGGAGGCTTTCTGGCCGACGCTCTGGCGGCTGACCACGGTCAGCGCGCGGTCAGCGCGGCGCCGTCCGGTGCCTTGGCCGAGCCGGCGCTGCAGGAACCACATGAGGCCCAGCACCGCGCCCAGGGCCACGAGTACCCGCAGCCCGAGGATCAGCGAGTCCATTCAGCTGAGCCCCTCGGCCACGTCGAGGATGCGGGTGATCCGGACGGCGTAGTCCTGGTCGAGGACCACCACCTCGCCGTGGGCGATCAGCCGGCCGTTGAGCAGCACGTCGGCCGGGGCGCCGGCGGAGCGGTCCAGTTCGATGATCTTGCCCGGTTCCAGGGACAGCACGTCGCGCACGGACATCCGGGTGCGTCCGATCTCCACGGTCAGGGCCATTTCGACGTTGTTGATCCGGCCCAGGCGGCCGGCCACGGTGTCGCCGCCGCGCCGAACGCGTCAGCCGCGCGGTCCTGGCCGGTGCCGTGTTCCCGGAGGCGGACGGCGAACCAGCGCGGCGGCGTTGTTGCCGTCGGAGAGCTCGAAGACGGCGGTGTCCGGGTCGGAGAGCAGCCCGGAGGCGTCGGATTCGCGCAGGTCGCTCAGGACGCCGGCGCCGAAGACGCGAGCTGGCGCCTTCCATCGCGGGGCGCAGCACATCGGTCACGGAGACGTGCGCCCAGCTGGGATCCAGCACCGGCCGCCTCGTCGAGGAAGGTGCGGTCGCTCAGCATCAGCGCGAGGTCCGCGGTCGACGGCGCCGACGAACGTGGCCGTCGACTGCCTGGCGGGCGTAGGCCGCGGCGGCCCGGGCGGGCACCAGCGCGACAACCTTGCAGGGCCACCGGGCTCGGCAGTTCCTCGACGAGCCGTTCCGCCGACAATTCGTGCTTGGTCAGGGTGATGCTCATCGGTGGTTCTCCTCGATTGTGACAATGACTGCGGCCGCCCGGGAGCCGTTGCGGGCCGGGGCGGCGGTGGCCAGCCGGGTGCCGTCCAGGGTGAGGTCGAAGGGCCGGTTTTCCAGGTGCGGCAGGGTCAGGACGTCGCCGACGGCGAGGCCCAGGACCTGGCTCGGTGTGACGAACGACGTCGAGAGCCGCACGGACAGTTCGACCGGTACCTGCTCCAGCTGGGCGCTGACGCGTGCCGCGGCGTCCCCGCGGTTGTCCGGTGGGGTTGACCTTCTTGAGCCGGCCCAGCAGGATGCTGGCCGGGACGGCCAGGGTGGCGGGGCGCTGATGTCGCCGACGTTCATGGTGAACGCGGCGACGATCATCAGTTCGTTGGGCGCGGCGGCCTGGGCGAACTGGGAGTTGTACTGGATGGTGTCCACCCGGACGGTTTCGCTCAGCAGCGGGCCGAGGGAGTATCCGAGGTCCTCGAGGGCCTCGTCCATGAGTCCCTTGACCAGCGCCTGCTCGATCTGGGTGAACTTGCGGTCCGGCATTGGCGAATCGTTGGATGCGCCGAGCATGCGGTTTACCCAGCCGAGGGCCGCCGGGCGCGGGGAACTGGACGACGAGCCTTGGAATCCTGGGCCTCGACGGTGCACAGCACCATGGCCGTGACGGCGGGCAGGGACGCGGCGTACTCGTCGTAGCTGAGCATGCTGACGTCTTCGAGGCGGACCACGGACTTGACGCGGACCTTGGCGGTCAGCTGCGTGCCCCACTGCCGCGCGAAGGTCTCGAAGGCCAGTTCCAGCACCCGGCTGTGCTCGCCGGGCCAGCGTCGCGGGACGCCGGAAGTCATAGACGCTGACGGTCCGCTCCCGTACCACTTCCCGCTCATCCAGAACACTCACGGTTGCCACTATCGGCACGGGGATCCCCAGCCGTAAGGCGACCGCCGCAGGCAATCCGCCGGGGGCAATGGACAGCTATTTCTGGCTGAGCTTGATGACCTCTGGAATCAGCGCGCGGACGACGTCGGGCTGGTCGGAGATGATCACGATGTCGACCCGCCGGTTCCGTTCCATCAGCTCCGGGGTGGAGTCGTCGTTGACCTGGCCGGGCCGAGCCGAAGGCGACGGCGCCGATGCGTTCCCGGCGCGATCCCGCCGCGGTCCACCATGTAGCGCAGGACGTTGACGGAACGGGCCGAGGACAGCTCCCACGTGGAGGGGAAAGCGGTGATGCCGTTCGCCGCGTGGCCTTCGACCATGATCTCCAGGGCCGCGGAGCCGAGGATCGGGGAAATGATCTGCAGGACCTGGGCGGCCGCGGGCCGTCAGTTCGGGCCGGTCGGGCTTGAAGAAGGTCTGGGACCCGATGAGCTTGACCGTCAGGCCGCGCTGGTCGATCTGGAATTCGACGTTCTCGCTCAGCCCGGCGGCTGCCAGGCCGGCTTTCATCTGCGCTTCCAGGGCGCGCAGCCGGTCCACTTCCTTCATGGCGGCCTCGAGCGCCTCGGGCGGAGCCGTGGGGCCCGTCTGGTGCGCGGCGGCAAAGGCCTCCAGGTCGGCGTCGACCAGTTCCGGCGGCACCACAGTGCCCTCCGCCGTGTCCACCGTCTGCGTAGCCTCCGTCGCCGAAACCGGTGGCGAGGGAATTGCGGAGCTTCTCGAACTTGTTCGCGTCCACCGTGGACATGGCGAAGAGGACGATGAACATGCACATCAGCACCGTGACCATGTCCATGTAGGAAGCCATCCAGCGTTCGTCGACGTGGTGCTCCTCCGGCTTCTTGCGCGGGCGCCGCCTGGAACTCACGCTGCCTTGTCCAGGTTGTCCGGCGTCGCCTGCCGGCGCCCTTGCCTGCTTCCGGGGCTCTTGAGCTGGTGCTCCGGGACCATGGAGCGGAGCCGCTCGGCCAGCAGCAGCGGCTGGGCGCCGGACTGCACCGCCAGCATCCCCTCCATGAGCAGCGTCATGCGTTCGATGTCCAGTTCGGACAGCCGCGCCAGGCGGGCGCTGAAGGGCAGCCAGATGAAGTTGGCGGACAGCAGTCCCCAGAGGGTGGCGACGAACGCGGCCGCGATCATGGCCCCAGGTCGTCCGGCGTGGACAGGTTTTCCAGGACGTGGGTCAGGGACACCACGGTTCCGATGATGCCGACGGTGGGGGCGTAGCCGCCGAGGGACGCGAAGAACTTCGAGTTGGAGTGGTCGCTGCGCGCCTTCGTGTCGATCTCGTCCTCCATCAGCATCCGGAGGTCCTCGGCGTCGGTGCCGTCGGCGATGTTCTGGAGGGCGCGGGCCAGGAAGGGATCGTTGACGCTGGCGGCTTCTTCCTCGAGGGACAGCAGGCCCTCGCTGCGGGCCTTTTCGGCGAACCGGACCATCTGGTCGATGCTGTCCTGCGGCTTCGCGGTCTTCCCGATGAACATTCCCGGGACGGCTTTGAACGCCTGGATGACGTCCTTGAGCGTGTTGCCGGCAAGCCCGATCGCCAGGGTGGCCCCGAAGACCAGGATCATGGGGGCCGGGCAGCAGCAGCGAGGAGAGGCTGCCGCCTTCCAGGAGGACCATAACGATGAGGGAGCCAAAGGCGAGGAGCAGTCCTATGACTGTTGCGGGATCCATGACTTACTTTCTGGGTTTTTCAGGTGCGGGGGTGCCGGGGGCGCCGTCTTCGGATCCGGCGGCGGGACCAGGCTCAACGGGTAGCCCGTCACGGCCGGGAAGTCGCGGGCCTTGCTGAGGATGTAGGCCCGGTAGTCGGCAATCAACTCGATCACTTCCGCGAGGCTTTCCAGCACCACGTAGGCTGCGCCGTCGAGCGTGACCAAGTGGGTGTCCGGACTCTCGTGGATCCGTTCGATCAGGTCCGGATTGACCGCGAAGCGCGTTCCGTTGAGGCGTGTGACGACGATCATGGGCTGATTCTGCTCTGTTAGTCAGCTGGGCTGTTGGCCGCAGCGGTGGGAATGATGTTCTCCTCCTACTGTCGGCAGACGCCGCCCCTTCGTTAGGCATCAGGGCCCGCGAGCCCGTCCGCGCCCCGGCGCGCACGAAAGCGGCCGGCCCCAGGTGGGACCGGCCGCCGCCGAACGTGAATAGATTGGGCGTCAGGCCTTGGCCTTCCGCTTTAGCTGTTTGCTCACCCAGCCCCAGGCAGCCGTGGCCACCAGCAGTACCAGGCCGATGATTGCCAACCAAAGCAGACCCTTCACGGCGAAGCCGAGGATCGAAAAGAACAAGCCAAACGATAAGCAGTGTGATTATTAGTCCCATCCCTGAAGCCTATGTCACCGCAGATCGAGGCAAGTAATCCTGCGCACAGCAGCCAGCGACACAGGCACTCCGGCGGTTCCCTCGGCGTCCAGACGATGAGCGCCGGAACTTCGGCCTCGTGATCCGGACACCGGGTGCCCGGGAGGACGCACGCAGCCCCCCAGCCAATCCGCACCGTGTTGTGCTGCAGCGACGCGCCAGGCAGGCGGAAGACATCGCCGAGCCGGACATCCTGCCGCACGCGATCGAAGAAGTGCTTCGCTACCGCTCCCCCGTCCAGTCCATGTACCGGATCTCGGCCGTCGAAACGACGCTGCGCGGCCGGCCCGTCCCCGCGGGGTCGCCGATAGTGGCCTGGATCGGTTCGGCGAACCGCGACGGCGAGCAGTTCCCGCAGGCTGAGGTGTTCGACGTCGGACGCTCGCCGAACCGTCACCTCGCCTTCGGGCAGGGCATCCATTTCTGCCTTGGCGCTCCCCTGGCCCGGCTCGAGGCCAAAATCGCTCTGCAGGCGGTGCTCGCCCGGTTGCCGGGGCTGGCCGTAGAACCCGGCGCGACACTGGAACGAATGGAAAGCACGATCGTGTACGGGGTGAAACAGCTCCCCGTGACCTGGCAGGCTGCCTGACGGCGAGCGCCGCCACCCCGTGTTGCCCCCACACCCCGCGTTGCCCTATCAATTGTGGCTGTCCCGGGGTCCGGATGACAACCAGGAGTGATAGGGCAACCTTGGGGTGGGGGCGCGCTAGAGGTTAGCGCTTGAGGTTGCCGAGTTCCTGCAGCACCTCATCGGAGGTGGTGATGATGCGGGCGTTGGCCTGGAAGCCGCGCTGCGCCACGATCAGGTTGGTGAATTCCTGGGACAGGTCCACGTTGGACATTTCCAGGTTTCCGCCGGTGAGGGTGCCGAGGCCGGGGTCGCCTGCCGAACCCAGCTGCACGCCGCCGGAGTTGCCGGTGGCGACGTAGGACGAGCCGCCGGACTTCTCGAGACCGCCGGGTTGGTGAACTTGGCGAGCGCGATCTTGGCGAGGACCTGCTTGATGCCGTTGCTGAAGGACCCGATCAGCGAGCCGTCGTTGCCCAGCGTGTAGGACTCCAGCTTGCCGACTGGCTGCGCCGTTCTGGCCGCTGACCGCCAGGGAGCTCATGGCGGCGTAGCCGGAGACCTTGGAGAGGTCCACGTTGATCGCGGTGACGCCGTGCCGACGCGTGAAGGTGCCGCTGGGCGTCAGGGCTGCCGTTGCACCCTAAGTCAGGGTGACGTTGGCGGTGGTTCCGTTTGCGTCAACGCCGTTGACGTTCCAGCCGGTAGCGGCTCTTCGTGAAGGTCAGGGTCACAGTCCGCTCGGTGCCGGCGGCGTCGTAGACCTTGACGAGGCGGTCCAGCGCAGTGCCGTCGGCGGCGTCGCTGGGCAGGTTGCCGTCCAGAGTCACCCTGTCTGTGGCGCTTGGCAACCATCGTGTTGGGGTTCAGGGTGATGTCGCTGACGGGGCCGCCCGCGTTGATCACACCGTTGGTGGCCGTCCAGCCCTGCAGGATGCCGCCGTCGGGGCTGACCAGCTGGTTGGCGGCGTCGGGGCTGAACGCGCCGGCGCGGGTGAAGAGCTGCTTGCCGCCCTTGCTGGTGACGAAGAAGCCGTCGCCGGAGATCATCATGTCGGTGGCGCGGCCGGTGCTCTGCGAGGAGCCCTGGGCTGAAGTTGGTGCTGACGCCGGCGACCCGGACACCGAGGCCGATCTGGGCGGGGTTGCTGCCGCCGGTTTCGGCCTGCGGGCCGGTGGCGCCCTGCTGCATCTGCGAGAGGGTGTCCTGGAACTGGGTGGATGACGCCTTGAAGCCGGCGGTGTTGACGTTGGCGATGTTGTTGCCGGTGACGTCCAGCATGGTCTGGTGGGCGCGAAGGCCGGAGATTCCGGAGTACAGCGAGCGGAGCATGGGACTGCCTTTCTACGGGGAAAAACTATTTGGTAGGGGCCGGAGCGGTAAGCCCGGTGATGGAGTCGAGGGGATGGAAAGGTCGCCGACTTTTACGGTCGGCACCGCCCCGGCGTAGGACACGGAGCTGGCGATGCCGGTGCCGGTGGTGCCGTCTTCGAGCGTGTAGCCGACGGACTGGCCGATCAGCTGGGCCGCGGCGGAGCGCATCTGGAGGGAGAACCCTTCTTTGCTGTTGGTGGTCAGTTCAGTCATCTTTTCCATCATGGAGAGCTGGATGGTCTGGCTCATCATCTGGTTGGTGTCCATGGGCGCACTGGGGTTCTGGTTCTTGAGCTGTGCCACCAGGAGGGACATGAACACGTCGGCATCCATGGTCTGCACGGGTGCCCGCACGGCAGCTGCCTGGGCGGTCTCCCCCGCGGCCGTGACGGGCTGGGAGGCGATGGGCTGGATCGTCATAAGTCGCTTTCCTTCGTGTCAGACAAGAATGTCGAGGGTGGTTTGGGGGCCGTTCAAGATCCTGGCGTTGCGGACGGCCGCGTCGTCGGCCAGCGCGTCCCAGCGGTGTCCGGGGCGCGCTGCTCGGCCGGTCCGTTGCCGCCGCCCTGACCCGAGCCGTTTCCGCCGGAGTCCCGGCCGGCGGCGAACCGACTCCCGCGGCCGGCGCGGTCCTGGCCTGCGCGTCCCTGCCGGCGCTGTCCTGCCCGGTTCCGCCGGGCCCGCTGCGATCGAGACAGTCGAGGCTGGCACCGAAGCCGGAATCTGCGAGTTCCTTGCGGAGTTCGGGGAGGATCCCCCGGATCGCCTCACGCCCCGCGTCTCCCGGGGCGAAAAGCTCGATCCGGACGCCGGCGGCATCGATATGCGCCCGGACAGTCAGCGGGCCGAGATCCTCCGGCGTCACTTTCAGGGTCATGATGTGCTGGCCGTGCGGCGCTCCGGCCAAAGTGAACAGCGGCTTGGCCAGCTGCGGCTGCAAGGTCGCGGCGGGATGCGTAGCCGGCTGGGCAGACGGCTGGAATGCCGGCTGGGCGGCGGACTGGGGCACGGTTTGGGGTGCGGCTAGTGGTGCGGCCGGGACACTGGTGCGCCGGCCGACGGCGGCTGGGCGAGGGTGGCTGTCGTTGCCGGGGCTCCGCTGTCCGGGTCGGAGGGTGCCTCCGCGGCGTTGGGTACCGGAGTCTGGGCAGCGGCCGTCAGGATGTTCAGGCTCGTCGAAACGGCCGCGGTTGCGGTTGCGGTTGCGGTTGCGGCCGCGGGAGTCACGGCGCCGGTCTGGGCGGCGGGTACGGGCGTGGCCTGTGCGGTCGGGCCTTGTCCGGCCGCGGCTTGTCCGGGCACGGACTGGGCGACGGCGGTAGCGGCAGCTCCGCTGTCCGCCGGCCCGGCGGTGGCCGCCGTTGCCGTCAGGGGCGAAGCACCAGTGCCTGCAGCAAGGCCCGGCGCGGATCGTGCCGGTGCTGCGTCATTTGCAAGCCCTGGCGACGAACCGAAGACCGGGACGGGACCGGACACGGAAGTCCCCGCCGCCCCGCCAGTGGCAGGTGCGGCCGGCGACGAGGCCGCAGCAGTGGCGGACGACGTCGCAGGCATGGCGACGGGCACACTGACAGCTGCAGCTGCCGGGTCCGAAACGTACGAGGAGACCGGCCGGCCGGCGGCCGGCGTGGAGTTTGGCGAGGTTGCAGCTTGACTGCTGCCGTCGGCCCGGCAAACGCGCCTGGGCCCGCCGGCTGTGAGGCGGCAACGGCAGGGTCGCCGCGGCGGCCGGGGCTGCGGGGGCAGTAAGCCGCTCGCTGCCGCGGGTGTCTGGGTGCCTGCAGCAGTCGAGGCCGGCCCGGCCTCCGTTGCAACGATTGCCGTCACGGTTGCCGCTACGGTCAGCGGGTTTGCGCCCGGTGAAGACATGCCGGGCGAAGACATGCCCAGAGCCGCGGCCGTTGCAGGTATCCCGGCAACAGTCGGTGCCGTGACAGACCGCTGCGGCCTGCTCCGCCGGCCAGGGCGGGAGACACGCCCACCGGAACAGCCGCGAGTGAAGCCGAGGTGGGTGCCGTGCTGGATCCCTCGATGCGGTCCGATGTGGGAACATCGGCTTGGGCTGGCTGTCCGGCAGGTGCCGGCCGTCCCGCCTGCCCGGCGGAACCAACCTGGGCAGCGACAAACTGGGCGGACGGAAACTGCGCCGAGGCAAACTGGGTGAACTTCGCCGGGGCAAACTGGGCAGACTGCGTCGGGGCCGGCCCGGCGGTGCCGGGCGAGCCAGCCTCGGCCTGTGGCGCTGACCCTGCACCGCCGTCGGTCGTCAACGCATTGTTCGCAGCGTTGCCGGCCGGCACGGCACCGGACGGGTCGCCGTCGGGCGTCGGCAGGGCCGGTGCCCCGTCGTCGGCTGCGGGGGCGGCCACGGGAGCGGCAGCCTCGCGGAAGCGGCCGGCAGCATGCGCCACGGCGGCGGGCATGAGTGCGGGGGTACCGGCACTGCCGGGCACGACGGCTTTCCCGGCGGCAGCGCCGGATTCCAAGCCGCTGCCGGGCTCGTTGCCGGCGGCGGGCCCAACGGCGACGCCGGGTTCGGCAGCGGGGCCGGGCTCGGCAGCGGGGCCGTTGCCTGCTGCGCCCTGGACGTCGTCGAGGACCGAGTCGAAGGACGCGGTCTGCGGACCTGCGTTGCCGGACCGGGGATCCGTGCCTTGGCGGGCGGTCCGGACCGGTGCGGCCAGCGCAGCGGCGAGATCCGCCGACGCCGCGGCCGTTCATGATGCCGCTCCCGCCGGGACGATGCGCCGGATGGACGTCAGGTTGGAGTGCTGCTCCCAGGCATCGCGGATCTGGATGGTCTTGCCGGGCACGGGGGCGTCGATCGCCTTGCCGTTGCCCAGGTAGATGGAGATGTGGTCGCCGCCGAAGCTCACCAGCAGGTCGCCGGGTTTGGCCTCGGCCAGGGACGCCACCGGGGTGCCCTGGCGCATCTGGTCGCTCACCACGCGGGGAATCTCGACGCCGAGGTCCTTGAAGACCCGCTGGGTGAAGCCGGAGCAGTCCATGCCCGGTGGCCGGGTTGGTTCCGCCCCAGACGTAGGGCACGCCGATGTACTTCTTCGCCGCGGCCACCACGTCGGTGCCGCGTGGCGGCGCCTGCGCCGGTGCAACGGTGCCCGGTGCGGTCAGGCCCTTGAGCGCAGGGCCCCGACCGCCGTCGTGCCGCCCAGCCCGAGGCTGTTCGCCAGGGAGGAGACGTCCGTGCCGCTGGTCCGCCCAAAGCGGCGGTCAGCGCCTGCGTGAAGGAGGCGGCATCGCCGCTGCCGGTCGCGGTGGCCAGCGACGACGCGGCGGCGGACTTCGCCGCGGCGTTTGCCTCGGCGGCCGCGGCCGGGTCAGTTCCGCGATCATGGACTGGATGCCCTGCATCCGGCCGATCGCCTCGGTCATGCTCATTGCTTCACCTGCTGCTCGTCGCGGTGCCACACGGTCGAGGCGATTTCGTCCAGGCGCCGACTGTTCGGCGCGGAGGTCCGCGGTGTTGACCTCGGCGTGGTGGCGGGCCTGCAGCTTCTCCAGGCCGACGGACCGGGTGCGGGCGGCGATGAACTCGGCTGCGGGCGTCGGCTTCCTCGGTCTCCGCGATCCGTGCGCGAGGCTCTGCAGGTCCGCGAGCATGCTGTGGGACGAGGACCGCGCGGCGGCGATGGCGCGCAGCGACGCGGAATTGGAGATGGGTTCGTCGGTGGCAGCCAGGTCCCGGCGTGCCGCGGCTTCCCGGACCCGGACGGAGCTGGAGCGCGAGCGGGCGCGGGCCAGCCCGGTGGCGGCCTGGTCCTGCTGGATCTGGCGGAGGCGCAGGAGCCCTGCCAGCGAGAATTCGCGGTTCATGCTGCGGCTCCCAGAATCGAAGTGAGGTGGTCGAGCCGTTGCCAGGACTCGGGATGGGCGGTGGATTCGTCCATCGGCTGCTGCAGGAATCCGCTCACGTGCTGCTCGTGGTTCAGGGCGGCGTCCACCAGCGGGTTGGTCCCGGTCTGGTAGGCGCCGACGTCGATCAGGTCCTGTGCCGCCTTGCGGGCGGCGAGGACCCGGCGCAGCGTGGCGGCGGCGTCGAGGTGCGGCGCGGGAGTTGACCTTGGTGGCGACGCGGGAGACGGACCCGAGCACATCCACGGACGGGAAGTGCCCGGTGACGGCGAGCTTGCGGTCCAGCACCACGTGCCCGTCGAGGATGGACCGGGCCGCGTCGGCGATCGGTTCGTTGTGGTCGTCGCCGTCGACCAGCACGGTGTAGATGCCGGTGACGGAGCCGGTTTCGGCGGTGCCGGCGCGCTCCAGCAGCCGGGCCAGGATGGAAAAGGTCGACGGCGGGTAGCCGCGGGTGGCGGGCGGCTCGCCGGCGGACAGGCCGATCTCGCGCTGGGCCATGGCCACGCGGGTCAGGGAGTCCATCATCAGGACGACGTCCTGGCCCTGGTCGCGGAAGGACTCGGCGATGCGGGTGGCGGTGAAGGCCGCGCGCATGCGCATCAGGGCGGGTTCGTCCGAGGTCGCCACCACGACGACGGAGCGGGCCAGGCCGGCGGGTCCCGAGGTCGTCCTCGAGGAATTCGCGGACTTCACGGCCGCGTTCCCCGACGAGGGCGATCACGGAGACCTCGGCGTCGGTGCCGCGGGCGATCATCGAGAGCAGGGAGGACTTCCCGACGCCGGACCCGGCGAAGAGGCCCATGCGCTGGCCCTTGCCCGAGGGTGGTCATGGTGTCCAGGACGCGGACGCCGGTCTGCAGCGGCGTGTCGATGCGGGCGCGCTTCATGGCGTTCGGGGCTTCGTTGTCGATGGGCACGCGGGGGCCGCTGTCGAGCGGACCCTTGCCGTCGATGGGCCGGCCCAGTCCGTCAATGACCCGGCCGAAGAGTCCGCGCCCGGTGGGGACGAGGACGGTGCCGCCCTTGGCGCGGACGGGGTCGCCGGCCGCTACGCCGGCGAGCCGGCCAAGCGGCATGCAGCGCACGGAGCCGTCCAGGGCGGCGACCACCTCGGCGTCGAGGCCCGGGTTCTGTCCCACGGTCACGAGGTCGCCGAGCGGCGCAGTCCAGTCCGGACACTTCAAGGCCCAGGCCCATCACCGAGGTGACGATGCCGACCCGCTGCGGGGCCGCTGCCCGGCAGGGCCGCCGCGAAGTCGGCACTCTTGGGGCGCCACTGGGCGATCATGCCCGGCCGCCGTCGTCGAAGTCGCCCAGGAGGGCGGCGCGGGCGCGCGCCAGGGCACTGCCGAGGCTGGCGTCGAGCCAGCCCTGCTGGTATTCCACTTTGGCGTCGCCGCGGTCGAGGGACTGGTCCGCGAGCAGCGGCAGTCCGGCCGGCAGGTCCTGGCCTTCCTTCGGCGAGGACATCGATGTCGGCCGGGTTGAGCCGGATCGCCAGCACAGTGGCGGCGTCATTCCCGGACAATGCCCGGGTCAGCGCTGCGCGGGCGGTCCGGGTGCCTTCGGCGAGTTCGTAGCCGAGGATGGCTTCGGCCAGTTCCAGCGCGGTGCGGGCCAGGACTTCCTCGGCATCCTGCAGGGCCTGGACGTTGCGGTGGGCGAAGTCTGTGCGTGCCACGGCGAGCGCGCGGACGGCGCGGTCGAGGTCCTGCTGGCCGGCGGCGAGGGAGGCGGCCTGTTCTGCGGCCATCCGGTCCCGCCAGCGGCGCTGTTCCTTGGCGGCGGCACGCACACCGGCCGCGTAGCCGGCGGCGTGGCCCTCGGTGTAGCCGGCCTGTTCGCTGGCCGGACCGCTTGAGCGCAGCGAGGGGAAGATGATCCGTGCCGGGGCAGCGTCAGCCGGCGCCCCGTCAATAGACATAGTCTTCTTCGTCCCCGCGCTGGATGGTGATGGAACCTTCCGCCTCGAGCTCGCGGATGGACCGGACCACGGCGGCTCGGGCTTCCTCGATCTGCGAGGCGCGCAGCGGTCCCAGGGCGGCGATCTCGGATTCGAGGATTTCCAGGTTGCGGCCGGAGACGTTGGTGGTGATGGTTTCCAGGACCGGCTCCGAGGCGCCCTTCATGGCCACTGCCAGCACGGACGCATCCAGGCCGCGGAGCACCAGCTGGACGTCGCGGCGTTCCAGCTTCACGATGTCGTCGAAGGTCACCATCTGCGCGCGGATTTCCACCGCGAGTTCCGGGTCCAGCAGGTCCAGGCCGTCGAGCACGGAGCGTTCCGTGCCGGCGTCGGTCCGGTTGATGATCTCCAGCAGCGGCTGGATGCCGCCCACCACCTTGGACGCCTGCTGCGAGACCGCGGCTCCGCCGCGCAGCTTGAGGGTGTCCGCCACGATCCCGATGGCTTCGGGCGCGCCGGAACCCATCGTCGCGATGCTGAGGGCGACGTCGGCGCGCAGCGAGCCCGGGCAGCCCGGACATCACGGCGGAGGCCTTGCGCGGGCTGAGGTGGGCCAGGACCAGGGCGATGGTCTGCGGCAGTTCGCCGTCGATCAGCGCGAGGACCTGGACCGGTTCAATGTCTTCGAGGAATTCGAAGGACTTCCCGGCCATGTTGACCGTGAGCCGGTTCATCAGCCCGGCTGCCTTTTCCGAACCGAACGAGGCCTCGAGCAGGCCTTCGGCGAGTTCCCTGCCGCCGCGGGCCTGCCGGGGGCTGGACAGCGCGGCGTGGTGGAAGTCCTTCATGATCTGCTCGGCCACGTCCGGGTCGACCTTCCGGAGCCGGACGATCTCTGCGGCGATGTCTTCCGCCTCGGAGTCCGTGAACTGGGCCATGACCTTGGCGGCGTTTTCGGGGCTCATCTGCATGAGGACGACGGCGGCGCGCTGGGTGCCGGTGAGGGTGACGTTCGGCTAGTTTCATACCGGCTGCCTGTCATCCATGAGGCTGCGCAGGTAGTCGGCGGCCTTCTCCGGGTTGGCTGCGACCATGCTGTCGATCTCGACGCGGCGGCGCTCGGCTTCCAGCTGCTCGGGCGGCGGACCCGGAAGCGGGGGCAGCGCGGTCATCGGGATGGCCGACGTTGCCGGTGCGGGCGGGAGGGCCGGACACGGCGGGCATGACCGGCAGGAGCGTCGAGGTCCAGCCTCTCGCCCAGGTCGACCGGTTCGCGCTTCTGCCGGCGGCGCAGCACGATCGTGATGACCAAGGCCAGGATCAGCAGGCCCAGCAGGATGCTGCCCGCGGTGACCAGCGTTCCGAAGAACTCCGCCTGCTTCTTCGGCCTCGGCCTCGGCTTTGGCGGCCTCCAGGGACGCGGCGGCCTGGTCCGCGGCGGCGGTGCTGAACGGCACCACCTCCACGGTGACGACGTCGCCGCGTGCCGCGTCGATGCCGGCGGCGGAAGTGACCAGTGCGGTCAGCGAGGCCAGGTTCAGCCCGCCGGCCGCGGACTGGTTGACGGCCACCGAGATCGTCTGGCGTTTGATGGCGCCCGGCGGAATCACGCGGTCCTCGGTGACCTTGTTGACGGCGTTGTTCTTGGTGGCGGTGGAGGAGTCGAAGCTGCCGTCGCCGCTGGTGCCGCCGGGAACGGCGATGTTGTCCGGTCCCAGGACGCCTGCGGCGCCTCCCCCGGTTCCGGTGTATTTCTCGGTCTTGGAAGACTCGCTCAGCGGCAGGGCACCCTCGGCGTTGGAAAACGTTTCGCTCTTCTGCTGCGCGGATTCGCCGGTGACGTCGGCGGCCACGGCCACGGTGGAGTTGCCGGGGCCCACCACACGGTCCAGGACGGCCTTGACGGCGTCGGACGTGCGCTGCTGGTAGTCGCTGGCCTGCTTCGACGAGGAGCCCGCTGCGCCCGCCGCCGACGGCGGAAAGCACGTTGCCCTGCGAGTCGACCACGGACACGTTGGCGGGCTTGAGGTTCTCGATGGCGGCCGAGGTCAGGTGCACGATCGCCTGGACCTTGTCGCCGGAGAGGGTGGAGCCGGCCGCGGTCTCGACGAACACGGAGGCCGTGGTGTCCGGTGCTGTGGACACAAAGACGGTCTTCTCCGGGATGGCGAGCCGCACGGCGGCGGTCTTCACGCCGTCCATGGCCGAGATGGTGCTGGCCAGTTCGCCTTCGAGCGCGCGCTTGTACGTGACGGACTGCTGGAACTCCGAGGACGTGACACCCATTTTGTCCAGCAGGGAGTAGCCCGTGGCGGCGGCGGTGGGGAGGCCGGCGGAGGCCGCCTTGAGGCGTTCGTCGTAGACCTTGTCCTGCGGCACGAGGATGGTGGAACCGCCGTCGCTCAGCTCGTAGGGGACGTTGTCCTTGCGGAGCTGTTCCACGATCCCGTTGGCGTCCGTGTCCTTGAGGCCGGAGAACAGCGGCGTGAGGGCGGGCTTGGTCAGCCACGCGGACAGGGCGATGATGCCCACCACCAGCAGGGCGGCACCGAGCACGGCAAGGGTGCGCTGGCCGGCGGTGAATCCTTTGAGGCCCGCGCCGAAGCGCTGGAAAAAGCCAGTAATCTGCGGTGGCATCAGGCCTGCATCCTCATGACCTCGTTGAATGCGTCAACGCCCTTGTTGCGCACGGTTGCCATGAGCTCCAGGGTGATCTGCGCGCGGCTGGACGCGAGGGTGGCGTTGTGGATGTCGTCGAGGTTGCCGGTGACCGCCGAGACGGCCAGCTCCTTCGACGTCGACTGCAGCTGCTGGAGGTTGTCCACGGCACCGGTGAGGGTGCTCGCGAAACCGGACCCGTCCGTGCCGGTCGCGGCTCCCGCGCCGGATACGAAATTCGAGGGAAGGACTCCCTGGACCGGGGCGATTGGGGAAACAGGCATCAGGATCTTCCAATCTCAAGGGCGGCCATGTAGGTTTCTCGGGCGCGGTCGACGACCTGCGCGTTTGCCTGGTATCCGCGCTGGGCAATGATGAGCGCACCCATCTGCTCTGCCATGTCGATCTCCGGGTACCGGACGTTGCCGTCCGCGTCGGCCAGGGGGTGGTCCGGCTGGTAGACGATCCGTCCCTCGGCGTTGCCGAGCTGGGTGCTCTTGACGTACACGCCGGTACCCTCGGAGCCTTCGGCAGCTTCGACGTACCGGGCCTGGAAGGCATTACCGCTCGTGGCGGAGGCGTTGTTCATGTTGGCGAGGTTGTCCGAGACGGCGTCGAGCCACTTGCGGTGGACGGTCAGGGCCGAGCCGGCGATGCCGATTGCGTCGAAGGTCATCAGTTGGTCCTCATGGCGGCGCGGACGGCGTTGAATTCGCCGCCGGCGGCGCGCGCGGCGAACTGGAAGCGCAGGACGGTGTCGATGTTGGACAGGGTTTCCGTGTCCAGGTTGACGTTGTTGCCGTTCAGCTGGGTGGGCTCCAGGGACGCCGCGATCGTGGCATCGGCGTGGCCGTCGCCGGACTTCACGGAAGCCGCGAGCGCAGCCTCGAAGCTGACGCGCTTCGCCTGGTAATTAGGCGTGTTGACGTTCGCGATGTTGTTCGCGATGGTGCGCTGGCGCAGCGCAAGGCCGTCCATGGCGCTGGCCAAGGCGGCGGAAGTCACGGATTCGAGCACAGAGTCCTGCCTGGGGAAGGAGAAGAGAGGCCGATCCGTGGCCGGTAAACGAGCGATCCGTGCTCTAACAGTGGTTATCGGCACTGGTCAGCCGTATGTTAGGAGAAATTTCGACAGGTTTTTTCAGCGGCCTGTCGGCCCCTGATTCTTAGCCGTTTACGTCGAGGTAGACGGCGCCGGAGGACTCGCCGACGCCGGGCACCGAGGAGACCGCATGAAGCTGGCGGGCCACGTCTGACCGGGCCTCTTCGAGCCGCCGGGACACTCTTTCCTGCGCGGCCGAGAGCGCCATGGCGCGGCGCCTGGCCTCGGCCGGCAGGGGGCCGGTAGGGCGGGCGGGGACCAGCGCCTGTGCGGCCGCGACCCGCCGGGAACCTGGGGACCGCAGCGGTCCGAGCGGATCGTTCAGGGTTCGTTCAGCTGCCTGGACCGCCATTTCGAGCACATCCAGGACAGCAATCCATGCTGCCAGGGAGGTGTCTTCCTGGCTCTTCTCGGGAACAGAGACGATGCGTC
>CAVUHG010000001.1:0-310312 GCA_963741265.1 uncultured Actinomycetota bacterium | reverse complement strand
CGACCTTGAGTGGTTCAACCCCGCCGGTGCCTTCGCCGATCCCGGCGCCGTGGTGCACGGCGCCCTGCTGGCACTGTTCATCTACTGGGGCTGGGACACGTGCCTCGCGGTGAACGAGGAAACGGAAAACCCCGCCACGACGCCCGGCCGCGGCGCGATCATTTCGGCGTTTGTCCTCGTGGCCATCTACGTCTCCGTCGCCCTCTTGGTGATGATGTATGCCACGGTGGGAACGGACGGGATCGGGCTGGCAATGAGGCCAACCAGAACGATGTCTTCCTCGCGATGAAGGACGTGGTGCTCGGTCCCTGGGGCTGGCTGATCGTCGTCGCCGTCCTGGCGTCGGTGCTGTCCTCGACGCAGACCACTATCCTCCCCACGGCCCGCGGCACCTTGTCCATGGGCGTGCACGGGGCCTTGCCCGCCAAGTTCGGCGAAGTCCACCCGCGCAACCAGACGCCGGGATATTCCACCCAGGTCATGGGCGCCGCGGCCGTTGCCGACGACGTCCTGATGAGCTTCCTTAGCGAGGACCTGCTCGCCGACTCCATCAGCTCCATCAACCTGTTCATCGCCTTCTATTACGCCCTTACCGGCTTCGCCTGCGCCTGGTATTTCCGCGCGACCCTGCGCGACTCGGCCTGAACCTCTGGTTCCGCGGCATCCTGCCCCTGCTCGGCGCACTTATGCTGACGGCGGCATTCTTCGTCTCGGCGGTGCAGATGTGGGATCCGGACTACGGCGATACCCAAATCTTCGGCATCGGCGGCGCCTTCGTCAGCGGCGTGCTGCTCCTGGCGCTGGGCGTGGTGCTGGCCGCCGTCTGCCGCTTCGCACCGTCCACGAGGGGCTACTTCCTGCAGCGCCAGCCCGCCGCGGCACGGCCGCTGTCCGGCATGCGCGGCGGCCGTAGGATGCTGGCATGAGCAATGAGGCTGATATTCCCGACGTTTCCGATGTCCTGGCGATCCATTCCCTGCTGAGTGCGGACGAACTCGCCCTCCGGGAGCAGGTCCGCGACTTCGTCAACGAGCAGATCCGGCCCGACATCGCCGACTGGTACGAGCGGCGACTTCCCGCTGGAGATCGTCCCGGAGACTGGCCGAACTCGGTCTGCTCGGGATGCATCTGTACGGCTACGGCTGCCCGGGCCGCCCGCCGTCGAATACGGCCTGGCCGCGCTGGAACTGGAAGCCGGCGACTCCGGCCTCCGCACCTTCGTCTCCGTGCAGGGCTCGCTGGCCATGTCCGCGATCCACAAATGGGGATCGGAGGAGCAGAAGCAGGAATGGTTCCCGCAGATGGCCGCCGGCGAGGCGATCGGCTGCTTCGCCCTCACCGAGCCCACCGCGGGCTCAGACCCGTCGGCGATGCCGACCTTCGCCCGCCGCGACGGAACCGGCGAGGACGCCGGCTGGTCTGAACGGGACCAAGCGGTGGATCGGGTTCGCGTCCGTGGCGAATGTCGCCGTGATCTGGGCCATGACCGATGAGGGGATCCGCGGGTTCCTGGTGCCCACCGAGACCCCGGGTTCACGGCGACGCTGATCGAGCCGAAGCTCTCCATGCGCGCCTCCATCCAGTGCGACATCGACTTCGACGAGGTCCGGCTGGGCCCGCGAGGCGCTGCTCCCGAAGGCGCAGGGGCTGCGTGGGCCGTTCTCCTGCCTGAACGAGGCCCGGTACGGGATCATGTGGGGCGCGATGGGCGCGGCCCGGGATTCCTACGAGGCCGCGCTGGCGCTATTCGCAGGAACGACTGCAGTTCGGCAAGCCTTTGGCCGGTTACCAGCTCACCCAGCACAAGCTGGTCAACATGCCGCTGGAAATCCAGAAGGGCTACCTGCTCGCCCTGCACCTGGGTCGGCTCAAGGACGCCGGAAAGCTTGCGCCCGGACCAGATCTCGGTCGGCAAGCTGAACAACGTGCGGGAGGCGATCAAGATTGCCCGGGAGGCCCGCACCATCCTTGGCGGGAACGGCATCACGCTGGAGTACTCCCCGCTGCGGCACGCCGCCAACCTCGAAATCGGTGCGCACCTACGAGGGCACCGACGAGGTCCACACCCTGATCCTGGGCCATCAAATCACCGGGCTCCCCGCCTTCCGCTAGGACCGCGCGGACCGCTGGGGATCCCCGCGAGATGACAGTTCGCGGCAGTGTTTTGCGCCTACACTGCCGCGAACTGTCATCTCGGCGCCGTACGGGCCGGGCGGACGCTACGCCGGGACCGGGATGGACTCCGTCTTTCCGGCGTCTTTGCGGATGGTGGCGCTGATGACGGCCGCGATGGTGCACATCGCGGCGGCGCCAACCAGGCGTAGGTGTACTGGCCGGTGGCGTCGCGGATGGCTCCGGCCGCCAGCGCCGCGGCGGCCGCACCGAGCTGGTGGGCGGCGAAGACCCAGCCGAACACGACACGCCGTCGGCGCCGAACACCTGGCGGCAGATCGCGGCGGTCGGCGGTACCGTGGCCACCCAGTCCAGGCCGTAGATGACCACGAACACGATCATGCTGGGCTGGACGGTAGCGCTGAGCAACAGCGGCAGAACCAGCAGCCCAATGCCGCGGAACTGGTAGTAGACGGCGAGCAGGATCCGGGGGTTGAAGCGGTCGGTGAGCCAGCCGGAGGCGATGGTGCCGACGATGTCGAAGATGCCGACGACGGCGAGCAGGCCTGCGGCGGTGGTTTCGGGCATGCCGTGGTCATGGGCGGAGGGGATGAAGTGGGTGCCGATCAGCCCGTTGGTGGTCGCGCCGCAGATCGCGAATCCGGCCACGAGGGCCCAGAAGGTCCGGACCTTGCTGGCCCGTTTGAGGGCCTGCAGCGCCCGGACCGCGGCTTCCGGCGGGGTTCCGCCGATCCGCAGCCCAGCGTTCCCGGCCCGGCGTCGGACGGTTCCCCGGCAGTTGTAGCCCCGGCGGTTGCTTCCCCGACCGCGCCGGGCTCGCCCCGTAAGGCAGCACGCCGACGTCGGCCGGGGAGTTCTTCAGGAACTTCAGCACCAGCGGGACCACGGCCAGCGCGCCCGCGCCGATCAGGAGCGAGGCCTGCCGCCAGCCCGGGTCCTGGGCGAGGAGCGCGATGAAGGGCAGGAACACCAGCTGTCCGGCGGCGCTGCCGGCGGTGAGAATGCCGATTACCAGGCCGCGGCTCTTGGCGAACCAGGTGTTGGCGATGGTGGCGGCGAAGACCAGCGCCATGGACCCGGTGCCGAGCCCGATCAGCAGCCCCCACGTCAGCAGGATCTGCCAGGACTGGGTCACGAGGACGGTCAGGGCACTGCCGGCACCGATCAGAACCAGGGCAATGGCCGTGACGGTCCGGATGCCGAAGCGTTCCATGAGGGCCGCCGCGAACGGCGCCGTGAGCCCGAAGAGCACGAGGTTGATGCTGACCGCGGCGGAGAGCACGGTGGTGGACCAGCCGAATTCGTTCTGCAGCGGCACCATCAGCACGCCCGGCGCGGCCCGGAACCCCGCGGCGCCGACGAGCGCGAGGAAGGCCACGGCGGCGACGGTCCATGCCGGGTGGAGCGGCGGCGGAGGCGCGGAGGGAGGGTGGTTTTGGGGGCGCTCATGCCGCGGTTCCGTTCTGCGGGTGGCCTGGGGGGACGTGGCCGGCCGAGGGCCAGGGGCACGGGCCCGGCGGTGCGGGAGAGGCTGTGCCAGCTGGTGTTCGAAGCCGTCAGCGCTTCCCCGCAGGCCGTGCAGGTGTCGGCGGAGGAAGTCCTCTCCCCGCAGCCCCTGTGAATGACGAACATGTGCGCCTGCCCGGATGGCGCCGGGAGGTGCTTTTCGGCCCAGATCACGACGGCGTTGAGCACCGGCAGGGCGTCTTCGCCTTTGGCGGTGAGGACGTATTCCTGGCGGGTGCGGCCGCCGTCGTCGTAGGGCCGCCGGGTGAGGAGTCCGGCGTCCACGAGTGCGGCGAGGCGTTTGGTCAGCACTGAATCGGCCGCCCCCAGCCTTGGCTTCATGGCGTCGAAGCGGCCGTTGCCGAAGAAGACCTCGCGCAGGACGAGCATGCTCCAGGGATCGCCAAGGATGTCGAGGCCGCGGGCCATGCTGCAGTTCCGGGGGGACCAGTCGGATCGAAGTGCCATGCCGTCACCCTAGCTAACTCTCTTCAAGAAAGCTAGGGTGTGTGCCGAGGGGCGGCGGCGGCGGGCGGCGGCGCGGGCTACCGCAGCTGGCGCAGCGAGATCCGGGAGGGCCGGTAGGCCAGCGCCCAGTACACCAGCATGGCCATGCCGCACACCACGCCGAGGCTGGCGACGATGAGCTGCCACTGGGTCTGCGGGTCCTTGCCCCATTCGTGCGCCCCGGCCATCACCGAGAGGTACTTCGGCGTCAGGTAGAACGCGGTGGCGGTGGCGGCCACAATGATCCAGCCGGCCAGGCGCATCTTCCCGTCCCGGGACGGCACCCGGTGGATCGCGAAGCCCATGCACGGCAGCGCCACGGCCATCCAGACCCAGTGGTGGGACCAGGACACGGGGCTGATCAGCAGCATCAGCAACGCGGTGGCGGACACGGCCACGAAGTTCTCGTCCGCGTCGACGGCCCACTTGATCACGAGCGCCGCCACCGCGGCCAGGGCCAGCGAGATGAGCAGCCACAGGACGCTGGTGGGGCCGGAGTCCGGCAGGCCCAGGTGCAGCAGCAGGCCCTTGACGGAGAGGTTGTCCATGTACGCCGGCCCGCCGATCCGCCCGGTGTCCGGAAGGATCCTGGTCCAGAACGTGACCGAGGCTGTGGGCAGCAGCGCCCAGGCCAGGGCGATGGAGCCGAAGAATCCGGCCGCCATCCAGCCGAGTGCCTTGAAGTCGCGGCGGACCAGGAAGTACAGCCCGAACGCGAGCGGCGTCAGCTTGATCCCGGCCGCGATCCCGATCAGGAGCCCGGCGGGCCAGCGGATCTGCCCGGCCCCGACCTTCCCGTGCAGCGCGAAGTCGGCCAGGATCAGGCCCATCAGGATGATGTTGATCTGGCCGAAGTCGAACGTGTCCCGCCAGGGGCCCAGGAGCAGGATCGCCGCGGTGCCCGCGAGGGCTACGGAGCGGAAGCGCCAGTCGGCCGCCGCGTCCCGCCAGCGGCCGAGCCGGAAGTAGTGCCGTGCCAGCCAGGCGGAGACGATCACGGCGCCCAGCAGCGCCGTGGTGATGAACACGAGGCTGGCCGCACTCTGTCCCAGCGACGCCAGCGCCGCGAACAGCAGCGCGGCAAACGGCGGATAGGTGAACGGCAGCCCGTCCCGCGGCGCGTAGAGCTCGTTGACGCCGGTCTCCCCGGTCTGCAGCACACGGCTGCCGCCGTAGAAGTAGACCTCGAAGTCGTTCATCAGCGGAATGTAGGCGCTGTACAGCACCACCAGGGCGACGACGACGGCGATCGCGCCGGCCGCCGTCGCGAGCCAGCCGAGGGTGGTTGAGGCCTTGGCCCTGGCGGTAATTGTCACTGGCTGCTAGCTGCCCGACTCAAGGCCGGCGAGGGCCTGCTCGAGGTCGGCGATCAGGTCCTCGACGTCCTCGATGCCGCAGGAAAGGCGGATCAGGTTGACCGGAACCGCCAGTTCCGTGCCCTTGACCGAGGCGTGCGTCATTTCGGACGGGTAGTTCATGAGGGACTCGATGCCGCCGAGGGACTCGGCGAGGGTGAACACGGACGTCGATTCGGCCACCTTCCGTGCCGCAGCCTCGCCGCCCTTGAACTGCACCGAGATCATGCCGCCGAACTTCTTCATCTGCTTCCTGGCCAGCTCGTGGCCGGGGTGGGAGGGCAGTCCCGGGTACAGCACGGCCTCGACCTCGGGGCGCTGCAGCAGCCATTCGGCCACGGCCTGGGCGTTGTCGCTGTGCCGGTCCATGCGGACGCCGAGGGTCTTGAGGCCGCGGGTGGTCAGGAAGGCGTCCATCGGGCCGGAGACGGCACCGACGGCGAACTGGACGAAGCCGATCTTCTCGGCCAGTTCCGCGTCGTTGACGATGATCGCGCCGCCGACGACGTCGGAGTGGCCGCCGATGTACTTGGTGGTCGAGTGCACCACGATGTCGGCGCCCAGGGCCAGCGGGGTCTGCAGGTACGGCGAGGCGAAGGTGTTGTCCACCACGAGGAGGGCGCCGGCGTCGTGCGCCAGCTTGGCGAGCGCCTCGATGTCGGTGATTTTCATCATCGGGTTCGACGGCGTCTCCACCCAGACCAGGCGGGTCTTGCCGCCGCCGTCGGCCGCTCCGCCGGCCGCGACGGCCTTCGCGACGGCGTCGAGGTCGGACATGTCCACCGGGGTGTTGCCGATGCCCCACTCCCCCAGGACCCGGCTGATCAGCCGGTAGGTTCCGCCGTAGGCGTCGTTGCCGAGCACGATGTGGTCACCCGGCGCGGGTCAGGGCGCGGATCATCGAGTCCTCGGCGGCCAGGCCCGAGCTGAAGGAGAACGCGGCGGTCCCTCCTTCGAGGGCTGCGAGCTGTTCCTGCAGCGAGTCACGCGTGGGGTTGGTGCCCCGGCCGTACTCGTAGCCGGCGCGCAGCACGCCGATGCCGTCCTGCGCGTAGGTGGAGGAGAAGTGCACGGGCGGCACGACGGCGCCGGTGCGCGGCTCGAAGGCCTGGCCGGCGTGGACGGCGCGGGTGTTGAAGCCCTGGGTGTTTGAGGCAGAACTTTCTGGCAAAGACATGTGCGGTCCTTTCGTCCGTCGGCCGGGCGCCCCCGGGAGGGCATGTCCGGTCGTCGGGTCGGTTGCTGCGGTCAGTTGCTGAGGTAGGCGAGGAGGTCGTGGCGGGTCAGGATCCCCACCGGCGCGCCGACGAACGTCACCATGAGGGTGTCGGCGTCGGAGAGGAGTTCGCGGGCCGTCGAGATCGATTCGAGCGAGCCGATCACGGGCAGCCGGGCCTCCATGTGTTCGGAGATCTTGTCCGTGAGCTTCGCTTCGCCGCGGAAGAGCTTGGCGGTGAGGGTGCGTTCGTCGACGGAGCCGAGCACCTCGCCCATCACCACGGGCGGTTCCTGGGACAGCACGGGGATGTGCGAGACGCCGTACTCGTTCATGATGTTGATGACGTCGCGCACTGTCTCGTTGGGGTGGATGTGCACGAGGTCCGGCATTTCGCCGGTCTTGGACTTGAGGATCTCGCCCACGGACGCTTCGTCCCCGCTGGCGAGGAAGCCGTAGGAGCGCATCCACTGGTCGTTGAAGATCTTGGCCAGGTAGCCGCGGCCGGAGTCCGGCAGGATGACGACGACGACGGCGTCCTCGGGGAGGTCCTTCGCGACCTGCAGCGCGGCGACGACGGCCATGCCGGAGGATCCGCCCACCAGCAGGCCTTCCTCGCGGGCCAGCCGGCGGGTCATCGCGAAGGAGTCGGCGTCGCTGACGGCGATGACGTCGTCCGGGACGGCCTTGTCATAGTTGGCCGGCCACATGTCCTCGCCGACGCCTTCGACGAAGTAGGGCCGGCCGGTGCCGCCGGAGTACACCGAACCTGCGGGGTCCGCGCCGATGATCTTGACCACGCCGCCCTCGGCCGCGGGCCGCGCAGCGGAGACTTCCTTGAGGTACCGGCCCGTGCCGGTGATGGTGCCGCCGGTGCCGGCGCCGATCACGCAGTGCGTCACCCGGCCGTCGGTGTCCTGCCAGATTTCCGGGCCGGTGGATTCGTAGTGGCTGGCCGGGGCGGCAGGGTTGGAGAACTGGTCCGGCTTGTAGGCGCCGGGGATCTCGGTGACCAGCCGGTCCGAGACGCTGTAGTAGCTCTGCGGGCTGTCCGGGGCGACGGCGGTGGGCGTGACCACCACTTCGGCGCCGTACGCCTGGAGCACCGCCCGCTTGTCCTCCCCGACCTTGTCCGGCACGACGAAGATGCAGCGGTAACCCTTCTGCTGGGCGACGAGGGCCAGGCCCACGCCGGTGTTGCCCGAGGTGGGTTCGACGATGGTCCCGCCGGGCAGGAGCTTGCCGGCGCGTTCGGCCTCCTCGATCATCTTCGCCGCGATGCGGTCCTTGATGGAACCGCCGGGGTTCAGGTATTCGATCTTCACCAGGACCGTGGCCCCGATGCCGTCGGTGACGTGGTTGAGTTTGACGAGCGGCGTATGGCCGATGAGGTCCAGGATGGACTGGGCGTACTTCATAGGTACAAAGTTACCGTCTCCGCGGCGGCAGGCACGTCGGCGGCGTACCGGCGGGCCGGGTGCGAAGATTAGGCGGTGACGAGCTGGCGCTGGCTGAAAACCCTGAAGAGCTATCCGCTGCCCGCCGGGATGCTCCTGGCCGGGGCAGCCGCGCTGGCGTCCGGCCTGCTGCCGGTTCCGGCCTTCCAGGAGCTCGCGGCCCGCACCGTCCCGGTCCTCGCGTTTGTGGTGGCGATGTCGCTGGTGACCGAACTCGTGGACGACGCCGGGCTGTTCCGGGTGGTCACCGGGCGCCTCGCCGCCCTCGGCCGCGGCCGGGTGCTGCTGCTCTGGCTCCTCGCGATCGCCCTCGCCACGGTCTCCACCATCTTCCTGTCCCTGGACACCACCGCGGTGCTGGTGACTCCCGTCGTCGTGCTGCTGGCCCTGCACGCCCGGATCCCGCCGCTGCCCTTCGCCCTGACCACCGTCTGGCTGGCCAACACCGCCTCGCTGCTCCTGCCGGTGTCCAACCTGACCAACCTCCTGGCCCAGGACCGGCTCCGGCTCAGCCCGGCCGGGTTCGCGGGACTGGTCTGGGCGCCGGCCCTCGTGGGCATCCTGGTCCCGCTCGGGCTGCTCTGGCTCGCCTTCCGGAAGGACCTCCGCGGCCGTTACGGCCCGCAACCGGTCCAAAAGGTCCGGGACCGGGTGCTGCTGTATTCGTCGGCAGCCGTCATGGCGCTCCTGCTGCCGGCCCTGGTCTCCGGGGTTCCGGTCCAGTTTCCGGCCCTGGCCGCCGCCGTGGTCCTGCTGCTGCTCTTCGTGTGGCGCCGCCGTTCGGCACTGCGCTGGTCGATGATCCCCTGGCGGCCGCTCATGCTGACCACGGGGCTGTTTATGGTGGTGGAGTCCCTGCACGCCAACGGCCTGACGCAGTTCCTCACGGGCGTTGCCGGGTCCGGCGAGAGCCTGCCCGCGCTGCTGCAGCTCGCGGGGCTGGGCGCGGGCGCCGCGAACGCGGTCAACAACCTCCCGGCCTACCTCGCGCTGGAGCCGGTGGCCGGCTCCCCGGTGCGGCTCGCCGCCCTGCTGATCGGGGTGAACCTCGGGCCGCTCGTGACGCCATGGGCCTCCCTCGCCACCCTGCTCTGGCACGAGCGCCTCCGCACGCTCAACGTCGAAATCCGGTGGGGCGGCTTCGCCCTGGCCGGCCTCGCCGCCGTGGTCCTCACGGTGCCCCTGGCGGTCCTCGCGCTCTGGCTCACCACCGGGATGCACTGAGGCCAGCCCCGCAGTGGAGTCAGGCGCCGGAGCCGTCTAGCGCCGGATGCTGTCAGGCGCCGGAACTGTCAGGCGCCGATGTCATTCCCCGCGGCATCCGCCGCGGAGCCGCCTTCCGGTGCGGCGTTCTGCCAGAGACCGACGATGTTGCCCTCGGTGTCCTTGAAGTAGGCGGCCCAGCCCATGGTGCCGACCTGCTCCCGTGGCGAGACGGTGCTGCCGCCCACGGAATTGATCTTCGCCAACGCCGCGTCGATGTCCTCAACGTCCACCGTGACAATCGGGGATGTGAGCTCGCCTTCGCGGCGGAACATGCCGCCGTTGATGGACCCCGGAACGGAGGGCATGCCCGTGGCGTCCGTCGGCGTGGTCTTGATCATGGCGTAGCTCATCTCCGGCACGGCGCTGACTTCCCAGCCGAACGCCGCGGTGTAGAACTCCCGCGCGCGGCCCTCGTCCTCTGCGGGGATTTCGAAATGTATTACTCCACCAGCCATCACACTCTCCTCAGAACACAGGAACCGGGCCATCGAGGCAGGCGCGGGCGCTCCACGCCACAGCCGGATTTTAGCCCCTGGAGCGCCGCAGGTTTAGGGCCCTACGGCCCATGCTTGGGCTCTGCAGATGCATCCCCCGCCGGCGGGGCATGGGAACATGTTCGGATGAGCCTTGCTGACGTCCCCGCAGGCATTGCCGCGGCGGCGGACGCCTCGTTGCGGTGGCACCCGGGTGGCCCCTTCGAGTTGATGCAGACCGTCGGCACCCTCCTGCGCGGCCACGGCGACCCGGCCATCCGCACCGCCCCGGACGGGATCTGGTTCGCGTTCACCACCCCGCACGGACCGGCCACGCTGCGCCTGACCACCGCCGGGCCCCGCGCCGACCCCGCAGTGGACGCCCAGGCGTGGGGTCCGGGCGCGGCCGACGCCGTCGACGCTGTCCCGCGCATGCTCGGAAGCGAGGACGACTGGTCCGGCTTCGACGAACCCGCCTTCCACGCCACGCTCCCCCGGATGGTGGTTGACGCCCGGCGAAGGAACCCCGCGATGCGGCTGCCCGCCACCGGACGCATGATCGACTCGCTCGTGCCGACGATCCTGGAGCAGAAAGTCACCGTTATCGAGGCCCGCCGCGGGTACCGCTACCTGATGTACCGCTTCGGGACGGCGGCGCCCGGCGCCGGCACCGCCGCGCCCGCCAACCTGCTGGTCCAGCCGACGGCCGAGCAGTGGCTGCGCATCCCGTCCTGGGAGTGGCACAAGGCCGGAGTCGGCCCGCAGCGTTCGGCCACCGTCATGCGGGCCCTGCGCTCCGCCGTCGCGCTGGAACGGCTTGCAGCCCTGCCGGCGGCGGAGGCGGGGGCAAAGCTGCAGACGATCCCCGGCATCGGGGCCTGGACGGCGGCCGAGGTGGTGCAGCGGACGCACGGGTGCCCGGATTCCATCGCGGTAGGCGATTACCACCTCGCGGCCTACGTCGGCGCCGCCCTGACCGGCCGCCGTACGGACGACTCCGGCATGCTGGAGCTGCTGGCCCCGTGGTCCGGGCACCGGCAGCGTGTGGTCCGCATGATCGGGCTCAGCGGCTTCCGGAAGCCGACCTTCGGCCCGCGCATGACCATCCAGGACCACCGCGGCCACTGAGCCCGGTGGACGGTGGACGACCACACGCGCCGGGTATAGCGTTGCGGCATGGCGTCCGGCAGCCACGGGCGCCCGTGCCCGGCCCCCTGGAGTACACAGTGATCCACACCCGGAAACTGACCAGAACCTTCGTCGTCAAGAAGGAAACAGTAGAAGCCGTCAAGGGCGTCGACATCGACGTTGCCCCGGGCGAACTCGTTGCCTTCCTGGGCCCGAACGGCGCGGGCAAGTCCACCACCCTGCGGATGCTGACCACCCTCCTGAAGCCCACCTCCGGCACCGCCACGGTGGCCGGGCTGGACGTCACCGCGGATCCGGCCGGCGTACGGTCCCGGATCGGCTACATCGGCCAGGGCAACGGCGGCGGCCACAGCTACCGGGTCATCGACGAGATGATCATGCAGGGCCGCTTCTACGGAATGAACGCCGCGGACGCACGGGCCCGGGCCGACGAGCTGCTCAAGTCCCTGGAACTCACCGACCTTGCCAAGCGGACCGTCATCAAACTCTCCGGCGGCCAGCGGCGGCGGATGGACGTGGCCCTGGGCCTGATGCATTCCCCGCGGCTGCTGTTCCTGGACGAGCCGTCCACCGGCATGGACCCGCAGAACCGCGCAAACCTCTGGGAGCACATCACGCGCATGCGGGCCGAGCACGGCACCACGGTTGTCCTCACCACGCACTACATGGACGAGGCCGATTCGATGTCCGAGCGCGTGATCGTCATTGACCACGGCACGATCATCGCCGATGACACTCCGGCGCGGCTCAAGGCGGATCTGGCCGGGGACCTGTTCGCCGTGGATGTCGCGGCGGCGTCGGCGGCCGGGGTGCGGGGCCTCCTGCGGCGTGCCGCAGCGGGCGGCGAGGTGGAGGAAGGCGCCCACGACGGCGTCGTCCGTTTCCGGCTCCGGATCACCAGCGGCTCCGCACTGGCACCGGGACTCCTCAAACAGATGCACGACGCCGGCGCCCCCGCGCTGTCCATGGAACTCAAGCCTCCGACCCTCGATGACGTGTTCCTGGAACTGACCGGGCGCAGCCTGCGGGAAGGAGCGGACGCATGATGCTGGGCCAAGCCACCCGGGACGAAGCCGCGCTGGCGAAGCCGGGGCCGGGACAGGTCCTGCGGGACACCTGGTATGTCTTCTGCCGCGAGATGCTGCTTCCCTTGCGGGACCCCTTCTCGCTGGTCTTCTCCCTGATCCAGCCGCTGGTCTTCCTCGCCTTGTTCGGCCCCCTGCTCGGATCCGCAGTGGGGGCTCCGGCCTTCGGCGGCCAGTCCACGCTGCAGTGGTTCCTGCCCGGGGTGGTGGTCATGATCGCCCTGTTCGGCACGTCCATGACCGGGTCCAACCTGCAGTACGAGCTCATGACCGGCTCCTATGAGCGGATCCTCGCCACACCGCTGTCCCGCTCCTCGCTGATGATCGGGCGGGCGCTCAAGGAATGGGCGCCGCTGGTGGTGCAGGGCCTCCTGATCGCCATTGTGTGCGTGCCCTTCGGCTTCGCCTTCCACCCGCTGCACGTGCTGTTCGGCCTCATCATCCTGGGCATCTTCGGCATCGGCCTCGGGGCGCTGTCGTATTCGCTGGCCCTGGTCTCGCAGAGCAAGGAGTGGATTTTCTGGGCCGTGCAGCAGACGCTCCTGTTTCCGCTCATGATCCTCTCCGGCATCATGCTGCCCATAGAGGCCGGTCCGGACTGGATGAAGGTGGCGAGCCTGTTCAACCCCCTGACGTACCTGGTGAACGCCGAACGTGAACTGTTCGCCGGGTCCATGGGCCTGGACACTCTCTCCGGCCTGGCCGCCGCCGTGGCCACCGCGATCGTCGGGATTGCGGTGGGCGTCCGGACGATCAGCCGGAGCACCAACTAAAGGCCCAGCCGCGCCACCGCTTCCTGGCGCATGTCCACCTTGCGGATCTTGCCGGAAACGGTCATCGGGAAGCTCTCGCGGACGTCGACGTACCGCGGGATCTTGTAGTGCGCCAGCTTGCCGCGGCAGAACTCGGCCAGCCCCGCTGCGTCCAGCGGCGCGGCGCCGGGCCGGAGGATCACGCAGGCCACCAGCTCCTCGCCGTACCGCGCATCCGGGACACCGATCACCTGCACGTCCTGGATGTCCGGGTGGGTGTAGAGGAACTCCTCGATTTCGCGCGGGTAGATGTTCTCGCCACCGCGGATCACCATGTCCTTGATCCGGCCTTCGATCACGATGTAGCCGTCCGCGTCCATCCGGGCCAGGTCACCGGTGTGGATCCAGCCCTCGCCGTCGATCGCCTCTGCCGTCTTGTCCGGCTGGTTCCAGTACCCCTGCATGACGGAGTAGCCGCGGGTGCAGAGCTCGCCGATCCCGCCGCGCTGCAGCACTTCCCCGGACACCGGGTCCACGATCCTGCTCTCGAGCCGCGGCATGGTCCGGCCCACGGTCTCGGTGCGCTGGGCCATGGTGTCCACGCTCCGGGTCATGGTCGATACCGGGGACGTCTCGGTCATGCCGTAGCAAATGGCCACGTCCACCATGTTCATTTCCGAGATGACCCGGTTCATCACCTCGATGGGGCACAGCGATCCGGCCATCACTCCCGTGCGCAGGGTGGAGAGGTCATAGGAAGCGAAGTCGGGCAGCGCCAGCTCGGCGATGAACATCGTGGGCACCCCGTACAGCGAGGTGCCGCCGAAGTCCTGGACCGCCTCCAGGGCCGCGGCGGGCGAGAACCCGCGCCCCGGGATGATGGTGGCGGCGCCGTGGCTGAGGGCGGCCAGGTTCCCGATCACCATCCCGAAGCAGTGGTAGAACGGCACCGGCAGGACCACGCGGTCGTGCTCGGTGTAGTCCAGCAGCTCGCCGATCGAGTACCCGTTGTTGAGGATGTTGTGATGCGTCAGGGTGGCGCCCTTGGGGAAGCCGGTGGTCCCGGAGGTGTACTGCAGGTTGATGGCGTCGTGCGCGTCCAGTTCGGCCATGCGGGCCAACAGGTCCGAGTGCGCGACGTCGTCGGCGCGCTTGAGCAGCTCGGCGAAGGTCCGCTCCGCCTCGCTTTCCGGTATGCCGGCGGTGAGCCCGGCCAGTCCGGCGTCGGGCAGGAAGACCAGCTCGCGCAGTTCGGGGCATTCCGCCAGCGCCTGCCGGGCCATGGCCGTGTAGTCGCTGTTCCGGTCAGACGGCGCCGAGACCAGCAGCCGCATGCCGTTCTGCCTGACCACGAACTCGAGCTCATGGCTGCGGTAGGCGGGGTTGACGTTGACCAGGACCGCCCCGACCTTCGCGGTGGCGTACTGCAGGATGGTCCACTCCGCGCAGTTGGGGCTCCAGATGCCCACCCGGTCGCCCTTGGCCACGCCGAGGGCCAGCAGCGCGCGGGCGACGCGGTCGACGTCGTCGTTCAGTTTGGTGTAGCTCCACCGCCGGGCCTCTTCGCCGGGCACCGCGGCGGCCTCGATCAGGGCGTCGTGGTACGGGAACCTCGCGACGATCCGTTCGAAATTATCGCCGATGGTTTCCTCGAGCAGCGGGACGTCAGTGTCCCCGGCTGTGTAAGCAAGCATGATGTGACGCTACCAACAGACCGGCGGCAAAAGAAGAGCGATGCTTGGAAGTCCTACGAAATGTTCTGACGCGGATGCCGCGGCCCGGTATTGTGAAAACCATGACTGCACCCGTTGACCTTCAGGCCATTTTCATCCCCAACGACGGCGAGTTCTTCCGTGTAAAGCTCGCGCTGGAAATCGCGATCGACGAGGTGGTGGCCGAGCCCGGCTGCATCCGTTACGAGCTCACCGAGGCCAGCGAGGAACGGCTTGTCCTGACCGAGCAGTGGGCCTCGCAGGCCGACCTGGACATCCATTCCAAGGGCACCGCGGTCCAGGACCTCAACGAGTCCCTCAGCGCCCTGCTGGCCGAGCCGGTCAGGCTCGAGCGGCTCTAGCCGGCAGGCGCGTCCGGGCGCTTAGGCGTCCGGGATCTGGGTGCCGTCCTGCTGGTTGGCAGCGGCGGCGGCCTCGGCCTGGGAGCGGGCAACGTGGGCGTGGACTTCTTCCATGTCCAGCGCCTTGACGGCGTCCACGACCTGCTCCAGCTGCTGGGCATTCAGGGCCCCGGGCTGGGAGAACACCAGCACCTTTTCGCGGAAGGCCATCAGCGTGGGGATGGACGTGATGCCGGCCTCGGCGGCGAGCTGCTGCTCGGCCTCGGTGTCCACCTTGGAGAAGACCACGTCCGGGTGCTTCTCGGAAATTGCCGAGTATGTGGGCCCGAACTGCTTGCACGGGCCGCACCATTCTGCCCAGAAATCAACGAGGACAATATCGTTGTCCTCGACGGTCGATGCGAACTGTTCACCTGTAATGTCTACGGTAGCCATGGGTCAACGGTACGCGAGCGGTCTGGGAATGTCCCCCGCATTTCGCTGACGGCTCACCCGTGACGGGGCCCCGGCCGCGGCGTCGGGACTTACGCCCAGGCGTGCGGGGCGGGCCGCCGGGCGCCGGGCAGCGCATTGGTCTCGCGCCATTCGTGGATCCATCCGGGGAGTTCGAGGTCCGCCGGCGGCTCACCGAATTCGCGCAGGATTTCCTCCTGGCTGACCGGCTTTCCGTTGCTGACCAGCCGGGTGGCGATGTAGGCGCGGGCATAGATTTCGCCGTCCACCACCATCCGCTGCTCGAAGTAGATGGCCTTCGCGTCCAGGCCGATGATCTTCGTTTCAATCGTGTACCGCTGCCAGAGCTGGAGCGAGCGGCGGAAGGCGATGGTCTCCCCCGCGGCCACCGGGCTCCAGCCGCGCCGGCGCATCCGCTTCCACGTTCCGCTGCGGGCCATGAGATCGAAACGGCCCAGGTCCATCAGCGAAAAGTACATGCCGTTGTTGACGTGCATGGCAATGTCAATGTCAGTGGGCAGGACCCGGAGCGGCAGGGACGAGGTGTCCCAGATGCCCAGCGGGGTCCGCCGGGAGGACGTGAACAGCAGGGCCAGGGTGCGGAGCAGCAAATGCATGGACACCATGTTACCCGCGAGTAACAACGGTGCCAAGGAACCGCCAAGGAACCGACCGGCCGCGCCTGGGTCCGGGCAGGCGCCGGGCGTACTAGCCTTGCCGGATGATGAACGGGCTTTCGATCCGGTACGCGGTTCCCGGCGACGCAGCGGGCATAGCCCGGGTGCACGTCCAGGCCTGGCGGGAGGCGTACGCCCACCTGCTGCCGGCGGACACCCTGGCGGGACTGGATGAGGGCGCCCGGGAGGAGATGTGGCGGAAGACCATCGCCGCCGCCACCACGGACATCCGGGTGGCCAGCGACGGGGCTGAGATTGTCGGCTGGGCCACCGCCGGTGCTGGCCGGGACGCAGACGCCCCGCGCCCGCTCGAGCTTGAGGGGATCTACGTGCTTGCCAGCCACCATGGGACCGGCGCCGGGCAGCTGCTCCTGGACGCGGCTGCGGGCGGCCGCCCCGCCTATTTGTGGCTCGCTGCGGACAATCCACGCGCTTTGGCCTTCTACCGGCGCAACGGCTTTGTCCTGGACGGCGCCTCAGCGACCGCGGAACTGGCGGGCGTTCCGGTCCCGATCGTGCGTATGGTGCGGTAGCCGGCGGGCCGGCGCGCGGCCTCAGAACAGGATGCGCTGGTACAGGAGGTGGTCCTGCCAGCAGCCGGCGATCTTGAGGTAGGCCGGGGCCAGCCCGATCTCCTCGAAGCCGGAGCGTGCGAGGATCTTTTGCGATCCGGCGTTGTGCACCAGGGTGGCGGCCTGGATCCGGTGCAGTCCCAGCCTGGTGCGGGCCGCGACGACGGCGTAGGCCACGGCCGCCGAGCCTATTCCGCGGCCGGTGTAGTCCTGGTCCACCCAGTACCCGAGGTGCGCACTGAGGAACGGGCCCCGGATGATGCTGCTCAGCGTCATCACGCCGACGATGCGTCCGCCGTCGAGCAGGACCCATGGCACGTCCGAGCCGGCGATGAACAAGGCCAGTTTGGCCTCGATGCTGGCCGTCTGCCCCGCCACGGTAAAGAATTCCTCGGACCTCTTCGGCTCCCACGGGGCAAGGTGTTCCCGGTTGCGCTGGTACGCGGCGCTCAGGCGCTCTGCGTCGGAGAGGCGCAGCACGCGTGCGCGGACACTGCCCGCCAGGAGTGTGCCGGACCCGGAAGATTCCATGTCCTCAAGTAAATCAAACGGGGCCGGCGCCGGAAGCCGAACCCGGGGCCGTTTCACGGTGCCGCGCAGGGCACTTCGAGGACCGTTTCCCAGCCGTCTTCCTCGTCCCATTGCTCCCCGACGGGCTCGAAGTCGTATTGGTCGAGAAGGAGCCGGGAAGGTGTGTTGTCCGGGCGCACGGAAGCCCGGACGACGGCGACCTCCGGGTAGTTTTTCGCCGTCTCCAGCAGGATCACGAGGGCGCCCCGTGCGTGACCCCGGCGGCGGTGCGCGGGGTCGATCGAGTAGCCGACCTCGACCATTCCGGCGCTATCCGGGGGTCCGTGGTAGCCGGCCCTGCCCACCACCTGGCCGGTGGCCGTCTCGACCACAAGCCTTGTCACCCACGCCGCGTCGGCCGGGCTGCGGGCGATCTGGTCCCGGCGCATCCGCCAGACGCCGGCGCATTCGGAGCCGGCGAGGTAGGGCGTCAGCGGCACCGTGGCAGCGGCGCGGGCCGCGGGCAGGTCGCCGCCGGCCAGTGCGGCCAGCACAGCCGGCGGCAGCTGGAGGAGTTCAAGCCCGGCAGCCCCCGGGGTACGGGAGGTCCAGGGTTCCTGCGTCATTGGCATCCGGCCATCATGGCAGACATGCCGCCCGTGCCGGGGCGCGCGGGCGGTCAGTGCGGTCAGGTGCCGGGTTTGAGTTTCCGCCAGCCGCCGGCGCGGTTGTTGGCTATGATCTGCCGGAACATTGCCGTCAGCGCCGGCGCGTTGATGGCTTCGCCCTGCCGGAAGGCCACCGTGCGGGCGGTCTTGTTGCCGTGTCCGCCGGTGATGATGCCCTCCGGGTCCGGGACGATCCCGCCGTCGTACAGGAACACGTTGATGTGGTCCTTCGCCGCGAGCAGGGCGCAGACATTGCCGTCCAGGACGAAGTAGGGCTGGGTGGTGCGCTTGATGGTTTCCCGGACAGCAGGATCGGCGGCGTGGACCAGCGCCCGGACCTCGGAACAGATCTCCTGCTGCCAGCCGGGCAGCGCGCCGATGTAGGCGTCCACCCGCGGATCCGTTGCCGGCAGCTGCTCAGGCGGCATCGTCGTCGTCGTCCTCGTTGCTGTCGGTGCCCCGGACAATCACGCTTTCGACGCCGTGCAGGTCCATCAGGTGCGGGACGAGGTTCCGCAGCGGATGCTGTCCGAAGAACCGGACGTCCATCGAGACCATGGGCTTCTGCTCATCCCCGGCCCGCCGCGTGCGCAGGATCGAGGAGCTGAACCCCATGGTCGTGGCGACTTCGAGCACGTCACGCAGGACCCCCTGGCCGTCGGCGTAGCTGATGTGCAGGACCCGGTTCCGGTCCGCGGAGGGGATCCTGCGGACCGCGGGCGCCACCACGAACAGCGTGATGAGGTGGAAGACGGTCAGCGCCAGGGCCAGGGAGACCATCCCGGCCCCGCAGGCCATACCCACCGCGGCGGCCACCCAGATGGTCGCGGCGGTGGTGAGGCCGCGGACCACATCCCGGCCCTTGAAGATGACACCGGCACCGAGGAAGCCGATGCCGCTGACGATCTGCGCGGCAATCCTGGACGGATCCAGGGCCACGCCGGGGTCGAGCACGGAAGCGAAGCCGTAGGCCGAGACGAGCGTGAAGGCGCAGGACCCCAGCCCCACAAGGACGTGGGTCCGGTAGCCTGCGCTTTTCTGCCTGACCTGCCGTTCGATGCCGATCAGGGAGGTCAGGACGAAGGTGGCAAGGAGCAGTCCGATTTCCAGGAGGCTCGTCTCGGTAAACAGCCCCAACATTTCGACCATGCCGTGCGCCCTTCCCGGTCATGCAGGCAGGTCCGGCCCGTTCCGGCTGCCTTACAGCAGACTCTAGCAACGTCAGCCGTCGCCGGAGCCGCCGTCCGGGCCGTCCAAGTCACGGATCCTGCGCCCGGCACTCCGCGTACACCAGCCGGAAACGCTACCGGAGAATTTGCGGGCGACCTTGAAATCGCGTGCTGTCATCGATACCGACGTCCCGCTGATCATGGTGCAGAACTGCTGCTGCAGGAAGTCGCCCTTCCCTCCACCGGAAGGCCGAACTAGCATCGATGAAAGCCGCCAGCCAGAACCTGGGCAATTGTGTGGCCAGGACTTGGGGGCTTGACATGCACCAGAACTCGATCAGTACGTCCGCCGGCAGCACAGGGACACTGCTGGGCCTGGTGCTGGACAACGCCGCAACGGATTCCGGGGTGGACGATTTCCTCGCCGAATTGGCTGCCCTGGCAGGGCACAGGTTCTCGCGCCCCGGTGCGGACGTGTCCTGCGAGGTCACGCTCTACCGGAGCCGGAGGCCCACCTCAACGGCCGGCAGCCGCGGTGGTGATGCCCGCAGCAGCGTCCAGGAGGACCTTGTCCTCGACGCCGAGAACTCCGGCGTGGTCAGCGTTTACTCCTCCCGCCCCGGGGCCTTCTGCGACGAGGACCGGGCGGCGGTACGGGATTTCGCGGCCGATGCTTCACGCGCCCTCCTGATCGCCCTCCAGATCGCCCGGCTGAGCGAGTCCAGGGACGACCTGACCGCCGCCATGCAGTCGAGGACCATCATCGACATGGCCGTCGGCGCCATCATGGCCCAGAACCGTTGCCAGCGGGACGTCGCCTTCAAGATCCTGCGGAACACGTCCAACAACAGGAACATGAAGATCCGCGACGTCGCCGTCGCCGTCGTTGCCGGCATCGCCGGTGACACCGACATGTCCGCGCGCTTCGACGAATAGGATCGGTTGCCGTGGATGATTCCTATGACCTTGGGCGTTTCGTCACCGCCCAGGATTCGGGCGGCACCTACGTCCAGGCCGTCCGGGAGCTTCGCGGGGGCGCCAAGCGGAGCCACTGGATGTGGTTCGTTTTCCCCCAGCTGGCGGGCCTCGGCCACAGCGCCACCGCCACGCGGTATGCCATCTCCGGCCTGGCTGAAGCGAGGGCCTACCTGCACCATCCGGTGCTGGGCCCGCGCCTGGTCGAAAGCGCCGGGGCCGTGGCCGGCCTCGAAGGGCGCACCGCGGGGCAGATTTTCGGCAGCACCGATGAGCGGAAGCTGCGCTCGTCAATGACTTTGTTCCTGCGCGCGGACCCGGACGAACGGGTCTTCCAGCGGGTTCTGGACCGGTACTTCGACGGACAGCCCGATGCCGCCACCGACGGGCTCCTCGGAACGGGCTGAACCCCGGTCCGGGACCGGGTCCGGATCCGACTACCCGCCGCTCTCCGTCAGCGCGGTGATCATCCGTTCCATCCGCGCGATGCCGGCGTAGCGGCCGGCATTGTCCGTCACCAGCAACGGCTCGAACCGGCTGGCCTTCGCCCGGGTCATGGACCGGGCAAGCGCTTCGCCCAGCGGGGTATCCAGGTTCACCAGCATGCCCGGACTGACCATCCCGAGCCCGGCACTGTCCGCGTCCAGCACCGAGACCGGACGGAGGTGGTCCCCGAGCAGCACCACCGACTGCAGGGCCGGGTTTGCTGCGAAGGCGTCCGCCGCGAGCGCGGCGCTGGTGGCCGTCGCCGCCGTTTCCAGGATGTCCCGGATGACGGTCTTGTGGACCACCGGCCGCTGGGAGGCCAGCCGGTGCGCGAGGTCGAGATCGATGCCGGCCCAGGGCGGAGCCGGCCGGGCCAGGCAGTAGCCCTGCACGAGCGGCACTCCGAGGGACACCAGGGCATCGAGCTCTTCGACCCGTTCCACGCCCTCGGCCAGGATCCACGCGTCCACGCGGCTGGCGAACGTTCCCAACATGCTGATCAGGGCGCGCTTCGCCTCGTCCTGGTCGACATCCTGGATCAGTTCGCGGTCGATCTTGATCAGCGAGGGCCGGAGAGCCAGAAGGTGCCGCAGCCCGGCATAGCCGGCGCCGGCGTCGTCGATTGCGATCAGCGCGCCGGCAGCACGGAGCTGGTTGAGGTCCGGTTCCAGCTCGACGTAGGAGTCGATGGGGGTTTGCTCAGTGAGTTCGACGACGAGGCCCGCCAGGCTGCCCTCGTCGCGCCAGACGCTGCGGATGCTTTCGGTGGTCAGCAGTTCGGGTGAGACGTTCACGGTCAGGAAACAGTTGGGCGGCAGGGTGCCCCGGGCCGCGAGCGCAGTACGCAAGGCGGCTGCTTCCAGTTCGGCAGACCTGCCGTGGGACCGTGCTGCCGCGAACCAGGCTTCCGGGTTCTTCTCCGTGAACCCGGGGAACCGGGCCAGGGCCTCATATCCCACCACGGTGCCGCGGGACGTATCCACAATCGGCTGGTAGGCCGAGGACAGACCGTCACCGCGGCAGGCGGCCGCCAAGAGCTCTTCCCAGTCCGTAGCCGGATCAGCTCCGGAGCCGGGAGGCGGACCGTCCGCCGCGGGAATCAACTAACCGGAACGATGGCTTTGTGCACCGACTGGACCAGCTCCGCGGGCAGCTCAACCAATCCGTGGACTGAACCGGCGTGGGCCGCCACGTGGACCAGGATTTCGTCCTCCGTGCTGCACACCCAGCGGGCTTCGCACCCGGGTACTACATCTCCACATGCAAACGACTTCACGATGGCTCCTCAAATTCGACGGTGAACTGCATAACCCTACTGCGGCTTCCGCGCAAAGACGGCGATTTTCCGCGGTGTCGGGGGGTGTTGCCCGGCCGGGACCGGGGTGTACTTTGGGCAAATGATCAGCGTCGGCTCCGTTGTCATCCGTGTCGATGATCTCCGGCGCCAGCTGGACTTCTGGACGGCCGCCTTGGACTACGTGCCGCGGCGGCCTCCCGAAGAAGACTTCGTTGTCCTCGAGCCGAGGGATGGGCCCGGCCCGAATATCTCGCTGGACCGGGTTCCGGCAGCCGTCCAGATCCCTCCGCGCATCCATCTTGACCTGTACTCGGACCGGCAGGACGCCGACGTCGAGCGCCTCCTCAGCCTCGGGGCGAGCCGGGTCGAATGGGGCGGCCGGCCACCGGATGCGGACTACGTGATTCTGGCCGACCCGGAGGGAAACCGCTTCTGCGTTGTGGACACCGCCGGCGTGCCCGGGCCGGGCTAGGCGGGGTCCGGCGTCGCCCTGCCGGCGGCGGCTTGTTGCGCGGCGGCTGCCTTTTGCGCGGCAGCCTCGAGCCTGGCCCGGTGCTCTGCCCACTCGTCCGGGGTCCGCGGGGTGAGGTTGGGGTCGCCCGGGCGCTGCCCGGCTGTCCCGTCCACCAGCTCCCGGAGGATGTCGGCATGCCCGAGATGGTGGGCGGTTTCGACGCACATGTGGACCAGGATCTGGTGCAGGGTCACATGGCGGCGTTCCTCCGGCCACCACGGCACTTCGCCGGGTGCGTCGACGGGGAGCTGTTCGATCGTGGCGTCGCTGTGCGCTGCGGACAGCCGGTGCAGTTCGATGATCTGCTCCCGCGTCTCATCCGCCGCCGCCCACATGTCCGCATCCGGTTCCGCGTCGTCGGCGAACCATGGCAGCTCCAGTCCGGCGGGCCGCCCGAAGACTTCGCCGAAGTAGCCAACTTCAACACTGGCCACATGCTTGACCAGGCCCAGCAGGCTGGTGCCGGTCGGCGTCAGGGGCCGGCGGACGTCGTACTCGCTGAGCCCGTCGAGCTTGCCCAACAGGTCATCCCGCCGCGTGCGCAGGTACCGGTGCAGAATTGCCTTTTCATCCATGACGGGCACTATACCGAATGGGTGCTGGGCGGTCCGGCGCGTCGATGAACTTAATCAAGAGTGTGGAATAACCTCGCACCGACGCTCCAGCACAGCACGGCTGACAGGAACCCTTGTGAATCCACTGCCCCGCCCCGCCCGTATCATGCCCGCCGCAGGACCCGGACGTGGCTGACGTGCGGGAGAAGCCGGGGACTTCGCCGGCCCGGCGGACGCACAGGTCCGCGTCCGCCAGACCGGTCGCGGCCGCGATCTGGGCCGGATCCGCCGTCGCACTCATATGGTTGCTGCTCGCCGGCGCAATCGGTACCGCCGTGACGGCTGCGCCCTGGCTTTTCCTGGCGTCCTGGTTCGCATACGTGGGCCAGTGGCGGCCATGCCTTGTGGTTGACGGCTCCGGATTCAACCTGGTGAACGGCCTGCGCGAGCACCGTATCCCGTTCGGCACCGTGGAGGACGTCGAAGTCCGCTTTTCGTGGCGGCCTGGGCGGAAGCCCGTGCCCTCGGCCGGGACGCCGTCGTTCCCGGCCAGGGCACCGGGCGTCTCGTCGAGCTGGAACCTGCCGGACATCCTGGCCGGCGTCGTCATCGTGTGCTGGGCGGCCGTGTCCGTGGTCAGCCAGTCGCCGATCCGCTAGCTTGCGTCGAAACAAGTATCGACGCGTGGGCCTCTGCGGAGGAGGATTAAGCGGCAGTCACCATAAGGAGGTCAGTGATGTGCTATCAGTACAACCGGGACTACTGGCGCGACGTCCAGAAGGATGCCGCGAAGGAGCCTGAGGTGCGCCCGGAACCCCGGGTGGAGGAGAAGGACTACAAGTTCTGGGCCTTCCCCCGCCGCAGCAGGGAATTCACGGTCGAGGAACCGGCGACGGTTGACCGGACCAGCGAGAAAGTATAGCCCCGGCAAGACCACGGAAGGCTCCTCGGCGAGGGGCCTTCCGCCCGTTCTGTGCACTGTTTTGTGCACTGTCTTGGGGAACCGTGCGCGGCGGCCCGGGAAGTGCGGAAGACTGTAAGTCCGCGATCACGAAGGTTTGGACCCACATTGATTAATCTCCAGCAGGACGCCGAAGGCTTCATCCGCATGAACCGGCACTATCCCGGCAGCACGCGGATCTCCATCACCTTCAACGATGGTTCAACGGAGGAAGTCTCCGGTCATCAGCTCAATGCGGCCTACGACGAGGCCCTGGCCGTGTACCGGGCGCAGAACCACCTTGACGCGAAGGGCTACTCGCGGGCACCGAAGAAGACGGTCCAGCCGGCCAACAAGATCGAGTTCGTCCCGGTCCACCCGGGCATGGCCGAGTAGCTGCCCCGCGACTCTTGCACCTGCTGCTACTGCGGCTGCTCCGGCTACTGTCCGGGGGCCCGGTAGGACGGCGTCCTCTTGGCAGCCTTGTCGAGGTCCTCGGGTGTCATGAGCGGCTTCAGGTGCACGTTCACGGAGCCCGTCGAGTTGATCATGAGCGACAGGGCTGCGGCGTCCGCCTGGTCCGGGATGTCGAAAACGCCGAGGACGTCGGTCTCGCCGAAGGCGTAGTAGAAACTCTCGAGCGTGCCCCCGACGGATTTAAGGGCGTCGACGAGCGCGTCCCGGCGCTTGGTGCCGCCTTCGCGCATGAGGCCCTTGATTCCGTCGCCAACGTAATTCGCTTCGAACAGATATTTGGTCATGGTCCTTTTCCTGTCCCCTGGAGTCCAGGACTCGGGCATCCCACGGCGCGCACGACGCAATGGAGGAAGTCCCGGAACCGCCCCGAAGTGGGGCTGTGGGCACATAGTAGGCCCGTCCGCTTCGCGCTGACAACGCTTGCCGGATTGGCGCCGGCACGCGCCGGCTCGCGGCGTTGGCTCAGGCGCACAACACCCGTACCGGGAGAAACTGCCAGGCGGTACTGCCTCAACGCCGGCCCGTTGCTGTAGCGTCGGGTGGAACGACAGCCTGAGGGGGCAGCGCCATGACTCGTCCACCGCTTCCCGTCTTTGCCGTGACCGGCGTCGCGCTGTTGCTGGGCGGGTGCTCAGCCCCGGACACCCCGAAAATGGACAACACCCGCCTGCTCACCGAGGCCGACGGCGTCAAGTATTTCGCCGCCCAGACCGAAAGTTCCGCCCTGACGTGCCTGGTCCGGGTGCCCGGAGACAGCACCGCCGGGTGGCGGAAGCTCCAGGAAAACGTCCTCATCGGGCGCAGATAGGGCGGGGACACGTGCCTGTTGCCAAGCTCCACGACTCCGAACCCGACATCGACGTCGCCCAAGTGGGGCGGCTGGTCGCAGACCAGTTCCCCCGGTGGGCGGGACTGCCGCTCGCCCCGGTGACCGCCAGCGGCACCGACAACGTGATGCTCCGGCTCGGTGACCGGCTCGTCGTCCGCCTTCCCCGCACCGTCTCGGCCGTCCCCTCGCTGCGGAAGGAGGTGCGGTACGCGCCCACCCTCGGCCCGCGGCTGCCTGTCCCGGTCCCCGTACCGCTCGCCCTCGGCGTGCCCGGACAGGGTTACCCGTGGCCGTGGACGGTATCCGGCTGGCTGGCGGGCGAGAACCCCTCCCCGGGCTACGCGCACGGGCCAGGACTCGCGGTGGACCTCGCCAACTTCATCACCGCCCTGCATGCCGCCGACGTCGGGACGGAGACGTCCGCCGGTCCGCTGCGCACCTACCGGGGCGGCCCGCTGGGTGCCAGGGACGTCCCGACCCGCTCCGCCATCGACAGCTGCGCTGACCTGCTGGATCCAGCGCTCCTGACGGCGGCATGGGACGAGGCCCGCAGGGTGTCCGAGTGGGAGGGGGATTCCGTCTGGGTCCACACGGACCTGCAGCCGGGCAACTTGCTGGCCGCGGGCGGGCGGCTGGCCGGGGTCCTCGACTGGGGCGGCCTCGCCATCGGCGATCCCGCCGTCGACTTCATCGTTGCGTGGAACCTGCTCGACGAGGAAAACCGGGCGGTGTTCCGGGACGCGGTGGACGTTGACGGGCCGACCTGGGACCGAGGACGGGCGTGGGCACTCTCGATCGGCATCATCGCCTATCCCTACTACGTGGACACCAACCCGCAGCTGGCGCGGGTGTCGAAGTACCAGATCGAGCAGGCCGTGGCTGACATCTTCCGACGCTGAGCCGGCTATGCCTGCGCCGGGCAAAAGAAAAAGCCTCCGGAACCTGGTGGTTCCGGAGGCTTTCGCAAGGGTGGCAGATGAGGGATTCGAACCCCCGTAGGCGTTGCCAGCTGATTTACAGTCAGCCCCCTTTGGCCGCTCGGGTAATCTGCCGAACTTCAAAAGAAGATCACTCGCGGCTTCCAGCTCCAGAACGCCTGTTTCCAGTCCGTTCCGCTTCCAGTAACCGCGGGCAAGACAACTTTACAGAACTTCCGCCTAAGAATCGAATCGGCGCCCTGAAGCCCTAAAAAGCCCGGAAAATCAGGCTTCTCCGAGGATGCGTGCGGCGATCTTGGCCTCAAACTTGGACGCCTGCTCCTCCGTGATCTGGTTCAGCTGGACCGCACGCGCGAGGTCAGCCTGGACGCCGTCGAGCCGGGAGGACACATCCGCGGCCGGACTGAAGATGATGGAGGCGGCCAGCGCGGCGGCGGCGACCGACGTCGCGGCCGTGGCGAGGCTGCCAGCGGCGGCAGCGGTGGTGCGGGTGACGTAGCGGACGGCCTTGCGGTGCATGTTCATTGCCTTTCGAGCAGTTCTTCCAACCTCTGCAACTCTCGCCGCCGAAGCTTCGTTCCCGCCCTGCTTCCGCTTTGAGCGGACTGTGAATCCGGCGGCCGCCCTGCCGGACTTCACTTTGGGGGCATCCGTACTAGGCTGGAATGCAGACATCAGGGCCATTCACAGGCACCCGGCAACCCCCAGGAGGACAGTCATGGCAGGCGAATCCACATTCGACGTCGTCAGCAAGGTCGACAAGCAGGAAGTCGCGAATGCGCTGAACCAGGCCCAGAAGGAACTGGTCCAGCGCTACGACTTCAAGGGCGTCGGCGCCGAGGTCGACTTCAGCGGCGAGAAGATCCTGATGAAGGCCAATTCGGAGGAGCGCGTGCTGGCCGTCCTGGACGTGCTGCAGTCCAAGCTCATCCGCCGCGGCATTTCGCTGAAGTCCCTGGACACCGGCGAGCCGTACGCGTCCGGCAAGGAATTCCGTCTCGAGGCTTCCATCAAGGAAGGCATCGAGCAGGACCTGGCCAAGAAGATCAACAAGCTGATCCGCGATGAGGGGCCCAAGGGCGTCAAGTCCCAGATCCAGGGCGACGAACTCCGGGTGTCGTCCAAGTCCCGCGACGACCTCCAGGAGACCATGAACCTGCTGAAGGGCTTCGACGAGGCCGACCTGCAGTTCGTGAACTTCCGCAGCTAGCGGCCCGTCCGCGGCGCGAGTTTCCGCACGACGCGCAAAAGGGCTGGCGCGACGGGTATTCCCGTCGCGCCAGCCCTTTTGCGTGTCACGGAACAGTTGGCGCGTCGCCGGGCCATACCCGCGTCGCCGGAACCGCAGCGCGTTACCGGAGCGGCCGGCCGGCCATCCGCTCCAGGCGGCCGATCCGCTCATTCATCGGCGGGTGGGTCGAGAACAGCTTCGCCATGCCGCCGCCGCTGAACGGGTTGGCGATCATAAGGTGCGAGGCGTTGACCAGCCGCTGGTCCGGCGGCAGCGGCGCCATCTGCACGCCCTGTTCGATCTTGCGCAGGGCCGAGGCGAGCGCCAGCGGGTCCCCGGTGAGCGCGGAGCCGTCCTCGTCGGCGTCGAACTCCCGGGTGCGGGAGATCGCCATCTGGATCAGCGACGCCGCAAACGGGGCCAGCAGCGCCATCGCGATCATCGCCAGCGGGTTCCCGTTGCGCCGGTCGCCGCCGAAGAACAGCAGCATCTGCCCCACCGAGGTGATCACACCGGCGACGGCGGCCGCCACGGAGGAGGTCAGGATGTCCCGGTTGTAGACGTGCATGAGTTCGTGGCCCAGCACCCCGCGGAGCTCGCGGGCATCGAGCAGCCGGAGGATCCCCTCGGTGCAGCACACGGCCGCGTTCTGCGGGTTCCGGCCCGTCGCGAAGGCGTTCGGGGCCAGCGTGGGCGAGACGTAGATCCTCGGCATCGGCTGCTGGGCCTTGGCGGAGAGCTCCCGGACGATCTGGTAGAGCTGTGGGGCCTCGGCCTCCGTCACCGGGTAGGCCTGCATCGCCCTGATGGCGATCTTGTCGCTGTTCCAGTACCCGTACGCCGTGGTGCCGACGCCGACCAGGGCCATGATCCAGATCGGCGTGACGCTGTTCATGCCGGAGCCGATCAGCGCGCCGAGCGCGAGGAGCACCGCCCACAGGACGCCGAACAGGGCCGCGGTCTTCAGTCCGTTGTGATGCCTGTGCACTGTGCCTCCCACAATGTCCGTGCCACGCCGCGTTCCCGGCTGTGGCGTTCCGGGAACTACCTGTAGAGGAAAACGCGCCGCTACGGGACGGGGTTCCGCGCGTCGTACTTCAGGAAGCCCGACTGCAGGTGGGCCACCGTCCATGCCACCGCGATGCACAAAATGCCGCCCAGCAGCAGGACCCAACCTTCACTCAAAAGTTTAGTCCCGCCACCGGCCAGCATGTCCCCTATCCGGGGGCCGCCGGCCACGACGACGACGAATACGCCCTGCAGCCGTCCGCGCAGGTGGTCCGGGGCGGAGGCCTGCAGGATGGTGGTCCGGAAGACGGCGCTGACGGAGTCGGCGATGCCCGCCAGCGCGCAGCACAGGGCTGCGGGAACCAGCCACGGGGTCACGCCGTCGTCCCCCGAGCGGCCGGCGAGCACCACTACGAGGCCGAAGCCGGCGACCGAAGCGCCCCAGCCCATCACGGACCACACGACCGCGGTGCCCTGCCGGCGCACCGCCCCCAGCGGCCCGGAGAACAGCCCGGCCAGGAACGCACCGACCGCGGTCGAGGCCAGCAGGATGCCCACGGTGGCTTCGCCGCCGCCGATCATGAGGGCGCCGATCGCGGGCAGCAGCGCCCGGGGCTGGGCGAAGATCATGGCCACGAGGTCGATGATGAAGGTCATCCGCAGGTTCGGCCGTGTGCCGAGGAAGCGGAAGCCCTCGACGACGGACCGCAGTCCCGCCGGGCGGGCATGCTCCCCGGGCGGCATGGCCGGCAGCCTCAGCAGCGCCCAGAACGCGAACGCGAAGCTGACGACGTCGATCGAGTACGTCCAGCGCGAAGCCGATCCAGGCCACCAGGACGCCGGCCAGCAGCGGGTCCCGCCGTCATGCTCAGCCCGAAGCTCATCATGCTCAGGGCGTTCGCGGCCGGCAGCAGTTCCTTCCGGACCAGCACCGGGATGATGGCGCTGCGGGCCGGCTGGTTGATGGCCTGCGCGCCGCTCTGCACGGCAACCAGGGCGTACAGCAGCCAGACGTTGCCCAGCTGCAGCCAGGCCTGGAGCGCGAGGCACACGGTGGTCAGCCAGAGCACCGAGGAAGCCAGCAGGGCGACCTTGCGGCGGTCATGCGCGTCCGCGATCGAGCCGCCGAGCAGGCCGCCGAACACGAGCGGGACCAGCGCGAAGATGCTGAGCAGGCCCACGTAGAGGCTGTCCTGGGTGAGCCGGTAGACCTCCAGGCTGACGGCCACCAGGGTCAGCTGGCTGCCCAGCGCCGAGACGGCTGAGCCCAGCCACAGCCGGCGGAAGGCCGGACTCTCGCGCAGAGGCGTGATGTCCGCCAGAAATTTCCCCACCGGGCAACTCTAGCCGCGAGCGCGGGAGGCCCATGACGTGGGCAGACGTTGCCAGCGGATATTAGCCTTGCCTTATTGTGAGGAAATCATAATAAGTGCTTGAATGGGGACATGACGGATTCCGCGGGTACCCACGACGCCTGGGCTGCCGCCCTGCGCGCCCACGGCCGCCGGGTGACGAAGCAGCGCCTGGCGGTGCTCGCCGCCGTCGAACATCATCCGCATTCCCCGGCGGAGAGCATCCTTGCCGCCGCCCGGGAGGAACTGCCCGAGCTGACGGCCCAGTCCGTCTACGTGGTCCTGGGCGACCTCACCGACCTGCAGATGCTGCGCCGCTTCGAGCCGCCGCACTCCCCCGCCCTGTACGAGACGCGGGTCGGGGACAACCACCACCACGCCGTCTGCATCGGCTGCGGACGCGTCGAGGACGTGGAATGCGCCGTGGGCCACGCCCCGTGCCTGACCCCGCACTGGGACGAGGGCACCAGGCCGATGACCATCCAGATCGCCGATGTTATGTACCAGGGCATCTGCGAGGACTGCCAGCGCACCCAAAAACTTCCCTCCGAAACTAAGTAACCCAACCAGAAGGAGAAAGATGACTGCGAACACCTCTGCGCCCATCTCACCCGTATCCACCCCCGCCCACTCGACGACGCAGTCGGGCGCCCCGGTCACGTCGGACGCCCACTCCCAGGCAACCGGCGCCGACGGCGCCATCATCCTGACCGACCACTACCTGATCGAGAAGCTGGCGCAGTTCAACCGCGAGCGTGTGCCGGAGCGTGTTGTGCACGCCAAGGGCGGCGGCGCCTTCGGTACCTTCACGACCACCGAAGACGTCTCGAAGTACACCAAGGCCGCGCTGTTCCAGCCGGGCACCGAAACGGACATGCTCATCCGTTTCTCCTCCGTCGCCGGCGAGGCAGGCTCCCCCGACACCTGGCGCGACCCCCGCGGTTTCGCCGTGAAGTTCTACACCACCGAGGGCAACTACGACCTCGTCGGCAACAACACCCCGGTGTTCTTCATCCGCGACGGCATCAAGTTCCCGGACTTCATCCACTCGCAGAAGCGCCTCCCGGGCACCCACCTGCGCGACGCCGACATGCAGTGGGACTTCTGGACCCTGTCCCCGGAGTCCGCACACCAGGTCACCTGGCTCATGGGCGACCGCGGCCTGCCGGCATCCTGGCGTGAAATGCAGGGCTACGGCTCGCACACCTACCAGTGGATCAACGCCGAGGGCGAGCGCTTCTGGGTGAAGTACCACTTCAAGTCCAACCAGGGCGTCAAGTCCATGCCGGGCGAACAGGCCGAGGCGCTGGCCGGTTCCGACGGGGACTTCTACATCCGCGACCTGCAGGAAAACATCGCCGCGGGCAACTTCCCGTCCTGGGACCTGCACGTCCAGGTCATGCCGTACGAGGACGCCAAAACGTACCGCTTCAACCCGTTCGACCTCACCAAGGTGTGGCCGCACGCGGACTACCCGCTGGTCAAGGTCGGCACCATGGAGCTGAACAAGAACCCGGAGAACTACTTCGCGCAGATCGAGCAGGCCACCTTCGCGCCGTCGAACTTCGTGCCGGGCATCGCCGCCTCCCCGGACAAGATGCTGCAGGCCCGCATCTTCTCCTACGCGGACGCACACCGTTACCGCGTGGGCACCAACCACGCGCAGATCCCGGTGAATGCGCCCAAGAACCAGGTCAACAACTACAGCCAGGACGGCGCAGGGCCGGTACCACTTCAACGCCCCCTCCGTTCCGGTCTACGCGCCGAACTCCGTGGGCGGCCCCGCTGCCGTGGAGCCCTCCGTGGCTGGCGGCGGCTGGGAGAACGACGGCGCGCTGACGCTCTCCGCGCACTCCCTGCACGCTGAGGACGGCGACTTCGGCCAGGCCGGCACGCTGTACCGCGAGGTCTACAACGACGGCGAGAAGGCCCGCCTGCTGGAGACCGTCACGGGTGCCGTCAGCGGCGTCAAGGACGCCGGCATCAAGGAACGCGCCATCCAGTACTGGACCAACGTCGACGCCGAATTCGGCGCCAAACTGCGCGCCAACCTGGGCGCCGGACAGGTCGAGTCCGACGCCGAGGCCGCCAACAAGGTCTGACCTTCGGGCTGCCCTGCAGTTCCAGCAACGAACACCCCGTCACGGTTCGCCGTGGCGGGGTGTTCGGCATTTTCCACATAGGCACCGCGCCCCCTCGCCGTGCGGCCCGCGGTGTCCCTACGATTCATCCATGACCCCATTCGAAGGCATCCCGGATGCCGCCTTCCGGTTCTATTCCGAGCTCGAACACAACAACAACCGCGACTGGTGGCTGGAGCACAAAGCGGTCTACGACGACGCCGTGAAAGGGCCGCATGACGCTGCTGCTTGCCGAACTGGAGCCCGCGTTCGGTGCGGCGAAGCTCTTCCGGCCCAACCGGGATATCCGGTTCTCGCTGGACAAGTCGCCCTACAAGACGGCGCAGGGGGCGTTCGCGTCGACAACGGAGGGCGTGGGGTTCTACCTGCAGGTCAGCGCCGACGGCCTGCTCATCGGAGGCAGGCTGCCACACGCAGTCGCCGGCCCAACTCGCGCGGTTCCGCAGCGCCGTGGAGGCCGGGTCCAGCGGCGGGGAACTGCAGGAGATCGTGCAGGCGGTCGAGTCGGCCGGCTTCGCGGTGGAAGGCGAGAGCCTCAAGACCGTCCCGCGAGGGTTCGACAAAGACCATCCACGGGCCGGGTTGCTCAAGCACAAGTCGCTCACGGCCGGCGTGGACCTTGGCCAGCCCGGCTGGCTCGCCACGCCGGCAGCCTCGGGCGAGGTGGCGCGGCGCTGGGAGGAGCTGCGGCCCCTGGTGGAGTGGATCAACCGGTACGCGGCGCCCTGACGGGTTCCCTTAGTGCCAGGGGTGTCAGGTGTGCTGGCCGTCGGTGGCCAGCCGGCGGTCCAGGTTGTCGAAGAAGACCTGCATCATCAGCTCGAAGGCCTTGCTGGCTTCCTCCGGCTGGTTCATCACCACGAAGTCGAACTGGAGCCCGTAGAACGCGGCCGTGAAAAGGCGCGCGTCGGTCTCCGCGAACTCTTCCACGATGCCCTGCAGCACGAGCCAGTCCCGGGCCTTCCCGTGCAGCATCCGGTAATGGTCCTGCGCCGTGCCGCGCGGGGCTGCCGCCACGATGTCCTGGGCCGTCGCCTCGAACTCGAGCCGGGCCAGATGCCGGTTGCGCTGCGCCATGGTCCAGCGCCAGGACTCCAGGAGGAACGCCCGCCAGGCCTCCCGGTCAATGTCGCGCACATCAGTGGCCCGGATGCTGTCCAGCCGGGATTCGATGCTGCCGATGATCTCATTGACCAGCTGCTCACGGTGGCCGAAGTGGTAGACCAGCACGTAGCTGCTGACGCCCAGGCCCTCGGCCAGGCCACGGAAGGTGAGCTCCGCCAGCGTCTTGTCCATGAGGTAGTCCAGAATCGCGGACAGCAACTCTGATTTGCGCTCCGGTCGTGCTGGGCGGGCCATGATCCCATTTTAGGGAGCGGCGGGGTTCTCCGCGCCGTCGGATTCGGGCCCCCAACGCCGAGATCGCCGGAGCCGTGCGAATTCGCCGGAAGTTTCCAGCGAATTCGCACGTCTCCGGCGATCCTCGGTTGCTCTCAGCCGGTCAGGAGCGGCTGAGCGCGTCCTCGTCGTCGTCCGCGGCGGGCCGGGCGTCGTCGTCCGCGGAAGTGCCGGACGTGCCGGGCTTGCCGGACGTGCCGTTGACCGATGCCTTGGCCTCGGCGAACTTCTCGTTCAGCCGCGAGTGCCGCTGGCCGTAGGAGAAGTAGATGATGACACCGATCACGAGCCAGCCGGCGAAGAAGATCCACGTCTCCACCGCGAGGTTCGTCATGAGGTAGAGGCACAGGACTGCCGAGACGATCGGGAGCACCTTGCCGAACGGGACGCGGAAGGACGGCTTCAGGTCCGGGCGCTTCTTGCGCAGCACCAGGATGCCCAGGCTCACCATCACGAACGCGGACAGCGTGCCGATGTTGATCATTTCCTCGAGCAGGTCCACGTTGGTCAGCCCGGCCACGAGGGCCACGCCGGCGCCGCAGATGATCTGGAGGCGGACCGGCGTCGAGCGCGTGGCGCTGGTCTTGGACAGGGAGCGCGGCAGCAGGCCGTCGCGGCTCATGGCCAGGACCACACGCGAGAGACCCATCAGCAGCACCATGATCACGGTCGTGAGGCCCACGAGCGAGCCGAAGGCGATGACCTTGGCGGCGTCGGTGTTCCCCACGGCCTCGAACGCGGTGGTGAGCGTCGGGTTCTCGGCCTCGGCCAGCTCGCGTGTAGGACACCATGCCGGTCAGTGCCAGCGACACCAGGATGTACAGCACGGTGACGATGGCCAGGCCACCGAAGATGCCGCGGGGCAGCGTCTTCTGCGGGTTCTTGACCTCTTCGGCCGACGTGGCCACGACGTCGAAGCCGATGAAGGCAAAGAAGACCAGGGCGGCGCCGGCGAAGATGCCCAGCGTGCCGTACTGTGCAGGGGCGGCGCCGGTGAGGAAGCCGAAGAAGGACTGCTTGAGGACGTCCGCGGTTCCGGTGCCGCCGGTCGGCTCCGAGGCCGGAACGAACGGGGCGTAGTTCTCGAACTTCATGTAGGTGAAGCCGACCACGATGACGAACAGGACGACGGCGATCTTGATGAGCGTGAAGATGTTGCCGACGCGGGCGGACAGCTTTGTCCCCAGCACCAGCAGAACGGTGAAGATCGGCCACGATCAGGAACGGCACCCCAGTAGAGGTCGACCCCGCCGAGGGAGATCGACGGCGGAATGTCCACGCCCATCAGCGCGAAGACCTTGCTGAGGTAGATGCCCCAGTACTTGGCGATCACGGCGCCGGCGGTGAACAGCTCGAGGATCAGGTTCCAGCCGATGATCCACGCGAGCATCTCGCCCATGGTGGCGTAGGTGAACACGTACGCGGAGCCGGCCACCGGGATCGCGGTGGCGAATTCGGCGTAGCACATGATGGCCAGGGCGCAGGTGACGGCGGCGATCAGCGAAGGAGATGGTCACTGCCGGGCCGGCGAAGTTCGCTGCGGCCTTGGCACCGACGGAGAAGATACCGGCGCCGACAGCAACGGCGACGCCCATGATCATGAGGTCCCAGGTGCTTAGCGACCGCTTGAGCTTACGTCCGGGCTCATCGGCGTCAGCCATGGACTGCTCGATGGATTTGGTCCGGAAAAGGTTCATAGGAAAGTCCACAATCTCGATAGCTGGTTGGAAACAGACCTATCCATAGTAGTGTCCATCCAGTGGACGGCCATATTTGTCCCACATAGTGAGACGCCGGAGGTGACCGCCGGGCGGATCCGGAGCGGCCCGGCGCCGGTTTTCCGCAGCCTCAGACGGGCCAGTCCATCAGTGTGGAGCGGATCAGGAATCGTTTGCCCTCGGGCGATTCCACCGAGAAGCCGCTCCCCCGGCCCGGGACGACGTCGACAGTCAGGTGGGTGTGGCTCCAGTAGTTGAACTGCTCCCGCGACATCCAGAATTCCAGCGGCTGGGGCCGCAGCCCGTCCGAGATGTCGAACAGTCCGAGCTGCACGTCCGAGTCGCCGGTGATGAACTCCCCGGCCGGGTAGCACATCGGCGAGGAGCCGTCGCAGCAGCCCCCGGACTGGTGGAACATCAGCGGCCCGTGCTGGAGCCACAGCTTGCGCAGCAGTTCTACGGCCTCCGGCGTGAGCGCCACCCGGGAGAAGTCCTCGCCGGGGCGGGTCACGGCGGCGTCGAGCCTGGTCTGGGTCATCGGGGTCTCCCTGGCTGGTCCGGAAAAGTGGTGCGGGCGGGGCGGATCACTGCGATCCGCCCCGCCCGGGTCAATGCGGCTTAGAAGAAGCCGAGCTTGTTCTCGTTGTAGCTGACCAGGAGGTTCTTGGTCTGCTGGTAGTGGTCCAGCATCATCGAGTGGTTCTCGCGGCCGATGCCGGAGGACTTGTACCCGCCGAACGCGGCGCCTGCCGGGTAGGCGTGGTAGTTGTTGACCCACACCCGGCCGGCCTGGATCTCGCGGCCGGCGCGGTAGGCGACGTTGCCGTTGCGGGACCAGACGCCGGCGCCGAGGCCGTAGAGGGTGTCGTTGGCGATCCCCATGGCGTCGTTGTAGTCGCTGAAGCGGGTCACGGAGACCACCGGGCCGAAGATCTCCTCCTGGAAGATCCGCATCTTGTTGTGGCCTTCGAAGATGGTGGGCTGGACGTAGTAGCCGCCGGCGAGGTCGCCGGGCAGGTCGGCGCGGGCGCCGCCGGTGAGCAGCTTGGCGCCCTCCTGCTTGCCGATGTCGATGTAGGAGAGGATCTTCTCCAGCTGGTCGTTGGAGGCCTGGGCGCCGAGCTGGGTGTCGGTGTCCAGCGGGTTGCCCTGGATGATCTTCTCCACACGGGCCACGGCGTCGGCCATGAAGGAGTCGTAGATGCCGTCCTGGACCAGGGCCCGGGACGGGCAGGTGCAGACTTCACCCTGGTTGAAGGCGAAGAGCGTGAAGCCTTCCTGGGCCTTGTCGTAGAACGCGTCGTTGGTGTCGGCGACGTCGTTGAAGAAGATGTTCGGGCTCTTGCCGCCGAGCTCCAGGGTGACCGGGATCAGGTTCTGGCTGGCGTACTGGCTGATCAGGCGGCCGGTGGTGGTTTCACCGGTGAAGGCGATCTTGCGGATGCGGGAGCTGGAGGCGAGCGGCTTGCCGGCCTCGACGCCGAAGCCGTTGACGACGTTGATCACGCCGGCGGGCAGGATGTCGCCGATCAGTTCCATCAGCACCAGGATCGAGGACGGCGTCTGCTCGGCCGGCTTGAGGACGACGGCGTTGCCTGCGGCGAGGGCCGGGGCGAGCTTCCAGACGGCCATCAGGATCGGGAAGTTCCAGGGGATGATCTGGCCCACGACGCCGAGCGGCTCGTGGTAGTGGTAGGCGGTGGTGTCGTCGTCGAGCTGCGACAGCCGGCCTTCCTGGGCGCGGACGGCGGAGGCGAAGTAGCGGAAGTGGTCGGCGGCGAGCGGGATGTCGGCGTTGAGGGTTTCGCGGATCGGCTTGCCGTTGTCCCAGGACTCGGCGACAGCGAGCATCTCGATGTTCTCGTCGATGCGGTCGGCGATCTTGTTCAGGATGGCGGCGCGCTCGGCGACCGAAGTCTTGCCCCAGGACGGTGCTACCTTGTGGGCCGCGTCCAGCGCCAGCTCAATGTCTTCCGCGGTGCCGCGGGCAACTTCGCAGAAGGCCTTGCCGGTGACGGGGGTGATGTTCTCGAAGTACTGGCCCTTGACCGGGGCAACCCATTCGCCGCCGATCCAGTTCTCGTAGCGGTCTTTGAATGTGACCTTCGAGCCCTCGGTACCGGGCTGTGCGTAGACAGTCATTGCTAGCTCCTTTGCTGTGCAAGATTGATGGCGGCCTGTTGCTGGCGCTCGCCGTTGCCTACAGCGTAGGAGCCGGAAGGTTGCAATCAGGTTGCATACAAAGTGGGCCCGGTCACTTTCCGTGAAGATGCCGGTCAGGCACCGAGTTCCTGGTCCAGCCGTTCGAGATCGGCGACGACGGCGGCGCGCTTGGGCGAGCGGGGCGGCAGCAGCTTCAGCGCGGCGCTCCGGACCTCGACGTCGTCCCTGGCCTCGGGCAGCTCGGCGTATTTCAGGAGCGATTCCGCGCTGCCGTCGGTCAGCACAGCCTCGCGCAGCAGGGAGGAAACCCGGTTGCGCAGTTCGGTGATGCCGGGGGCTTCCGATCGCGGCAACACCGCGCCGCGGTAGATTTCCAGGGCGATCCGGTGCGCGCCGCGCTGCAGGCAGCTCAGGACCTGGCCGGAGTCGGGCACCAGGTCCATCGGCAGCCGGTAAGGCCGGGATGCCGGGACCGCTTCGGGGTTGAGTTGTTGCAGGACCTTTCGCAGGCGCACCATCTCGGCGCGCAGCGTCATGGTGGATGCGTCCCCGGGATAGAGCAGGGTGCAGAGCTCCTCCGCGTTCAGCCCTTCGGGGTGGGTGCTGAGCAGGGTCAGGATTTCGCTGTGCCGGGCGGACAGGGCCACGGTGCGGCCGTCGATGCTGAGCAGCGCCTGGTCCCGGCCGAGCAGCTGGAGGCTGTTGCGGTAGAGGCTGCCGGCGGCGGCTGACGCGCCACGGCCGGTGTGGGCAGCGGACGCCTGGTGCCGCCGCCGCGCCGGGGACTGCCGGGCCGCGGCGAGCTGGAGCCGTTCCACGCGCAGGTGGGCCTGGGCGGCCGCCACGGTGGCTTCGACGAGGGACAACGTATGCGGGGCGACGGCCGATTCCGTGCCGGTGATGTCCACGACCCCCAGCAGCGCCCCCGAATCCGGGTCGTGGAACGGCACGGCCGTGCAGCTCCACGGGTGGACGGAGCGGTTGTAGTGCTCGGCGCCGGAAATCTGGATGCCGCGGCCGAGGGCCAACGCGGTGCCCGGGGCGCTTGTGCCGACGGTCGCCTCGGACCAGTCGGCTCCCGGGACGAACATCATCCCCTCGGCCCGGCGCCGCATGGCTGCGTCGCCTTCGACCCAGAGCAGCCGGCCCACCTCGTCGCCCACGGCCACCAGCATGCCGCTGTCGTGGCTCGGCAGGACCAGCAGCTTGTGGATCACGGGCATGATGGCGGCCAGCGGGTGCTGCCGCCGGTACTCTTCGAGTTCTTCGCGGTCCAGGGCCAGCGGGGCCTCGGGGTTGTCCGGGTTGGCGTGCAGCTGGGCGGAACGCTGCCACGATTCCTGGATCAGGGCGCTGATGCCGGGCAACGGCAGGCCCTCGGGGAGCGCGAGCCCGCGGGAGTCCAGCTGCTCGTGGCCCGCACTGGCATATTGCTGGCGCAGCTGTGCGGTGACGCCGCCGGCTGGCGGCAACAGGGCTGCCGGAGGGACCAGGTTCTTCATTGAACTCCCATGGGACGCGATACGGCGTGCCGGAGGCAGCCACGTCCGGCCCAGTCTAATGGGCGCACCGGGCACCCGCCAGAGATGCCGGGGAACCGGCCGGTGTTAGCCGCGCGAGATCTCGACCATGTCCTCGCGGGGCACTACCTTGATGCGTTCGCGGACCACACCGTTGGCGTTCCCGGCGGCGGACCATTCCGCGCCGAGGGCCAGTTCATGCGCGTCGAGCTTGTTCCAGCCTTCCCAGGTGGTGTATTCGATGCCGCGCTCTTCGAGGAGCTCGATGATGGCCTGCGGATCCGGGTTTTGCGCCGGCGGCAGGGTCAGCCGGTCCTCGAGCAGGAAGCCGATGGTCTCCAGCGCGTCGCCCTTGGTGTGCCCGATCAGGCCCACGGGTCCGCGCTTGATCCAGCCGGTGGCGTAGATGCCGGGGACGGGATTGCCGTCGGCGTCGAGTACCCGGCCGCCCTCGTTGGGGATCACGCCGCGGCGGGCGTCGAATTCCAGTTCGTCCAGCGGGGAGCCGTGGTAGCCGATCGCGCGGTAAACGGCCTGCACCGGGTAGTCGAGGAACTCCCCGGTGCCCTTGACGTTGCCTGTGCCGTCCAGCTGCATCCGCTCGAACTTGATGCCGGTGACCTTGCCGGGGTTGGCGGCGTCGTCGTGGATCTGAACGGGGCTGTGCAGGAAGTGCAGGTGGAGCCGGCGTGACGACGGCTGCTCGGCCTCGGCGTGCTCCTCGACGAGCCAGTTGGTCAGCGTGTTGACCATGGTCCGGATCTGGTTGTTGCTGCGGATGGCCTCGTCGGAGGCTTCGTCGAACTCGAAGTCCTCCGGGTACAGGACGATGTCCACGTCCTCGGCGTGGCTGAGTTCGCGCAGTTCCAGCGGCGTGAACTTCACCTGCGCCGGGCCGCGCCGGCCGAAGACGTGGACGTCGGTGACGGGGGAATCCTTGAGCGCCCGGTACACGTTGTCCGGGATTTCGGTGACCAGCAGTTCGTCGGCGTGCTTGACGAGCATCCGGGCCACGTCCAGGGCCACGTTGCCGTTGCCGATCACCGCGATCTCTTTGGCTTCCAGCGGCCAGTCGCGGGAGACGTCCGGGTGGCCGTCGTACCAGGAGACGAAGTCGGCCCCGCCGAAGGATCCTTCGAGCTCCACGCCCGGGATGTCCAGTTCCGCGTCCTTGATGGCGCCGGTGGAGAAGATCACCGCGTCGTAGAATGCGCGGAAGTCATGCAGCGTCAGGTCCCGGCCGTAGGTGACGTTGCCGAGGAAGCGGATGTCGCCGCGGTCCAGGACCTTGTGCAGCGCGTTCACGATCCCCTTGATCCGGGGATGGTCCGGGGCCACGCCGTAGCGGATCAGCCCGTACGGCGCCGGGTACGCCTCGAACAGGTCGATGCTGACCTCGAAGTCTCCGTCCTTGACCTCGTTGGACTTCGTCAGGATGTCCGCAGCGTAGACGCCGGCCGGTCCCGCGCCGACAATCGCGACGCGGAGGGGACGTTTGGACGGGGTTTCGGCCGGGTTGGACAACGGGAGCCCTTCTGAGTCTGAGCGGCTGCGCCGGTTGATGCAGCGCACAATCCCCTATTCTAAATGTCCGCAGGAAGCTGTGGGGGCCTGCGTGACTGAGATCGCAGGGACCGGCGCCGTCCGCCGGTGCCGGAAGGCGGGAATACAGGTATGGACGGCAGGAATAGGGGGCCCGCAGGTGGTGTTATTGATTTTGTGCCTACTCCCGACGGATCCTTAGCCCCAGCCATGACGACCGCCCCGGGCGGTGCCGCACCAGGCGGCAGCCAGCCGACGCAGCCGCCGGCGCTCAGGGCTGTGGACAAGGACACGACGGCGGGGGTCCTGTTCGGCATCGGCGCCTACGGGCTCTGGGGGCTGCTGCCCCTGTACTTCTTTGTGCTGGCACCGGCGGGCAACGTCGAGATCGTGGCCAACCGGGTGGTCTGGTCGCTGGTGTTCTGCATCCTGCTGATCACCATCACCCGGTCCTGGCGGGTGCTCGGGGCGGCGTTCCGGAACCGCGCGGTCATCGGGCCGCTGTCGATCGCGGCCGGGCTGATCGCGGTGAACTGGCTGACTTACACCTACGGCGTGACCACCGGCCAGGCCGTGGAAACCTCGCTCGGCTACTTCATCAATCCGCTCGTCTCCGTGTTGCTGGGCGTCTTCGTCCTGAAGGAGAAGCTGCGCCCGCTGCAGTGGGCCGCCGTCGCAATCGGTTTCATCGCCGTCGGCGTCCTGACGGTCTCCTACGGAAAACTGCCCTGGATTGCCCTGACCCTGGCGCTGAGCTTCGGCCTGTACGGCTTTGTCAAGAAGCGCGTGGGTCCCCGCGCGGACGCCATCACCAGCCTCAGCGTGGAGACGATCGTGCTGGCACCGCTCGCCGCCGCAACCATGATTTTCCTCGCGGTCAGCGGCGCCGCCACGCTCGGCACGAACGGCCCCGTGCACTTCTGGCTGCTCGCGGCGTCGGGCATCATCACCGCGGTGCCGCTGCTGTTCTTCGGCGCTTCCGCCCGGCGGCTGCCGATGACCACGATCGGCCTGCTCCAGTACTTTGCCCCGGTCCTGCAGTTCGTCGTGGCGCTGGCCGTGTTCAAGGAAGCCATGACCATGGAGCGCTGGATCGGCTTCGGCGTCGTGTGGCTGGCGCTGCTGGTGTTGACCGTGGACATGCTGCGGACGGCACGGAAGAACTCGGTCACCCGGAAACGGGCCAGGGCCGCCGCCTGAGGCAACCCCCAGGCGGCGACGTGCCGGTGCGGACCTTAGAGCTGGTGGCTGGAATCCACGGGTTCGTAGTCGCGCGGGACAACCACCATCGGAACCGGCAGGGCGCGCAGCACCTTGCCGGCGGTGCTGCCGATGAAGAGCTTGTTCTTCTGCGCCAGCCGGGATGAGCCCACGATCATGATTTCGCCGTCGTCCCATTCCAGGTCATCGATGGCTTCCTCGATGGTCCGGCCATGCGCCACCTCAACGGTGGCGCTGTGCCCGGCGGGGAGCCGGTGGGACGCCTCGGTGAGGACCGTGTTGGCGTGGATGTGGGCGGCGTTGATGTTCTCGCCGCTGTCGCCTTCGGCGTCGAGCTCCACCAGGGAGACGAGGCGCAGCGGCACGCCGCGTCGCCCGGCGGATTCGATCGCGACGCCGATGGCCGCCTCGGCGCCGGTGCGCTGGCCGACCGCGAGGGTCAGGCGGGAGACGGGCTCGGTGCGGCGGTAGCCGCGCGGTGCGAGGGCCAGCGGGACCGGGGAGGCATGGAGCAGGGCGTTGGCGACACTGCCGACGCTGTACCGCTTGAACAGGCCGTTGCTCGCCGCGCCCACCACAATCAGTCCTGCCTCGTATTCGACCGCGGCGTCGATCAGGCCCGCCGCGAAGGACTCCGCCTGGCGGACGTGGAACCTGGCTTCGACGCCTTCGGGGACGAGGGCCAGGCCCTCGCGTTCCGCGGTCAGCACCGCCTGCTCGGCTGCGCTGATGCGGTTCCCGTCCGGGTTCAGGGCCACGTAGGGGGCCCGGCGGTCCACCACATAGACCAGGTCAAGGTGCGCCCCCTGGGCGCGTGCCATGGCCGAGGCCAGGGCGACGGCGTCGGCGCCGCGTTCGTTGGGTGTGTAGCCAACTACGTATCGCATGTATTGACCCCTTATGGGTTCGTGGCAGAGGCCAGCTGTGCTCCGGGGTTCCGGGCGACGTCGGCCGGTCTGCGTTCCTGCAGTGGTAGGAACGACTCTAGCCCAGCGGCGCCCGGAATAGTCCGGGACAGCCGGTGACTTTTGGCCCTGAGCAGGGGATTCTTCGCTGGCTAGGCTGGAACGGTCGAGGGGAGCTCAGCATGGGTGCGGTCAGCGGGCGGAAACCCGGGGCCCGGGGCGTCGGTCCGCGGACGCTGGCCCTGCGGCTGGCGGAGTCACTGGCACTGCCGATGACACTGCCGCTGGCGCTGCCGCTGATCCTGCTGCTTTTCCTCACGGGGTGTGTGCCGCCGGCGCCGCAACCCGGCAGTACCGGCCAGGCCACGGGCTCCGCCCCGGCGTCGTCCGCCGTGTCACCGTCGGCGTCCCCCGGCGTGCCGGGCGACACCGACGAGACCGGGCCGCCGCAGACCGGCGACAAGGTGATCTCCGCGAAAGTGGCCCTCGACTGGGCCTGGCCGGGACCGGGACGGGCGTTCAAGGCGGCGCACCAGAACCCTGTGCCGCTTGCGCCGCCGCCGGCGGACCCGCTGCCCGTGCTCTACGCGATCGGGGCAGGCCAGCATCCGGCGCAGAACCCGCCGTTCGACCAGCTCAGTTTCCGCTTCCAGGGCGGCTTCCCCAGCTACGAACTCGAGTTCGTCCCGCAGCTGCTCGCCGACGGCAGCGGCCTGCCGGTGCCGCTGCCCGGTGCCGGGGCCGTGCTCAAAGTGGTGTTCCGCGGCGCCCAGGCGCACACGGCCGATGGCGCGGCCAGCAGCATCAAGACCGCTCCGCCCCAGGCCGTCGGCTTCAAGGCCCTGGCCGGGTACGCCCAGGCCGGCGACTTCGAGGGCGTGCTCAGCTACGGGATCGGGGTGGGCCGTACCGTGCCGGACGTCCCCGAAACCAAGGTGCGCGTCTACGAGGTCGAGAAGATCGACCGGGGGAAGCACTTGTACGTCGTGGCGGTCCAGCTGGAGTCCACGCAGTGGAAGTAGCAGCGTGGAAATAGCCGCAGTAGCAGGAGCCGGACAGCAGAAGAGCCGCGGACCGGTTGGTCCGCGGCTCTTCCGCGTGGGGGTGGGGTCGGTCAGGCGTTGGCCTTGATGGCCGCAGCCAGGACTTCGAGGCCGTCCTTCAGCAGCTCGTCGCTGATCACCAGCGGCGGCAGCAGCCTGATGACGTTGCCGTAGGTGCCGCAGGTGAGGATGATGACGCCTTCCTTGAGGCAGTAGGCGGCGACGGCCTTGGTCAGTTCCGGGTTGGGCTCCTTCGAACCGGCCTGGACCAGTTCGATGGCCAGCATGGCGCCGCGGCCGCGGATGTCACCGATCACGGACTTCTCGCGCCGCGAGTTCGCGGAGCTTGCCGTGGGCGATCTGCTCGATGTGGCTTGGCACGGGCGTCGAGGTTGTACTCCTCCATGGACCCGATCGCGGCCAATGCGGCAGCGCACGCAACCGGGTTGCCGCCGTAGGTGCCGCCGAGGCCGCCCGGGTGGACGGCGTCGAGCAGGTCGGCGCGGCCGGTGATCGCGGACAGCGGCATGCCGCCGGCGATGCCCTTGGCCATGGTGATGATGTCCGGCACGACGCCTTCGTGGTCCACGGCGAACCATTCGCCGGTGCGGCAGAAGCCGGACTGGACCTCGTCGGCGATGAAGACCACGCCCTTGTCCTTGGCCCAGGCGGCCAGTGCCGGCAGGAAGCCCTCGGCGGGGACAATGAAGCCGCCCTCGCCCTGGATGGGTTCGATGATGATCGCGGCCACCTGCTCGCCGCCGATCTGCTTCTCGATCATGGTGATGGCGCGCTTGGCGGCCTCGGCACCGGTGATCGAGGGGTTTTCCTCGCGGAACGGGTAGCTCATCGGCATGCGGTAGACCTCGGGCGCGAACGGGCCGAAGTTGGTCTTGTACGGCATGGCCTTGGCGGTCAGCGCCATGGTCAGGTTGGTGCGGCCGTGGTAGGCGTGGTCAAAGGCGACGACGGCGTCACGCCCCGTGGCCAGGCGGGCCACCTTGACGGCGTTCTCCACAGCCTCGGCGCCGGAGTTGAACAGCACGGTCCGCTTCTCGTGGTCACCGGGGGTCAGGCGGTTGAGCTGCTCGGCGAGGGCCACGTAGCTTTCGTACGGGCGTGACCATAAAGCAGGTGTGGGTGAAGTGCTCCACGGCTTCCTTCACGGCCCCGACGACGGCGGGATCGGACGCGCCGACGCTGGTCACCGCGATGCCCGAGCCGAGGTCGATGAAGGAGTTGCCGTCGACGTCGTGGATGATCCCGCCGTCGGCATCCGCCACGTACACGGGGACGCTGGAGGCGACGCCGGCGGCGACCACTGCCTTGCGGCGTTCGGTCAGGGCGATGGACTTGGGGCCCGGGAAGTCGGCCTGGACACGGCGCTTCTGCTCCAGGCGGAAGGTGATGTCATTTGCGGTGGCAGTCATGGGGAAGCCTTTCTAGTGCGTGACAAGTTGTGCGGCGTGACCAGCGGGGGAAGTGGCTAGGCGTCGAGCGCACTCATCACGTGCTTGATGCGCGTGTAGTCCTCGACGCCGTACATGGAGAGGTCCTTGCCGTAGCCGGACTGCTTGAAGCCGCCGTGCGGCATTTCGGCTGTGAGCAGGATGTGCGTGTTGATCCAGACGGCGCCGAAGTCCAGGTCGCGGCTCATCCGCATGGCAGTGCCGTGGTCGGACGTCCAGACGCTGGACGCGAGGGCGTAGTCGACGTCGTTCGCCAGCTCCAGGGCCTCCGCCTCGGTGCTGAACTTCTGCACCGTGATGACCGGGCCGAAGGTTTCCTTCTGGACGATGTCGTCGGTCTGCTTGGCGCCGGTGACGATGGTGGGTTCGAAGAAGTAGCCCTTCTCCCCCGCCCGGTGGCCGCCGGTGACAATCTTGCAGTTCTCCGGGAGGTGCTCCACCACGGAGGTCACGGCGTTGAAGTGGTTCACGTTGTTCAGCGGGCCGAAGTAGTTGTCTTCATCGTTCTGCGAGCCGGTGTGCAGGGTCCTGGTGTGCTCCACCATGGCTGCCACGACGTCGTCGTGCACCGAGTCCTCCACCAGGACGCGGGTGATGGCGGTGCAGTCCTGGCCGGCGTTGAAGAAGGCGAACTCGGCGATGGCCGCGGCGCTCTTCTTGATGTCGGCGTCCTTGAAGACGATGGCCGGGCGCCTTGCCGCCGAGTTCCAGGTGGGCGCGCTTGAGGCCCTTCGCGGCGCCCGAGGCCACGGCGATGCCGGCGCGGACCGAGCCGGTGATGGAGACCAGGCCGGGGACCTTGTGCTCCACCATCAGGGCGCCGGTTTCGCCGGTTCCCAGCACCACGTTCAGCACACCGGCGGGCAGGATCTCGCCGGCCAGCCGGGCCAGCACCAGGGTGGATTCCGGGGTGGTGTCCGAGGGCTTGAGGACCACGGTGTTGCCGGCGGCGAGGGCGGGGCCGATCTTCCAGATGGCCATCAGGAACGGGTAGTTCCACGGCGCCACCTGGGCCACGACGCCGATGGGTTCGCGGCGGACGTAGGAGGTGTGGCCCTCGAAGTATTCGCCGGCGGACTTGCCTTCCAGGATGCGGGCCGCGCCGGCGAAGAAGCGGAGCTGGTCGGCGCCGGCAGCAACTTCCTCGGAGGCGATCAGCGAGCGGACCTGGCCGGTGTTGCGGTGCTGGGCCTCCACGAGTTCGTCGCTGTTGGCCTCGACGGCGTCCGCGAGCTTGAGCAGCATCAGCTGGCGCTGGCCGGGGGTGACGTGCTTCCAGCTCTTGAAGGCATCCTTCGCGGCGGTCATGGCGGCGTCAACGTCGGCCTGCACGGAGACCGGCGACTTGTGCCACCACCTCGCCGTTGGTGGGGTTGACGATGTCCAGCAAGCCGGTGCCTGCCGGGGTGACAAACTCACCGTTGATGAAGTTTTGCAAGGTCTGAACCACGGTGTACAACCTCTTTCAGGGTGAAAAGCACCGCAGTGCGACTGCTCTGAGCCTATGCCCCCCCACGGCCAGGGAATAGCCACCTGCACACCGTTGCGGGACATGTTTAGTGCGGTCGCCCAGCACCTGGCTATCCTAGAATCATGGCCATTTCCCTCGCGATGCTGCTCGGCGTACAGTCCCTCCACCTGTCCAAGGCGGGCCTGGCCGAAACCACCTGGCACCACGACATCAACTGGGTGGCCGTCACGGAGCTGGAGGACCCGCAGCGCTTCCTCAACGGCGGCGAACTGGTGCTGACCACCGGGATGCGGCTGCGGTCCGCGCCGGAGCAGCGGCGGTTCGTCCGCCAGGTCCAGCGCGCGGGCGCCGTGGGGATCGGGTTCGGCACCGGCCTGACGCACGACGACGTTCCGCCGCCCCTGATTGCCGAGGCCAACCGCTGGGGGCTCCCGGTGGTCCGGGTCCCCTACGAGACCCCGTTCATCGCCATCGGAAAACTCGTGGCCGACGCACAGTCCGCCGATCACGTCGCCAAGCTGGAGCGCCTGATCGCAGGCCACCAGATCCTGGCCAGGGCACTCCTCACCGGCGGCGGCCTGGGCCAGCTCCTGAAGCACCTCGGCGGCATGCTGCGCACCGACATTGCCCTCACCCAGTTCACCGCCCACCTGTACAACAGCAGTACGGACCTCCCCACCGCGGACACGTGGGCCTCCTACCCGATTCCCACCGGCCGCCGCGACGCCTGCACCCTGTGGGTCCGGCATCCCTTCGAGGATTCCGGCATCATCGGCTACGCCCAGAACCTGATCAGCGTGGAGCTGAACAACATGGTCAAGCAGCGCCAGGCCCAGCGTGCCCTGTGCGGCCAGGTCCTGGAGGACGTCATCCACGGCGCGCTGGAGACCAGCGAGGCCCAGCGCCGGCTGGCCGGCGTGGGCCTGAACAGCACCCGCCGGAACGTAGTGCTGCTGGCGGTTTCCGCCGCGCATCACAAGGCGCTGGTGAGCACCTCGGTGCCGCAGGTTTCTGGAGAACGCGGTGACCGCCGTCGTCGGGCAGGACCTGGGATCGTGGTGATCACGACGACGGCGGCGCGGCAGCTGCACTGGCCCGGCAGCTCAGCGACCACCTGGCTGAGGCGGGGATCCACGCGACCATCGGCATCGGCGGCGCCTACACCAAGCCGAACGGCGCTGCGCTGGAGCTACTTCGAGGCCCGGGACGCGGCCAGCCACGGCCTGCCGGTGAATGAACCGGAACGCCTGAGCCTGACGTCCCTGCTGCTGGCCAGCGAAGACGTCCCCCTGGCCGACATGGCCAATGAATCGCTGAGCCCGCTGCGCACCTTCGATGCGGCCCACGGGTCGGAGCTGATGACCACGCTGGAAAGCTACCTGACCAACAACGGTTCGGTGGCCGCCGTCGCCGAGGCCCTGACCCTGCACCGGAACACCGTGCGCTACCGGCTGGCGCAGATCACCGAACTGACCGGCTATGACCCCGCCAGACACCGGACAGGGTCCAGTTGTGGCTCGCGCTGGCCGTGCAGCGCCTCAGCGCCCGCCACCCGCGCTGAGTCCGGCGGGAGTATCACCGGTCTCAGCCCATCCGTTCCCCGCGCAGGTCCGAATAGTCCTATGGCACCGTTTTGGTGCGTGGAAACTGTACGGCTACCTAACTGGAGATGAACGTGAACAAGACCCTCAAGACCGCCACCCGGATCGCAGCAGGATCAGCACTGGCAATCTCTGCCTTCACCGTCACCTCACTGCCGGCCCAGGCCGCCGCCCTTCCGCAGGAAACCGGCGTGGATGCGCCTTCGACGTCCAACAACCGGCTGACCATTGCCCCGGTCATCGACGGAACACTCATCGACGGCGCACTCATCCAGGGACCGCTCGTGGACGGGCCGCTTGTTGACGGGCCGCTTGTTGACACAGGCCAGACCGGACCGTTCCAGTTCGGCCAGTTCCAGTAACCCCTAAGACTCCCCAACTGATCCGCGGGCGCCCGCCACACAGGCCGGACCGCCCGCGGATCACCGCTGCCTGAGCTGACGCGCGGGTCCGTTTGGCATGCCCTGATGCATCCGCCGGGTCCCCGAGACACCGAGAAGGATCATGTCCCCGAACCCCCTTGACGCCCGTCCCGACGACTCCGCCGGGAGGCTCCAGCTGACCACCGCCCAGCGCGGTATCTGGTACGCGCAGAAGCTGGCGCCCGAGAACCCCCGCTACCAGATCGGCCAGTTCGTCGAGATTGCCGGGCCGGTGGATGCCGGCGTGCTGGCGGAGGCCGTGGAGCAGGCGGTCGCCGGGACGGACGCCCTCAACATGGCGTTCGGGGAAGACCATTCCGGGCCGTTCCAGGTCCCGCAGGCACGGCCCGCCCGGCTGGTCCTCACTGACCTGAGCAGCGTTGCCGACAACGGCGCCACCGGGACCAGGGAAGCCGCGGCCCGGGAGCTGATGGACGCGGACATGGGCCTGCCGCGCAACGCCGGCAGCGACGAACTCCTGCACATGGAACTCATCAGGCTTTCGGGCGACCGCCACTTCTTCTACCAGCGCGTGCACCACCTCATGCTCGACGGCTACTCTGCCGTGCTGGTGCTCAGGCGGGTGGCTGAGCTCTACGACTCGCTGCTGGGCGGGACGGACAACGCTGCGGACGGCACCGCGGCGGGAGACTCCGGCCCCACGGCCTTCGGCTCCCTCACCGAGCTGCTGACGGCGGAGCGGGAGTACCCGGAATCCGGCAGCGCCGGAACGGACCGGTCCTACTGGGAGCAGGAACTGCGGGACGCCGCCCCGGCCACGGGCCTCGCGGGCCGGCCGGACGGATCCGCCGGTTCGGTGGTGCGGGCCGCCAGGCGGCTGCCTGCCACGGCCGCAGCAGCGCTGGAGTCCGCCGCCGGCTCGGGACCGGCACTGGTCCTGACCACAGCCGCGCTCTACCTCCACCGGATCACCGGTGAGCGTGAGGTATCCGTGGCCCTGCCCGTGACCGCCCGCCGCGGCCAGCTGGCGAAGTCGACGCCGTCCATGCTGTCCAACATCCTGCCGATCCGGACTGTCCTCGACCCCGGCGCCACCGTCCGGGAAACCGTCAGCGCCGTGGGCACCACCCTGCGCGGGGCGCTGATCCACCAGCGTTTCCGCTACGAGGATCTGTCCACCCAGACCGGTTATCTTGGCCCCTCACTGAACATCCTGCCGGTCCTGGACGACATCAGCTTCGGCCCCGCCCATGGCACCATGAACATCCTCTCCACGGGCCCGGTCGACGACCTCTCCATCATCATCCACGGCCTTGGCAGCGGCACCGCCGGCGGGACAGGCAGCGCCGGCGGGACAGACCCCGGCGGGCCGGGCGGCCACGCCACCGTCCAGTTCGAAGCCAATGCCGGCCTCTACGGCGCCCGGCAGCTGCAGGAACACCTGGACCGCTTCGTCCGCCTGCTGGAAGCCGTGGCAACACAACCCGACGCCCGGCTGGCCGCGCTGGCGGTGACCACGGAAGCCGAGGAACGCTCCCTCCTGGCCGCCGGCGAGGCCGCCGACACGGAGCTGCCCGGTCACACCATCGTCGAGGAATTCCAGCTCAGCGCCCTGTCCTCCGGATCCCGGACCGCCGTCGTGGCGCCCGACGGCGAGCTCACGTTCGCCGAGCTGGAACGGCGCTCCAACCAGCTGGCCAGGTTCCTCAGGAGCCACGGCGCGGGGCCGGGCCGCACCGTCGCCGTGCGGCTGGACCGCAGTGTCCTGCTGCCGGTCTCGATCCTGGCGGTCCTGAAGTCCGGCGCCGCGTACCTCCCCCTGGACCCCGACTACCCCGCCGGGCGGGTGGAGGGCATGCTCGAGGACGCGGCCCCCGTCCGACTGCTGACTTCGTCGGCGTTCACCGGCGCCGGCGGCCACGACGAGCTGGCCAGCGACGTCCCCGCCACCGTGCTGGACTCCGCCCTGGTGGTCGCCTGCCTGGACGGCAAGGACGGGGCCGCGCTGGAACCCTCCGCCGGGCAGCAGGACCTCGCGTACGTGATCTTCACATCGGGGTCCACCGGCCGTCCCAAGGGCGTCGGCGTCGAGCACCTTGCCCTGCTGAACCTGTACACCTCCCACCGGGACAGCATCTTCCGGCCCGCCGAGGACCGGCTCGGGCGAAAACTCAAGGTTTCGCACACGGCCGGGCTCTCCTTCGACGCTTCCTGGGACCCGATCCTCTGGCTCATCGCCGGCCACGAACTCCACCTCGTGGACAACCAGACCCGCCGCGACCCGGAGGCGCTCAGCAGCTACCTGGCCGGCACCGGCATCGACTCGATCGAGACCACGCCGTCCTTCGCCAAGGTCCTGCTGGCCGGCGGACTCTTCGACCAGGACCCGCACCCGTCGGTGGTCGCCCTGGGCGGCGAGGCCGTGGATCCGGCCGCTGTGGAGCGCCCTGGCCGGCAAGGAGTGCCTCGTGGCCTACAACTTCTACGGGCCCACGGAAACCACCGTCGACTCGCTGACCGCGGTGATGCACCCCGGCACCGAGCCCAGCCTGGGCGACTCCGTGGCCAACAGCCGGCACTACATCCTGGATTCGGGGCTGAACCCGGTGCCCGTCAACGCCATCGGCGAGCTGTACGTCGCGGGCGTCAACCTCGCGCGCGGCTACCTCGACCAGCCCGGGCTCAGCGCCGAACGGTTCGTCGCCGACCCCTTCGTGCCGGACGGCTCCCGGATGTACCGCACGGGCGACGTCGTCCGGCGGCTCCCGGACGGCACCCTGGAGTTCCGCGGCCGGATGGACGCGCAGGTCAAGATCCGCGGCTTCCGGATCGAGCTCGCCGAGATCGAAGAAGTCCTCCGCGCCCTGCCCGGCGTGGACCACGCCGCCGTTGCGGTTTCAAAGAACCGGGCAGGCTATGACCAGCTGCTCGGCTACGTCACCTCCGGCGGCGACGTCGACCCGGCGGAGCTCCGCCAACTGGCCCGCCGGCAGCTGCCGGACTACATGGTGCCGACCGTCATCCAGCAGATCCCGTCCATTCCGCTGACCGCCAACGGCAAGCTGGACACCCGGGCGCTGCCGGCCCCCGGCCAGGAAGCGGCGGCCACCGAACCCCGCAACGAGCGCGAACGGATCGTCGCCGAGGCCTTCAGGGAGGTCCTCGGGCTCGACGCCGTCGGACTCGACGATGACTTCTTCGAACTCGGCGGCCACTCGCTCCTTGCCACGAGGCTTGTGGCGCTGCTGCGGGACCGGACCGGTGTTGCCCCTGCCCTGCGCACGGTATTCGAACAGCCCACCGTCGCCGCCCTCGCCGAGACCCTGGAACTGGGGGCCGGCAACGCACATCCGCTGCAGCCCGTGGAACGCCCCGCCGCCATCCCGCTGTCCTTCGCCCAGCGCCGGCTGTGGTTCCTGAACCGCTTCGACCCCGGATCCGGGGCCTACAACATCCCTGTGGTCCTGGAGCTCAAAGGCCCGCTGGACGTCGCCGCGCTGCACCGTGCCATCAACCAGGTGGTCGGCCGGCACGAAAGCCTGCGCACCCTCTTCCCCCTGGTCGACGGCGAGCCTGTGCAGCACATCCTCGCCGACGGCGAGCGCCCCGTCGAGCTGCTGGCCGTCCAGTGCCCGGCGGCCGCGCTGGCCGGCGCCCTGGCCGCGGAGACCCGCCGCGGTTTCGACGTGGCAAGTGAGCTGCCGCTGCGTGCCGTCCTGTTCCAGCAGGCACCGGACCGGCACGTGCTGGCCATCACGCTCCACCACATCGCCGCCGACGGCTGGTCCCTGGCGCCCCTAGCGCAGGACCTTTCCGCGGCCTACAACCGCCAGCGGGCAGGCGACGGCACCCCGCTGGCCCCGTTGCCGGTCCAGTACGCCGACTACACCCTCTGGCAGCGCGGGGAACTCGGCAGCGAGGACGATCCCGCGAGCGCCATCTCCCGCCAGCTCGAATTCTGGAACCGCGAACTGCGCGGTGCCCCGGAAGAGCTCCGGCTGCCGTTCGACTTCGCCCGCGGCGCGAAGAGCGCCGCCGGACCGGCGTCGTCCGTACCCCTGCACATCAGCCCGGCAGCAGTGGCCAGGCTCAACGCGCTGGCGCGGGAGCACAACGCCAGCCTCTTTATGGTGCTGCAGGCCGCGCTGGCGGCCCTCCTGACCAAAACCGGAGCCGGGGAAGACATCCCGCTGGGCACCCCGGTGGCCGGCCGGACCGACACCCAGCTCAACGGGCTCGTCGGCTTCTTCGTCAACACCCTGGTGCTCCGGACCAACACCTCCGGGAACCCGACCGCGGCGGAGCTCGTCGAAAGCGTCCGCTACACCAACCTGCACGCCTACGCCAACCAGGACGCCCCGTTCGAGCGCGTGGTCGAGCAACTCAACCCGGCCAGGTCCGAGCACCGGCACCCGCTCTTCCAGGTGATGCTGACGCTGCAGAACACCGGCTCCGCCGGACTGTCCATGGACGGGCTGACGGCCACGGCGGACCTCAGCCAGGAACCCGGCGGGGCCAAGTTCGACCTGCTGCTGGACCTCGCCGAAGAGGACACCCCCACCCCGGCCGACGGGGAGGGCTCCGCCATCCGCGGCTCCCTCGCCTACAACCCGGCCCTGTTCTCGCGGGCCACCGCGGCCCAGCTCGTGGCGGGCTACCTGGCCGTCGTGGAGCAGTTCGCGGCGGACCCCGGCATCACACTGGACCAGCTGCGGATCCAGTCCCGGGAGCAGCACGCGCTCGCCCTGGAACACAGCCTCCGGACCGGAGCCGTTCCCGAGGACGCGGCCCCGGCGACCGTGGTCGATGCCTTCCGGGCCACGGCGGCCCGGACGCCACGCGCCTCCGCCCTCGTCGGCCCGGCCGGCCCGGAACACAGCCAGACCTTCGAACAGCTCGGCACCCGGGTCCGGGACCTCGCCAAGGGGCTGATGGCCTCCGGCGTCGAACCCGGGGACCGCGTGGCCGTCGCGCTCCCCCGCGGCTCCGACGTCGTCGCCGCCGCCCTCGCGGTGCTGGCCGCCGGCGCCGTCTACATCCCGGTGGACCTGTCCTACCCGGAGGAGCGGATCCGCGTCATCCTCGACGACGGCGCCCCCGCCGTCGTCCTCTCCGACGCGCCCGGCTCCGCGGAAGGTCCCTTGACCCTCGACGTCGGCACGCTGCTGGCGGCGGGCACCGGCATTTCCGACGACGCGCTGGCGCAGCGCCGCCCGGCCGCCGGTGATCTTGGCTATGTGCTCTACACCTCCGGGTCCACCGGACGGCCCAAGGGCGTCGCCGTCACGCACGAGGCCCTCGCCAACCTCTACAACCACCACCACCGCACCCTGTACAGCCCGCGCTTCGAGGCGGCGGGCGCGGAGACCGTGTCCGTGGCGCACATCGCGGGACTCGGCTTCGACGCCGCCTGGGACCCGATGCTCTGGATGATCGCCGGCGCGGAACTCCATCTGGTGGCCGACGAAGTGCGCGGCGACGCCGAATCGCTCGCCGCGTACTGCCGCCGCCACGGCATCGACGTGCTGGAGACGACGCCGTCCTACGCCGGCCAGCTGCTGGAGTTCGGCCTGCTCGACGGCGCCGCCCCGGCGCAGCCCATGGTGCTCGCCCTCGGCGGCGAAGCGGTGTCCGCGGAGCTGTGGAACCGGCTGGCTTCCCTGCCGGAAGTCTCGGCCTATAACTTCTACGGCCCCACCGAGTTCACCGTGGACTCGGTGACCGCCCGGATCACCGGCGGATCCCCAACGATCGGCCGCGGCATCGCCAACACCGATGCCTTCGTCCTGGACCAGTATCTGGCGCTTGTGCCAACCGGTGTGCCGGGCGAGCTCTACCTCGCCGGCCCCGGCATGGCGCGCGGCTACGACCGCCGCCCCGCCGAGACAGCGTCGCGCTTCGTCGCCAACCCGTTCGCTGCGGACGGCAGCCGGATGTACCGCACCGGGGACCTCGTCCGCCGCACCGCGGACGGCTCGCTGGAGTATCTTTCCCGCACGGACGAGCAGGTCAAGGTCCGCGGCTTCCGGATCGAACTCGGCGAAATCGAGACCGTGCTGGCCTCGCACACCGGGGTCGACCGGGCGGTCGCGGTGGCCGACGGCGAACCGGCCCACCGCGTGGTGGCCTACTACGTGGGCGGCGCGGAACCGGAAGAACTCCGCAGCCTGGCCGCCGCGAAGCTGCCGGACTACATGGTTCCGGCCCTTTTCATGAAGCTTTCCGCCATCCCGCTCACAGCCCACGGGAAACTGGACCGGAAGGCCCTGCCGGCCCCGTCCGCCGGCGCCGGCACCGGGCAGGGCGACGCCCCGCAGACCGCGGACGAGCGCACCATGTGCGGAATCTTCGCCGAGGTCCTCGGCGTGGACACCGTCACCATGGGCGATGACTTCTTCCTACTCGGCGGCCACTCCCTGCTGGCGGTCTCGATGATGGGCGGCATCCGGGAGGCCTTCGGCACCGAGCTGCCGCTGCGGACACTCTTCAACGAGCCCACCCCGGCCGGACTGCTCGCCGCTGTCCGCCGGCAGACCGGTGCAGCGGACTCCGCGCCGGCGTCCGGTGCGGCCCGCGGCGCGGACAACGCACCGGCGGCGGCTTCCCTCGCCGACTGGCTGGGCGGCGCGGACGCTGCCCGGGCCGAGCCGCTGGCCCTGTCCTACGCGCAGTCCCGCATGTGGTTCCTCAACCAGCTGGATCCCGGTTCCGCCGACTACAACATCTCGCTCGCCGTGCGCCTCACCGGCGGGCTGGACGAGCGGGCGCTCGACGCCGCCGTCGGCTCGCTGTTCCGCCGCCACGAGGTCCTCCGGACGGTCTACCCGGAGACCAATGGTGTGCCCCGGCAGCTGATCCTGGCTCCCGGCGGCTGCGCCCCGGACAACCGGCACGCGGACGACGACGCCCGCCCGGAAGCCGGGATGCGGCTGGACATCACCGCCGCGGACTCCGAGGCGGAGGTCCCCGGGCTGCTGCGGCACGGCGCCGAGCGCGGCTTCGACGTCCGCTCGGAACTGCCGTTGCGGGCCCGGCTGATCCGGGTCGGCCCCGCGGACGCCCCGGAGTGGGTCCTCCACCTCGTGATGCACCACATCGCCAGCGACGGGGCCTCGCTCGCGCCGCTGGCGCGGGACCTCTCCCGGGCCTATGAAGCCGCCCTCGGCGGCGGCACCCCCGCGGAGCCGGAGCCCCTGCCGCTGCAATATGCCGATTTCAGCGCCTGGCAGCGGCAACAGCTCGAGGGCCCCGCCCTCGCAACCAAACTGGACCACTGGCGGCACACCCTGGCCGGCATCCCGGCCGAGCTCATGCTGCCCGCGGATCAACGCCGTCCCCGCGAGGCACGCCAGCCCGGGCGCCAGCTCACGTTCCGGCTGGACCCGGGGAGCGTCAAGGCACTGGGCAGCGTCGCGTCGTCGTCGAACGCGAGCCTGTTCATGACGCTCCATGCCGGCCTCGCGGCGTTCCTGCACCGCACCGGTGCCGGCGACGACCTGGTCATCGGCTCCCCGACGGCCGGGCGGACGGACCAGGCCCTCTCGCAGCTGGTCGGCTTCTTCGTGAACACCCTCCCGCTGCGGGTGAACGCCGACGGCGACCCGAGCCTGCGGACCATGGTGGCCCGGTCCCGGGAGAGCATCCTCGATGCCTTCGACCATGACGACGTGCCGTTCGAACGGCTCGTCGAGGCCCTGAACCCGGACCGTGAGCTGGGCCGGCACCCCCTGTTCCAGACCATGCTCACGGTGGACACCGAGGCCCCGGCGGTCCCCCAACTGCCGGGAGTCCTGGTGGCGCCCGAGCCGGAGACGGCCTCGGGGGAAGCGAAGTTCGACCTCTCGTTTACTTTCCGCCCGGACGCCGGCAACGGCCTCCTCGCCACGATCGACTACAACTCGGCCATGTTCGGCGAGGAGACCGCCCGGCGCCTGGCGGACAGTTTCGGCCGGTTCCTCGAGCTGGCTGCTGCCGCCCCGGACTCCCCCGTCGCGTTGCTTCCCCTGATCGGGGACAACGAAGCCCGGGAGCTCATGGCGGCCACGGCCGGGTCCCGCCCGGACGCTGCCACCGAGCCGGAGGGCATCCTGGCGGCCTTCGCCGCGACGGTTCAGGCCACCCCGGATGCTGCCGCCGTCGTCGCGGACGGGCGCACCCTGAGCTTCGCCGCGCTGGCGGCGTCGGCGGCACAGATCGCCGCGGCCCTGGCCGGGGCGGGCGTCGCCCGCGGCGACGTCGTTTCCGTGCTGCTCCCCCGATCCCCGGGCACGGTGGAAAGCATGTTCGGGATCCTGGCCGCCGGGGCTGTCTACAACCCCATCGATACCGAATACCCGGACGAGCGCGCCGCGGCCATCATCGAGGACGCTGCGCCGCCGGTTCTCCTCACCAGCCGCGCCGAGGCCGCAAGGGCCCAGGCGGTCCTCGCCACACTGGACGTCCGGCCGCGGGTGCTGGTGCTGGAAGAACTGGCAGACGCCGGAACGGCTGGCCGCTTCGGCGACCTGGTCAAGGACACGGACCCCCTGGACCTGGCCTACGTCATGTTCACCTCCGGGTCCACGGGACGGCCGAAGGGCGTCGAAGTCAGCCACGGTGCCCTCGCAGCGCTGCTGGCGTCGCACCGGGAGACCCTGATGTCCGGCATGGCCGCCCGCCGGACAGTGGCGCACACCACCGGCGTCGGCTTCGACGCCTCCTGGGACCCGATCCTCTGGCTTGTGGAAGGCCACGAGCTGCACCTGGTGGACGACGGCACCCGCCGCGACTCCGAGCAACTGGCCGCCTACTTCGACCGGCACGGCATCAACGTCTGGGAGACCACGCCCGGCTACCTGAGGCAGCTGCTCAGCGAACCCGTGTTCACCGGGCTCCTGGACCGGCATGCCGGCGACGCGGGCAGCTTCAGCCTCGCCCTGGGCGGCGAAGCGTTCGACGCCGGCCTGTGGAGCACCATCTCCGCCCGCCCCGGCGTCCAGGCCTGGAACCTGTACGGCCCCACGGAGGCAACCGTGGACACCGTCCTGGCCCGGGTGTCCGGCTCCGCCGAGCCCGTGCTGGGCTCGGCCACCGCGGGGACGCGGCTGTACGTGCTCGACAGCAGGCTGCAGCACGCGCTGCCCGGCGCCGCCGGAGAGCTCTACGTCGCCGGCCGCCAGCTGGCCCGCGGTTACCGCGGACGGCCCGAGCTGACCGCCGAACGATTCCTGGCAGATCCCTTCGCCGGGGCCGGCGAGCGGATGTACCGCACCGGCGACGTGGTCCGCCGGCACGCCGACGGCCGGCTTGTGTTTGCCGGCCGCAACGATGACCAGCTGAAGATCCGCGGATTCCGGGTCGAGCCCGGCGAGGTGGAGAAAGCCCTGCGCAGCACGCCCGGGGTGCGGGAAGCGGTGGTGCGTGCCGTCGCGGACGACGCCGGCGGCCTCCGGCTGCTCGCGTACGTCGTGCCCGCCGGCACCGCATCGGACAGCAGCGCGCTGCCCGACGCCGCCCGGCGCCACGTGCGCGGACTGTTGCCGGACTATATGGTGCCGGCCGCCGTCGTCGTGATCCCGGAGGTTCCGCTCACGCCGCACGGCAAGGTGGACACCGCGGCGTTGCCGGATCCCGGCAGCGCGGCGCGGAGCGCGGGGCTGGCGCCCCGGACACCGAAGGAAAAGACCGTCGCGGCGATCTTCGCCGAGGTGCTGTCACTGGACCGGGCCGGGATCGACGAGTCGTTCTTCGAGCTGGGCGGGCATTCCTTCCTGGCCCGGCCGCTGATCGCCAAGGTCAACACGGCCCTCGGCACCGACCTCCAGGTCCAGTCGCTGTTCCGGGCACCCACCGTGGAAGGACTGCTCAGCGAGGCGGCCAAGGGGGCGGAGGAGAGCGCGGCGGACAGCCTGCGGCAACTCCTTCCCCTGCGCACCGCAGGAGCCAAGGCGCCGCTGTTCGCGGTGCATCCGGCCTCCGGGATCAGCTGGGGCTACGCCTCCATGCTGGGCCGGCTGGACCCGGAGCGCCCGCTGATCGGACTCCAGATGCCCGGGATGGAACCCGGCCGCACCCACCGGGTCGACGCCGCGGACCTGACCGGGCTGGCCGACGACTACATCGCGCAGATCCGCTCCGTGCAGCCGGCAGGGCCCTACCACCTGATGGGCTGGTCCTTCGGCGGCTACCTGGTGCACCGGCTGGCCACCCGGCTGCAGGAACTCGGCGAGGAGGTGGCGTTCCTGGCCATCCTCGATGCCTTCCCCGGCAACCAGGAGCACAACGCCGACGTCGGGACCGGCCCCGCGCTGTGGGCCAGCTACCTCCAGGCCCAGGGCTACGAGCTGGCGGCCGAAGACCTCGCGGAGCTGGACGGTGCGCGCGCACTGGAAATCCTGCGGGAACACCACAACCCGCTGGGCAGCGTCCCGCTGGACTCCGTCAACGCCATGGTGGGGAACTTCCCTGAGCTGGCCCGCCTGATCCGCGACGAGCCGCCGCAGCTGTTCCGGGGCGAACTGCTGTTCTTCCGCGCCACCCGCGACGTGCCCGCCGGGACACCGGAAAGCGCCGCCTGGCAGCCGTTCATCACCGGGGAAATTACCGACATCGCGGTGGACGAGCGCCATTCCCAGCTCTTAAGTGACCGGGCTCTCAACGCAATTATGCCCGCGCTGGCCATCCGGCTGGGCGGCGGAGACGAATAACCAGTGATGCCCCTGTTACACGTGAGGGGATTTTCCGTACGCCAGAACCGACAGGAAAGGTCAACGTGACGAATCCATTCGATGACAAGTCCGCAACGTTCTCCGTGCTCGTCAATGAGTACCAGCAGCATTCCCTCTGGCCCGCCTTCGCGGCAGTTCCGCAGGGCTGGGTCACGATGTTCGGACCCGACAGCCGGGAAGCGTGCCTGGACTACGTGTCCCGGACGTGGACCGACATGGCTCCGCGCAGGGTCGCCGAACTCGCCGCCTCGCATTGATCCGGGTCGAGAACGTCAGCAAGAGCTTCGGCAGCTTCAAGGCGCTGGACGGCCTCACCCTCAGCGCCGGGGAAGGGACCGTCCTGGGCCTGCTGGGTCCGAACGGTTCCGGCAAGACGACCACCGTCAAGGTGCTCACCACTTTGCTGGCTCCGGACAGCGGCGACGCCCGCGTCGCGGGCCATTCGGTGCTGAGCCACCCCGACCTGGTCCGGCGCAATCTTGGCCTGTCCGGCCAGTACGCCGCCGTGGACGAAAAGCTCACGGCCTTCGAGAACCTGCACATGGTGGGCCGGCTCTACGGCATGAACCGGAGCACGGCGGCCGCCCGGGCGAACGAACTGCTCGAGAGCTTCCGGCTCACCGACGTCGCCGGGAAACGCTCGGGAACGTTCTCCGGCGGCATGCGCCGCCGGCTGGACCTTGCCGGCGCGATCGTGGCGCGACCCAAAGTGGTGGTCCTCGATGAGCCCACCACCGGGCTGGACCCGCGCGGACGGCTCGACACCTGGGACGTGGTCTCACGGCTGGTTGCCGACGGCACCACCGTGCTGCTGACCACGCAGTACCTTGAAGAGGCCGACCGCCTGGCGGACCATATCGCGGTCATCAACCACGGCCGCGTCATCGCCGAGGGGACAGCGACCGAGCTGAAGCAAAGCGCCGGATCGGAACGGATCGACGTCGTGATGCGCCATGCCGCGGACCTGCCCGCCGCCACGGCCGTGCTGGCGCGGGCCGCCGGGGCGGACGCGCACCCTGAACAGGATCCGCAGAACCTCAGCATTTCCATGGCCGCTCCCGGCGGCCACCGGCTCCTGGTGAAAGTACTTTCCGAGCTCGATGCGCAGTCCCTGCCCGTGGAAGAAGCGTCCTTGCGGCGCCCCACCCTGGACGATGTGTTCCTGCAGCTGACCGGACGCCCGGCGGCCCCGGCAGCCCCGGCCGCCGGACCCGGCACGCCGGAGAAGGCCGAGGCTTTCGCATGAGCGCCATCACCGCAGCAGCCCGGGACAGCTCCGTCATTGCCCGCCGCAACCTCATCAACGTCCTGCGGACACCCGGCGCGCTGGTCACTGGAATCGTGCAGCCCGTCATGTTCGTCCTGTTGCTGGGCTTCGTCTTCGGCGGAACCCTCGGCGGGGACCAGTACCGCAGTTTCCTGATCGGCGGCATCCTCGCCCAGACCCTGACGTTCAACGCCTCCTTCACGGCCGTGTACCTGGCCAAGGACCTGCAGCTCGGGCTGATCGACCGGTTCCGCTCCCTGCCGATGTCCCGCGTGGCCGTCATCCTCGGCCGCACCTCCTCGGACCTGTTCACCAGCGTCCTGTCCGTCGTCGTGACGCTCGCCTGCGGGCTCGCCATCGGCTGGCGGATCACCACGGGCCCCGGTGCCGCACTGGCCGGACTGGCGCTGCTGCTGCTGTTTGCCTTCGCCGTCTCCTGGATCGGGGCCGTCATCGCCCTGACAGCCCGGAGCGTGGAAGTGGCACAAAGCCTGGGGCTCGTGTGGCTCTTCCCGGTCACCTTCGTCTCCGGCGCCTTCGTGTCCGTCACGTCCCTGCCCGGCCCCCTCCGGGTGATCGCGGAATGGAACCCCGTCACCGCCGTCGCCACCGCGGCCCGGGAGCTCTTCGGCAACGCCGCCCCCGCCGGGTTCGGCACCCCGTCCGGCTGGCCCGCGGAGAACGCCGTGCTGTACTCGGTGCTGTGCAGCGTCGGCATCATCGCCGTCTTCGCCCCGCTGGCGATCGCCCAGTACCGCAGGATCAGCAAGAGATGAGCCCCCGATGACGCTGCCCGGCGCCGGCCGTGACGCCGGCATCGTGTACGTCGCGGCGCCGTCAACCGGGGTCGAGGCCGCCTGCCTGGGGCTTGGCGGCCTCGACGCGTTCCTGGCTCCGGCGGAGGCAGCCTCCGCCGGCCGTTTCCGGCGCGCGGAGGACCGGCTGGACTACTCGGCCTCGCACGCATTGTTCCGGCTCCTGGCCGCCTGGCAGCTGGGGCTCGGACCCGACGCCGCCGCGGGCCTCGAGGTCCGCCGCCGGTGCAGCAGCTGCGGCGGCACGGACCACGGAAAACCCGGGGTCGAGGGCGCAGGCCTGAGCCTGTCCCGCAGCCACGGCGCCGTGATGGCTGCTGCCGGTCCGGCCGGCACCAGCCTCGGCGCGGACATCGAAAAGGTCCCGGCCAGGGTGTTTGACGGCTTTGACGACTTCGCCGTGGCCCCGGGCGAACTGGACGGGACCGGCCATGACAGTTCCGTCTCCGCCGACGCCGACGGCGCCCGGATGAGAGACGCCGACGGCGCCCGGATGCGGTTGTGGGTGGCCAAGGAGGCCGTCCTGAAGGCCGCCGGCCTGGGCCTGGCGCTGGACCCGGCCAGCCTGCGGCTGCTCCCGGCCGGCAGCCCCGGGCTGTTCCGGGCTGAGTGCCCGCACAACGCCTCGGTCCAGGGACTCCTCAGCTGCGCCGTTCCGGCCGCAGAGGGGTATGTCGCCGCCGTGTCCGCCGCCGGGGGACTGCCGCCGCGGCGGCTGTCACTCGCCGAGATATTTGCCACATAAGTCCGGATCTCAAACATCAAACGTCTAACCTTTAAACATGGTAAGTATGGCTAGCAGCACGTCGGCGTCCGCCCTCCCCGAGACAGCACCTTCCGGCGTGACCGGCGGGCGGCAGCGCGGCGTGGTGGTGGCCGGCGTCGTCGCGATCGTGCTGATCGGGCTCAACCTGCGGGCCGGCATCACCGGGGCCGCCGCGCTGCTCCACGACCTGCAGGCAGTGCTGGGCTACGGACCCCTGATCGCCGCCGTCATCCCGTCGATCCCCACACTGTGTTTCGCCGTGGCGGGCGCCGCCACGTCCTGGCTGACCCGGCAACTCGGACTCGAAAAGGCCATCCTGCTCTCCCTCGTGATGCTGGCGGCCGGACTGGTGCTGCGCGGCATCCCGTCCACCGGAATGCTGCTCGCCGGCACCGTGGTGGGCATGTCGGGGCTGGCCGTCTGCAATGTGGCGATGCCCTCCTTCATCAGGGTGCATTTCGCGGACCGCACGTCCCTCATGACCGCGCTTTACACGGTCACCATGACCACCGGCGCCACCGTCACCGCCGTCCTGATCGTCCCCGTGGCGCAGGCTCTCGGCTCGCCCTCCGCGGGCGTCGGATCCATCGGCCTGATGGCCCTCTGCGCGTGCCTGGGCTTCCTGCCGATTGTGGTGCACGCCCACCGGAACGCATCCGCGGTCAAGGCCCCCCGGATCTCCCCCTGGCCGCTGCTGCGCACCCGCACGGGGGCGCTGATCACCCTCGGCTTCACGGTCCAGGCGCTTCTGGCCTACGCGGTGCTCAGCTGGTTCCCCTACATGCTGGTGACAATGGGGATGACCGCTTCCGCGAGCGGGCTGATGTTCGGGCTGATGCAGCTCGTCTCGGTCCCGGCCGGCATGGTGCTGGTGGCCATCGGGTCCCGCCCGAGCAGGCTGCGCGGCGCGTTCCTTGTGGCCACCCTGACCATGGCCCTCGGCGTCCTGGCGATGCTGGTCCTGCCGGTCGACTGGGCGCCCCTGACGGCGGTGCTGCTCGGTTTCGGGCTTGGCATTTTCCCGCTGGTGATGGTGATGATCAGCCGCAGCGGCCGCACCACCGCGGAGACCACGGCATTGTCCACCGTGGCCCAGTCCGCCGGCTATCTGCTGGCCACGCTCGGGCCCTTCGGCATGGGCCTGCTGCACAGCGCCACCGGCTCCTGGACGCTGCCGCTGATCCTGCTGCTGGCTGTGGCGCTCGGCCAGATCGCCGTCGGCCAGCTCCTCACGGCCCGGCCCAAGACTCCGCAGTCCGCCGAAAGGACCCCGCGATGACCCTCACCGCCTCGCACCGGCCCCCGCTCGTGGACGAAGTCACCGCAAAGCTGCGGGCGCTGATCCACTCGGGCGAGTGGCCGCTCCAGCAGCGCATCCCGGCCGAACCGGAACTGATGGCGGCCTTCGGCGTCTCCCGCGGCACCCTCCGCGAGGCCATCAAGGCGCTGGCGCACAGCGGGATGCTTGACGTCCGCCGCGGGGACGGCACCTATGTCCGGGCCACCAGCGAGATCGCGGGTGCCACTCAGCGCATGTACCAGGATCATTCCCAGGAGCACATCCTCGAGGTCCGGGTAGGCCTGGACACCCAGGCGGCACGGCTCGCCGCCCGGCACGCGACGGCCGGCGACATCGCCGGCATGCGCGAGCTGCTCACGGCCCGCCGCGTCGCCTGGCTCGCCGAAGACTACGCCGCGTGGGCCCGCGCCGACTGGGACTTCCATGTGCTGGTGGCCCAGGCATCCGCCAACCCCCTCCTGCACGAGCTGTACGTCAGCTTCGGCGTCATTTTCCACAACGACCTCCTCCGGCAGCAGCGCCGTGGAGGGTTCAACGGCCTGCCGCACGAGGGCCACGGCGAGCTGGTGGATGCCATCGCCCGCCACGACGAGACTGCCGCCGTCGAAAGCGTCACCCGCAACCTGAACTCCTGTGCGGAATGGCTCCAGGAATAGCCGCCTAGGGTTTCTCCAAGGTCGCTCGAAGATGCTCAGTCTCAGCGGTGTGCCCTCTGCCAGCCCGGCTGGCGGAGGGCACACCGTGATCGGCGCCGGCAACGCCGACTTCTGGCGGCCGCCTCCTGCGCCCAGCAGCAGGAGCCCGGCACGGCAAAGGCCTCCGGGGCCGGAACTGCTGTTCCCCCCGGAGGCCTTTGTGTCGCCGGGCGCGCGGCGTCACTCTCGGGCTAGCGCGTGAGGCCCTTGAGAACGTTCTTGGGGCGCTGCATTTCGCCGTGCTTCGCGCCGAGCACGATCACCCAGCCGGCGAACACCGGAATGGCCCACTGCAGGATCTTCAACTGCTGCTGCGCCGACCGGAGTTCCTCGGATGCGCCGGGCTTAGGCTCAGTGGCCCCCTCGGCGCCCTCGCCGGCCAGCTTGTCCACCTTGGCGCCCTGCAGGCCCGCGTACAGCGTCACGGCGGCCCCGGCGAGCGTGACGACCGACTTGTAGGCAGTCAGCCGGGTCACACCGTCCTGCTTGGCCATCCGGCCCTTGTTCTCCCACATGACGGCAAGGCCGGAGAGGAAGTGCGCACCGAAGGCGGCCGCCTGGAACGGTGCCCACTTCTTCCAGCCGAGGCTGGACAGCCGGGTCCGTTCCGCGGGGTCCTTGGCTTCCGCCGCCGCACCGTTCAGGCCGAGGGCGCCCATCAGTGAGCCGCCGAACCAGGCACCCGCCGTCAGGTCGTGGATGGATCGGGCAACAAGATTACCTGCCATGTTGAACTTCCTATCGTCTGTGGTCGGATCCGGAAACGCAGCGCCAGCCAATGGCGCTGTGCCGCCGGGGGATGCCCCAAAAAGCCGGGCATGACTCGGCCATAGTAAGCACACTTATCAAAAAGGTGGTAGTCGCGGTGTCCAGCCCGCCCGCCCGCCGTAAACGGGGCTCCTGAGCGTAAAATCAGCGCCATGGAAGAAACTGGTCAACTTTTTGGTTGGTCCTTCGGCGACAGGACCCGGGCGGACGAGCCGGGGTACCTGGACGCCCTCCGGGAGGCCGCCCGGGCCAACGCGAAGCACGATGCCGCCTCGCGCGGGTTCGAGGTCGAAGCCGGCACGGAAACGTACACGGTGATCGAACAGGGCGGGACTCTCGTCGAAGTGGACTCAGTTCCCGGCGGACTCATTGTCCGGTGCACAGTGACGTTAGTGGGTGCCGGCGCGGAAGACATCCACGCCGAAGGCCCCATGAACGGCTGAGCGGGCGGACGGCGGCGGAACCGATGTCGGACCGCGAGACTGCGCTGGGCGAAGCCGCCGACGCCGCCGAGGCGGCGTCGGACAGCACGGTGCTCGACGTCGTCGCACGTTCAGGTTTCGCGGTCATGGCACTGCTTCATATCGTGATCGGGGCCATCGCCCTCGCCCTGGTCCTCGGCGCGCCGGGGCAGGCCGACCCGACCGGTGCCATTGAACAGCTCGCGGCGAACCCCTGGGGTCCGGCCGTGATGTGGGCCGGCTGCACGGCCTGCGCCGGGCTGTCGCTCTGGCAGCTGAGCGAAGCGACCCTGCGGGCCAGGCATCTCCCCCGCGGCGAACGGCTGGGCAAGCTCATTTCCTCCGGCTTCCTTGCCGTCGCGTACGGCAGCGTCGGGTTGAGCTTCGCCGGCTTCGCGCTCGGCAACCGCGGGGATTCCGGCGACTCGACGCGGGACTTCAGCACGGCCCTGGTCCGGAGCCCGCTCGGCGTTCCGGCCCTGGTGGCACTGGGGCTGACCATCATCGGGATCGGCGTGTACTTCATCGTCAAAGGCCTCGGCAGAAAATTCAAGGAGGAGCTGCACCGGTTCGAGGGGACCCGGCGGGGGAAGCTGATCAGCGGCCTCGGCGTCGCCGGGCACATGGCGAAGGGGGCGGCGCTGATCCTGACCGGCCTGTTGTTCGTCATCGCCGCCGCCACCAACAACCCGGACTCCTCCACGGGCCTGGATGGGAGCCTCAAGGCGCTGCTCGGGCACCCGTTCGGCCCGGCGCTGCTGGTCGCGATCGGGGCGGGATTCATCGCCTACGGCGCGTTCGCCCTGGTCCGGGCGCGCTTCGGCCGGATGTAGCAGCCAGGCCCGGCTAAACCGGCGCGGGTCTACTGGCCGGCGGCCTTCCGCAGCGGAACCACATCGCCTTCCTGGTACAACAGGGCGCGGATCTCGGACTCGGCGGAATCCAGCCGCCGCGGGTCGATCGTCTCCCCCGCCGCGAAGTGGTCCAGCAGCCGCGGATCCACGTAGCTTTTCCGCGCGATCGACGGCGTGTTCCCCAGGACAGCGGCCGCGTCCTGCATGGACCGGCTCACCGCACTCTTGCGGGCCGAGACCTTCGCCTGCGGGCCGCTCTGCGCCAGGCTGACGGCTGCCGCCGCCGTCCCCCGCAGGGTGCGGAAGTCCTTGGCGGTGAAGTCCTCCCCCGTGCGCTCCTTGACGTACTCGTTGATGTCCGCGCTGGACACCGGATGCCAGCTGCGGCCGTCCTTGTAGGCCAGCAGCCTGGCGTTGCCGCCCCGGCGCTTGAGCTGGCGCACGACGGCGGCGAGGTCGGCGTCGTCGATCCGTGATTCCCAGGTTTTGCCGCTCTTGGCGGGGAAACTGAGCCGGAGTTCGTCCTTGTGCACCTTGACGTGGGCGCAGAGCAGGGTGGCGAGGCCGTGGCTGCCGTTTTCGTTGGTGTACCGCTCCGAGCCGACCCGCAGCGATCCGCTGTCGAGCATCCGGAAAGCGGCCGCCAGCACCCGTTCCCGGGTCAGCCCGTCGGAGCGCAGGTCCATGGTCACCAGGCGGCGGGCGGCCGGCAGGGTCTCGGCGAGCTGGAGCGAACGGTCGAACTTCAGCCGGTCTTTCCGTTCGCGCCAGCTCGGGTGGTAGATGTACTGCCGCCGGCCCACGGCGTCCACCCCCGTGGCCTGGATGTGCCCGTTGTCGTACGGGGCAATCCAGACGTCCGTCCAGGCCGGCGGGATCCCGATGTGCTCCAGCCGCTCCCGCACCGGCCCGGGCGGGAGGGTGGACCCGTCCAGGTCCTTGTAACTGAACCCGGTACCGGCGGGGACCCGGCGGTACCCGCGGCCGGATGCATTGCTGTGACGGAGCCTCATGACGGTAAGCCTACTGACTACCGGCAGTGAATGGGCAGGCCGGGGCGATTAGACCTCGACGGCGGCGCCGCGGGAGATCTCCACCATGTCCTCGCGGGGCACCACCTTGACGCGCTCGCGCTGAACGGCGACGCCGTGCGACTCGCCGGCCGCGGTGGCCTTCTCGCCAAGGGCGCGCTCGTGCTCGTCCAGGGCCAGCCAGCCTTCCCAGCTGGTGTATTCGATGCCGCGGCCGGCCAGGAGTTCCACGATCGCCTCCGGCGCGGGCGCCGCGGCCAGCGGAAGGTTCGCGCGGTCCTCGAGCAGGTAGGTCACGGTTTCGAGGGCGTCACCCTTGGTGTGGCCGATCAGGCCCACGGGTCCGCGCTTGATCCAGCCGGTCGCGTAGATCCCGGGCACGTGGGTGCCGGCAGCGTCGAGGACGCGGCCGCCGTCGTTCGGGACAACTCCCTTGCTGTGGTCGAACTCGACCTCGGGGAGGGCGGAACCGAAGTAGCCGATGGCGCGGTACACGGCCTGGACCGGGTAGTCGACAAGTTCGCCGGTGCCGCGGGCGTTGCCGGTGCCGTCCAGTTCGGTGCGCTCGAACTTGATCCCGGCGACACGGCCGGGGGCACCGGCTTCGCCGGTATTGTCCCCGTACACCTCCACGGGGCTGTGCAGGAAGTGCAGGTGCAGCCGGCGCGAGGCGGTGAGCTCGGCGAGGTCCTCGGGCTGTTCGGCGATCCAGTTGGTGAGCGTGCCCACCATGGTCTTGGTCTGGTTGTTGCTCTGGATCTGCCGGTCGGATTCGGCGTCGAACTCGAAGTCCTCGGCGTAGAGGATGATGTCCACGTCTTTGGAGTGCGAGAGTTCGCGCAGTTCCAGCGGGGTGAACTTCACCTGGGCCGGGCCGCGGCGGCCGAAGACGTGCACGTCCGTGACCGGCGAGGACTTCAGGCCGGCGTAGACGTTGTCCGGGATCTCCGAGACCAGGAGGTCGTCGGCGTGCTTGGAGAGCATCCGGGCCACGTCCAGGGCCACGTTGCCGTTGCCGATCACGGCGATCTCCTTGGCTTCCAGCGGCCAGTCGCGGGAGACGTCCGGGTGGCCGTCGTACCAGGAGACGAAGTCGGCGCCGCCGAAGGATCCCTCGAGCTCGATGCCGGGGATGTTCAGGTCCGCGTCCTTGATGGCGCCGGTGGCGAAGATGACGGCGTCGTAGTGGGTGCGGAGGTCCTCGATGGAGAGGTCCGTGCCGTAGTCGACGTTGCCGAAGAAGCGGATGTCGCCGCGGTCCAGGACCTTGTGCAGGGCGTTGACGATCCCCTTGATCCGCGGGTGGTCGGGAGCCACGCCGTAGCGGATCAGGCCGTAGGGCGCCGGGTAGCGGTCGAAGAGGTCGATGCTCACCGTGAGCTCGCCGCTCTTGACGGCCTCGCTCTTGGTGAGGATGTCCGCGGCGTAGACACCGGCGGGGCCGGAGCCGACGACGGCGATGCGCAGCGGGCGGGCAGCGGTTCCTACAGGGGTGTTCGTTGACACGGCTGTGTTCCTTTGTTCTTCGGGCATCCGTTGCTCCATAAACGCCCTTTGAGGCTTGAAAACGGCACTGATGGAGCAATCGACGGGTGTTAGGGGCGGTACGCGGGTCTTCGGGGCTACTTGGTCAGGACGCGGGGAGCGTTCGGGGTGGTGGTGCTGTAGTCGGCGGTCTTGAAGTGCGGCGGCGCGAACGGGCTGACCCGGACCACGTCGCCGATCACGATCACGGCGGGGTTCGCGACGCCTGCGGCCTCCGCCTGGTCCGCGATGGTCCCGAGGGTTCCGATGGTCACCCGCTGGTTCGGCAGGTATCCATTCTCTACGATGCCAACAGGCGTGCCCTGAGGCAAACCGGCGCGGGCCAGGGAGGCTGCGGAATCGCGCAGCTGGCCCACCCCCATGAGCAGGATTACGGTGTGGTCGGCGCGGGCCGGGACTTCGGAGAGCTCCTCGTGGCCGGTGACCACGCTGAAGCCTTTGGCGAGGCCGCGGTGCGTGACCGGGATGCCGGCGGCTGCCGGGACGGAGATGGCCGAGGTGACGCCGGGGACCACTTCGACCTCGACGCCGTTCTGCCGGCAGAACTCCGCTTCCTCGCCGCCGCGGCCCAGGACGTACGGGTCCCCGCCCTTGAGCCGGACTACGCGGTGGCCCTGCAAAGCTTCGTCGACCAGGATCCGGTTGATCTCTGACTGCGGGACGGGATGGTGGCCGGGGGTCTTGCCGACTTCGATGACGCGCACGTCGGGGGCCAGCTCGGTGAGGAGGTCACGGGGTCCGAGGCGGTCCGCGACGACGACGTCGGCCTGGCCCAGGAGCCGGCGGCCGCGGACGGTGATGAGCCCGGTGTCGCCGGGACCGCCGCCGACCAAAGCCACGGACCCGGTGGCCGCACCCGTGCCGGTGCCGGTGCCGGTGCCGGACACACGGTGCCGGCGCAGCGGCAGGTCGCCGGTTTCCAGGGCGGTGGCGACGGCATCGCGCAGGGCCATGGCGCGGCGCGGGTCTCCCCCGGCGTTGACGGCGATCTTGATGTCGTCCACGACGGCGACGGCAGGGGTCCAGGCGGCGGAGGCTTCGTGGTCGGAGGCGTTGACGCACCAGATGCGCTGCGCTTCGGCGTCGGCCGATACCCGGGCGTCGACGGCGGGATCGCCCGTGGCGGTCTGGACGAACCATGCGCCGTCGACGTCGGAGGGGGCGTAGCGGCGCGCTTCCCACGTGAGGAGGCCGGCGTCGGCAAGTCCGGACAGGGCGGGGCAGGCCAGCGGCGCGACGACGGTGACGCGGGCGCCGGCGTCAAGCAGTCCCTTGGCGCGGCGGGCGGCCACCGGGCCGCCGCCCACGACGAGCACGGGGCGGCCGAGGAGGCGCAGCGCCGTGGGGTAAATGTCCTGAATTGCCATGCATCGACGATAGGGCGGCGTCATATGGCGGAACAACGGTGCGGAAACACCCGTTCACGCAAGGTAACGCCACGTCACATTATTGGGCCGGCCAGGGGGCGCCGCAGGACCGCCCGCCTGCGGCTACTTCACCGCGATGAGCTCGACGAGTTTGATGTCGGGATCCTTGGCGAGCAGGGACGGGCCGTACTGGCCGAGGGCCGCCGGAATGGCCCCGTCGAGGTGGGCCTGCCGGTCCTCCTCGGTGTCGAAGGTGTCGAAAATGCCGAACGTGTTCGCGTTGACCCGGAACGCGTACCAGGTCCGGGTGCCGGGCTCGGTCAGCACGATCTCCCGGCCGCCGTTGAGGAAGTCCCAGACGTCCTGCTCCTTTCCCTCCTTGGCCTCGACCAATGCCAGCAGTCCGAATTTTGGTGCCACGGCTGTCTCCTCAGGATTGGGACGGATCGGCCGCACGCCGGCCGGTAGCCGTGAGTCTAGGCCTGCGCCCGGGCCCCGGCAAGGAGTCCCGGGAGGGTCCCGCGGACACGGCGAAGCCCGACGGCGGTGGTCGCCGTCGGGCTCTGCTGCGGCTTTCGGTGCCGCCCTGGCGGGTGCTGCCTACCGGGTGCTGCCGGCGAGGAGGCCGCGGCGGCGCAGCAGCCGCTTTTCGATCGGGCCGAACACCAGCAGTTCGATCAGGATGCCGACGGCGAGGATCAGCAGGATCGCGGACATCACGATGGTCATGTCGGACAGGTCGCGGCCCTGGTTCAGCATGGAGCCCAGGCCGAAGCCGATGGAGCCGCCGACGGCGATGATTTCCGCGGCCATGAGGGAGCGCCAGGAGAAGGCCCAGCCCTGCTTGAGTCCGCTCAGGTAGCCGGGCAGCGCCGCCGGGAGGATGATCTGCAGCGCCAGCTGCAGCCGGGAGGCGCCCAGGACGGTGCCGACGCTGCGGTACTGCGGCGGGATCTGGTCCACGCCCGAGATCAGCCCGTTGATGATCGACGGGATGGCGCCCATGAACACCACGAAGTACACCGTGGCGTCGGTCAGGCCGAACCAGATGATGGCCGCGGGCACCCACGCCACGGAGGGCAGCACCTGCAGCCCGGAGATCAGCGGGCCGAAGGCGCGGCGCAGCGGGGCCACCTGGGCCAGCAGCAGGCCCGACCGGGCGTCGCGATGGCCACGCTGATCAGGAAGCCGACGAGCCCGCGCTGCAGCGAGGTCCAGACGGCTTCCTGCAGCTTGCCCTCGGCCCACAGAGTTGCCGAACTGGCCCAGCGACATCGAGCGGTCCGGGGACAAGGTCGCGCCGTTTGATGCCGAGCGAGACGTACATCTGCCAGCCACCAGCAGGCACCACGAGTGCGGCGACCGGCAGCAGGATCCGGCTCCAGTCGATGCGGGCCTTGTGCCCGGCGTCGGACTGCAGGGAATCCAGTCCGGATTCGAGCTCGCGCAGGTCGGCCGTGCCGGTGGAGGAGCGGGTGAGGGCGGCGTGGACCTTGCGGGCCCCGTGGTCTGAGCCGGGGATGAGGGACGTCTCGGCCGGCTCGGCGGCCTGTGCGTAGTGGGACAGGAACTTACTTGGCATGGCGGCGGATCTCCTCGCGTAGCCGGGCGGTGATTTCGCCGGTGAGCTGGCCGGCCAGCCCGGCGTCGGTGCGGTGTTCTTCGCTGACGTGCCATTCCCGCACCACGCGGCCCGGCCGTGAGGAGAGCAGCAGCACGCGCTGGCCCAGCCGGACGGCCTCGCGGACGTTGTGGGTGACGAAGACGATGGTGCGCCCGGTTTCCTTCCAGATCCGTTCCAGCTCGTCGTGCAGCAGGTCCCGGGTGATCGCGTCCAGGGCCGCGAACGGCTCGTCCATCAGGAGCAGCTGCCGGTCCTGGGCGAGCGAGCGGGCCAGGGCCACGCGCTGGCGCATCCCGCCGGAGAGCTCGTGCGGGCGCTTGTCCCCCGCACCGCCCAGGTGCACGAGGTCCAGCAGTTCACCCTGACTTGACCCGGCGCTCGGCTTTCCCGACGCCGCGCAGCTTCAGGGCGAGTTCGATGTTTTCCCGCGCCGTCAGCCAGGGAAACAGCGCCGCGTCCTGGAACATGAAGGCGGCGCCGTCGCTGGGCACTTCGAGGGCCCCCGACGTCGGCGCCTCCAGTCCCGCCATGATGTTCAGCAGGGTGGACTTGCCGCAGCCGGACGCACCGAGCAGGGCGACGAATTCGCCCTGCTCGATGGTGGCGTTGACGTCGTCCAGCACCGGGGCGCCGTCGCCGAAGCGCTTGCCCAGGTTTTCCAGTACGACTGGCATGGTCAGTCCTTACTTTTGTGGCGGGTGGCGGGGAGGCCCGGGAGCTAGTCCTTGCCCAGTCCCTGCGGCGGAGATCTTCGTGCCGGCCGCACTCTCGCCGAGGACACTGTTGAGCGCTGTGAGGTCGAAGATGCCGTTGATGTCGGCCTGCTTGGTGGTGCCGGCGTCGACGCCGTCCTGGAGCAGTTTCTTGTACGTCCCTGCGAGCGGGTCGATGGTGAAGACGATGTTCTTCAGGGACCGGTCGATCACGTCCGCCGGCAACGCCTTGCCGGCGGCTGCCTTGAGCGCGGCGTTGAGGACCGTGGCCTTCTCGGCGGCGGGCGCCGCGTTGAGCCAGTCGACGGATTCAACATGGCCCTTCAGGAGCGCCTGCACGGTGGCCGGGTGCTCGGCCGCGAACTTCTTGTTGACGATCAGGACGGTGGTGACGAACTCGCCCTTCTCCCACAGGTCCTTCTCGTCGACCAGGACCTTCGCGCCGGCCTCAAGCACCAGGCGGGAGGCCCAGGGCTCCGGCAGCCATGCGCCGTCGAGCTTGCCGTCCTGGAACAGTTTGAGGGTCTGGGCGTTCTCGGTCGGGTTGATCGCGACGTCGCCGCTGCCGTCCGTGGAGGTCTTGAACCCCTGCTTGCCGAGCCAGGCCCGGAGGGCCACGTCCTGGGTGCCGCCGAGCTGCGGGCGACGCGAGCGTCTTGCCCTTGAGGTCGGCGGCCGAGTTGATACCGGGCTTGACCACCAGCTGCGCTCCGCCGGCCGTGGCGCCGGCGATGATGCTGACCGACTCGCCGTTGCTCTTGACGAAGGAGTTGATGGCCGGGTTGGGGCCGATGTAGGTGGCGTCGATGGCGCCGGCGTTCAGGGCCTCGATCGCGGCCGGGCCGGCGTTGAAGACCTGCGTGCTGAGTTTGGTCTGGCCGAGTTCCTTGGCGATGAACCCCTTGTTGACGCCCACCAGGGCCGGCGCGTGGGTGACGTTGCCGAAGTAGCCGAGCCGGAGTTCCGAGGCCGGGCTGGCGTCCGCGACGGCCACCGGCGGGGCGGTTTCCGTTGTTGCGGGACACCGTCGATGCCACGGCAGCGCCGGCACCGATCAGGATTACGAGTCCGGCGACGAGGGCGATCTCGAGGGTGCGCTTGCGCTTGGGCTTCCCGGTCTCGCCGGCAACGATGCGGGTGGAGCCGGCTGTCGTGCCGGACTCGTGGTTTTCGGGTGTGGGTGACATGGGTGAATCCTGTTCTGGGTCTGTGCGGATTGGCCGGGCGGGTGGTCAGCGCCGGCGACATCGCCCCGGAAGGTCCCCGCCGAGAAGGGCCGGGAACCGCTTCGTCGTCGTCATTCATTCACCATAGGGAGTGTCATAAAGGAGGTTCAATGGCCCGGAAACCCGGGGTCACGCGGGTTCATGCAGCGTCACATTCGGGCCGGACAGCGGGGACCGCCGTCCGGGCCCTCGCGCTCATCAGTCGCCCTTGACGTTGACGAGCTGCCGCAGCGTGTGCCGGATCTTGACGAGGTCGGCGGCGTCCGCCATCACCTGGTCGATGGGCTTGTACGCCGCCGGGATCTCGTCGATGAATGCCTCGGTGTCGCGGAATTCGATGCCCAGCATGGCCGCCCGCAGCTCGTCGAGCGATGAAGGTCTTCCGCGCGGCGGTCCGCGAGTATTCCCGCCCGGCGCCGTGCGGCGACGAGTTCAGGCGACACGGGGTTGCCGAGCCCCTCCACGACGTAGGATGCCGTGCCCATCGAGCCCGGGATCAGCCCGGCGTCGCCCGCTTCGGCCCTGATGGCGCCCTTCCGCGAGACCCAGACGGTCTTGCCGAAATGCTCTCCTGCTGCGGTGAAGTTGTGGTGGCAGTTGATCCGCTCGGCCTCTCGGACCACGGCCGCCTGTCCATGACTCCAGAACTGCCGGACGACCCGGTCCATCATCTCCTCCCGGTTCAGCAGCGCGAAGTGCTGGGCCCAGCGGAGCTCGTCGATGTAGCGCGTCGAACTCGGGGGTGCCCTCCACGAGGTAGGCCAGGTCCGGGTCGGGCAGCGCGTTCCACCACTGCTCCGTCAGCTGCCGGGCCACGGCGATGTGGTGCTGCGCGATCTTGTTGCCCACGCCCCGGCGAGCCGGAGTGCAGGAACAGCCAGACGGCGTCCGCCTCGTCGAGCGCACACCTCGATGAAGTGGTTGCCCGAGCCGAGCGATCCCGAGCTGCAGCCGCCAGTTGCCGGCGTACTGGGCCGGGTCGAAGCCCGCGTCCGCTGCCAGCGCGCTCGCAGCTCGGCAATCCGCGGTTCGGCCGTGGCGGTGATCTTCCGGTTGTTGTGGCCGGCCGACAGCGGGACGGCGCGCTCGATCGGCTTCCCGCAGCGCGTTTGCCGGTCCTCGGGCAGGTCGTTGCAGCGGCGAACTGCGTGCGGACGGCGATCATGCCGCACCCGATGTCGACGCCGACGGCGGCCGGGATGATGGCGCCGAGGGTGGGGATGACCGAACCGACCGTGGCGCCCAGGCCCAGGTGGGCGTCCGGCATCAGCGCGAGATGCGGGTAGATGAACGGCATGCTGCGCAGTGGCAAGCGCCTGCTCGCGGGTCTTGTCATCCAGGATCGAGGCCCAGCTGATGAGCCGGCTGTTGATGACTTCCACGGCACCCCTCCATGACGATGATCATGGTCTAACGGCCGGGTGGCAAGGGCCGGAAAGCGCGAATTCGCCGGAAACGCCCGGGGTCGCCGTAAGGTTACGGCGAGCCCGGGCGTGTCCGGCGACCTGGGAGCAAAGCGGGCACTTTCAGCCGAGCAAAGCGGTGCCTCAGATCGAGTAGCGCTCGTCCTCGTGGTCGCCCGGGTGGTCCTTGACCAGGCCCGCGGCGAGGGTGTTGCCGTCCTGCGGGTCGATCACGAGGAACGCGCCGGTGCGGCGGTGGTGCAGGTAGTTCTCCAGCGGCAGCGGTGCAGCGAGCCGCAGCTGGGCGTGGCCGATGTCGTTCAGCTCCAGCGTGGACGTGGGTTCCAGCTGGAAGTTGGCGAGGTCCAGTTTCCCCGTCACATTCCGGACCAGGGCCTGGACCGTGCGGGTGCCGTGCTTGACCAGCACCTTGGCGCCCTCCCGGAGCGGCTTGGGCGAGAGCCAGCACAGGGCGGCGTAGAGGTCGGCGCTGCTCTCGCGCACCGTCCCCGCCGCGGCGATCGTGTCACCGCGGGCGACGTCGAACTCGTCCGCGAGGCGCAGCGCGACGGACTGCGGGGCGACGGCCTCGGTGAGCTCGGCGCCGGCGAAGTCGATGCCGGCCACCGTGGTGGTGCGCGGGGCCTGGCCCGGGGTCAGGACGCTGACCTTGTCCCCCACGCTTCACCGAGCCCTCGGTGATCTGGCCGGCGTAGGCGCGGTAGTCGCGGTACGCACTCGGCGTCCAGCCCGCCGGCGATCGCGTCCGGGGCGAGCGCCCCCTGCGGCCGGATCACGAGCTGGACCGGGAAGCGGAAGCTTTCCAGGTGGCTTTCGAGTTCGTCCGCGGCCGGCAGCGTCTCGAGCAGTTCGAGCAGCGCCGGGCCGTCGTACCAGGGCGTGCGCTCGGAGCGGTCGACGATGTTGTCGCCCTCGAGCGCCGACACGGGGATGACGTGGAGGTCGGCGACACCGTCGGATCCGAGCCCGAGCTCGCGCCCGACCCGCTGGACGTCCGCCTCGATCTCGCGGAACACGTCCTCGCTGAAGCCGACGAGGTCGATCTTGTTCACGGCGACGATCACGTGCGGCACGCGCAGCAGCTGCAGTACCGCGAGGTGGCGGCGGGTCTGCTCGAGCACGCCCTTGCGGGCGTCGATCAGCACGACGACGGCATCCGCGGTCGTCGCGCCGGTCACCATGTTGCGCGTGTACTGCACGTGGCCGGGGCAGTCGGCGAGGATGAAGCTGCGGCGGCCCGTGGAGAAGTAGCGGTAGGCGACGTCGATCGTGATGCCCTGCTCGCGCTCGGCGCGCAGGCCGTCGGTCAGCAGGGCGAAGTCGAACGCTCGCCGTGTCGCGCCGAAGCCGCGCTCCGCGGAGGTGCGCGCGACCTGCTCGAGCTGGTCGGCGAGGATCGCCTTCGAGTCGTGCAGCAGCCGCCCGACGAGCGTCGACTTGCCGTCGTCGACCGAGCCGGCGGTGGCGAAGCGGAACAGGGTGGTGGGCAGCGCCGCGGCAACGAGGTCCGGGCCCGGGAGAAACGTTTCCGTGCTCATCAGAAGTACCCGTCCTTCTTGCGGTCTTCCATGGCGGCTTCCGAGATGCGGTCATCGGCGCGGGTGGCGCCGCGCTCGGTGAGGTCGAGGCGGCAACCTCGGCCACGACGTCGCGACGGTCGGCGGCATCCGATTCGACGGCGCCGGTGCAGCTCATGTCGCCGACCGTGCGGTAGCGGACGGTGCGGCGCTCGATGCTTCCTCGGGCCGCGCGGCGGGAGAACTCGCCGACCGCACGCCACATGCCGTCGCGGGCATACACCTCGCGCTCGTGGGCGAAGTACAGCGGCGGCAGGGCGATGTGCTCGCGCTCGATGTAGCGCCAGACGTCGAGCTCGGTCCAGTTCGAGATCGGGAAGGCGCGCACGTGCTGGCCCGGGGTGTGGCGGCCGTTGTACAGGCTCCACAGCTCGGGCCGCTGGTTGCGCGGATCCCACTGGCCGAACTCGTCGCGCAGCGAGTGATCCGCTCCTTCGCGCGCGCCTTGTCCTCGTCGCGGCGGGCGCCGCCGAAGACGGCGTCGTGCTTGCCGGCCGCGATCGCGTCGAGCAGCGGCGACGGTCTGCAGCGGGTTGCGGGTGCCGTCGGCGCGCTCGTGCAGCCGGCCGTCGTCGATGTAGTCCTGCACGGAGGCGACCTCGAGCCGCACGCCGAGCCGCTCGACGGTCTCGTCGCGGAACGCGATCACCTCGGGGAAGTTGTGGCCGGTGTCCACGTGCAGCACCGGGAACGGCACCGCCCGGGCAGAACGCCTTCGCGGCGAGGTGCAGCACGACCACGGAGTCCTTGCCGCCGGAGAACAGCAGCACGGGCCGCTCGAACTCGGCGACGACCTCGCGGATGATGTGGATGGCCTCGGCCTCGAGCAGGTCGAGGCGTGGACGAGGCCGGGTGGCATCGGGCCGTCGACGTCGGATCGCTTGCGTCGACGTCCGCAGCGTCGACGTTCGGTGAAAGTCTCGCGTCATAGGTGCAGCCCGCATTCGGTCTTCGACGAGGCCGGCCCAGCGGCCCGAGCGGGGGTCCTCGCCGGGCGCCACCGGCGGGTGCACGGCTCGCAGCCGATCGAGGGGTAGCCGTTGTGACAGCAGCAGGTTGACGGGCACCGGTGCGCGCCGGCGTAGTCGAGCAGGTCGTCGAAGCTCCACGCGGCGACCGGGTTGACCTTGACCAGGCCGTTGCGCTCGTCCCAGGTGACGAGGGGCGTGTTGGTGCGAGTGGGCGCCTCTTCGCGGCGGACGCCGGTGAACCACAGCTCGTAGCCGGCGAGGGTCGTCGCAGGGGTGCGACCTTGCGCAGCGCGCAGCACAGGGCGGGGTCGCGGGCGAACAGCTCCTCGCCGAACCCGGTCCTGCTCGGCCACGGTCTGCTCCGGCAGCACGTCGACGACGCGACGTCGAGGCGCGGCCGACCTCGTCGCGCGTGGCGTGGTCTCGGCGAAGTGGTAGCCGGTGTCGAGGAACAGCACGTCGACGCCGGGCAGCTGCTCGGCGACGAGGTGCGGCAGCGCGGCGTCGGCCATCGAGCAGGCGACGGCGGCGGCATCCGCACCCGAAATTGCGTGCCACCCACGCGACGACCTCGGCGGGGATGCCTCGTGGTCGGTCAGGCTGCCGAGCTCGACGTCGCCGGCTCGGCGAGCGCCTCGAGCTCGTCGGCGGTGCGCTTCGACGGTGACGCGCGGGTGCGAGTGACACGGTCATTGCAGGGCCTCCTCGTCGGCGCGGTGGGCCCACTGGGCGAAGGTCTCGTCCGCGGCGCGGTCGGCGAGGAACTCGCGGACCACCCGTTCGACGTAGTCGGCGATGCCGTCGGCGGTCGACCTTGAGGCCGCGGACGGTGCGGCCCAGTCCGGCCTCTTCGCGGTCTGTCGGACGCGAGCCCGCCGCCGAGGTGGACCTGGTAGCCGGGGCCCGCTCGCCGTCGAGCGTGACAGCATCTGCCCTTGAGGCCGATGTCGGCGGTCTGGATGCGGGCGCACGAGTTGGGGCAGCCGTTGACGTGCAGGGACAGTCGGCTGCGGCAGCTGTCGCTCTCGCGAGGTCCGCGAGGCGCTTCTCGAGCTCGGCGCACGGCGGTGGCGGCGGTGACCTTGGTCTCGACGATCGCGAGCTTGCAGAACTCGATGCCGGTGCAGGCGATGGTGCCGCGGCGGATGAGGCTCGGGCGGGCCGACAGGCCCAGCTCGTCGAGGCCGGCGATGAGCGACTCGACGCGGTCCTTCGGGGATGTCGAGGATCACGAGCTTCTGGTGCGGAGTGGTGCGCAGGCGCGGCGAGCCGTGGGCCTCGAGGATGGTCGGCGAGCTTCGACGAGGTGGGGCCGGAGAGCGCGGCCGACGATCGGGGTGGCGCCGATGTAGAAGCGTCCGTCCTTCTGCCGTGCACGCCGACGTGGTCGCCCTGCGTCGAGCGGCTTCGGCGCGGCGGGGCCGTCGGGAAGCGCGTAGCCGAGGTATTCGTCCTGCAGCACCTGGCGGAACTTCTCGGTCCCCACTCGGCGAGCAGGAACTTCAGGCGGGCCTTGTTGCGCAGGCGCCGGTAGCCGTAGTCGCGGAAGATCTGGCGACGCCGTGCCAGACATCGGCGACCTGGTCCGGGCGCGACGAACGCGCCGAGCCGCTCGCCGAGCAGCGGGGTGGTGGACAGGGCGCCGCCGACCCAGAGGTCGTAGCCGATGCCGAGTTCGGGGTGCTCGACGCCCGACGAAGGCGACGTCGTTGATCTCGTGGACGACGTCCTGGCTGGGGTGGCCGGTGATGGCGGTCTTGAACTTGCGCGGCAGGTTCGCGAGCGACGCATCGCCGATGAAGCGTTCGGCGATCTCGTCGATCTGCGGCGTGGGGTCGATGAGCTCGTCGGCGGCGATGCCGGCGACCGGCGAGCCGAGGATGACGCGGGGCACGTCGCCGCAGGCCTCGGTGGTGCCCAGGCCCACGGCTTCGAGCCGGCGCCAGATCTCCGGCACGTCCTCGACCCGGATCCAGTGCAGCTGGATGTTCTGCCGGTCGGTGAGGTCGGCGGTGTCGCGGGCGAACTCGGTGGAGATCTGGCCGATGACGCGCAGCTGCTCGGTGGTGAGCGCGCCGCCGTCGATGCGCACGCGCAGCATGAAGTACTCGTCCTCGAGCTCGTGCGGCTCGAGCGTGGCGGTCTTGCCGCCGTCGATGCCGGGCTTGCGCTGCGTGTAGAGGCCCCACCAGCGGAAGCGGCCGTGCAGGTCGGTCGCGTCGATCGAGTCGAAGCCGCCCTTGGAGTAGATGGTCTCGATGCGCTCGCGCACGTTCAGGCCGTTGTCTTCCTGCTTCCACTCCTCGTTGGCGTTGAGCGGCGCGGTGCCGTCGACCTTCCACTGGCCGTGCGGCTTGGCGGCGGGACGGGGGCGCTTGGCGCGGCCTGCGGCGGCCTGGTCCGCGGACGCTCCGGCTAGAGCTGTATCAGTCATGGATCGACTGTAGGTCCGGCCGTAATCCCGTCACAAAGGGTCAGAAACGGGAGGTCACCTAGGGCAACAAATCGTCACGAACCGCCGGTGGGCCTTGAAGTGGTGCGGCCCGTGTGCATGATCCGGCCCGTCCGGAAGCCGCTCAGCCCCGCGCCGCGAGGGCCGCGTCGAAGCGTTCCAGCGCGATTTCGGCGAGCACCGGGGACGGCAGCAAGGGGGCGGTCACGAGGTCGGCCCCGGCCTTGGCCAGCTGGTCGTGGAAGAATCCCGGGGCCAGCAGGTAGGAGGCGATGACCACCCTGCCCTGCGGCCCCGCGGCCACCAGGGCCCCTTCCTCGCGCACCGCGTGCACGGCGTCCTGCACCGAGGGTTTGGCCGAAGCGCCGTACGCGGGAATGATCCGGTTGGGCCGCAGCGCCCGCAGCTGCCCGGCCAGCTCCTCCACGTTCAGCGCGGCGGAGGGGTCTGAGGATCCCGCGGCGGCCAGGATCACGGTGTCGCTCTCGATCACCCCGGCTTCCTGCAGCCGCTGGTCCAGCAGCGCCGCCAGCCGCGGGTCCGGTCCCAGCGGGGCGGCCGCGAAGCGTGTCCGGCCGGCTCTTGACCGCCCGGGCGATGTCCACTTTGACGTGGTAGCCGACGCTCAGCAGCAGCGGGACGACGACGGCGGCCTCCCCCGCCGGGAGCCCGGCCACCACGGCCGGCAGTTCGGGCTCCTGCACGTCGACGTAGGCCTCACGGACATCCAGCCCGGGCCGCAGGGCAGCGATCCCGTCCCGGAGTGCGTTGACCTCGGCAGCACCAAGGGCGCTGGAGGTTCCGTGCGAGCAGGCGATCAGGATGGGGCTATTCATAGCCGTTAGCGTAACCTTGGAGCCGCCCCATCCGCCCCCTAGCCATCGACCCGGGACGCTCCATGACTTTTTCCTTTAGCCTTGTCCTGGTCTGGCTGGACCTGGCCGGCGTCTTCTTCTTTGCGGTCTCCGGGTCCCTGCTCGCGGCGCGGAAACAGTTCGACATCATCGGCTCCCTGCTGCTGGCCTCGGTGGTCAGCCTCGGCGGCGGCGTGATCCGCGACATCATCATCAACGCCGGCCCGCCCGCGGCCTTCACCAACCCGGCCTATCTGGCCCCGCCGCTGCTGGCCACCGTGCTGGTGTACTTCCTGTTCTCCAGCGTCCAGCGCTTCACCTCGCTGCTGATCCTCTTCGACGCCGGCGGCCTGGCGCTGTTCTGCATCACCGGGACGCTCAAGGCCCTGGCCGCGGGGATGAACCCGGTTGCGGCAGTCCTGCTGGGGGTCACGACGGCGGTGGGCGGCGGCCTGCTGCGGGACATCACGGCCAATGAGGTGCCCCAGTTGTTCGACCCCAAGGACCTCTATGCCCTGCCGGCTTTCGCCGGCGCGTCGCTGACCATGCTGCTGTCCATCACCGGGACCTTCAATGCGGTGACGGCCAGTGCCGTGGCGGCCATGGTTTTCGCCTTCCGCGTCACGGCCTGGCGGCGCCATTGGTACGTTCCGCTGGCGGTCCGAGGCTGGCACCGCCTCGGCCAGGACACGGCGGAAAGTGGCGCCCGGGATTAGCTAGGATAAGACCATGACTGACATGTTCCTCGAGAAATTCCGCGCGCTTGTTCCGAAGTATCTCGAAGACGAATGGCAGGAAGAGGATGGCCTCCCGGCCGAGGACCTGGATGCGGCCCTCACGGAGCACCAGTTCCAGGTGCCGATGGTCCTGAGGGAGTTCTACCTGGCCCTCGGCGGCTGTGAAGACCTGATGGAGGCGTACCACTACTTCTGGGATCCCGAAGAGTTGGAAGTCGATGACGAGGGCTTCCTGATGTTCCTTGAGGACGAGGAAGAACAGTTCACCTGGGGCTTCCGCATCGGCGACCTCGGCATCCCGGACCCGATCGTGTACCGCCGCAACAACGCCCGCGGCCAGTGGAAGAGCGAAGAAGGAACCTTCTCCGAGTTCGTTTTCGACATGTTCGAGTGGGCGTTCAACGACGAGGACGAGGACTAAGCCTCCCCCGCTTGCTGATTCTCCCCACCTTTGGCGTGCCCGGCCGGGGTGTCGGGCCAAACTGCCGGTGAGCCGCGGCGTACGGACTTCAAAGCCGGGGAATCTCAGCGGATGACCCTGCCGCGCAGCACCTGCCACACCTCGTCGATGACCTTTTGCGGGTTGTGGACAATATCCTGGTAGCCGTACCGCAGCACGGCGTAGCCGGTCAGAGTGCTGGCGTTGTTCCGTCGCCGGTCTTTCCTGACCTGCTGCGCCTCGAAATGCGTGGCTCCGTCCAGTTCCACGATCAGGAACCCCTCCAGCAGGAAATCCACGATGCCGATGCCGGGAAGTTCCACCTGGGTCTCGGTGTAGATACCGGCCTTGCGGAACAGGAGCCGTGCAACGACCTCGATCGCCGAGCCGGCAGTCCCGTCAACGAGCCCCAGCACAGAGCGGGCGGCACCGTTCCGGTTGCCGGGAAGACGCTGGCCGAGGTAGTCAAGACCGGTGCGGCCCTGCAGCAGGGCGCTTTCGACCATGACGGCAGCTTCCACCGCCGGCAGGCACCGCAGCGCATGAAGCAAAGTGTCCGTCAGCCCGGCCACGGGACGCGGGTTCTCGGGCGGGACCACACTGTCACGGTGGATCACGACGCCGGCCGCGTTCCCGTGGCGGCACAGCAGATGCAGCCGCCCGGGTACGTGAAGCCGCCAGAGCCCGTGGTGGCCGGCGGCCGAGACGCAGGTCAGCAGCCCGTTGGCCAGCACCGCTGCCGCGATATCCGGCGCCGCGGCCGGCAACGCCACCACACCGTGCCGCAGCCGCACGACGTCGCCGGCCAACACGGCGTTCCTGATGCTCCGTTCCGGGAATCCCGCCCGCAGGAGCGTGCCGGTCCGCGCCACCGAGCCGGCGTATTGGAGGTAGCTGGTAAGTTCCATGGCTCCAGCACAGCGTCCGGCCAGGCATCCGGGGAGCCGCCCAGCGGCGTATGTGGACAATCAGCCGCCGATTCTCCCCGGCTTTGGCGGCGCCCGACGGCGTGTCCCGACGAATCGCCGGGCCCTGGGCAGCGCGCCGGTCAAAGCCGGGGAAACCCCGCCCAGCGCCGGCCAAATGGAGCTGTGACACGCTGATTTACAGAGCCGCTAGACAGTGTGACATTTTTGTCATAGGCTCATTCATGGGTTCACCAAATGCCTCCGGTGGACCTGATGCGAACGGAGAAATGGCCCCGGTTCGACACAACGGATGACTCGGACGTTGTGAGGAACCGGGGCCATTCCGTTTAAGCGGTACTGGGCCGGCAGGACGGGCTGGGAACCGCCCGGACCCTAGCTGCTGCGGTCCACCACGGCCCGCGCGAAGCTGGTCAGCGAGGCCTTCACCACGCCTTCGGGCAGGGGGGCCAGGGCGGCAATGGCCTCATCGGCCCAGGCACGGGCCACCACCCAGGATTCCGCGGTGACGGGGTGCTCGCGGAGGCCCGCGACGGCCGCGGCCAGCGCCTCGTCCGAGCTGAGGTCGCCGTCGATCAGGGTCAGCAGTTCGACGGCGGACTGGTCGCCGTCTTCAGCGGCCTTGCGCAGCAGCAGCACCGGCAGGGTCGGGACACCTTCGCGGAGGTCGGTGCCCGGGGACTTGCCGGACTTGACCTTGATGCCGGTGACATCAATGACGTCGTCGGCGAGCTGGAACGCCACACCGACCTTCTCGCCGTATTCAACGAGCAGGGCTTCGTAGGCTTCGTCGGCGCCGGCGAAGATCGCACCGAGCTGGCCCGAGGCCGCCACGAGCGAGCCGGTCTTGTCCGCGATGACGGACAGGTAATGCTGCACCGGGTCCTCGTCGGGACGCGGGCCCACGGTCTCGTGCAGCTGGCCCAGGCACAGCCGTTCGAAGGTGCGGGCCTGGATGCCGAGCGCGCGGGAGCCGAGCTCGGAGACCAGGATGGAGGCCCGGGCGAAGATCAGGTCGCCGGTCAGGACGGCGACGGAGTTGCCCCAGACCTCGTGCGCGGTGGGGGCGCCGCGGCGGAACGGCGCGGAGTCCATCACGTCGTCGTGATACAGCGTTGCCAGGTGCGTGAGTTCGACGACGACGGCGGCCTGCACCACGGCGGGCAGCGAGGCGTCGCCCAGGTGCGCGCAGAGCAGCGTCAGCAGCGGCCGGATGCGCTTGCCGCCGGCCTCGACGAGGTGGCGCGACGTCGCGTCCGCGAGCGGATCGGAGTTGGCGATGGCTTCCCGGAGCTTCTTTTCCACCCGCGCCAGGTTCGTGGTGATCGCGGGACCCAGTTCCGGGTCCCCCGCGATCGCGGCGAAGCCGGCCGGCAGCTGCAATCCGGTGGCGATGGCAGTGGTGTTGAGGTCGGGTTCAGAGCTCGGCAGGCCGTGTCCGGCGTGCGTCCAGCTTTGGTCTGCAGAGTTGGTCACGGGTTAACCCTAACTTTTGTTGCGGAATCCGCGGAGTTGGTGCTGGACTGCGAAGCGTCCGCGCTGGTCGGAGACTGGTTGGACGTCGCCGGGACCAACGATTCCAGCACCCGGATGACCCGGTCCTCGAAGCCTTTGGCCGCAGGATCCGTCAGGTTGGCCAGCAGCCGCACCACGAACCGCATCAGCAGCGGGAATGGGCATGCCCGTCCGGAGGGCGAGTTTCATGATCGGCGGGCCTGCCGATCACGGCGGCGAAGGCCCGGCCCAGCGTGAAGTGCGAGCCCCACTGGTCCCGGACATAGTCGGCGTACCGGGCGAGGTGCGCGTCGGCGTCGGCGGTCGACCCGGGACCCCAGGCGCCGGCACGCTGCCGGGCGGCGCCGTCGATGATGAACTCGGCCGCGAAACGGGCGGACTCCATGGCGTAGGAGATGCCCTCGCCGTTGAACGGGGAGACCATGCCGCCGGCGTCGCCGAGGAGCAGCAGTCCGGGCGAGTAGTGCGGGGTGCGGTTGAAGCCCATCGGCAGTGCGGCGCCGCGGATCTCGCCCACCTGGTTCTCGGGGGTGAAGCCCCACTCGGCGGGCATGCCGGCGGTCCATTCGCGCAGGACCTGCTTGTAGTCGAGCTTGCCGAATTCCTTCGAGGAGTTCAGGATGCCCAGGCCCACGTTGGAGGTGCCGTCGCCGACGCCGAACACCCAGCCGTAGCCGGGCAGCAGTTTGCCGTCGCGGCCGGGAAGCTCCAGCCAGCCTTCCATCCAGTCGTCGTTGTGCCGCGGGCTGGTGAAGTACGTGCGCACGGCGACGCCGAGCGGGCGGTCATCGCGCTTGTGGATGCCGAGCGAGACGGCGGTGCGGGTGGAGTTCCCGTCCGCGGCGAGGACGACGTCGGCGTCGAAGTCCCGGGTTTCCCCGGTCTTGCGGCCGGAGCCGTCCAGCAGCGCGGCCCGGACGCCGGTCACGCGGCCGTCCTCGGAGCGCAGCGCCTCCGTGACGCTGTGGCGTTCGAGCACGACGGCGCCGGCGGACTGCGCGTGCCGGGCCAGTTCCTCGTCGAAGCCGAGCCGGGTCCGGATCAGGCCGTACTGCGGGAAGTCGGAGACCTCGGGCCAGGGCAGTTCGATGGTGCGCCCGCCGGCGATCAGGCGCAGGCCCTTGTTGCGGCGCCAGCCGTCCTGCTTCGGGGTGCGGGAGGCCCAGCTTCTGGATCTCCCGGACGGCCCGGGGGGTCAGCCCGTCGCCGCAGACTTTCTCCCGCGGGAAGCTGGTCTTTTCCAGCACCGTGACGTCCATGCCTGCCTGCGCCAGGTAATACGCGGCGGTGGACCCGGCCGGGCCGGCTCCGACGATCAGTACTTTCACAGCGGCAGCAAGCTAACGCGCGGTCCGGTTGATGTTGCGGCGCAGCTTGGCGACGGGGCCGGTGTTGGCGGCCAGTGCGGCCGCGCCCGCGGAGGGTCGCGGCCCGGCCGGCTTCTGCGCCCGGTGCACGGCCACGATGCCGCCGCTGAGGTTGCGGTAGCGTGACGCTCTCCCAGCCGGCTTCCTGCAGCCAGGCGGCCAGGTGGTCCTGGTCCGGCCAGGCGCGGATGGACTCGGCGAGGTAGACGTAGGCGTCCGGGTTGGAGGAGACCTTGACCGGCGATGGCCGGCAGCGCCCGCATGAGGTATTCGGTGTACATGGTGCGCCACAGCGGCACCACGGGCTGGGAGAACTCGGCGATGACCAGCTTGCCGCCGGGCTTGGTGACCCGCAGCATCTCGGCCAGGGCCTTCTTCGGCTCGTTGACGTTGCGCAGGCCGAAGGAGATGGTGCTGGCGTCGAAGGTGTTGTCCGCGAAGGGAAGGCGGGTGGCGTCGCCGGCGATGAAGTCGATGTCCGGGCGGCGGCGCTTGCCGACCTTGAGCATGCCGAGGGAGAAATCGCAGGCGATCACGTCGATGCCGGCGTCGGCATACGGCTCGCTGGAGGTGCCCGTGCCGGCGGCCAGGTCCAGCACGCGCTGGCCCGGCAGCACGTCCATGGCTTCGACCACAACCTTGCGCCAGCGGCGTGTCTGCCCCATGGACAGGACATCGTTGACGACGTCGTATTTCGGGGCGACGTCGTCAAACATCGTGGCTACTTCGTCCGGACGCTTATCCAAGGATGCTCGGTTCACCATGTCATTGTCTCAAATGTTCGGCACACCCACGAACCACGGCCTGAACAGCGGCTGAACCGGGCCACGTGGTAGCCGGCGCGGCCCGACGGTAGTGTTATCTCACTATGACGAGCGCAGTTTCCGTACCAGAATAATCAGGACACTGACAGTCCCCCTCGATGCAGAATCTTTCCCCGGGGGGCTGCCGTCGTTTCTGGTCCGGGACGATGTCCTCTGCTGGACCCGCCGCGAAGCCGGCCTCGTCGGCTTCGGCGAGATCGCCCGGTTCACCGCCACCGGCCCCGAGCGGTTCCTCGAAGCGGACATCTGGTGGCGCCACCTGGTCCTCGAAGCCGACATCGACGACACCGTGGAGTGCCCCGGCACCGGTCCTGTCGCATTCGGCTCCTTCGCCTTCTCCAAGGTCTCTGCCCACGAGTCCCGGCTGATCGTTCCCGAAATCGTCGTCGGCCTGCGCGACGGCAGGGCCTGGCTCACCCACCTGACGTTCGACGACGTCGACCTCACCGAAGCCGGCGCGCGCGCCGCCCTGGCGCGCTGGCTGGACACGCCCGGCGACGCAGCCGACGTCGGGCTCCCCGCTGGCACGTCCGAAACTGCTGGCACGTCCGAAACTTCCGGGACGTCCGACGCCGGGGCCCCGGCCCGGGGGGCGACCCTGGCCACGGGTTCGCTGAGCGAGACGGACTGGATGGCCGCCGTCGCCGCGGGTGTGGCGGAGATCCGCACCGGCGCGCTGGAAAAGCTCGTGCTGGCCCGGGACATCGTCGCCACGGTCCCGGATGGCGTGAACGCCGCGGAGATCCTGCGGCAACTGGCCGTCCGCTACCGCGAGTGCTGGACCTACGGCGTCGACGGACTGGTCGGCGCCACACCGGAAATGCTGATCCAGGTGGAGGGCCGCACAGCGCAGGCCCGCGTCCTGGCCGGCACCCTGGACCGCCGCGACGCCGACGGCATGGCCGGCTCGCCGCTGGAGTTCGCCGAACGGGTCCTGGCCGGCTCCGAGAAGCAGCGCCACGAACACGACATCGCGATCCAGTCACTCACCACCCAGCTGGCACCGTTCTCCGAGGCGATGAACGCGCACAGCGAACCGTTCATCCTCGAGCTGCCGAACGTGTGGCACCTGGCCTCGGATGTGAAGGCCGAGCTGACCGAGGTGGAGGGCCACGTCCCCACCTGCCTGGCCCTGATCAACGCACTGCACCCGACGGCCGCGGTGTGCGGCACCCCCACCACGGTGGCCGGGCGCCCTGATCCGCAAGCTGGAGCACCTGGACCGCGGCCCGTACGCCGGCCCGGTCGGCTGGCTCGACGCGGCCGGCAACGGCGAGTGGGGCATCGCCCTGCGCGGCGCGGTGATCGAATCCCCCGAGACCGTCCGGCTCTACGCCGGCTGCGGTGTTGTGGAGGGCTCGGTGCCCGAGGCCGAGCTCGCGGAGACGTGGGCCAAGTTCCGGCCCATGCTCGAATCGCTCGGCATCAGCAGCTAGAGTCCGGGATAGGAGACACTGGGCGGCCGGCGAGGCTTGCACTACTGTCGTCAATAGTTATCCAATGGTGAAACTAAGTTTCCTGTGATGCACATCTCGTATTCGGCGATACACTATAAGCCGATTAAGTCACGCCTGCTCCTGCAACAACCTGAAACAAAAGGGAAGAAACCATGCAGCTCAAGTCCACCGCCTCGGCAAAGTTGGCCGCCAAGGCAGCCGCAATCCTCGCCGTCGGCGCCCTCACCCTCACGGCCTGCGGCGGCAGTTCCACTCCCGCCGCCTCCTCCGCGGGCGGCGTCCAGCTCATCAACGCCGGCAAACTGACCGTTTGCTCGGACGTGCCCTATGAGCCGTTCGAATTCCAGAAGGACGGCAAGATCGTCGGCTTCGACATGGACATCGCCGCCGAGGTGGCCAAGGACATGAAGGCCGAGCTCAGCGTTGTGGACAGCTCCTTCGAGGCCATCGAGACCGGCACCGCCCTGACCGGCTGCGACGTCTCCATCTCCTCCGTTTCCATCACGGACACCCGGAAGAACGTCATGGACTTCTCCGATCCGTACCTGAACGACGACCTGACCCTCGTGGCCACCGAAGCCTCGGGCATCACGAACATCGATGGCGCCAAGGGCAAGAAGGTGGGCGTCCAGCAGGCCACCACCGGCGCCCAGTACGCCAAGGACAAGGGCCTCGACGCGCAGCAGTTCGAGGACACCGGCCTCCTGGTCCAGGCCCTCAAGGCCGGCACCATCGACGCCGCCCTGGGCAACCAGTCGGTCCTCGGCTACGCCATCAAGGACGACACGAAGTTCAAGCGCGTGGAAAACTACGCCACCGGCGAGAAGCTCGGCATCGCCATCAAAAAGGGCAACACCGCCATGGCCACCCAGGTCAACTCCACGCTCAAGCGCCTGACCGACGACGGCACCCTGAAGAAGTTCGAGACCACCTGGTTCGGCGAAGCCACCAAGTAACCAGTACCCCGGCCTGAGACCTACCCAGTTGAGGCCCCGTACCGCTGTAGAACAGTCCGTACGGGGCCTCAGCTGCGCAAAACGAATGTGAGAACACCATGGCAATGACCGCACGCCAACGAGCCAGAGTCAGCCTGTACGTCCAGGCCGGAATCTTTGTGGTGGCGCTGGCCGCGCTGATCCTGGCCACGGACTGGAAGACCATCGGCACCAGCGTCTTCAACTTCGCCAAAATCGGCCCGATGTTCCCGGACATCATCCTTGTCGGCCTGAAGAACACCCTGATCTACACGGCCCTGGGCTTCATCGTGGGCCTGTCCGGCGGGTTGCTGCTGGCCCTGATGAAGCTCTCCAGCTTCCCGCTCTACCGCTGGATCGCCACCGGCTACATCGAGTTCTTCCGCGGCATCCCGGCACTGCTGGTCTTCATCGCCTTCGGCTACGGCGTTCCGCTCGCGTTCGGCGTGCAGTGGAACGTGACCGTCGTGGTGATGATCTCGCTGGGCATGGTGGCTGCGGCCTACATCGCGGAAACGCTGCGCGCCGGCCTGCAGGCCGTGCCCAAGGGCCAGCTGGAGGCCGCCCGGTCGCTCGGCATGCCGCAGTGGCGGGCCATGGTCTCCATCGTCATCCCCCAGGCCTTCCGGATCGTCCTGCCGCCGCTGACCAATGAGGTCATCCTGCTGACCAAGGACTCCTCACTGATCTACGTGCTGGGCCTGACCGCCTCGCAGTACGAGCTCACCAAGTTCGGCCGCGACGGCATCTCCAGCCTGGGCGCAGGCCTCACCCCGCTCCTCGTGGCCGGCGCCTTCTACCTGGTCATCACCATCCCGCTGAGCCTCTTGGCCCGGAAGTTCGAAAGCCGCTCCGCGCGGACGAAGCGATAGGCAGGACAGTCATGAACGACGTCGATACAAAACTCCCGGCCCAATGGCGGCGGTGTCAAGGCTGCCGGCGTGTCCATCACGGACCTGCGCAAGTCCTACGGCACCAACGAAGTACTCAAAGGCATCGGCCTGGACGTAAAACCCGGCGAGGTCGTCTGCCTGATCGGCCCTTCGGGCTCCGGCAAGTCCACCCTGCTGCGCTGCGTCAACCTGCTGGAGCAGCCCAACGAGGGCACCATCCACGTGGGCGGTTTCGAAGCCACGGACCTCGACGTGGACATCGACAAGATGCGCCGCAAGGTGGGCATGGTGTTCCAGCAGTTCAACCTGTTCCCGCACCTGAGCGCCCTGCAGAACTGCACGATCGCGCAGACCAAGGTCCTCAAGCGCCAGCCAGTCCGATGCCGCCACGGTGGCGCATGAAGAACCTGGAGCGCGTCGGGCCTGGGGCACCTGGCGGACCGTTTCCCGGACCAGCTCTCCGGCGGCCAGCAGCAGCGCGTGGCGATCGCCCGGGCCCTGAGCATGGACCCCGAGCTCATGCTGTTCGACGAGCCGACCTCGGCCCTGGACCCGGAAACGGTGGGCGACGTGCTTGCCGTCATGCGGAACCTGGCCAAGGAAGGCATGACCATGCTGGTGGTGACCCACGAGATGGGCTTCGCCCGCGAAGTCGCCGACCGTGTGGTGTTCATGGACGGCGGCGTCGTGGTGGAGGAAGGCGTGGCCGAGCAGGTCATCAGCGCCCCCACCCAGGCGCGCACCAAGGAATTCCTCCGGCGCGTGCTCGACCCGACCCACATCGACATCGCGGAATAGCGGTCCGCGCGGCCCGAAACGGCCGGTGATGCGCAAATGCCCTGGCGCTGCTGGAATTCCGGTAGCGCCAGGGCATTCCCTGTGTGTCAGCCTGTTGTGTGACACCTTCGGCGGGGAAGGAATCCGGATGGAAATTCCAACACGTCCGAGTAAGTTGCACAGGTTCTCTGCCCGGCAGAAGTGGGACCTGCTGCTGGAATACGACAAATGCCTGGACCGGGGCGCTAAGGCAGAATTCTGCCGAAGGGTCCAGGTGCACTCCGGCACGTTCCGTGATTGGCTGGCTGCCCGGGATGAGGGACGGCTCCTGCCGCCGGCTCAGACCCCTTCAGGTGACGGGAGCAGATGGATGGCAGCGCGTGAGCGGGACGAGCTCAAACGTCTCAGGGCTGAGAACGAACGGCTCAAGAAGAAGCTGGAGAAGTCGGAAGCCGCGGTAGAGATCCTGGGAAAAGCTGCCGCGCTCCTGGACGCTATGGCCAGGAGCGCGGCAGCAACCGACCCGCACTTGGACGAACCGGAGCCGGGCCGTCCGGAGTGGCTGAACAAACCCGGCGACGGGACGTCCTCCTCGGAGTAATTGCGGCGCTTCGCGCGGTCGGCTACGGAGTACGCCGGTCCTGCAGCCTGCTTGGGCTCTCCCATGAGACCTGGTACCGGCAACGGAGGGGCACGGGAGGACCTGGCGTCATCATCGCTCACCGCGACCGGGCCTATCCCAACCGGATCAGTCCTGAGGAAGAAGCGGACCTGCTCCGAGGCATCAACGACGAAGAGCATTCCGGGCTCTCAGTCACCCAGGCCGTGCGACGGATGGCTGATGCCGGGGACATCTATTGCTCGATGGCCTCCGCCCACCGGATCGTTCGCCGTCATGGCCAGAACGGGGACCGGCGCCGGCGATCCGGCGGGGCCGCCGCGGGATCACGCGCGAAACCCGTTTTCCAAGCCACAGCTCCAAACCAGCTGTGGTCCTGGGACATCACCATGCTTCGAGGACCCGGCAGACAGCACCTCAAGCTCTACACCGTCATTGACGTGTTCTCCCGCAAAGTCATGGGCTACCGCGTCGAGCAGGTCGAGGACTCGGCCCTGGCCCAGGACCTCATCCGCAGCGCCGTACGCGCCGCCGGAGTCAGCCCGCAAGTGCTCCACGCGGACAACGGAGGACCCATGAGGTCCGCCAGGACCTGGGAACTGCTCCGAACCTTGGGGATCCGCCCCTCGCACTCCCGCCCCAGGGTCTCCAACGACAACCCCTACATCGAATCGCTGTTCAAGACCGTGAAGTATTCACTCGAGTTCCCGGAACGCTTCACATCGATCGAGCACGCCAGGGCCTTCGTGGACTGGTTCTTCAACGATTACAACAACCACCACCTGCACAGCGGCCTGAACTGGTTCACTCCCGGATCAGTCCACGACGGCACCGCAACAGACGTCAGGAGCCGGCGCCAACAGGCCCACGAAGCCTACTACCACCGGCACCCCGAACGCTTCCGAAAGCCCCCATCCATCACCGGCCCACCAGAGGAAGCCTGGATCAACCAACCAAACGAACCCATCAAACTGTCACAAACAGCTTGATCTATTCCGAATTCCGGTATCGCCAGGGCATTTGCGCGTCGGGCGGGAATTTGCGCGTCGCCGGCACTACGGCCACCGCGCCGACCGGGCACGACGCCGGGGCGCACCGGCTGCTGCCAGCGTCCGCTCCAGCCGCCCGGCCGCCATCAGGTCGGCCCAGACCCAGCGGACCACCCTGATCCCCGCCGCCCGGATCCGGTCTTCCCTGAGCTTTTCGTCCACGACCGCCTGTGACGCAGTCCGGCCCCGCAGAAACTCCGATTTCAGGTACTTCTCGACGCCGTCGAACTCGCCGGCCAGCCGCGCGCCCTCCCAGTAACAGTCCGCGTAACCCACCAGGCCGGCAGTATCCCGGATCTCGTATTGGAGGTCCGGCGGTTCGAAGCCGGCCACACGCATCAACGCCCGGCTGAAGGATTCGCCCGCAGAGCCCGACCGCGGGTCCGCGAAGTCCACCACCGCCCGGATCCGCTCGTGGCGGCCGCCGTGTAGTTGCCCTCGATTCCCGCCAGGAGCGACTCTTTGGTCAGTGCCGGCAGTCCCTGCGCGGCATCGGGCCGGAGTACGTGGTCGACGGGAACCACCGCCTCGGCAAACGGCGTGAACGCGGCGAGGTCGAGCACGGTGCGCACCCGTCCGGTCAGCAGCAGCCCCTCGCGCCGGACCACCTTCAGCCCTGCCGGCGGGGCATAGTGCCGCCGCACGCCCGCACGGGAGCGGCCGCCGTCGTTCTGCAGGGTGAGGGCGTGAACGGTGTGGCGGCGTCCGATGGTCGGGATCCCCCACACCGAGGCCGCGGAGTGCCTGGCGAACACCGTGGGCGCGACCAGGGTTTCCGCGGCGGCGCTGACCCTGACCCGGTACTGCTCCCACGGCTGCAGCTCCTGCCAGGACGGCCCGTCGACGTAGACCCCGTGGCGCAACCGGATGAGCGAGCCCGCACCGCACCTCCGGGCGAGCTCCTTGGGCGTGAGCCCGTGGTGCGCACGTTCACGGGCCAGGATCAGTCTGGGCAATTCGTTCATGGACCGACGGTCCCAGCCCGGGCGCCGCGGCACCATCCCGCGGCGGGCCGGTGTGGAGAACTTCGACACGCATTCCGGCCGGCGACGCGCAAATGCCTGGCGCTACTGGAATTCCGGTAGCGCCAGGGCATCAGCGCGTCACGGGGCCATTTGCGCGTCGGAGGGCAATCAGCGCGTCGCCAGGGCACATGCGCGCCGGAGGCGCTACTCCGCGGCGAGCACCCCTGCCACGGCTGCGCCCACGGCGGCCCTGATGCGTACGTGCAGCTCGCGCAGGCCGTGCCGGTCCGTGCGCACCTCGATGATGCTGCGGCCCTCCCACGGCTCCGCGAGGGCCTTGGCGAGTTCCGCCGTCGTGCTGACCAGCCGGTGCGGGACGCCGTACGCCGCGGCGAGGGGGGCGAGGTCCACACTGTGCGGGGTGCCGAACAGCCGTTCGACGGCGTCCCCGTAACGTCCCGAGGATTCGACGGCCCCGTGCTCCAGGAGCCCGAAAATGGCACCGCCGGCATCGTTCAGCACCACGATCCGCAGGGTGGGTTCGGCTTCCCCGGCACCGAGGAGGAGCCCGCCGGCGTCGTGCAGGAAGGTGACGTCGCCCAGCAGCACGGTGGTTTCCTGCCGGCCGCCGAGGGCGACTCCGGTGGCCGTGGCAAGGGTGCCGTCGATGCCGGAGAGGCCGCGGTTCGCGAACACGGTGGCCTGCGGCTCCGCGGCGGGCCCGCCGGCGAGGTCGACGTCGCGGATGCCGTTGGAGGACCCGAGCACCAGCTGGCCGCGGGAGTGGTTCCAGACCAGGGCGCCCACGGCCGGCCCGGTGGCCGCGGCGGTGTCGGCCAGCTGGGAATCGACCACGTGCTGCGCGGCGGCGCCGGCCAGCAGCCAGGCGTCGAGCCAGGCCGCCGGGCCGCGTCCGGCGAAATCGGCCAGGTCCGCCAGGTTGTCCAGCGGCAGTTCGGTGCGCCGCCCGGGCTCGTACCAGGCCACGGGAACCGGCGAGTACAGGGCCGAGGGGACCTCGGCGCGGGCCAGCAGGGCACTCACCGGACGGGAGAGCGTGGGCCGGCCGAACAAGACCACGCGTTCGATCGGCTGCGGGGACTCCGGCCCGAAATGCTCCAGCAGCAGCCGGTAGGGCCCCACGGCATTCGGCCCGAACCGCGCGTTGGAGGACGGCTCGGCCAGCAGCGGCAGGCCGTGGGCGCGGGCGAAGGCTTCGGCGACCGGGCCGGCGTCGTGCCCTGCCAGCACCACGGTGCGCCGCTCCGGCAGGCCGGCATCGGCCGGCGGGAAGTCCAGGGCCAGGGGGCCGCGGGCGGTCCGGTACACCCGGCGGCCGGATTCGGCGGGGAGCCGGTCCCCCGCCGCCGGGACCAGGGGGTCTCGGAACGCGAGGTTGAGCTGGACGGGGCCGGGCGGGGTGTCCTCGAAGGCGCCGGTGGCCGCGCTCAGGGCCGTTTCCACGGCGCGGTGCGGGTCAGTCCCGGCAGGGACATCGACGGCGAAGCGGACGTGGTCCCCGAACAGGTCCAGCTGCATGGTGGTCTGGTTGGCGCCGGTCCCGTGGAGTTCCTCGGGCCGGTCGGCCGAGATGACGACGAGGGGCACGGCGGCGTGGTTTGCCTCCATGACGGCCGGCAGGAGATTCCCCACCGCGGTTCCGGAGGTGGTGAGCACTGCCGCCGGCGCCCCGGTGGCCAGGGCCAGGCCGAGGGCCGTGAAGCCGGCGTCGCGTTCGTCGATCCGGACCAGCAGTTCCACCCGTCCGGCGGCGTCGGCCTCGGCGAGGGCGTAGGCCATCGGTGCCGACCGCGAGCCGGGCGCCACCACCACATACCGGACCCCGGCCAGCAGGAGCGCGGTAACGGCGATGCGCGCGGAATCGAGGGCGCTCAGCCCCTCGGCCGGACTCACATGTTCTCCGGCGTCTCGATGCCCAGCAGCTCCAGGCCGCCGGAGAGCCGGCGCAGCACCAGCGCGCACAGGGCGAGCCGGGATTCCCGCACCGATTCCTCGGCCTTCAGCACCGGGCACTGGTCGTAGAAGGCGGTGAACAGCTGGGCGAGCTCGAACAGGTAGGTGCAGAGCCGGTGCGGTTCTAGCAGTTCGCCCACCCGTTCCAGCGTGGCGCCGTACTCGAGCAGGTGCAGGGCAAGCGCACGTTCGGCAGGCTCGACGACGGCGATCGCCGTCGCCGGCACACCACCCGCAGCGTCGGTACCGGCAGGGCCCGCTTCGGCAGTGCCGGCTTCGAGGTGGCGTTCCAGGACTCCGGCCTTGCGCAGGATCGAGCGGATCCGCGCGGCCGCGTACTGCACGTAGGGTCCGGTGTTGCCGCTCAGGGCCAGCATGCGGTCGAAGTCGAAGACGTACTCGGTGTCGTGCCCCACCGACAGGTCGGCGTATTTGACCGCGCCGATCCCGACCTGACGGGCGGTCAGGGCACGCTCAGCCTCGGTGAGCTCGGGCCGGCTGGCATCGATCACGGCGCGGGCGCGGTCCACGGCCTCCTCCAGGAGGGCCATGAGCTTGACCGGGGCGCCGGAGCGGGATTTCAGGATCTTCCCGTCCTCCCCCAGTACGTTGCCGATCTGCACGTGCACGGCCTCGACGGTGCCCGGCAGCCAGCCGGCATCGCGCGCCGTGGCCATGACCATGCGCAGGTGGACGTTTTGCGGGGCGCCCACGACGTAGAGGATACGGTCGGCCTCGAGCTCCCGGACCCGGTACCGGATGGTGGCCAGATCGGTGGTGCCGTAGCCGTAGCCGCCGTCGGACTTGCGGATGATGAGCGGCAGCGGCAGTCCGTCGCGGCCCGTGAAGCCCGCGGGGAACGTGCAGAGGGCACCGTCGCTGACCCGCGCGACGCCGGCCTCCTCGAGCTCCTGGCACAGCTGTGCCAGATGCGCGTCGTAGGAGCTTTCACCGGCAATGTGGTCATCGGTCAGGCTGATGCCGAGCATGGAATAGATCGCGTTGAAGTAGCGCTTCGACTGGGCCACGAGCCGCTGCCAGACGGCGAACGTCTCCGGGTCACCGCCCTGCAGCGCCACCACGCGGAGCCGGGCCCGCGTGGCGAAGCCGTCCTCGTCCGTGGCGGAATCGTCGAACTTTGACCGGGCGGCCCGGTAGAAGGCACTGGGGTCATCGACCAGCAGCGCCGCCTCCGGGGAGTCCTCGCCGATTTCGAGCCAGTGCTCGATCAGCATCCCGAACGGTGTGCCCCAGTCGCCGATGTGGTTCTGCCGGATGACGGTGTCCCCCAGCGACTCGAGCACCTTGACGAGGCTGTCGCCGACGACGGTGGTGCGCAGGTGCCCGACGTGCATTTCCTTCGCGACGTTCGGGGAGGAATAGTCGACGACGACGCGCTGCGCGACGCGCCGGGTGCCGGCCGCGGGCTCAGGGGCGGAGGCTGTTGGAGCGGTGCCGGTGGCCGTGGCCGCCTCGTCGTTGAGCAGCTCCTCGATCCAGGTGCCGTCGAAGGTGAGGTTGATGAAGCCCGGGCCGGAGATCTCGACCGTGGTGCAGATGCCGTCAAGGTCCAGGGCTTCGACGATCGTGGCGGCGGCATCCCGCGGCGGCATCCCGACTTTCTTGGCCAGCGCCATCGCGGCGTTGATCTGGATGTCCGCAAACTGCGAGGGCCGGATCACCGGGTCTGTTCCGCGGTACTCTTCGCCGAACGCGCTGGCAATCGCTGCCTGGACTCTGGGGACAACCATTTCGGCCGGATTATTCACACTGTTCAAATTATCAGTTCAGCCTGCCTCCGACGCGCCCCCGCCTCGCCCCCGCCCCCAGCCGGCCACGCGGAGGCGGGGCGGAAGCGGGCGGAAGCGGAGGGAACGACGCCGGACGAGCGGCAGGCGGACCGGATCCGGTCAGGCGCCGGCGCGGAACACCTGCACCACGGACGGCCGCGGGGCGCGCACCTGGCCCCGCTTCGGCGTCGTGCCGGCCGCCACGTAGTCCGGGAAGAAGGAGAGCTGAGCGTCGAAGGATCCGTCCTCCCCCGGGTGCTGCACGGAGACGAACACCGTGCGTTCCTCATCGCGGACGATCGGGTCCGCAGGTTTCGGCGTCCCGCGGGACGGCGAGGAACTGCTCCACCCGGCCGCGCTCGGCTCCGTCCAGGGTGACCTTGAACAGCCCGTCGGCCTTGCCGATGCCCGACGGGGCGCCGTCGGTGGAGATCCAGAGGTTGCCGACCGAGTCGAACGCCAGGTTGTCCGGGCAGGAGATCGGTGAGACCTGGTCCGCGGGGAAGCCGGAGAAGTAGGTGAAGGCCCCCTGCGCGGGATCGCCGCAGACCATCAGCAGGTTCCAGTTGAACCGGGTGGAGGTCTGGTCGCCGGCCTCGGTGATTTCGACAATGTGGCCGTCGCGGTTGGCGTTGCGCGGGTTGACCTCGGTGGCGCCTTCCTTGCCGGTCTTGCCGCGGTCCGAGTTGTTGGTGCACGCGACGTAGACCTTGCCGGTGTGCAGGCTCGGCTCCACGTCCTCGCAGCGGTCCATTTTGGTGGGGCCCACCTTGTCCGCGGCCAGCCGGGTGTAGACGAGCACCTCTTCGACCGACATGCCGGGCACCTTCGATGTCCCGCCGACGACGAGGGGCAGCCAGTCGCCGGTGCCGTCGAAGGACCCGTCGGAAGGGACGGTTCCGGTGCCGTCGAATTCGGCCGGCGCCGAGCTGCCGGTGAACCTGGCGACGTAGAGGTCACCTTCGGACAGCAGGGTCATGTTGTTCGCCCGGTCGCCCTCACGGTATTTCCCGGCCGAGACGAACTTGTACAGGTAGTCGAAGCGTTCGTCGTCGCCCATGTAGGCCACCACGTGGCCGGACTTGGCGACGATCACGTTGGCGCCTTCATGCTTGAAGCGGCCCAGCGCGGAGTGCTTGCGGGGCGTGGAGGTGGGATCGAAGGGGTCCACTTCGACGATCCAGCCGAAGCGGTTGGCCTCGTTCTGGTATCCGGGGTTGTTGGTGTCGAAGCGCGGGTCATCGAGCTCCCACTGCCGCGCGGTGGGCTTGTTGGTGAGTCCGTAGCGCTTGTCGGCGGCGGAGGTGCCGGGCGTGACGAAGTAGCCGTTGAAGTTCTCCTCGCCGGAGAGGACGGTGCCCCAGGGGGTGGTGCCGCCGGAGCAGTTCCCCAGCGTGCCGCGGATGCTGCGCCCGGAGGGGTCTGCGGCGGTCCGGACCAGGGCGGAGCCGGCGACCGGGCCCGTCAGCTCGTAGGCGGTGTCGTTGAGGTAGCGGCGGTTGAGCCTGGCTCCCCGGACGTAGCTCCAGGGCTTGTTCTTGTTCCCGCGTTCCAGCTCCACGACGGAGAGTCCGTGCGCGGCGGCGGCGACGGCGCGGACCTCGGCGGCGGGCATCGTGGCCGGGAACATGATGGCCTCGTTGGTGTATTCGTGGTTGGCGAAGAGCACCGCACGGCGGCCTTTGCTGCCGGGAACCTCGAGGATGTCCGTGTAGTCGTTGTTGTAGCCGAACTGCCGGGCCTGCGCCGCGGCGGTCTGGTTGTTGAGGTCGAAGTCCGGGGCGTCGCGGAAGATCGGGTCACCCCAGCGGATGACCGGCTGCCAGCCGAAGCCCTGCGGCACGGTGAAGGCGTCGACGGCGGCGTCCACCGGCGCGATCGCCGTGAACGTGAGCTTGGACCGGCCGAAGCCGTTCCTGGCGGCGGGCGCGAGTCCCGGTCCGCCGTCGGCCACGGCGGGTTGCGCTGATCCGATGGAACCGCCGAGGGCGACGGCGAGCGCACCGGCGGCGCCGAAGCCCAGGGCGGCGCGGCGGGTCATCGTGGCAGAGGCGATGTCCCGGAAGTAGCCGTTGGCGCTGGTGTTGCAGACCTCGCCCGAGCAGGCGTTGTCGCACTTGAGCGCGCACGTGACGGCGCTGCGTTTGCCTTTGGTGCGGCCGAGCATGGGGAGCAGGGTGGGCTTGCGCCCCGAAGTGACAGACATGGAGAGACCTTCCATGGGAGTGAGATGCGGTCCCGGCCACCCTGCCAGCCGCGTGCTACCGAGAGACGTCTCCCAGATGAAGGCCCGGTGAACGTGCGGAGTTGCGGCTCACGGGCCCGCTCACCGGCCCGCGCCACCTCGGGGGCACGCCTCAGGGGCGTTGCGATGCCAGGACGGCGTGGACCCGGACCAGCCGTTCCAGCCACCAGTCCCGGCGCTCCGGCGCCGCGGCGTACTCCGCCAGGAGCTCCGGCGCGGCGGCGACGTCACGGAGCCGGATGGCGCCGTCGTCGGGCACCAGCGGATCCCGGGTGACATCGGCGGCCAGCAGGGACACGGTCCCGAGCCCGCAGGCGTACGGCAGTTCCGGCAGGGCAGCCGCGAGCGCGAGTCCCGCGCGGATCCCCACCGACGTGTCCAGGGCCGAGCTGACGACGGCGGGGAGCCCGGCCTGCGCCACGATGTCCAGGGCGCGGTGCACTCCCCCGAGGGGCGCCACCTTCACCACGATCAGGTCCGCCGCGCCGGCCCGTGCCACCTTGAGCGGGTCATCTTCCTTCCGGACGCTCTCGTCCGCGGCGATGAGCAGCGGGATTCCGGCCGTCCGGAGCCGGCGCCTCACTTCGGCCAGGCCGGCGATGTCGGGTACCGGCTGTTCCGCGTACTCCAGCCCGACGGCGGAGAGCCGGGTCAGCGCCTCAACCGCCGCGGGGATGTCCCAGCCGCCGTTCGCGTCCACCCGGATGGCGGCCTCCGGCAACGCTTCCCGGACCGCGGCGACGCGGGCGACGTCGTCGGCCAGGCTCTGGCCGCGCTCGGCGACCTTGACCTTGACCGCGTCCACCCGGCCGAAGCGGGCCAGGATGTCGGGCACGGCGTCCGCCGTGACCGCGGGGACGGTGGCGTTGACCGGGATGCTGCTGCGCAGCGGCTCCGGGAATCCCTGCCAGCCGGCCTCGATGGCGGCGGCGAGCCAGCGGGAGGCCTCCGCATCGCCATATTCGGGGAAGGGGCAGAATTCCCCCCAGCCCAGCGGCCCGCGCAGGAGCAGGGCCTCGCGCTGCAGGATGCCGCGGAATTTCACCCGCATCGGCAGGCTCACCACGTGGGCGCCGGCGAGGAGTTCGTCCAGCTCCGGGAGCTGGCCCGCGCCGGTGCGAGTGGTGTTCACGGGGAGATCCGGGAAGCGTGGGGCCGGGTTGGAGGTCATTTTGCCACTCTACCGGCGGCCCCTGCGGCGGCCTGCGCCGGCGGCGGGGTGCTACGCCTGGCCGGGGCGCCGGAGTTCCCAGACATCCGCCGACGCCCCGTGCGGCAGTTCAAGCTGCCACTCCTCGCCGGCTTCCGGGTAGGCGCGCAGGGTGGTGGCCACGGACCCGTGCCGGTAGGCCTCCACGATCGAGGCGTCAATGAAGATCCGGAGCTCGTCGCCGCCGGCCACGGTGTCGCTGAGCACCGTCCGTTGCCGGCCCTCTGGACCCAGCAGGAGCCGGACGTGCCCCTCGCCGCCGGTCACGTGCACTTCGGCGTGCGGCGGCAGGCCCATGGTCCCGGCGGTACCGGCGTGGCGTTGCGGGCCGCGGTAGGCCCGGAGTTCGGCCGCCGGCTCGACGGACAGGGCGCCGCCGTGGGCGGAGAGCTGGCGCGGGAAGGTCAGGACGCCGGCCCATCCGGCGGCGTCGGTCTCGTCCGGGGTGCGGCCGGGCCGGTCCCCGGTGCCCGTCGATTCCGGCGACCAGCCCCAGAGCAGGGTCCGTTCCGGCAGCGGCAGGATCTGCGGTGCATAGAAGTCGGGGCCGGAATCGGCCTTCCCGCCGGTTTCGGGCACAAAAACGGGCAGGCCCGCGATGCCCGGCACCAGGGCACCGAGCAGATAGCCGACGCCGTTGGGGTGTTCGTGGTGGTCCGCGGACAGCCACAGCGAGGCCATCAGCAGCCAGGTGTCCGCTCCGGAGGAATCCGCGACGCGGACCAGCTGCGGGCATTCCCAGACCGCCGCGGGCAGGTACTGTGCAGCCAGCGGATCGTCGGCGCTGAACCAGATCCCCTCGTACTTCCAGTTGCGGAGATCGTCCACGCTGTAGAGCAGGGCGGCCGCCTGTCCTGAGGCCAGCCCGGCGCCCTGGAGGGCGAAGCGCCGGCCTTGAAAGTGGAAGATGAACGGGTCCCGGACCGCGCTGATCCGCGGGTCCGGCGGCACATCGGCCGCCACGTCCCCGCCCTGGGTCCACGTGGACAGGTCCGCGGAGCCCCTTGCGAGGACGACGCGGGAGTGCCCGCCCACCGAGTCGACGCCGGAATAGGCGGCGGTGGGGACGCCGCCGTCGTCGGTGACCACCCCGGTCCAGCAGCCGAGCGCGTCCGGACCACCGGGACGGGGCCGGAGTGCGACGGGTTCCTCCTGCCAGCGGACGAGGTCCGCCGAGCTCAGGTGTCCCCAGCAGATGCCGTGGTGCCGTGCGGAGTCCGGGTTGAACTGGAAGAACACGTGATAGCGGCCCTCAACGAAGCTCAGTCCGTTCGGATCGTTGATCCAGCCCTTCGCCGGCCGGGCATGGAAGCGGGGGAACGCGGTGTCCGGATGATTCGCCACGGTGTCCATGGCCACAGACTACCCGCGTGCCAGACGGCAGGTCACGGCAGTGTCGGCCGGGAACATTGCCGTGGAAAGCCCGCACGGAGGCCGGGGTCGGCACAGCCTGCCCACAGGCGGCGCGCAGAGTTCTATGGGACCCTGATACCGATGAGTTTTCGCCACGACCACCCGAGCGGCCGCCCGGCTGCGGGGTACCCCCAGCCGCTGACGGATCCTGGCCGTGCCCGGCCGGAGCACGCGCCCACGCGTCCCGGCAAGGGCACCGGGCCGCTGTTCCTGCTGGCCACGCTGGCCTGCATGGCCGCGCTGGCCGCAACCTACTTTTTCTTTGTCCGCACCACCACGGGTCAGTTCATCGACGAATCGGCCCTGGTCGAGGCCGTCGAAATCCATGGCACCGCGGGCAAGGCCGCCAACAAGCTCCTGGACTCGCTGCCGGCCCTGTCCGTGCTGCTCGCCACGGTGGTGATCCTCTTTGTCACCATCCTGCGGCGGCGCTGGGCCGCTGCCGGGATTGCGGTGGCGGCCTGCGTGGGCGCCAACGTGGCCACCCAGATCCTCAAGGACCTCGTGCCCGTCCGGCCGTACCGCGGGATCGAGACGCTGGAACTGAACTCCCTCCCCTCCGGCCACACCACGCTGGCGGCCTCCGCCGCAGCAGCAGTGTTCCTGGTGGTCTCGCCGCGCTGGCGGCCGCTGGCCGGCTTCCTGGGCGGCAGTTTCGCGGTCGCCACCGGCTTGTCGACGCTGATCAACCAGTGGCACCGGCCCGCCGACGTCATGGCAGCCTTCCTCGTGGTGGCCGCGTTTATGCTCCCGGCCGGGTGGCTGGTCCTGCGCACCGGACCGCGCTGGAACGTCTGGACCGGCTACGGGGAGCACTGGGGGGCCGCCCGCCTCTGGCTCGGGCTTCCGGTGCTGGCCGGACTCGCTTCGGCCCTCCTGGCCGGCTACTCGCTCCTGAAGATCGCGCCGGGCCCGGGGCAGGAAGTCAGCACCACCAACTATTTCTGGGCGGGGAGCTCGCTGATCGTGATCTCCGGATACCTCGCGACAGTCGCGGGTGTGTGGCTGTTCGGGCATGCAGCACGACGGCGCGGCGCGGCCCGGCGCTGACGGGCAAGGAACGGCAGGACGCAGGCGAAGGCCCGGGAGCCACAGCGCGCCCGGGCCTTCTCAGATTCCGCGGTGGCTACCTGAGCCGTGCGCAGATGTCCACTGCCTTGCCCGCGCTGGCGTCTACCGAGAGCACGTTTACGGTCTCGGGTGAATCGATGGTGAGCACCAACCGTCCGGTGTACTGGTACGCCCCGGCCCCCTCGGGCCTATCCAGCGGGAAGTAGACAAACCCATTGTGGCCTGAGGCGCTGAAGGTCCAGGTCTTTCCGTCCGGGTTCTGGGTGAACTTGGCCACGGATCCGGCAGTGTTTACCGTGTACGTCTTTCCGTTGCTCATGTTGGTCCACGTGAGGACGACGCCCTTGCCAACGTTGAAGAAGTTGCCGTTCTTGAAGGTAATCCTCGTGACCTTGCCACCCGTGCCCGAGATACCAAGATCAAAGGCGCACCCCTGACCGGCAGGAATGACGCTGTCCGGCGGGTTGGGCGGGCGGGTGACAGCGGCACCCGCGGGGGAAGCGGCGAGAAGTATGGCTGCTGTTGCAGCCAGGGGCGCGAACCAGCGGGACGGTTTACCGAACATGGAAATCTCCTAGATGTATTACGTCGAAACGCATCACCCGTCCGGGCGGAGACCATGCGCGGCATGTGGTCACGGGCGAACCCTGACAGCGGCACTCGTGCCGCCCACGTAGGGCCGGCTTGGATGCGCCGGCGCACAGGCCCGACCGTACTGAGCCCCCTTAGTTTTCACCCGAGTAGTCGCTACTTGATAACAGCCCCCGGCACCATGCGTAGGCGTCAGGCCAACGCTGCGGCCAGGGCCTTGACGATCCATTCCCGGTACGCCGGCACGGGCCAGCCCGCGTCCTGCACGAGGGCCCGGTAGACCTGGGGATGGCCCAGGGACCAGATGGTGGCGGCAGCTTCGGCGTCGGACATTCCGGAGCTGAGTCCGCCACGGGACCGCGCTTCAACGGCAGCCTCCTCGTAGCGCCGGAGCCGCTGCTGCCCGCGCTCCTTCTCCAGCTGCGCCGCGGACTCGTCCACTGCCGCGGCCTGGCCGATGACAGCCACGATCCCCGCCGTGCGCGGGTGCACCTCGGCAAACCAGTCGGCCAGGACGCCCACCAGGGATTCGAAATCCGGAGCCGTCCGGGTGCGCTCCCGCATGAGTTCGAGGACGCCAGGCTGCGCACCCCCCGCGGCGGCGCTGTCCAGGACTGCCGAAAGCACAGCCGCCTTGTTCCCCACCGAGTTGTAGACCGTCTGCACGGCAACGCCGCTCTCGGCGGCGATTCCGTCGATTGTGGTCCGGACGTAGCCTTCGGTGGCGAACAGGCGGCGGGCCGACGCCACAATGACGTCCCGCGTGCCCGCGGCCTGAATGGTCCGCCGCGTCGTTTTTCCCATGAATTTAGACTACCGCTCCAGTCATTAGAACGGTATTCTAATGAAAGGGAACCACCCGTGGATGCTCGAGCCAAGGAGCCGGTCATGAGTCAGGTCAATCAGCAGCTTGATGCAGTGGTGATCGGCGCAGGCCAGGCCGGCCTGGCCGCCGGTTATCACCTCGCCGCCCAGGGTGCGCGGTTTGAGATCCTGGACGGCGCAGACCGGATCGGCGACGTCTGGCGCCGCCGCTGGGATTCGTTGCGGCTGTTCACCCCGGCGCAGCATGACGGCCTCCCGGGCCTGCCCTTTCCGGCGGCCCGCGACACGTTCCCGGACAAAGAGGAGTTCGCCGCGTACCTGGAGAGCTACGCTGCGCGCTTCGGGCTCCCGGTGCGGACGGAAACCCGTGTGGACGGGGTGAGCGTGGCGGCCGGCGGCTTTGCGGTCGGCCTCCCGGACGGAACCCTGCTGGCGCGCAACGTCATCGTCGCCACCGGGGCAAACTCGGTCGCCCACGTCCCCGGCTTCGCTTCCGGGCTGGCCCCCTCGATCCGGCAACTCCACAGTTCGCAGTACCGGAGCCCGGCCGACGTCCCCGAAGGCGGCGTGCTGGTGGTGGGGGCGGGGACGTCGGGTTCGGAAATCGCCCTGGAGCTTGCCGCCGGGCACCGCGTCCTGCTCTCGGGCCGGCCCACACCGCACATCCCGGATCCCCTGCTCCGCTACGCCGGCGGAGCGTATTGGCGCTTCATCCACTCCGTGCTGACGCGGCGCACCCCGGTGGGGCGCAAGGTCGCAGCGAATTTCCACCAGCGTGGGGCTCCCCTGATCCGGGTCTCGTCGCGGGACCTCGACCGCGCCGGAGTGGTCCGGGCGCCGCGCATGACCGGAACCGCGGACGGCTTGCCGGTGCTGGACGGCGGCGGCACCGCCAACGTCCGGACCGTGGTCTGGGCCACCGGCTACCGCCCCGGGATTGGCTGGATCGACGGACTGGAACTGCCGCCGTCGGGCTGGCCGGAAACGCAGCGGGGCGCCGTCCCCGGGATGCCCGGGCTGTACTTCCTCGGCATGCCGTTCCAGTACGCCCTCACGTCGGGCCTGATCGGCGGGGTGGGGCGGGATGCGGAGTACGTGGTGCGGCAGCTCGCCAAGCGGCCGGCCGGTACGTCAGTAGTTCCGGCGGTGTTTGAGCCTGGGGATGGTGACGGCGAAAACGACGGCGGCGGCGAAGCCGAGCACTCCGGTGGCCGCCACCCCGGCGCCGAGCGAGGCCACGGCGGTCACGCCTGAGAGCAGCACTGGCCCGCCGGTGGCGCCGGCGTCTGCCATGAATCGCCAGATGCCGAGGAACTGGCCGCGGCCGTTGTCCGGTGAGAAGTCGGCCCCCAGCGTCATATTCAGGCCCGAGCTGATGCCGTTGCCGAAGCCGATCAGGAGCGCCGCGAGCAGCAGCCCCACGAAACCGGCGCTGAGCGGGATCAGCAGCATCGCGGTTCCCATGATCAGGGTGGACGGCACCGCTACCCACTGCCGGCCCTTGCGGTCCATCAGTTTGCCGGCCGGGTAGAACACCAGCATGTCGATGGCCCCGGACAGCCCGTAGATCAAGGAGGCGTGCGTGGCGTCCATGCCGAGGTGGTCGGCCCAGAGCGGGATGACCACCTGGCGGGAAGCCCGCAGCGCGCTGAGGAGCAGCACGCCCGATGCCGACGCTGAGGAACACCCCGGCGTGGGACACGGCGACGCTGCGCATCGTCGCCTGCGCCACCGGACCGCCGTCGTCCGGCGCGGGCGCCGCCACGAGGTCAGGAATGGTGACGGACAGGGCCGCCGCGGCCGCCATGGCCACCACGCCGACCCAGTACGCGCCCGTGATGCCGGCGAACTGCATCACCGCGGCACCGATGAACGGGCCGATGAATATCCCGATCCGGTTGACGCCGCCGAGGGTGGACAAGGCCCGTGCCCGCAGGATGACCGGCACCGCCTCGGTGAGGTACTTCTGCCGGGCCAGGCTGAAGACGCTGGCGGCCATTCCGATGACGAGCATCGCCGCGGCGAGCAGCCACAGCCCGCCCGGCACCACCGCGGACATGGCCGCGCCGGCCAGGGCGACGGCGCTCGCGGCGGCAGCCCCCACGATCGCCCACCGCTCGCCGAACTTCAGGGTGATGAGCGAGGCCGGGAGATTGAAGAACCAGGATCCGAGCCCGATCAATGTGACAACCAGGGCGGCTACGGCCACCGAGGCGCCGAGGTCCCGGGCGGACAACGCCACGACCGGCAGGATCGCCCCTTCGCCGATGCTGAACAGCAGGGCCGGGCCGAAGGCGGGAACGGCGATGCTGCGGAGGCTGAAAGGTGCGGGGCGTGTCGTGGTCATCCCCTTCATCCTAGGGCCGCCGCGCGCTTACGCTTCGAAGTGCGTCCGGACGTCCCCGGCGGTGATATTCCGCAGGATATCCGCAGCCACGTCCCGGAGCTTCTGGTTCCGGTTGCTGGAGACCCGGGTCAGGATGGCCATGGCGTCTTCCTGCGAGCAGCGGTTCTGGGCCATAACGACGCCGCAGGCCAGGTCGATCGAGGTGCGGTGTTCCATGGCGGCCTGCAGGTCTTCGGCGCGGGACTGCGCGGTTCCGATCCGGACGGCCAGCCGGAGGGAGCGGCCCGCGAGGTCGGCGAAGCCGGCGGCTTCCTTGATGACGTCGGCGGTGAACAGTCCTGTGTCGGAGCCGAAGAAGTTCAAGGCGGCGGCCGCGTCGGCGCCGATTTCGAGCGGGACGCCGAGGGTGCTGCGGCAGCCCTGGGCGGCAAGCTGCAGCTGGTATTCGGGCCAGCGCGGATCGGTGTCCACGTCGGCCAGCAGCACCACGGACTTGGTCCGGAGCGCCTCGATGCAGGGGCCGTCGCCGATGCTCTGTTCGATGCGGTCGAGGATGACCGCCCGGGAGCTGCTGCCCGCCACGGTCATGGTCCGTCTCCGGCGCTGCAGCGTCACGCCGCATTCGACTTCGGCACCGACCAGCCGGGTGAGCGTTCCTGCTGCGAAGACGGCCAGCTGGTCGAGGAAGTCTTCCACGTTTTCCGTGCCCAGGAGGAGGTCCTGGAGCTGGATGGCGGCTTCGTCCCCGGCGCTGTTGTTGGTCATGCCTAAATGTAGGTCGGGTCCCGGCGCGGCACAACTTGAATCAGCTGCGCCGCCAGCGGCACCGCCTATACGTAGCCGTCCACGATCGCGGCGGCGATTTCCCGGTAGGCGCGCCGGGTTTCCGGGCGCAGCACATCCAGGGTGACCAGGTCGCCGTCGGCCACGCCACGGTCGTGCGGGACGGCGATAAGCTGCCGGCAGATCCCGGAGAGGTGGTCCTCGATCGCGTCCTTGTCCACCCGGGAGGACACTTCGTCCTTGTCCGTGATGACGACGACGGCGTTGCGCGCGAGTTCCTCGTAGCCGTGGCTGGCCAGCCAGTGCAGGGTGCTCCGTGCCCGCTTGGCGCCGCTGACGGCGTAACCCGCCGCGATGATGAGGTTGTCCGCGGACTGCAGGATGCCGCTCATGGCGTTGTGGGTGACGCCGGTGCCGCAGTCGGTGAGGGCCACCGAGTAGTAGCCGGAGATGAGTTTGCGGATCCGCAGGTATTCCTCGGCCGTCAGCGAGTCCGAGACCTCGGGGTCCTGCTCGCCGGCGATCAGGTGCAGCCGGCCGGCGTGGTGCATGTACCGGGCCAGGGCGGTGAGGGAGTCGACGGATTCGACGTTCTTGAGCAGGTCCGTGATGGTGCGGGGACTCTGCTGCTGGTAGATGCCTTCGCCGAGGGCGCGCTCCACGAGGTCACCGGAGTCAGGGTTCGCGTCGATGGCGCAGGGCGGGTCGCCGCGGAATTCCGCCAGGGTCAGGCCGACGCCGACCGTTGTGGAGGTCTTGCCGATGCCGCCTTTGAGGCTCAGGACGGCCGTGTTGTAACTGCCCTGGAGCTGGCGGGAGATGCGCCGGGCCAGCTCGTCCTCTTCGCGCTGGCGCGCGCTCGGGCCGAGGTTGAGGCCACCGCCGGTCATCTTGTACAGGGCGCCGCGGAAGCCGCCCACCGGCTTGGGCTTCTGCTCGCGGACGAACAGGCCCGGCGAGCTGATGAAGTCCGGAACCGGGGCCGCGGCCAGGGCTGCTGCCCGGCTGGCGGTGCGGGTGGAACGGGGCGGCTGCGCGGGGACGCTGGGCGCCGTGTCCGGGGCGGCCGGCAAGGCTGACCGCCGGGAGGTGGCCTGCGCCCGTTTCGGAGTCCGGAACCTCGGCGGCGTCCGGGGACAGCGGATCGCCGGCGGGAACCACCGGGGCCGCGGGGACCTTGCTGATCACCGGCGCCGGGGCGATGTTGGGCTCCGCGTTGCGTTCATCGGCGGCTTCGGCGGCCTCAGCCCACGAGGTGCGGCGTGTGGGGACGGCGCGGTCGGTGGCTTCGGCGGGGCTGGTACGGGGGTTGACGACCGGCATGGTTCCTGTCCGGGCAGCTTCTTCACCGTCGGCGCGACGCAAGTCTCGCCGACGGCGGATTTCAGGCTGCCCTGAGTTGTCAGTAGTGGCAGCTGAATTGTCTTCCACCGATTCGGGCATCTTTGATTTCTCCCAGGACTCACAGCGGGGCACGCTGCGGCGCTTGTTGGACGTCGTTCAAAGGGCAAGTCTAGGCGCAGTCGTGAGCACCCTTATCATTGCGGGAGAATTTTGCCCTAGTGATGCGCCCGCGTCTCTTTCAGGCGTTTGATGAACCATCGTGACTGCTCAGGGCCGTACGGGAGGATCGGGATGGCCTTGGTGGCGTCATCGGGGGTCTCCCGGGTGGCCTGGATGGCCTGCCGCACGGCGGTGCTCATGGTGTTGGCCATGGTCTTGACGAACTGGTCGCTGCAGGGTGCTCCGTGTCCGGGAACCAGGAATTCGTAGCGGTGACGCAACGCGGACAGGTGCCGGAGGGCGTTCGCCCATTCCTCGGGGTACGAGTCCTCAAACGAGGGGTGTGAACCCTGTTCCACGAGGTCGCCGGCGTAGAGCGTCGTGGCTGTTCCGACCAGCAGGTCACCGTCGGTGTGGCCGGCGCCCAGGTAGAACAGCGTGGCAGTCTGGCCGCCGAGGTCAACCAGGACGGGCTGGTCCTTGACGATCGCGTTCGGAACCACCAGTTCGACGTCGGCGCCGGCGCCGGCGGCCATTTCCGGCTCATCGGCGGTGACGGCGCGGCGCTGGAGGTCCCCGTTTTCCTCGATCTCCGCGGCGCAGTTCTCATGGGCCCAGAACTCCGTGACGCCGTCGCCAGCGAAGACGGCGTTGCCGAAGAAGTGGTCATAGTGCGCATGGGTGTTGACGACGACGAGCGGCAGGCTGGTCTTGGTCCGCACGGCGTCGAGGATTTCGCGGCCCTGCCGGGGGCCGCCGCCGGTGTCGATCACCATGGCGCGTTCGGTGCCGACCACAAGGCCGGTATTGAGCAGGGAACCTTGGGTTGTCAGGACATAGTTGTCCGGGCCAACCTCGAGCCATCGTGACATTAAATCTCCGTATTCCGACACTGTTCCGGCGCCGTTGGTGCAATGTACTGCCCTCGATTGTACGCATGCCGGGCTCACAAGTCCCGGAGGCGTGGCCGTCTCCGGACGCCCGCGGAGGCCATCGCCTGGGGCGGCGCCGGCGTGTAGCCTGTGGCTACTTCAGTTGTTGCCAGCCACGTTGCTCCACCGAACGATCGGAGGTGGCCCCCGATGGAATCCGGCACGTCACTGGAGCGGATGGTGTTCTTCAGCGACGCCGTCTTTGCCATCGCGCTGACGCTCCTGGCCTTGGACTTGAAACTGCCTGCCGGCATCCCGGCGGAGGAGCTCGACGATGCCCTGGTTGCGGCGCTGCCGCAACTGCTCGCGTATGCGCTGTCATTCCTCATCATCGCCAGGACCTGGATGTCCCACCATTCCGACTTCGCCCGGATCCGCGGTTTCAATGTGACCCTGGGCAGGCTGAATCTGGCCCTTTTGTTCTTCATCGCCATGCTGCCGGGCCCGACGTCCGTGCTCAGCGAATACGGAGACGATCCCACCCCCTGGCCGAGTGTCCTCTATGCCGCCAATATCGCCGCGGTCTACCTGACCATGGCGGCCATCTGGGGGTACTCCAAGCACGCAGACCTTCTGGAGCGGGATCTGGCCGCCGACGGCCACGGGAAGGTGTTCAACATCCGGCTGGCCGGGGCGCTGGTCTTCCTGCTTTCGATTCCGGCGGCCTTCGTCCTCACCTCGAACACACCGTTCCTGTGGCTGCTCCTGATACCGGCGTCCTGGGCGGCCCGCCGCCTTCCTTCCTGACCACGGGCCGCTGCCGCCTCACAGGTCCGCGAGCACCGACCCGGGGCTCTCGATCGCGTCGGCGACGTAGCGCAGGAAACCGCCGGCTGTTCCGCCGTCGCACACCCGGTGGTCGAAGGTCAGGGTCAGCTCGGTGACCTTGCGGACGGCGAGTTCGCCGTTGACCACCCAGGGCTTGTCGATGATCCGCCCGACGCCCAGGATCCCGACCTCGGGGTGGTTGATGATCGCGGCGGATCCGTCCACGCCGAACACACCGTAGTTGTTCAGGGTGAAGGTGCCGCTGCCCAGCTCCGCCGGGGTCGCCTTGCCTTCGCGGACGACGGCGGTGAGGCGGCGGATCTCGGCGTCCAGCTCGCGGGCGCTGAGCTTGTCCGCGTTCCGCACCGACGGCACCATCAGGCCGCGGTCCGTCTGCGCGGCGAAGCCGAGGTTGACGCCGTCGAAGGCCACAATCTCCTGCATCGTGCCGCCCGCGGCGTCTTCGGTGGTCACGATCCGGGTGTTCAGTTCCGGGAATTTCTTCAGTCCGGCAGTGACGAAGCGGGCGATGAACGCCAGCAGCCCGGGGGTGTGGTGCGGGTCCGCCTTCTTCAGCGCCGCCCGCATCTCCACGAGCGCCGTGGCATCCACGTCCACCCACACCGTGGCTTCCGGGATCTCCGAACGGCTGCGCGACATGTTCGCCGCGACGGCTTTCCGCACGCCGCGGACGGCGGTCCGCCCGGTAACACCGAGCCCGGTGCGCGCGTCCGTGTCGGACGCCGCAGCCGGCGCAACCGGCTCCCGCACCGGACGTTCCGCCGCCGGCGCCGGCTTGATCACGGCCTCGACGTCGCGGCGCATGATGAGCCCGCTGGCCCCCGACCCCTGGAGTTCCCCCAAATCAACTCCATGATCGCGCGCCATCCGCCGAACGAGCGGCGAAATAACCGCCCCCAACTTCCCCGGCACCCGGGTCCGCAGCAGCACCAGGTCATCGGCAGCCTTCTCGGCAGCAGACACGCCCCCGGCAGCCTCAGCCACCGGTTCGACAACCGAAGTAGCGGCGGCCCGCTTAGGAGCCCGGCTCCGCCGGGCAACCCCATGCCCGCCCGGAGTCCCATAACCGATCAGGACATTCCCGGACCCGGCCTTCTCCTCCTCGCGGTAAGCCTCAGCAGCAACAGCAGCCGGCGACGATGCAGGAGCCCCAGCCGACGCAGGCAATGCCGCCCCGGGAGTGGCATCGGGCCTGCCGGAGCCGGCAGCATCGTCCGCAGGACGATTGCTGACCGGCGAAGGGGCGGGGGCGGCATTGCCTGTGGCGGCGCCCCCCGCGGTACCGGCCGCAGCGGAACCAGCCGCGGCAGCAGCACCAACCGGCATGACCGAGATCAGCGGCTTGCCGACGTCGAGCGTCTGGCCGGGCTCACCGTGCAGCACTGCGACGGTGCCGGCATACGGGGAGGGGACCTCGACCATGGACTTGGCCGTCTCGACCTCGGCGATCGGCTGGTCAACGCGGATTTCGTCGCCCACTTCCACGAGCCAGTTGACGAGCTCGGCTTCGGTGAGTCCTTCGCCGAGGTCCGGGAGGAGGAATACTTTCGGTTCGCTCATGGTCAGTCTTCCCACTGGAGATCGTCAACGGCGTCGAGGATGCGGTCCACGCCGGGCAGGTAGTAGTGCTCGAGTTTCGGCGCCGGGAACGGCACATCGAAGCCGGTGACGCGGCGGATCGGGGCCGCGAGGTGGTGGAAACAGCGCTCCTGGACGCGGGCGACGATCTCGGAGGCCACGGAGGCGAAGCCGTGCGCTTCGGCGATGACAACGGCGCGTCCGGTCTTGCGGACCGAGGCGCAGACGGTCTCGTCGTCGAAGGGCACGATCGAGCGGACGTCGATCACTTCCAGGGAGCGGCCTTCCTCGGCGGCTGCGGCGGCTGCGGCGAGCGCCGTCGGGACCGAGGGGCCGTAGGCGATCAGGGTGGCGTCGGTTCCGGCCCGGGCGACGGCGGCACGGCCTTCGGAGGAGGTCCCGCGTTCGAGGTTCGCCGTGTGTTCGGCCCGCAGCGCGTCGAGGTCCACCTGGTCCTTGGACCAGTAGAGCTTCTTCGGCTCCATGAACATGACCGGGTCATCGGAGTCGATGGCCTCGCGGAGCATCCGGTAGCCGTCGGCCACGGTGGCGGGTGTGAAGACCTTCAGGCCGGCGGTGTGGGCGTAGTAGGCCTCGGAGGAGTCGCAGTGGTGCTCCACTCCCCCGATGCCGCCGGCGTAGGGCACCCGGATGACCATGGGCAGCTTCACGGCGCCCTTGGTGCGGTTGTGCATCTTGGCGACGTGGCTGACGATCTGTTCGAAGGCGGGGTAGGCGAACGCGTCGAACTGCATCTCGATGACCGGGCGCATGCCGTTCATGGCCATGCCGACGGCCATGCCGACGATCCCGGATTCTGCCAGCGGGGTGTCGAAGCACCGGCTCGTGCCGAACGTCCTGGTGAGCCCGTCCGTGATCCGGAAGACTCCGCCGAGCATGCCGACGTCCTCGCCGAACACCAGGACCGAGGAATCCGCGTGCATGGCGTCGGCCATGGCGGTGTTGAGGGCCTTGGCCAGGGTGACGGTCTGCGGGCCGGTCTTGGCCGCGTCCTGTTCGGCGGCGACGGCGGCGGTGGCGGCGGCGCGGGCGGTGGCCGCGCTGACGTTGCCGTTCGCTTCGGAAGACGTGGTGATGGTGGGGCTCATTTCGCGGCCTCTTCCCGGGCGAGCTCGTCGGCGAGCATGGCGGACTGTTCCTTCAACTGCGGCGTGGGCGTGGCGAAGACGTATTTGAAGAGGTCCAGCGGTTCCACCGGGACTTCCTCGCCGAGGCCTTCGCGCAGCTGGGTGGCAACGGCTTCGGCCTTTTCGGCGATCGTGGCGGCGCGGTCGTCGTCGAGCAGTCCGCGGTCCGTCAGGTAGGTCTTCATCCGGCTCAGCGGATCCTTGGCCACCCACTGCGCAACTTCGCTGTCCTGGCGGTAGCGGGTGGCGTCGTCGGCGTTGGTGTGGGCCTGCATCCGGTAGGTGTGGGCCTCGACCAGCAGGGGTCCGGAGCCTTCGCGGGCGAGCTTGACGGCCCGGCCCAGCACGGCCAGCAGGGCCACGATGTCGTTGCCGTCCACGCGTTCCCCGGCCATGCCGTAGCCCACGGCCTTGTGGGCAAGTGAGGGCGCGACGGACTGTTGCGCCAGCGGAACGGAGATCGCGTACTGGTTGTTCTGGACGAAGAAGACCACCGGCAGGTGGAAGACGGCCGCGAAGTTCAGCGCCTCGTGGAAGTCGCCTTCGCTCGTGGCGCCGTCGCCGCACATTGCCAGGACAACGGTGTCTTCGCCGCGAAGCTTGGCGGCATGGGCGACGCCGACGCCGTGCAGCAGCTGGGTGGTCAGCGGCGTGCACTGGATGCCGACCTTGTGCTTGGCGGGGTCGTAGCCGCCGTGCCAGTCGCCGCGGAACAGTGTCATCGTCTGGACGGGATCCACGCCGCGGGCCATCACGGCCACGGAGTCGCGGTAGGTCGGGAACATCCAGTCGCCGTCGGACAGGCAGAGGGCGGCGGCGACCTGGCAGGCCTCCTGGCCGTGGCTGGACGGGTAGACGGCCATCCGGCCCTGGCGGACGAGGGCGGAGTTCTGGTCATTGACGCGGCGTCCGACGACGAGCTGCTCGTAGGCGGCCATGAGTTCCTCGTCGCCGGGGACGCTGTACTCGTGGCCAGGCTGGGTGCCCTGCTCGGTGTGGGGGTTCAAGGCGCCGTCGGGCCCCACCATCTGGATCTGGTGCCGGGCGGGCAGCATGTAGTCCTCGACCGTGATGCCGAACTTGCGCACTGCCTCGCTGGCGGCGTCTTCCGGCAGATGTGCCTGGTCCGCCGCTGGTGTGCCGGGCGCCGGCTCGGCGGAGGCCGCGTGCTGTGCAGTGTGGTCTGCGGAGATCGTCATTGGTCCGTCCTTCTGTAGCCACTATTCGTTCCCAGTATGCTGCCGGACGATGTTTCGTATCCACCTGTCGGCCAAATCGTGGAGATGTCCCCGGAAATGCCCTAATCTGGAAGACGAATCGTAAGTGTGAGCTGGATTACCGGCAGGGGTTGTAGACAAATGGCAGAGCTCGAAGAGGAGCAGGCCGCGGTGCCGCTGGACGATGTGGACCGGAACATCATCGCGGAGCTGACCCGGGACGGCAGGATGTCCGTGACCCAGGTGGCCGAGAACGTTCATATTTCCCGCGCGCACGCCTACACCCGGATTGCCCGGCTGACCGGCGAAGGGGTCCTGACCAAGTTCACCGCACTTGTGGACCCCATCAAGGCGGGCCTGAAGTCCTCGGCCTATGTAACCCTCAAGGTCCGCCAGCATTCCTGGCGGGAACTGCGGGAACTGCTGCGCGCCATCCCGGAAGTGCACCACATCGCGCTCGTGGGCGGAGACTTCGACGTGATCCTGCTGGTGCGCGCGGTGGACAACGTGGATCTGCGCCGCGTCATCTTCGACCAGCTCCAGTCGATGCCCGGTGTGCTCGACACCCAGACTTTCCTCGTCTTTGAAGACGTGGATACGCGGTAATACATTTCGCCACCTGATGTGCATTAGTTGGAAAAACAATGCGATCAGGAGTGGTACTCGGATACGAGGGCGGCCGGGAAAGACAGGTAGTCGATACTCGTGCCGGTGCTGACGGGCCGTTCATAAGATCATCAGCAGCACCCGGTTGCATTCGTATGAAGATCGTAACTGGTACAGCAGGCATGGTAATTCTTATCCAGTATTTGGCGGTCTCAATGACAAGAATCACTATCATCGGGCTTAACTATGCTCCGGAGCGATCCGGAAATGCCCCGTACACCACAGGCCTGGCCAAAAACCTGGCCGCAACCGGCCACACGGTCCGGGTCGTCACCGGTTTTCCGCATTACCCCGAGTGGCGGCGCCAAGAGGGTTATGACGGCTGGCAGAAAACCGAGTCCATTGACGGGGTCTCGGTAACGAGGCTCCGCCATTACATCCCCCGCAAGCCCACGGGCGTGCGCCGGGTCATTATGGAATTGACCTTCGGGGCGCGGGCACTGGCCGCCGATTGGGGCAGGCCGGACGTCATTCTTCTGGTGAGCCCGGCGCTGATCTCCACAGGCCTCGCGGCCATCAGGGCCCGGCTGTCCATCAAACGGACCCCCTGCCTTATCTGGGTTCAGGATTTGTACAGCCGGGGCGTCGTGGAAACCAGCATGGCCACGGGACCGTTCGCACGCCTCGCCATCCGCCTGGAGTCGGCAATCCTGGGCCGCGCGGACGGTGTGGTGGCCATCCATGAACGGTTCCGCACCTACATCACTGACACCCTGGACGTTTCCGCCCGGGACGTCCGTGTCATCCGGAACTGGACGCACCTCCCGCCGGCCCCGGCGGCCGGCCAGCGTGATCTTCGGGAGCGGCTCGGCTGGGAAACACACGAGACCATCGTCCTGCACGCCGGGAACATGGGTAAGAAGCAAGGCCTCGAGAACGTTGTGGCGGCAGCCCGGGTCGCCGAAGCAACCAACAGCAGGGTGCGGTTTGTCATGATGGGGGACGGCAACCAGCGGTCCCTCCTGGAAACGGCCGCCAAAGGGTTGCGCAACATATCGTTCGTCGACTCGCTGCCTGACGCGGACTTCCAAACAGCGCTCACAGCCGCTGATGTGCTTCTTGTGAACGAACTTCCCGGGGTCAAGGAAATGTCGGTGCCGAGTAAACTCACGTCCTATTTCAATGCGGGCGTGCCTGTCCTCGCGGCGACGGATGCCGGCAGCGTCACCGCCGAAGAGGTCGCTTCCGCAAACGCCGGAGTACGGGTGGATGCGAACGATCCGACGGCCCTGCTGGAGGCAGCCGAAGCCCTTGGAACGGACAAAATATTGTCTAGGAAACTCGGACAGAACGGGATAAAGTTCCGGCAGATGACGCTTTCTGAAGCGGTTGCAATTGCCAAATACGATGACCTGATTCAAAGTTTTGCACCCGCGGGCCGCCTTAAGCCCGCGCAGATCATTCTTTCGCATCTATGGGGGGCCAAATGAAAAAGCGCGCATTTATCACTGGCATCACGGGTCAAGACGGTTCGTATCTTGCGGAACTGCTCTTGAACAAAGGCTATGAGGTGCACGGGCTGATCCGCCGGGCATCGACCTTCAACACTGCCAGGGTCAATCACCTCTACGTCGACCCGCATGACCCCGGGGCCACGCTCTTCCTCCATTACGGCGACCTGAGTGACGGCGCCCGGCTTGTCACGCTGCTGGCCGACATCAAGCCTGACGAGGTCTACAACCTGGCGGCCCAGTCCCATGTCCGGGTTTCCTTCGACGAGCCCGAACACACGGCCGACACCACGGGCGTGGGCACCATCCGCCTCCTGGAGGCCGTCCGGATGTCCGGCATCAAAACGAGGTTCTATCAGGCGTCCTCGTCCGAGATGTTTGGCGCCACGCCACCCCCACAGAACGAGGACACCCTCTTTTATCCGCGGTCACCCTATGGCGCCGCCAAGGTCTACAGCTACTGGATCACCAAGAACTACCGCGAGGCCTACGGGATGTTTGCCGTCAACGGCATTCTGTTCAACCATGAGTCGCCCCGCCGCGGCGAAACGTTTGTCACCCGGAAGATCACCCGTGCCGTGGCGGCCATCAAGGCCGGCAAGCAGGACTTGCTCTACATGGGAAACCTCGACGCCATCCGTGACTGGGGTTACGCCGCGGAGTACGTCGAAGGAATGTGGCGGATGCTCCAGGCCGACGAGCCGGACGACTTTGTGCTCGCGACCGGCGGCAGCTACTCCGTCCGGGACTTCCTGCAGATCTCCTTCGACCATGCCGGCCTGAACTGGGAAAACCACGTCCGGTTCGACGAGCGGTACCTCCGGCCCACCGAGGTTGATGCCCTGATCGGCGACGCCTCCAAGGCCCAGGAAAGGCTCGGCTGGAAGGCATCGGTCCATGCCCCGGAGCTCGCCCGCATCATGGTGGACGCCGACATCGAAGCCTTGCAGCACGCCGGTGACAGCTGGATCGACACCGTCGATCTTGAGAGCTGGAACAACCGGTGAGTGCACCCATCGATTTCCGGCCCGTCGGCCTCGACCGATCATCGCCGTTCTACATAGCCGGCCATCGGGGGCTGGTCGGCTCGGCGATCTGGCGGAACCTGGAGGACGAGGGTTTCACGAACCTCATCGGACGCACGTCGGGGGAACTCGACCTGACGAACCGCGGCGAGGTTTTCGACTTCTTCGCCGCCACCGGGCCGCGCTACGTGGTGCTCGCCGCAGCCAAGGTGGGCGGCATTCTGGCCAACAGCACGTACCCGGTGGATTTCCTGAGTGACAATCTGCGCATCCAGGTGAATGTCCTGGACGCGGCACGCGAATACGGGGTGGAGCGGCTCCTGTTCCTCGGGTCGTCGTGCATCTACCCCAAATTCGCCGAGCAGCCGATCCGGGAGGAATCGCTGCTGACCGGCACGCTGGAGCCCACCAACGATGCCTACGCGATCGCCAAAATCGCCGGGATCATGCATGTCCAGGCGGTCCGGCGGCAGTACTCGCTCCCCTGGATCTCGGCCATGCCAACGAACCTGTACGGTCCGGGAGACAATTTCTCCCCCGCGGGCTCCCACGTCCTGCCGGCCCTGATCCGACGCTACGACGAGGCGGCCCGGACCGGGGCCGGCAGCGTCACCAACTGGGGAACCGGCTCCCCGCGGCGCGAATTCCTGCACGTCGACGATATGGCGTCGGCGTGCCTGCACCTGCTGGAGAACTACGACGGCGCCGCCCAGGTCAATGTCGGCACTGGCAGCGACGTCACCATCAGGGAACTGGCATCGATTGTGGCGGGGGCCGTTGGGTACGACGGACAGACCCACTGGGATTCCAGCAAACCCGACGGCACACCCCAGAAGCTGCTGGACGTTTCCAGGCTTGCCCGGGCCGGCTGGTCGGCGCGCATCAGCCTGGACGACGGCCTCAAGAGCACCGTCGAATGGTACCGGGAGAACATCGATCACATTCGGGGATGAAGACGGCGGCTAGCTGAGGAAGCCCTTCATCCACGACCTGAGCTCTTCGCCGAATTCCACCCGCTCCGCGGCGATCGAAATGACCGCTTTGATGTAGCTCAGCTTGTCGCCCGTGTCGTAGCGGCGGCCCTTGAAGACCACCCCGTAGACGCCGCCGCCCTCTCCGCCGGAGACGGCGAGGGTGTGCAGCGCGTCGGTCAGCTGGATCTCGCCGCCGCGGCCCGGGGGCGTGTCCTCCAGGACGTCGAAGACGCTCGGGTGGAGCACGTACCTGCCGATCACGGCCAGGTTCGAGGGCGCATCCGCGAGGTCCGGTTTCTCGACCAGTCCGTTGATCCGGACGTGGTCCTCTCCCGGAATGGCCGACACGTCGGCGCAGCCATAGGCACTGATTTCGGTCGGGCACACTTCGATCAGGGCGATCACGGACCCGCCGGTCCGGGCCTGCACGTCCATCATGGTGCTCAGGAGTTCGTCGCGCTCATCGATCAGGTCATCACCCAGGAGGACCGCGAAGGGCTCGTCGCCCACATGCTGGCGGGCGCACAGGACCGCATGCCCCAGTCCCTTGGGGTCACCCTGCCGGACGTAGTACAGCGGGCCCAGGCTGGAGGCATGCTTGACGGCGTCCAGCCGGTCGAGGTCGCCCTTCAGCTCAAGGGTGCGTTCCAGGCTGGGTTCCCGGTCGAAGTGGTCCTCGAGGGCACGCTTCTGCCGTCCCGTGATCATCAGGAGGTCGGTCAGGCCGGCCCGGACGGCTTCTTCGACGACGTACTGGATGGCCGGCTGGTCCACAACCGGCAGCATTTCCTTCGGCATTGCCTTGGTGGCAGGCAGGAAACGTGTTCCCAGCCCGGCAGCCGGAATGACAGCCTTATTTACGCGCTTGCCCGAGGTCATATCCGAACCATACAAGCGGCATTTCGAAATGAGAATGGTTTTAACAAAAGACGAGTACCAAGACAACTTGGTCTCTCAGGCGCTGCCGGGCGCGTTTATTCAGCCTTCGTATTCAGCCTTTGAAAACCGGCGGCCGCTTTTCCTGGAAAGCGCGGAAACCCTCGGCGTAATCCTCGCTCTTGCACAGCCGCGCCTGCTCGGCGTTTTCCTCTTCCATGGCTTCCCACAGTCCCAGGCGCTGGTCGCGGATGTGTGCCACGAGTTCCTTGCTGGCGGTGAATGCGCCGGTGGCGCCGGTGGCCACGGCGGCCACGATGGCCCGGGTGTTGTCCAGCAGGTCCGCCGCGGGCATGGCCCGGCTGAAGAGCCCCTGCGCCACTGCCTCGGCGCCGGTCATGAGCTCGGCCGTGTAAATAAGGTCCAGGGTCCGGTGCATGCCGAGGCGTTCGGTGAAGTACCAGTGCCCGCCGGAATCCAGGGTGGCCCCGAGCTTGGCGAACGGTGAGCCGAACTTGGCGTTCTCCGCAACGTAGACCACATCCGTGGCCAGCAGCAGACCCAGGCCCACCCCGAGGCAGGCACCGTGCGCGGCCGCGAAGGTGGGCGCCGGGAAGGAGCTCATCTTCTTCAGCAGCGGCTGGACGAGCCCGCCGAGATACGCCTGAGCGTCATCGCTCTCCGGCGTGACGGCGGAAATGTCCCGCCCTGCGCAGAAGGCACGCCCTTCGCCGCGGAGCAGCAGCGCCCGGACCTCGCCGCGGGCGGCGGCGTCCGCGGCGTCGTCGTACGCCTGCGCCAGATCGGCCAGGGCCCGCTCGTCCAGGGAGTTCAGTTTGTGCGGCGCATCGAGCACGATCTCGGCGATGCCGTCGGCAATGATGAGGGAAATCATGGGGCTCCTTGAGGCTTAGACGTCGAAGTCGACGGTGACTTCCGGCGTCGTCGGGTGGGACTGGCAGGTCAGGACGTAGCCCTTGTCCAGTTCATCCTGCTCCAGCGCGTAGTTCTCGTCCATGGTCACCGCGCCGGTGACCACCTTCGCGCGGCAGGTTCCGCAGACGCCGCCGGCGCAGGCGAACGGCACGTCCGGCCGGACCCGCAGGGCGGCGTTGAGGATGGATTCGCGTGCGTGGGTGGGGCTGGAGACCTCGCCTTGCAGTCCGTCCAGCTTGAACGTGATCTTGTACGTCTCCTTGGAGTCGTCCGCGATCACGGGACGGCCGATGTTGCCTTCCGGGCGGTCCGGCTTGCCGGAGGTGAAGAGCTCGAAGCGGATGTGCTCGGGCTTGACGCCGCGGGCGGCCAGGGTGTCGCGGCAGAGCTGGACGAGTTCGAAGGGGCCGCAGAGGAACCATTCGTCGACGTCGTCGCTGTGGATGGCGGTGCCCAGCAGGGCCTGGAGCTTCCCGGCGTCGATCCGGCCGCTGAGCAGCGGCGCGATGCGCTGTTCACGGGACAGCACGTGGTGCAGCGCCAGCCGGGCCGGGTATTTGTCCTTCAGGTCCGCGAGCTCTTCGAGGAACATCACGTCCATCGCGGCCTTGTTGGCGTAGACGAGGTCGAAGCGGGTTTCCGGGTGCGCCGCGAGCAGCGTCCGGGCGATGGAGATCACCGGGGTGATGCCGGAACCCGCGGCGATGGCCACGAAGGTGCCGGGTTCCCCCGCCAGCTCCCCTGCCATGTCCTGCGGGTGGTTCATCGAGTTCATGAGGTTCTGTTCGACGGGTTTGCCGTCGCGGCCGTGCTTGGAGACGAACGCCCCCATCGGGCTCATGACCTCCAGCACGTCGCCGGCCTTGAGCTCGGCATTTGCCCACGTCGAGAACAGCCCGCCCAGGTCCTTCTTGATCGCGACCCGGATCTCGCTGCTGCCGTCCGCGAAACTGCGCGGTTCGGCGCAGATCGAGTAGCTGCGGCGGACCTCGTGCGGTTCACCCTGCTCGTCCGGCAGCGTGGTGCGCAAGGCGACGTACTGGCCCGGGAGGTAGTCGAACTGCCCGGCAAGCTCCGCGGGGACACCGAACGTGACCTCGATGGCGTCCTCGGTGAGCCGGCGGACCTCGTCCACGGTCAGGGTGTGGAAGGACGCACGACGGCGGCCGGTCGCTGCGGCCGTTTCCGCGGCGGTCTGGCGGACAACCTTCATGGGGATACCTGTTCCTTACAAGACTTTGAAGTAGTCGAACGGTTCCTTGCAGTCCTGGCACACGTAAAGGGCCTTGCAGGACGTGGAACCGAAGCGGGTGAGTTCCTTGGTGTTCAACGAGGAGCACTGCGGACATTTGACGGCGAGGGACAGCCGGACCGGGCCGGCGTGCCGGACTGCCTTGCCATCAACAGCTGTGTGGCCGGAGGGCGGGGCGATGCCGTACTCCTGCAGCTTGGCCTTGCCGGCCTCGCTCATCCAGTCCGTGGTCCACGCCGGCGAGAGCACCAGCGCGACATGGACGGTCGGATAGCCTTCGCGGGCGAAAGCCGTCTTGAGGTCATCGCGGATGGCGTCCATGGCGGGGCAGCCCGAGTAGGTCGGCGTGATGGTGACCTCGACGGCCGGGACCATCCCGCCGTCGTCGAACACCCGGACGCCCCGGAGGATACCCAGGTCGGCGATCGTGAGCACCGGGATCTCCGGATCGCAGACGGTGGCGGCGAGGTCCCAGGCTTTTTGTTCCGGGGTCCGCTGGCCGGCGGCCCGTTCGCTGGCGGCAGCGGCGGTGGGGTGGCTGACGTACATGGCTACCAGCTGGCTCCGGGGTACTCGCGGGCGAGCACCTGCATCTCGGCCAGGAGGTAGCCGAGGTGTTCGGAATGCTGTCCGCGACGGCCGCCGCCGGGGGCGGGCTGGACCTGCGGAACGTCCAGTTCCGCTTCGGCGAGGACCTCTCCGGTCAGCCGGTCGAAGTCCGCCCGGAGGCTGGAGGGCTCGACGGCGGTGCCGGACGCGCTGAGGCGGGCGGTGAGTTCGTCGTCGCGGAACAGCTCGTCGACGTAGGGCCAGATCCCCTTGAAGGCGCGGATGATCCGCTGCCGGGATTCGTCCGTCCCGAGGGCCAGGCGCAGGACCCACTGGGCGCTGTGGTCGCGGTGGTAGTCCACTTCCTTGACGGCCTTGGCGGCGATGCCGGCGATGGTGGGGTCGGTGGATTCCGCCAGCCGGCGGTACAGCTCGAACTGGTAGTAGCTGACCACGAACTGCCGGGCGATGGTGACAGCAAAGTCGCCGTTGGGGATTTCGAAGATCTGGACCGAACGGAATTCGGGTTCCCGGCGGAAGTACGCGAGCTCGTCCTCGCTCCGGCCGGAGAAACCGCCGGCGTAGCTGAGGAACGAGCGGGCGTGTCCGAGCTGGTCCAGGGCGATGTTGCCCAGGGCGACGTCTTCCTCCAGCTCAGGCGCCCGGGAAATCCAGTGGCTCAGCCGCTGCGCCAGGATCAGGGCGTCATCGCCGAGGCGCAGCGCGAGCTCGGCGGCGTCCTCGTCCGGCTTGGCGGTGCCGCGGCTGACGGCCAGCGCAATGTCTTCGGGGCGCAGCGCGTTGCCCGGGGTGATGCGGGTGGCGCTGGCTGAGCCGTCCCCGCCGGCGCCGGCGACGCCAACGGAGATGTCCCCGTGCCCGCCGGATTCCGCTGCGTGTTCTGTGGCGGCCGAAGTTTCAGGTGTGGTGCTCACAGGTGCTTCACGCCCTCGCTCTTGGTGTAATACGTCGCGTGCCGGTAGTCCTTGCCCTGGGGCGATTCGAAGAATGAGCCCTTGGCGTCAGGATCGCTCGAGGCGATGGCGTCAGCGGGGACAACCCAGATGGACACGCCTTCGTTGCGCCGCGTGTAAAGGTCACGGGCGTTGCGCAGGGCCATGGCCGCGTCAGGGGCGTGCAGGGATCCGGCGTGGACGTGCGAGAGACCACGGCTGGAGCGGACGAACACTTCCCAGATCGGCCAGACATTGCCCTTGTGCGGTTCGGGGGTCGGGGTCTCGTTGGTCATGCTGCGGATTCCTTCTCTGCTTGCTTGCGGCGCTGTTTGTCGGCATAAGCCGCCGCGGCTTCGCGCACCCAGGCGCCGTTCTCATGCGCTTCGCGGCGCCGTTCCAGGCGCTGGGCGTTGCAGGGGCCCCGGCCGGCCAGGACTTCGTGGAATTCGTCCCAGTCCAGCGGGCCGTGCTCCCACTTTTTGGTCTCTTCGTTGAACCGGATGTCCTTGTCCGGAAGGGTGAGCTCCAGGACCTTGACCTGCTCCATCATCATGCCGACGAAACGGTTGCGGAGTTCGTCGTTGCCGAAGCGCTTGATGTTCCAGGCCATCGACTGCTTGGAATTGGGCGAATCGTCATCCGGCGGGCCCGAACATCATCAGGGCCGGGGCGTACCAGCGGTTCACGGCGTCCTGGGCCATCTGCTTCTGTTCCGGGGTGCCGTGGGAGAGTTCCAGCAGGATCTCGAAGCCCTGGCGCTGGTGGAAGGATTCCTCCTTGCACACCCGGACCATGGCCCGTCCGTAGGGCCCGAAGGAGGCGCGGCAGAGCGGAACCTGGTTGGCGATCGCGGCGCCGTCGACCATCCAGCCGATGGCGCCCATGTCCGCCCACGTCCGTGCCGGGTAGTTGAAGATCGAGGAGTACTTGGCCTTGCCGTCCATCAGGTCCTGCATCATCTGGTCGCGCGGCTGGCCGAGGGTCTCGGCGGCGGAGTACAGGTACAGGCCGTGGCCGGCCTCGTCCTGGACCTTGGCCATGAGGATGGCCTTGCGCTTGAGGCTCGGGGCGCGGGAGATCCAGTTGGCTTCCGGCTGCATGCCGATGATCTCCGAATGCGCGTGCTGGGAGATCTGCCGCAGCAGCGTCTTGCGGTAGGCAGCGGGCATCCAGTCGCGGGGCTCGATCCGGGAATCGTCCGCCATGACCTTGTCGAAATAGGCCTGGCCCTCCGCGTCCCGCCGGGCCGCGTCGTCGGGGCTGGTTTCCCCGCCTGCCGGCGTTGGCTCTGCGGGCACTGACTGCAGGGTCTGCGATGCCATGGTTGCTCCTATGCATTTCCGATAAATAATTACCGACCGTTCGTTCAGGATATGCGGAAGGCGCGAGATGCGTCAAGCACCGTGCTGCGGGCGGCCGCAGGGAAATCCAAGTTTTACCGCGCCCCTGGTGGTAGCCTCTGGAACACGCCGCCGACTGCAGCGGGCGCCAGTGCGGTGTTCGGCGCCGTCAGCTGCACAGACTCCGAGGACCCCGCATGCCGAACCGTTTCGCAGCAGATCGAGACACTGCACCGGAGCGCGGGTCCGGGCGGGCGGCCCAGCCGGACACCGAGGCTGCCCCCGAAGCCGCCCCCGGCAGGCAGAGGCGGCGGAAGCGGCCGCTGCTGCTGGTCCTGATGGCCCTCGCGCTGCTGGTGCCCCTCTCCGTCGGCGCGTACCTGTTCTCCCTGGCGGCGGTCTACGACGCCGGCACCAAGACGATCCCGGACGCGTTCCCGCCGGAGGCCGTGCGGGTACCGGCGGCCCAGGTCCCGGCCGGCGCCGCGAAACCGCTGAACATCCTGGTGATGGGCAGTGACAGCCGGGAGGCGTCCGGGGACGGCGGGGCCAAAGCGGCCGCGGGTTCGGCGTCGAACCAGCGGGCGGACACACTGATGCTGCTCCACATTCCCGCGGACCGCGCCAACGTCTACAGCATCTCGCTGATGCGCGACCTCTGGGTGGACCTTCCTGGCCACGGCGAAGCCAAGATCAATGCCGCCCTGGCCTTCGGCGGCGTCCCGCTTATGGTCCAGACCGTGGAGTCCCTGCTCCAGCAGCGCATCGACCATGTGGTCAGCATCGACTTTGAGGGATTCAAGGGCCTCACGGATGCGCTGGGCGGGGTGAAAGTCGAGGCGGAGGTGCCCTTCACCGCGGACACCGGCGGCAAGCGCTACATGTTCAACAAAGGGCCAAACACGCTGGACGGGGCCGCGGCACTGGCGTTCGTCCGCGAGCGCTACGCCTTTCCGGATGGCGACTACCAGCGCGTGAAGAACCAGCAGTCATACCTCCGGGCGGTCATCGCCAGGACCTTGAACGCCGGCACGCTCACCAACCCGGTCACGCTCCACAACGCAGTCTCGGCCGTCTCGCCCTTCCTCAGCGTCGGGCAGGGCCTGGACTCCCTCGAAGTGGGCCGCCTGGCCTTCAGCCTCCGGGGCATCCGGGCCAACGACGCCGTCTTCTTCACCCTGCCCACCGCCGGCGTCGGGACCTCCGCGGACGGCCAGTCCATCGTCCTTCCGGACGAAGCCGCCATCGCGGACCTCAAGGCCGCACTCTCTGCGGACACCCTCGGTGACTATGTGGCCACCACCAACCTCGGCAACGGAAACTAGGAACTGTGGATACCTCCCCGTCCGTCCGGATCCTCACCGTCTGCACGGGAAACATCTGCCGCTCCCCCGTCGCCGAGCGCCTGCTCCAGGCCGGCCTCGACCAGCTCAGCCCGGGCACGTTCCAGGTCCGGAGCGCCGGCACCCGGGCAGTGGCCGGCGACCCCGTCCAGCCCCTCTCGGCAAGGATCATCGCTGACTACGGGGGCTCGCCGGCCGGATTCGCGGCACGGCAGCTGGCGCCGGGAGTGCTGCACGATGCGGACCTCGTCCTGACCATGGCGGCGGACCACCGCGCCGAAGTGGTGCAGACGGACCCGTCCGTGCTCAGGCGGACCTTCACCATCCGCGAGTTTGCCCGGATGGTCCGGATCCTGGAGGAACGGCAGCCCTCCCCCGGCCCCGGGACCGACCTGCCCGCGTGGTGGAAGGCCCTGCCCGCACGGGCTGCCGCGGTGCGTCACCTCGCCCTGGCGACCGTCCCCGCCGACAACGATGTCGCGGATCCCTACGGACTCGGCCCCGAGGCTTACCGGCGGATGGAGGACGAGCTGGCACCGGCCATCCTCGCCATCCTCCGCTACGCCCGGCTGACGGCCCCCGCGGCGGCCTGACGTGGAACGGCGGGCGGCTCCGGACGGAAAGCACCCCCGGCGTGCCGTCGTCTTTGCCGCGGTGGCCGCGCTGCTGATCCTTGCCGTGGCCGCAGCCGCCTACTTCGTGGGCCGGCCGCGGGGCGAGGCGTCCGGCCCCGCGGGGACCACCGGCCCGGCGCCGGCAGCCGCACCGGAGCCGTCGCCTTCCGCCAGCCCCACGCCGACGCCGACCCCGGTGCCGGAACCTCCCGCCGTCGCGCTGAACATCCTGCTTGTGGGCAGTGACAGCCGGGTGAACGCACGCCAGCCGGCCGCCGTCGGGGCCGCCTCCGACCAGCGGGGCGACGCCCTCGTGTTCATCCATCTGCCGGCGGACCGGCAGAGTGTCTACGGAATCTCGATCATGCGGGACCTGTGGGTGGACATCCCCGGGTACTACGCGGCGAAGGTCAACGCCGGGCTGGAACTCGGCGGCCTCCCGTTGATGACGCGGACAGTCGAGGCGCTGCTCGGCCAGCACATCGACCACACCGTGATGCTGGACTTCGAGGGATTCGCCGCGATGACCGATGCCCTCGGCGGCGTCGACGTGGACGTGCGGCGGCCGTTCACCACCACGGTGGACCAGCGGTATTACTTCCCGCCCGGCGTGAACCGGCTCAACGGCGCCCAGGCGCTGGCGTTCGTCCGGGAGCGCCACGCCTTCCCGGACGGCGACTACCAGCGGGTCCGGAACCAGCAGACCTTCCTGCAGGCCGTGATGGCCAAAATGGCGGCCGAAGGCAGCCTGGCAGACCGCGACACCGTCCGGCGGATCGTCAGGACCGTCCTTCCGCACGTCACGCTGGACAACAGTTTCACGCTGGAGTCGCTGGAGACCCTGGCCTTCAGCCTCCGCAGCACTGTCTCCGGGCGCGGCGTGTTCTTCACCCTTCCGACGGCCGGGCCCGGCACCAGCCGGGACGGCCAGTCGATCATCCTGCAGAGCCGCGCCGCGACCGCCGCGGTGTCCGCCGCACTGGCCGGGCAGCGGCTCGGCGAGTACGTGGCGGCGAACAACCTGCAGAACGGCAACTGAGCCGCTGCGGTTCGGTAGATTGGGTCAATGACCCAGATTCCTGTACAGCCTTCCCCGCAGCCACCCGTCGCCAAGAAGGTTCCCGCCCTCCGCACCCACCATGGCGACTCCTTCGAGGACAACTACGAGTGGCTGCGCGACAAGGAATCGGCTGACGTCGTGGACCTCCTCAAGGCCGAAAACGCCTACCAGGAAGCGGTGACGGCCCACCAGGAGCCGCTGCGCGAGGCCATCTTCCAGGAGATCAAGGGACGCACCCAGGAGACAGACCTGTCTGTCCCGAACCGCAAAGACGGCTGGTGGTACTACACCCGGTCCGTCGAGGGCAAGGAATACGGCATCCAGTGCCGGGTCAAGGCCCGGGACACCGGGGACCCGGTGGCGGACTGGACACCGCCGGCCGTGGAGGCCGGCGTCGACCTGACCGGCGAGGAAATCCTGCTCGACTGCAACGTGGAAGCCGAAGGCAAGCCGTTCTTCGCCGTCGGCGGCACCGCCGTGACGGTGGACGGCACCCTCTACGCCTACGCCGTGGACAACGCCGGCGACGAGCGCTTCACCCTCCACATCAAGGACCTCCGGACCGGCGAACTCCTGCCCGACGTGATCGAAAACGTCTTCTACGGCATCTCGTTCTCCCCCGACGGCACCCGGATCTTCTACACCGTGGTGGACGATTCGTGGCGGCCGTACCAGGTCAAAGCCCACACGCTGGGCACGCCCGTCACCGACGATGAGGTGATTTACCAGGAGGACGACGTCGCCATGTGGCTCGGCTTCGAACTCTCCGCCGACCGCCGCCACCTCGTGCTGAGCATCGGCTGCTCCGAGTTCAGCGAGACCCGGCTGCTGCGTTTTGACGACCCCGACGCCGGGCTGCGCACCGTGATCCCGCGGGCGGAACGCATCCTCTACGAGGCCGAGCCGTTCCTGCTCGCCGACGCGGCAGGACGCCCGGGGAAACCATCCTGCTGACCCACAACAAGGACGCCATCAACTCCATGGTCTCCCTCGTGGACCCGGCCGAACTCGGCAAGCCGATCGCCGGGCAGCACTGGACCACCGTCGTCGCGCATTCGGACGACGTGCGCGTCAACGGCGCCGGCGTCACCTCGACGCACCTGGTGGTCTCGGTCCGCAAGGACACGATCGAACGCGTGCAGGTCCTGGCGCTGGCCGGCCTCGGCACGCCGGAGCAGGGCGAACCGGTCGAACCCGCCTTCGATGAGGAGCTGTACACCGCCGGCGTCGCCGGGTCCGATTACGAGGCACCGGTGATCCGGATGGGCTACACGTCCTACTTCACGCCGTCGCGGGTCTACGACTTTGTACTGCCCACGGCGGACGAGCCGGCCGGTGAACTGCTGCTGCGCAAGGAAAGCCCGGTGCTGGGCGGCTACGACGCCACGGACTATGTCGCCACCCGGGAATGGGCTGTCGCGGCGGACGGGACGCGGGTCCCGCTGTCCGTGCTGCGCCACAAGTCGGTGCAGCAGGACGCCACGGCGGCGGGCCTTGTGTACGGCTACGGCTCCTACGAGTTGAGCATGGATCCCGGCTTCGGCATCCCCCGGCTCTCCCTGCTGGACCGGGGCATCGTGTTCGTGATCGCCCACATCCGCGGCGGCGGCGAACTCGGCCGGCACTGGTACGACAGCGGCAAGAAGCTGCACAAGAAAAACACCTTTACGGACTTCATCGCCGCCACCGACTGGCTTGCCGGATCCGGCTGGGTGGACCCGGCCCGGATCGCGGCGATGGGCGGCTCCGCCGGCGGCCTGCTGATGGGCGCCGTCGCCAACCTGGCCCCGGAAAAGTATGCCGCGATCGTGGCGGCCGTCCCGTTCGTGGACGCCCTGACCACCATCCTGGACCCGGAACTGCCGCTCTCCGCGCTGGAGTGGGAGGAGTGGGGAAACCCCATCACGGACCCCGACGTCTACGCGTACATGAAGTCCTACACTCCGTACGAGAACGTCCGCGCGGTGGACTACCCCAAGATCGCGGCCGTGACGAGCTTCAACGACACCCGGGTGCTCTATGTGGAGCCGGCGAAATGGGTCCAGCGGCTGCGCGAACTGAACACCGGCAGCGAGCCGATCGTCATGAAGATCGAGATGGAGGGCGGCCACGGCGGCGCCTCCGGCCGTTACGTGCAGTGGAAGGAACGGGCCTGGGACTACGCCTTCGTCGCCGATTCCCTGGACGCCACGGCGCTGCTCCCCGGTGCCGGGCTGAAGTAGCCCGGGCGCGGCGCCGGGAGTCCACTACCGGAAAATTGGTCACCATGCTTAGTATTTACTGGCATGATGGGCACACCGACGTGGAACCCGGCCGCTGGGGGCGGGGCGTCGTTGAACCATGACCGGGCGCCGCGTGCGCCAGAGATGGAGTTTGCTATGAGCGTTGAGCAGGGAATGACCCCGTTGACCGACGATGAGCTGATGGCAGAGTCGGGCACCGCCCTTCCGGACAAGGAAGTGGCGTCCGTGCTGGACCTCAACGCCGATCTGGACCTCGGCATTAACGCGGCGGCCCCGATCGACCTCGCCGTCGCGGCCAACGCCAACGTCGCAGCCCCGATCGACGCCGCGGCCTCCGCGAACATCCTGTCCTTCGGCTCCGAGTCCCAGGCCCTCGCGGACCAGGGCGTCATCATCAACCAGGGCATCACCGCCGACGCCACCGCGGAATCCGCCCAGGACAGCACCATCGACCAGGCGGCCGGCACCGCCGGGGACGGCACCGGTACCGGGCACCGCCGACGCCGGTACCTGCAGACGCCGGAACGGCTCCCGACCTGGGCGCGGTGCCCACCGACGCCGCCGGCGCCGTCAACGGCAACCTGCTCAACGTGAACGTGGACCTCGCCGCCGACGCCGACATCGCGGCCCCGATCAACGGCGCCGTGGCGGCGAACGCCAACGTCGCCGCACCGATCGACGCTGCCGTGGCCGCCAACATCGGCTCGATCGACAGCGACGCCTTCGCCGTGGCCCAGCAGGACGCGATCATCACCCAGGACATCGAAGGTGAGGCTACGGCCACCGCCGACCAGCAGTCCGACCTCCGTCAGTAGTTCCTGAATGAGTACCACGCACGGCGGGCCGTCCACAGCGGATGGCCCGCCGGCTTCCCCTGCGCCGGCTCCCGCCGTCGGCACCCTGCAGATCCCGGTCCGGGCGGACGGCGTCCAGCTGCTCGGCGAGGACGAAGGGCTCCGGCTACCGCGAGGCGCCGTCATTGGTCCGGCGTGCCGACGGGCAGACGCTCCAGCTCACCGGCCTGCTCTACCTCATCCTCGAGGCGGTCGACGGCAGCCGCGGGCTCGAGGAAATCGCCGCGCACGCGAGCGCCGGATCCGGCCGGCTGGTCAGCCCCGACAACGTCCGGACCCTGATCGACTCCCAGCTGCTGCCGCTCGGGCTGCTGCAGCTGGCCGACGGAACGCAGCCCGAGGTCCGCAAATCCGATCCGCTCCTGGGGATGCGCTTCCGCTATTCGGTGACCGACCCGGAGCGCACCCGCAAGCTCACGGCGCCGTTCACCATCCTCTTCAATCCGCTGGTGGTGGCCGTTGTCATCGCGGCGTTCCTCGCGACCTGCTGGTGGGTGCTGATGGTCAAGGGCCTCGCCTCGGCCACGCATGAAGCCTTCGCCAACCCCGGCCTGGTGCTGCTGATCCTGCTGGTCACCGTGCTGTCCGCAGGCTTCCACGAGTTCGGCCATGCCGCCGGGGCCCGCCGCGGCGGCGCCACGCCGGGAGCGATGGGCACCGGCCTGTACCTCATCTGGCCGGCGTTCTACACCGATGTGACCGACTCCTACCGGCTGGGCCGCGCCGGCCGGCTCCGGACCGACCTCGGCGGCCTGTACTTCAACGCCATCGTGGCCGTGGCCATCATGGGGATCTGGTGGGCCACCGGCTACGACGCCCTGCTGCTCGTCGATCGTCACCCAGCTCCTGCAGATGGTCCGCCAGCTCCTTCCGCTGGTCCGCTTCGACGGCTACCACATCCTCGCGGACGCCACCGGGGTCCCGGACCTCTTCCAGCGGATCAGACCCACCCTGCTCAGCCTGCTGCCGTGGCGCCGGAAAGACCCCGAGGCGCAGGCCCTCAAGCCCTGGGCGCGCGCCGTCGTGACCATCTGGGTCCTGGTGACCGTGCCGCTGCTGCTCTTCAGCATGGTCATGATGGTCCTGTCCCTGCCGCGCCTCCTGGGCACCGCCTGGGCCAGCACCGTCAACCAGTACGCCATGCTCGGCGCGAGCCTGGGCAAGGGCGACTTCCTCGACGCCTCCGTCCGCGTGCTGGCCATTGCCGCCGTCGCGCTTCCGGTGCTCGCGGTCTTCTACATCCTGCTGCGCCTGGCGCGGCAGCTCCTGACCGGCCTCTGGCAGCGGACCCGGGGCAAAGCCCTGCAGCGCGGGACCGCTCTCGCCGTCGTCGGCGCCGTGCTGGCCGGGCTGGCCTGGGCCTGGTGGCCCGGGGCGGAAAGCTACCGTCCGGTCCAGCCCTACGAGCGCGGCACCCTCGCGGACGCGACCACCGCCATCTTCCCGGCAGCGTCGGGCACCGGGATGCGGGAGGGCCAGGCCGGCAGGACCGTGGCGCTCTGGCCCGACGGTGCCCGGAAACCCACCCGGGACGAACCCCAGCTGAGCATGGTGCTGGTGCCCCGGCCGTCCGCCGGATCCGGCAGCGCACCGGCGTCGGCCCCGTCCTGGGTGTTCCCCTTCGACCAGCCCGCCGCGCCCGAGGCGGACGGCAACCAGTCGCTCGCGGTGAACACCACGGACGGTTCGGTGGTCTACGACGTCGCATTCGCCCTGGTCTGGGCCGACGACGGCGCGGACGTCCAGACCCGCAACGAGGCTTACGCCTTTGCCAGCTGCGCGGACTGCGCCGCCGTCGCGGTGGGCTTCCAGGTGGTGCTGATCGTGGGCCAGACCGATGTGATCGTCCCGGAGAACCTCTCGGCGGCCGCCAACTACAACTGCCTCCGCTGCCTGACCTACGCCCTGGCGGACCAGCTGGTGCTGACCCTGGACGGACCGCTGAGCGCGGACGGAACGGCGAGGCTGAATGAGCTGTGGCAGCAGATCGCGGACTTCGGCAGGAACCTGCAGACGGTCCCGCTGTCGGAGATCCAGGGACGGCTGAACGCCTTCAAGCAGCAGGTCATGGACGTCATCAAGGCCGATCCCAATGCGGGCCCGGGAACCCGGTCCGGCACGGCCACCGCACCGCCCACGACGGCGGGCCCGTCGCCGTCGTCCACGCAGCCACCGTCCCCGGGGGCCACCGGGACACCGGCGCCGACCGGCGGCTCCGCCCCGACCGTTCCGGCCCCGGCACCCACCACCGCGGGAACACCGGCGCCCGGGTCGCAGGCCGCCACCCCGTCCGCGGACACGACGGCGGCGCCGGTCCCGACGACGGCTGCGCCGGGCCCTGGCGCGGGCCAGGTCCAGCCCGCGCCGACCGCCACGGCCTCGCCGACGCCCTAGGCTGGACCCGTTACGGGCCGCCGGGATTTCCATTCGTCGTCGAGGATGGCGTAGACAATTTCGGTGGCCCACTGGTCCTTGTAGTGCCACTTGTCCACCTGCCGCGATTCCAGCCGCATGCCCAGCCGTTCGCACAGCGCGGCCGAGGCGGTGTTGAGCGCGTCGAGCTTGGCGTCGATCCGGTGGTAGCCCAGGTCCTCGAAGCCGAGCTTCAACAGCGCTTCGGCGGCCTCCGTGCCGACGCCCTTGCCCGCGCGCTTCAGGGGCCAGGCTCCAGCCGATCTCGGCCTGGCCGCAACCGGGCAGCCATTTGAGCACCACCTCGCCGAGCAGTTCTCCGGGGGCGTCCGCGGCCTCGACGGCGAGGCAGATCCAGTCGCCCTCCTTCTCGAAGACGAAGTTGGCGTACTTGCCCACGGACTCCATGGACTTGGTGTAGCTCTTCGCCTCCCCGGGCAGGAACCGGGCGGTTTCCGGCAGCGAATGGTAGGCGTGGAACGCGGCCAGGTCCGCGCCCTCAAAGCGGCGCAGCACCAGCCGTTCGGTGCGGATGGGCAGGGGGATGTGAGTTCGGTCATGCCCCCACGCTACCCATCGATTGCTCCGCAGGCGCCCTTATGGGCGCTCAAAAGGGCGGTTACGGAGCAACCGGTGCAGCCCCGACGACGGCGGCGGTCGCCTCCGCGATGGCGCGCTCCTCGTCCGTGGGCACCACCAGCACCGGCAGGGCCGAGGCGGGCGTGGAAATCACCCGCGGTTCCTTGGACCGCTGACGGTTCAGGACGGCGTCGAGCTGACGCCCAGGGCGCCGAGCCGCTCCGCGACCAGCGCGCGGAACTGGTGCGAGTTCTCGCCGATCCCGGCCGTGAACACGAGCGCCTTCGCCCCGCCGACGGCCACATGGTAGCCGCCGATGTACTTGGCCAGCCGGTAGGAGGCGACGGCGAGGGCCATGGCCGCCTTGGCGTCGCCGGCCTCGGCGGCCTCCACCACCGAGCGCATGTCGTTGTTCCCGGCCAGCCCCTTGAGCCCGGACTGCCGGTTCAGCATGGAATCGAGGTCCTCCGGCGACCAGCCCGCCCGGCCCAAGGAACACCAGGATGGACGGATCCAGGTCGCCGGAGCGGGTGCCCATCACGAGGCCCTTCCAGCGGCGTGAAGCCCATGGACGTGTCCACGGACTCGCCGCCGCGGATGGCCGTGACGGAGGCGCCGTTGCCGAGGTGGGCGATCACGGCGTCGAACTCCTCCACCGGTACGTCCAGCAGCGCCGCGGCCCGGTGCGCGACGTATTCGTGCGAGGTGCCGTGGAAGCCGTAGCGGCGGATCCCGTGGTTCGTGTAGAGCTCGTCCGGGACGGCGTAGCGCCAGGCGTGCTCGGGCAGGGTGCGGTGGAAGGCGGTGTCGAACACGGCCACCTGCGGCAGTTCGGGCCACTTCTTCGAGATGGCGCGGATGCCCGAGCACGTTGGCGGGGTTGTGCAGCGGCGCCAGCGGGTTGAGCCGTTCGATGGCGCGGGTGATCTCGTTGTTGACCAGCACCGGCTCGCGCGAACCGCTCCCCGCCGTGCACCACCCGGTGTCCCACGGCGTCCAGCATCCGGTCCCCGAGCGCCGCGTGGATGGCCGCGTCCACCTGCTCCAGGGCCTCGGCGTGGTCGCGCGGGGCCCACGGTTTCGCCGTCGCCCTCCCCGCCGGTGCCCATGCCGATCTTTTCGACCAGGCCCTCGGCCAGCACGCTGCCGGCCTCGACGTCGCGGACCTGGTACTTGAGCGAGGACGAGCCGGAGTTGATGACGAGCACGAGCATGGGGCCTCCTAAGCCTTGGCTTCGTGGAACTGGAGTTCGGCGGACTGGTTTCCGGGCGGGGCGTCGACGGACTGGGCCTGGATGGCGGTGATGGCCACCGTGTTGACGATGTCCTCCACCGTGCAGCCGCGGGAGAGGTCGTTGACCGGCTTGCGCAGGCCCTGCAGCACGGGTCCGACGGCGACCGCGCCGGAGGACTGCTGGACGGCCTTGTAGGTGTTGTTGCCGGTGTTCAGGTCCGGGAAGATGAACACGGTCGCCTGCCCGGCGACCGACGAGCCGGGCATCTTGGACGCGGCGATCGCGGCGTCCACGGCGGCGTCGTACTGGATGGGTCCTTCCACCGCGAGGTCCGGGCGGAGCGTCTCGCACCACGTTCGGTGGCCTGCCGGACCTTGTCCACGGCCTCGCCGGTGCCGGAGCCGCCGGTGGAGTAGGACAGCATGGCGACGCGCGGCTCCACGCCGAACTGGGCTGCCGTCTCGGCCGAGGCCAGCGCGATGTCCGCCAGCTGCTCCGCGTTCGGGTCCGGATTGACGGCGCAGTCGCCGTAGACCAGCACCCGGTCCGGCATCAGCATCAGGAACACCGACGAAACGATCTTCACGCCCTCGCGGGTCTTGACGAACTCCAGCGCCGGCCGGATGGTGTGGGCCGTGGTGTGCGCGGCCCCGGACACCATGCCGTCCACCACGCCCAGCTGCACCATCATGGTGCCGAAGTAGCTGCCATCGAGCATGACTTCCAATGCCCGGGCCAGGTCCACGCCCTTGTGCGCCCGCAGCTCCGCGTACTTCTCCGCAAACTGCTGGCGCAGCTCCGACGTCGCGGGGTCCACGATGTTCATGCCGGCGAGGTCGATGCCCTGGGTGGACGCCAGCTCCCGGACCTCCGACTCGTTGCCCAGGATGGTGAGGTCGCAGACGTCGCGCCGGTGCAGGATTTCGGCGGCGCGCAGGATCCGCACGTCGTTGCCCTCGGGCAGGACGATGTGGCGGCGCTGCAGCCGCGCCCGTTCAATGAGGTCGTGCAGGAACCGCAGCGGCGTCATCCGCTCCAGCCGCGGCAGGTGCAGCCGCTCCACCAGCTCGGCCTCGTCCACGCGTTTGGCCCACAGCCCCACGGCCGAGGCCACCTTGCGGCGGTGCCCGGACCAGATCTCGCTGCGGACCTCGGACACGCGCTTGGCGGTGGTGTACGTGTCGTCCGGGGCCGCGAACACGGGGAACGGGGCCTGCGCCAGCAGCGAGTAGATGTTGGGGTCCGGGGCCAGGCCGCCGGTGAGGATGAGCGCCGACGGCACCGGGAACTCCGGCGAGAACGACGACGCGAGGCACGCGACCATCACGTCCGCACGGTCGCCCGGGACGATCACCAGGGCGCCGTCGTCGAGCACGTGCAGGAAGTTGGCCACGTTCATGGCCGCCACCTTGATCGACGTGGACGTCGCGTTCCATGTCCGGCCGGCCGGCCACCTGGCGGATCCCGAGGGCGGCGGCCACCTCGCCGGTGGTGGGCCGGGCGATGTCCTCCAGCTCCGGGAAGACGTACACGGGGCGGCCGGACGCGCCGGGCTTCACGGCGGCGGCGATCCCGTCCACGGCGTCCGGGTCGGCACGGTTCACCATGATGGCCAGGAGGCTGCAGCGTTCCGCGGCCAGTTCCTTGCGGGCAACCTCGACGGCGTCAGCCGCCTCCGCGACGGTAAGCCCCTTCGCGCCCACCACGGCGACGACGGGGGCGGCCAGGTTGTTCGCGAGGCGGGCATTGAGGTCGAATTCGACGGCGGCGTCCTGGCCGGTGAGGTCCGTTCCCTCCACGATCACCACGTCGCAGTGGCGGGACATCTCGGCGAAGATCTCCACGCAGCGGGAGTCGATCTCCGCCCGGTTTCCCTCGGCCAGCAGCGCACGGACCTCGGCAAACGTCAGGCCGCCGCGGCATCGCTGGTCGTCGAGATCGAACCTGGCCTTCATCAGGGCCACCATGGGGTCCGCCGCGGCGTCGTTGCCGTGGACCACGGGTTTGAAGAAGCCGATGCGGTCCGCATGCCGGTGGAGCGTGTCCGCCAGGCCCAGGGCAATGAGTGACTTGCCGGAGCCCGGAGTGGTCGCGCTGACGTAGATTCCCTTAGCCATGGCCCGCCCTTTGCTGTGAAGTGGTGCTGCTTCCTCCCAGCCTACTTTCTCCCGCCCGCAACGCCGATCCTGCCCGGATTTTCCGTCTCCGGAACCGTCGTAATCCGGCGTCCGCTCTTGACAGCGGGCCCCGGAATGGGATTACCTAATGAACATTCGGTAAATAAAGCTGGAGGCAATGACGCATGGCTGAACTGACGGTTTCCGGGGACACCCACCCCATCCTGAAAGACGACTACGCCTCGGAATGGATGGGCATCGAAGTCCTGGCGCTGGACGACGGCCACGCCACCATCCGCATGACGCTCCGGCAGGAAATGCTCAACGGCTTCGGCATGGCCCACGGCGGGATGATCTTCGCCTTCGGCGACACCGCCTTCGCTCTCGCCTGCAACCCGGTCAACCCGAACCCAGGCGAGGACTCCAACATCACAGTTGCTGCCGGCGTCGACATCAACTTCCTGAAGCCGGCCTTCCGCGGCCAGGTACTGACCGCCGTCGCCAACCGCCGCGCCAGCACCGGACGCAGCGGGCTGTACGACATCCAGATCTACGCCGCCGACCCCGGCGCGGGAGCGCCTGCGGCACCGCAGCCGCACCAGCCGGCGCGGTTCCCGCCGCTACGGTCCCGGGCGAACTCCCCACCGGCGTCACTGCGGGCGAACTCATCGCCGAGTTCCGCGGCCGCAGCCGCACCATCCCCAAGAAATAGAAACGGGCAAACCAGATGAGCCAAGAAACCGTCGCCGCTACCAGTGAAGCCGTCCTGGACCGCGAAGAAACCATCTCCCGGGACGAGCTCGAGGCGCTCCAGCTCAGCCGCCTGCAGCACACCGTGGCCTACGCCTACGACCGCGTTCCGCTGTACAAGCGCAAGTTCGACGACGCCGGCATCCACCCCACGGACCTCCGCGAACTCGGCGACCTCGGCAATTTCCCCTTCACCACCAAGGAAGACCTCCGGCTGGAATACCCGTTCGGCATGTTCGCCGTGCCGCAGCACGAGGTCGCCCGGATCCACGCCAGCTCCGGCACCACGGGCCGCGCCACGGTGGTCGGCTACACGAAGAAGGACCTCGCCGACTGGGCCAAGCTCGTGGCACGCTCGCTGCGCGCCTCCGGCGTCCGGCCCGGCATGAAGGTCCACAACGCCTACGGCTACGGCCTGTTCACCGGCGGCCTGGGCGCCCACGCCGGCGCCGAGGCGCTCGGCTGCACGGTCATCCCGATCTCCGGCGGCCAGACCGAACGGCAGATCACGCTCATCCAGGACTTCAAGCCGGACGCCATCCTGGCCACGCCCACCTACCTGCTGACCATCGCCGACGCCATGGTCAAACAGGGCATCGACCCGGCCTCCACCTCCCTGAAGTACGCCGTGCTCGGCGCCGAGCCGTGGACCCAGGAAATGCGGCACGAGCTCGAGGTCACCATGAACATCAAGGCCTGCGACATCTACGGGCTCTCCGAGGTCATGGGCCCGGGCGTCGCCGGCGAGGCCGTCGAGACGCAGGACGGCAGCCACATCTGGGAGGACCACTTCCGGCCCGAGATCGTCGACGCCTTCGACCCCACGAAGGTCCTGGGCGACGGCGAACACGGCGAGCTGGTCTTCACCTCCCTCACCAAGGAAGCGCTGCCGATCATCCGGTACCGCACCAAGGACCTCACCCGGCTGCTGCCCGGCACGGCCCGCCCCGCGCACCGCCGGATGGGCAGGATCACCGGCCGCAGCGACGACATGATCATCCTGCGCGGCGTCAACCTGTTCCCGTCGCAGATCGAGGAGATCGCGCTGCGCATCCCGGAGCTCAGCCCGCATTTCCAGCTGGAACTGACCCGCCCGGCGGGCCAGCGCATGGACCAGCTCACGGTGAAGATCGAACGCCGCGAGGCCGTCACCGTCGAGGGCGCCGCCTCGGCCGCGAAGGTCCTGCAGCAGCAGATCAAGATCCACGTCGGGTCCTCCTGCGCCGTGGATATCGTCGAACCCGGATCGCTGGAGCGTTCCAACGGCAAGCTCCGCCGGATCTACGACCTGCGCCCGAAGGCCTGATTGACTACCTGATCGTGAGAAACTAGCGACTATGCCCAGCACAGCAAGCACCACCAAGCGCGGCCGCCCCGGCTATGACCAGCAGTCGGTGCTGGTGATCGCCGTCGACGTCTTCAACCGCCACGGCTACGACGCCACCTCGATGGGCATCCTTGCCGAGAACCTGGGCATCTCCAAGTCCGCGATCTACCACCATGTGCCGTCCAAGGGCGACCTGCTCAAGCTCGCCCTGGACCACGCCCTGGGCGGGCTCGAGGCGATCCTGGACCAGCCCGGGGCAACGTCCGGTTCCGCCGATGCCCGGCTGGAGTTTGTGGTGCGCCAGACCATCTCGGTGCTGGTGGAGCGGCTGCCCTTCGTGACGCTGCTGCTGCGCCTGCGCGGGAACACAGAGATCGAACGGAACGCGCTGGAACGGCGCCGCACCTTCGACCACAAGGTCGCCGCCCTGATTTCCGAGGCCCGGGACGAGGGTTCCCTGCGCCAGGACATCGATCCCCGCACCGTGACCCGGCTGCTGTTCGGCACCATCAACTCGATCGTCGAGTGGTACAAGCCCGGCGGTTCGCTGTCCCCGGAAAAGCTGGCCGACGACGTCATCACCATGGCCTTCCACGGCCTGCACGTCCCCCGCTAGCCGGGCCTTCCCCGCCTCCCGCTGTCATAAATTGCCGCATTGACGGCGCCGGGCGCCGGGTCCACGCTGGGAGGATGGCCACCAGACTATCGAACGTGCTCATTGGCGCTTTCCCCCAGCTGCGCTACGAACCCACCGCCAAACGAGTCCGCGCGAGCCGCGACGGCATCGTCGTCGTCGACACGGACCAGGCCCGCCTGATTTGGGAACCGCGCCGGGTCACCCCCATCTTTGCCGTACCCGAGCAGGAACTGCGGGCGGAGCTCGCCGCGCCGGTCCGGCCTGCGCCCTCCGTCGAGGAACAGGCCTTCGCCCTTCGCCAGGGTGAGGCACCGACCTCGCTCGACCCGGGTACGGCGTTTGGCAAGCACACGTGCGCCGGCGAGGAACTCGACGTCATCATGGCGGCGGCAACGGTTCCCCGGGCAGCCTTCCGGCCCGAGGACCCCGACCTGGCCGGCTATGTGGTGCTGGAATTCGCGGCTTTCGACTGGCTCGAGGACGATGAGGAGATCATCGGCCACCCGCGCGACCCGTTCCACCGTGTTGACATCCGCGCGTCGTCCAGGACCGTGGACGTGGCGCTCGACGGCGTGACGCTCGCCAGCAGCACGCGCGCGCAGCTGCTCTACGAGACGCTGCTGCCGGTGCGGTACTACTTCCCGCCGTCGGACGTGCGGCTGGACCTGCTGGAGGAGAGCTCCAAGCGGACCGTCTGCCCGTACAAGGGCCGGGCCAGCTACTGGAGCTACCCGGGGTCCGGGCAGGGCCTGAACATCGCCTGGAGCTATGACCGGCGGTTCCCCGACGCCGCCCAGATCCACGGCCTCATCAGTTTCTTCAGTGAGCGCGTCGATGTGAGCGTCGGCGGCGTGCTCCAGCCCCGCCCGGTGACGCCCTGGTCGCGCCGGAGCGGTACGGGGGCACTTTGACGGCTGCGGCACATGTTGCGCCGGTCCGTACCGGCGTGTCCGCGCCAATGCGCCCCCGCCCGGGCTGCACGGTGATCCTGATGTGCCCTGCGGACAGGGCCGGGTTCAGAGCTGGTAGTCAGCCTGCGTGGTGATGTTCTCGTGCACGCAGAGGATGTTGTGCTCCGAGTCCATGAACCAGGCGCACTTCTCCGAATCCGTTGTACAAATGTGGTTCTCGGTCTTGAGATCCGGGAGGTCGTAGTCCTGGAACCGGACCCCCTTGGATTCCATTTCCTGGACGGTCCGTTCGATCTCGGAAACTTCAAAACTCAGGGCCGTGTGCTCGGAATGCTTTCCGTCCCTGACCGGCATCAGCTGCAGCAGTGGGCCGTCGCCGCTGCCGAATAGTTCGCTGCCGTCATCTGCCACTCCACGGTGCGGGAGACCGAGCGTCTCTGCATAGAAACGCCGGGCGCGTTCTGCATCATCGACTGGCAGGACTGTTGTGGCTTTGTTGAGTACTAGGGTCATGTCGCCACCTCCTACGAGGAAGATTTTACGCCGGAGCGGGGCGGAAAGACCCGCCGAACTCCGCGCCCGGCCCCTCCCTGGTTGCGCTATCACTTGCGGCTGCCATTTCGGCCTTTTGGCAGCCCGGAGTGATAGCGCAACCGGGAGGGAGCGTCGGGACGCAGGCGCCTACTTCTCGACCAAGGTGAGGACGTCGTAGGTCGCGACGATTTCGTCGTCCTGGTTGGTCAGGACGGCGTCCCAGGCCACTTCACCGTACTCGTCGGTCTCGCGCGGGGTGATCTTCTTGGCCGTCAGGGTCACCCGGATCGAGTCGCCCGCCGCCACGGGGGTGATGAAGCGCAGGTTCTCCAGGCCGTAGTTGGCCAGGACCGGGCCCGGTGCGGGTTCCACGAAGAGTCCGGCGCCCCAGGCCAGCAGCAGGTAGCCGTGCGCCACGATGCCCGGGAAGAACGGGTTGGCCGCGGCAGCCTCCTGGTTCGTGTGGGCGTAGAAGGTATCGCCGGTGGAGTTCGCGAACTTGGTGATTTCCTCCAGCGAGACTTCGCGGAGCTCCGAGCGGATGGCGTCGCCGATGTGCAGCGTGGCCAGGGATTTCCGGAACGGGTGCTGGCCCTCGGTCTCGAGCGTGAAGTTGCGGTCGGCGCCCGTGTGCCAGACGCCGGTGACGGCGGTCAGCATGTTCGGCGAGCCCTGGATGGCGGTCCGCTGCATGTGGTGCATCACCGAGCGGATGCCGCCAAGCTCCTCGCCGCCGCCGGCCCGGCCGGGACCGCCGTGGACCAGGTGCGGGACCGGCGAGCCGTGGCCGGTGGAGCTGCGGGCGTCCTCGCGGTTGAGCATCAGCACCCGGCCGTGGTGGGCCGCGATGCCGGTGACGAGCTCGCGGGCGACGTCGGGGTCGTTGGTGCAGACCGAGGCAACGAGGGAACCGCCGCCGCGGGCGGCGAGGCGGACGGCGTCGGCCAGGTCCGTGTAGCCGATCACCGAGGACACCGGCCCGAACGCCTCAAGCGAGTGGACCTCTTCGGCTTCCGGGTCGGCCCAGCTCAGCAGCACGGGGGACATGAACGCGCCGTCCTCGACGACGCCGATGCTTCCGTCGGCGCTGGTGACCTTCGGCGAATCGAGGGTGCCGTACGCCAGTTCGCCGCCGGCGTCGAGCATGGTCCGGACAGCGGCGCGGACGTCGGCGAGCTGCTCGCGGGAGGCCAGGGCACCCATGGTGACGCCGTCGGCGCGGGGATCACCCAGCACCACGCGTTCGGCGATCCGCTCCCCCACGGCGGCAACGACGTCGGACACGAGGTCCTGCGGCACGATCGCGCGGCGGATGGAGGTGCACTTCTGGCCGGCTTTGGCGGTCATTTCGGTGACGAGGGACTTGATGAAGGCGTCGAATTCCGGTGTGCCTTTGACGGCGTCGGGGCCCAGGATCGCGGCGTTCAGGGAGTCGGTCTCCGAGGTGAAGCGGACCCCGCCCTTGACCACGTTGGCGTGGGACTTGAGTGTGTTCGCGGTGGAGGCGGAGCCCGTGAAAGCCACGAGGTCGCGGTAGTCGAGGTGGTCCAGCAGGGTGCGGACGGAGCCGGAAATCAGCTGCAGCGAGCCCTTGGGCAGGATGCCCGACTCGTCGATCGCCTTGACCACGGCCGCCGCCACATAGCCGGTGGGGGTGGCAGGCTTGACGATGGTCGGCACGCCGGCGATGAACGCCGGGGCGAGCTTCTCGAGCATTCCCCAGACCGGGAAGTTGAAGGCGTTGATCTGTGCGGCGACACCCGGGATGCGGGTGTAGATGTGCTCCCCGGCGAACGAGCCGTCCTTGGACAGCACCTCCATGGGGCCGTCCACCACCACCTGGGAGTTCGGCAGTTCGCGGCGTCCCTTGGAGCCGAAGGTGAAGAGCACGCCGATGCCGCCGTCGATGTCGATCATCGAGTCGATCCTGGTGGCGCCGGTCCGGGCCGAGAGCGCGTAGAACTCGTCGCGGCGGCCGTTGAGGTACTGCGCCAGCTCCTTGAGCTTGAGCGCGCGCTGGTGGAAGGTCAGTTTGCCCAGTTCCGCCTGCCCGGTGGTGCGTCCGTAGTCGACGACGGCGGCGAGGTCCAGCCCTTCGGTGCTGACCCTGGCCAGGAGTTCGCCCGTGCTGGCGTCCAGGACGGGGGCGGCGCCGGCCGCGGAGCCGGCGTCGGGGGTCCACCAGGAATCCCTGATGAAGCTGGGAACGATCTCGACAGTGTCTACTGTGGATTCCGGAGCAGTTGCAGTGGTGGTCATCGTTGACGGGTCCTTCCAACGCGGGGCAAGATCAACACGGCCAATGCATTACTGACCGTCCGTTCGGTAATATGTCTACAGTACATGAATGAGGCCTGCCGCACACTAGTTGCGGCGGCCCAGACCGGCCTGAACCATCCGGCCACAGAGGAGAACCGATGACGCCCGAGCCGCGGAATGCCGAGCTTTGGAAAATCACACTCGGCGAACTGGACGAGAAGATGGGCGTGAAAATCGTCGAGGAATCCGTCGAGCGGGTGGTCGCGACGATGCCCGTGGAGGGCAACCGGCAGTCGTTCGGCCTCCTGCACGGCGGGGCCTCACTGGCCGTCGGCGAGGCGGTGGGTTCCTGGGCGGCCGTGATTCACGCCAGCACCCTGGGCAAGACGGCGGTAGGCGTGGACGTCTCGGCCACCCACCACAAGTCGGCCCGCGAGGGGCTCATCACCATCACGGCCACGCCCATCCACCTCGGCGGAACCGTGACAACCCACGAGGTTGTGATCACCAACGAGGCCGGCCAGCGGCTGTGCACCCTGCGGATCACCAACCTGCTGCTGGACCGGAAGGGCTGACCGGGCGGGACGGCCGGGGGTCGCCGGGGCCCTCCGGGGCTCCGGGGTCGCCCAGGTCGCCGGAGACCTGCGGGATCGCCGTAGCCTTCCGGCGACCCCGCACGTTTCCGGCGAACTCGGATGGTGCCGGCAGGAAAAGTCGCTACCGGGCCGTGCGGCGCCGTGCGGCGGCCAGCAGGACGCCGCCCAGGAGGATCGCGCCGCCGGCGAGCCCCGCCGTCGGGAGGAGGGAACCGGCGCCGGTGTTTGGCAGTTGGCCGGAGCCGGCCGGAACGACGGGTGGCTGGGCGGCCGCAGTCCCGGGCGCCGCCGGTTCCGCAGTCGGCGCAACAGGCTCGGCCGGGACGACGGCAGGCTCGTTGACGGCGAAGCTGCTGGAGGCGGCCGGGCTGTCCGTCTCGCCGGGGGACGCTTGCACGGCGTGGATGGAGTACCGGCCGGGCGCGGGCTCATCGACGCGGATGCTCCAACGGCCGTCCGGTGCAACGACGGCTGAACCGTTGAGGCCGCCGCCGAGCTTCACTGTCAGTCCGGGCGTTCCCGTGCCGGTGATGCCGGTGACGGATTCGAGTGCCGCCCCCTCGGCCGGGCTGGTGATGACTGGTGCGTCCAGGCCCGAGACGTTGATCGAGAGCGATGCCGCACCCGAGCGGCTGAAGCCGTTCACGGTTTCAGCCGTAAACCGGAGCGGTCCGGTGGAGGACGGCGCCGGGAAGGACCAGTTTCCGGACGCGTCCACCGGGACCTCGAGGGGCGGTTCCGGGGAGTCGCCGGCGAGGGTGATGCGGACTTTCGAATTGGCGGCCACGGCAGAGGCCGGCGCCGCCGGCACGCGCCCCGTGACAGGTTGCCCGGCGGTAACGGTCTGGCCCGAGGGTGCCAGCAGCTGAGGCCGGTTCAGGAACAGCTGAAGCTGGACACCGCCGGGGATGTGGGCGAGGGAGTCCTCCAGCGTCGTGGCAATGGCGAAGTTTTCCGTTGACCCCACGCCGTCTCCGGCGGAGTGTGTTCCGACCGCAAAGTTGCCGCTGATCCACGGGCCGCCCGAATCTCCGCCGCTGGACTGGACATCCTTGGACCGGAATCCGCGGAAGGCCCGAAGGTCGGCCGGATCGGGAGTGGTGCCGCCCACGACGTAGATGCCGAGCTCCTGCACTGTGCCGCAGGACCAGCCGGTGGTCCGTCCGGACCGGCACACTTGCTGTCCCTGGAACGGGGACACGGCCCCGATGATCTTCACAGCGGTGGCACCCGGGTCGTCCGCGGAGCCGGAGCCCCACACCGTGGCGGCAGCCTGGACGTTGACGCCCTTCTTGAGGGACTCGACGACGGCGATGTCGGTGCCGACGTTCCCGGGGCTGCTCTCCTCGCCCGTGATCCAGGAGTTCCGCGGACCGCCGAACTGGCTGAACCCGAAGGTTCCGAGTCCCGGGTAGGGAGGAAGCGGAGGCGTCGTCGCTCCGGACGCCGGCGCAGCGCTGCGGGGCTCTACACTTGCGGTCTTGGCGGCACCGTCCTGGGCGCAGTGGCCAGCGGTCAGCAGCACCGGCTTGCCGGCAGGAGTGAAGGCGCCGAATCCCGCCGAGCAGAAGATATTGCGGTCAGTGACGAGGCCCTGCCCGCCGAAGAAGTCCTCTTCCGTGGCAATCGGCGAGCCTTGTTCCAACGCAACGTTGGCGTAGCGGGCCACGAAGTCGGCGGCGGAAACTTTCCCGGGCGCCTGGGCCGCCGGGGCCGGTTCGGCCGAAGTTGGCTCGGCCGGGATGCCTGCCTCGGCCGTGTTCGCGCCCCCGGTTCGGATGACGAAGCGGCCGTCCGAGTAGGCGACGGCCTGCAGCCCGGCGGCGCCGACGTCGCGGACGTAGGCCTGGAAGAGCTGTTCGGTGCTGGACGCGACCAGATCCGCGGCGGAGGCCTTCCGGGTCTCCCCGGCGCCGGTGCCGGTGCCCGGCGCTGGCGACGGCATCGGCGTTGCCGATGGTGACGGCGTGGATTCCGGGGCGGCCTTGGTGGCGACGAGCTCGAAGTCTGCCGGACCGGTCTGGTTGAGCTCGTCAACCCGGGACTGCAGCCCGGCGCCTGAGCCCTCGACCCGGATCTTGCCGTCGGCCAGCCTGATCCCCACGTAGCCGGGAAGTATCCGCAGGGCGGGCAACGCGTCGGCAGCGCGCTTGGCCTGGTCCCCCGCAGCATTGAATTCATCGAGCGTCATGCCGAGGTCCCGGCGGACTGCTTCCGCGAGTCCGGCGTCGCTGAGTGCGGGAGCCGCCGTCGCAGACGTAATCGCAGACGCAGGTGCCTTCGGAACCGCAGTTGCCGCCGGGGTCGCAGCGGACCCCGCGGTCGCAGTCGCCGTCGGGGTCGGGGTCGCGGACTCCGCCGCACGGCCAGCGGTCGCACCCGCACCCGCAGTCGCCGTCGCCGCCGGTTCGGGCTCCGCGTCGGCGAGCGCCGGTACAGCGTAGAACGAGCAGGTCAGGGCCAGGGCGGCGGCCGATACTGCCCGCAGGACCAGCTGAATCTTCGGAGTCATCACCTGGTTACTTTAGCTTCCCAGTTTGACCAGGATGGCAGCGAGCTCCTGGTCCGTCACGCCGTTGCCCCGCAGGAACGCTTCTGGCTCCAGGGTGCGGACAAACTGCATCAGGCTCTCGGTGCGGACTTGGAGCAGGGGCGCCAGTGCCTCTTCGGGCAGGTACCGCTCGTACGGATGCGGTGTTGCCGCGCGCCGGTGGTGTTCGTTGATACCCCGCATGGAGCGCTGATATCCCCGGACAATCTGTTCCTCACTGTGACCGGCGAGGTCCTGGAGCATGGCCGCGACCATTCCGCTGCGGTCCCGCCCGGCCGAGCAGTGGATCACGACGCCGCCCCGCGCCGCCGCGACAGCTTTGAAGACCCCTGCCAGCTTGTCCGGGAAGAGCCGGGCGTTGTCGGCGTAGGAAGCCGGATCATTCAGGTACGGACCGCACAGCTGGCGGAATTCGCTGTTGTCAGGGTCCTCGGTGGGCGCCAGCACGACGTCGAACGAGGCCAGTGCCGCCGCGCTCACCGGCGGGTCCGTGTCCCGGCGCTGCCGCTCGTCTGCATTGCGCAGGTCAATGACGGTGCGGACGCCGGCGTCGTAGGCCTGCCGCCAGCCGGTCTCGGTGAGCCACTCGCGGCGCCCCATCCGGAAAACGCCGCCGGCGACGTGCCAGGCGTTGACTGCTCCGTCCCAGCCCGGAGGCCTCCCCCAATCTTCCACTCCGCCAGCTAACCACAGGGGCCGGGCATCCGACAGGGCCCACAAGGTAGTCCGGCCCGCCACGCGCGGCAGCACGCCGCAACAAACAAGTAGCGGCCACCGTGTTCGGCCCGGACGCCCTCGCGTACGGTGTCCGCATGACCGTTCCGGAGCGGAAGGCTGTCGCGCGGTCTGTCCGTCAGCCGGAAACCCGGGAGGCTCCGCTGGCCGCCACCGACCGGTGCGCCCGCTGGTTTCTCCCGCCGCACCGACTCAAAGGGGACTCCATCATGAAGAAAGTGTCATTCAGGCTCTGGTCCGGGCGGCTGGCCGCCACGGCGGCCGCGATCGCGCTGGTGGCCGGCTTCACTGCCGCGCCTGCCACCGCGGCACGTCCGGAACCGGTGTACATCGCCCTGGGCGACTCCTATGCGGCGGGCACCGGAGGCGGGGCATACACGGCGCCGCCGGCGGGCCTCCCGGCGGGGTGCCTGCAGACGCAAATGGCCTACCCTGTGTTGCGCGGCGCGGCGCGGAACCTGGGCTGCTTCGGCGCCAAGACCACCGACGTGACCGCCATCTCCGGCCTGTACGCCGCCGAATTGGCCCGTGCCACCGTGGTCACCGTGACGGTCGGCGGGAACGACATCAACACCGGTCAGGTGGCCGTGTCCTGCACGGTCCCCGGCACTTCGCCTACCTGCGGGGCGGCACTGTATGACTCGCTGGTGGTGAAGCTCCGCGATCTGCCCGGCAAGATCAAGGCCATGCTCGACGTCGTCAAGAAGACTGCGCCCAATGCCAGGATCGTGCTCACCGGGTATCCCCGCCTCTTCACGGTCAGCGCCGCGCTCACCGCGCAGCAGGCCCAGACGGCGAGGACGATGAATTCGGCAGCCGACCTTCTGAACGCCACGATCGCGTACTCGGCGCTGGCGAACAGGGTCGGATACGTCGGGGTGACGGACCGGTTCGCCGGCCACGGAATCGGTTCAGCGGCTCCCTGGATCGTGGCGCCGGCGGGGCTGTGCAGCCCTTCGGCCAACTGCAGCCCCAGCCCGCTGGACGCGTTCCACCCCACCGCGGCGGGTTATTCCGGCGGCTACGCTCCGGCGCTGGCGGCGGCGCGGGTACCGTAATCCGGCCCGGGTACCGTAGCCCGCCCCGGGGTGCGGATCCGTGGTGCGGCTACCCGTGCTTGGCGAGCCGGAACTCCAGGGCGTTGCGGACCATGGGCCACTCGTGTTCGAGGATGGAATACACCACAGTGTCGCGCAGCGCGCCGTCGCTGGTCCTGGAATGGCTGCGCAGCACGCCGTCCTGCTTTGCCCCCAGGCGGGCGATTGCCTCGCGGGACTGGTGGTTGAGCCAGTGGGTCCGGAACTCGACGGCGGGGCAGCCGAGCGTGTCAAAGGCGTGCGAGAGCAGCAGCAACTTGGAGTCCGGGTTGCTGCCGCTGCCGTGCGCCGAGGCCGCGTTCCAGGTGGAGCCGATCTCCAGCCGGGGCGTTTCCGCGTCGATGTTCATGTACGTGGTCATCCCGATCACCTTGCCGGGGCCGCCGGTGGCAGGATCGATCAGCCGCGTAGTGAAGGGCAGCATGGAACCGCGTTCCTGGAGCGCCAGGCGCCGGCCGATCTCGGCGGCCATCTGCTCCGGGGCCGGGACGCCGGTGTACCAGAGCTTCCACAGCTCACCGTCCCGGACCGCGTCCACCAGGCCGTCGTGGTGGTCCTGGCTCAGCGGTTCGAGGACGACGTGCCGTCCGGTGAGGGTGATGGGGTCAAGGACGGATCCGTTCGGGGAAGTCACGGAACCATCCTAGGCGCCCGCGGGCGGGTCAGGCGGTCCAGTCGAAGAAGCCCTTGCCGGACTTGCGGCCCAGTTCGCCGCGGGCAACCTTGTCCCGCAGGATCTGCGGCGGAGCGAAGCGGTCCCCCAGCGTGGACTGCAGGTATTCGGCGATGCCAAGGCGCACGTCGAGGCCCACGATGTCGGTGGTCCGCAGCGGGCCGGTGGGGTGCTTGTAGCCCAGCACCATGGCGTTGTCGATGTCCTCGGCCGAGGCCACTCCCTCTTCCACCATGCGCATCGCTTCGAGGGCGATCGCGACGCCCAGCCTCGAGGACGCGAAACCGGGGGCGTCATTGACGACGACGGCGGTCTTGCCGAGCGCCTCGACCCAGCCGCGGGCGGCACTCGCCAGCTGCCCGGAAGTGTGTTCGCCGAGGACCACCTCGATGAGCGTCGACGCCGGCACCGGGTTGAAGAAGTGCAGGCCCAGGAAGTTCTCCGGCCGCTTCAGTTCGCGGGCCAGCCCGTTGACGGACAGGGAGGAGGTATTGGAGGCGAGGTAGGCGTCGGGGGCGAGGCGTTGCTCGATCCCCTGCAGCGAGGAGACCTTCAGGTCCCAGTCTTCGGGGACGGCCTCGATGACCAGCTGGCGGTCCTTGAAATCGTCGTAGTCCACCGTCACCGAGAGCCGCGAGACAATCTCGTCGAGGTTGCCGTCCGTGGCGCCGCGCTCGATGCTCTTGGCCGCCGCCGACTCCACCCGCTCGCGGGCGGCCTGGGCCGATGCCTCGTCGCGCTCGACCACCAGGACGTTCGCACCGTTGATCAGGAAGGCGTGGGCGATGCCGGCGCCCATGCGGCCGCCGCCGAGCACCCCCACGAAGTGGGGAAGGCTGTAGCGGGGAAGGCTGAAGTCGGGAAAGCCGCCGTCGGGGAGGTTCGCGGGGAGTGCGGAGGAGCTCATGTCTACTACTTCCGGTCTGACGTGGATGATGGCTGCGCGGAGGGCTCTGCGGCTGCTGCTTCGGCCGGCTTCGCGGCTGATGTTTTATCCTGTTTTTTATCCAGGAAGGCCTGCATCCGGTCGAACTTGGCCTGGGATTCAAAGAGGATGCCTTGGGCCAGCTGGTCGATCAGGGGGTGCGATTCGGCCGGGGCGTGGAACACCGACTTGGTGATGCGCACGGCCAGCGGATCCTGCCGGCAGATCCGGTCGGCGAGGGCGTGCGCCGCGTCCATGAGTTCCGCGGCGTCGTGGATCTCGGTGATGAGGTTGACGGCGAGGGCGCGTTCGGCGCGCAGCACCATCCCGGCCAGCAGGATTTCCTTGGCCACGGCCTCCCCCACGAGCTCCTTGAGCCGCCAGCTGGCGCCCGCCGCGGCGAGGATGCCCAGTCCCGTTTCCGGGTTGCCGATCCGCACGCCGGGCGTCCCGATCCGGAAGTCGGCCGCGTAGGCGAGTTCGGCCCCGCCGCCCAGGCAGAATCCGTCGAGGGCCGCGATAACGGGCAGCGGCAGCTTGGCGATCCGGACGAAGATGGTGGAGTTGATGCCTTGCAGGGCGTCGTCGCGGCGGCGTTCCCGCAGCTGGCCGATGTCCGCCCCCGAGGCAAAGACGCCGTCCGTGCCGGCGATGATGAGCACTTTGGGGGTCTGCTCGAGGTAGGCACAGACCAGGTGGAGTTCGTCGACCATCTGCTGGTCGATGGCGTTGCGGACCTCCGGGCGGTTGAGCAGGACCACCAGCCGGTCCTCGCGCTCTTCGATCTTCAGTGTGCTGAAGTCGCCCGGGTTGAGCCCGGAGCCGGCGGCCGCCACTAGACGCGCTCCAGCAGCATCGCGGTGCCCTGGCCGACGCCGATGCACATGGTGGCGAGGCCGATCTTGGCGTCCTCGCGTTCCATCCGGCCCAGCAGCGTGATGGCGATCCGGGAGCCGGACGAACCGAGCGGGTGCCCCAGGGAGATGGCGCCGCCGTCGCGGTTCACGATCTCCGGGTCCAGGCCGAGCCGGCGGACGCTGGCGAGGGACTGGGTGGCAAACGCTTCGTTGAGTTCGACGGCGCCGAGGTCACCGACGCTGAGCCCGGCCCGGGCCAGCACCTTTTGCGTCGCCGGGACCGGGCCGATGCCCATGATCTCCGGTTCGCAGCCCGCGGAGGCCCCGTCGATGATGCGGGCACGCGGGGTGAGGCCGAGGCGCTTGATCGCGGCTTCGGACGCCACGATAATCGCGGAGGCCCCGTCGTTGAGGGTGGATGAGTTGCCCGCCGTGACGACCGAACCGCCGGCGACGACGGGCCGGAGCCCGGCCAGGACGTCCATGGTGGTGCCGGCGCGGGGCCCTTCGTCGGTGTCCACGACGGTTTCGCCTTTGCGGGTCTTAACGGTCACGGGGACGATCTCCCCGGCAAAGCGGCCGGCCGCGATGGCGGCGAGCGAGCGTTCGTGGGAGCGGACGGCGAAGGCGTCGGCGTCCTCCCGGGAGATACCGTCCACCCGGGCCACTTCCTCCGCCGTTTCCGGCATGGAGTACGTCATCTTGCCGTCGCGGGCGAGCCCGCCCTTCGTGAACAGCGGGTTGACGAAACGCCAGCCGATGGACGTGTCGAAGATCTGGCCGGGCTTGGCGAAGGCGGTCTGCGGCTTCTCCTGGACCCAGGGGGCCCGGCTCATGGATTCGACGCCGCCGGCGATCACAATGTCGGCGGCACCGGACTTGATCATCTGGCTGGCCATGATGATGGCGCTCAGGCCTGAGGCGCAGAGCCGGTTTACCGTGATGCCGGGGATGTGCAGGGGCAGCCCCGCCAGGATGGTGGCCATCCGGGCGACGTTGCGGTTTTCCTCGCCGGCGCCGTTGGCATTGCCCAGGATCACCTCGTCGATGCTGTCCGGGTCGACGCCGGCGCGGGCCACAGCCTCGCGGACCACGAGGGCGGCCAGGTCATCGGGGCGGACCGCGGAGAGGGCGCCGCCATAGCGGCCGACGGGAGTGCGGGCACCGCCTACGAGAAATGCCTGTGGTCCTGCAACTGCTGATGCCATGGGTACACCCTTCACGCGATAAACGTCGCTGTCATCGATTAGAACTTCCGTCCGGGCGGCACCAGGCTTCGGGGAAACCAATTTACCGACCGTTCGTTCTATAAAGATTACACGGCGCGGCAAGGGGGTCAACCGGGCCGGTGCCGGATTACACGACGACGACGCCGAGGTGGCTCGCAAGCAGCGGCGCCAGCAGGGTGAGCTGGTAGTCGTCGATCACCAGGCCGGCCAGGCTGCCCAGTCCGCTGATGGTCCGGAAGTCCGTGCCGCGGAGATCAACGTCCTTGAGCTTCGCGCCGTTGACGTCGAGGGTGCCGATGGTGCAGTTCTTCAGCGCCACCCTGGTTGCCGTGGCGGACCCGAGGTCCAGTTCGTTGATGATGCAGTCGCTGATCTGCACGTCGGTCAGTTTCGAGCCGCGCAGGTTGACGTAGTCGAGCTTGCCGCCGTCGATCCGGACCGACTGCCAGCCGCTTTCGTAGAGTTCGGCCGAGCCCCAGCGGGGATTGCCGATCTCGACGTCGCGCAGGCTGCTCCTTGCCGCGGTGAAGACCGGGGCGTACATCTCCGAGAGGATGCAGTCGCGGAAGGTGGCGCCGCGCAACTGTGTGTCATTGAAGGAGACTCCGGCGAACTCGCATTCGGCAAAATCCGTTGCGCTGAGTTCCAGCCCGTCGGCGGCCGCCCGGCTGTACCGGACGCCGTCGTACCGTTCCCCGCGCTGGAAATCCGGGGACGGATCCTCCCGCAGCTCCTGCAGCCGGACGGGCGTGAGCCGTGGCGGCGTGACCTTCGGCGCCTTCGCGGCCCGGGGTGTCCGCGCGTCCGACGGCATCAGAGCGACTCGGCCTTGGCCGCGATCTCGGCCAGGTCCCGGGCGAGGGCCTTGCGCGTGATGCGCATGCCGATCGGGCCCAGGACGGCCATCATGACCTTGCTGAGCCGCGAGGGTTTGAGCACTTCGGCGCCGAACGTCAGGGTCAGGTCGGTCCCGCCGTCGCGCTCGGCCAGGACGAAGCGGGTGGTGTAATCGGCGCCGCCCTGCAGGGCCTTCACGGTGGTGCTGCCGCCGCGGTTCTCCGAGGGCGGCTCGGACTGGGACACCCACATCTCCACGGTCTCCGCGCGCCCCATCATGGTGCGGGTTTCCTTCCAGCGGGTGCCGTCGCCGTAGGGCCCGTCCGTGAGCATCTGGATGGAGTCGATGCTGGACAGCGTGGCGGCCGCGCCCGGGATGTCCGAAATGACGGCCCACACCTTGTCCGCCGGGGCGTTGACGTGTTGGGTCAGAGTGGTTTTGTGGTCCATACTTCCGAGCCTAGCGGGAAGATCGCCCCAGTGAACCCCCGAAAACCCCTTGAAGTAGTAAGCATGCTTTGTGTTAGGCTGGAATACATTGAATTTCAGTCGGAAACGAAAGGTGGTTCACACCATGGGTATCGGAGACAAGATTCAGAACGAAGCGGAGCACCTCGGCGGCAAGGCCAAGGAAGCTACCGGAAATGCCACCGACAACGACCAGTTGCGCGCCGAGGGCCAGAAGGACCAGGTCGTCGCGGACGCCAAGAAGGTCGGCGAAAACGTCAAGGACGCTTTCAAGAAGGATTAATCTTTTCAACCAGACGGCGGCGTCGGACTTTCCTTTGGGGGATGGCCGACGCCGCTTTTTTGTGTCCGGATCCCGCCCGTCCGGCCAGGGATCCGGGAAAGGTTTGCAAGACTGACCGGAAGACACCACCCGGGAGGATGCAATGAATGTCGATCTCAGCGCCGGAGGCCCCGCCTCCGGCGGCTCACGCACTCTCCGCGGTTACCTCGCCGAACCTGCCGGCGAAGGGCCTTTCCCTGCACTCCTGATGATCCATGAGGCCTTCGGCCTGGACGACATCACCCGGCGCCACGCGGACAGGATGGCCGCCGCCGGGTACCTGACGCTGGCTGTGGACCTGTTCAGCGACGGCGGGCCGCGGCGCTGCCTCGTGGCGACGATGCGGTCTCTTGCCGCCGGCGGGGGCCGCGCGTTCACGGACCTGTCCACTGCCCGGGCCTGGCTGCAGGATTCCGGCCGGAGCACGGGCAGGATCGGCGTTATCGGCTTCTGCATGGGCGGCGGTTTCGCCCTGCTCCTCGCGAACGACGGCTTTGATGCCGCCGCCGTGAACTACGGCAGGCTCCCCCGGAACCCCGGGCAGGCCCTGTCCGGCGCCTGCCCGGTGGTGGCCAACTTCGGCGCGAAGGACCGCACGCTTCCCGGCGCCGCGGCCAAGCTCGAGGCCGCCCTGGACCGGATCGGCGTGGAGAACAACGTCAAGGAGTTCCCGGGGGCCGGGCACGCGTTCCTCAACGATGTGGAGACGGGGCCAAAAGTGCTCCGGCCGCTCGCCCGCGTGATGGGCATCGGTCCGGATCCCCGGTCCGCGCCCGAGGCGTGGCGGCGGATCGAGGACCACTTCGCCAGGCACCTGCTGGACTAAACCCCCATCGATTGCTCCGTAACGGCCCTTGCGGCCCCATAACGGCGGTTACGGAGCAATCGACGTGGATATTACGACGACGGCGGCGGTCACCTTCTGCAAGGTGACCGCCGCCGTCGTCGTGAATCCAGAGGCTAGTTGAAGAGCGCGTTCTTGGGTTCGTTGTTCTTGACCTTCTGCCAGCCGAGCCACAGTACGAGCGCGAAGAACGGGATCGTAGCCAGGGTCCAGAGTCCGAGGTGGAAGACTTCACCGGACTTGCTGGTCATGGTGTCGAAGCCGATCAGCACCGTGATGGCCAGCAGGGCAATCAGGCCCACCCAGCTGGTCCAGGGCCCGCCGGGCGCGGGCAGGGACGAGACCTTGCCCTTGGTCTTGCGCAGCGCGATCTGGCTGGCGAAGATGGCGCCCCACGTGAAGATCACGCCGATCGACGCGGAGTTCAGCGCCAGGTCGAAGGCGTGCGAGCCGCCGAGCCAGATGTTGAGCAGGATGCCCACGAGGTAGACGCCGCCGATGGCCAGGATGGCCGCGTACGGCACGTGGCTCTTGGACATCTTGGTCAGCCACGTCGGAGCATGTCCGTTGTTGGCCATGGTGCGGAAGATCCGGCCGATCGAGTACAGGCCGGAGTTGCAGGAGGACAGCGCGGCGGTGATGACGATCATGTTCATGACATCGCCCATCCAGCCGAGGCCCATCTGGCCGAACACGGTCACGAACGGCGACGTGCCGGCCACGTACTGGTCCGAGGGCAGCAGCATGGCCAGGAGCGTCACGGAACCGACGTAGAACACCACGATGCGGAAGACGACGGCGCGGATGGCCTTGGGCACTTCCTTCGCCGGGTCCTGCATTTCGCCGGCGGTGATGCCAACGAGTTCAATTCCGTTGTAGGCGAAGATCACGGCGTTCAGGACCAGGATCATCACAAGGGCACCCTTGGGGAACATGCCGCCTTCGGCTGCGAAGAGGTTGTTCACCGAGGCGTTGCCGTCGCCCACCTGGGCGTTGGTGATCACCATGAAGGTGCCCACTGCCAGGAAGATGAGGATGGCGCCGACCTTGAGGCAGGACGCCCAGAATTCGAATTCACCGAACGCCTTGACGCTCAGGAGGTTTACGCCGACGAGCAGCAGCAGCGCTGCGATGGCCGTCAGTTCAACCGGCACGTTGGGGAAGAAGAACTGGAAGTACAGTCCGATCGCGATGAGCTCGGCGATGCCGGTCATGGCCCAGTTGATGAAGTACATCCAGCCGGACACGAATGCGCCCTTCTTGCCGAACATTTCGCCTGCGTAGCTGACGAAGGAGCCCGATGTCTGGCGGTACATGATCAGTTCGCCCAGGGCGCGCATCAGCAGGTAGGCGATGACGCCGGCGATGGCGTAGGAGAAGATCAGCGCGGGACCGGTGGAGGCCAGGCGTCCGCCGGCACCCATGAAGAGGCCGACGCCGATGGCGCCACCCATCGCGATCATGGTGACCTGGCGGCCGCTCAGGGATTTCTTGTAGCCCTCGGCGCTGAGGGTCGAGTCGACGGCGGATTCCGCTGCCGCGCTCTTAAGTTCTGTGGGGGTAAGTGATGGCACAACGGTTCCTTGTAGGTCGGATTATGGCCGGGACGGGACCGGGATTCGGTTACAGAACATTCGGCTTATGCCCCGGGTGGGGCAGCGACGTGTACCGAACCTCACAAAGAGTCAAATGCTTCGCGCGGCTCATCCATCGTACTAGAATTCCGGGCCCCACCGTGACGCGTGCAACACCGGAGGGGCACTATCCCTAATTAATGACACCATATCCGCAGAATTGCCGAATAATGTTCTATTTCTGTAGTCCATCCCGCGGTATTTCGTTCTGCTAGGCCAGCGCGCCGTCCCGCATGGCATACCGGAGCCAGGTCCCGCTGCCGTCGCCGCGCCCTGCGCGGTTCGCGCTGCCGGCTGCACCGGCGCAGGCGTCAAACCACTCCCCCAGGGCGCGGTCGTGGCTGACCATGACCAGCGTTCCCGCGAAGTCCGACAGGGCCGCTTCTAGCTGCTCCACCAGGACGGGCGCCAGGTGGTTGGTGGGCTCATCCACGAGCATGGTCCCGAACCCGCCGAGCAGGAGCCGGGCGAGCGCCAGCCTGCGTTGTTGTCCGGCGGACAGGCTGCCCACCGGGACGTGGAATTCGGTGGTCCGGAAGAGCCCCAGGCGCAGCAGCGCCTCCGCGTGCTCATCGATATTGCCGCCGAGTCCAGCCGCGAACGCCGGCAAGAGGCGCAGCCCCGGACGCTGCGGGAGCTCCAGCTCCTGCTGCAGGTATCCGATCCGGCCGTGCCGTCCTACGGTGCCCCTGGCCGGCTCCAGCGTGCCCGCAAGGATGGAAAGCAGGGTGGACTTGCCCGCACCGTTGGGACCCGTGATGAGGATCTTCTGGCCCGCCTCCACCCGCAGGTCGGTGGGTTCCAGGCGGCCGGGGACGGCCACGCCCTTCGCTTCGAGCGCGGGTCCCGCCGCAACGTCCGCCCGCAGGTCCGTGGCCAGCTTCAGGGGCACCGGCGGACGGTCGATGGGGTTTTCCTCGAGCCGGCGGAGCCGTTCCTGGGCGTTGCGGACCTTGCTGGTCACTGCCTTTTGCCACGTGCCGGCTTTGAAGTCGAACCCCATTTTGTCGCCGTCGCGTTGGCGGGCGTAGCCCATCTTCCCCGCGACAGTGTCCGCCTGGAGCCGTTCGGCAGCCATCGCGTCCAGCCACCCGTGGTACTGCTGGGCCCAGCGCTGGCGTTCGGCGGCCTTCTCCCGCAGGTAGCCTTCATAGCCGTTGCCATACCGGTTGACCGTCCGGCGTTCGGCGTCCACTTCGATCACGGTTGAGGCCACTTTGCGCAGCAGGACGCGGTCGTGGGAGACCACCACCACGGTGCCGCGGTGGGAGGCCAGGCGCGCCTCGAGCCAGGCCGTGCCGGACGCGTCAAGGTGGTTGGTGGGTTCGTCCAGGAGGAGGATGTCCGCGGGATCGGCCAGGACGCAGGCGAGCGCCACACGTTCCTGTTCCCCGCCGGAGAGCGAGCCCAGGGTCCGCATCCGGTCCAGCCCGCCGAGGCCAAGCCGGTCCAGCGCGGCCTCCACCCGGGATTCCGCGGCGTAGCCTTCCCTGAGCTGGTACTGCGTCTGCAGGTTTCCGTAGCGCTCCAGTTCGTCCGCTTCCGCGCCGGCAAGCCCGTCTTCCAGGCGGTCCAGCTCGGCCTCCATGGCGCGGAGCGATTCCAGCGCGGCGTCGACCGCGTTGCTCACGGTGAACGCGTCCGGCAGGCCCAGGGTCTGGGCCAGGTAGCCCACCCGGCCCTGGCTGGCGGCGGCGCCCTCGTCCGGGGTTTCGAGGCCGGCGAGGATCCGGAGCAGCGTCGATTTGCCCGCGCCGTTTTCGCCGACGATCGCCACATGCTCGCCGGCGGTGATGGCAACGTCGACGTCGGCAAACAGCTGGCGGTCCCCGTAACCATGGGATACGCCCGAAAGGCGGAGATGTTCGCTCAAGGAGTCCTCGCAAATAGGTGCGCAGCCTGCCGGCGGCGGCTTGAGTCCTCAAGTATGGCACCGTCGGCCGCTGCGGAGGTACCGGGGGCGCCCGCCGCCGGACCGGTGCTCAGGCGGCCAACGCAACCGCCTTTTTGCGGCGGGCCTTCGCCAGCCGGGTCCCGATCAGGCCCTGCCGGGGGCTGAACAGGTACACCGCGGCGAAGGCGGCAGCCTGCGTCAGGACCACCATGGCGCCGGAGGCGGTGTCGAGGTAGTAGCTGAGGTAGATCCCGGCGATGGAGCACACCGCGGAAATGACCGGCGCGATCACAAGCATGCGGGAGAACCGGTCCGTCAGCAGGTAGGCCGTCGCGCCGGGGATGATCAGCATGGCCACCACCAGCACCACGCCCACGGTCTGCAGGGCCACCACGGACGTCAGCGCCAGGAGACCCAGCAGCAGCGCGCCGAGGCGCTTCGGGTTCAGGCCGATCGCGTGGGCGTGTGTGGGGTCGAACGCGTACAGCGTCAGGTCGCGCCGCTTGAGGATCAGGATGGTGAAGGCGACGACGCCCAGCACCAGGACCTGGATGAGGTCGGGGATGCTGACGCCGAGCAGGTTGCCGAAGATGATGTGGTTGAGGTCCGTCTGGCTCGGCGTGACGGAGATGAGGACCAGGCCCAGGGCGAACAGCGACGTGAACACAATCCCGATCGCGGCGTCCTCCTTCACCCGGCTCGTGTTGCGGACCACCCCGATCAGGGTCACGGCAATCAGCGCGAACACCAGCGCGCCCAGGGCGAACGGCGCCCCGACGATGTAGGCGAGCACGACGCCGGGCAGCACGGCGTGGGAGACGGCGTCGCCCATCAGCGACCAGCCGATCAGCACCAGCCAGCAGCTCAGCACGGCGCACACCACCGCGGCCAGCGCCGTGGTGACAATGGCGCGGACCATGAAGTCATAGCTCAGCGGTTCCAGCAGGATGTCGAAGAGGTCCATGGGTCAGCTCCTGCCCTGTAGGTTCGAGACGGCCAGGCCGGTGCCGGCCAGGCCAGTGGCGTCCGGCTCGGGGAGGTCCCGGTTGAGCACGTCGAGGCCGAATGCCATCGCCAGGTGCTCGGGCTGCAGGACCACCTCGGGCGGTCCGTGCATCAGGACCTTGCGCATCAGGAGCACCGCTTCGTCGCAGAGCTGCGGCAGCGCGTGCAGGTCATGGGTGGAGATCAGGATGGTGCAGCCGTCCGAGGCGAGCTCTTTCAGCAGGCGCGTGATGGTTGCCTCGGAGCGCTTGTCCACCCCGGCGAACGGCTCGTCCAGGAGCATCATGGTGGCCCCCTGGGCGATCCCGCGGGCCACGAAGGCGCGCTTCTTCTGGCCGCCGGAGAGCTGGCCGATCTGCCGGCCGGCGAAATCGGACAGTTCCACCCGGTCCAGGGCGAGGTCGACGGCGGCGCGGTCCGCCTTCGACGGGCGGCGGGTGAACCCCTGGTGCCCGTAGCGGCCCATCATCACAACGTCGCGGACGGACAGCGGGAACTGCCAGTCCACGTCCTCGCTCTGCGGGACGTAGCCGATTCCGCCCTCTTTGCGGGCCTTGGCCGGCGGTTCACCGTTGATGAGGACGCGGCCGGCGTCGGGCTTGATCATCCCCATGATTGCCTTGAACAGCGTGGACTTGCCGGAGCCGTTCATGCCAACCAGTCCGCAGATCCGGGAGGCCTCGAGGGACAGGGACGCGGCGTCGAGCGCCAGGACGTCGCCGTAATGGACGGTGACGTTTTCCACCAGGATTGCCGGGTTGCTCATGTTGCCGCTCCTGTCAGGCCTTCGGTGATGATCTTGGAATCGTGCCGGATGAGGTCCAGGTACGTGGGGACGGGACCGTCCGACTCGGAGAGCGAATCCACGTACAGCACCCCGCCGAAGGTCGAGCCCGTGGCTCCCACCACCTGGCGCATCGGGGCGTCCGACACTGTGGACTCGCAGAAGACGGCGGGGACCTTGTTGGTCTTCACGAATTCGATGGCTTTGGTGATCTGTTGCGGGGTGGCCTGCTGTTCGGCGTTGACGGCCCAGATGTAGACCTCCCGGAGGCCCGCGTCCCGGGCCAGGTAGGAGAAGGCGCCCTCGCATGTCACGAGGGCCCGCTGCGCCTCGGGGACGGTCGCGAGCTTCTGGACCATCTCGTCCTTCACGGACTGCAGTTTGGCCTTGTACGCCGCGCCGTTCGCTTCGAAGACCGCCGCGTTGTCCGGATCGAGCTTCGAGAACGCCTTGACCATGTTGTCCACATAGATCTGGACGTTGACCGGCGACATCCAGGCGTGCGGGTTGGGCTTGCCCTGGTAGGAGTCCTCACTGATGGACATCACCTCGACGCCTTCGCTCACCACCGCGTGCGGAACGTCCAGGCCCTCGACGAACTGGGCGAACCACGCCTCGAGGTTCAGGCCGTTGTCCAGGATCAGGTCGGCTTTGGAGGCCTTGCGGATGTCCCCGGGTGTGGGCTCGTAGCCGTGGATTTCGGCGCCGGCCTTGGTGATGGATTCGACCTGCAGCTTGTCCCCGGCCACGTTCTGCGCCACGTCGGCGAGGACGGTAAAGGTGGTCAGAACCACCGGCTTCCCGCCCCCTGGACCCTGGCCCTGGGCGCCGCTCCCGCACGCGGCGAGGGACAGGCAGAGGAGGACAGCAGCGACGGCGGCGCCGGCAGTGCGGGCAGGACCGGATCGGCGGACAACTTTGGCGCACCGAAAAGAAAATTTAGGCATACCGAATATTGTACTTGACCGCGCCACCCTTCCCCGGCGCTAGGCTGGTGGCATGGGCATCGCTCTCCGCACACCCCCGGCGCCGCGGCCGGAGCTGTATCAATTCACGCGGCTCGATCTGACCACCGCCGGACTCTATGTGGCCGTGGCCGCTTTCTTCACGGCGGCCGGGGACGTGTTGGCGCCGCTGATGCTGCAGATCTCGCCGAATCCCGCGGTGGCCTCCTATTCGGTGAACCTGATCTTCTACGGGTCCATCGGCGTCCTGGCCCTGGCCGCCGCCCGGCAGATCGCCGCGCGTGATCTCCGGGTGCTGGCCACAAGGCCGTGGTTCACGGTCCTGATGGTCCCGCTGGCGGTGTTGGCGATGATGATCCTTACCGCGATCCTCGTCGCGGTGAGCGGGCCGGTGCAGACGTCGGCGAACCAGGCCGGGCTTCAGGCCCTTATGCAACAGGTCCCGGTCTGGCTGATGGTGCCGTTGCTCGTGGTCGTGGGCCCCTTTGTGGAGGAATACATTTTCCGCCACCTGCTGATCGGAAAACTCAGCCGCCGGGTCAACATCTGGATCTGCTGCGCCCTGTCCGTGGTGCTGTTCGCCGCCCTGCACATCGTGGGCCAGGAGGACCTGACCCTGGCGGTACTGATGCCGTACCTCGCGATGGGCGCCGTCCTGGTGTTTGTCTACGTCTGGACCGGCAAGAACGTGATGTTCTCCTACTTCGTCCATGCCGCGAAGAACCTGCTGGCCGTCATCTTCATCTATGCCATTCCGCCCGAAGTCCTGGAGCAGCTGCAGCGGATGCAGGGCTGAGCCGGGCCTGGCCATCCAGACCCCGCCGCCGCCGTCGAAATGACACTTCACGGCAGTCCCGGGCGGAAACACTGCCGTGAACTGTCATTTCGCGGGCATTTTGGTCCCCGGGCCCTTCCGGCCGGGGCCCGCGGCGTCGTAGTTTCGTTCCATGACACTGAACATCCAGATCGCCGTCGACTGCATAAACCCGCACCAGCTTGCCGACTGGTGGGCCGAAACCCTCGAATGGGCCGTGGAGCCGCAGGATGAGGGCTTCATCCGCTCCATGATCGAGCAGGGCTTTGCCACCGAGGCCGACACCCTGCGGCACAACGGCAAACTCGTGTGGGGTGCCGGCGCCGCCATCCGCCCGCCGGACGAACTCGACGCCAAATCCCCCGCCCGCCGCATTCTCTTCCAGACCGTCCCGGAGAAAAAGACCATCAAGAACCGGGTGCACTGGGACGTGCGGCTCGCGGGCGCGGACAAGGACGCGGTGCGGGCGGCACTTGTTGCGCGCGGCGCCACATTCCTCTGGACCGCCAACCAGGGGCCGCATTCCTGGCACACCATGGCGGACCCGGAGGGCAACGAGTTCTGCATCAGCTGAGCCGATTACTAGACTCGGACTGTGAGCAACGAAATCCCCGCCAAGGTATCCGACGTCTTTGACCCCACCCGGTGGCGCACCGTGTCCGGTTTTGACGACTTCCAGGACATGACCTACCACCGGCAGGTGGAGCGCTCCGAGGACGGCACCGTGGTCCGGGACCTGCCCACCGTCCGCATCGCCTTCGACCGGCCGGAGGTCCGCAACGCCTTCCGCCCCGGCACCGTGGACGAGCTCTACCGCGCCATGGACCATGCCCGGATGAGTCCGGACGTCGCCACGGTGCTGCTGACCGGCAACGGCCCTTCGGCCAAGGACGGCGGCCACTCCTTCTGCTCCGGCGGCGACCAGCGGATCCGCGGCAGGGACGGGTACAGGTACGTAGTACAAAATACAGACGGGGAAACGACCGAAACCATCGACCCGGCCCGCGCCGGCCGGCTGCACATCCTCGAGGTCCAGCGCCTCATGCGCACCATGCCCAAGGTGGTCATCGCCGTCGTCAACGGCTGGGCGGCCGGCGGCGGGCACTCGCTGCACGTGGTCTCGGACCTCACCATCGCCTCCCGTGAGCACGGCAAGTTCAAGCAGACCGACGCCACGGTGGGCAGTTTCGACGCCGGTTACGGCTCCGCGCTGCTGGCCCGCCAGATCGGCCAGAAAGCCGCCCGCGAGATCTTCTTCCTGGCCCGCGAATACTCCGCCGAGGACATGGTCAGGATGGGCGCCGTCAACGAGGCAGTGGACCACGCCCGGCTCGAGGACGTCGCCCTGGAGTACGCCGCCGACATCGCCCGGCAGTCCCCGCAGGCCATCCGGATGCTCAAGTTCGCCTTCAACCTCGCCGATGACGGGCTGGCCGGCCAGCAGGTCTTCGCCGGCGAGGCCACCCGTCTGGCCTACATGACCGACGAGGCTGTGGAGGGCAAAGAGGCCTTCCTGGAGAAGCGCGACCCGGACTGGTCCAACTTTCCGTACTACTTCTAAGGGCGCACTGTGACTTCCGGAGCCATGAACATCGAGCCCGCGCTCAAGGCGATCGCCGCTGCCCTCCACGGCGAGGGTCCCGCCGTCGAACTGTCCGTGGGGCCCGACGGCTCACCGGTGCTGGGGTTTCCTGATACGCCCGGCATCGAGGACGCGGCCGTTGTGGTGCGGACCTCCGGCTCCACCGGCGCGCCCAAGGCGACCGTCCTGACCGTCGAGGCCCTGGCCGCCTCATCCATGGCGACCGCCTTTGCGCTCAAGGGCGAGGGCCAGTGGCTCCTGGCGCTTCCGGTGCAGTACGTGGCCGGCGTCCAGGTGCTGGTCCGTTCGCTTTTTGCCGGGACCCGCCCCTGGGTCATGGACCTGTCCGGCGGCTTCACGCCCGAGGCCTTCACCGCCGCGGCGCTGGAACTGACGGACAAGATCCGTTTCACCTCGCTGGTCCCGACGCAGCTGCAGCGGCTGCTGGAGGGGCCCTCCGCCGAGACGCTGGCGGTGCTGCGGCGCTTCAATGCCATCCTGCTCGGCGGCGGCCCCGCGCCCGCGGAGCTGCTCGCCGCGGCCCGGGACGCCGGTGTGCGCGTGGTGACCACCTACGGCTCCGCCGAGACCTGCGGCGGGTGCGTGTACGACGGCTTCCCGCTCGAAGACGTCCTGGTCCGGGTGGAGGACGACGGCCGCATCCTGCTGGGCGGGGCCACCATCGCCGCAGGCTACCTGGACGCCGCGGAACTGACGGCAGCGACGTTCCTGGCAGAGGACGGCGTCCGCTGGTACCGGACCAATGATTTGGGTGAACTGGACGACGACGGCAGGCTCACCGTTCTCGGCCGGGCCGACGACGTCGTCATCACCGGCGGCGTGAAGGTGTCCGCCGCGCACGTGCAGGCGGAACTCGAGAAGCTCGACGGCGTGCTGGCCGCCTTTGTGGCCGGCGTTCCCTCCGCCGAGTGGGGGCAGGCCCTCGCCGCGTACGTGGCGGTGGCCGACAGCTCGCCGGAAGGCCTTGCGGGCTTCACCCGGGCCGCCGCCTGGGGCCGGATCCCGGGCACCCTCGCCCCGAAGACCGTGCTGGCGGCCGGCGAACTGCTGATGCTGCCCAACGGGAAACCGGACCGGCTGGGCATGGCTGTCCGGCTCAACGACCTGCATCAGGGAAAATAGATAGGCCGGGCACTCCCGGCGTCGCCAAAACCAACACGAGGTACTGAACGTGGCCACAGCCGCTCAATGGATCCAAGGCGCCCGTCTGCGCACCCTGCCGGCCGCGATCGCGCCCGTCCTGATCGGCACCGCGGCCGCGTACGAGATGGACGCGTTCCGCCCGCTCAACGCCGTGCTGGCCGGGCTGGTGGCCCTGCTACTGCAGATCGGCGTGAACTACGCCAACGACTATTCGGACGGCATCCGCGGCACCGACGAGGACCGGGTGGGCCCGCTGCGGCTGGTCGGCTCGGGCGCCGCGAAGCCGGAGCACGTCAAGTACGCCGCGTTCGCCGCGTTCGGCCTCGCCATGGTCTTCGGCCTGGCGCTGGTCATCATGACGCAGACCTGGTGGCTGATCCTGGTGGGCATCGGCTGCGTCCTCGCGGCGTGGGGCTACACAGGCGGCAAGAACCCCTACGGCTACCTCGGCCTGGGCGATGTGTTTGTCTTCGTGTTCTTCGGGCTCGTGGCCACGCTCGGCACCACCTACACCCAGGCCGGCCAGCTCAGCCTCGCGGCCATCATCGGCGCCATCGGCACCGGCCTCATTGCCTGCGCGCTGCTGATGGCCAACAATGTGCGGGATATCCCGACGGACCGGAAAGCCGGGAAGAAAACCCTGGCGGTGCGGCTTGGGGACAAGCACGCCCGGGAAAGCTACGTGCTGATGCTCGCCGTCGCGATCCTGCTGGTGATTGTGCTCGCGCCGACCCGGCCCTGGATGCTTATTGTGCTGCTGCTGATCCCCGCCAGCCTTATGCCGTCCTGGCTGATGATTGCCGGCCGGCGGCGCAAGAGCCTGATCCCGGTCCTCAAGCAGACGGGGCTGATCAACCTCGGCTACGCCGTGCTGTTCTCGGTGGGACTGGTGTTGAGCCGCGGGTTCTAACCGCGGGTTCCAGCTGCCATCCCGGGCCGCGGCCCGGAAGGCGGGGCCTAGGCCGGTGCCTGCGCCTAGGAATCCTTGCGGCGGGTGTCCGTGTGGACGGTGATGTCCGGGTGCTCGTCGACCAGGCGGTCCTCGGCGTCGGCGTCGGCCACTTCACCGGCGCTGCGCATGGGCTTCGCTTTGCCGGAGAACCGGCTGTGCAGCGATGCCGCGGCGGCGTCGCGCTGTTTCTGGAAGAAGAGGAAGCTGATGGCGAAGGCCATCATGCCGGCGCAAACGACTGCCAGGAACCACCCCAGCTGCAGGTAGACGAACAGCGCGAACAATGGCACAAACAGCGCCAGCCGGATCAGGGAGTATTTCAGGAAAGCCACACTCCAAGTTTAGCCGTCCGATGGGCTGCGCTGCCCAGCCGGCGCCCGCCGGTGGCGATCCCTGCCCCGCGGGCAGCCCGGGAGAAGCCGGAGACTCCCCCGGACGCTAGACTGTTTACATGCTCCGTGTAGTGCTTGTCGTCGCCGTTCTCGTCGTGTTTGTCTACGGACTCGTCGACGTGATCCGCACTGACGCCCGCCAGACCAAGGGCATTTCCAAGCCGGCCTGGATCGTGGTCCAGATTGTCCTTCCCGTGATCGGCGCCATTCTCTGGTTCCTCATCGGGCGCCCGCGCGGCACCGGACCGGCCACGGTCAGCTACAGCCACCCCGTCGCCCCCGACGACGACCCGGAGTTCCTGCGCAACCTCGAAATCCGGCGCCGCAACCAGGCCGAGGCCGAGCGGATCAAGAAGCTCAAGGCCGAACTCGATGCCAAGGAACGCGACGCCGACGGCGGCCCCTCGGCCGGGACCGGCGAAACCCGCGGCTCCGAATCCGGCGACGCCGGCACTCCGGGTACCGACGAAGTCAAATAGGCCGCTCCGGCCCTTCTGCCGCATCCGGCACCCCGGCCTGCGGCCGCCACAATGCTTCTTCCGGGCCCTCGCGAACGGCTTCCGCGGCGCCTCCCCAGCCAACCCGTGCACACCGCTGCCCGGGTGTTTGACGCCACGGACCGCCAAGCCCCGGCTCGTAGAACGCGGATGGCCGTAGGACGCGAATGGCCGCTAAGCCGGGCGGCTTAGCGGCCATTCATGTGGAATCGGTGCGGCGGATCGGTGCCGCGAACCGGTGCACGCGGCCCGGGAAGGGCCGCGTGCGCGGCGGCTACAGACCCGAGTAGGAGTGCAGTCCGTTGAAGAACTGGTTCACGATGGTGAAGTTGAAGACGACGCACAGGTAGCCGACAATCGACAGCCAGGCCGCACGGGTTCCGGTCCAGCCGCGGGTGGCGCGGGCGTGCAGGTAGCCGGCGTAGACCACCCAGATCACGAAGGTCCAGACCTCCTTGGTGTCCCAGCCCCAGAACCTGCCCCAGGCCTTCTCGGCCCAGATGGCGCCGAACATAAGCGTGAAGGTCCAGCCGACGAAGGCGATGGCGTTGATCCGGTAGGAGAGGTTTTCGAGGCTGAGCGCGGACGGAACCAGGCGCATGAACCCCAGCTTGTCCCCGCCGCCGGCCGCGACGGTCTTCTGCCGGTGGGACTGGACCAGCTGCAGCGCGGACATCGCAAAGGTCAGGGTGAAGAGCGCGGACGAGATCACCGCGATGGAGACGTGGATGATCAGCCAGTAGCTCTGCAGCGCCGGCACGAGGTGCCCGACGGGCGTCCAGAAGGCCACGGCGGCCGCGACCAGCATGATGATGGCCAGGCCGATCACGAAGGTGCCCAGGAAGCGGAGGTCACGGCGGATCAGCACCAGCAGGAAGACGGCCACGGCCACGAACGCGCCGGTGGTCAGGAACTCGTACATGTTGCCCCACGGCACCCGGCCGGCGCCGATGGCCCGCGTGATGACGCCGGCGGCGTGGATGGCGGCGCCGAGGACGGTCAGGGCGACGGCGACGCGTGCGGGGACGCGGCGCTCGGCGGCGTAGCGCATGGCGCTGTCGGCGGTGCGGCCGATCCCGGAGCCGTCTCCGGTGTTGCCCTTGGCGGACGAGGACGGGCGCTCGGCCCGGCCGACAGGCCCGGCCACGTCCGAATCGGCGCGGTCAACGGCACCTGTGGCGCCCACGCCGGCAGCGACCGGAACCCGCGCCGCCTCGGCGTCGGCGAGACCGGCGGCCTTGAGGTCCACCGCGCGCAACATCTTGCTGCTCTTGGCCAGGTCCCAGGCGAAGGCGATGAACGCCACCGTGTACGTGCCGGCCGCGAGGAGCATGAACAGCTCGCTGTACTGGCCCATGGTTTCGTTGATGGGGAGCATTACTGATCCTTCTTTGACTCAGGGGAGCCGGCTGATGACGGGATGAAGTCTGTTGCGGCACTGTCCGGGGCGGCCTGCTCCGGGCTGGCGTCGGGCCTGTCCGCAGCCGCCCGGTCATTATCCGCCTTCCCGCTGGGAGCTGACTGGGAGCCGGCAGCGGCGGCGCTGCTGTCCAGTTCCCATTCCTTCGCGAGCAGCGACCTGATGGCGGCGGCTTCACCGGCGAGCCGGTGGTCCTCGCCGCGGGCCAGGAGGCCGTATTCCACCATGGTGCGCCCGTCTGCGTGGGTTCCGGTCCGCACCCAGACGCGGCGGCGGTTCACGTAGAGCGAGGTGACGAGTCCGGCGACGGCCAGGAGCGCGAAGATCAGGGCGTAGAGCTGCCCGGGGTTGTGGTGGATGTCCACCCCGACGTAGCGCTTGACGCCGTCGAAGCTGATGGACCCCTTGCCGTCCGGGAGGGTGTAGCTGGCGCCGGGCGTGAGCGTGATGCCGCCGGCGTCGAGGTTCCGGGCGTTGAGCGGGGTCAGCTTCTTGACGTCGAGTTCGAAGACGTTCTGCGGGGCGCCGTCGTTCAGGCCGAGGTCGCCGTAGTACGAGTTGAGGGTCAGCTGCGGGTTGATCAGTTCCGGATCGCCGCTGAAGGACACGCCTTCCTCGGTCACGAACGCCGTCGGCAGGAAGAAGCCGGCGAAGGCGAGCTGTTCCGGTTTGGCGTCGGGGACCTTGATGACCGCGGAGGAGTAGTAGTTGTCGCCCTGGAGCTTGGCCACTACGGGGCCCTGCATGGCCACATTGCCGGCGCCGTCGCGGACGGTGACCACCGGTGCGTAGCCGTTGCCGGTGAGGTAGATGCTGGTCCCGCCCAGCGCGAGCGGGTCATTGACCTTCAGCACGTCCTTCTTGGCGGGCGCGTCCGGGGTTTCCTTGGTGGTCACGTCGGCCTTGAAGTCGATGGGCTGGCCGAACTTGCCCTTCGATTCGCGGTCGAAGGTGATCTGGAACTTGTCCAGCTGGACCGAGTACGGCTGCAGCTGGCTGCTCTGGAAGTTGGTGCCCGGGGTGAACTGGTCGTAGCCGACGAGGGTGTTCACGAAGGTGTCCCCCTCCACCAGGATCCGCTGGCCGCTGTAGCCGAACAGGCCGCCGACCGCCACGGAGACCAGCACACCGATCAGCGAGGTGTGGAAGACGAGGTTGCCGACTTCCCGCAGGAAACCCCGCTCCGCCCCGAGGGACGGGCGCGCGCCGTCGCGGTCCCGGACATCGACGCGGTAGCCGCGTTTCTTCAGCAGTCCGGCCGCCTCGGCGATGGCCTTCGACGCCGGGATCCCGGCGTCGGCGGGGATCACGAGGGTGCCGTATTCGGGCAGCCGGGAGAGCCGCGCGGGCGTGCGCGGCGGCTGGGACCGCATGGCTTTGTAGTGCGCGATGGCCCGGGGAACGACGCAGCCGATGAGTGAAACGAACAGCAGGATGTAGATGGCCGAGAACCACGCCGAGGAATAGACGTCGTACAGCTGGAGCGTGTCCAGGAGCTTGCCGTAGTCCGGGTGGTCCTTGATGTACTGCGTGACGATGGACGGGTTGGCCGGCCGCTGCGGGAACAGCGAGCCGGGCACCGCCGCGACCGCGAGCATCAGCAGCAGGAACAAGGCCGTGCGCATGCTGGTCAGCTGGGTCCAGGCCCAGCGGAGCATGCCCAGCGGGCCGAGGACCGGAAGGACGGCCTCCGCCTTGGCGGTGGACACAGCGGTGGATACAGCATCTGCGCCGGGCTTGGCAGCCGGAACAGGCTTGCCGTCCGCCGTGGGGCCGGTGGCCGGGGACTTCTTCTCTACGTTCACACGCTCGCTCATCAGATCGGCAATTTCACATCGGTTTGGAACCAGTACTGCAACCCGGAAACCCAGGTCCCCCACACGCCGCTGGCCATCAGCAGGCCGAGCACAATCAGGATGGCGCCGCCGGTGCGCTGGATGGCGAGGCGGTGTTTGCGGAAGAAGGACATCACGCCGATGCCCCGGCGCACGGCCAGGGCGATCAGCAGGAACGGAATGCCCAGCCCCAGGCTGTACACGAAGGCCAGGAAGGCGCCCTTGGCCGCGGAGGATCCGCCCGGACAGGCTCAGGAGCTGGACGGCGGAATAGGTGGGCCCGATGCACGGTGCCCAGCCCAGCCCGAAGGTGATGCCCAGCAGCGGCGCTCCCCACAGCCCGGCTGGCGGCCTGGCCTGGATTTTGGCGTCGCGCTGGAGCCAGCCGAAGCCGCCCATGAACACGACGCCCATGACGATCACCAGGACGCCGAGCAGCTGGGTGATCCATTTGTTCTGCGCCCCCGTGATGAGGGTCCCCAGCTGGCCGAAAGCCCCGCCGAGCAGCACAAAGATCACCGAGAAGCCCAGGACAAAGAGCCCGATGCCTGCCAGCATCCGGCCGCGCTTCTGCTTGTGGAGGTCGACGCCGGTCAGCCCGGTGACGTAGCCCAGGTAGCCCGGGACGAGGGGCAGCACGCACGGCGACAGGAACGAGACGAATCCGGCCAGCAGCGCCACGGGGATGGCGAGCAGGAGGGAGCCGTTCAGGATGGCTTCGGCGAAGGGGCTGTTCATGGGCCGTCCGCTACTCGGCCACGGCGGACGCAATAAGGGACTTCAAAGTGCCCTTCTGGATTTCACCAAGGACACGGGAGGCAACCCGGCCCTGCTTGTCCAGCACCAGCGTGGTGGGTACGGCACCCGGCGGGACAAGGCCGGAGACTGCCAGCAGCACGGCGCCGTCCTTGTCGTTGAAGCTCGGGTAGGTGAGGTTGAACGACTTGTCGAACGCCTCAGCGGTGGCTTTCTCGTCCCGCAGGTTCACCCCGTAGAACTGCACACCCTGGCCCTTGAAGTCCTGGTGCAGGGCCTCGAGCGAGGGCGCTTCCACCCGGCATGGGGCACACGCGGCGAACCAGAAGTTGAGCACGGTGACCTTGCCCTGGAAGTCCGCGGCGGACACGGCGGTCCCGTCGAACAACGTGCCGTTGATGGCAATCGGGTTCTTGCGGTCCGCGACGGCGAACTCCGTCACCGAACCGTCGCCGGCCACGTAGTTCTTGTTGTCGCCCGCTTTGGCCTGCTTCGCGAGCGCATCTTCCTGTGCACAGCCGGACAGCCCCAGCACGACGGCGAGCGCCGCGCCGCCTGCTGTCAGCATGCTCCGGCGCGACAACGGCGATCCGGACAGGGGTGAACCAGTGCCTGCCATGCTCAGGCTCCCGGGGTGCTGGACGCACCGGGCAGGAGGACGGCGGCGGGCTCGCTGTAGTCAACGCGCACAAGGGCCCCGTCGTCGTCGAAGACGAGCGACGTGACGGACGTGAGGGTGCATTCCCGCTTCCGCGGATCATGCCAGAGCGGCTTGCCTTCGGCGCTGAGCCGGGTGGCCCAGATGGGCAGCTGGTGGCTGACAAGGATGGCTTCGGCGCCGTCGCCGCCCAGTTCGATGGCCCGCAGCCGCGCGTCGTGGACCGCGGCGATGACCCGGGCGGCCTGCTCCTTGTAGGGCTCCCCCCAGGAGGGCCGGAACGGATTGCGCAGCATCGGCCAGTGCCGGGGCCTGAAGAGTTCCGCCTTGGTGACGTGCAGCCCCTCGAAGTAGTTGGCGGCCTCGATGATGCGTTCCTCGGTGGCGATCTCGAGGTTGAGCGCCTCGGAGATGGGCTGCGCCGTCTCCTGCGCCCGGGTCAGCGGCGATGCGGCGAGGTGGACGATCTTCGCCCCCTGCGCGGACCGCGCACTGAAGTGCTCCGCAAGCATCCGCGCCATCTCCCGGCCGAGCTCGGAGAGGTGGAATTCCGGCAGCCTGCCGTACAGGACGCCATCGGGATTGTGGACCTCGCCGTGGCGAAGCAAATGAACAGTGGCTTGGGGCATGTGTACCAGTTTCTCAAAGATGTCGGGCGATTCGAAATCTTCTACAAGAAGTAGAACTGAAGAGATTTGGGAAATGTTCCCCGCCGCCGGAATAAAAGATGCAAATGCATGTTTATACTTGGTGAAGCAGTTGGTTGAGACTTCAACAAATGAGGTTTCAAGTGACGATCAGACCTACCGCACCACCCACCCGACTCAAGGAGAAACACCATGGCTCTTCCCGCCAACGTCACCACCGGCACCTGGACCCTCGACAACTCGCACAGCGAGATTGCCTTCACCGTCCGCCACGCAGGCATCAGCAAGGTCCGCGGCCAGTTCAAGGACGCCGAGGCCACCCTGGACCTCGCCGAGAACGTCGCCGATTCCAAGGTGAACGCCAGCATCAAGACCGCGAGCTTCGACTCCGGCGACGTCAACCGCGACGGCCACGTCCGCGGCGAAGACTTCTTCGACGTCGAAAACTTCCCGGAGATCTCCTTCGTGTCCAACACGATCGTTCCGAAGGGCGACTCCTACGAGCTGCAGGGCGATCTCACCATCAAGGGCGTCACCCGCACGGTGGCCCTCGAGACCGAGTTCAACGGTGTGGCCGTTGACCCCTTCGGCAACACCCGCGCCGGGCTGTCCGCTGAAACCACCATCAGCCGCAAGGACTTCGGCCTGACCTGGAACGCCGTGCTGGAAGCCGGCGGCGTGCTGGTCAGCGACAAGGTTGCCGTCAGCCTCGAACTGGCCTTCATCGCTCCCGCGGCCTAGCCAGAACCGTGCAGTTTCACCCCGCTTCATCACTGCGATGAAGCGGGGTGCTGCGTTTAAGCGCAGAAGCCCGGAGCCGCCTTCCACGCCTGCCGGGGCGCTCGCCGATACGGAGCTCCGACCTGGTCCGCAATGGGCTGAAATTCCCTAGATAACGGCTGTATCGCGGTCTACAGTGAGAGCCATGAGCAACCCTAATGAGGTACCCCCGCCGCAGCAGCCGGACGCCCAGCCGCCGAAGCCCAGTAGCGAACCGTCCGCCGGTGCCGAGCAACCCCGGGTCAGCCCAGCGGCACCGGAGGGATACCAGCCCCCGCCGGCCGGTTACCAGCCGCCCGGCCAGCAGGGTTACCAGCCGCCGCAGCAGGGCTACCAGCAGAGTTATCCGGCTCCGGGGCAGCCTGCGGCCGCAGGAGGGTTCCGTTTCGAGATGCCGGCCGACCGGCCCAGGAACTTCAACGACGTGATGCCCCAGGGCGGCTTCGCCGGGATGTTCAGCGTCACCGGAATGCCGACCGAGCTGAAGGTGTCCTATTGGGTGTGGCTGATCGGCGGCCTGCTCGGCCTGCTGGGCGGCGTCATCGGCCTCTTCGGGTCCTTCGTCCTGCTGGCCGTCGTGCCGGGCATCGGCGTCCTGTTGCTTCTGCTGGTGCTGGTGGCACTGGCGCTGGCCGCGGCGCAGATCATCCTCGCCATGAAAATGAAGGAGGGCCGGGAGTGGGCCCGGTTCGCCCTCACAATCGTCGCCGGAGTGTCCCTGCTCCTGGCCATCATCAGCGCCAGCGCCGCGGACGGCAGCAACGGCAGCGGCTGGCCCGGTTTCATCATCAGCCTCGCGGCCACCGTGCTGATGTGGCTGCCAAATTCGCAGGCGTGGTTCGAATCCCTGCGGGGCCGCGCCTGACGCCCTGCCCGGCCACAGCACACGGCGGGAGGCCGCGGCGGGGAACCTGCCCCGTGGCGGCTTCTGCGGGTGCCCGGACCCCGCCGCCGGATTCGGTTGAGAATACCTCTCCGGAATGATCCGCACCGCGGCTGGCCCGCTGTACGGTTGAAGTAAACCATGCTGGGGGCAGGGCAGGATGACTGGTCCCGGTAGCCGATCCCGATCGACTTACAAAGGACCGACCATGAGTATTCCTCCAGTCCCGCCGTCAAACCCGGACGGCTCCGTCCCCGGCGATCAGCCCACGCCGCAGTACGGCCAGCAGTCACCCCAGACTCCCCAGTACGGCCAACAGGCACCGCAGTACGGCCAACAGTCACCCCAGGCTCCCCAGTACGGCCAACAGGCTCCGCAGTACGGGGCGCCGCAGTACGGTCAGCAGTCACCCCAGGTCCCGCAGTACGGCCAGTCCCCCTACGCCGCCCAGTATCCCGCCGGGCAGCAGCAGGCTCCCGGCGAAGTGCCGAAGCTCGTCAATATCGCGTTCTGGCTCATCGTCGGCTCCGGCGCAGTCTGGCTGCTCTCGCTCCTGCTGGCCATCTTCACGCTGGACACCCCTGCGGTGCGGAACATGTTCGAGGATCAGATGGCGGCAAGCGGCGCCGCCGAGGTCAACTTCAGCGAGATCAAGCCCTTCCTGGTCGGGACCATCGTCGTCTTCGCCGTGATCAGCGCCGCGTTGTACGCCGTCGTCGCCCTCAACGTCCGCAAGGGGAAGAACTGGGCCCGGATCCTGGGCACGGTCTTCGCCGCGCTCTCGGTCTTCAGCCTTTTCCCGCTGAGCATCGGCACCCTTGCCGTTCTGGCCGGCATTGCGGCCATCGTGATGCTGTACCTGCCCGCGACGTCCCCGTACTTCAGCAAGCAGCAGCCGTTCGCCAATCCCTACGGCCAGCCCGGCGGCACGTTCCGGAACTAGTCCGTAGGTTCCAACGCAGAGGGCGCGGGAACCGGAAGGTCTGACTGAGGCTAGTCAGCATCCTCCGGATCCTGCGTCCTTTGTGCGTGATAGGCCAGGATCTGCAGCTCGGTCGCCATGTCCACCTTGCGCAGGTTGACTCCCGGCGGCACCTGCAGCATCACCGGCGCGAAGCTGAGGATGCTCCGCACCCCGGCAGCGATGACCCTGTCGCACACTGCCTGCGCCACGGCGGCCGGAAGCGCCAGGACCACCATGTTGGCTCCCGTCCGCTGCAGGACCGGTTCGAGGTCGGCCGCGTCGCTGACCCGCAGCCAGCCCACCTCGCTGCCCACCACCATCTGGTCGGCATCGAATATCGCCACAATGTCGAATCCGCGGGATTCAAAGCCGCCGTAGCGGGCGAGGGCCTTGCCCAGGTTGCCGGCGCCGACAATCGCGACTTTCCAGTCGTGCGTCAGGCCGAGGGCAGCAGCAATATTCCGGTTCAGGTATTGAACCTCGTAGCCCACTCCGCGCGTCCCGTAGGACCCGACGTAGGACAGGTCCTTGCGCAGGGTCGACGGGCTGACGCCGGAGGCCTCGGCCAGGGATTCGGAGGAGACGCGGTCCACGCCGTCGGCCAGCAGCGTGGTGAGGGCGCGCAGGTAAATGGTCAGCCTGGCCACGGCCGCGGGCGGAATCTGCTTGGCGGCAGTCCCGGCGGCCCCGGGCACAGCCTCGGGGGATGAGTCCAGCGAAGTCACTATCTGCTCCATTGCGTCGCGTTGTGCTTCCCACTCTAAAGCCCCCGCAGTTCAGCCAACAAAGCAGTCGCGTTCAGGGCTGCGTGTCCAGCGCCCGCCGCAGGGTCCGGGCCAGGCGGACTTCGTCGATCTTCCAGAAATCACGCTGGACGCCGTCGACGAGCACCACGGGGATCTCCTCCGCGAAGCGCTCCCGCAAGGCCGCATCGTCATCCACCGATTGCTCCCGCCAGCCGATCCCGAGGGCATCCGTCACACGTCCGACGGCGGCGCGCGCCTCGGCACACAGGTGGCAGTCGGCTTTAGTGATCAGAACGACGTCGGGCAGGGGCGGGGGCTTGGGCATGGTTCCACGGTAGTCCCGCTGTCCGTCCGGCGTCGACGCGCGGCGCCGCGGCAGCCCGCGCGACAGAACCCGATCAGGCATTGACTAGACTCGAGGCATGCCCGAGGAGAAGTACGTCGCTGTGGTCACGCGGCCTGTTGCAGCACCGCAGCACGGCGAAGCCGCCTTTTTCGACGTCGACAACACCCTCATGAAGGGCGCCAGCCTCTTCCACGTGGCCCGCAAGATGTACCAGCGCGGCGCGTTCACCATCCCGCAGGCGGCCGGTTTCGCCTGGAAGCAGTTCATGTTCGTGCTGCGCGGGGAAAACATGGATGACGTGCACGCCGTCCGCGACTCCGCCCTGACGCTGGCCTCCGGGTTCACCGTTGAAGACGTCGAGGCGCTCGGCGAAGAAGTCTATGACGAGATGATCGAGTCGCGGATCTGGCCGGGAGCCAAAGCCTTGGCCGAACAGCATCTCCGGGTGGGCCGCAGGGTCTGGCTGGTGACTGCGACGCCGATCGAGGTCGCCACGGTGATCGCCACGCGGCTGGGCCTCACCGGCGCCCTCGGCACGGTAGGCGAGATCCTGAACGGGTCGTACACCGGCCGCCTGGTGGGCGACATCCTGCACGGGCCGGCCAAGGCCGTGGCAGTGCAGGAGATTGCCCGGGTGGAGGGCCTGGACCTCAACCGGTGCTGGGCCTACAGCGATTCGCACAATGACATCCCGCTGCTGAGCATGGTGGGGCACCCGGTCGCCATCAACCCAGACTCCCGGCTCCGGCGCCATGCCCGCGAAAACAACTGGCCGGTCTACGATTTCCGCTCCGGACGCCGTGCCGCCACCCTGGGCCTCAAGGCCGCCACCGTCGGAGGGGCCATCTACGGCCTCTGGCGGGGGTTCTCCCGCTTCCGCGGCCCCACCCGCTGATCCCCCGGCTGATCCGCCCGCGGCACCGCCCTGGGCTCCCGCGCCCGGCCGCCCCGTCAGAGCACAAAAGAAAATGCCCGCCGCCGGGAAGGCAACGGGCATTTCACGCAGTGCGAAGTATTGCTACTTCTTATTGCGGCGCTGGTGGCGCGTCTTGCGAAGCAGCTTGCGGTGCTTCTTCTTGGCCATACGCTTGCGACGCTTCTTAATAACTGAACCCACGAAAGTTCCTTACCGGCTAGATGTAGTACCTGCCGGTTGGTAAGGGTCCGCGGGCTAAGCAGCAGACTGTACAACTGACAGGTTCTTACAATGACGTAAAACGTTCCTTAACAGGGTACCGCCTATCCGGGGCACACCATGACCGCGGCCCCGGTTCGGTACCAGCGGCCGGTCTCCCGGTCGGCGAAACTCAGGCCGTCTCCGTGTGTCCGTCCACGACAGCACCCTTCAGATACTGTTCAACGGCATTTTCCGGCACCCGGTAGGAGCGTCCGAAGCGGACGGCGGGCATCTCCCCGGAGTGGACGAGTCGGTACACGGTCATTTTGGACACCCGCATCAGTTCCGCGACTTCAGCCACGGTCAAGAAGCGTGCGTTGGAGAAATTTGCCTCCGGAGACATCTCTATTCCTTTTACTCAAGCGAACGGCAGCCCATCTGAACGACATGGCGGTGTGCCGATGCTGAGCCATCTAACAACCATGTGTTAGTAACTCTAGGTGCTCGTGGTGCCAATGTGAAAGGTTTCGCAGGAATCCCTACGGACTTTCCGCAGGAATCGGCAAAGATTGCTCAGCCCTCCGCCTTCGTGCGGCGGATCCGGGCCGACGCGGCCAGCTGCCCGAGGACCGATACCGTCACGTCCCAGTCCAGGCAGGCATCCGTGACGCTCTGGCCGTAAGTCAGATCATCACTCCCGGCGGCGTGATCCGCGACGTCGAGGTTCTGCGCCCCGCCGACGAGGAAGCTCTCCAGCATGACTCCGGCGACGGCGCCCGCCGACTCCCCCGCGTTCTCCAGCTGGGAGCCGATTTCCAGGGCCACCTCGGCCTGCCGGTGGTGGTTCTTGCCGCTGTTGGCGTGGCTGGCGTCCACGATCAGCCGCGGGTTCAGCTGCCGCGCGGACAGCGCAGCGGAAGCGGCCTCGACGTCGGCGGCCGAGTAGTTGGGGCCCTTGCGTCCGCCGCGGAGGATGATGTGGGCGTCCGGATTCCCGGCGGTCGAGACGAGCGCGGCCCGGCCCTCGCCGTCGATCCCGAGGAACGACTGGGCCGCCCCGGCTGCGCTGCAGGCGTCGAGCGCGACCTGGAGGTCGCCGTCGGTCCCGTTCTTGAAGCCGATCGGCATCGACAGGCCCGAGGCCAGCTGCCGGTGGATCTGGCTTTCGGTGGTGCGGGCGCCGATGGCGCCCCAGGAGACCAGGTCAGCCATGTACTGGGGGCTGATCGGCTCGAGGAATTCGGTGGCGGTGGGCAGCCCGAGCGCGGTGACCTGCTGCAGGAACCGGCGGGCGGCGCGGAGCCCTGCGGCGATGTCGTGGCTGCCGTCGAGCCGGGGATCGTTGATCAGGCCCTTCCAGCCGACCGTGGTGCGCGGCTTCTCGAAGTAGGTGCGCATGACGATCAGCAGGTCTTCCCGGTGCTTCTCGGCCTGGCTGACCAGCCGGCGGGCGTATTCCAGCCCGGCCTTGGGGTCATGGATGGAGCACGGACCGACGATCACCAGGAGGCGGTCATCGACGCCGTCCATGATGGCGCGGACCTCATCCCGGCCGCGGCCGACGACGTCTGCGGTCCGGGCGTCCAGCGGCAGTTCAGCCATCACGGCCTGCGGGGTGGGCAGCGGGGTGAACTCGCTGACCCGGAGATTGGAGGTGGCCTGCTGGGATTCGTGGGCTGCTTCGATGCTCATGTTCGGGTCCTGTTCCGGGATGCGGAGCGGGCCCTGATCAGAACCCGCCGAGAAATGGCGAAGGGCAGAGAATGATCTCTGCCCTGTTGGCTCTGAAGGAAGGTTGGATGCGTGTCAGCTAGACGCGGGCCCCTCCAGAGCCAACGAAAAATACGCATACCAACGGTTTGTCATAGCCCCGACCATAGCCCCCGGGTTGCCTCCGCGGCAAAATCCGGGTCGTAACATTCCAGGGACGTAAGGCGGCTCAGGCCCCGGATCCCAGCCCGGCCTCCGCGTAGTAGCCCTCGATGTGCTCTGCCACCAGCTGCGCCGCGCGGCCGCCGTCGTGGGCACTGATGGCGGCCAGGATCCCCCGGTGTTCGGTCCGGAGCCGGGCCGCGGTGGCGTTCCAGTCCGGCAGGTTTCCGGTGAGCCGGCCCGCATAGTCCTGGATGGCCTCGCGCAGGGAACCCATCATGGCGCTGACGACGGCGTTGCCCGCGGCATCGGCGAGCGCCAGATGGAACCGGACGTCCAGTTCCAGGAACGCCTCCGTGCCCTCGCAGCTGTCCATCTGTGCCAGCAGCCGGGCCGCCTCGGCGAGGGCCGGCGACTCCGGGCTGGCCCGGGAGGCCGCCCAGGATTCCAGCAGCACCCGGGTCTCGACGATGTCCTTGACGGGCAGGTGCGAGGTGGCCACGTGCAGCCGGAGGGCCGAGCCCAGGGCGGCGGTGGGGTCGGCGATGACCACGGTGCCCGCGTCCGGGCCGGAACCCACCCCGGCGCGGAGCACACCCATGGCCTCCAGGACGCGGATCGCCTCGCGGACGGATGTGCGGGAGACCTGGAGCTGCTCGGCGAGGGAGCGCTCCGCCGGCAGCCGTCCGCCCAGGGCCAGCTGGCCGTTCGAGAGCTGCCCCTCGATCCACTTCAGGACTAGCTGGTGCGTACGCATGGCCCTAATCGTACTTGATGTGGTTGGACCACAGCCCCTAGACTGTGGTTGGACCACATGCCTGGTGGAGTCTCGCCGGGCCCGCAGACACCCAGGAACCCCCGACCTGCCCGGAGGCAGCCATGACGCAGACGATCGAGCCCGGCAACCCCGAGGCGCCCACCACCCCCGCAGCCACCACCCCGGACGGCCACGCCGGTGCCGCGGCCGGGATGGTGCCGGCGGCCCTGAAGCGGCGTATCCCGAAGTACTCGGACCTCGCGCCGCTGATGCAGTTCAAGAAACCGGAGTTCAGCAAGGAAGCCAGGCTCCGCAGGGCCAGCACCATCTGGGACCTCCGGGACCAGGCCAAGCGCCGCACCCCGCAGGCGCCGTTCGACTACACCGACGGTGCAGCCGAAGCCGAGATCACGCTGCGCCGCGCGCGCCAGGCGTTCCTCGACATCGAGTTCCGGCCCGGCATCCTGCGGGATGTCTCAAAGGTCGACCTCGGCACGGAGATCCTGGGCAAGCCGTCGCGGCTGCCGGTGGGCATCGCCCCCACCGGCTTCACCCGGATGATGCAGTCCGAGGGCGAGTACGCCGGATCCCGGGCCGCCGCGGCGGCCGGCATCCCCTACACCCTCTCCACGATGGGCACGGCCTCCATCGAGGACGTCGCGGCCGCCGCCCCGGACGGCCGGAACTGGTTCCAGCTCTACCTCTGGACGGACCGGGACCGCTCGCTGGAGCTCATCGAACGCGCCGCCAAGGCCGGCAACGACACCCTGATGGTCACCGTGGACACCGCCGTCGCCGGCGCCCGGCTCCGCGATGTCCGCAACGGCATGACCATCCCGCCTGCCCTGACGCTCAAGACCGTGCTGGACGCGTCCTACCGCCCGGCCTGGTGGTTCAACTTCCTCACCCACGAGCCGCTGACCTTTGCCTCGCTCTCGCGCTACACGGGAACGGTGGCGGACCTGATCAATTCCATGTTCGACCCGACCCTGACCTTCGAGGACCTCGACTGGCTGCGCGAAACCTGGAAGGGCAAGCTCGTGGTCAAGGGCATCCAGACCGTCGAGGATGCCCGCAAGGTGGTGGACCACGGGGCGGACGGCATCATCCTGTCCAACCACGGCGGACGCCAGCTGGACCGCGCCCCCATCCCGTTCCACCTGCTCCCGGAGGTCACCGCGGCACTGCAGGCGGACCACAGCGACGCCGCCGTCATCCTCGACACCGGCATCATGAGCGGCGCGGACATCATCGCGGCGCTGGCCCTGGGCGCCGACTTCACGCTGATCGGCCGGGCCTACCTCTACGGGCTGATGGCCGGCGGCCGGGCCGGGGTGGACCGGGCACTCCAGATCCTGGAGACGGACATGGTCCGCACCATGGCCCTGCTGGGCGTCAGCCGGATCTCCGAGCTGAACCCGGACCACGTCCGGCTGCTCGGCAGGTAGCCCGCGAAATGACAGTTGGCGGCAGTGTTTGCGAAAAACACTGCCGCCAACTGTCATCTCGGCGCAGGTTACTTCTTCCGGCCGAACTTTGGCAGGTTGGCCAGCAGGTCTGCGGCCTTCGTGGCGGCGCGCCCCACGGAGCGTCCGATCTGTTGCGGCATTTTGTCCTCGCCGGCCGTTCCGACGGGGAGGACGACGGCGGGACTCAGCGGGCTGCCGGCGGTCCGGCCGGCCAGTGCGGCGGCGGCCGGTGACGCCGCGGCCGGGACGGCGGCGGACGCCAGGCTGTCCGGGACGGGCTGCTGCCGGGTCTCGGCGGGCACCGGGGCAGGCTCCGGCGTTGCCGTTTTCGGAACACCGACGTCGAAGGTCTCCAGCCAGGTGGCGACGCCGGCCAGGGGCTTCGGGTTCAGCGCGTAGTAGCGTTTCTGGCCCTGCGCGCGCATGCTGACGAGGTCCGCCTCGCGGAGCACTTTGAGATGTTTGGAAATGGTGGGCTGGCTTGCCTCAAGCTCCTGGACCAGTTCCCCCACTGCTTTGTCCCCCTTGCGGAGGGCCACCAGAATGTCACGCCGGGTTGCCTCAGCAATGACGGCAAATACGTCGTCTGTCACCATGCCCTCCACACTAGCGACATATACGCCGGATGGCATCAACTATTTCCTTGCCCGCTAGTCGAACCAGGGGTCCAGGCCGTAGAGCGGAAAGACTTCCTTGCGGGTCGCCATGACGGTGCGGTCCACTTCGTCGTTGGGGTCGAAGCCGACTTCCCAGGACCGCCACCAGAGATCGACGTCGTCGCCCATGAGCGCGGGCGGTTCCACGCCGTACTTGGCCCCGTATTTGTCCCGCACGTAGCGCCGCCAGTCCTCCGGGACCGGGGTGCGGAGCGGCACCGGCCGCCCGGCGGCGATCGCGATCAGGTGGCTCCAGGACCGGGGCACCACGGTGACGACGTTGTAGCCGCCGCCGCCGGTGGAGATCCAGCGGTTGCCGCAGTGGCGCGCGGCGAGGTTGCCGATCGCCGTCGCGGCTTCCCGCTGGGCGTCGACGCTGATGTTCAGGTGGGTCAGCGGATCCAGCCGGTGCGAGTCGCAGCCGTGCTGGCTGACAATGACCTCCGGGTCGAAGGCTCCGACCAGTTGCGGCACCACGGCGTGGAAGGCCCGCAGCCAGCCGGCGTCGCCTGTGCCGGCCGGGAGCGCGACGTTCACGGCGCTGCCCTGGGCGCCCGGCCCGCCGATCTCGTTGGCGAATCCGGTGCCCGGGAAAAGGGTCAGGCCGGTCTCGTGCAGGGAAATGGTCAGCACCCGGGGGTCGTCCCAGAAAATGCTCTGGGTGCCGTCGCCGTGGTGCGCGTCGACGTCGATGTACGCGACCCGCCGGACCCCGCCGTCGAGCAGCCGCTGGATGGCCAGGGCGGCGTCGTTGTAGATGCAGAAGCCGCTCGCGCGCTCGCGGGAGGCATGGTGCATGCCGCCGCCGAAGTTCACCGCACGGACCGCGCTGCCGTCCAGGATCGCGGCGGCAGCCAGGAGCGAGCCGCCGGCGAGGCGGGCGCTGGCCTCGTGCATGCCGGAAAATGCGGGGTCGTCCTCGGTGCCGAGTCCCCGTTCCAGATCCGGGGTGTCCGGATCCGCACTGACGCGCCGGACGGCGGCGACGAACTCGGGGCTGTGGACCGTGCGGAGGTCCTCGTCCGAGGCCACCTCCGGGGCGGCCACGGTGACGTGGTCCAGGTCCAGCAGGCCGAGGCTGCCGGCCAGCCGCGCCGTAAGCTCCATCCGCTCCGGCGCCATCGGGTGGCCATGGCCGAAGTTGTACGCGGTCATCTCCGGATCCCACACCACCGTCGTCGGCAATGCAGTCTGGGCGAGTCCGGGCAGGTATGTCATCAATCACAGGCTACCGGAGCGCGCTGGCCCGATCCCCCGTCATTGCGCGGGGTTTAGTGGTTTACTACTGAAGGAAGCCGTTTCAACCGAGGACAAGCCACACATGACGCAACGCCAGTCGAGGTCCACGAGCCCGGCCAACTGGCACCCGGGAGCTCCGGAGCGGGAGGGCCTGTGGATCTTCACCAGCCTGCGCGACTTCATCGACAACATCGCCAACAGTTCGCCGGCCCGGCTCGCCCTAACGACGTTCGCCGTCGTCATCCTGATCTTCACGGGCCTGCTTTCCCTGCCGGTCTCCTCCGCCACGGGCCAAGCCACTCCCCTGCACCAGGCCCTCTTCACCGCCGCGTCCGCCGTGTGCGTCACCGGACTGACCGTCGTGTCCACCGCCGTGCACTGGTCCTTCTTCGGCCAGCTCATCATCCTGATCGGCATCTTCGTCGGCGGCCTCGGCACGCTGACGCTGGCCTCGCTGCTGGCGCTGATGGTGAGCAAGCGGTTGGGCGTCCGCGGGAAGCTGATCGCCCAGGAGGCCATGAACGCCGGCCGGCTGGGCGAGGTCGGCACACTGCTGAGGATCGTGATCGTCACCTCCGTGGTGATCGAGGCGGCCCTCGCCCTCCTGCTGATCCCCCGGTTCCTGATGCTGGGGGAAAGCTTCGGCCAGTCGGTCTGGCACGGTGTGTTCTACTCGATTTCGGCCTTCAACAACGCCGGCTTCACCCCGCACTCGGACGGCATCGTCCCCTATGAGACGGACCTGTGGATCCTTGTCCCGCTCATGATCGGTGTTTTCCTGGGCAGCCTGGGTTTCCCCGTGGTCATGGTGCTCCAGCAAAACGGGCTGAACTGGAAGAAATGGAACCTGCACACCAAGCTCACCATCCAGGTCTCATTCATCCTCCTCGCCGCGGGCACCGTGCTGTGGGGGCTGCTGGAGTGGGAAAACATGCGGACCATCGGCGGCATGGACCTCGGCGACAAAATCACGCACTCCCTTTTCGCGTCGGTGATGACCCGCTCCGGCGGCTTCAACCTGGTGGACCAGAACCACATGGATTCCACCACGATGCTGCTGACGGATGCGCTGATGTTCGCTGGTGGCGGCTCGGCGTCGACGGCGGGCGGCATCAAGGTGACCACCATCGCCGTGATGTTCCTGGCGATCGTGGCCGAGGCCCGCGGTGACTCCGATGTGAAAATCTACGGCCGCACCATCCCGGAGGGCACCATGCGCGTGGCCATCTCGGTGATCGTGGCCGGCGCCACCCTCGTCGCCGTGTCGGCGCTGCTGCTGCTGCACATCAGCGGCGCGTCCCTGGACCGGGTCCTTTTCGAAACCATTTCTGCCTTCGCCACGGTGGGGCTGAGCACCAACCTCAGCGCCGAGATGCCCCCGTCGGGCGTCTACGTCCTCAGCGCCCTGATGTTCGCCGGCCGCGTCGGAACCGTCACCCTTGCCGCCGCGCTGGCCCTGCGCCAGCGCAGCCAGCTGTACCACTACCCGGAAGAGAGACCGATCATTGGCTAACTCCTCAGACGCCGTCAACCGGCCCGCCCACAACGCACCCGTGCTGGTGATCGGGCTGGGCCGCTTCGGCGCGTCCACCGCCGAACAGCTGGTCAAGCAGGGCCGCGAGGTGCTGGCCATTGAACGCGACCGGACCCTGGTGCAGAAATGGGCCAGCGTCCTGACCCACGTCGTCGAGGCCGACGCCACAAACATCGATGCGCTCCGGCAGCTCGGCGCGCAGGAGTTCAGTTCCGCCGTCGTGGGCGTGGGCACCTCGATCGAGTCCTCCGTGCTGATCACGGTCAACCTCGTGGACCTCGGCATCGAGCACCTCTGGGTCAAGGCGATCACACCCTCGCACGGCAAGATCCTGACCCGCATCGGCGCCAACCACGTCATCTATCCGGAGGCCGACGCCGGCGTCCGCGCCGCGCACCTGGTCTCCGGGCGCATGCTGGACTTCATCGAGTTCGACGACGACTTCGCGATCGTGAAAATGTACCCGCCGCGCGAAACGGTGGGCTTCACCCTGGAGGAGTCCAAGGTCCGTTCCAAGTACGGGGTCACGATCGTGGGCGTGAAGTCTCCCGGGGAGGACTTCACCTACGCCCGGCCGGAGACCAAGGTCTCAGCGCGGGACATGCTCATCGTGTCCGGCCACGTCGACCTGCTCGAGCGGTTCGCCGCGCGGCCGTAAGGCGCACGCCTGCTCAAGGCGCACGCCGGGCGCGGGCGAGCGTGCGGCCGCCAGGCCGCGGGTCAGGCCAGCTGCTGGGTGATCTCGGCGGCCCGGGCGGCGGCGGCCCGGGCGCCGTCGGCCAGGATCGCCGGGAGACCGCGCTCATCGAAGGTGGCGATCGCGCGTTCGGTGGTGCCGTTGGGGCTCGTGACGGCGATCCGGAGCGCCGTCGGATCGGCGCCCGGTTCCGCGAGCATAAAGCCGGCCCCGGCCACGGTCTCCCGCGCGATCAGCAGCGACAGCTCGGGATCCAGCCCCAGCTCGACGCCGGCGGCGGCCATGGCCTCGGCCAGGTAGAACGCGTACGCCGGGCCTGAGCCGCTGATCGCCGACAGCGCGTCGATCTGGTGTTCGGGGACCTCGACGACGGTGCCGGCGGCGACCAGGAGATCCTTGGCAAGCTGCAGCTGCGCGGTGGAGCAGTTGGTGCCCGGGGAGACCGAGACGACGCCGCGGCCCAGCTTCGCAGGGGTGTTGGGCATGGTCCGGATCACGGGCTGGCCGGCTGGCAGCGCTGCCTCCAGCTGCTCGAGCGACACGGCGGCGGCGACGCTGATGACGATCGTGTGCGGCGCCAGCGAATCGCCGATCTCGCGGGCCAGGTCCGCGATGCCCACGGGCTTGACGCCCAGGATCACGACGTCGGAGCCGGTGGTGGCCTGTTTGTTGTTCTCCGGCTCTTCCTCGCCGGCGATGGCGGTAATGCCATGGTGCCGTTCGGCAAGTTCGGCGGCGCGCTCGGCGCGGCGGACCGTGGCGACGATGTCCGCCGGGTCGGTGCCGCCCTTGATCAGGCCGCCAAGGATTGCCTCGTTCATTGACCCACAGCCCAGGAATGCGATTCGGTTGCTCATGCACCCATCATTGCAGTCCGGTCCGATTCACAGCCAGCTCACACTCTCGGCGCAGTGTTCTCACAAACTCCGCAACTACCTTGGTAAGTACCTCATTGAGGGTGCGAGTGATACGGCGGCCATGCGGATGGCTGCCCGGCACCGGTGGTCTGCAGCGGGTTTTCCCCCATTTTCCCGCAGCAGACGGCCGGTGCCTTCGCCGTTTAACGGCGCCGGACTAACGGCGCCGGGTTATCGGCGCCGGCCCCTGGACTTCCAGCCAACGCACAGGTAAATCTGCTGGAAAACCCAAACTCGGCGAATAGCGTGGAAAGTGCCTCCTCAACCAAGGCGTGAGTGATGATGATGGCGCCGGGCGGCTGTAGAAGAATTCCCCCAATTCCTTCTGCGGAACCGCCCGGCGCTCACTCATTTAATCCGCGGCCCCGATGCACGCCGCGCCGATCAGCGGGCGGACCGGCTCCGAGTCCCCGCAGACGTGATCCGAGGAACTTCCGGTCGGCGTCATTGCCCGCCAGCGACAACGCTGACTGGTACGCGGCGGCGGCCTCCTCCCCGCGGCCCAGACGGACCAGGAAGTCGGCGCGGACAGCGTGGAAGAGGTAGTAGGTCTCCAGCCCCAGCCCGTCGACGAGGCGCAGGGCGGCGCCCGGGCCATCGAGTTCGGCCACCGCGACTGCGCGGTTGAGGGCGGCGACCGGGCCGGGGGCGGCGTCAAGGAGCTGGTCGTAGAGCCGGAGGATCTGCCCCCAGTCCGTCGCCGCCGCGTCGGCGGTATCGCTGTGGACCGCGTTGATCGCAGCCTGCAGCTGGTACGGGCCGGGCTGGTTCCGCCGCAGGCATTGACGCACCAGTTCCTGGCCTTCCGCGATCAGCCGGGTGTCCCACAGCCGCCGGTCCTGGCCGGCCAGCAGCACCTGCCCGCCGTCGGCCTCCCGGCGCGCAGGATCCAGCCTGGCCGCGCGGCGTGATTCGATCAGCAGCATCAGCGCCAGCAGGCCCTTGACTTCGGCTTCATCCGGCATCAGCGCGGCCAGCAGCCGGCCGAGCCTGATCGCCTCCTGGCACAGTTCCGCGCGGACCGGCCCAGCGCCCGAGCTGGGGCTGTAACCCTCGTTGAAGATGAGGTAGACGACGGCGAGCACCGCCTGCAGCCGCGCCGGGAGCTCGGCTCCCTGGGGCACCCGGTAGGGGATCCGCGCGTCCCGGATCTTCGCCTTGGCCCGGACCAGGCGCTGGGCCATGGTCGGTTCCGGCACCAGGAAGGCGTGGGCGATCTCCGCCGTCGTCAGTCCGCCCAGCAGCCGCAGGGTCAGCGCCACCCGGGCTCCCGGGTTCAGGGCCGGGTGGCAGCAGGTGAAAATCAGCCGCAGCCGGTCATCGGACACCGCACCCTCCCCTGCCAGTTCCGCCAGTACCTCTTCCTCGGGTGAGCCGTCCGGATCCCCTGCCCGGGCGGCCTGGAGCAGCGCGGCGCTGGCGTGCCGGCCGTCCCGGCTGGCCTCCCGACGCAGCCGATCGACCGCGCGGTTCCGGGCGGTGGTGATGATCCAGCCGGCCGGACTTGGCGGCATGCCGTCGGAAGGCCACCGCCGGACCGCGGCCGTGAATGCGTCCTGGACCGCGTCCTCGGCGATATCGATGTCGCCGAAGATGCGGGTCAGGACGGCCACCGCACGTCCGTACTCCTGCCGGAAGACGCCGGCGATTTCGGCCGCCGCGGGGCGGCCCGGCCCGCCGGCCGGCTCAACGGGCTCACTGGCGTGCGGCATTTGTGTGTCCGCTAGTGCTGGATGGGCCGGACTTCGATGGGCAGGGTGGTGGCCCGGGCGAGCTTTCCGGCCCAGCCGAGCGCCGCGTCGAGGTCGGCTGCGTCGATGACGGTGAACCCGCCGAGGTGCTCTTTCCCTTCGGCGAACGGACCGTCCGTGACCAGCACGTCGGTCCCCTGCTGCCGGACAACGGTGGCGGTGTCGGTGGGATGGAGCCCGGCCGCGAACACCCAGGCACCGGCCGCCTTCATCTCGCGGTTCAGTGCTTCAAGGTCCCGCATGATCGGTTCCAGGACTTCCGGGTCCGGGGCCGGTCCGACGGGCTGGTAGACGCTGAGCAGGTACTGTGCCATTGCGGTGTCCTCCTTGACGGTTCGGCCGGCTGGGTACCGGCCTCTCAGCTACTAAACGAACGGGATATCTCCGGATCGACACCGGCCCCCGGGACAGCGCTTACCGCAGGTCGACGCCGTGGCTCTCCGCGGACCGCAGCGCCGCGGCCGCTTGGGCCTGGCCCACGTGCGGTGCGGGCTCCAGCGGCCCGTCGAAGACCAGCTGGTCCAGGCGCCGGAGGATCAGGCCCTCCCGCAGGGCCCAGGGGCAGATCTCGAGGCTCGGGAACTCGAACAGCTCCAGGGCCGCCTCCGCCACAAGGGCACCTGCCAGCAGCTGGGGTGCCCGTGCTTCGGAGACGCCGGGGAGGTGCAGCCGGTCCTCCACTTCCATGGCGGAGATGCGCTGCGCCCAGAGGCCCATGTCCGTGGCGAACAGTTCCCGTTTGACGTAGGGGCCGGCAGCACTGGGGGCGGCCCCCGCGATGCGCGCCAGCGAGCGGAACGTCTTGGATGTGCCCGCCACGAGGTTCGCCCGGCCCAGCCGCTCGAAGTTCCGCACCACCGGCTTGAGCGTGGCCCGGATATAGCGCCGCAGTTCCCGGACGCTCTTGGCCGAGGGCGGGTCCTCGTGCAGCCAGTCACGGGTCAGCCGGCTCGCTCCGAGCGGGACGGACATCGCGAGCTCGGGGAGTTCGTCCTGTCCGTAGGCCATTTCGAAGGAACCGCCGCCGATGTCCAGGTCGAGGATGGGCCCGGCGCCCCAGCCGTACCAGCGCCGGACGGCGAAGAACGTCATCGACGCTTCCTCGCTGCCCGTCAGTTCCTGGAGCGTCACCGTGGTCTCGTGCTTGACCCGGGCCAGGACGGCCGGGCCGTTGGTGGCCTCGCGGATCGCTGAGGTGCAGAAGGCCAGGAGGTCGTCGGCCTTGTGCTTGGCCGCGAATTCCCAGGCCTCGAGGACGAACTCGATCAGCTCATGCTGGCCGGCGTCGCTGATATTGCCGTCGCGGTCCAGGAACTGGACCAGGGACAGCGGCCGCTTATGCGAGGCGAAGGGCACCGGGCGTGCGCCCGGGTGAGCGTCCACCAGCAGCAGGTGGACAGTATTTGAGCCGATATCGAGGACGCCAAGACGCATGCTGCCATTATTCCCCTCGGTGGAGCGGCTGGCCTAACTGCGGTCAGGCCTGCGCGCTGTCCTCACCGGGCTCGTCGTCGGATCCGTCGGAGGGCTTGAAGTCGCGGCGGATGTTGGCGACGCCTTCCGGATCGATCTCGAACCCGAAGGCGGCCCCGGGGTTGATCACCATGCCGAGTTCGTCTCCGAGGTTGCCGATGATCGCGGCGCCCTGGGTGCCGAGCACGTTGGGCGCGGCCGCGAGGTACTGCTCGCCGACGCGGCTGGGGTGCGAGAACACGGCCAGGACCGGTTTCCCGGAGGAATTGGCGAGCACGAGCGGCTCGACCTGGGAGTCGGCGCCTTCGAGGGCGTCAGAGCTGACGACGTAGACCTCGTTGTTGAGGAAGGCCAGGATGACGTCGACCGGGTTGGCGTCAGGCTGCTCACCCCGGGCGAGCTTCTCTTCGAGGTCGTTCAGCGGCTGGATGTCCAGGGGAGTCGGCTGTTCAGTCATAGTCCTACTCGATCACGTTGCGTCCGGCTCCGCAAACGCGAATTCGCCGGTCCGCTGCGGGTTCGCCGGAAAATTCCGGCGAACCCGCGCGCTTCCGGCGAATTCGGTGTGGCTGTTCCTACTTCTTCGCGGCGGCCTTGCGGGCGGGTGCCTTGCGGGCCGTCGTCGTGCGCTTGACCGGTCCCTTGGCCCGCTTCTCCGCAAGGAGTTCGACGGCGCGTTCCCGGGTCAGTTCCTCGAGCGCCGTGGTCCGCGGCACGGTGATGTTGGTGACGCCGTCGGTGATGTACGGGCCGAAGCGGCCTTCCTTCACCACGATGTTCTTCTCCGACACCGGGTCCGGGCCGAATTCCGCGAGCGGCGGAACGGCGGCGCGGGCGCCACGCTGCTTGGGCTGCGAGTAGATCTCCAGCGCCTGCTCGAGCGTGATGGTGAAGATTTCCTCCTCGGAGCCGATCGACCGCGAGTCCGTGCCCTTCTTCAGGTACGGGCCGAAGCGGCCGTTCTGCACCGTGATCGGGTTCCCTTCGGCGTCCTGGCCCAGCACGCGGGGCAGGCTCATGAGCTGCAACGCCTCGTCCAGGGTGACCGTCTCCACACTCATGGAGGCGAACAGGGATCCAGTGCGCGGCTTGGCCTTGACGGGTTTCTTCGGCGGCTTGGGCTTGCCGTTCTTGTAGTACTCGACGGGCTGGTTGGCGATCTGCTCCTCGGTCATTTCCGGGATGACCTCGGTGACGTAGGCGCCGTAGCGGCCGTTCTTGGCCACCACGGTGTGCCCGGTGTGCGGATCCGTGCCGAGCACGCGTTCTTCCGGTGCCGCCGTTTCCATCAGCTCGATTGCCTTGGCGGCCGTGAGCTCATCCGGGGCCAGGTCCTCGGGGACGTTGGCGCGGGCCGCTTCGACCACTTCGCCGGTCTCGGGATCCACGGTCGCGACGGAGCTTTCCAGGTATGGTCCGAACTTGCCGACCCGGAGCGTGATCCCGTCCGTGATGGGGATCGAGTTGATCTCGCGGGCATCGATCTCGCCGAGGTTGTTGACGATGCTCAGCAGGCCGGGCTCGGAGTCCGCACCGAAGTAGAAGTGCTTGAGCCAGGCCGGTCCGGCCGCCTGGCCGTTGGCGATCTTGTCCAGGTCCGCTTCCATGTCGGCCGTGAATTCGTAGTCCACGTAGTCGTGGAAGTGCTGCTCGAGGAGCCGGATCACGGAGAACGCGATCCAGCTCGGGACCAGCGCGGAGCCCTGCTTCCGGACGTAGCCGCGGTCCTGGATCGTGGAGATGGTGGAGGCATAAGTCGACGGGCGGCCGATGCCCTTCTTTTCCAGCTCCGCGGTCAGCGACGCTTCAGTGAAACGCGGCGGCGGCGAAGTCTCGTGGCCGACGGCGACAATGTCGCTGGCGGTGAGCGCGTCGTCCTTGGCCACGTTGGGCAGCCGGCGTGCTTCCTCGGATTCTTCGTCGCCGCGGCTTTCGTCCTTGCCTTCCTCGTAGGCGGCGAGGAAGCCGGGGAACGTGATGACGGTGCCGGAGGCCGAGAACTCGGCGTCACGGCTCGCGCCCGGGGTGCCGACAGTGACGGCGCCGAGGCGGATAGTGGCGGTGGAACCCTTGGCGTCGGCCATCTGCGAGGCGACGGTCCGCTTCCAGATGAGCTCGTAGAGCCGGAATTCGTCGCCGGAGAGCTGCTTGGCCACCTGGGCCGGGGTGCGGAACGAGTCACCGGCGGGGCGGATGGCCTCGTGGGCTTCCTGCGCGTTCGCGGCCTTGCCGCTGTAGACCCGCGGCGACTGGGGCACGTACTCGGGGCCGTACAGTTCGGAGGCCTGGCGCCGGGCGGCCGTGACGGCCTCGTTGCTCAGCGCGGACGAGTCTGTACGCATATAAGTGATGTAGCCGTTTTCGTAGAGGCGCTGGGCCACCTGCATCGTGCTCTTCGAGGAGAAGCGCAGCTTGCGGCCGGCCTCCTGCTGCAGGGTGGAGGTGGTGAACGGCGCGGCCGGCCGGCGGGTGTACGGCTTGGTGTCGACGGAGCGGACGCGGAAGTCGGCGTCCTGCAGCCCCGCTGCGAGCGAGGTGGCGAGTTCCTCGTTGAGGTGGACGGCGTTGCGCGAGGTGAGCTCGCCGCTGTCGTTGAAGTCCCGGCCGCTGGCGACCTTGGCGCCGTCGACGGCGGCGAGTTTGGCTTTGAAGGAACCGGAGCCGGCGCCGAACTGGCCGGTGAGGTCCCAATAGGAGGCGGCCTTGAAGGCCATCCGCTCACGTTCGCGGTCCACCACCATCCGGGTGACGACGGACTGCACACGGCCGGCGGAGAGGCCGCGGGCCACCTTGCGCCACAGCACCGGGGAGATCTCGTAGCCGTAGAGGCGGTCCAGCACACGCCGGGTTTCCTGGGCGTCCACAAGGTCCTGGTCGACGTCGCGCAGGTTGTCCATGGCGCGGTGGATGGCTTCCTTGGTGATTTCACCGAAGGTCATCCGGTAGACCGGAACCTTGGGCTTGAGCACTTCCAGCAGGTGCCACGCGATGGCCTCGCCCTCGCGGTCCCCATCGGTTGCGAGATAGAGAGCGTCGGCATCTTTGAGCTGCGCCTTGAGTTCGGCGACCTTTTTCTTCTTGTCCGAAGACACCACGTAATAGGGCTTGAAGTCGTTTTCAATGTCGACGGCGAACTTGCCGACCGACGTCTTCTTCAATTCCGCGGGGAGCTCCGAGGGCTGCGGAAGGTCACGGATGTGACCGATGGAGGCCTCCACAATGAAGCCTTCGCCGAGGTACTTGGCGATGGTTTTGCTCTTGGCGGGAGACTCTACAATCACGAGTTTCTTGCCGGTTTTGGCCTTGCTTGGCACGGTGCTCCTACAGAAAAAGGTGGCTCGGGCAGATGCGCCCATACCCGCCTAGTTCACCATATTTTGCAGATTCCCGCGCATCCGGGTGGAAAACGCACGCTTCCCGGGACGACTTCCGGACGCAATGCGGCACCCGGCTGCGGCGGCCAGACGGCCCACCCGGGAGGCCTCCTGGGAGGCCTCCCGAAGGGCCTGCCGAACGGCGTGCCAACGAGTCTTGGCCGGGGGTGTCAGGCGCCGGGGTGTCAGGCGCCGGGGGCGCGGGCGGCAGGGGCCCTGCCGCGGTCATCCGGGATCATGGACCACATGGTGGCCATGCGTTCGGCCCCTTCGGGCACGTGGTCGGGGTCTTCCAGCTCGTAGTCGCGCAGGAGGTCGAAGAGCCGCTCCGTCAGTTCGGTCCGCTGCGCCGGCGTCAGGTACAGCAGGTTGCTGGCCAGCACCACGGAGGAGTCGGCTGGTTCGCCGCGCTTGCGGCGCTCGTCCCGGGCCTGGGCGTAGGCGTTGACGCGGCGGCGGTAGGCGTCCAGCTCGAGGTCGAGCACCGCGAACTCCGGGCTCGCCACTCCCCCGCCGGAGTTGATGGTGAAGTCGGTGCCGGCGGCTTTCCAGCGGCGCTCCCGGGCATCGCCGGCGGTGGCGGCGGGAACAACGATGCCCCACTTCTGCAGGGCGCGCAGGTGGTAGCTCATGGCACTCGGGGTGAGGCCGGTCTGCGCCGCGAGTTCGGTGGCCGTCCGGCTCACCTGGGTGGAATACAGCTCGGAAATGACCTCCAGCCGGGCGGCATGGGCGAGCGCCCGGATCGCCTTCGGATCAGTGATTTCCACTTTCTTTTCCGGGCGCTGCCGGCGTTTGGCGGACGGCGGAACCGGCGACTCCGCCATTGGGGTTTGTGCATTCACGAATCCAGTCTATCCAGCACCGCCAAACTATGAAAGAAATGCTTGACACTATCTTCATCCGGAGCGTAGTTTACCATTTATGAAACAGGTACTTCATAAATTGCCGGCGGATGGCCGGACCGCGCAGCCGCTCTGGCGCAACCGCGACTTCCTCCTCGCCAGCAGCGCCCGCTTCGCCGCCACCGCCGGCATGGGCGCCGTCGTCGTCAGCGTCATGCTGCACCTGCAAAACCTTGCCGCCGCCGGCCAGACGCCGGTTGCCGGACCGTGGCTGGTAGCCGCGTACCTGCTCTGCTCGGCGCTGCCGCTGGTCCTGCTGGCCCCCTGGGCGGGCCGGCTGGCGGACACCCGGGACTCCCGCACGCTGGCCACGGCGTCGTCCGCTGTCAGCGCCGCGGCCGTCGCGGGAATGGGACTGGGCACCCAGCACCTGGACAACTACGTTCCGGTGCTGTTTGCCATGACCTTCCTGCTGGACGCGGCGCAGGCGGTGGCCGGGCCCACCTGGCAGGCTCTGCTGCCGCGGATCGTGGGCGAGGGGCGCACGCCGCGGGCGATGGGCACGATGCAGGCGACCATCATGATCGCCGGCATGGCCGGGCCGGCCGCGGGCGGGCTGCTCAGCGGCTGGGGCGGATCCGCCCTGGTGTTCACGGTGGCCAGCGGCTGCTACCTGGCCATGGGAGTGGGGGCCCTGCTGATCCGGACACGCCGCGGCACGGCCGCCGAGCGGGCGGGTGCGGAGAAGCCTGCCCTGCTGGACGGGCTGCGCCTGATCCGGCGGGACAGCCTGGTCTGGGCCTTAGTCCTCGGCGCTCTGTTCTTCATCACGGTGGGCGAGGCGACCAATGTCCTGGAGGTGTTCCTGGCCCGCGGCGAGCTCGGCGCCACCGAAACCCAGTACGGCCTGCTGGCGGCGGCGTTCGGCCTCGGCATGGCGGCCGGAGCGGCGATGGCGGGCCGGATCCGGACGCCGCCTGCCCGGCTGCGGGTGCTCCTGCTTTCGATGGCCCTGACCTCGGCGTTCCTGGGAATCATGGCCCTGGTGCCGACGGTGGAGCTTTTGTTTGTGGCCTACACCGCGATGGGAACCGCCTGCGGCGTGCTGAACGCGTGCTTCGGGGCGATCGCGATCCTGCGGATTCCGGACAGCGGCCGCGGCCAGGCGATGGCGATCATCGGAGGCCTGACCCGGGCCGTGTCCATTGCCGCGCTGGCCCTCGGCGGCCTGCTGGGCGCGCTGCTGCCGGTGCGCCTGAGCTTCCTGGTCACCGGCGCGGGCGGGGTCCTGGTGGCCCTGGCGGTCGCGGCATACGTCCTGCCACGCTTCGGCAACGAGGGCCGGCAGCGGTCAGGCGCGCAGCCGTCAGGCGGGCAGCAGGAAGCCGTCGCGGACCAGGTTCCCGACGTCGCCGAGCAGCCCGCCGCGGAACACTCCGGCGTCAAAACCGTCATAGCCGCCCAGGAGCGCCTCGAGGGCGCCGATGATCTGCCCGACGGTCAGGTCGCCGTCGCACGCTGAGACAAAGCCGGCCAGCTCGGTACTCAGCAGGTTCGTGCGCCGGAGGCCGGCTCCCTGGCGCAGCAGGATGACGCCGGGGTGTTCGGCCCCGGGACGCTGGTGCCGTTCCTCGGTGACGTCCTCGGCGACCAGCAGGTGCGCCCCGGCCAGCTCGTGGCCGGCCAGCCAGTCCGCACGCTCGACGGCGGCGCCCAGGTGCGGTCCGACGGGCTGCTCGATCGGGTACGTGATCTCCTCGAAGCGCGAGATCACCGGGCGTGCACCGTCGGCCGGCCGGCGCAGCCAGATCATCCCGAAGCCGATGGCCTCGACGTTCCGGGCTGCGAAGTCGTCGAGGTACGCGGCGTAGGAGTCCTGGTAGAGCCGGCGGTTCCGGGATTCGGAGGCGTCCTGCAGCCAGGTCTCCGCGTACTGCTCCGGACCCACCTGCTCGCGCTGGATGAACCAGACATCCGTTTCCGGGCTGGCCCAGCTTTGCGGCCGTTCGGCCCAGGCCGCGCCCGCGGGGATCTCCCAGTTGCCCAGAAGCTGCGCTGTTCCGCCCGGGGCCAGGACGGAGGGCAGCTCCCGGACCAGCGAGGAGACGATCTCGTCCCCCGGGAGGCCGCCGTCGCGGTAGGTGAACTGCTCCGCCGCGGCCTCGCCGGGGCTGCGCGGGGTAATGACGAAGGGCGGGTTGGAGACCACCAGCTCGAATTCCTCGCCCGCCACGGGTTCCAGCAGAGAACCCAGGCGCAGGCTCACCCGGGCCGCAAGGTCGGACGGATCCACGTGCAGCTCGGCGGCGTTGAGCAGCAGGTTGAAGCGGGTGAACGCGAGGGCGCGTTCGGAGATGTCGGTCGCTGTCACATGCTCCGCGTGGTGCAGCAGGTGGAAGGTCTGGATGCCGCAGCCGGTGCCGAGGTCAAGGGCCCGGGCCACGTGCCGCCGGGCGGTGACCTGCACGAGGGTGGTGGAGGCCTGCCCGATCCCCAGCACGTGGTCGTGGCGCAGCACCCCGGCGCTCTGGTGGGCGGCGAGGTCGCTGGCGACCCACAGCTCGGCCCCGCCGCCGGCGTCGCCGTCAGCGCCCTCGCCCTCGCCATCAGTTGCGGCCGCGCCGTCCCAGCCGTAGGGCCGGAGGTCCGCCCGCGCCCGCACCAGGCCGTCCACGGACAGCTCCACGAGGCCCAGCTCAAGCAGGCCTGCGGTGCGGATCCCGGGGAGGGCGGCATCGAGGGTGCCGGACCGCTGCGGTTCCGCCAGCAGCCACAGCCGCACGACGGCGGCGAGCGCCGCCGTTGTCGTCGTCGTCGGATCAGCCTTGGCGGCGCGTTCCGTGACGATCAGCGCCGGGATCAGCTGGTCCCGGCTGAGGGCCGAGTGCGCGGCCGGGCCGAGCAGCCCCGCCACGCCGTCGACCGTGTAGCCGACGGTCCGCAGGTCCGCGGCCAGCAGTTCGAGGAGCCCGGGGAGGTCGCTGCGGGGTGCGTCGGGGACGTTGCCGTCGGTGAAATGCGTTGAGTCAGTCACCGGACAAGTTTAGGCGTGCCGGGTCAGAGGTGCTTCCCGGCGTAGATCCGGAGGGCGTCGCGGACAAAGGCCGCCCCCGCCTCGCCGCCGTAGTTCGCGGCGAACCGCGGATCCGCCACATACATCTCGCCCAGACCGGTCACGTAGCCCCTGAGGTCCCCGCCGCCTCCCGCGGCGGACACCGCGGCCGGAGTCCCGGGAATCCCGGTGAGCCACTCGACCTGGCGGCGTGCCAGTTCCTGCGCCGTCCCGCTGTCCGGCGCCATGCCCGACGCCGCCGCGGCAATCCAGTCGGCGCCCAGCTGCTGCGAGCGCTGCTTCCAGGCGGCCTGGCCGGCCGGGCCCATGCCGCGCCACCAGGCGTCGGACGTGGCATAGGCTTCCTTGCCCCAGCGCTCCTCCACTTCGTCCTTGTACTGGGTGTGGTCAAAGCCGTCGAACATCTTCTCTGCCATGATCTCTCTTCCTTCTTTCACTGCTGCGATGGTTTGCTGGACCGAGGCGATCTGCCGGGCCAGCCTGTCCTGTTCCTGCCGGAGCCACTCCAGATGCCGGCCCAAGGCTCTTTCCGCGTCCGATTCGTGCCTCATCACGTCGTCAATCGCCGGCAATCCGAGTCCCAGGCCACGCAGGAGCAGGATGCGCTGGAGCCGCACCAGCGCCGCCTGGTCGTAGTACCGGTAGCCGTTGTCGCCGGTGCGGCTGGGCTTGAGAAGCCCGATGTCGTCGTAGTGGCGCAAGGTCCGGCTCGTGGTGCCGGCGAACTTCGCGATCTGCTGCACAGACCAGTCCATGTGATGGCCCTCCGCCCGTCGTCCCGTGTGCTTTTCTTCCTGTCCTCCGACTCTAAAGCTTGACGTAGCGTCAAGGTCAAGGGGCGACGGCGGCCCCTTCCGCACGGGCGTGCCGTACCATTTGACCCATGCAGACGCAGCGATTTATCAGCCCTCGGCCGCTTTCCGGCCGCACGGGCTACGTGACGCGCGCATAACTGCAGCCGCCGGGGTCCGTCCGGTGCAGTGGCTGAGGGTGAGTTCCCCCATCCCGCACTGACCCTAAGGACCCCTCATGAAGAAGTATCTGACCCCGGCCGAGTTGCACTCCGCCCTGGACCTCCGCGACCTCAGCGATCCCGCCGCCGGCCCGCACGCCCTGCAGCTGCTGCTGGACGACATCACGGCCGGGCTCGAACAGCTCTGGAACGTCGGGTCATCGACCCACCGGCTCAGCCCGCTCGTCGCGACGGCCGACAACTACGACCGCCTCGGTTACTCCCCGGACGACGTCACCAGGGACTCGCGCTACTCGCGCCACGTCAGCCCCACGGTGATGCTGCGCAGCCACACGTCCGCCGGGATGCCCGCCCTTCTGGACTCGCTCCGCGGCGAACTCGGCCACTACGACCGGCTGCATGTCCTGCCCGGGCTGGTCTACCGGCGCGACGCGATTGACCGCACCCATGTGGGCGCCCCGCACCAGGTGGATCTGTGGCGACTGAAGGCCCGCGGCCTGCTCGGCCCCGCGGAACTGCACAGGATGATGGCCACCGTGGTGGAGGCCGTGCTGCCGGCCGCCCAGCACCCGGACGTGGAGTGGCGGGCCAGCCCGTCGCCCCACAGCTACATGGACGGCGGCCAGCAACTGGATGTGCTGGTCACGATGCCTGACGGCAGCAGGGGCTGGCTGGAGCTGGCCGAGTGCGGCATCGTGGGCTCGCAGATCCTGCGCGGCTCCGGGCTGAACCCCGGACGCTGGGCCGGGCTCGCCCTGGGCCTGGGACTGGACCGTGCCCTGATGCTGCGGAAGGGGATGACCGACATCCGGCTGCTGCGCTCGGAGGCCCTCGCAGTCCGGGCGCAGATGCTGGACCTGGAACCCTACCGCCCCGTCTCGGTGCTGCCCGAGGTCCGGCGCGACCTCTCCCTGGTCCTCGGATCAGCTGACGACGCCGACGTCGAGCTGCTGGGCGACTTGGCCCGCACCACCCTGGGCCCGGAGTCCGAGGTGCTCGCCGCCCTGGAAATCCTGGCGGTGACCCCGGCGGCGGCGCTCCCCGCGGCCGCCGTCGAACGTCTCCGGATGGCGCCGGAGCAGGTGAACGTGCTCCTGCGGCTGGTGCTGCAGCCGCTTGACCGCACGCTGACTGACGACGAAGCGAACCGCCTCCGCGACCGGGTGCACCTTGCCCTGCACCAGGGAAAGGTGCACGAACTGATTGCGGGCTAGGCAGGCATGTGCGCCCCGGGCCGGGCGGGCGCCCGGGCGGCGGGGCGCTCCGGCGCCGTCCGGACCGGCGGGCGCCCGGGCGGCGGGGCGCGCCGGCGCCGTCCGGACCGGCGGGCGGCAACCGGTAAGTTGGGGGAATGCGTTTCCCTTCCCTTCGTCTCCCCGGCACCCCGAGGCTTCGGCGGCGGTTCGCTGGCGCTGCGGCCGCCTCCGCCGTCCTGATCGCGGTCTCGGCCTGCTCGGCTGCGGGTTCCATCGAATCCGCCGACGTGCCGGCGTGGCAGGCCACCGCCCTGCCCTCGGCCGGCGGGATCGTGCTCGAAGACGCGGGCAAGATCCTGAACCGGGATCTGATCGTGAAGGCTGCCACAGGAATGCAGGCCGGCAACTACACCCTGACCATGACCTGCGACGGCGGAGGCAAGGCCTTCTTCGACGTCTCCCTTGACGGCACCCAGCTGACCGAGGCGGGGGCGGCGTGCAACGGCAGCCGCGAAACGGCCCGGATCAAAGTACCCGCGGCCGGCACCCTGCAGATCAGTGCGGCCAGCGTGGACGCCCCGCTCATTTTCGCCTACCAGCTGACCCCCGCCAGCTGACCACGGCCGCCTGACTCCCGCCTTATGGTGGCCTTGCGCCTGGCATCCTTGCGCTTCAGGCGCCAGCCAGTAGGCTCAGGGGCATGTCTGCTGCCAGGGGTCTGCGAGGGACGCGCCGCGCTGCACTCGCTCTGGTCCTGGCCGTCGGCGCCTCGGGACTGGCCGGATGCGAATACGCGGACGACGTCGGCCTGGACGACGCCGCGGCCACCCCGACCGCACGCGCTTCTTCCCCCAGGTCGCCCCAGCCCACCCAGGAGCCGGAGCTGGTCGCGACCGAGGCCAGGAACATGACGGAGCTTGAGCGGATTCTCGGGACCGGACCAGAGGTTGTCCTGATGCGGGGAGCGGGCGGGATCGGGGGCAGCGGGTTCCGCAACTCCGTCCGGTCCGCGGAGAAGGGCAGTTACGCCGTTTCCGTCGCGTGCGTCGGCGCACCGAATGCGCTCCTGTTCATCTCGCAGGACGCCCGCCCGGCAGGTGGCAGCCTCGAGCTCAGCATCGATTGCGGGACCCTGGCCGAGACCGCACTGGAACTGGAAAAGGGTCGGGTCTGGGTTCAGCTCGTCCGGAACAGCGCTGATCCCGGCACCGGGGCCGTCGCCGGTTTCCGGATCAGCCCAGCCGGCCCGGGCGGCCCGGCGCCGTAGCGCCGTAGCGCCACTGCGCCTCAGTGGCCGTCCGGGCGTGGCCCAGGCGCCCGCGCCGGCCGTCCAGTTTGGGTCGTTAGACTCTGGCAAATTCGTTCCGGCGAGCTTAAAGTCGGGCCATGCCTGTGCGGGGAACTGTGCCGGGAACAAGGCTGCCGCGGACGAGGACCGCGGCAGCTGCCATCGCGCTCTCCGCCGCGCTCGCACTGGGCCTCGTGGTGGCCGGCTGCGCTTATGAGTACGACGACGGCCTTTCCAGCGATGATGGGTCCGGGCCGCCCACACCGATCTTCACGGATGCCACGCGGCAGCAGGATCCCCGCCTGAACCAGCCCGTCGCGGGGGCGGAACTCGATGCCTGGGTCCTGGAAGTGTTGCCCGATGCCCAAGGGCAGGTATTCCACACGAGTTTCGGGACGCTGGAGGCCGACGAGGAAGTGAAAGAGACCACAACCCAGCTGCCCAAGGGAACGTACGCCCTGACCCTGGCCTGCCGGAGCACCCGCCGGGTGTCCTTTTCCATCGAGAGTGGCGAGAACGAGCTCGTGGACCTGAGTCTCCGGTGCGGGACGTCCAGGGTGAATGTGGTGCAACTGGTTACAGATGCGCCGCTCTCGATCAAAGTGGATGCGAACGAGGCGGCGAACTTTGCGTATCGCGTGAGCCGCATCTAGGGGTTGCCGGCCGGTCAAACCGCCGGAACGTGCCTCAGGCGGCGCAGCCGTCGGGGCAGCGGAGGGTTTCCGGGCTGGCGGCGCATTCCGGGCAGTAGAGCGTCAAGGTCCGGCATGCCGGGTTAGAGCAGTTTTCGAACTTGCTCGTGGGTGCCGCGCACCGGACACACGCCCCGATCGTCTTCGCGTCCTCGCTGAATTCCAGGTGCATGCGCTTGTCGAACACGTACAGCGAGCCCTCCCACAGCCCCTGGTCCTTGAAGGCCTCGCCGTAGCGGACGATTCCGCCGTCGAGCTGGTAAACCTCCTTGAACCCGCGGTTCACCATCAGGCTGGAGAGCACCTCGCAGCGGATGCCGCCCGTGCAGTAGGTGACGACCGGCTTGTCCTTGAGCGAGTCGTATTTGCCGGAGTCGAGTTCCTTGATGAAGTCGTGGGTGGTGGCGACGTCCGGGACGATTGCGTCCTTGAACTTGCCGATCTGGGCCTCGAAGCCGTTGCGGCCGTCGAAGAAGACGACCTCGTCGCCCGAGGCCTTCCCGGCCTCCACGAGCTCGTGGAGTTCCGCGGGCTTGAGGTGCTTGCCGCCGCCCACGACGCCGCCTGCGTCCACCTTGAGCTCGCCGGGCGCACCGAAGGACACGATCTCGTCCCGCACCTTGACGCTGAGCCGCGGGAAGTCGGCGGCACCGCCGTCGGACCACTTCACGTCGATGCCGTGGAAGCCCTTGTATTCGCGGGTGGTCTTCACATACTGCTTGACCGCCTGCAGTTCGCCGCCGACGGTGGCATTGATGCCGTCCTTGGAGATGATGATCCGTCCGGTCAGCCCGAGCTTTTCGCACAGGGCGCGCTGCCAGAGCCGGACAGCGTCGGGATCCGAGAGGGGGGTAAAGCCGTAAAAGAGCACAATCCGGTTCAAAGCCACGTATTTAAGGGTACTGGAGGGTCCCGTCGGCGGTGCACCCGATGCCCCGGTGACGGACCGCAGAGCACAACGGGACCGTCGTCGGGAGCGGGCTGGCCAGCGGTCCGGTCACAATTGAGTATGCAAGCCCGGTTCCCGGACCCGGCCACTGTTGCTTGCGGCGGGGCTGGAATACGCTCATCACATGAGTGTGGACGCCATGGTTGAAGACACCACCCACCTGCTGGAAATCTGGGTGGCCGGCTGGGCCGGTTGTCGTGGGTATGAGACGCGCCGGGAGGGCCGGTTCCCTGCGGCCCTGCGCGCTGACTCAACCCGCGAGTGGGAGTTTTTCGCCCACGATCCCTCGGATGCCGAGTTCGCTCAGCTGGCCGGCCGCACCGCCGAAGTCCCGGCCCGGATCCTCACCGTCCTCACCAATGACGTAGCCCGCTACACCGCGTTGGCGCAGACCCACGGGCTTAACATCACCTCGGTTTCCCAGACGATGATGATCGTCGACATGGAGACCCAGGACTCCGAGGATCCCTGGCTCTCCGACGACGACCTGAAGCTCGCCACCTCGCAGACCGGCCGGGTCCACCACGCCGTGGTCCACGCCGGGGACGAAATTGCGGCCAGCGGGCAGGTCTTCGTCGTGGACCGCACGGCCATCTTCGACAAGATCGTCACGGAGCCCGGTTATCAACGGCGCGGGCTCGGCAGCTTCATCATGAAGGCACTGGCTGCCCAGGCGTTCGAGCACGACGTCGAGACCGGGCTGTTGCTGGCCTCTTCGGACGGCCAGAAGCTGTACTCCCACCTCGGCTGGGGCACGGTCTGCCAGGTGCTGATGCTCTCGGCCTCGGACGAAGGTTCGGACCTGTCTGTGAGCTGACTCCTCGCCCGGTCGATTTGAGCCCGGGTGAAAGAATGTCTGAGTGAACCCACATGAGTCGCTGATTCCGTTGCTGGGCCGAGGCCCGGACCCGGAGCAGCTCCGCCATGTGCGGACCATTCCCGCCCGTCAGGCTGTGCACGCGCCGTGGCCCGAGTGGGCGCACCCCGAACTGGTGACCGCCTATGGCTCCCTGGGGATCCACGAGCCGTACCGCCACCAGATCGAAGCCGCCGAACTGGCCCACGCGGGCGAGAACGTCGTGATCGCCACGGGCACGGCCTCGGGCAAGTCGCTGGCGTACCAGCTGCCGGCGCTGGACGCGATCCACCGGTCCGAGCTGCGCGTGCTCGCCGACCCGGGCAAGATCCACGATGACGGCGCCGTCACGCTCTATCTGTCCCCCACCAAGGCCCTGGCAGCCGACCAGCTGGCCGCCATCCGGGCTTGAACCTCCCCACGGTCCGGGCCGAAACCTACGACGGCGACACCGATCCCGCCTCGCGCCGCTGGATCCGCGACCACGCCAACTTCATCCTGGCCAATCCGGACATGCTCCACTTCGGGATCCTGCCGAACCACGCCTGGTGGGCCCGGTTCCTCCGCCGGCTCCGCTACGTGATCGTGGATGAGGCGCACAGCTACCGCGGCGTCTTCGGATCGAATGTGGCCAACCTGATGCGCCGGCTGCGCCGCATCTGCGCCTACTACAGCCCGGGCGGCTCCAACCCCGGGCCGGTGTTCATCGCCGCGTCCGCCACGGCCTCCGAACCGGGGGCATCGTTCGGCAGGCTCATCGGCGCGCCCGTCCGCGCGGTAGTCCGAGGACTCCTCGCCCGCACGGCTCCACGACGGTGGCGTTCTGGGAACCCGCGCTAACGGAGCTCCGCGGCGAAAACGGTGCCAAGGAACGCCGCACCGTCGTTGCCGAAACCTCGGATCTGCTGGCCAACCTGGTGTCCTCCCGGATCCGAACCATTGCCTTCATCAAGTCCCGGCGCGGTGCGGAGACCATCGCCACGATCACGAAACGGCTCCTGGACGAGGTGGATCCCAGCCTGCCGCAGCGCGTCGCCGCCTACCGCTCGGGCTATCTTCCGGAAGAGCGGCGGGCCCTGGAGCGCTCCCTCCGGTCCGGTGAACTCCTGGGTGTCTCCAGCACGTCCGCCCTGGAGCTCGGCATCGACATCTCGGGGCTCGACGCCGTGCTGGTCGCCGGCTGGCCGGGCACCCGGGCGTCGTTGTTCCAGCAGATCGGCCGGGCGGGGCGCGCCGGCCAGGATGCCATCGCCGCCTTCGTGGCGAGCGACGATCCGCTGGATACCTACCTCGTGAACCACCCCGAGGCGATCTTCGACGTCTCGGTGGAAGCGACGGTCTTCGACCCCTCCAATCCCTATGTGCTGGGCCCGCACCTGTGCGCCGCCGCCGCCGAACTTCCGCTGGGATACGCCGAGCTGGAGCTGTTCGGGGGCACGGCGGAGAAGCTGCTGGACCAGCTGGTGGCCCAGGGCTACCTGCGCAGGCGTCCCGCCGGCTGGTTCTGGACCCACCCGCAGAGCGCGGCGGCCATGGTGAACCTGCGGGCCGACGGCGGCGGGCCGGTGAGCATCGTGGACTCCGACACCGGTTCCCTGCTGGGGACCATGGACTCGCCGCAGACGCACTACCAGGCCCACACCGGGGCCGTGTACGTCCACCAGGGTGACAGCTACGTGGTGGAGGAACTGAACGAGGACGATCACTGCGTGGTGGTCCGCCGGGCCAATCCGGACTTCTACACCACAGCCCGGGACATCACCCAGATCGAGGTCCTCGAGACCCAGCGCACCACCCAATGGGGCGACGTGGCCGTGCATTTCGGGGACGTGAAAGTGACAACGCAGGTGGTCTCCTTCCAGCGAAAGGCGCTGATTTCGAACGAGATCCTCGGCGAGGAACCGCTGCAGCTCGGCGCCCGTGACCTGTTCACCAAGGCCGTCTGGTACGTCATGGACAACCGTTCCCTGACCGGCGCGGGCCTGATCGAGGCGCAATTCCCCGGCGCCCTGCATGCCGCCGAACACGCCGCCATCGGGCTGCTCCCGCTCGTCGCCTCCAGCGACCGCTGGGACATCGGCGGGGTGTCCACGGCCATCCACGCCGACACCGGGATGCCGACGATTTTCGTGTACGACGGCCACCCCGGCGGCGCGGGATTCGCCGAACGCGGCTACGACAAGGCCAGGGTCTGGCTCGACGGCCACCCGGGACGCCATCGAGGCCTGCGAATGCGCAGTCCGGCTGCCCGTCCTGCGTGCAGTCGCCCAAATGCGGGAACAAGAACAACCCGCTTGGACAAGGACGCCGCCGTGACGCTGATCGATGTGCTGCTGAAGGACGCCACCGATTGGATGGACTCCGGCTCCGGGGACCCTGCGGGCAGGGCTGCGGCGCCCGACGCTGCGGACGGCGGGGCGCGGAGCCTCGCGGGCCGGTCCGCCACCCCGCTCCAGGCCTGAGCCTGAGTCTGGTCCGCCCGCGCACCGGGGACGGGCCCTGACTACGGGGCTGTTTCGGAGGGCGGAGGCCCGGCGCGCGCCAACCCGGTGGCGGCCCCGAGCACGGTTCCGACGTTGAGCTCGGTCCGGACCTGGACCGTTTCGCCGCTCCCTTCGGTGCAGCTGAGGACCCGCGCGTTGTTCCGCCGGGCCACTTCCGCAGCGATGGCACACGGCTGGCCCGCGGTGATTCCCCGGGCGGCATCCGCGGCGGCCAGCGCCGCGAGATCGGCAGCGGCCGCGGCCCGCGACGCCATCACGGCCGCCTGGGCCAGGAGTAGGGCGCGCGATTGTGGCCATGACCAGGACCAGTCCCAGCCCCATGGCCAAAACTGTTCCCGAGCCTCGCTCCGGCGGCTGCCCGGACTCCGTGCCGACTGGGACAGGCTTGGGCCCGCTCATGCGCGCCGCCCTATGGACTGGTGCTCCTGGGTACCCGGAGCCGGGGCGACGGAAGCCGCCGGGGAGGACTCGCCCCGGGCCCAGGCGCGGGCGGTCAGGGTCCACGGAACGAGCGAACCGACGGAGCCCGGTACCCGGCCGGAGACGGTGACGCTGAGCCAGCCGCCGTCGTCCGCCACGGCCGACACCGCTGACTCGCCGGCAAGCCGCCGGACGATTCCGTCAACGGCAGCAGCACCTTCGCCCCGGGCCAGCGCCCTCGCCCCGGCCCGGGCGGCTTCCTCGAAGCGCAGCTGCGTAACTCCCGCGGCCGAGCCGGCCAGCAGGAGGGCCAGCAAAAGCATGACGGCGGGCAGCGCGACGGCGAACTCAGCCGTGACGGTTCCCTGGCAGGAGCCGAAACGGGGATCCGGCTGGTCCCGCCGGCGGCCGTTGACCGGTTGGGCCGCGGCCCTGGCGGATCCCCGCGGCGGTGTCCGGGGCGCACGCCAGGACGCCTTCCCGGTGACGGGGATTCGGGACGTCACGGCAATGCCAGCGCCGTGCGAATGAGGTTGAGCAGGAAGCCCCGGACCTCGTCACTGCGCATGATGAATACGAGCACCCCGGCGAACCCCACAGCGGCCAGGGTGGCGATGGCGTACTCGGCCGTGGCCATCCCGGCCTCGGCGGGGCGGGGCCGCCGGCGCCCGCCGACGCTGACCGGAACGGCGGTGCGGGCGCCGGGAAAGATTTCGTGGACTTCCGCGGTTCCGGGTTCCGCCGAGATCCGGCGGTTTTCTGCGGGCGCGACTCGATGGTTCGACATGTGCTTTCCTTTCACGGGTTCCGGCGGGAATGCCGGCTGTTCCGACTCTCCCCGCCCGCCGGCACGCCGGTAAGCAGGCAACCGGCCCAAGTGGAAAACGTCCCCGCGCCGGTCGGCTGTGGAGGAGTACTCGGGGCGGAGCGCCCACGGGACGCGGTCCGGGACGCGGTGCGGTCCGCCCGGTGGCGAAGGACAGCACGGAACGGTTGGCTGCCGGGAAGGGCTCTGGATCGCGCCGGGCGCCAACGGCCGGGCCGGGCAATGCCGGCGGCTTGGGATTCCTGGATCAGCCGGGCAGCATCGCCAGCAGCACGGGCACCACGCCGAGGCACACAAAGGCCGGCAGGGAGCAAAGACCGAGGGGAACAACGAGCCTCACGCCAAGGGCCGCAGCCTGTTTCTCGGCGGTCCTGAAGCGTTCGCGGCGGATCCGGGCCGCCTGGGCATACAGGATGGCAGAGGACGGCGCCCCGGTCAGGGCGGCGAATCCCAGGGCGTCCTGCAGTGCCAGGAGCTGGGGCGACCGGGTGCTTGAGCTGCGCCAGGCGGTTTGCCAGTCGGCGCCAATCGCAAGTGCCGCCACCACGGGACGAAGCTGGACACCGATGTCCTGGACGGCGAGGGCCGCCACCAGCTCCAGCGCGCGGCCCAGGCCGGCACCTGCGTCGAGCATCGCACCGATCAGTTCGAGCATCATGGCCGTGTCGCGAAGACCCGGCCCACCAGCCGGCCCCGCATCGCCGCCGACCTTCCCGGCTTTTCCGGCACGTCCGGCACCGCGGTCAGGCCAGTCCGGTCCGGCACGTCCGGTCTGCCACTTCCCGGGCCGGTGCCGGCTGAGCCTGCGTCGCGCCCTGGAGCGGCCTGACAACGCCAGCGCCGCAGCCCCGGCCAGCAGCAGCGACACCGCCAGGCCGGCCAGCTCGGCGGTCACAGTGCCGGACCTGCAGCAGCCCGGACGAGCCTGGCCGACCAGACCCGTCCGGCGGCCGTGAGGACAACACCCGTGGCGAAGGCCAGCAGACCTGCCGGGTCCCGCAGCAGGATCATGATGGGGTCCACGCCCAACAGCGTGCCCAGGACAAGGCCAAGGACGGGCAGCCAGCTGAGCAGGCGGACCGTCGCCCGTGGCCCGGCGAGCGCTGACTGCCGGGCGGCTTCGGCGTCGTCCTCGGCTTCGAGCTGGGCGGCAAAGCGCGTCAGCACATCGGCCAACGGACAACCGCTGGCCTCGGCCACGTCGAAGCACGCGGCCAGATCGATCCACGGCCCAAGCTCCCGGGCAGCGTCACCACGCCCGGATCCCCGGCGCGTTCCTGCGAATTGGCCCATGGCTGCGCGTCGGATGGCCTCCCCCACCGGCGCACCGGATCTCGCTGCGGCACGGGCCGCAGCCACAGTGGCCAGGGAGGCCGGTGCGAGTGCCGCACCGCGGGACGGCCCGTCGGACCCGGACCGTCCCGGCGGCGCTTCCCCGCCGTAGAGCTGCCAGAGCTCATCCCACAGCCGGGAGGCGCTGCGGCCGCCCTTGAGCAGGGCGGCCAGCTGCTGGACCAGCATGGCCATCGGCACTGGAGCCCGAGCAACCTGCCAGGGCCGAGGGCTGCGGCGGCCCGGGACGGTGCCCGGTCCAGGGCCGGCACCGGCGCGCCACGGTGCAAGCCGCCGCAGGCGTCCGGCGGACAGGTGCCGGTACCGCCTGCCCGGCCCACCCGGCGGCGACAGTGCCAACCAGGCGGCGAGCGCCAGCACCATGACCAGGACGGGATTCACCCCGGAAACCCCTCCACATCGGAATCCAGGCCCAGACGATCCGCCAGCCGCGGCCAGGCGGGACCGTAACGTACCCCGCTCCCGCCAATGTCGAGGGCAACGCTGACCGTGAGGCCGGATCCGGTGTCCGCCAGCACGCCGATGCAGGCCACGTACCGCCTGTTCCCCGTCCGGGCCACGTGCACTACGGCGTCGAGGGCGCTGGCCGTCTGCAGACGCACGGCGTCCTGGCCCATGCCGGCCAGGGCACCGAGCGCCGTCAGCCGGGCCGGAACCGCGGCGGCGGTGTTCGCGTGGATGGTTCCGCCGCCGCCGGTGTGTCCGGTGTTCATGGCCGACAGGAGTTCCCTGACTTCAGCGCCCCGGCACTCGCCCACGACCAGCCGGTCGGGACGCATCCTCAACGCCTGCCGGACCAGCTCGCCCAAATCCACCACCCCGTTTCCCTCGAGGTTTCCATGCCGGGATTCCAACGACACAACGTGCGGGTGCACCGGGTTAAGCTCCGAGGCGTCTTCGATCAGAACCAGACGTTCGGCCGGGTCGCACAAGCCGAGGAGGGTTGCGAGGAGTGTGGTCTTCCCGGAGCCCGTTGCGCCGCTGATCAGGAAGCTCAACCGGCGTTCGATGCTGCGTTCCAGCACGTCCTGGACGAGCGTTCCGAACATGCCAAGCTGCCGCAGCTCACCCATGGTGAAGACCTTTTCCCGCCGGATTCTCACACTCAGCAACGTCCCGGCCGTGGAGATCGGCGGCAGGACCGCGTGGACGCGGTAGCCGCCGTCGAGCCTGACATCCACGCAGGGAGACCCGTCATCAAGGCGCCGGCCACCGGCCGCCACAAGCCGGGCGGCCAGGGCGCGGATCTGCGGCTCACCGGAAAAGGCGACCGGCGCCCTCTCCAGGCCGTTTCCGCGGTCCAGCCAGACCGCGTCCGGTCCGTTGACGAAGATATCCGTCACGGCGGGATCCCGCACGAGCGGCTGCAACGGTCCGAGGCCGTTCAGCTCCGCACTGATGCTTTCCACGGCGGCCAGGGCTCCGGCGGTGCCCAGCAGGCGTCCGGTCGCCTGCACGGCGGCGGCCACGCGGGATGGTGTGACCGGCCCGGTCCCGGACATCACCGACTCCCGGACGGACTCCAGCAGCCGCACGTCGGCGGCACTGTGCGCCCGCGGCCGGCTCCCCAGCGGGCGCGCGGTGCTGTTCGTATCCGGCGGGACAGGTGCCGCGTGCGCGCTCATCCGAAGTCCCCGCCGCTGAGCTCAAGAAGTGTCTCGGCGAACCGGCGGACGCTGCGTTGCTGGCCGGATTCCAGCAGGCGCCCCCGTTCCGTGGCGGCGGCGACGCCTCTGACCTCTGGCATGATCGCGTGCAGCCGCAGCCCCACCGCCTCGGCGATCTGAAACTCGTCCAGCGCGGCCCCGGGCTTGGTCCGGAGCACAAGGGCCGTGTCCACCGGGGGCAGTTCGTGCAGCAGCCGGGCCGTTGCGACGGCCGCGCGCAGCTGGGTTGGCGCGAGGAGCACCAAGCGGTCGCACTCCCAGGCGAATGCCCGAAGCATTTCGCGGCCGCGGCCGATGTCCAGTACCACCAGCTCGAAGGCGCGGCGGGCCGCATCCAGGACCCCGGACACCGAAACGGCATCCACGGCGGCCGGCTGCTCCCGGTTGCCGGGCCAGGACAGGAACGAGAAGCCGCCGGCTTCCGGCAGGGAATCCCTGAGCTGGTATGGATCGATGCTTCCCCTGGCCCCTGCGAGATCCGGCCAGCGGAGTCCATCGGAGTCCTCGGCGGCGAGCGCCAGTTCCAGGCCGCCGCCCCAGGGATCCCCGTCCACCAGGAGGACCTGGGCTCCATGCCGGGCCGCGGCCTGGGCCAGCCAGATCGCCGTCGTCGTCGCTCCGGCCCCGCCGCACCCGCCGGCGACGCCGAGGACGAGCCCTCCGGCCTCGGGTGAGCGGGAGCGGCTGAGGTATTCGGCGAGCCACGACGCAGCCCCGGGGAGGACGGCAACCCGTTCGGCTCCGATGGCGGCCGCGAGATGCCACAGTCCGTCCCCGTCCGCGCCCAGGCCAACGAGCACGGCAGGCGCGCGGCTCCGTGGCGGCAACTCGAGGATGTCGCTGCCGACCAGCACCGCAGCCGCGATGTCCCAGAAGGGGGCTGCCTCGGACACGTCCTGTACCGTCCGCAACCGGCCCCCGGCTGCCGCCACGATCCGTTCCACCTCGCTGCGCAGCACCTCGAGTCCGGTGACCAGCAGGGTCTCCGCTGCCTCGTCCGGCAGCCATTGTGCCGGCCCGTGCTCGGGATTCAGGTAGGAATCGGATTGCTGGTGCCGGCTCATACCGCCACCTTGCCCGGCGGCCGGGCAGGACGTCATCCGTTTCCCGCGCTATGTGGACAAGCCGCCCCGCGGCGCAGGGCAGAATTGACCCTATGTATCTGCTGCTCGCCGCCCACGCTGACGGCGCAGCCCTCCAGGAACTCACCGCCGGCGGCGCCCCGCACCCGGATGCCGCGGCACCGAGGGTGATCAGCGCCGCCGAACTTCCCGGCGTCGTGCTCGAGCTTGAGAAGCGGCGGCCGCGCTGGATCTGGCACCGCACCCAGGACTGGTACCCCGCCCTCCTGGCGGCCGGGGTGGAGCTGGAACGCTGCTATGACCTCACGCTCTGCGGCGCGATTTTGGCCCATTCGGAATTCACCGCGCACACCTCCTATGCCAGGAACGCCGAGAAGCTGACCCAGGACGATGAGTTGCAGCAGCCGCCGAGGACGCTCCTGCCGCTTCCTCCGGCGGCCGACCAGGATGCGCTGTTCGACGATCCGGGGCTCCGCCGGGCGCCACGGCACACCCCGGAGGAGCTGCGGGAAGAGTACGCCGCGCAGCAGGCCGCGCTCGCAGATGCCCGGGCCCCTGCCCCGGCGGGCGCGGCAATCAGCACGGACAACCGCCAGCAGCGCCTCCAGCTGCTGCTGGCGGCGGAATCCGCGGGTGCCATGATCGCCGCGGAGATGCAGCACACCGGCGTGCCGTGGCGGGAGGAGCTGCACGAACGGATCCTCGTGGACTACCTCGGCCCGCGCCCTCCACAAGGCCACCGCCCGGCCAAGCTCGAGACGCTCACCGGCACCCTGCGCCAGCTGCTGCATTCGCCTGCGCTCAACCCCGATTCGCCGCAGGAGCTCATGCGCGCGCTGCACCGCAACGGGATCGAGGTGAAGTCGACCCGCCAGTGGGAGCTCAAGGAATCCACGCACCCGGCGATCGAGCCGCTTCTGGAGTACAAAAAACTGTCCCGGCTGCATGCGGCCAACGGTTGGACGTGGCTGGATGCCTGGGTCAAGGACGGGCGATTCCAGCCGGAGTACGTCGTCGGCGGAGTGGTTTCAGGCCGGTGGGCCTCCCGCGGCGGCGGGGCGCTGCAGATCCCGCGGCAGATCCGTGGCGCCGTGCACGCCGACCCGGGCCACAAGCTGATCGTGGCCGACGCCTCCCAGCTGGAACCGCGGGTGCTTGTGGCGCTCGCGCAGGATTCCAAGATGGCCGAGGCTGCCCGCGACAAGGACCTCTACGCCGGCATCGCCGCGCAGGGATTCGGCGGCGACCGGGCCAAAGCAAAGGTGGCGCTCCTCGGCGCCATCTACGGGGCCACCACCGGCGAATCCGGCCGGCTCATGCCTCAGCTGGCCCGCACCTACCCCCGCGCGGTCGGCTTCGTGGAGCAGGCGGCCCGCGAGGGCGAAGCCGGGAAAACCGTCACCTCCCGGCTGGGCCGCAGCAGCCCGCCGCCGTCGGCAGGCTGGCTGCGGAGCCAGCAGTCCGCCACCGCCGAGGAACAGCGCCGGGCGGACTCCCTGGCCCGTTCGCGGGGCCGGTTCACCCGGAACTTCGTGGTCCAGGGCTCGGCGGCGGACTGGGCCGCCTGCTGGCTGGCGGAACTGCGACGCCGGCTGCGGGCCATGCGCGCGGACGGCGTCCCCGCCGGTGAACTGGTGTTCTTCCTCCACGACGAAGTGATGGTCCACTGCCCGCAGGACGCCGTAGCCGGCTGCATCGTGGCCATCGAGGAGGCCGCAAATGCCGCCAAGGAGCTGCTCTTCGGCCGGATCCCGGTGGAATTTCCGGTCAGCGTCGCCGTCGTGGACTCCTACGACAAGGCCAAATAAGCGGCATAAGACACCAGTTGTAACGTACCCGTCGGTAGCGTTGTATCTGGTCAGTGACCCCGGTTACCCTCGAAAGGGCCGGCGTCCATTTCACCACTTCCGCCGGCTGATGCAACGAGGCATGGATTTGGGGAGGCAGCACATTGGCTGGCATTTTTGAGATCGCCGAAGCTGGGGAGAAATCGTATTTCTTCAAGCTGACAGCACCGGACGGAACGGTTGTCGCCGTTTCACCACTGTTCAACACCATCAAGGGCGCAGCCGCCGGCATCACCGCCGTGCGCGAGAACGCCGCCACCGGACTCATCGTCGACAAGTCCCGGTCCCGGAGGAAACCGCCGACCGGCACCGCCACAGCCCGGTCGGTGACTCCGCTGCCCAGTAGCCGGCTGGCCCCCAGCTAGGCGGAGGCCACTTCCGGCCGCCTCAGACGTCGATCCCGTAGAGCCGTGTTCGGTCCCACGGGACTGCCCAGTCCAGCTGCTCGAACAGCTGGTTGAGGATCATCCCGGTGAAACCCCAGACCACCACCCCATTGACGGTGAAGGCCGGGCTTTGGAAGGTCTGGCCGGCCCGGCTGACCGTCGCCATCACCCGGTTGTCCGGGTCCAGCAGGTCCCTGACAGGAACCCGGAACACCTGCGCGGATTCGCCGTAGTCCACCACCCGCACGGGTGACTGCGCGGCCCACCAGGCCAGGACCGGGGTCACCAGGAAGTTGCCGCGGGGCAGGGCCAGTTCGGGCATGACACCGAGCACCTCGACTCCTGCCGGGTCCAGCCCGGTTTCCTCCTCCGCTTCCCGCAGGGCGGCCTCCACCACCGACTCCCCGGCGTCGATGCCGCCACCGGGAAACGCGACCTGGCCCGGATGGTCATCGAGTGTCTGGGCGCGCTGCAGCAGCAGGACGTCCAGATCCGCCGGAGCCAGCATCTTCACGGACGCCGCGGGGACAGCGTCAAGCCCGCCGAACAGCATAAGCACCGCGGCCTTGCGGACCCGCTCGCCCGGTTCGATGACGAGCTGGCGCCAGCGGGGATCCGGTGACGGCGCCGTGCCCGCCTCCACCGCCGCCACCAGATCGATGAGATCCTGGCGTGCGGTCACAGGGGCTTCCTCTGCGATTGCATCCGGATTTCCGCCGCCCGGTGCGTCTCGGCGAGCAGCTTCGCGAGCAGCTCTTCCTGGCCCGGGGCGAGCTCGTATTTCAGGAGTTTCCTTGCCTTTTCCGGGTCGGTTTCGCCCATCCCGTAGCTGGGGCACCAGTTGGCCACCGCGCAGGCGCCGCAGGCCGGTTTCCGGGAATGGCAAACCCGGCGGCCGTGGAACACCACGCGGTGCGAGAGCATGGTCCAGTCCCGGGGTTCGAACAGTTCGGCGACGTCGAACTCGACCCGCACGGGATCATCCGACTCCGTCCAGCCGAAGCGGCGGGCCAACCGGCCGAAGTGCGTGTCCACCGTGATGCCGGGAATCCCGAAGGCGTTACCGAGGACCACGTTCGCCGTCTTGCGGCCGACGCCGGGCAGCGTCACCAGATCCTCGAGGCGTCCGGGCACCTCGCCGTCGTATTCGTCCACGAGCCGGGTGCAGAGGGCCATCAGGTTCCTGGCCTTCGCGCGGAAGAACCCGGTGGGCTTGATGATGGCTTCCAGTTCCGCGGGGTCGGCCTCCGCCATGCTCCGGGCGTCCGGGTACCGGGCGAACAGCAACTGCGTGATCTGGTTGACCAGCACGTCCGTGGTCTGCGCCGAGAGCACGGTGGCCACGACGAGTTCGAAGGGGTTGCGGAAATCCAGTTCGGCATGTGCGTACGGGTACTGTTCCGCCAGCGCACGGTTGATCCGGCGCGCGCGTCGCTTGCGTCCCAGTGACGTTTCGGCGGACACCGGCGTTGGCTAACCGCGCTCGATGTTGCTGAGGTCGCGCAGCACGCCCACCCTGCCATCGGTGTGCTGGACCAGGAACTCGCGGCCCCGGTCCTCGAGGGCAAGGACCCAGCCGCCGGGTTCGATGACGAACGCGGGCGCACCGGTGTGCTCGTCGACGGCGGTCCGGGGCTGGGCGACGGCGAACCAGAAGGCCTCGTGGGCGGGCTGGGCGTGGTGCTGTTCGGGCCGGTTCGCCGGATCGACGGTCGCGCCGATGGGCTCCTGCGACCGCACCTGCGGGTTGACGGTGGTGGGGGCGCTGTTGCCGGTGCTTGCCGGGACCTCCGCGGCTCGGGTCTGCTCGGCGGCGGGTGCTGGCCGGACCTGGCGGTCCTCCTCGCGTGCCGGTGCGGCTCCCGCGGAGGCCGCTGCGGCAGCCGCCGCGGCGGGCGCGGCACCGGACGCCTGGGTCTGCTCCGCCGGGGACGGAACGGACGGTTTGCCGGGGACGGACGGTTTGCCGGCGTCGACGCGGCCGCCGCCGGGGCGGGGGCCGCCGGGGTGGAGGCCGCGGGGGGCACGACGCCGGAGACCTGGGTTGCGGGGGCGGCTTCGGCCTGGGCGGGCGTTGCCTTGGCTGGTGTTGCCTGGCCGGGCGCGGCCGCCGGAGCGGACGCTGTCCCCGGTGCGGAAGCTGCCGCCTGGGCGGGGGCCGTGGTTGCCGGTGCGGAAGGTGCCTGGGCGGGCGCTGCCGCCGTGCCCGCGGTGGTGCCAGTGGCTGCTGACTTGGCGCCGGACGTCATGCGCTTGGCCCAGCCTGCGACCGGGCTGGTCGCGCCCTCCTTGTGTTCTTGGGATTCCTTGGGTTCTTTGGGTTCTTTCGCGGCCTTGGGGGCCCGGGGCTTGCGGACCGGCACCGCGGAGTCGCGCGCCGCGACGTGGGCCGGGGCCTCCGCGCGGTCCAGGAAGTCACCCGCGAACGGCGGGATCAGCCGGGCGAGGACTGTCGCGGCAAAGAGTGCCAGCGCGCCGACGAGTGCCAGCAGCATGCTCGGCACATAGGCGCCCGCAACGGCGAGGAAGAAGAAGGCGAGGGCGAAGGACGCCACGACGGAAGCGAACTGGTCCACGGAGAGGGAGCCGATCCGGATTTTCGTGCCGGGGCTGACGCGGCGCGCCACGAAGAGTGCGCTCACGATCAGGGGCAGGAGGATGCCGAGGCCCAGGAAGAAGAGACTGCCCATATTCCACAGGTTGTAGCTGACAGCAAACATCGGAATCAGCGAGGCGATGAAGAGGATCAACGTGGAGCCGAAGACGGTGACATCCCGGACGGTGAACGGCCCGAGGACGGCCTCGTTCTTCTTGCCGGTCTTTGCCTTGGTCTTGTCCACCGTGAAACGGGGCGCGTCGCCGAAACCGGCAGGGCGGGAGGGACCGCCGTCGCCCTGGTTCTGGGAGGGCGCGTGGAGCTGCCCGTCAGCTTGCTCGTTCATTTTTTGTTCTCCTTAGCATGGCGCCACCCTGGACGGTGCCGCCGAACGGCGGGCAGGGGCCGCGCACGGCCCTGTCGCCTCCATCGGAAGTCCCAATTCCCTCTCAGCCTAGCCAAGTGACGGTCCGATCACTAGCTGACAAGCCGTGACGGGACGGCCCGGTTCAGCGCCGCTTTGCGGCCGGATGGCCGTTCCCGGCGCGGCCGGCAGAGTGCACCGGGAAGGGAGAACCAGGAGGCTCCGCCCGGGCTGTCCGCGCCGCCATTCGGCGCTTAACAGGCACCGCTCACGGTTCACAGTGTGACGGGGCACACTTCCTGTCGTGCCCAGGTATTAGTGTTTAGTGCGGAACAGCTTTTTGCGGTGCGCCCGTGATCGGCCGCTGTCTGACGCCGCGCCCGCGGCCCGGCCCGGCGGAGATCCGGGCGGCACACGCAGCACGGATCGATGAATGATGAGGTTCACCATGTCCCAGCAGACCCCCGGCACCACGACCACCGATGTCCACGGCGGCACGCCTTCCCCCGCACCCCATCAGGGCGACGCGTTTGAAAACCTGTCGCACGAAAACCGCAAGTTCGCCCCTTCAGCCGAGTTCGCGGCCAACGCCGTCGTCAACGCCGGCGACTACGCGGAGTCCGAAGCCGACCGGCCCGCGTTCTGGGCGAAGCAGGCCCGTGGACTCCTGAGCTGGAGCAAGGACTTCACCCAGACCCTGGACTGGTCCACGCCGCCGTTCGCCAAATGGTTCGTCGGCGGGGAGATCAACGCCGCCTACAACGCCCTGGACCGCCACGTCGAGGCCGGCAACGGCGACCGGGTGGCGATCTACTTCGAGGGCGAACCGGGAGACACCCGCACCTACACCTACGCCCAGCTCACCGAGGAAGTGAAGAAGGCCGCGAACGCCTTCGAATCCCTCGGCGTGGGCAAGGGCGACCGGGTCGCTGTCTACCTGCCCATGATTCCGGAAGCCGTGATCACGCTCCTGGCCTGCGCCCGGATCGGCGCCATCCACTCGGTGGTCTTCGGCGGTTTCTCCGCGGACGCCCTGCGGTCCCGGATCGACGACGCCGAGGCCAAGCTCGTGGTGACGTCCGACGGCACCTACCGCCGCGGCAAGCCCAGCGCCCTGAAGCCCGCCGTCGACGACGCCCTGGCCCAGCCCGGCCACACCGTCGAGAACGTCGTGGTGGTCAAGCGCAACGGCCAGGACGTCGACTGGCACGAGGGCCGTGACCACTGGTGGGCGGACACCGTGGACGCCGCCTCCCCCGAGCACACCGCCGTCGGCCACGACTCCGAACACCCGCTGTTCATCCTTTACACCTCCGGCACCACCGGCAAGCCCAAGGGCATCCTGCACACCACCGGCGGCTACCTCACCCAGACCGCCTACACGCACCGGGCGGTCTTTGACCTGCACCCGGAAACGGACGTCTACTGGTGCACGGCCGACGTCGGCTGGGTCACCGGGCACTCCTACGTCGCCTACGCGCCGCTCCTTAACGGCGCCACCCAGGTCATGTACGAGGGCACCCCGGATTCCCCGCACCAGGGCCGCTGGTGGGAAATCGTGGAGAAGTACAAGGTCTCGATCCTGTACACCGCCCCGACCGCGATCCGGACGTTCATGAAGTGGGGCAAGGAGATCCCGGCCAAGTCCGACCTCTCCTCGATCCGCGTCCTGGGATCCGTCGGCGAACCCATCAACCCGGAAGCCTGGATGTGGTACCGCGAAGTCATCGGCGGCAACGCCGGCAAGAACGGCGAACGGAAAGACACCCCGGCGCCGATCGTCGACACCTGGTGGCAGACCGAAACCGGCGCGCAGATGATCGCCCCGCTGCCCGGAGTGACGGCCACCAAGCCCGGCTCGGCCCAGGTCCCGCTGCCCGGCATCGCCGTGGACGTCGTGGATGAGCTCGGCGAGTCCGTGCCCAACGGCCATGGCGGTTTCCTGGTGATCCGCGAACCGTGGCCGGCCATGCTGCGCGGCATCTGGGGCGACCCGGAGCGGTTCAAGGAAACCTACTGGTCCCGCTTCGAGACCATGTACTTCGCCGGCGACGGCGCCAAGAAGGACGAGGACGGCGACATCTGGCTGCTGGGCCGGGTGGATGACGTGATGAACATTTCCGGCCACCGGCTCTCCACCGCCGAAATCGAGTCCGCCCTGGTCAGCCACCCCGCGGTGGCCGAGGCCGCCGTCGTCGGCGCTGCGGACGAGACCACCGGCCAGGCCGTCGTCGCCTTCGTGATCCTCCGCGGCGATGCGGTGGATTCCGGCGACGAAATCGTCCAGGAGCTCCGCAACCACGTGGGCAAGGAAATCGGCCCGATCGCCAAGCCCAAAACCATCCTCGTGGTCCCGGAACTGCCCAAGACCCGCTCCGGGAAGATCATGCGCCGCCTGCTCAAGGACGTCGCCGAGGGCCGCGAGGTGGGCGACGCGACCACCCTGGCGGACAACACCGTCATGGCCCAGATCGCGCAGTCGCTGAAGAAATGACCCGGTAGGCCGGCACGGCGCCGGTACGGTCCGACGGCGGCGCCGCCCCCTCAGGTGGGTGGCGCCGCCGTCATATCCGGCCGCCTGAATCCCGCGCAGGCCGCCGGCTGGAGGAAACCGCGGGCGCTCTGCGATACATTGGCAGGCATGAGCGAAGCCACCCCCGCCGGTGCCGGCCGCGGCACCGTCCTGGTCCTCAACGGACCCAACCTGAACCTGCTCGGCACCCGCGAGCCTGAGAAGTACGGCACAGCCACCCTGGCCGACGTCGAACAGCTCGCCAAGGACACCGGCGCCGCGCACGGGCTGGACGTCGAGTGCTTCCAGTCCAACCACGAGGGCGCGCTCGTCGACGCCATCCACGCAGCCCGCGGCAAGGCGATCGGCATCGTCATCAACGCCGGCGCGTACACGCACACGTCGGTGGCGATCCGGGATGCGATCTCCGCGGTGCAGCTGCCCGCCGTCGAAGTCCACATCACCAACGTCCACGCCCGCGAGGCGTTCCGGCACCACTCCTACCTATCGGACATCAGCAAGGCCGTGATCGCCGGGGCCGGGATCCTGGGCTACCGCTTCGCCGTCGAATACCTCGCAGGATTGCAGCCGGGCCAGGACTGAGCATGTCCCCCGCAGAACCGGCGACGGCGCCCTCCGGACCGGCCACCGCGGAATGGTACCGGCATTTCGGCACCGTCGACGCGCCCGGCAACTCCGCGTGCTACGCCGAATGGGCCGTGGGCATCGCCGGGGACACGGAACTGATCCGGCGCATCGACGGGTGGCCTTACAACAAGCGCCAGCCGCTGCTGATGCTCGCGGCGGCCCGGTTTCTGGGCGCGCAGATCAGCCCCTACAAGCAGTTCCGGACTTTCCTCGACCGGCGTTGGGCGGACGTCTCGCGGATTGTGCTTTCCCGCTCCACGCAGACCAACGAGGCCGGGCGTTGCGCCACGCTGCTCCCGGTTCTGGCGCAGATCGCCGCCGTCGAGGGCCGCCCCCTGGCTCTCATCGAGGTCGGCGCGTCAGCCGGGCTTGCCCTGTTCCCGGACCGCTACGGCTACGAGTTCCGGTCCGACGGGCCGGGTTCCGGCGCCGCCGAGGGTGCCGGCGCGGGTGCGGCGTGACGGTGACGGCGCGGTGACGCGGCTGTTCCCGGCCGGAGCGGCGGCGGGCACTTTCCCGGTGCTGCACTGCACCACCACGGGTCCGGTCCCGCTGCCGACGGACCTCCCCCGGGTGGTCTGGCGCGCCGGGATCGACCTGAATCCGCTCGACGTCGGAGACCCGGAGGACGTCGCCTGGCTGGAGGCCCTGATCTGGCCGGAGCAGGACTTCCGCCGCCAGCGGCTGCGCCAGGCGATCGGCGTCGCCCGGGCCGACCCGCCGCTCCTGGTCGCCGGGGACCTCAACGACCAGCTCCTCAGCCTTGGCCGGGCAGGCGCCGCCGGACGCAGCGCTGGTGGTGTTCCACAGCGCCGTCATGGGCTACCTCGACGCCGCGGACCGGGACCGGTTCCGCGGCACCATGGCCGGACTCGCCCGCGACCGCGGCTGCCACTGGCTGTCCAACGAGGGCCACACGGTGATCCTCCAGGCGGACGGCTCCAGCGTCGTTCCGGAAATGGACGAGGCCCGGCTCCGGGGCAGGTTCCTCCTGGTGCACAATGGCGCGCCGGTGGCCATTTCGGGCCCGCACGGCCAGAGCCTGGAATGGCTTCCGCCGGCTACTTACTGATGCACTGCCCGGCGGAGACGGGGCTGTCGAGCCCGGGTGCCTGGGCGGCGACCGGGCCCAGGTCGTTCATGGTGATCGCGAACCCGAGCGCGGATTCGCTCGTGGCCTTGGCGAAAACGACGCCCGCGACCTGGCCGTCGGTGGTCAGCAAGGGACCGCCGGAATTTCCCGGCTGCACGTCCCCGGCCAGGCGGTACACGTCTTCCGGCGCCGGGTTGTTGCCGTAGATATCCGGGACGAGCACGGTGGCGATATCCTGGACCGTCGCCGGTTTGGACTGGAACGGTCCGCCGTGCGGATAGCCGGCAAACGCCGCGGGGCTGCCGGCCGGCAGGTTCGAACTGAGCGGCAGCGGCGCGGACCGCAGGCCGTCGACGGCCAGGACCGCGAGGTCGTGCTGGCTGTCGAAGTACACGACGCGTCCGGGCAGGGCGCCGCCGCCGGGGACCTCGACCACCGGTTCCGGCACGCCGGCGACCACGTGGGCGTTGGTCACCACCCGGCCCGGTGACACGACAAAGCCGGTTCCGGTCTGGTTCTGTCCGCACTGGTAGGCGGTTCCGGCGATCTTCAGCACGGACGCCGCGGCGCGGTTCAGCGCGGGGGTGTCGGTACTGGCGTCGGGGACCGCCACGGGCTGGCCCGGCGCGAAGCCTTCGAACAGGGTGGGAATACCGTCGCCGATCACCGCGGAGCGCAGCTGCGCCATCGACGTCTTGACCGGCGTCGGCGTCACGCCGTCGATGTAGCGGATCACCTTGGACTCGGCGATCTGCTGGGACACGAACGGGACACCCAGCGCGCCGATACTGAAGGCCAGCATCGACATGACCAGGGCGGAAACCACCACGTTCACTCCGCCGCCCACCAGACGGTCAGCTGCCCGGAGCGGGCTGATCTTCACCACGCTGCGGACCCTGCGCCCGATCATCGTGCCCAGGCCGTGACCCAGAACCATCAGCAGGACGGCCGTGGCGACGATGGCCGTCAGACGCCAGCCGGCATTGTCCACAAGGCCGCTGACCACCGGGACGGAAACAAACGCGGCCACAGCCCCGGCCGCGAACCCGGCGATGCCGCCGAGGGTCACCAGGAAGCCGTTGCGCAGGCCATAGATCAGGTAGGACAACAGCGTCAGGATCAACGCGAGGTCCAAGATGGTCATGCCGAACACCGGAGCTCCTTATAGGCAGGTAAGCCCCAATTCTACCGACGGTGGCTGACAGTTTGCCGCGAATACCCGAACGTCCGGCGCCCACATCGGCTCCATTTCGCGCGTTTCGATGCCAACTACGTCACAGAAGCGCCAAAATTCTGGAAGAATGGCTGAAGCGCCCCAGCCGACACAGTAAGTCAGGAGATTTTATGGACATCGAGGTATTGCGCCGCGCCCCACTTTTCGCCACGCTCGACGACGAGGCATTCCGTCTGCTCACGGACGAACTCACCGAGGTGGACCTCTCACGCGGAGCCTCGGTATTCCGGGAAGGCGACCAGGGCGACCAGCTGTACTTCATCGTCTCCGGCAAGGTTAAGCTCGGCCGCACGTCACCGGACGGCCGAGAGTCGCTTCTGGCCATCCTCGGCCCGGGCGAGCTGTTCGGCGAGATGGCGCTGTTCGATCCGAGCCCGCGGACCGCGACGGCCACGGCTGTGTCGGAAACGCGACTGGCCGGGCTGAAGAACGAGAGCCTCAACGCCCTGCTGCGGACCCGCCCGGAGGTTTCCGCGCAGCTGCTGCAGGCACTGGCCCGCCGTCTGCGCCGCACCAACGATTCGCTCTCCGACCTGGTGTTCTCCGACGTCCCGGGGCGTGTGGCCAAGGCCCTGCTGGACCTCGCCGACCGCTTCGGCCGTCCCGCGACCGACGGCGTCCTGGTGGCCCACGAGCTCACCCAGGAAGAGCTGGCCCAGCTGGTCGGCGCCTCCCGCGAGACAGTCAACAAGGCCCTGGCGGAATTCGTGCAGCGCGGCTGGCTGCGCCTGGAGGCCCGCGCCGTCGTCATTCTCGACATGCAGCGCCTCCGCCAGCGCTCCCGCTGAGCCTAGTCCGCAACAGGAATTCAGCAGCACAGGTAGTACGCAGCACAAACGAAGGCCGGCCCCGCGAGAACGGGGCCGGCCTTCGGCGTTGCGGCCCGGACCGGCTCCGCCCGTGGGACATGCCCAGTCCTGGCCGGCGTTGTGGGGACATGCCCAGTCTTCGCGCCCATGTTTTCGGGACATGCCCAATCTTGGCGCCCACGAGTGGACATAAAACCACTATGCCCACTCGTCACGGACAGGGCTGGACATGTCCCCCTGGGCCGCAGCGCGTATGGTTCCCGGGCCGGATCCGCCGTCGGGACATGCCCAGTCTTCGCCCCCACGAGTGGACATAAGACCACTATGCCCACTGGTCACGGGCAGGGCTGGACATGTCCCTCGTGGCCGGGACGGAACGGGGAACATGTCCAATGGCAAGGCCGCAGAAGGGGCATGCTCCCCGGAGGGGCCGAACGGAGGGCATGTCCCGTCAGCGGGCGTCGGCTCGGCCCTAGACAGGCCCGTGAGCTCAGCTCAGCGTTCCCGCTGCGGCTCGCCGGCGATGGTCTTGGCCGCTTCGACCTCGAGCATCAGCCGGCCGTCTTCTTCCTCGACCAGTTTGGGCTGGTAGACGTGGGCTTTGCGTTTGTAGCTCAGGTACGCGATGCACCCGTTGGCGGCGGCCATCTTTTCCAGCATGATCTCGGAGCCCGGCACCAGCAGCTGGCCCAGGGGCAGCCCGACGGAATTCTCCTGGCCGGCCTCGTCGCCGAGCGTGGTGGTGTCCCGCTCGTTGATGACCTTGCGGACGCACACCCACCGGCCCCAGACGCCCTTGCTGGCGAGCAGGGATGGCTGCTGGTTCACGGGCACGGTGGCCGCGAAGTAGCGGGTGTTGAAACGCCGGTGCGCGAAGTCGGGGCTGAGCCAGTTGACCAGCGGCTTGAGCAGGTCCGTCCGAACCGAGAGCCCGCGCTTGGCGAGCACCTCGGTGAAGGACTTCTCCTGGTTGGCCACGGCCTCACGGGCGCGCATCCACTCGGGAGTGGAGGTCGCCTCCACCGTGGTGGCCAGGTCGGGCCCGGCCAGCAGGAGGCCGGTCTCCTCGAACAGTTCGCGGACGGCGCCCACCACATGGCGGCGCGCCAGCCCGACGTCGGCCGTCCCCATCTGCTCCGCCCAATGCTGCGGCGAGGGGCCGAGCCAGCCGACGGCGTCGTCGTCGGAGGCCTCCAGGGACCCGCCCGGGAAGGCGAGCACGCCCAGCGGCGAGGCCCCCGGCCGGTACCCCAGCCACGTCTCCAGGCCCGTCGGCGAATCCCGGAGGAGGACAACGGAGGAGGCGAAGCGGGCGGCACGGGGCGTCCGTTCGCCGTGTTCAATCCAACTGCGCGCCGCCCCCTCGAGATCCGGGGGGAGGGCAAACAAGCGTCGGGCTAACTGAGACAAGGGAAGTGACCGGTCCCTCTAGGCGAATTCGGCGATCAGTTCGACTTCAACCGGAGAGTCGAGCGGCAGTACGGTCACGCCGACGGCGGAGCGTGCGTGCTGGCCGGCGTCGCCGAGGACCTTGCCCAGCAGCTCCGAGGCGCCGTTGATGACACCGGGCTGGCCGGTGAAGGACGGGTCGGACGCGACGAAGCCGACCACCTTGACGATGCGCGTGATGCGGTCCAGGTCGCCGATGACGCTCTTCACCGCGGCCAGCGCGTTCACGGCGCAGACGGCCGCGTAGTCCTTCGCCGCTTCCGGGGAGACGGTCGGCTCGTCCGAGGTGCCTTCCGTGCCGGCGGAGACCTTGCCGGTGGCCTCGAGCCGGCCGTTGATGAACGGCAGCTGGCCGGAGGTGTAGACGTGGTTGCCGGAAATGACGGCCGGGACGTACGCGGCCACCGGGGCGGCGACCTCCGGCAAGGTCAGGCCAAGCTCGGCCAGCCGTTGTTCGACGGCGGACGACGCGCCCGTGTTGGCGGTGCTGCCGGCGGAATTTTCCGTTGCCGCCGAGGCGCCCGGAACCGCTGCTGCTGGGGTGCTCATGGCTACTGCTTCTCCCGCTTCAGGTAGGCAACCAGGCCGTTTCCGTCGGGGCCGGTGACAACCTGGACAAGCTCCCAGCCGTCCTCGCCCCACTGGTCCAGGATCTGCTTTGTAGCGTGGATGATGAGCGGAATCGTGGCGTACTCCCATTTGGTCATGAGCTAAAGCCTAGTCCTTGCCGGTAAAGTGGAAAACATGGCGACTGGTAAGAACCCTTTATTTGACACGGCCACCACCCTCGGAAAGATCTTTCTTTTCCTGGGCGTGAGCGCCATTTGTGGCGTCCTGGTGGCGGGGCTGCTGGTCCCCGCGGCCGCTGTTTCCGGCAGTGCGGCGAGCGGGTCGATTAAGTTCTTCGACACCCTCCCGGCCGAGCTCAAGGTGGATCCGCCCAGCCAGTCGACGACTGTCCTGGCCGCGGACGGCAGCGTGATCGCCACCCTCTACGCGGAAAACCGCACCCGTGTGCCGCTGGACCAGATGTCCCCGTACATCAAGGACGCGGTCATCGCCATCGAGGACAGCCGCTTCTACGAGCACGGCGGCGTGGACACCACCGGCATCATGCGTGCCCTCGTCAGCACCGCCCGCGGCAACAAGCAGGGCGCGTCGACGATTACGCAGCAATACGTCAACAACGTCATCAACTCCTCCCTCGAGGCCGAGGGCAAGGGCGACCAGGTCCTCCTCAACGGCGTCAACAAGGGCGTCGGCGACAAGCTGCGCGAGATGAAACTTGCCATCGCGCTGGAGAAGAAGTTCTCCAAGGAGGAGATCCTTGAGGGCTACCTCAACATTGTCTTCTTCAACCGCGACGCCTACGGCATCGAGGCCGCCTCGAAACTCTTCTTCAGCACCACCGCGAAGGACCTGACCCTGCCGCAGGCGGCCCTGCTGGCCGGCGTCGTGAACAGCCCCTCCTACTACGACCCCATCACGAACCCGGAGAACGCCAAGAACCGGCGCGACCTGGTGCTGCAGTCCATGCTGAGCCAGGGAAAGATCAAGCAGGCCGACTTCGACGCTGCCGTGGCGACGCCGGTCGAGACCAAGGTCACCCAGCCCCGCCAGGGCTGCGCCTACTCGACGACGGCGCCGTACTTCTGCGACTACGTGCTGCACCTGCTGCTGAACAACCCGGCCTACGGCGCCGACGCCGCGGAGCGTGAGCGGAAGATCTTCCGCGGCGGCCTGACCATCAAGACCACCCTGGACCCGAATGCGCAGTCCGTGGCCCAGGCCCAGGTGGACGCGTCCGCCGGCGCGAACCCGGACAAGTGGGGCGCCGCGCTGGTCTCCGTGCAGCCCGGAAGCGGCAAGATCGTCTCCATGGCGCAGAACACCGTCTTCTTCCCGGCCGAGGGCAAGTTTGACCAGACCCAGAACTTCAACGTGGACAGCCAGGACGCCAAGGGCCAGGACCTGAACGGGCTGGGCGGCTTCCAGCCGGGCTCGACGATGAAGCCGTTCACGTTCGCGCAGTGGCTGAACGAGGGCAAGTCCATGAACACGCAGCTCAACGGCGCGGTCCGGCGGTACTCGCCGAGCTTCCCGTGGCGGAACACGTGTCCGAGCCCGACCGAAGGCGCCTACGACAGCACCGTCGCCGGCAGCAAGGACCTGCAGAACGCCGACGAGGACCACTACAAGTCCATGTCCGTCCTGGACGGCCTGGCGAACTCCATCAACACCATCACGTTCGCCTCCGCCGCCCAGGTGGACCTCTGCGGCATCCAGAAGATCGTGGACGCCGTCGGTATCCACGAAGGGCTGCCGTTCGGGGACGAGCCGAACCCCAAGATGCCGATGACCCGGCTGAGCAGCCTGATCGGCGCCCGCCAGGCCGCGCCGCTGACCATGGCCAGCGCCTTCGCCACGTTCGCCAACGACGGCAAGTACTGCGAACCGATCGCCATCGAATCGGTGACTGACCAGACCGGCGCCCCGCTGCCGGCGCAGGCCACCAGCTGCCGGGATGCCATCAAGCCGGAGGTGGCCCGCGGGGTTGCCTACGCGATGCAGGAAGTGCTCAACCGCGGCTCCGGCTCGCTCATCCAGCCCCGGATTTCGACCCGGACCAGCTTCCCGATCGCCGCGAAGACCGGAACCAACGACAACAACAGCTCCACCTGGGTGGTGGGCTACACCAGCGGCCTGGCCACCGCCACCTGGTTCGGTGACCCGCTCGGCAACCAGCAGCGGCCCGGCCAGAACATCACCATCAACGGCAACTTCTACAAGGGCATCGACGGCTACATGATCGCGGGGCCGCAGTTCTCGAACTACATGGCCCAGGTCGCACCGGCGTACGGCACCAACCCGTTCCTGGCCCCGCCGTCGAACATGCTCAACAGCCCGGCGCCGGCCCCTGCGCCCAAGCCCAGCACGCAGGCGACGCCGGCGCCCAGCAACTCGCCGTCGCCGTCCCCGTCGCCCAGCGACAAGAAGAAGTAAACCGGTGGCCGGGGGAACCACGCTGGCAGGCCGCGTCCGAAGCATCGGACGCGGCTTTGCCGTCACCGCTGCGGCGGGCGCCGCGGCCGGGGCGGCGGTGGCGGGCTACGGGCTGTGGGAGAAGAACCAGTTCGTCCTCCGGGAGGAATCGCTGGCCATCCTGCCGGCCGGCCACGGCCCGATCCGCGTCCTGCACATCAGCGACATCCACTTCGTGCCCGGCCAGCGCCGGAAGGCCGAATGGCTGGCCTCGCTGGCGGAGCTGAAGCCGGACCTGGTGGTGAACACCGGGGACAACCTCAGCCACGTCAAGGCCGTGGAACCCCTGCTGGCGGCGCTGCGCCCCCTGATGGACTTCCCCGGCGTCTTTGTGCCCGGCTCCAACGACTACTTCGGCCCGAGCCTGAAGAACCCTGCCTCCTATCTGCTGGGGCCGTCCGGGCGACGCAAGGATCCGGTGGAACTGGACTGGCCGCGGCTGCGCTCCGGTTTCGGCATGGAGGGCTGGCTGGACCTCACCAACCGGTGCCAGTCACTGGTCATCAAGGGCCTGCGCGTTGATTTCTCCGGCGTGGACGATCCGCACCTGGGCCTGGAACGGTACGCGGGCTGGCCGCGCGGCACGAAGGGCCAGGACGCCAAGCCGCACCTGCGGGTCGCCGTCGCGCACGCCCCCTACCAGCGGGTCCTGGACCATTTCACCGGTGACGCGGCGGACCTGCTGCTCGCCGGGCACACACACGGCGGCCAGATCTGCCTCCCGGGCTACGGCGCCCTGGTGGCCAACTGCGACCTCCCGACCTGGCGCGCCAAGGGGCTCAATGACTGGGAAAGCAACGGGCGCACGACGCCGGTGAACGTCTCGGGCGGCATCGGCACCTCGCGCTTCGCCCCGGTCCGCATCGCGTGCAAGCCCGAGGCCGTGCTCCTGACCCTCACCGCCCGACCCTGACCCCACCGGGGGACATGCCCTCCCCCGGGGCCCGCGGATGGACATAGTGGGCTTATGCCCGTCCTTGGCCGCAGGCAGGGGGCATGTCCCGCGGCCGGCCGGGCACATGCCCGCTCCCCGCCGCCAAAAAGGGGCATGTCCCCCTCCGGGCCGGCAGCCGGGCGCCATTGCGGAACGTAATTTCTGGCCGAGATCCCCGGACCGCCGCAATTGGTGTGAACCCGGTCACCCGATGGCCTAGGGTAGTTGCTAAAGGAAACTACATCCAGTTGCGTTAGATATTCGCAGGCGCGTTTAAGAAGCAGGCATGGCCAAGCAGACTCCCTTTTTCTCCTCCATCAGCCGTCTCTATCCCCACGTCAGGCCGATCTTGCCGCGGCTCGTGATGGGCCTGGTCTGCGCGCTGCTCGCTAGCGTCGTGGCCCTCGCCATCCCCCAGGTGCTGCGGGTCCTGATCAACGAATCGCTCCGGCCCGGCGGCGGCACGGACGCCGTCTGGATCGCCTCGCTCGTGATCCTGGTCCTGGGCGTGGCCGAAGCGGGCCTCGTGGCCCTGCGCCGCCAGTTCGTCATCAACCCGGCCACCACCGTCGAGACCCGGATGAGGGTGTCCCTCTACGCGCACCTGCAGGACCTCACCGTGTCCTTCCATGACCGCTGGGGCTCCGGGCAGCTGCTCTCCCGCGCCATGACCGACCTGAACTTCCTGCGCCGCTGGATGGCGTTCGGCGCCATCATGCTCGTGGTGACCAGCCTGACCGTGGTGATCGGCGTCGTCGTGATGTTCACGATGAGCTGGCAGCTGGCCCTGATCTTCCTCGCCGCCGCGGTGCCGATCATGATCTACGGCTTCCGGTTCCGCACCCGCTTCAGCAAGGTGGCCCGCCGCAGCCAGGACCAGGCCGGCGACCTCGCCACCACCGTGGAGGAATCCGTGCACGGCATCCGCGTCCTGAAGGCCTTCGGCCGCAGCCGGGAAGCGCTGGAGAACTTCAACGAGCAGGCCGAGGAACTCCGCCAGACCGAGATCGCCAAGGCCAAGCACCTCGCCACGTTCAGCCTGGTGGTGACGCTGCTGCCCGAGCTGGCCCTCGGCGCCGGGCTCGTCGTCGGCATCCTGCTGGCCTCCACCGGCGAACTCAGCATCGGCGCCCTCGTGGCGTTCTTCGCCACCGCGGCCGTGATCGCGGCCCCGGTCGAGTTCTGCGGCCTGCTGCTGGCCATGGCCCTGACGGCCAAGACGGCGGTGGACCGCCACTTCGAGGTGATGGACTCCGTCAACACGATCACCAGCCCGGAGGAGCCGCGCCGCCCCGCCGAGCTCAAGGGCGCGCTCAGCTTCCATCACGCCACGTTCGCCTTCGAGGACGCCCCGGACAAGCCGATCCTGAAGGACATCAGCCTGGAGATCAACCCGGGCGAGACCATGGCCCTGGTCGGCATCACAGGCAGCGGCAAAAGCGCCCTGCTGCAGCTGGTCCCCCGCCTCTATGAGGTCAGCGACGGCTCCATCACGATCGACGGCGTGGATCTGCGCGAATTCAGCGTCGAGGAGCTGCGGAACGTCGTCGCCGTGGCCTTCGAGGACACCACGCTGTTCTCCAACTCCGTGCGCGACAATGTGCTGCTGGGCGCACCCGCCAGCGGTTCGGCCGAGGGCCGCGAGGAGGCCCTCGAGGAGGCGCTCGACGTCGCCCAGGCCCACTTCGCGTACTCCCTGCCGGAGGGGCTGGACACCCTGATCGGCGAGGAGGGGCTCAGCCTCTCCGGCGGGCAGCGGCAGCGGATCGCCCTGGCCCGCGCCATCGCCGCCCGGCCCAGGGTGCTGGTCCTCGACGACCCCCTGTCGGCCCTGGACGTCAACACCGAGGAACTCGTCGAGCACCGGCTGCGGGAGGTCCTCGCGGACACGACCACGCTCATCGTCGCGCACCGCCCGTCCACCGTGGCCCTGGCCGACCGGGTCGCGCTGCTCGAGGACGGCCGCATCACCGCGGTCGGCACCCACACCGAGCTGCTGGCGCGGAACAGCCACTACCGCTACGTGATCGCCAGCCTGGACCCGGAACCGCGGGACCTGGACTCCGAACTGTCAGCCCTCGAGGCCGAGGAGATTTCCCGATGAGCAGCGCAACGTTCGGCACCGCCAACGAGGACAACGCGCACCTGTCCAAGAGCGAGAGCAAGACCGTCCAGCGCCGTTCCCTGGCCCTGCTGCGCTCCCTGATCCGCCCGGTCCGGCGCCGCTTCTGGCTGACCCTCGCGGCGGTGGTGCTCTCCCAGGCCGCGCGCGTTGCCGGGCCGGCGCTGATCGCCTTCGGCATCGACCGCGCCCTGCCGGCGCTGAGTGCCGGCGACAACCTCCCGCTGATGCTTACCGGCGCCGCCTACCTCGCGGCCGCGGTCGCGACGGCGGGCCTCACCGCCGTGTACGTGACGTCGACGGCGAAACTCAGCCAGGCGATGCTGCTGGACCTGCGCGTCCGGGTCTTCCGGCACACGCAGCGGCTGAGCCTGGAGTTCCACGAAAAATACACGTCCGGCAGGATCATCGCCCGGCAGACCTCGGACCTCGAGGCGCTGCGCGAGCTCCTGGACTCCGGCGTCAGCTCGCTCGCGTCCGGGATGCTGTTTATGGTGTTCACGGCTGCCACGATTGTCGCCCTCGACTGGCGCAGCGGGCTGCTGGTGCTGGTCGCCGGCGTGCCGATGTACTTCCTGGCCCGCTGGTACCAGAAGCACTCCCAGATCGCCTTCCGCGAATCCCGGGTGGTCTCGGCCCGGCTGATCGTGCACTTCGTGGAGACCATGACGGGCATCCGCGCCGTCAAGACCTTCCGCAAGGAACGCGAAAACTCCGCGCGCTACACCGAACTCTCCGAGGACTACCGCAAGGTCACCGTCCGCTCGATCAACCTCAACGGCATCTTCCAGCCCGGGCTGGTGCTGATCGGCAACGTCTGCGTCGCCGTCGTGCTGCTCTTCGGCGGCTTCCGGGTGCTCAGCGGCGAGCTCGCCGTCGGGGTGCTGCTGGCCCTGATCCTGTCCACCAAGCGCTTCTTCCAGCCGGTGGACCAGATGGCCATGTTCTACAACTCCTTCCAAAGCGCGCAGGCAGCCCTCGAGAAGGTCTCCGGGCTGCTCGAGGAAGTGCCCACCGTCCGGCCGCCGAAGAACCCGGTCCCGCTGCACGACGCGAAGGGCAGCATCGACTTCACCGGCGTCGAGTTCCGCTACGGGGACGGCCCCGTGATCATCCCGGCCATGGACCTGCACATCCCCGCCGGCCAGACGGTCGCCCTCGTGGGGCAGACCGGCGCCGGGAAATCAACGCTGGCCAAGCTGATCGCCCGCTTCTACGACGTCTCCTCCGGCTCCCTCACGCTCGACGGCGTGGACCTGCGCCAGCTCACGACGGCGGATCTGCGCCGGAACGTCGTGATGGTCACCCAGGAGGCGTTCCTGTTCAGTGGCTCCGTGGCGGACAACATCGCCCTGGGCCGGCCGGAAGCCTCCCGCGCAGGAGATCGAGGACGCGGCCCGGGCCGTGGGCGCCCACGAGTTCATCGAGGACCTCCCGGACGGCTACGACACCGACGTCAACAAGCGCGGCGGCCGCGTCTCGGCCGGGCAGCGCCAGCTGATCAGCTTCGCCCGGGCGTTCCTGGCCCGCCCGGCCGTGCTGATCCTCGACGAGGCCACGTCCTCGCTGGACATCCCGTCCGAACGGCTCGTGCAAAGCGGGCTCGCACGGCTCCTGCAGGGCATCGGCAGCGACGCCGGCCGGACGGCGCTCATCATCGCGCACCGGCTCTCCACGGTGGAGACCGCGGACCGGGTCCTGGTGGTCCACGACGGCCGGGTGGTGGAGGACGGCACCCCCGAGGAGCTGATCGGCGGCGGCGGGCGCTTCGCCCAGCTGCACGGGGCCTGGAAGGACTCGCTGGTCTGATCCGCCGGCTGTACCGGTGCCGTGCGGGCCGATTTCACATCCGGGGCTCCAATCGGATACTCTTGTGAAGTTGCTTTTGTAGCAGCGGATCGGGATGTGGCGCAGCTTGGTAGCGCGCGTCGTTCGGGACGACGAGGTCGCAGGTTCAAATCCTGTCATCCCGACCAATCAAGAAGAGGGTCTTCCATTCGGAAGGCCCTCTTCTTTGCGTACCGGCCTTTCCGGGCCCCGGCAACGAAACAGCCCCGGGACATGGTTCGCGCATGTCCCGGGGCTGTTAGGCCTAGCTGTGGAAGTTACATGGGGTCAGGCCAGTTGCCGACGTTGGTCTTGTTGGACATCGGATCCGGCCAGTTGCCGACCGCCTGCGCTGCACGCATTGGATCCGGCCAGTTGCCGACCGCCGTGATTCCGGCGTTGTCGGCGATGGAACCAGCGGACAGAACGGCCGGGGCCGCAGCAGAGAAAGCCAGGGCGCCCGCCAGAACGGCGCCGGCTGCAATCTTCTTCAACATAGAGATCCTCAATATGAGTCGGGGTCCTTACCAAGTCAGCACTACCCTTGTTGACATACATTGTAAAATGTTTTCCACAGAGACTGTCAAGCATTTTGTACAAAGAATGTCCGGAATTAGGAGGTATCCGTGGGGAACGGATTTGGGGAGAAGCTCCGCGCGGAACGGCTGGAACGGGGCTTAACCCAGGCGGAACTGGGCAAGGATCTTTATTCGCCCAGCTACATCTCACTGCTCGAAACCGGACGCCGCGAACCGACCGCAGATGTCATCGAGGAGCTGGCCCGCCGGCTCGAACTCGCTCCCAAGGCCCTGGAGGCCTGGAGCCAGCCCGTGTCCGTGAGTGACGCCGAGTATGTGCTCGCCGGACTCTACGCCCGGCAGGCCTGGGACCTGAGGGACTACCCGCTCGCGGCAACGCACGCGGCGGCGGCCGCCCAGATCGCCCAGGACGCGAAAAACACCAGCGCGTGGTGGAACATGACCTACATGCAGGCCGAGTGCCTGATCAAGCAGGGGCTCTGGCAGGAGTGCAAGAACGTCGTCCAGCACCTGCTGGACCACCCCATGGCCGCGGAGTCGGCGGGGCTGGGCGTCAGGGCGCAGCAGATGCTCGCGGCCGCCTCACAGGGGCAGGGGCAGCTGACCGCCGCCGTCAGCCACGCCCAGGAGGCGGTACGCCTCTGCGCCGAACTGCCGCAGGGCTCGACCATGATCATCGGGGCCCTGCGCGCGCTCATCGGCGCCCTGGCCGAAAGCGGCCGGCTCGATGAGGCCTGGGAGTACTGCCAGGACATGAACGAGCAGATGGACGACCATTCGATGACCCAGCTCGCCGGCGAGGTCGCGTGGGTCATCGGGAACGTCGCCTTCATGCGGCACGACTATCCCGAGGGGATCAAGTACCACGAGCGCGCCGCCAAGCTGCTCTCCCCCGCCAACGACATCGATCTCTGGGCGCGGTTCAACAAGGCGTCCGCCGCCGTCCGGCTGTCCTCCGGGATCGTCGAACCGGAGACCCTGTCCTCGATCGAACGGGCCGAACTCGCGCTCTCGATCGTGGGCGGCAACAAGACGGACCAGCTGGAGGTCGCATTCATCCGCGCCCGCTGGCTCTACCTGACCGGCGACATCGTCGCAGCAGTGCAGAAACTCCGCGAGATCCACGCCGAGCGCGAGGCCCTCGCCCGGCACACCGCCGGCGAGGTGTCACTGCTGCTCGGCAAGGCGCTCAAAGCCGCAGGCGAGGCGTCCGAGGCCCTCGTCTACCTCGAGGAGTCGCAGAAGGAGTTCAGCGCCGCCGGCGCCTCCGACCGGGTCCAGCAGGCCATGGATGCCGTGCTGGAGATCCGGCTGGCGCAGCGCCGCGCCGAGGCGGCTGCCTCGGCCGAAGCCTAGCCGGGCTCGACCGGGACGGGCCCGACCGGGACGGACGGCTGCAGCTAGGCGAACGTCCGGCCGGTGAGCTTTTCGTAGGCCTCGACGTACCGGCTGCGGGTGCGGGCGACGACGTCGGCCGGCAGCGCCGGCGGAGGGGTGTCCGAGGACTTGTCCCAGCCGGAAGCGGCCGAGGTCAGCCAGTCGCGGACGTACTGCTTGTCGTAGGAGGGCTGCGCCTGGCCGGGTTCGTACGTCGCGGCGTCCCAGAACCGGGAGGAGTCCGGGGTCAGCACCTCGTCTCCGAGGGTGATCACACCGGTGCTGACGTCGAAGCCGAACTCCACCTTCGTGTCGGCCAGGATGATGCCGCGGCCGCGGGCGATGTCCTCGGCCTTGGTGTAGATCTCCAGGGTCAGCTCGCTGCAGCCGGGCGGCGATGTCCTCCCCGACCAGCTCGACGACGGCGTCGTACGTGATGTTCTCGTCGTGCTCGCCCACCTCGGCCTTCGCCGACGGGGTGAAGATGGCCTCGGTCCAGCCGGGATCCGTCCACGAGCCCTTCCGGCAGCGGGATGCTGCACACGGTCCGGGACTGCCGGTACTCGGCCAGGCCGGAGCCGGTGAGGTAGCCGCGGGCGATGCATTCGACCGGGAACATGTCCAGCTTCTTGCAGATCATCGCGCGGCCCTCGACCTCGGCCGGGACACCGCCGTCGACCGTGGACGCGAGCACATGGTGCTCCACGCCGAGCTGGTCGAACCACCAGAGGCTCAGCTGGGTGAGGATCCGGCCCTTGTCCGGGATTTCGCTGGCCAGCACGTGGTCGTAGGCGCTGATCCGGTCGCTGGCGACCACCAGGACGCACTCGTGGCCCATCCGCTCGGTGATGGACTCATCGACCGGAACGTACAGGTCGCGGACCTTGCCGGAATAGACGTGCTTCCAGCCGGGCAGATCCAGCGTCGGGGTGTCCAGGCCGCCCGTCGGGGCGGACGCGGCGGGTGCGGAGGATTCGGGCGTGGTCATCTCAGGCCTTCGCTTTCGTCGTGGCGGGGCGCCGGGCGTCGTGACCTTGATTTCGCCGCGGGCCGCCTTGCCGCCGATGTCGGTGCGGAACTGGCCGCCGTCGAGCTGGACCAGTTCGACGCCGTCGTACGCCCGTTCCCGGGCTTCGACCAGATCCGTCCCCAGCGCCACTACGGCGAGGACGCGGCCGCCGGCGGACACCACCTTGCCCTCGGCGTCGAGCTTGGTGCCGGCGTGGATCACGTGGACGCCCTCGATCGCTTCGGCCTTCTTGAGCCCGCGGATGCGGTCGCCCGTCCGCGGGGATCCGGGGTAGTTTTCGGCGGCAACGACGACGGCGACGGCGGACTCCTTGGACCAGCGCAGCGGCTGCGACCTTGTCCAGTCCGCCCTTGGCGGCCGCCATCAGCAGGCCGCCGAGGGGCGTCTTGAGCCGGGCCAGGACGGCCTGGGTTTCCGGGTCGCCGAAGCGGACGTTGAATTCGATGACGCGGGTGCCGCGGGAGGTCAGGGCCAGGCCGACGAAGAGCACGCCGACGAACGGCGTGCCGCGGTGTGCCATCTGGTTGACGGTGGGCTGGGCGACGCGGTCGAGGACCTCCTGGACGAGGCCTTCGGGGCCCACGTCCAGCGGGGTGTAGGCGCCCATGCCGCCGGTGTTGGGGCCTTCGTCGTTGTCGAAGATGCGCTTGAAGTCCTGGGCCGGGGACAGCGCGACGGTGTCGCTGCCGTCGCAGAGGACGAAGACGGAGACCTCGGGGCCGTCAAGGAACTCCTCGATGACCACGGTTCCGCCGGCGTCGAAGCAGCTCTGGGCGTGCGCCAGGGCCTCGTCGCGGTTTTTCGTGACCACGACGCCCTTGCCGGCGGCCAGGCCGTCGTCCTTCACGACGTAGGGGGCGCCGAAGGTGTCCAGCGCGTCGGCGGCTTCCTCGGCGTTGCCGGCCACCTTCGCCATCGCGGTGGGGACGCCGGCCTCTGCCATGACTTCCTTGGCGAAGGCCTTGGATGCTTCCAGCTGGGCGGCGGCCTTGCTGGGGCCGAACACCGGGATGCCGGCGGCGCGGACGGCGTCGGACACGCCGGCGGCCAGGGGCGCCTCCGGGCCGACGACGACCAGGTCGACGCGTCAGCCGGGCGGCCAGCGCGGCGACGGCGTCGGGGTCGTTCGCGTCGATCGCGTGTGTGGGGACCAGCGTGCTGATGCCGGCGTTGCCCGGGGCCGCGTGGACCTCGGAAACGTTGGGGTCTGCGAGCAAGGATCGGACAATGGCGTGTTCGCGGCCGCCGGGGCCGATGACTAGTACCTTCACAGTTCTCAAGGGTACTTTGTGGACGGCGCAGGCTCCTAAGCTGTGACTGCCGCTGGACATGCCCTCTTCACCGGAGCCCAGGCGGGAACCGGGGGACATGCCCAGTCCAGGCTGCGGCCCGGGCACAACGCCAGCATGTCCATGCCCAGATCCAAGGCTGGACATGTCCTCCGGGCAGCGGACATATCGTGGCCAATCCCGGGGCTGGGCATGTCCATCCCCGGGCGCGAGGGGAGGGCATGTCCTCCCGGGTCGGGCGGACAATCCGCGCCCGGGCGGCCGGCTACGGACATCCCTGGATGAAGAAGCACAGCCGCATGAAGCAGTCCCGGACGCAGCCCGCGAGGCGGTTTCGCCGGCCCCACCGCCCTGGCGGCGCTGGCCGGCGTGGCCGCGGCCGCCGTCGTCCTGTCCGTGGCGGAGCTGATCGGCGCCTTCTTCACGGCGCGCGCGACGCCGCTGATCGCCCTCGGCTCGACCTTCATCGACTTCACGCCGCCGTGGATGAAGGACTTCGCGATTGCCACGTTCGGCACCAACGACAAGGCCGCGCTGTTCGGCGGCATGGCGGTGACCATCCTGCTGCTCGCCTGCGTGCTGGGCGTGGTGGCCTACCGCAAATGGGCCCTGGGCGTGGCCGGGGTGCTGCTCATGGGCGCGGTGATCGTCGCCAGCGTGGTGACCCGGGCCAGCGTCAAGCCGCTCGACGCGATCCCGTCGCTGCTCGGCACGGTGGCCGGGCTGATCGTGCTCCGGCTCCTGGTCACGCGGCTGTGGCGGATGTCGGAATGGCCGGACACGGCCGCGGACCTCGCCGCCAAGGACCCGGAACGGCCGGCCACGAGCCGCCGGGCCTTCTTCGCCGCGACCGGCCTCACCGCCGCCGCCTCCGCGGTCGCCGCGACCGGCGGCCGGCTGCTCAGCGCGGCCCGCAGCAACGTTGCCCAGGCCCGTGAATCCCTGCAGCTGCCCGCCCCGGCGAAAGCGGCCCCGGCCGTCCCCGCCGGCGTGCAGTCCAAGGCCAAGGGCGTCACGCCCTGGCTGACGCCCAACAAGGACTTCTACCGGATCGACACCGCCCTGAGCGTGCCGGAAATCAATGCCCAGGACTGGGAACTGCGCGTCCACGGGCTGGTGGAGCAGGAGGTCCGGCTCACGTTCCAGGACCTGCTGGACGCGGAACTGATCGAATCCCACGTCAGCCTGACCTGCGTCTCCAACCCGGTCGGCGGCAACCTGGCGGGTAACGCCAAATGGCTGGGCCTGCCCATCCGTGAAGTGCTCAAGATGGCCCGCCCCAAGGACGGCGCGGACATGGTGCTCTCCACCTCGATCGACGGCTTCAGCGCCTCTACCCCGCTGGAGGTGCTGACGGATGACCGCGACGCCATGCTGGCGATCGGCATGAACGGCGAAGCCCTCCCGCTCGAACACGGCTACCCGGTGCGGATGGTGGTCCCCGGGCTCTACGGCTTCGTCTCCGCGACCAAATGGGTGGTGGACCTCGAGGTCACCCGCTTCGCCGACAGCAAGGCGTACTGGACCCAGCGCGGCTGGTCCGAACGCGGACCGATCAAGACCATGGCCCGCGTCGAGGTGCCCAAATCCTTCGCCAAGGTCCCCGCCGGGCGCGTGGCGATCGGCGGCACGGCCTGGGCGCAGACCCGCGGCATCACCAAGGTCGAGGTGCAGATCGACAACGGCCCCTGGACCGCGGCGACCCTCTCCGACGAGGCCTCGCTTATCACTTGGCGGCAGTGGTCCTTCGACTGGGACGCCACCCCGGGTCCGCACTACATCAAGGCCCGCGCCACGGACGGCACCGGCGAAGTCCAGACGGACAAGCGCGCGGATCCGGTACCCGACGGCGCCTCCGGCTGGCAGTCGGTCATGGTGACCGTGGAATAACCGGAGTATCCCCCCGCAGGCACCTTAGACTGGCCATATGCCCCTGAACTCGCATGCCACCTTCACAGTTGAGTCCGCCGTCGAACTGGCAGTCGTTGAACGCAGCGGTTTCGTCGAGTCCCGCCACATCGGCTCCGCCGTTGTCCTGGCCGCGGACGGAACCGTGGTCACTGAGCTCGGCGACATCACCACCCCGATCTTCGCCCGGTCGACGCTCAAGCCCCTGCAGGCCCTGGCCTCGATGCAGTCCGGCGTGCCCCTGCGCGGGGCCCAGGTCGCGATCGCCTGCGGCAGCCATGTCGGCTCCCTGGACCACATGGACGTGGTCGAGGGCATGCTGAAGGCCGCCGGGGTCAAGGAGGAGCAGCTGCAGTGCCCCGCCGACTGGCCGCAGGACGAGACCGCCCGGAACTGGCTGGTCCAGCTCCGAGCGCGGCAAGTCCCGGCTGGCCTTCAACTGCTCCGGCAAGCACGCCGCATTCCTCTGGGCCTGCACGGAGAACGGCTGGGACACGCACAGCTACCTGGAGCCCAACCACCCGCTGCAGCAGCGCATCCGCTCGTGATCGAGGAGTACTGCGAGCGAACAGATCGCCCACCTCGGCATCGACGGCTGCGGCGCCCCCGTGGCCGCCGTCTCGCTGACCGGGCTGGCCCGGGCGTTCTCGAAGCTGGCCAAGGCACCCGGCGACAAAAACTCCAATGCACGCGCCGCCACGATCGCCACGTCCATGCTCGACTACCCGTGGGCGGTGCAGGGACGCGGCGAGGCAACACCATCGTGATGGACGAGCTCGGCATCCTGGCCAAGATCGGCGCCGAAGGCGTCCTCGTCATGGCCACCCGCCAGGGCGTCTCCGTGGCCATCAAGATCCTCGACGGCAATATCCGGGCCACAACGCTCATCGGGCCTGACCCTGCTGGCCGCGTCCGGCGCCGTCGACATCCCTGAGGTCTCCAGCGTGCTGGACAAGGTGGTCGACCCCGTACTGGGCGGCGGCCGCCCGGTAGGCAAGATCCGCCTGGGCCAGGCCGTCTCCGCGCTGCTGGACTAGGCCTCACCGTAGATGGTTGTTTCGCGCCGCCGGATCCCGGTCGAGGAGGGCCGCTCGGCGCTGGCCGCGTGGCTCGCTGCGAGCACCGGCGGGGACCCCGCCGCCGTCCCCCGCACAACGCTTGCGACGGCGGTGCGCTACTCCCTGGAGGAAGTCACCGCCCGGGCGCCCGGGAATTCCGTGGAAGTACGTGTGCCGCCGTTCGGCGTGACGCAATGCGTGCAGGGCCCGCGGCATACCCGCGGCACTCCGCCGAACGTCATCGAGTGCGACGCCGCAACCTGGCTGGCCATGGTCAGCGGGCAACTGGACTGGGCGGACGCCGTAAGCACCGGCCGCGTCGCCGCCTCGGGTCTGCGGGCCGACCTCTCCGCGCTGCTGCCGCTTTAGAGGGCCAGGTCCAGCGGGGACGGCGGTGCCGAGACCGGGTGCGGGACCGTCTGCAGCCTGGTGGACAGGGCCACGACGGCGGCAATGGCAAAGGCGCCGACGGCGATCAGGAGCGACATGACCGCCACGAACCCGTAGCCGTTCGCGTCCGGGTCGAGGAACGGGTAGGGATACCAGTCCACCACCGGGCCGCGGGCCAGGCTGTAAACCAGATACAGCAGCGGGAAGGCCAGCCAGACCATCGACTGGCGCACTGAAATCCGCGTGCCCGGAAGGTCCACCAGCCAGTCGATCACCATGACCGTGGGGATGGTGAAGTGCAGCACCACATTGACCCAGGGCACCGGCGTGTTGACCTCGACATCGCTGAGCAGCAGCGAGTACACGATCCCGGTGATTGTCATGTAGACGGTGGCCGCGCCCCGCAGGAGCTCCAGCCAGCGGGGGCTCCCGCCCGTCCACGCCTGGCGGGCTGCCACAGCCAGGGTTGCAAAAGCAATGACGTTGGATTCGATGGTGAAGTAGCTGAAATAGTTCCAGACCGACGCCCCGGGAGAGTTCTGGAGCAGATGGAACAACTGGAAAAACACGGCCGTGAAGCCCAGCAGCGCGAACCATCCGCGGAACAGCGCCAATCCCTTGTTTGCGATCATGAGCCGATCCTAGCCGGGTGGGCAAGCAGCACCCGGAAGGTCCGGCTCAGCCGCGCCCGATGAACGGCATTCCCGCGGCGGTGATCACCACGGACCCGACACTGGCCGACGCCGGCATCCCCGCCATCATCAGCACGGCGCGGGCGGCGTCGTCCACCGGGAACGTCGGCTCGGCGCGGTGGCTGCCGTCGGCCTGCAGCGCACCGGAGCCGACCCCGATCTCGTCCATGAGTTCCGTCGCCGCATTGCCGATGTCGATCTGCCCGCAGCTGATGCCGAAGCCGCGGCCGTCCAGTTCGATGCTCTTGGTCAGCCCGGTCATGGCGTGCTTGGTGACCGTGTACGCCACGGTACGCGGCCGCGGCGAATGGGCGGCGATCGAGCCGTTGTTGATGATCCGCCCGCCCTGCGGGGACTGCGTCTTCATGGCCCGGACCGCCGCGGCGGCGCACAGCATGGACCCGGTGAGGTTCACCGCCACGGTGGCGTCCCAGTCGGCGACGCTGATCTCGTCCACCGACGCGGCGGGGCCGAACACACCCGCGTTGTTGAACAGCACGTCCACCCGGCCCCAGCGCTGCAGCGCCGCGGCGAAGAGCCGCTCGACGTCGTCGGGCACTGTGACGTCGCAGGGCACGGCGAGCGCCTGGGCGTGGCCGGCCGCGGTCTCCAGCAGCTGCGCCTCCCGCCGGCCGGCAAGCACCACCCGGTAGCCTTCGGCCAGCATCAGCCGCGCCACCGCCCTGCCGATCCCTGAGCCGGCGCCGGTGACGACGGCGACCGGGCCGAATTGGTGATGTCGTGTCATGCGGGACTCCTGGCTGGCGGTGCTGCGGTTCGGGAAGTTGGGTGCCCCGCTAGCGTATGCCGAGATGACATTTCACGGCAGTGTCGGGCGTAAACATTGCCGTGAAGTGTCATCTCGCGGGGGCCCGGCCGCTCCCTGGTTCGTTCCGGCGGCGACCGAAGAGGTACCCGGTCCAGAACGCGAGGATCAGGAGCCCCAGGCTGATCATCGCGATTCCCGCCCACGCCTCAGGCCCGATCAGCAGGAGGCCCTGGACCTGAAAGGACTGTTGGGACAGCGGCGCATAAGCGAACCAGCCGAAGGTCTCCGTGCGCGCCGGCACCAGGGTCAACGGCAGTCCCGCCAGAAGCAGCGCCGCGGCGAGCACGGGCGCCGCCAGCCGGGCCAGGACCTTCCGCCGGTCCGGCCGCGTTCCGCCCTCTCCCAATGGATTCATGGACCCACTGTAACGGCGGCGCGGGCCCGCCGGGCCTTGCGGCCAAGAGTAAAGTGAAGCATGGCAACGACCGCCGGAGATGTCCTGCTGGGCTACCTGGGACAACAGCTCATTGAACTCCGGCGGCATGAGCCCGGGGTGCGCGGGGACGACGCCGAATCCGTCCACCAGATGCGCGTCGCGGCCCGCCGGCTCCGCTCCCTGCTGGCCACCGGCCGCAAACTTTTCGCAAGCACCGACCCGCAGGAGATCCGGTCCGAGCTTCGTTGGCTCTCCGAGGCGCTGGGCGCGGCCCGTGACCCCGCCGTCATCCACGCCCGGCTCGATGAGCTCCTCGCCTCCGAACCCGAGGGCCTGGTCCTGGGCCCGGCCGCCATGCATCTTGGCGAAGAGCTGGACGCCGCCGCCGCAGCCGGCCGGCAGGGCGCCCTCGCGGCGCTGGACAGTGCACGCTACGCGCGCCTGGTCGCCGGCCTCGAGTCGATCCTCGGGACCGGCAAACTGTCCGGGAAGGCATCCCGGCCGCCGCGGCGGGTCTTCCGGAAATTCGTTTCCGGCAATACCGCCCGGCTGGCCCGCGCCGTGGAAGCCCTCCCGCCGGGGCCCGACGGCGCCGACCCCGCCCGGGACGCCGGGCTGCACGAGGTGCGCAAGGCGGCGAAGCGGCTGCGGTATTCCGCAGAACTGGCCGGCACCGTCACCGGAGGCGGCGCGGGAAAGCGGATCCGCAAGACGGCCAAGGCGGCGCGCAGGATCCAAACGGACCTCGGACTGCATCACGACACGGTGATGGCGCGGGCCGTGCTGGCGGAGCTCGGCTCGAGCTCCCGGCGCAGCGGCGAGAACGGCTTCACGTACGGCCGGCTGCACGCCAGGGAGGAGGCTCTCGCGGCCGCCTCGGAGGCGGACTTCCTGAAGACGTGGCGGAAGTTCCGCCGCTGAAGGCACACACCTGTTGACGGACCACGCGCAAGGCACCGCGGCTGGTGCCGGGCGGCCCCTTACCCGCGCGTGCGGGCGGCGAGTTGTGCGATGGCGCTGGTGTTGAAGTTGTCGAGCAGCGCCTGCGGGCCGGCGTAGATTTCGACGGCGCCGGCGTCCCGGAGTTCAGCTTCGCTGGTGCCGCCGCACGTCAGCCCGATGGCCGGGATGCCGAGCTTGCCGGCCGCGTAGATGTCCCAGACGGCGTCGCCGACGTAGACGGCGTCGCGGGACGGCACATCCACGGCTTTGAGGGCGGCGACCAGGATGTCCGGGGCGGGTTTGCTTTCCGCTGCATCGCTGGAACTCGTGGCCGCATCGATGAAGGCGTCGGCCCCGATGGTGGCGCGGAGGATGTCCAGGTCGCGGTCCCGGGCCGATGATGCCAGGGCCACGGCGAGCCCGCCCTCATGGCACCGGGCCAGCAGCTCCTTGGCGCCGGCCAGTGGCCGAAGGGCCGGCCAGAAGGTGGCGAACACGGCCGCGTGCGATGTCATGATCGTGCTGTCCCCGGAGGGATCCCGGTCGGCTGGCAGGAGGCTGGCGAGGATCTTGTCTCCGCCCATCCCGACTGAACGGTGGATGCTGGCCATGGGGACGTCGTACCCCGCCTGCCGGAACGCCTGCCACCACGCGATGGTGTGGAAGTAGCACGAATCGACCAGCGTGCCGTCGACGTCGAACAGCACTGCCGCCCGCGGCCGGCCGCCGGGCAGTGTCCGGCCGGCAGCGGCCGGGTCAGCGGTGGGCACGTGCCCGCTTTCCAGCCGCGAGCGATCCGCCGCTCAGCGACGTGCCGCGGTTTGCCCCGCCGGACGCCCGTCGGATGATACGGGGCCCCGGCGTCATCACCGCCGACTGTCCGTCCGAGCTGCGGTCCCGGATCAGGCCCGTGCCGGCGATCTCGCGGGCCTGTGCCACGCCGGCCACCGCGGCCCGCTTGGTGGGGAACGTGACTGAGATTGCCATCAGGCTTCCTGCTCCGTCCAGCATCCGAATCCGGTAACCGCCGTCGGGCGCGTCCACGAGCTCGAAATATCCAGCCATCGCATTCACTCCTTCGTATCCCCCTCGACTGCCCACACTGGGATATTAGTAAGTATACTTACTGATGGCTTTTAGGGAAGCGCCGCGGGTGCCCGCCCGGCAGGGTCCAGCCGGCCGCCGGAGCGGGGTGTCGCTGCGGCGGACGCCGTCTGCTCTTGCAGTTCCAGGGCGCTCATCACCAGCGCGAAGTGGCTGAAGGCCTGGGGCGTGTTGCCCAGCTGCCGGCCTGCCTCGACGCCCCACTCCTCACTGAGGAGTCCGACGTCGTTGCGCAGCACCAGCAGCCGTTCGAACAGCTCGCTTGGCCTCATGGCGCCGGCCCGCGCCCGAGCAGCGCCTCCACCAGCCAGAACGAGCAGGCGAGGAACACGCCCTCCTCACCGGGCAGGCCGTCGTCGCTCTCCGCCGGCTTGTAGCGGCGGAGGAAGCCGTCGTGCGTCAGTTCGCGCTGGACGGCGTCGATGGTGCCGATAATGCGCGGGATCATCCGGCGGCAGGAAACCCACGCGCGGGATGCAGCAGCAGGCTCGCGTCCAGTTCCGGACGCCCGTAGGACTGCACGAAGGTATTGCGTTCGGCGTCGAAGCCCGTTGGCCATCACCTCGGCGTGGATGGTGTCCCGCAGTTCCTCCCAACGGTCCGCCGGGCCCGTCAGGCCGAAGTCCCGGACGCCCTTGACCATCCGGTCCGCCGCCACCCACGCCATGACCTTCGAGTGGGTGAAATGCCGCCGCGGACCGCGCATCTCCCACAGCCCGTTGTCCGGCCAGCCCCAGGCCTTCTCGAGGTGCTCCATCAATGCCACCTGGACATCCCAGGCTTCGTCCGTGTGCTCCAGGAGCGAGTTCCGGGTCAGCGACAGGCAGTCCAGCACCTCCCCCCAGACGTCCAGCTGCAGCTGCCCCGCCGCGCCGTTCCCGGTCCGCACCGGATACGACCCCTCATAGCCGCGCAGCCAGGGCAGTTCCGCCTCCGGCAGCCGGCGCTCGCCGTGGACTCCGTACATGATCTGCAGGTCGGCCGGGTCGCCGGCCACAGCCCGCAGCAGCCAGTCCCGCCACGAGGCGGCCTCCTCCGTGTAGCCCGGCGGCGAGCAGCGCCTGGAGGGTCAAGGTGGCGTCCCGGAGCCAGCAGAACCGGTAGTCCCAGTTCCGCGTGCCGCCGATCTCCTCCGGCAGGGACGTCGTCACGGCCGCCACGATGCCCGCCGGTCGGTGCGAAAGTCAGCGCCTTCAGTGTGATCAGCGAGCGCAGGACGTCCTCACGGTAGGTGCCCTTGACGGTGCATTGGGCTGACCAGCGCTGCCAGAAGGATTCGGTGGCCGCAGGGCGTCCTCAGCGTCCACGGTCCGCGGGCGGCGCAGGTGGCTCGGCGCTCCACGTCAGCACGAACGGGACCCGGTCCCCTGCCGTCACGGTGAAATCGCTGATGGTCTGCAGCCGCTCGCCGCGCAGCGGCGCCTTCGTCACGAGGTAGGCGGCGTCGGGTCCGGCGACGGCGCGGATCCCGCGGGAGTCATGGCGCACCCACGGCACGATATGCCCGTAGTCGAAGCGCAATGCCAGCTCCCCGCGCATCCGGACCGTGCCGCGGACCCCCACCACGATCCGCACGATGTCCGCTACCGCATCCCGCGGCGGCATGAAGTCGATGACCCTGACCTTGCCGCTCGAAGTCTCCCATTCCGTTTCCAGAATCAGCGTGTCCTTGCGGTAGCGCCGCCGCGTGCATTGGCCGCCGCCCTCCGGCGCCAGCAGCCAGCGGCCGGATTCCGGCGTGTCCACCAGGGCGTTGAAACAGGCCGGCGAGTCGAAGCGCGGAAGGCACAGCCAGTCGATGGAGCCTTCGGTACTGATCAGGGCCGCGGTGTGCAGATCGCCGACCATTGCATAATCCTCGATGCGTGCCATGGGACATACAGTGCCACACGACGGGCCGGGCGGGGACGTCCGGGGCTAGGATCCAGGCATGCCGGATTTCAGGACCGGGGCGCGATGATGGAGGCCAGGATCAAGTGGCACTAGGACCGGGCACTGTTCACGTCGGAACCAGCGGCTGGAGCTATGACCACTGGGAGGGTGTGCTCTACCCGCCCGGGCTGCCGGCGCGGGACCGGCTGGCGCACTACGCGGCCCGGTTCAGCACGGTGGAACTGAACGCCAGCTTCTACCGCTGGCCGCGGGAGTCTTCCTTTGCGGGCTGGCGCCGCCGGCTGCCGGAGGGTTTCCCCCTGTCGGTCAAGGCTCCGCGCGGCCTGACCCACGGCAGGAAGCTTTACTCCCCCGAGGTCTGGGTGGAGCGGATTGCCCGCTGCTGGCACGAACTGGCGGACAAGCGGGCAGTGCTGCTGGTCCAGCTGCCGCCGGGTTTTGCCCGTGACGACGCCCGGCTGGACTACTTCCTGGCCGCGCTGCCGGAGTGGATCCGGACCGCTGTGGAGTTCCGCCATCCCAGCTGGGACGACGCCGGGGTCTACGCGCTGCTGGAACGGCACCGGGCCGCGTACTGCGTGATGAGCGGGGCCGGCCTGCCCTGCATCCTGCGCGCCACGGCACCGTTCGTTTATGTCCGGCTGCACGGGCCGGATCACGAGCACCTCTACGGCGGATCCTATGCCGACGAAGACCTGCGCTGGTGGGCGGAGCGGGTCAGCGAGTGGCGCGCCGCCGGGAAGGACGTCTTCGTGTATTTCAACAACGACGGCGGCGGCAACGCCGTGCGCAACGCCGCCACGTTGCGGGAGATGCTGGGCGACGCCTGAAGAGGCATGTCTGACGCAGTCCGTTCCCGGACGGTCCGCTGTGGGAGAGTGGAGGCATGGATTTGGCGACGCAGCACTCACCCCAGCAGCCACCGGTCTCCGGCAACAAAGCCTTCCGGCTGGCCCATTGGATCTCGGACGCCGTCAACGGGCTGCGGCTCAAGGCGGCCAGGCGCTGGAACTTCATTCCGCAGACCATCGCCTACCAGGGCTACGGCTCCACCGGCTGGGTCCGGGTGCTGGGCCGGGTGGTGCTGACCACCAAGCCGACCCCCGGCAGCCGGGCTGAGCACGCTGCCCAGAACGGCAACCAGAACATCCGCGGCTGGCGGGCCTTCACCTCCGTTCCGATCCAGTTCACCGAAATGGAGATCGAGATCGGCGGTGTGACGGCCACCGTCCGGGCGGACCGCGGGGGCCTCGTGGATACGGTGGTGCAGGTAACGCTCACACCGGGCTGGCACACAGTCGAGCTGCGGGCCGCCGGAACCGAACCCGTGAAAACCAAGGTGTTCGTGATCTCCCCCGACACCAGCCTCGGGATCGTCTCTGACATCGATGACACGATCATGGTGACAGCCCTGCCGCGGCCGTTCCTTGCCCTGTGGAACACCTTCGTGCTCAACGAGCGGGCCCGGATGGCGACCCCCGGCATGGCGGTGCTGATGGACCGGCTCCAGGTGGAGCACCCGGAGGCGCCGGCGATCTACCTGTCCACCGGACCGTGGAATGCGGCGCCGACCCTGGCCCGGTTCATCACCCGGAACATGTACCCGCCGGGAGCCCTGCTGCTCACCGACTGGGGCCTCACCAACGACCGCTGGTTCCGCAGCGGCCAGGAGCACAAGCGGCGGAACCTGGAGCTGCTGGCAGAAGAGTTCCCGAACATGCGCTGGCTGCTCTTCGGCGACAACGGCCAGCACGACGAAGCGATCTATTCCGATTTCGCGCACCGGCACCCGGACCGGGTGGCCGCCATCTGCATCCGGCAGCTGTCCACCAGCGAAGCCGTGCTGGCCGGCGGCCACACGGAAACCGGGGACCACACCGGTTCCACTGTCCCGTGGATCTACTCACCGGACGGCGCAGGCCTGGCTAAGGGCCTGCAGGAGCTCAAGCTGCTCTAAGCCACCGGATGCGGGTCGGCGTCGGAAACGGGCGCCGGAACCTCCCGCACCGGCAGCCGCGGGACCGTCCTGACCCGCGGCCCGGTCCCGGGCCGCGAGCAGCTCCTGGAACCAGTAGAACGAGGCCTTGGGCGTGCGGACCTGGGTGTCAAAGTCGACGTGCACCAGGCCGAACTGCTGCTTGTAGCCGCCGGACCACTCAAAATTGTCCGTGAAGGACCACACGTAATAGCCGCGCAGATCGATCGACTCGGCGGCACCGCCCGGCGAGGTGGCCTCCACCGCGGTTCCGATGTGGTCCGCCAGGTACCGCAGCCGCCGCTCGTCCGGGACGATGGTGCGGTCCGCGGCGACGTCGTGGACCAGCACGTCCTCGAAGCTCGCGCCGCCCTCGGTGATGTAGACGGGCGGCAGGTCCGGGTAGCGATCCGCCATCTCGGCCAGCGCCACCGACATATATTCCGGCTTGATGGGCCAGCCGTAGGCGGTGGTCTCGGTGTCGGGGAACGCTGCGATATGGAACGGCGCACCCGGAGTGCCGCTGAGATCGTCCCCCATCGCCTCCGCCATACCTTCCGGCACGGTGCCGTCGCCCGGGCCGGAACCGACGAGCGTCGGCATGTAGTAATTGAGGCCGTAGAAGTCCAGGGGCTGGGAAATCAGTTCCATGTCCTCGCTGGACGGGCTGAACGCCGAGGAGAAGAAGGTGGCCGCACGGATCACGTCCGGATACTTCCCCAGCAGCACCGGGTCCGCGAACAGCCGGTTCTGGGCCACGTCCATGAGTCCGGCGCTGAGTTTGTCCAGCGGGTTGCTGGTGGCCGGGACCATCGGGGAGTAGACGTTGCTGATGCCGATTTCGCCCGCGACCTTGGCGGCCCGGAGTGCCTGCAGTGACAGCCCGTGGCCCAGCAGCTGGTGGTGGACGCTGGGCAGCGCCTTCAGCATCAGCGCTTCGCCGGGGGCGTGCAGGCCAAGGGCGTAGCCGTTCGTGGTGACGGTGGCCGGCTCGTTGACTGTGACCCAGCGGGCCACCCGGTCGCCGTACGCCGCAGCGGCGATGGCGGCGAACTCGCCGAGCCGGTAGGCAGTGTCCCGGTTCATCCAGCCGCCGGCCTCGTCCAGCGGCAGCGGCGTGTCCCAGTGATACAAGGTGGCCATGGGACTGATCCCGTTGGCCAGCAGCAGATCAATCAACCGGTCGTAGAAGTCCAGGCCCGCGCGGATTCACCGGGCCGCTGCCGCCGGGCTGGATCCGCGACCAGGACAGCGAGAACCGGTAGGAATCGATCCCCAGTTCCTTCATCAGCGCCACGTCCTGGGGCATCCGATGGTAGTGGTCACACGAGACCGCCGGGCTTTGGTCCTCCACGATGGAGCCGGGCTTCGCCGCGAAGACGTCCCAGCCCGAGGGGCCCCGGCCGTCCTCGTCCAGTGCCCCTTCGATCTGGAACGCGGAGGTCGCCACGCCGAGGGTGAACCGGGGTGGAATCAGCGCGGCCAGATCCTTGGCGGAGGCATTCATCAGCAAAGTCCCTTGTGTAGTTTCAGGCAGTTGATTGATTTTAGGCCCGCCCGGCTTCGCACACGCACATCCGCCCCGGCACACCACCACGCGCAGCCCTCAGTACAGGGATCCCTCGGGTCCGTAGAGGAACTCCTTGGCATGGGCCACCGCTTTCCTGAATGCATCATTGCGCAGCGAGAGGAGGTGCTCGGCCTCGTCCGCGGCCGGTTCCAGATATTCGGTGTATCCCGGCCTGAGCACCCAGATGTCGCCTGCGGGCGGGAGGTAGAAGACCCCGAACGAGCGGTGCTGGGTGTCATCGGCGGTCCAGACGGGGACCACCGCGAGCGCGGCGCCTGTCTCGATATTGATCCATTGGGCCCGCGGAAGCGGCGCCTCGTGGGCTTCCGGGTCAAGGAACGGCGCGGTCCCCATGCCCCAGCGTTCCACGAAGCGCTCGTGGAAGACCGGCATCAGGTGGGAATCGTAGCGGCGCCAGGCGCTCATGGCTGTCCTCCTTGTTCTCTGCTCTTGCCCGGGCGACGGCCGGCATTCCTGGGGCTCCCTCGCCCACCGGACCGGGCCGGCCCGGAACACCGGCCCGGGTGCCCGGTGATAGCGCACGGGGATGAGCCGCTCTCCGGCGGGCCCGTCCGGGTTCATCCTGTTACGGTCCGGGGACCTGCCCTCGACGTCGGGGTGGCGCCGGCGGATCAGGGCCCGGAACGCCCGCCGGATGTCCTCCTGCGTGGCTTCCGGCGTGAGGTTCAGGGCCGCGTAGTAGCCTCGCGGGTCGGCGTCCATGAGTCCCCCGTTCGGTCCGGGATGAGGTCAGGGTAGTGCCCGGTCGCGTGCGGTTGCGCACGCTGCGCGTCCGTGCCGGCGCTCGCGGGCCGGGCCCTCACGAGGGGCGCCGGCCCGCGGTTGCCCGCTACTTCGAAATTTCGTGCATCGTCCCCTGGGTGTGGGCGATCTCGATCTTCCGCGGCTTGGCCGCCTCCAGCACCGGGATGCGCAGCGTCAGGACGCCGTCCGCGTAGGTGGCCTTGACCTTCTCGGTGTCCAGGGTGTCGCCGAGGATCAGCTGGCGGCTGAACACGCCGCGAGGCCGCTCGGCGGCGATCAGCTCGACGTTGGGCTGGGTCGGATCGCGCCGTTCAGCCCGGACTGTCAGGACGTTGCGTTCAACGTCAAGATTCACTGAGTCAACGTTGACGCCGGGCAGGTCGAAGGCGACGACGAACTCGCCGTCCTCCTGCCATGCGTCCATCGGCATGGCGGCGGGCCGCGCTACCGTTCCGAAGACCTGCTGAGTCAGCCGGTCCAGCTCCCGGAACGGGTCGGTACGCATCAACATCATGATCCACTCCTTCTGACGGGATTCCAGTAGTTTTCCGCTATCCAACACCTCATATCTGTGGTGGTGGATATAGATTTTTTATAGCACTGGTGCCAGACTGTTGCAACAGGGAATTTTCGGACCGGGCGAAGGTGGGCACCATGGCGGAACGTGGGACGGACGTGGGTCTGTACGCGATCTCCGTTGTGGCCCATCTGGTCGGGACCGGACAGCAGAACATCCGGCTCTACGAGCGTCGTGGGCTTCTCACACCGGACCGCACGGCGGGCGGAACCCGGCAATACAGCGAGGCGGACCTCGCTGTATTGCGGCGGATCAGCGAACTGCTGGAGGAAGGACTCAACCTGGCGGGGGTGGCCAAGGTCCTGGAGCTCGAAGCGGCCAACTCCCTGCTGCGGACCGAGCTGAAACGCGCCCGGGCAAGCGCCCGCGGGGCTTCGCACAGCCCGGCCGGGCCGGCGTCCTGACCGGGCCATGCTCCCGGCGGCGGCTACCGCCGTCGTCCGCCGGCGAGGCGGTGGGACTCCGCCAGAAGTTCCCCCAGTTCCACGGTGTCGATCCGGTCCAGCCGGACCAGGACCAGCAGCGGCGAGCGGTCGTGGTGCGGGGTCCAGAAGTACGTGCCGGGGTCCGTTCCGGCGAGCGCCTCGCGCTCCTCGGTCTTGACCGTGAGGACCCCGTCTTCCCAGATCCGGGCCATCAGTGTGGCGGCGAACCAGGCGGGCCTGCCCCAGCTGGGCCGCTCCGTCACGCCCGGCAGGGCCAGGGCGGCTTGGCGGACGTCGTCTTCGGTGGCCATGGCCCACTGTCGCACCGCCGGCGGTGCCCGGGCAAGGGCGGCTAGTCCTGGCTGGTGTCGGCTTTCGAGAGCGTCCCGGTGATCTGCTCGCCGGGGATCCGGGCGGTACGCCACGTGTCGAGGGCGATCACCGCGCCCAGCACCACGAACGAGATGGACAGCGAGGCCAGCGCGTCGGTGGTCCAGTGGTAGCCCAGGTAGAGCCGGCTGACCGACGCGAAGAAGATCCCGATGCCGGCCACCACAAAGCCGACGACGGCGGCCTTGGGGTTCCGCCGCCGCGAGAAGATGAGGAAGGTCGTGACGAGCAGGAAGTCGCAGGCACCCAGGACGTGTCCGGACGGGAAGGAAAACGTGGTGTCCACGCCGAAGAGCATCAAATCCACCGGCGGACGTTGGCGTCCGACGGTCCGGCCGATGGCCTGGGCCAGGATCACCCCGGTGAGCATGGCCCCGGCGAGCAGCAAGGGCCGCCAGGCGTGTTTGGCCAGCACGCCCCAGGCCACGGTCACCACCAGGACGATGATCGGCAGGGCCACCGGCCCGAAGACCACCGCGAGGATGATCATGAAGCTGGTCAGCGGCTCGGAGCGCAGGGTCAGGAGCCAGGAGCGCACCGGTTCGTCCATGGCACTGAGGCCGCCGTTCTGGAGCACACCGACCAGGAGGACGACGAACAGCACGGAACCGGCGATCAGGAGCCCGACGGCGGTCCGGTAGAGATTCTTCCGTGCGGGCTCGGGCATGAAGCGTTCCTCGACGATGAACTTGTCGTGGAAAACCCGCCACCGGCCCGGCGATTTCCCGGCTTGCTCCTCGGTCATGATCCGTATTCCGCCTCTGCGATTTGTTAAGACATTCCCGCAGAAGATTATCGTGGTTCCGCGGAATATGCGGTGCCGGTCCGCGGGACCCCGCCCAGTAGCCTGAAGCCATGGGCGTTATGAATGAACTGATCAACCCGGCTGTTGTCGGCTCGCTGCGGCGTATTCTCACCGCGGCATCGCCGGAAGGCGGCTGGCCGCAACTGGCCGGGGCCGCGGGGCGGCTGGACGGACTGAGCCTGCGGGAACGGACCGACGTCGTCAGCCTCGCCCTCCTGGCGGATCTGCCGCCGGACTACACAGCGGCGGCCGCCGCTTTCCGCCGCGCCATGGAACATCCGGATTTCACCGGCTGGATGATCTGGCCCGTCACCGAGACGGCGGTCACCCGCGCCCTGCATTCCGGAACGCCACGCGACTTTGAGGACTGCCTGCGGCTGCTCGCCGAACTGACGCCGCGGCTCACCGCGGAGTTCGCAATCCGCCGGCTCCTCGCGGCCGACCTGGACCGGGCGCTGGCCGTGGTCCAGGGCTGGACGTCCCACCCCGACTGGCACGTCCGCCGGCTCGCCAGCGAAGGCACCCGGCCCTACCTGCCGTGGGCCATCCGCGTCCCTGAAATCTCCGCACGGCCCGCCGCCACCCTGCCGGTACTCGACGCCCTGTACCGGGACGTGCAGGAGGACGTCCGGCGCTCTGTCGCCAACCACCTCAACGATCTGGCCCGGCACGCCCCGGAGCAGGTCGTGGCCACCGCGGCCGCGTGGCTGGACGCCCCGGACGCCAACACGCCGCGGCTGGTCCGGCACGGCCTGCGCACCCTGCTCAAGAACGCCCACCCCGGCGCCCTCGCCCTGCTGGGATTCGCGCCGGCGTCGCTCGAGGTGACCCCGGCCCGGCTGGACCGCACCGCCGTCGAGCTGCCCGGCGAACTGGGTTTCGAGTTTGAGGTCACGAACACCGGTCCCGTGGAGTCCCGCCTGGCACTGGACTACGTCGTGCATTTCAGAAAGGCGAACGGCAGCCTCGCGGAGAAGGTCTTCAAGCTGGCAACCCCGGTCCTCGGACCAGGCGAGTCCAGGAAGTTCTCGAAGCGCCACGCGTTCCGCCAGATGACCACCCGGGTCCATCACGCCGGGAACCATGTACTGGAGCTCCAGATCAACGGCGTCCGCTACCCGGCAGGAAACTTCACCGTCCTGACGTAGACCTCGCCTGACGTAGACCCTGCTCCCGAATCCGGATCAGGCTGTGAGGCACTTCACTCTGCGCTCGCGATAATGTAGCCTTCCATTCAACTTGTGATGCTTATTAAGCAACTCATGCGGATTCAATGACGAGCTGGATGGAGAACAACATGGTCGAGGAACAGCCTGCCGGTGCCCGCGCGGGGAGGACCCGCGGAAAGGTCACCGACGTGGAGACTTACGGCATCGAACGGATACCCGAGAAGGACCGCAACGCGAGCGCCTTTGACCTGTTCAGGGTTTCGTTCGGCGGGGCCAACACCTTTGCCACGGCCTTCCTGGGCGCGTTTCCGATCCTGTTCGGCCTGTCATTCTGGCAGGGGCTGGCCGCGACGGTGACGGGCTTGGTTGTCGGTGCCCTGCTGCTGGCGCCCATGGCCGTCTTCGGCCCCACGAACGGCACCAACAACGCCGTGTCCTCCTCCGCCCACCTGGGCGTGCACGGCCGGGTGGTGGGATCGTTCCTGTCGCTGCTCACTGCCCTGGCATTTTTCTCCATCTCGGTCTGGAGTTCCGGCGATGCCCTGGTGGGCGGCCTGAACCGGCTGGTCGGCCTGCCGCAGGACATGGGCTCGTTCGCCGTCGCCTACGGCCTCTTTGGTGGCCTCGTCCTGGTGGTCTGTGTCTACGGGTTCAAGTTCATGCTGCTGGTGAACAAGATTGCCGTCACGGCGGCCACGCTGCTGTTCGTTGTCGGCTTCATCGCCTTCGCCGGGGAGCTCAACCTGAACTTTGCGGGCGCCTTCGGCACCGGGTTCGACGGCGTCGGCATCGCAGGCTTCATCCCGGCCTTCATCGGCGCGGCCCTGATTGTTATGTCCAACCCCATCTCCTTCGGCGCGTTCCTGGGCGACTGGGCACGCTACATCCCCACCGCCACGTCCAAGCGGAAGGTCATGGGGGCGGCGCTGCTGGCCCAGCTGGCCACCCTGGTGCCGTTCGTGTTCGGTCTCGCGACGGCGTCCATCATCGCGGCGAAGGCTCCGGAGTTCATGGACCCGGCGGCGCCGAACTACGTCGGCGGCCTGCTGGCGATCTCGCCGGCATGGTATTTCGTGCCGCTCTGCGCCATTGCCCTCATCGGCGGCATGTCGACGGGGGCGACCTCGCTCTACGGAACGGGACTTGATTTCAGCAGCGTGTTCCCGCGCTTCAACCGCGTGCAGGCCACCTTGTTCATCGGGGTGCTGGCCATCATCTTCATCTTCCTCGGACGCTTCGCCTTCAACCTGGTGCAGAGCATCTCAACCTTCGCCACGCTGATTGTCACCTGCACCGCTCCGTGGATGGTGGTGATGATCATCGGCTTCGTCACCCGGCGCGGGTGGTACGACGCCGAGGCCCTCCAGGTCTTCAACCGCCGCCAGACCGGCGGCCGCTACTGGTTCAACCACGGCTGGAACTTCCGCGGCATGAGCGCGTGGCTCGTCAGCGCCATGGTTGGCCTCAGCATGGTCAACATGCCGGGGCAGTTCCAGGGCCCGCTGGGAAACCTCGCCGGCGGCGTGGACATCAGCCTCCCGGCGTCCCTGGCGCTTGCAGCGGTCCTCTACCTGGGCCTGCTGTGGATCTTCCCGGAACCGCGCGGGGTGTTCCCCGCCGCCGGGCCGCGCTGGATCCCCTCGAAGGACACCGCAGTGCCGCCGGTGATTGATGCGGCCGGCAACCCCGTACCCGCGGCACCGCAGGAGGCAGCTGTGCCTGGCCTGCCCGGCGACCGTGACTCCGAGCTGGTGGGCCAGCCATGACCTGGTTCGATCTCAGCGTCCCGCTCCGCACCGGGATGCCTGTTTACCCCGGAGACCCCGAGGTCCGGATCGCGGCGGCCCTGACCGTGGAGGCCGACGGCGCCAACGTCCTCTCCCTCGGACTGGGCTCCCATTCGGGCACGCACGCCGACGCACCGCTGCATGTAGGCGACGATTGGGCCGCGCTGGACGACCTGCCGCTGTCCCGTTTCAGCGGCCTGGCCGAAATCGTGGATGTCCGGGACGTGGCCCGCGGCGGCGTAATCACCGCCGCGCAGCTGGCCGGGATTGCCCCGGCGGGCTCTCCTGGGGATCCGCGGAAACCCGGCGAGAACGCGAATCCGGCGAGAGTCCTCCTGCTGCACACCGGCTGCGCGGCGGACTGGGGAACCGACGAGTACCTCAGGCATCCGTGGCTCGACGCCGCGGCGGCGCAGCTGATCGTGGACCGCGGCTACCGCGCGGTGGGCCTGGATGCCCTCAGCGTTGATCCCAGCGCGCCGGACAGCACGCCGGACAGGCCTGCGGACAGCGCCCCGGCCGACGGCGGCTTCCCCGCCCACACGATCCTGGCCCGGAACGGCTGCATCATCGTGGAAAACCTCACGGGGCTGGAACAGGTCCAGCAGGCCCGGGACGCCGGATCCGACGTCGAGGTCTTCTTCCTTCCGCTCAACATTCCCGGCTCCGACGGCGCTCCGGTCCGCGCCGTCGCCCGGCCGCTTCCGGCTCCGGAGCTGCAGCCGGCGGAGCCCCGTCCCGTCAGCCGCAGCGAAGTACAGGACGCGGCGGACCGCCTGGTCGCCGCATTCGCGGCGACGGACACGGAAGCGTACTTTGCGGCGTTCAGCCCAGCGGCGACGTTCATCTTCCATCCGGAGGACCGCAGCCTCAGTTCCCGGGACGCCTACAGAACGCTCTGGGACAGCTGGCTCGCCGGCGGCTGGCAGGTACTGGAATGCCGGAGCAGCGAGCAGAGCATCCAGTTGCTGGGCAGCACCGCGGTGTTTTCGCACCGCGTGGCCACCACCGTCCGGATCGACCGGGACGGTGGCCACGAATCGAGCGATGAACGGGAGACAATCATCTTCTCCCGGGCCGCGGACGGCAGCCTCGTCTGTGTCCACGAGCATCTCTCGCCCTGCCCGCAGTGATGCCGGTGACCAGACTCACGGGGGTTACCCGGCCCAGGATGGACCTGCAGGTCAACGGCACGGACCGCGACATGCCGGGAACAGGATCCGCACGGGCGGCGCGCCGGCACGGCGCGGTGATTTGACCTGTCAATAAATATGACGTTAGTGTTCCTGCATCCATTGGGGCCGACTAGAAGTACTCCAAGAAAGACAGAGCAATGACTACCATTACCGAGTCCATTGAGATCCAGGTCGACAATCGGCACGTCCTCGACGAGCGCCTCAACGACGCCGTCCGCGGGCTTCAGCAGGTCGCCATGACCACGGGAACGCACGGCATCCTGCTCACGCGGCACCGGCCGGGCCACTACACCGCGGCACTCTCCGACCAGGTCCCCTTCGGCATGACCCAGGAACTCGTTCACTGAGGCACCCGAAGACCGGACGCTGAGAGCGGCCTCAAAAAGCCAGGTCCCGGGTGGCAGAGCATTGACTCGCCGCCCGGGACCTTTTTGTATCTAGCGGACAGTCACCAGTCGTGGACCGTTCCGTCGACGAGGCGGTTGTAGGGCAGGTAGGCCTGCTGGTAGGGGTAGGCCGCGGCGGCTTCTTCGTTGAATTCGACGCCGATGCCGGGCTTGTCGCCCGGGTGCAGGTAGCCGTCGACGAACGTCATGGACTGCTCGAAGACCTCGTTGGTCGCGTCCGAGTGCTGCATGTATTCCTGGATGCCGTAGTTGTGGATCGCCAGGCCGACGTGCAGCTGCGCGGCGAACCCGACCGGGGAGATGTCGGTGGGGCCGTGGAAGCCGGACTTGATCTGGTACTGCGCGGCGAAGTCCATGACCTTCTTCAGCGGGCTGATCCCGCCGAAGTGCGTGGACGCGGCCCGGACGTAATCGATCAGCTGTTCCTTGATCAGGGTCTGGTAATCCCACACGGTATTGAAGATCTCCCCGATCGCCAGCGGGGTGGTGGTGTGCTGGCGGACCAGCCGCAGGCCTTCCTGGTTCTCGGCCGGGGTGCAGTCCTCGAGCCAGAACAGGTCGTAGGGTTCCAGCGCCTTGCCCAGCTTCGCGGCCTGGATCGGGGTCATCCGGTGGTGCCCGTCGTGCAGCAGCGGGATTTCCGGGCCGAACTCGTTCCGCACGGCCTCGAACACCGAGGGCAGGTGCCGCAGGTAGGCCCGGGTGTCCCAGTCCTCCTCCTGCGGGAACGCCCCGCGCCCGGCCGGTTCGTAGTCGTAGCGCTCACCGGAGGCCTGGGCCTGCGCGGCGACACCGTAAACGGCCTTGATGCCCGGGACCGCGGTCTGGATCCGGATCGACTTGTACCCGAGTTCCAGGTGCTCCCGGACCGAATCGAAGAGCGAGGGCAGGTCCGCGCCGGAGGCGTGCCCGTACGCGCGCAGCCCGTTACGGGACGCCCCGCCCAGGAGCTGGTAGACCGGCATCCCGGCCATCTTGCCCTTGATGTCCCACAACGCCATGTCCACCGCGGCGATCGCGGCCATCGTCACCGGGCCCCGGCGCCAGTACGAGGACCGGTACAGGAACTGCCAGGTATCCTCGATCCGGTGCGGGTCCTTGCCGATCAGCAGCTGCGCGACATGCTCCTTCAAATACGCGGCCACCGCGAGCTCACGCCCGTTCAGGGTCGCGTCCCCGATCCCGGTCACCCCGTCCTCGGTAGTGATCCGGAGGGTGACGAAGTTCCGGGAGGGGCTGGTCACGAAGACTTCAGCAGCAATGATTTTCACAACAGGTCCAGGCTTTCCGTGTTGGGTTGGATACGGTCGGTTCGGTTGGGGCGGCGGGACGTGTGCGGGACTAGCGTTGTGTGGTTCCGCTGGGCGTGGCGCCGAGCAGTGCCAGCTCCGCGCGGCCGGGCAGGCCTTCCCAGTCCCCGGCGGTGCTGACAGCGAAGGCTCCCGCCAGGGCGCCGCGCTGCAGGCGGCCGGAAACATCAGCGCCGTCCAGCAGGGCGGAAAGATAGCCGGCGGTGAAGGCGTCCCCGGCCCCCACGGTATCGATGCTGGTCACGGGGACTGCGGGCGCTTCCCAGCGTCCGCCGGCAGTATGGACGCCGGCACCGGCAGCGCCGCGCTTGACCACGACTTCACGGACCCCGCGCTCCAGCAGTTCGGCGGCCATGGCAGATTCGGCGTCGTCGGTGTCGGCTGTTTCAGCGGCAGCGGACGCGACCAGGCCGAGCTCGTCGTCGGAGGCGATCACGATGCTGGCGTACCCGGCCAGCGGCGTGAGCACGGCGCGGGCCTCCTCCCGGGACCAGAGCTTGCTGCGGTAGTTGACGTCGAGGGAGACTTCCATGCCTTCGGCAGCGGCGCGCTCGGCCGCGTATTCCACGGCCTTCCGGGCGTCGGCGCTGAGGGCGGCCGTGATGCCGGTCAGGTGCAGGATCCGGGCGCCGGCCGTGAAAGCGCGGTCCAGATCGGCCGGGCTGAGCGTGGACCCTGCGGAACCGGAGCGGTAGTAGAAGGCGCGGGTGACATCCGCCGTGCGTTGTTCGAGGAACATCACCCCGGTGTTCCGGGCGGCGTCGATCCTGTGCCGCAGCCCGATCCCCTCGGCGCGCAGCTGCCGCACGATGTACTCGCCGTGCGGGTCGGCGCCGAGCACCCCGGCCCAGCTGACGCTGTGCCCGAGCCTGGCGACCCCGACTGCCACGTTCGATTCGGCCCCGGCCACATGCATGCCGAGGCTGCCGCCGGCGGACAGCGGACCGGCGGACCGCAGCGAGACCATGGACTCGCCGAACGTGAGCAGGTCAACGGCCGGCGGCGCAGCTGGGCGCTCGACGGCGGCCGTCACCGCAGGATCTCCGCGCCGGACCTGCGGCCGAACTGGGCCGCCAGGTCCACGAAGCCGCGGGCCCGGTCCCGCATCGGGGCGAGGTCGCCGCCGGAGCCGGCGTCGCCGAACAGCGGGCCGCCCAGCCCGACGGCGATGGCACCGGCCTCCCAGTAGCCCGTTGCCTCGCCGAGCCCGACGCCGCCGACGGCGATGAACGGAATCCCGGGGAACGGATCGCGGAGTGCCTTGAGGTAACCCGGTCCGCCGATGGAGGCAGGGAAAAGCTTGACCGCGGTGGCACCGCGGTTCATGGCTTCATAAGCCTCGCTGGGGGTCAGCGCGCCGGCCAGCACGGGCAGGCCCAGCCGGGCCGATTCGGCGATGGACTCTGCCAGCGACGGTGTCACCATAAACTGGCCGCCCGCCTCGGCCACCCGGTCAACGTCCTGGGCCGTCAGCACCGTGCCGGCACCGACGAAGCAGTCCGCCGGGGCTGCCGCCCGTACCGCGCTGATGGCTGCGAGGGCATCGGGGGTGGTGAGGGCGATTTCGACGTACCGGAATCCCTCGTCCATCGCGGCGAGGGCCGCCTTCGCGGCGGCGGCACCGTCCGTGCCGCGCACGATTGCCACCAGCCGGGTCTCCCGGATGCCGGCGAGCAACGATCCGGGGGTCAGGGTGTTCTCCATGTCAGGCTTCTCCTTCGTCGGGGCGTTCAGGTCGGTGTTTACCGTTCCGGTGTTTACCGTTCCGGTGTTTACCGTTCCGTTTCCGTTCCGTGTTTACCGTTCCGGCGTTCACCATTCGGCGTAGGAGCCGTCGGGGTGCCGCCAGACGGGACCGCGCCAGGCGTGCCCGCGCTTGTCCGCGGCGCGGACCACTGCCTCGTCGATCTCGATGCCGAGCCCGGGCCCGGTCAGCCGCTCGATGTACCCGTCGACGAACTTCAGCGGGGTCTTGTCGACCACGTAGTCCAGGACCTCGGCGCCCTTGTTGTAGTGGATGCCGATGCTCTGTTCCTGGATCAGGAAGTTGGGCGTCGCGAAGCCCACCTGCAGGCAGGCGGCCAGGGCCAGCGGGCCCGAGCGGGCAGTGCGGGGCGAGCTGGACGTCGTAGATCTCGGCGAGCGAGGCGATCTTGCGGACCTCGGTGATGCCGCCGGCGTGGGAGAGGTCCGGCTGCGCCACGGCGATGCCGGCCTGCAGCGCGGGCAGGAACTCCTGCCGGCTGTAGAGCCGCTCACCGGTGGAGACCGGCGTCGTCGTGGAGCGGAGTGAACTCGCGCGAGCAGGTGCGATGTTCTCCGGCACCACCGGCTCTTCGAGGAAGAACGGGCGGTAGGGCTCCAGCAGCGGCGCCACCCGGCGGGCGTTGGCGAGGCTGAAGCGGCCGTGGAAGTCGACGGCGACGTCGCGGTGCTCGCCGAGGACCTCGCGGGCCGCGGCCACCCGCGGCACGACGCCGTCGAGCTCGGCCACGGACGCGATGCGGGCTCATCCGGCCGCTGGCGTTCATCTTCACGGCGGTGAGGCCCGCCTCCAGCTGTGCGCTGATCTGGTCGGCCGACCTCGTCGGGCTCGTCCCCGCCGACCCAGCCGTACATCCGGATCCGGTCCCGGACCGGCCCGCCCAGGAGCTGGTGCACGGGGGCGTTGAAGTGCTTGCCCGCGATGTCCCAGAGCGCCTGGTCCAGGCCGGACACGGCGCTGGCCAGGATCGGGCCGCCGCGGTAGAAGGAGCCCTTGGTCATGCACCTGCCAGTGGTCCTCGATCCGCAGCGCATCGTTGCCGATGAGCAGCTCGGAGAGCTGGTCGACGGCGGTGCGCACGGTCTCGGACTGCGCCCTCGCACGTCGCCTCGCCCCAGCCGACGATGCCCGCTGTCCGTCTCGATCCGGACGAACAGCCAGCGCGGCGCGACCAGGAAGGTTTCCACCCTGCGATGAGTGTCATCTGTGCCGTCAGCCCTTGGTCGCTCCGGCGGTCAGGCCGGAGACGATGTACTTCTGCGTGAAGAGCGCGATGATCATGATCGGCATGGTGACCACGGTGGCGGCCGCCATCAGTCCGCCCCAGTCGATGCTGGCGTAGGAGACGAAGTCGAAGATCGCGACCGGCAGGGTCTTCGTCTTGGAGCCGGAGAGCACCAGGGCGAACATGAAGTTGTTCCACGAGAAGATGAAGGACAGGATGCCGGCGGTCGCGATGCCGGGCGACCGAGAGCGGCAGCGTGATGCGCCGGAAGGCTCCGATCGGGGTCAGCCCGTCCACCTGGCGCTGATTCCTCCAGCTCCAGCGGCAGTCCGATCGAAGTAGCTCATCATGATGTAGACGATCAGCGGCAGCGACGACGAACATGTGGCTGAGGATCAGCACCTCGAAGCCGCCGACCATCCTCAGGTTGGAGAAGACGTAGTACCAGGGCACCAGCAGGGAGACGCCGGGGATGACGCGGGCCATCAGGACCACGAGCGCCGAGCGGTGCATCGTGAAACGGCTCATCGACGTAGGCCGCCGGCACGCCCAGGACCAGGGAAAGCACCGTGGAGACGAAGGCCACCCAGAAGCTGTTGAAGATGAAGATGAAGTAGTTGTTGCGCTGCAGCACGTTGGCGTAGTTCTCGGGGTGGGCGTGAACACGAGCGCCTTGCCGGTGTCGTAGATGTCCACGTTGGTCTTGAAGGAGGCCAGCAGCATCCAGAACAGCGGAGCGACCAGGAACAACACCACGACGATCAGGGCCAGGACGCGGAAGACCCTGTACGCGCGGGTGGCGAGGGGCTTCCGGCGGCGCGGGGACCGCGGGGTCCCTGCTGCCGTGCCGGTCCGGGTTTTGGTTGTTTCGTTCACTACGGTCATTTGCTTACCGCTTTCTTGCGCATGGTCAGCAGCCACATGGAGCCGATGATGATCATGAAGAACAGGATCAGGACCGCGGAGGACAGCCCGTACTGGTTGTAGTCGAAGCTCAGGCCGTAGGCGTAGACGTTGAGGGTCTCCACCTCGTGGAAGGACCCGCCGCCCTTGCCCTTGGTGGCGTAGAGGATGTCGAAGGTCTTCAGGGCGTCGATGCCGCGGAGCAGGATGGCGACGATCACCGTCGGCATCATGAGGGGCAGCGTGATGAAGAAGAAGCGCTGGAACGCGTTGGCGCCGTCCATCCGGGCCGCCTCGTCGGGTTCCTCGGAGAGGGAGGTCAGGCCGGCGAGCAGGATCAGCACCACCATGGGGGTCCACTGCCAGACGTCCATGAAGATGGTGGTGCCCAGCGCCGTGTCCTGGCCGGAGAGCCAGGGCTGGGCCGGGATGCCGACCATGCCGAGCAGCTGGTTGGCGAAGCCGATGTTGGGATCGAAGATCAGCCGCCACATCATGCCGACGGCCACCGGGGTTGCGACGAGCGGGAGCAGGATGGCCACGCGGACCCATTTTTCGCCGCGGAAGGGGCGCCACAGCAGCAGCGCGATGCACATGCCCAGGACCACCTCGCAGATGAGGGCGACGCCGGTGAAGGACAGTGTGCGGCCGACGGCGGGCCAGAACCGGTCCGTGTCCGAGAGAACGGTCAGGTAGTTCTCCAGCCCGACGAACTCGGACGCGGCCCGGACCGAGCCCTGCGAATCGGTGAGGCTCAGGTACAGGGTCCAGGCCAGCGGGAAGACGATCAGGACCGCCACGAAGATCATCGCGGGGGCTGCGAAGAGCCATTTGCGGTGCCGGTTGGCCCAGGCGGAGAAGTTCTCACGCGCACCGGGAGGGCGGCCGGCGCTGCGGGCGGGCGCGCTGCGGGGAGGGTTCAGTACAGACATGGTGCACCTAAGGAGTTGGGGGTGACGGGAAGAGCGGGCCGCGGCGGGACGGCAGCAGGGCTACCGCCCCGCCGGGCTGGTCGGCACTCGGGCGCGTGGCGCGCCGGGCGCGCTATTTCTTTTCGGTGTCCAGGAACTTCTGGAAGTCCGCGTGGGCCGTGTCGGCGGCTGCGGAAGCGTCAGCGCCGGTGATGGTGGCAACGATCGGTCCGCCTACGATTTCGCGGGCCTTGCCGACGGTGACAACCTCGGGACGGTCGTGGCCGACGCCGTTCTTGGCGCTTGCGGCAATGGCTTCGGCGAGGTCCTTCGGGTAGGTGGAGGTACCCTCCGGGTCAGACCAGACCGAGGCGCGGGGTCCGGGGACGCCGGCCTTCTGTGCTGCCAGGGTGCGTTCCTTGCTGGTGGCCCACTGGATGAACTTCCAGGCGTTGTCCTGGTTGCCCGACGCCTGGTTGACGGCGAGGCCCCATGACGGGATGTTGTACGGCTTGGAACCGGCGGGGCCGGCGGGCAGGGCGGCGAAGCCGACAGTGTCGGCGACCTTGGACTTGGCCGGGTCCGTGGCGTTCTTGTAGAGCGAGTCGGCTTCGGTGTAGAAGGCCGCCTTGCCCTGCGTGAAGATGGCCATTGCCTCGGGCCAGCTCATGTCCGTGCTGACGTTGGCGGGGCCGTAGTTCTTGATCAGGCCGCCGTAGAACGCGTAGGCCTTCTTGGCTTCATCGGTGTTGACGGCGGACTTGCCGCTGGCATCGGTGAAGTCGCCGCCGAAGCTGTACAGGAAGCTGGAGAACTGGGTGACCGCGGCGGACTTGCCGGTGCGGGCCACGAAGCCTGCGACATCCGGCGAGGAAGCCTTGATGGCCTTGGCCGCGGCTTCGAGCTCTTCCATGGTCTTGGGAACCTCGAGGCCGGCGGCCTTCAGCAGGTCCTTGCGGTAGTAGAGGACTTCGCGCTCGGTGATGATCGGGACGCCGACCACCTTGCCGTCAGCGGTGGTGGCCTTGACCGGGCCCTCCTGGTAGTCCTTCCAGTCCCAGGCAGCTGTCCGAGGACACCTTGGACGTCAGGTCCGCGAGGTAGCCGTTCTTCGCGAACGCCTTGCCCTCCTGCAGCGGGCGGTACATCATCACGTCGATCTCGTCGCTGCCGGCGTTGAGCTTGACGTTGTACTGGTCCGAGAGCTGGTCCTCGCCGAGCTGGGTCAGTTCGACCTTGAGGCCGCTGGACTTCTCGAATTCCGGGATGGCTGCCTTGATGCCTTCGGTCCAGACGTGGTTGGCCAGGGTGACCCGGACGGTGCCTGCCGCCTTGGCGTCACTGCTGCCGCTGCCGCCACCGCACGCGGTCAACCCCAGGGACAGAACGGCGGCGACTGCCGCGTACTTCGCAATTGAACGTCGCTTCATTACGACTTCCTTTGGTTTTCAGGGCTGGCGTGAACGTCCAGCCGACTGCAGATGCATCTTTACATCTGCTCTGGAAGCGATCATAGAGAAATAAAGCAGACTTAAACAAGACCCTTGCGCCCACCCGTATGATTTATTTATGAAAACCCCAAAGGCGGAGTTCCCGGCAGACCTGCACTCCGTGCTGGTCCAGAAGCTGGGACTCGCCATCGCCGAGGGGATCTTGGCCCCGCATGCGCATCCTGCGCCTGGACGAGCTCGAGGCGCAGCACAATGTCTCCCGCTCGGTGGTCCGGGAGGCCACGCGGGTGCTGTCCTCCAAGGGCATGCTGGAATCACGGCGGCGGCTGGGCACCGTGGTGCAGCCGGAGGACTCCTGGAACCTCTACGACCCCCAGGTGATCCGCTGGCGGCTCGCGTCCTCCAAACGGCTGGAGCAACTGCGGGCGCTGAATGAACTCCGCGGCGCGGTCGAGCCGCAGGCCGCCCGCCTCGCCGCCGAGCGGGCATCGTGGGATGCCGGCAGCGATCTCGTCTCCCAGGCCGCCCGGCTGTGGGCGGCCGGCCAGCGCGGGGACCACGACGAATTCCTCCGCCTTGACATTGACTTTCACGCGGCCGTGCTCCGCGCCTCCGGCAACGCCATGTTTTCCCAGCTGCACAACCTCGTCACCGAGGTGCTGACCGGGCGCACCGAGCATGGCCTGATGCCGAACCTGCCGCACCACGAGGCCCTGCAGCTGCACGTGGATGTGGCCAGCGCCATCCAGCGCGGCGAGGCGGACGCGGCCCACGCCGCGATGAGCCGGATCGTGGAGCAGTCCACCGAGGAAATGGGCGACATCTGGTCCAGCTACCAGCAGGAATCCGGCCAGGTCGGCGCCTGACGGTCAGCGGCCGCCCTCGAGCTTCCGGCTGCGCTGTTCCTGGGCCATCGGCCCGTAGGGGTAGACCCCGACGCGCGGCCGGCTGACCTCCCGCAGCCGCAGCATCTCCCCTTCGGTGAGCCGGAGTTCCGGCCGCGGCAAGGTTGTCGGCGAGCTGGGCCGTGGTGCGGGCTCCGAGGATGACGGAGGTCACGGCAGGCTGGTCCACCAGCCAGGCCAGCGCCACCTGCGAGGCGCTCACGCCGTAGCCGTCCGGCGATCTCCTCGACTTCCTCGACCACCGCCCAGGTCCGCGGATCGGCGTTGCGGGCCTTCCACGCCTCCATGCCGCGTTCCGGGTTTTCGCCGAGCCGGGTGGCGCCGGCGGGCGGCTCGTCCCGCTTGTACTTCCCGGAAAGCCAGCCGCCGCCCAGCGGTGACCACGGCAGCAGGCCGATCCCGGCGTCGAGCGAGGCCGGAACAATCTCGGATTCGATCTCGCGGACCAGCAGGCTGTACTGCGGCTGCAGCGTCACCGGGGCGCTCCAGCCGTGGGCCCGGGCCACATGGACGGCCTTCGTGAGCTGCCAGCCAAGGAAGTTGGAGAAGCCGTAGTAGGCGATCTTGCCGCTGGTGACGGCGTCGTGCAGGAAGCGCAGGGTCTCCTCCAGCGGCGTGACCGGGTCCCAGGCGTGCAGCTGGTAGAGGTCGATCTGCTCCACGCCCAGCCGCCGCAGCGAAGCGTCCAGCGCCCGGGTGAGGTGCCGGCGGGACGTGCCGACGTCGTTCGGCGCCGTCCCCATCGGGAACCTGCCCTTGGTCGCAAGCACCACCCGGTCGCGGACTTCCGGGCGGGTGTCCAGCCAGCGGCCGATGATTTCCTCGGACACACCGGAACTGTAGACGTCGGCCGTGTCGATGAAGTTGCCGCCCGCCGCGACGTAGTCGTCCAGGATGGCGTGGGAGTGCTCTTCGCCGGCTTCGGCGCCGAACGTCATGGTGCCCAGCGCGAAGCTGGAGACGACGGCGCCGCTATGGCCCAGGGTGCGGTATTGCATGGAACTCCTTGGTTCGCGGGTCGGAGGGACCGGATCAGTCTTCGGTGGGGGTGGTGCGGAGCGAGTGGTAGTTCCGCCAGCTGTGCTCCGGGGCGTAGCCGAGCAGCCGCTTCGCCTTGTCGATCGAGAGCAACGTCTCGTGCTCGCCGAGTTCCCGGGACACCGTCACGGCGGGGAACACCTCGGCGGCCAGGCTCGCGCTGGACCGGCTCATCACCGTGTCCTCGTTGGCGATGATGAACGCCTCGAACCCGGGCTTGCCGTGTTCCAGGGCGCGGGCCACGGCCTGGGCGCCGTCCCGGCCGTCAATGTAGCCCCAGAGATTCCACTTGCGCAGCCTCGCGTCGGCGTCGAACGCGGGAAACTCCTCATAATCCTCCGGATCCATGACGTTGGAGAACCGGAGTCCGGTGATGCTCAGCTCCGGGTCCCAGCGGGTCAGCTGGACGGCCATCTGCTCCTCGAGGTGCTTGACCAGCGAGTAGGTGCTTTCCGGCCGGGCCGGGTAGTCCTCGTCGACCGGGAGGTAAGGAGGGTCGACGTCGAACGGCAGGCCCAGCACCGTCTCGCTGGAGGCGTACACAATCTTCTTGATGCCGGCCCGCCGGGCCGCCTGGAACACGTTGTAGGTGGACTGCATGTTGTTCTCGAACGTCGCGGCGTCCGGAGCATGCCCGGGCGCGGGAATCGCGGCAAGATGCACGACGGCGTCGAAGCCGGTGTGGCGGTCCTCCAGGCCCAGGAGCACATCCAGCACCTGGCCGTAGTTGCGCAGGTCCACCTCGGTGAAGCCGCGGCCGCGCACCCCGGTGCGGTCCAGGTTGGTGACCTCATGGCCTTCCTCGGCCAGCCGGCGGACCACGCTCCGGCCCAGTTTTCCGCTTCCTCCGGTAACAGCAACTCTCATCAGCGTCTCCTCTGGGTGGTGTGGTGGGTTCCACCCTAGGGCCGTCGCGGCCTTGACGCAGCCCCTACCCCCCGGGGCCCGTGCCGGCGGGGGCCAGCAGATACCGGGCAAACCAGTCCCGCGCGAGGATGGCAGCGGCCGCCAACGTGCCGGGCTCTTCGAAGAGGTGGGTGGCGCCCTGGACGACGGCCAGCTGGTTGGGACAGCGCATCAGGGCCTTCGCTTTCCGGTTGAGCTCCAGCACTTCGTGGTCGAGGCTGCCCACGATCAGGAGGGTGGGTGCCCGCACGGCCGAAAGGCGCGGACCGGCCAGGTCCGGCCGCCCGCCCCGGGATACGACGGCGGCGATCCTCGAGGACGGTTCGGAGGCCGCCCAGAGCGCGGCTCCGGCCCCGGTGCTCGCCCCGAAATAGCCGACCGGGCAGAATGCGGTGTCTTCGCGCGCGGCGAGCCAATCCGTGGCCGAGGACAGCCGGCGGGCGAGCATCTCGATGTCGAAGACGTTGGCGCGGCTGTGCTCCTCCCCAGTGGTCAGCAGGTCCAGCAGCAGCGTGCCGAGGCCGGCCTGCTGGAGCACCCCGGCGGCAAACCGGTTCCGCGGGCTGTGCCGGCTGCTGCCGCTGCCGTGCGCGAACAGCACCACGCCCGTGGCCGGAACCGGAAGATGCAGCTGGCCCTGGAGCCGGACCCCGCGGGAGGGTATCTCGACTTCCTCGTCGATCTCGGCGGGGTCTCCGGCGTCGGCGATGGAGGAGTTGCGGGATGCCGGCGACGACTCCTGCAGGCGCTTGGCGGCGGCGTCGAGCAATTGCACCACCTCGTCGTCATCCGTCGGCGAAAAGTCGCGGTAGTGGTACCCGACGGCGGAAAAGTGATGCGGTGTTGCCAGGCAGATGACCTCGTCGGGTTCGGCCAGGGCCGCGAGGGTGTCGGCCGGGGCCACCGGAACGGCCAGGATGACCCGTGCGGCGCCGAGCTTCCGTCCGATCCGGCAGGCAACCCGGGCCGTGGAACCGGTGGCGATCCCGTCGTCCACGATCACGGCGATCCGGCCGGTGAGGTCCTGCCGGGTGCGGCCCTTCCGGAACCGGGACACCCTGTTCTCCAGGACGGAGCGTTCCCGCTCCTCGACGGCGTTCAGCTCCTGGTCGGTGACCCGGGAGTGCGCCAGGACCCGCTCTTCCAGCACCCGGGTGCCGCCCTCCCCGATCGCGCCCATGGCCAGTTCAGGCTGGTAGGGAAGCCCCAGTTTCCGCACCACAATCACGTCCAGGGGCGCGTCCAGTGCCGCGGCCACCTCGAAGGCCACCGGGACGCCTCCGCGGGGCAGGCCCAGGACCACAACGTCCTGCCCGCGCAGTTCCGCCAGCCGTCTGCCAAGTTGCCGACCGGCGTCGACCCGGTCTTCGAAGATGCTCATCAGTCTGGCTTCCAGTCGGGAAATCAGCCATGGCCTCGTCCAGGCATGCCCTGCAGGCCGGGGAATAAGCCAGATGGCCGCTCCCTCCCACTATCGGTCAGCGGCCAGGCGGAGGTGAGGGCCATTGGGCCTGAATTCGGACGCCGGACTTCGCCGCTTCCGGCACCGGGAATCCGGCACTGAGGGTCCGGCAAAAGGACGTCAGGAATGCAGGCGTCCGCTGTATATACTTGCCCGGTACGGTTTTGCAGCGAGCCGTTGGATTTGTTCTTCGATCCGGCTCACTGCTGCCATTTCACCGCCGCTTGCCGCAGGTGGAAAGCCGCGCTGCCGGATCGTTTTGACCTGAGTGAAACGGCACGAAGAGATAGTGGCCAGCGAGTCAAACGCAACTGCAATAGACGTATCCGCCATGGATGCCTCGTCCATCAACCAGCACCTGAACGAACTGGTGCTCAACAGCGCGGACGTCGGGGAGTTCCTGGGTGAACTCGCCCGGGTTTCCGCCCGCAGCCTGTCCGAGCCCGGTGACGAGATTCTCTGCGGGATCACGCTGCTGCGGCACCGGAAGGCCGCGACTGTCGCCAGCAGCGGCCCGGCCGCCCAGGCGATGGACGAGATCCAGTATGCCTATGGCGACGGCCCGTGCATGACGGCCTCCCGGGAACAGGAAACGGTCCACGTACCTGACCTGGGCGCCGAGGACCGCTGGCCGCAATATGCCGCCACAGTCCGGGAGCAGGGTGTGCAGTCCATCCTGGCGCTGCCTTTCGAGCTGGACGGGGACACCCGTGCCGCACTCAACCTCTATTCACACCGGTCCGGCCGCTTCGACGCGAGGGCCATGGAACTGGCCCGCGACTTTGTGAACCAGACGTCCCTGGCGCTCCGGCTGGCGGTCCGGTTTGCGCACTCCAGCGATACCGCGGCGAACCTGCGCGCGACGCTGGAAACCCGCACCGGGATCGACGTCGCGGTAGGCATCATCATGGCGCAGAACCGCTGCAGCCAGGCCGAGGCGTTCGGTCTGCTGAAATCGGCCTCCAGCGCGCGCAACATCAAGCTGCATGCCGTCGCGGCCGGCGTCGTGGAGTCGCTTGGCCAGGGACCGACCCGGACCCACTTCGACAGCTAAGACGTGCCTCCTTACTGGCGTAGCCAGATGGCGACGGCGTAGGGAACGACGCCGGCACGGTACGTCAGTGCGAGTTTGTCGTATCGGGTTGGGACCGGCTCGATCACACCACGCAGCGGTGGCTCATCGACAACCCGGGATGCTTGATCGGGCACAATATCGCAAACGCTGTTCGTTTCTTACCCACAACTCGGGCGCAGTTCATGAGACGCAGTGCTCCCAGGTTGGCAGGTCGAGGCCAAGCTCCGGGTAGAGGGCCGCATGTGACAACCAGCCATTTGATGATCTGCTTCAAGAACCCGCGTATTGGGCAACGGGGAAGGCCGCGATTGCCATGTTGAGTTCTTCCAAGGTTGGGGGGTTCGCTCCCGGGCGCTGAACGGTAATGGCCGCGGCTGCGGCTGCGGTGTGTCCAAGCTGCTCCAAGACAGCAGGGGCGAAGCCTTCGGTTCCTCGGGTGAGAAAGCCCAGGATCAGGGCGGACATGAAGGAGTCCCCGGCGCCGATGGTGTCGGCAACTTTGGACTTCAAGGCAGGAATGCTGATGTTAGCGGCGGAGGTGGTGAATTGTGAGCCTTCTGCGCCCTTGGTGATGACGGTAAGTCCGGCGCCCAAACCGAGGATGTGGGCTGCGGTTTCGTCCAGGCTTTTTTGGGGGTACAGCCACTGGGCGTCCTCGTCGCTGAGTTTGACGACGTCGGTTAAGGGCACGAGCTCTTCGAAGGTGGCCTTCGCTTCGTTGCATGGCTGCCGAGCAGGGCTGGCCTGATATTCGGGTCATAGGTGATCATGCAGTGTCGGTGGGCCTGTTCGAGCAGAGATTTCACGGCGCCGGCACCGGGTTTAAGGAAGGTGGCGATGGATCCGGTGTGCAGTATTTTTGGGAAGTAGGCGGGGGCTGTCGGGGCAAGGTCCCAGGAGATGTCGAAGTCGTACCTCGCGGAGCCGTCCGGTTCAAGGGTTGCTGTTGCCGATGCCGTCCGGGTGAGGGATTTTGATCCGGGCAGAAGTATGACTCCTGCGCTGCGGAGATGGTTTTCGATGGAGATCCCCCGCGCGTCCGGGGCGATGGCTGTGAGCAGACCTGTGGTTACGCCGAGGCGGCCAAGTCCGTAGGCGACGTTGGCCGGTGAGCCGCCTGGGTGTTCCACTTTGTCGTGTGGCGTTGTGACCACGTCGATCAGCGCTTCGCCTACGACCATGACGTCGAGCTTCTGGTGAGCGTCGTGGCGGGCTGTTTTGAGGTAATCCATGGTCTGTCTCTCGTGGGAAGCTGATGGCGGGGCCTGTCCGGCGCCACATCAGTCCGCGGACCGGTAACCCGGTCCGCGGACTGACGTAGCGGCAGCAGTTGTTCAGGCGGTGGCTGCACCGGTCATGATCGCAACTGCATCGGTCATGTTGTGTGATTGCGGGGTGATGGTGGCCGCGCACTTGCCGAGGCGCTGGATGTGGATCCTGTCCGCCACGTCAAACACGTGGGGCATGTTGTGGCTGATCAGGATGACTGGCAGGCCGCGGTCCCGGAGGTCCCGGACCAACTGCAGGACCTGGTTGGATTCCCGGACGCCGAGTGCCGCCGTCGGTTCATCCAGCACGACCACCTTTGGAACCGAACGCCGCGGCGCGGGCGACGGCGACAGCCTGGCGCTGGCCGCCGGAGAGGTTCTCCACCGGCACTGTCACGTCCTGGAGGGTGGAGATGCCCAGCCTGGTCAGCTCCTGCTTGGCCTTCGTGCGCATGCCTTTGGTGTCAAGCATCCGGAACACGCTGCCGAGGAGTCCCGCACGCCGTTCTTCCCGGCCGAGGAAGAGGTTGGAGGCGACGTCCAGGGCCGGCGAGACGGCAAGGTTCTGGTACACCGTTTCGATGCCATGGGCACGGGCGTCCTGGGGCCGTTTGAAGTGGACCGGCTGCCCGGACACCATCAGCTCACCCGTATCCGGAATCTCGGCACCGGTGAGGCACTTGATCAGCGTGGACTTGCCTGCACCGTTGTCGCCGATGATCGCCAGGACTTCGCCCGGGTACAGGTCCAGGCTGACGCCGTCCAGGCCTACGACGCGGCCGAAGGTCTTGACGAGGTTCCGGGCCTGCAGGATCGGCTCGCGGGTGGCGGCGCGGGGGGCTCTAAATTCAGTCGTGGTCATGACTTGACCTTTCGGATCCACTGGTCGATGGAGACAGCGAGAATGATCAGGACGCCTACGGCGAGGGTCTGGTAGAGCACGTCCAGCCCGGCGAGGGAGAGGCCGTTACGGAAGACGCCGACGATTAGGGCGCCGAGGAGGGTCCCCCAGACGGAGCCGCGGCCGCCGAAGAGGCTGGTTCCGCCGATAACGACGGCGGTGATGGAGTCCAGGTTCAGGTCGACGCCGGCGTTGGGGCTGGCTGCGTTGGTCCGCCCGATCTGGATCCAGGCGCCGATGGCCAGGACGGCCCCGGCGGCGAGGTAGACGCTCATGAGGACCTTGCTCACGGCGATGCCGGCCAGGCGGGCGGCCTCCTTGTCATCGCCCACGGCGTAGACGTGCCGGCCCCATGCGGTCTTGCCGAGGATGAACGCGATGGCGATGTAGAGCAGGAGCATCACGACGACGCCGGTGGAGATCCTGACCGGGCCCACCGGGAAGGTGGTTCCGGTCCAGGTCAGCAGGCCCGGCATAGCCGAGCCGCGCACTGTCGCTCCGTTGGAGTACAGCAGTGTCAGGGCGATGAAGATGTTCAGTGTGCCCAGGGTGACGATGAACGGCGGGAGCCGGAACCTGGTGACCAGGAACCCGTTCAGAGCTCCGGCGGCGAGTCCGACGACCAGGCCCGCGAGCAACGCGATAGGCGCGGGCAGTCCGTTATTGACAGCGAGTTGGGCCATGACCATGGACGAAAGGATCATGACGGCCCCGACGGAAAGGTCGATACCGGCGGTGAGGATGATGAGGGTCTGGGCGATGGCCAGGGTACCGACGACGGAGACCTGCTGGGTAATCAGTGAAAGGTTCTCAACCCGCAGGAACCTGTCATTGAGGAGGCCGAACACCACCACCGCGATGAGCAGTACCAGGGCGGGGCTGACCGCGGGGTAGCGGTGGAGGATATTGCGTATCCGGCTGAGCGGTGTTTGGCGGTCGAGGAATTCCTCCGCCAGGTCGGCATGCCCGGCGCTGGGCGGGCCGGCGGTCTGTTGCTGGGTCACGATTGGTCCTGATCTTCCGTGATGGTTGCTAGAGCGGAGCTAGCTAAGTAGATGCCGTGCGGGGAGGCCGATAGCGGGCTCCGGCCTCCCCGCACTGCAGTGAAGCTGGGTGGGTTACTTTCCCCAGCAGATATCGGAGGCCTGGGTGGTGGTGATGCTCTTGACGCCGTCGGCCGGCTTGTCCGTGACGAGCTCGACGCCAGTGTTGTAGAAGTCCAGCCCCGGGGAGTTGGCCGGCTTCTGGCCGGTCTTGGCGAGGTCGATGATGGCCTTGACGCCCAGTTCGGCCATCTTGACCGGGTACTGCTGGGCTGTGGCGCCGATGACGCCGGTCTTGACGTTGTTCACGCCCGGGCAGCCGCCGTCAATCGAGACCACCAGAACGTCCTTTTCCTTGCCGGCGGCCTTCAGTGCCTCGAAGGCACCCGCTGCTGCAGGTTCGTTGATGGTGTAGACGACGTTGATGTTCGGGTTCTTGGCGAGCAGGGTCTCCATGGCTGTACGTCCGCCGTCCTCTGCGCCTTGCGAGGCCTGGCTGCCGACGATCTCGTAGTCGCCGCCCTTGCCGCCCGTGTACTTGCCGGTCTTGGCTTCGTCGCCGTTCTTCTTCTTGTCCCCGGTGTCGATCCCCAGCCCGGTCAGGAAGCCTTGGTCCCGGTTGTAGTCAACTGAGACGACCTTGTCGTCAAAGAGATCGACGAGGGCAATGGTCGCCTTCTTCCCGTCCAGCTGGGCTGCGGTCCATTTGCCGATCAGCTCGCCGGCGGCGAAGTTGTCCGTGGCGAATGTGATGTCGACGGCGTCGGCGGGGTCCGGCACGGTGTCCAGGGCGATGACGAAGAGCCCGGCGTCCTTGGCCTTCTTGAGGGCGTCCACGACGGAGGGGCCGTTGGGGGTGATCAGGATGCCCTTGTCGCCCTTGGAGATGGCGTTCTCGATCGCCTGGATCTGGGTGTCCTCGTCGCCGTCAGCCTTGCCGGCTGCGAGCTTCAAGTCCACTCCGCCGGCTTCGGCTGCCTTCTTCGCGCCGTCCTGCATGGAGACGAAGTACGGGTTGGTGGTGGTCTTAACGATCAGGGAGACGCCGACCTTTATCAGCGGACGAGCTTCCAGTTGACGAGGTGGACGGGGAACTTCCACCGCAGGCAGAAAGACTGAGCGCTCCCAAGGTCAGCACTGCTCCTGCAGCGAACATGCGGGTAGCCGTTGAACGGGGTGCTTTGGAACTCAACATTGAATCTCCTGGTGTTTGAGGCCGAAACAGGCCTCGACAACGATGTCATGTACGATGTAAGCAGCATCACACGGGAGAGTCAATAGATGCACTTAGAAGGAGCGATTTTTTTGACAACGATGTCCGATCGTAGCCAGCCGGCCCTTTCCGCCAGTCGTCCGACAATGCGCCACGTGGCTGCACTTGCGGGCGTCGGCATTAAGACCGTGTCCCGGGTGATCAATGACGAACCTGGCGTGTCGGAAGCAACCCGGGACAAGGTGCTCAGTGCTTCGCGACAACTCAACTACCAGCTGGACATGGCCGCCGGGAGCCTCCGCCGCGCGGGCAGGCGAACGCTCTCCGTCGGGCTCCTGCTGCCGAGTGTCTCCAACCCATTCAGCGGCGAGATCAACCGGGCCATAGAAGATGCGCTGGGGGCCAGAGGGATAGCCGTATTTGCCGCGAGCCTCGATGATGACCCCCGGCGCGAGCAGGCCATCGTTACGGCGTTTCTTGGCCGGCGCGTCGATGGGCTAATCCTCACACCGATCGCCCGAAGCCAGGCGTATGTAATCCCGGAGCATTCCCGTGACCTGCCCTTGGTCTTCATCGACCGTGAGCCGGTAGGGATGGAAGCAGACGCAGTCGTGACCGACAACGCAGTAGGCGCCGCGAGTGCGGCCGCTCACCTGATGAGCCGCGGCCACACCAGGCTCGCCTATCTGGGGGACCGCACGGAGATCCAGACCGCACGGGAACGCCGGCGGGGGTTCATCGAAGAGATCGGCAGGCAGGGCATTCCCACCTCAACTGTTCCTGTCCGTGAAAACCTTCACGACGAGGAATCGGCGAGGTTGGCCGCGTTAGAGCTACTCACTGCCGGCGAACCGCCGACTGCGATCTTCTCCAGTCAGAACCTCATCACTTTCGGCGCCATGCGTGCTCTGAGAGAGCTCGGGCTAAGCAAACGCGTGGCGTTGATAGGGTTCGATGACTTTACGCTTGCCGACATGATGGATCCCGGCGTGACAGTCATCGCCCAGCACCCCGAGCGGATTGGGAAGCTGGCAGCGGAGCGGCTGCTGGCCAGGATTGACGGCGACCAACAGCCTCCGCATACCTATGTCGTCCCGTCTGAGCTGATTCAAAGGGGCTCCGGGGAACTCCGCCCTCCGGCCTGACGCTGGGGAACTTCCTGCACAGTCCGCCGAACATATTGACCTGAAAGGGATCATGATGACCAAAACCCTGTACGCCGAGTTCACCGTCAAGCCCGGCAGCGAAGCCCGCGTCGCGGAGATGATGCTCGAACTGACCCGGCACGTCCGCCAGGAAGAGGGCAACGAACTGTTCCTTCCCTATACACGGGAAGGGAATCCCCGGGACTACTTCGTCTTCGAGGTCTACAGCGACGAGGCGGCATTCCGGAAACACATCGGCGCCGACTACGGCGCCAGGTTCAATGAGGAACTGGCCCGCCACATCGAGGGCGAAGGGTCGGCACTGACCTGGCTCCTGCCAGTGGAATAGCCTTGAGCCAAGGCTCGCCAAGGCCCGTTGACGGGACGCATCCCGGCTCCCTTGGCGGCGGTGAACGGAACCGCGTACCGGAAAAGGAACCTTCCAATCAGTCTGTTGGTGGGGAACTTTGTGCTGCCCGCCCATGCGTCTCACCGGCGTCGCCGGAGGCTCGGCTCTCTCATGCTTGAGCCGATAGGAACCGTTGACTTGTCTGGTGGACATAACTTAGCGTCCTTCGCACTGACAACGTTGTCTATCGACAGACGCGCGCAACGAAGGGCGAAACAATCAGATGAAGAGAACGACCACCCGCAGGACGCATGCCGTTTCTGCACTGACATTCGCGGGACTGACGCTGGCCGCGGCACTGGCAGGTTCCCAGCCGGCGTCGGCCGCCACCGGCCCCGGGGACGAACCCTACCGGCCGGCCATTCACTACACGCCCGAAAAAAACTGGATGAACGACCCCAATGGGCTCGTCTTCCACAAGGGCGTCTACCACCTGTACTACCAGCACAACCCCTCCGGCAACACCTGGGGGAACATGTCCTGGGGCCATGCCACCTCCAAGGACCTCGTCCACTGGCAGGAGCAGCCCCTGGCGATCGCTACCGATGCAGAGCAGGACATCTTCTCCGGCAGTGTCGTCGTTGACAAGGACAACACGTCCGGTTTCGGCACAAAAAAGAATCCTCCACTGATCGCGATCTTCACCAGCGCCTACAAGGAAGCCTCGGCGCATCGCGGGCTGCAGGCGCAGTCCCTGGCCTACAGCCTCGACGACGGGCAGACCTGGACCAAGTACTCCGGCAATCCTGTCCTGAACCGGAACTCCGCCAACTTCCGTGACCCGAAGGTCCTTTGGTACGACAAGCCCGGCGGCGGAGGCTACTGGGTCATGACCGCTGTGGAAGCCACCGAGCACAAGGTTGTTCTGTACAAATCCGCCAACCTCAAGGACTGGACCGCGTTGAGCGAGTTCGGGCCCGCCAACGCCACCGGGGGGCAGTGGGAATGCCCTGACCTGTTCCCCCTGGCCGTGGACGGCGACAAGAACAACATCAAATGGGTCATGGTGGTCAACATCAACCCCGGCGGCGTGGCCGGCGGATCCGCCGGCCAATACTTCGTGGGTAACTTCGACGGCACCACCTTCACATCCGAAACGACCAAGCCCGTAGCTACGCTTCCCCCCGGAACGGTCCTGGCCGGATTCAACGACGGAACCTACAACGGCTGGACCGTGAACAACGAGCCAGGCAATCGGATGAACGGACCCTTTACTGACGCTCCCGCAGCCGGGACAGTCGGCGGGCAACAAGCTGTCTCCGGCTTCACCGGAGCAGGCCTCATCAACTCCTTCAACGACGGCGACTGGCCGCTTGGGTCCGTGCAGTCACCAACCTTCACGGTGACCGACGACTATTTGAACTTCCTCGTGGGCGGCGGCAAGCACCCGCGAGTCTCCGGCAAGCTGGACAACACCCCGCCCGAGGGAGAGCTCAGATTCGACGGCTTCGAGGTTCCCCCCGGGACAACACTGGCCGACGCCGGCTGGACCGGAACCGGCGACCTCACCCCCAATTCCCAGCCTTCCACCAGCGGCGGGGACTTCTACATCGGAACCAAACGGATTAACACCTTCGAGACGGGCACGACGCCGAGCGATGACCGACAGGGCACCCTGACATCACCGGAATTCCCCATCACCAAAAATTTCATGAGCATGCTGGTCGGCGGCGGCAACCGCTCCGTGAACTCCGAACAGACCCTGGCGGCCCAGTTGCTCATCAACGGCAACGTGGTCCGCTCCCTCGCGGGAGACAATTCCGGAGTCCTGAACTGGAAAGGCTGGGACGTCTCCGAATTCGCGGGGCAGAATGCACAGCTGCGTGTCGTTGACCAGGCCACCGACGGGTGGGGACACCTGACCCTTGACCACGTCATGCTCACTGACACCGCTGCTGTTCCCAGGTCCGATGAAGAATCCGTGAATCTGGTAATTAACGGACAGGTGGTGCGCACGGCCACCGGAAACGACAGTGAAACGCTCGACTGGGCGACATGGAATGTCAAGGAATTCGTCGGCCAACAGGCACAAATCAAAGTCGTCGATAACAACCGATTCGGCTGGGGGCATATCCTCGCGGACGAATTCATGCTCGCCTCCAAACCGGCAATTTCGGCCCTGGAGACTTACGACTGGCTGGACTACGGCCGCGACTACTACGCCAGCGTGTCCTTCGGCAACATGCCAGATAACAAGCGGATCATGCTCGGGTGGATGAACAACTGGGATTACGCCAACGACATCCCCACCAACCCCTGGCGCAGTGCCATGGCACTTCCCCGCGAGGTCAACCTGATCCAGACCCTTGACGGCCCCCGCCTCACCCAAAGCGCCGTAAAGCAGGTCGACAAGCTGGACGGGAAAGTCTCCTACAAAGACAACCAGGGCGGGCCCATTCCTGCAGGAACGCTCCAGTTGCCTGCCGCCGCCTCAGGCCAGGTCCAGCGGGTGGACATCACCTTCGCACCCGGCACGGCGAAAAAATCCGGCATCACCGTACTGGGCGATGGAAACGCATCCACGGTCATCGGCTACGACGCCACGACCGGAAAGATGTTCGTTGACCGCACAAACTCGGGCAACACTGCATTTCACCCGGCATTTGCTTCCATTGAGGACGCCCCGGTCACCCTGGACAAGAAGGGCAACATCACCCTGCGGATTTACCTGGACCGCTCATCAGTTGAGGTGTTCGCCCAGGGCGGTCTGCGGACCATCACCGACCAGGTATTTCCCACCGCCGGAGCCGACAAGATGACCCTTTTTGCCGAAGGCGGAACCGCCCAGCTCAGATCACTCACCGTGACACCACTGGAAAAGGCAATGTTCCTCCCCGAAAGGAAGTAACCCGAGCCCAGGATCTGACGTGCTCCGTGAGTTGAGCTAAGGGGCTGCGTACGGTATTGCACCGGACGCAGCCCCTTCAGCTTTTCCGTACCGCGGCCGGGGTGGCGGTCGCGCCCGTTATCTTCACCGGCTCAGCTCCCCTCCCCGAAGGGGATGCCTCAGTGGCCGGGGCCGCCTGCAAGAACTCAACTTTTCGCGTTTCAATCGCCGGCCGGCGGAAATTCCTCGACAAACCAACCTCGCGCCTTACCAAGCTGAGGGTCGCCTCGGCGGCTATTTCTTCAGCGAGTGCGCGGTCTGGGCCCACAAGAACACAACAGCAGCTGGCGAGTCATTCACAAACGATTCGTTTTGCGTCAGCAGATGTTGAAGAACAGTCCAGCAGCTAACAGCCACGATGGGAGAGGTGGCGACTGCTGATGTGGTCGAGGAGCGTGTCCCGATCGATGCCTAGCAGGGCCGAAGCGAGGCTGGCGACCAGGTCCAGCACGTCGTCGCTGCTGGCGGTGCCGGCGAGGACATCCATGACCAGGCCGTCTTCCTGGGCCACAAGAGTGCGTGCGATCTTCGCCGGCTCAAAGACCGGAAAGAACTCACCGGTCCGCATTCCGTCGACGATGATCTTTTCGTAGGTCCGTTGCTGGGCGCTGGTGAGTTCCTCCTGGATCCGCCGGTGCTCCGCATCCCTGAGCGCATGGGTCCAGTACTCGTAAAGAATCCGGGAAGCATCGTCCTCCAGCCCTGACGTCGTGCCCGCGCTGATGACGGCCGCGAGCCTGATGGTCGGACTCATGCCGGTGTCCGCGGCCTCCGCCAGCCGCGTGAGAAATCTGGCGGAAGCGGCGTGGACGGCTGCCGCGGTGATGTCGGCCAGGCTTCCGTAGTAATACAGGACGGCGTTGGCGGCCATCCCGACTTCGGCCGCTATCGCGCGCAACGTAGCCCCTTCGGCACCCTCACGCGCGGCAACGGCCTGCGCTGCCGCCACAATCTCCCCGCGGCGCACTTCCCTCTTGCTGAGGTCTGCCATTGCCACTCCCCCTGGCCCGATGCCTATTGACAACGAGTCTAGACCCGTATTGAATTGTGTTCAAATTTGAATGTGATTCAAATAACACACTGATTCAATGAGGAGTCCCCGTGTCACATCACCCTCCACCCACCACCCTTCCTGCTGTCGCCCCGACGAAGGGACTGAAGGCCGGATCGATCGGCATCGGCCCGACCGTGGCTTTGGGCCTTGCCGCCGTGGCCCCGGCGTACAGCCTGGCGGTGACGCTTGGCTTCGTTGTCGTCGCGGTGGGGGCGAGCACACCGGCGGCGTTCCTTCTGGGGTTCTTGCCGATCCTGTTCACGGCCTTCGCTTTCCGGGATCTCAACCGGGAAATGCCTGACTGCGGCGGGGTCTTCGTCTGGATCTCGCGCGTGTTCGGGCCCTGGGCTGGCTGGTTTTTCGGCGGCTGGGTCCCCCAGGTGGCCACCTTCATGGCCAGCGCGGCCCTGGCCCAGGTTGCCACGACGTATCTTCTGACTTTCCTGGGCCTCGGCTGGGCAGCATCCCAACCAGTCATCGTCGCCGCCATCGCGTGCGTGCTGATCGCCCTGAGCGGCGTTGTGGCGGCCCGGGGAATTGAACTCTCCGCGTGGCTTCAATACGCGCTGATTGCCTTGCAGCTGATTGCCCTGGGCGGTTTCTGCATCGGCGCCTTTGCCGCCATGGCCGGCGGCACCGCGGCGGTGGGTGCGGAGCAGCCACGCCTGGACTGGTTCAACCCCTTTGCCTCCGGGGATCTCTCCGGGCTGGTTTCCGGCGTGATCTATGCCTGTTCATCTACTGGGGCTGGGATTCGCTGATAGCGGTCAATGAGGAAACGACGGACCGCAAGGGAACACCCGGGCGGGCCGTGGTGATCACCACCGTGATCCTGCTGTTCTTTTACGTCGTGACCGCGACGGCCGCCGTCGGGTTTGCCGGGACCGCCGGCATCACGGATCCTTCCACCGTCTCGGACGTCCTGTCCGTGCTCGGCCCCCAGGCCACCGGCGGTCTCTTCGGGCAGGTCATTGTCCTCGCCGTCGGACTCTCCGCGCTGGCGGCCCTGATGACGGTCGCGGTCAGCACCCCCCGGTTCTGGCTGAGCATGGGAACCTACGGTGCACTGCCTGCGGCCACCACGAAGATGCATCCCCTCAGGCGGACGCCGATAACGTCCATCACGTGCTGGGCGCTGCTGAGCATTACCGTGACGGTGGTTCTGACAGCGATCAGTGCCGACTTCATCGGCCTGGCTATTCTTTCAGTCGGCCTGATGATCGCCGCCTACTACGCCGCGACCGCGCTGGCCTGTGTCGTGTATTTTGCTCCTGAGATGCGCACCTCCGCCTCCGCACTTGTCATCAAGGGCATCCTCCCGGGCCTGGGCGCCCTCCTGATGACGGGGGCCTTTGCCTACAGCGCCGTCGACATGTTGTCCCCCGACTATGCCGGGGCCTCCTGGCTCGGCATCGGAACCGTGTTCTGGATCGGCATCGGCGCCCTCGCCCTGGGCGTCCTGGTCATTGCCCTCATCCGGCCCAGGTTCCGGCCCTACTTCTCCGGCCAAACAATCCCCCGGGGAACCTATTCCACCCGCAACGAACTGCAATCCATCCTGAGCAGCGAAACCGAGGCATAAATGCGCGTCCTATCCATTGCAGCAATCCAAACGAAACCCGTGCCCTACGACGTGGAAGCAACCTGGAAACGCTTCGCCGCCCAGGCCGAAACCGCCAAAGAGCTCGGCCCCGAGGTCGACATCATCGTCGCACCCGAACTTCTGCTGGCAGCACCCGGGGAATTCCTGATCCCGGACCCTGAGGGAGAATCCCGCTCCGCCGGCCCTATTCCCAGCACGCTTACCGACCGGATCGCGGACCTTGCCCGCCGCCTGGGGGTCTGGCTCGTGCCCGGCTCTCTCCTGGAAACCGACGGCGGCAACACCTACAACACGGCAATCGCGGTCTCCCCCGACGGCGAGATCGTGGCGCGGTACCGGAAGCTCTTTCCCTGGCGCCCGTTCGAAACGACGACGCCGGGCGATTCGTTCGTGACCTTCGACGTCCCCGGGCGGGGACGCGTAGGCCTGGCCATCTGCTTTGACGGAAGCTTTCCCGAGGTCGCTCGGCAACTGGCATGGCTCGGAGCGGAAGTCATCATCCAACCCACCCTCACCACGACCCGGGACAGGGAAATGGAAATCGTGATGTCACGGGCCAATGCCTTCGCAAACCAGGTCTACGTTGTCAACGTCAACGGCGCTGACCCATCAGCAGTCGGAGAAAGCGTCGTCGTGGACCCGGAAGGGACCATCATGCAGCACGCCAGAGGGGGCGAGGAAATCCTCTATGGAGTCCTGGATCTCGACCGGGTCACCCAGGTCCGCCGCTACGGAACCCACGGCATCAACCGACCATGGACGCAACTCCACGACCAGCAAGGAATCCTGCCATTCCCCATGTACGGCGGCGCACACTTCCAGCCCCCGACGTGGAGCATCCCGGACCGGGACGATTCACGCGCGATCCAGCTCAGAGCCTCAACTGCCTGATCGCTTCCTTCCACGGCCGCCCACCACAACGGGCGGGTACCTCCGGCCCCGGCGGTACCCGCCCGTTGCCAAAAACGACCATCGACATCACGATCTCATCCGCGCCCGCCGGCTGTCGGCCGCGGTGAAGCGGTGCGACCCTTGCCGCCGACACTCCAGGCACACGCCCAACGTTCAAGATCACGGGAAGTCTGATGCCCAATAACCTCAAATCCGCGGACACGATCATCGTCAATGCCAGGGTGCACACCCTCGATGCACGACAACCATCTGTCAGCACAATCGTCATCGCGAGGTCAAGTCCATTTACGTGGTGTAGCGGGGTTGTTGCGTGATTCTTGGGGTCGTTTAGGCGCTGAGCGCCAGTTCGGGGTTGGTGTCCTCCTGTTCGGTGGTGGCCGCGGGTGTGGTCCCGACGGTCTGTGATTGTTGGATGAGTTCGAGGTTGAGGTAGCGGCGGGCTTCGATCCATTCATCGTGCTGTTCGGCCAGCACGGCGCCGACGAGCCGGATCAGCGCGGTGCGGTCGGGGAAGATCCCGACGACATCGGTGCGGCGGCGGATTTCCCGGTTGAGGCGTTCCTGCGGGTTGTTGGACCAGACCTGGCGCCAGAGGCCTTTCGGGAAGGGCGTGAACGCGAGGATGTCCTCGCGGGCGGCTTCGAGGTGGTCCGCGACGCGGGGCAGCTTCTGGGTCAGGGCATCCAGCACCCGGTCGAACTGGGCCTGCACGCCGGCGGCGTCGGGCTGGTCGTAGACCGAGTGCAGCAGGGTTTTCACCCACGGCCAGGACGCCTTCGGTGTCGCCGACATCAGGTTCGCCGCGTAGTGGGTGCGGCAGCGCTGCCAGGCGGCCCCGGGCAGGGTCGCTCCGATCGCGGCGACCAGTCCGGCGTGGGCGTCAGCGGTCACGAGCTTCACCCCGGCCAGGCCTCGGGCGGTCAGGTCCCGGAAGAAAGCCAGCCAGCCGGCGCCGTCCTCGGCGGAGGACGCCTGGATTCCCAGGACCTCGCGGTGCCCGTCGGCGTTGACCCCGGTGGCGACCATGGCGTGGACGTTGATGACGCGGCCGCCTTCGCGGACCTTCAGGACGAGGGCGTCGGCGGCGACGAACGTGTACGGGCCGGCGTCCAGCGGGCGGGTCCGGAACGCCTCGACCTGGGCGTCGAGGTCGGCGGCCATGACCGAGACCTGGGACTTCGAGAGCCGGGTAATGCCGAGGGACTCGACGAGTTTTTCCATCCGCCGGGTGGAGACCCCGAGCAGGTAGCAGGTCGCGACCACCGTGGTCAGGGCGGCCTCGGCCCGGCGGCGGCGTTCCAGCAGCCAGTCGGGGAAATAAGACCCCTGCCGGAGCTTGGGGATGGCGACGTCCAGGGTTCCGGTGCGGGTGTCGAAGTCCCGGTGCCGGTACCCGTTGCGGGAGTTGGTGCGGGCCTCGGAGCGGGCACCGTATTCGGCGCCGCAGACCGCGTCAGCCTCGGCGCTCATCAGCGAGTTGATGAACGTGGTCAGCATGGATCGCATCAGATCCGGGGAGGCCTGCTCGAGTTGCTCGGACAGGAAACGGGAAGGGTCGATAACATGGGGTGCGGTCATCGCGTGATAACTCCTTGAGAGAAGACTTTGGTCGGTCTTTCCAAGAATCACGCGATGGCCGCCTCACGTTCGGGAACAACACGCCCAGGGCCGGGCCGTTACACCACGCTAATGGGCACTACCGTCATCGATTCAGGCGCTCCCGTGGCGCTGGGCTCGGATTGGCCGGTTGCTCAATACGACGCGCGTGTCGGCATGGCATGGGCACGCCTGCGCCGCATTCCAGGCCAGACCGATGCACCCGTCTTTGAACCTTCACAGAGGTTGATGGCGCTCGAAGCACTCAAGGGCTTCTCGGTCTGGGCCGCCGCGGCCCAAGGAGACTACGACCAGGGAACCATCCGGCCCGGGAACAAGGCCGACCTCGCGATATGGGCCGACGATCCGCTCTTGGTTTCCGGCGACGACCTCATTGAACTCCCGATCGAATCGACGTGGGTGGATGGCGAAATTGTCTTCAGCCTGCAAGAGTAGCGGATCGTCGGCCCTAGGCCTTCCGCAAAGAAGCCAAGATCTGCACCGTCACGCTGAAGTGCTTCAAGGAATGTCAGACAGTCGATTGGCCCTTTTCCTTGGCTAGGCAGCTGGCGTGTCCACAGTACTGATCACCACCCTGAGAGTAGGGACTCATCACCATGCACGCAGCACCCGGTTGCCTCGTCGTAACCGTAAAAACCCGAAGGGAATTAGACGCAGCCCTGGATGAGGCGATCCATTTCCTGAAGCCGGCGGCGATGACTGAATAAGTCGGTATCTCGGTGACGCGGCTCGCCCCCGGGCCGCTATAAAGCGCGTCTGAACAGCGAGGTTCCCCCGGGCATGACAATCGAAAGGTGGGGGTGTGAGCTGCGAGGAGCGAGGGGCAGAGAGGTGTCTCGGGCGTATTTAGGATAGTCTGCCCCGCTGCCCGCAGGCCGGCTGCTCGCTGCGCACGGCGGGGGAAGTATTTCGCGTACTCCTCGCCCGTACCGAATTAGGCTTCCGCCGGCAGTTCCCCGTGGCGACCTCGTGGGCCCGCATCTCGTCGAATACTTCGGCGATCTCCGGTTCGGACAACCTCGCGGAGTCTGAGGTCGAAGGTCAGATTTCGCGCATAGCTCATGGATGTTCCTGTCGGGTCGTCCGGATGTCGACGAGGGCGGACTGGATGCGGCCCGGACCAGGCGGCTGGCGGGCTAGGCCGCCGTCGCCGCCAGGATGGTGCGGATTGTGTCCTCGTGGCCCAGGATCCGGAAATGCCCGCCGGTCTGCAGCTGGATGTTCCGGGCCCCGGGCAGCACACTGCCTTCGGGGATGTGCGGATCGAAGAGTCCGTAGACCGAGGTGATGCGTTCGTTGACCCGTTCCTCCCGGGAGAGCCGTACCGTCACCGCGTTCCGGGGCGAGAAGGCGCGCAGGCTGGGCAGGAGCATAAACGCCGCGTACCGGGAGCCGGAGAACGGCGAGCAGACGGCCACCATGCCCGCGATGCGTGCCTCGGTGTCCAGGGACATCATCACGTACTTTCCGATCAGTCCGCCCTTGCTGTGCGCGACGATCATCACGTCCTCGAGGCCCTGCTCGCGCACGTAGGCGGCAATCAGTCCCGCGGCCTTCGGCACGGCGAGCCGGTTCCGCTGCAGGAGGGTCACCACATGCACCGGGTGCCCGGCCCCGTGCAGCCGGCGGACCAGCGGCAGCATAAAGCGCCAGTCCTCATAGATGCCGGGAATCACGACGACGGGCCGTCGGGTGCCGCTCCGGAACTCCTCCGCACGGGTCCTGGACGCGGCACTGCGCAACTGCCGGCAGAGGGCGTACAGGTAGTCCTGGACCCACCAGCGGGCCCCCTGCAGCGCCCGGCTCACGCCGTGAATTCCTGCGGGGCCCCGCTGGCCGCGGCGGGCAGCCCGGCGAAGGACCTGATGGCCGCCGCCACTTCGGCGGGGCGGTTGTGCTGCACGACGTGCCCGGTGCCCTGGATTTCGGTGAACCGGCCGGAGCCGGCCAGTCCGGCGAGCCGGCGGCACCAGTCCGCGGAGGCAACCGGATCGTTGGCGCCGCGCAGCACTAGGACCGGCGCCGCGACTTCGGCGATCCGCTGTTCCGTGGGGTAGTCCATCATGACCCGCAGGGTCTTGAGGTACCAGCCGGGCCCGCACCGGAGGTAGTCCGTGAAGACGAGGGCGTTCGACGAGGGGCTTTCGAAGAGCAGGCTGTCCCGGCCCAGCGCCAGGGCCTGCTGCGCCACGGTGCGGCGCCTGGAATCCACTACCGGCCCCATCAGGACCAGGGCGGGGATCCGGCCGGGCTGCTGGAGGGCCGCTTCGATGGCGAACTGGCTTCCCATCGAGTGGCCGACGATCACGAATTCGAGCACGCCGAGCTGCTCCATGGCGCCGAGGATGTAGGTGGCGTGGTCCGCGACAGTGAGGGTGTGCTCCGGCCGGGGCGTGGCGCCGAACCCCGGCAGGTCGACCGAGTAGATGTCGGCGGACCAGGCCAGCTCGCTGTGGAGGCGTTGCAGGTAGCGGTGCGAGACGCCAATGCCGTGCACCAGCACGACGGCGGGGCGCGGCGGCACCGTGGTGGTGCCGCCGGTGGTGCCGCCGGCGGTGCCGGCTGCCGGCCTGCGGGAAGCGAAAACGTGTCCGAGGTGGCCTGCGGCCTCAATCTCGACGCGGACGGGCCTGGGCAAAGTGGGGCTCGTTTCTGTTCTGGCGGCTGGGGAACGTCCCGCAAGCATACTGACAAGGACGCTCCGGTTAGTCGTCGCGCTTGTCCCGCTCGCTGAACTCCTCGTCGAGGTCGTAGTGCCGGAATTCGGTTTCCGGGTTCGGTTCGCCTTCGGCTACATATTCGTAGTCCAGTTGGCGCTGGACCTGGCTGTCGAGGACCTGCAGTTCCTTGTCCTCCACCTTGCTGAGGTCCTCCGGGAATTCGTCTTCCGGCGTGAGATGCAGCTTCTCAGTCATGGCGGGCCTCTCTGGGCCAGGAAAAATGGACTCGGTGATGCGGTGTCCTGACCGTATTCAGGATAGCCGCGGCGTCAGCACGAGGGAATACAGGCAGCCCCCATCGCGGAGCTCAGGCCGCGATGCCCTCTTCCTCCTCCCGGACCCGGGCCAGTTCGTCGGCGAGGCGGGTGCGGCGCAGGCTCCACTGGTGTGTCAGCGCGACCAGGGCGGCGCCGGCGGCGGCCCACAGCCCCAGCTTGAGCCCGTCGGTCCAGTAGTCCTGCCCCGGGAAGTAGCTCAGGGTCTGGGCCGCGTGCAGCCAGGCCGAGCCGTTCCAGAACGTGCTGAGGCCGGCAAAGAACGGCGGCACCAGGTCGGCGGTGAAGATGCCGCCCGAGCTCGTGAAGTTGAGCATGACGAACAGCAGGGTCAGCGTCGGCGTCGTCCATTGCCGCAGCGCGGGATGCAGCCCGACCCCGATCAGGATGATGGCGAGGTCGTACAGCCACGCGAGGAGCCAGATGCCCCATTCGTTGTGGTCGATGACCGAGTAGACGGGCCCGGCGACAGTCACGCCGATGCCGGCGATGACAGCCGCGCTGAGCACCGAGACCGCCATCCGCCACAGCACGCCCACGCGGGCCGCGACCACGGAGATGGCGATGGCGCAGGAGTAGCCGCCCACACTGAGGGCAACGAGCAGGAAGAACAATCCCTGCGCCGTCGGATCGTGCCCGCCGGGCGTCACCACGTCTTCGACGTTCAGCGGAAGGCGTCCGGCGTAGGCGATCGGCAGGAAGATCTTCTGGACAACCGATGCCGTCGTGTCCGAGGCGGCCGACGCCACATACAGTGTGGCGGTCTCGGGTCCGGCCTCGTAGGCGGCGGCGATTTCCCGGTCAGCGATCAGTGTGCGGGCCGTCGCTGCGTCGGCGACGGTGCGCACGTCCAGCTTCCCCAGGGCCTTGTCGTTGAGGGCCTGGGCGAACACCTGGCTCTGCGGGGCCGTCCCGACGACGGCGACCTGAAGGTGGTCCGGCTCTGGCTGCGCGAACGCGCCGAGATAGGCAAGGCCCATGCCGGCAGCGAGGAAGAAGGGGATGAGCAGGTGCAGCCCGAGGCCCTTCCAGAACGGGGCAGGCGGGAACCCTGCCCGGCGGAGCGGACGGACCGTCCGGGATGGGAAATCAGACACAGAACACCTAACGGGATGGAGGTTTGTTGCATCATGCAACACTCTCTATTGTTGCATGATGCAACCTATGTTGCATCATGCCTGTGATTAGCTTTGAACCGTGGACCACACCGAACAGCGGACCGACGGCATCCAGTCCGTCTACAACGAGATCCAGACCATTTCGCGGCGCGCCGTCGCCAGGGCGCGCCGGATGAGCGCGCCGCTGTCGTTTGTGGAGCACTCGCTCCTGACCTTCATCGGGACCACCCCCGGCTGCCGGGCAACCGACATTGCCGCCGATTTCCAGCTCAACCGCTCCACGATCTCGCGCCAGCTCACCTCCCTGATGGAGCTCGGCCTGGTGGAGTACGCGCCCCAGAAGGACGAGGCCGGCCGCGGCCGGGTGCTGCGGCTGACGGAGCGGGGGCGGCAGTTGCGCGAGCGCTCCGTCGAGGCGCAGCGCGGCGTGGTGACGGCGCGGCTCAAGGACTGGAGCGAAGAGGAGATCGCGGCCTTCGCGGCCATCCTCGGCCGCTTCAACGCCGGCTCCGAGGAGTAGCAGCCGGCAAGGCGGGGGCAATCGCTGTACGCGGCATGCCGGGGCCTGTAACTTGGGGACGGTCAGCCCCATGGGAACAACGGCCAACGCGGACGCCGCGGACGCAACGGGAGGAATCGATGAGCACCGGATCCAAGGAACCAGAAGACATCGTCAAAGACGGCGTCGAGGGCGAACCGCAGGCCGGCGGCACTCCGGTATCCCGCGAAGAGGGCCAGGCGGCGAAGGCGTCAGGCGCCACAGAGCAGCAAGCCGCCGCCGGGGCCAAGAACGCCAACAAGGCGACAGGCCCCGCGGAAGAGCAGGACGAGCGGGCCGCCGACGACCGCGGCCTCACCACGGACTCAAGTCCGGACTGAGCCCGCGGCCCGGCCTGCTATCGGTCTTAGGTGACTGCCGGGGCGATGTTGACCAGCCAGTCCACCCCGAACTTGTCCTTGCACATCCCGAAGGTGTCGCCCCAGGGCGCTTTTTCCAGCGGCATGGCCACGGTGCCGCCGTCGGCCAGTTTGTCGAAGTAGCCGCGGAGTTCGGTTTCGTCCGTGCCGCTGAGGGACACCGAAAAGTTGGTGCCCGGCGTGTAATCCATGCTCTTTGGAGTGTCAGCGCCCATCAGCACCATGCCGTTTTCCGTGCTCAGCATGGCGTGCATGATTTTGTCCTGCTCGGCCGGGTCCTCGCTGGCGTGGTACTCGCCGAAGGTGCTCATGTTGAGCTCCCCGCCGAACACGGAGTGATAGAAGGTCATGGCGTCTTTCGCGTTGTCGCGAAAACCAAGGTAGGGGTTGAGCGTGGTCATGTCCGGGGCTCCTTGTGGCTGCGGGGCGCCCGCCACCACACCTGGGCGCAGCGGCGGGACTCAGTTACAGGGCATATCCTCCCGCACATCGGCCGGGCTGGGTAGGGGGTCCCCCGCTGCTTAGGCGGTCTGGCCGGCGTGCTCGCCTTCTTCGATCTCTTCCAGCAGTTTGTCGTTGAAGGCGGGAAGGTCGTGCGGGTTCCGGCTGGTCACGAGTCCCTGGTCCACCACCACTTCCGCGTCGCTCCAGTTGGCGCCGGCGTTTTCCAGGTCGGTCCGGAGCGTGCGGTAGGACGTGACGTTCCGCCCCTTGATGACCCCGGCGTCGATCAGCAGCCAGGGTCCGTGGCAGATCGAGGCCACGGGTTTGTGCTGTTCGAAGAAGGCCCGGGCGAAGGCCTGGGCATCCTTGTCGACGCGGAGATGGTCGGCATTGATGACTCCGCCGGGGATCACCAGCGCATGGAAGTCGGAGGCCCTGGCCTCTGCCGCGGTGAGGTCGACGTCGAACGTCCCGCCTTTCTCGGTGCCGTTGTACCCTTGCAGCTTGCCGCCCCTGGGCGCCACGAGCGTGGGTTCCCCGCCGGCCTCCTTCACGGCGTCCCACGGGCCGGTCAGCTCCACCTGCTCCACGCCGTCCGTCAGCAGAAACGCGACCTTCTTGCCTGCAATGTTGTGCTGTGACATTTGTCCTCCTTATGCCGGGCGAGGGTACCGAAGGGCATTTCGCCGTCCGCGCCGCCCCCGCGGAGACCGTGATGGCTTACACCCACAACTCTAGGAATCCCGAAAATAACAAGCAAGCTGATGATGTCCCGGCGGTCGCGGGCAGCCCAGGCAAGGTACGGCGCTCTGGCCACCGCACGTGCGCCTTACTACGCTGGCGGAAGGACGCTAGGGAAGAAAGAAGGCCGTCATGGACGAACAGCGCATCCTGGAACGAATCTCCGCACTGGTGGAAGAGGAACAGGCACTCCGCGAGAAGGCGCCGTCCTCCTCCCCCGGATACGAACACGGCCCCGAGCACGAGCGGTTGAAGCGTCTGGAAGAAGACCTGGACCAGTGCTGGGACCTGCTCCGGCAGCGGCGGGCCAAGCGCCAGTACGGCGAAAATCCGGACGAGGCCGAAGTGCGCCCCGTCAAACAGGTTGAAGGTTACGAGTCCTGAGCATCCGCGGCTGCGCTGGAGCCTGAACGGGCGGGTGGGCCATGCTGATCGCGTTGCTGGGCGACGTCATGCTGGGCCGGCTCGTGAATGAGCGTTTGAAAACGTCACCGCCGGCCTATCCCTGGGGAGATACGCTCCCGGTGCTGGCCCGCGCCGACCTCCGGATTGCCAACCTTGAATGTGTGCTCGCCGCCGGCGGCGAACCGGAGGCCGGAAAGGTCTTCCATTTCCGCTCCGATCCGAAGAATGCCGCAAGCCTGCGGTCGGCCGGAATCGATCTGGTCGCACTCGCCAACAACCATGTGCTGGACTTCGGAGCCGAAGCGTTCCGGGAGATGCCGCCGGCACTCGACGCAGCCGGCATCCTGCATGCAGGGGCGGGGATGGACCGTGACGCTGCCCGCCGGCCGGTGGTTCTGCGGGCCGCCGGCACCGCCGTCGGGTTCGTTGCCTTCACCGACAACCGGCCCGGCTGGGAGGCGGACCACAAACCCGGCGTGTACTACGTTCCCGTGGTCGACTGGGACCGCCGGGTCGGGGAGCTCCTGGATCTGGTCCGGCGGACGAAGGCACGGTCCGGGCTGGTGATCGTGTCCGCGCACTGGGGGCCGAACTGGGGATCCGAGGTTCCGTCCGAACACCGCAGGCTCGCGCACGCCCTGATAGAGGCCGGGGCCGACGTCGTCTACGGGCACTCGCCGCACATCTTCCGCGGCGTCGAGCTCTTCCGGCAGCACCCCATCATCTACAGCGCCGGGGATTTCGTGGACGATTACGCTGTGGACCGGGTGGAACGCAATGACCAGTCGTTCATCTTCCTGCTGGAGACCGACGCCGCCAAGCCCCGCTCGCTGCGGCTGCACCCGACGCTCATCAGGGATTTCCAGGTCCGGCTGGCGCGGGCGGAGGCCCGGGAAATCGCCGGGCGGATGCAGCGGCTGAGCGGGCATCTCGGTACGGCCAGCACTTGGCGGGACGATCAGGGCTGCCTGGAAATCCCGGTCGGCGCAGCCACCGGCAACTGAGGGAGGATCAGGGCTTCCTGCCCATTTCCCCGCTGACGGTCAACTGTTCCGCGACGTCGCGGAGCTTGATGTTGAGTTCGGAGCTGGCCCGCGAGAGCAACAGGAAGGCCTCCTGGGCGGTGATCTTGAACCGCTCCATCAGGATGCCTTTGGCCTGTCCGATCAGGTCCCGGGTGTCCAGCGCCTGGGTGAGCTGGCTGACCTGCTGGCTTCCGGCGAGGGCGACGGCCGCGTGCGCCGCGACCAGCGTCCCGATCCGTTCGGATTCGGCGTCGAAAACGCCGACGTCGCTGCCGAAGAGATTCAGGGCGCCAAGGTGGTCGCCGTCGACGAAGAGCTGGAAGGAGAGCATGCTCCGCGCCCCGAGTTCGAAGGCCGGCCGGGAAAAAGCGGGCCAGCGCTGATCCGAGCCGAGATCCGGAACGCTGACGATCCGGTCCTCATAGGAAGCGTCGAGGCACGGCCCCTGCCCGGTCTCGCTCTGGAGGGCGTCCACCCGCCGGGGAAGGTCGCTGGACGCGGCCCGGGACTCAATTGTCCGGTGGGCGGACACCAGGCTGATCGAAGCCTCGGCCGCGTGCGGTACGAGTTCCAGCGCGGCATGGACGATGCCGGCCAGCATCGTGTCCGCGTCGTCTTCGTGTTGAAGTTTCCGGGCAAGTTCGCCGAGCCGCGAGGCGAGGTCGGCATTGGCGGCCATGGCGGGCCTCCTCCATCCGGGATGTTCCTGTCTGCGAAATATACCGCCCTTGCGGACCCTGCTCCAGAGATATCCGCCGAACGGGGACACGCGTACTCTCTTTTTGTGGACGTAGTCGATTTCCTGTCCCAGCGCATCGCGGAAGACGAGGCTGCGGCGCGGAACCTGCTCAACGACAGGGCCGTTTCAGAGTCAGGCAGATGGTACGAGCGCCGCCTGCTCCTGGAGTGCGAGGCCAAGAAACGGCTGATCGGCATCGTGGAAACGGCCAGGCAGGCGGCCCTGGCGGCGATGGTCTACCATCCGGACGGCGAAACCCCGTGGATCACCGAATCCATCGAGTGGACCACGCTGTCCCTCAACGCCCTGGCGCTGCCGTACGCCGACCATCCCGATTTCGAACGGCACTGGCTGCAGCTGTGAGAGCCGGCGGTCGTGACATGGATCTAACGGCACGGTAACCCAGCGTTAACCCCTCTGTGCGAGGCTGTGGTATCGGACTCAACAGAGACTGTCTACCCTGCTGCAAAGCAGCCACTCCCAAGGAGTCACGCAGACATGAACAGTCACGACGACAACGCCTTCAACAACCAGCGCACGGCCGCCGGACAAGGCGGCTCCCGGCCCGATCTGAGCAGCCTCCACGTCCGCGAGGACGTCGCTATGACGGGCTGCTGCGCCAATGTCCACCTCCCCACCGGCCGCACCTGCACCCTGCCCGCCCGCCACCCGGGATCGTGCCATTTCGTCGGACCCGACGACGCGGAGCATGTGGCTGCACAGTAGTGGCCAAGTGAGATCCGCCCTTCAATCCCGGCGCCAACGCTGTCCAAGGATTTTCAAAGGGCCTACCATCGGAGAGGGGGGGCACTCGATAGCGAAGACGCTTTATGGGAGGCCACGATGTTCAGCAGAGACCGCAGTCATTTTGCCCGATTGCAAGCATCATCGGTGGCGGAATGGCCACGCCGGCGCTGGAATTCCGCTTATCCACCGACGCGTCCTGCATGGGCCCGCGGCCTGCTCGGCGCCCTTTCGGCGATGACACTGGCCATCGGCGGCGGAATCGTCGCGGCGGCACCGTCACTCGGCGCCGAAGCGGAGCAAAGCTACATCGTTGTCCTCAAGGACACCGTGCCGGACGCGGCTGCGGTGGCGTCTGCGCACCAGGGCCGATTCGGTTTCGCTGCCGCCAAGGTCTACCGGCACGCGGTGAGCGGCTACGCGGGCACCATGACGGCGTCCGAGGCGCGGGCCGTCGCGGCTGACCCGAACGTCGAATTCGTCACCATGGGCCGGACGTTCGAGCAGCCCCGGGAGCCGGAGCCGACCAGCACGCAGGTCGCCCCGCACTGGTGGCTGCGCATCGGAGGCACGGAGGCCAGCTCCTCGACCCGCACCGCGGCAGACACCGGCGGTGCGGTCAACGTGAATGTGGCCATCATCGACAGCGGAATCGACGGCACCCACCCCGATCTCAACGTCCGGGGCGGCATCGACTGCTCCTCGGGTTCGCCGGTCACGGTGACCCCCATTGACGTTTTGGGACACGGGACCGCCGTCGCGGGCGTCGTCGGCGCCAAGAACAACGATCTTGGCATCATCGGTTCGGCACCCGGCGCACCGCTGTGGTCCGTCCGGGTGGTCAATGACGCCGGCGGCATCACCGAGGAGAGCCTGATCTGTGCCATCGACTGGGTGACGTCGACGCGCAAGGACAAGGACCCGGACAACAACATCGAGGTGGCAAACATCAGCATCGGCGGTTCGGGCAGCGACACAGCTGACTGCGGGCGCGGCACGGATCCGATGCACTACGCGATCTGCCGCTCGATCAAGGCCGGCGTGGCCTACGCCGTCGCGGCCGGGAACTCCGGGACCGACATCGCCGGGACGGTGCCTGCCGCTTACCGTGAGGTGCTCACCGCCACCGCGATCGCGGACTTCGACGGACTACCCGGCGGGCTGGCTTCGCCGGTCTGCGGCGCTGAAGACTGGACCGACGTCGGGCAACTGGATGACCATCCGGCCTTCTTTTCCAATTTCGCCACGTCATCACGGGGCAAGAGCCACACCGTCGCCGCACCCGGGGTCTGCATGCTGTCCACGGCGCCAGGCGGCTACAGCGTGAGCCACGGGACCAGCTTCGCGAGCCCCGCAGTGGCGGGCTCGGTCGCCCTGTGCATCAGCCGGGACGTCTGCAAGGGCTCCGGCAAGAGTGTGATGGCTGATTTCCTGGACCAGGCGGAGACGTTCAATAAGAAGGACCACGACCACGGTTTCGCAGGCGACCCCATCCGCCCGGACGGGAAGCAGTACTACGGCTACCTGACCCAGCTCGCCAAATTCTGATCCGGCACCGCATGAGCACCTGTTAACGTTCCCGAAACATGGCCGTCACGTGAACTTCACACCGGCCCGTTTCCCGTAACTTCCCTGCAATATTCCGCCGCACTCCCGGAAACACGAACCCGGGAGGATTGACCCCGGACTGGGGGCCGGCGGCAAGTGCGCCGGTACGGCGAATTGTTGAAGGGACACGCAGGTGGAACTCACCGCGGGAAACGTCTGGATGATGGTGGCGGCAGGGCTCGTCTTAGTGATGACCCCGGCACTTGGCCTTTTCTACGGCGGCATGACCAGGGCAAAAGCCTCACTCAACATGATCATGATGAGCTTCGCCTCCGCAGGGATCGTCGGCGTCGTCTGGGTCCTCTGGGGCTATTCCATGACCGGCGGCGAAGGCGTCCTGGGCATCTTCGGTGACCCCTTCGCCAGCTTCGGCCTGCAAAACCTCCTCGGCTCCGCGGAACTCATCAAGGCCGGCTACGGCGCAACGTTCGCCATCATCACCGTCGCCCTGATCAGCGGCGCCATCGCCGACCGCGCCAAGTTCACCGCCTGGGCGCTCTTTGTCCCCATCTGGATCACGCTGGTCTACTGCCCCCTGGCCTACATGGTCTGGGGCGGCGGGCTGATGAGCCAGCACGGGGCCGTCAGCGCGATTTTCGGCCAGGTGATCGACTTCGCCGGCGGCACCGTGGTCGAGATCAGCTCGGGCACCGCCGCCCTGGTCCTGGTCATGATCCTGGGCAACCGGCACGGGTTCGGCAAGGATCCTGCCCACCGCCCGCACAACATTCCCTTCATCATGCTGGGGGCCGGCATCCTGTGGTTCGGCTGGTTCGGCTTCAACGCCGGAGCAGCGACAACGGCCGAGCAGGCCGGCCTGATCTGGATCAACACCCTGGCCGCCCCGGCCGCGGCGATGCTCAGCTGGCTGGTCACGGAAAAAATCCGCCACGGGCACCCCACCTCGCTCGGCGCCGCATCCGGCGTCGTCGCAGGGCTCGTGGCGATCACCCCGTCCTGCGCCAATATCAGTCCTGCCGCCGCAATCGGCCTCGGCCTGCTGGCGGGTGCCGCGTGCGCCCTCTTCGTCGACCTGAAGTACAGGTTCGGTCTCGATGACTCGCTCGACGTCGTCGGCGTCCACCTCGGCGGCGGCCTCGTGGGTACTCTCGCGCTGGGTTTCATCGCCCTGCCGGTCGACGGAACAGGCGGCGGCCTGTTCTACGGCGGCGGCATCGGGCAGCTGCTCGCCCAGCTCGTCGCGGTCATCCTCACGGTGCTGCTGTCCGGACTTGCGACGGCGGTCATCGGCCTGGCCATCCACAAGACCATCGGCTTCCGCGTAAGCCACGAAGACGAAGTCGCCGGGGTGGACCGCTCCGAGCACGCCGAAAGCGCTTATGAATTCGGCGACCTCGGACAGAGCCGCTTCAACCCCTTCGGGAAGCACGTCCAGGCCTTCCCCGCACGGGACGCCGCAGTAGGGAACGTAGCAGTACGGGCCGGGTCTCCGACCGGGGCCAAGCAAGACAGCCTCGTCTAGGCAACCCTCCCGGCAACCCGTCCGGGGAGCACTCCCCCGCAGCTGACAGAATGGCCACATGGAAGTCGCACTGGGACTGCTGGTTCTCGTAGCGGTGGTCTGCGCCGGCAGTGCGCTGGGCCGCAAGCTCAACATTTCCGTGCCGCTGCTCCTGGTGCTGGCCGGCGTCGCCGGTTCATTCCTGCCGTTCATCCCGCCGATCGAGCTGCAGCCGGAACTCGTCCTGGTGGGACTGCTGCCGCCGCTGCTGTATGCCGCCGCGCTGCGGACCTCACTGTTCGACTTCGGCTCCAACCGCCGCGCGATCGGCCTGCTCTCGGTGGGGTACGTCATCTTCGGCACCATCACCGTGGGCCTTGTGGTGTGGTGGCTCTTTCCCGAAATCCCGCTCGCCGCCGCGATCGCCCTCGGCGCCGTGGTGGCACCGCCGGACGCCGTGGCCGCGACGGCGATCGCCCGCAAGGTCGGCATGCCGCGCAGGATTGTCAGCATCCTCGAAGGCGAGTCCCTGGTCAACGACGCCACCGCCCTCGTCTGCCTGCGCGCGGCCATCGCCGCCATCGCGGGGTCCGTGTCCGTGGCGCAGGTCGCCGGCGACTTCCTCGTGGCGGCCGGCGGAGGGCTGGCGGTCGGCCTGGCCGCGGCCTACGTCCTCACCGAGCTCCGCAAGCGGATCCGCAACGTCGCGATCAACACCTCGACATCGCTGATCGCGCCGTTCGTCGCGTACCTGCCCGCCGAAGCGATCCACTCCTCCGGCGTCCTCGCCGTCGTCGTCACCGGGCTGGTGATGGGGACGAAGGCGCCGTCCATGCCCAACGGTGCCGCCCGCCTGAGCCAGCGCAGCAACTGGAACACGGTGCAGTTCCTGCTCGAAAATTCCGTGTTCCTGCTGATCGGGCTGCAGGTGCGGACCATCATCGACGGCGTCCAGGATGATTCCCTGGGGGCGGACCGGATCTGGGCCGGCTGCGCAGTGATCCTCCTGGCGGTGCTGGTGCTCCGGCCGGTCTGGGTGTTCCCTGCGACCTACCTGCCCCGGCTGATTCCAGCCGTCCGGCGGAACGACCCTGCTCCGCCCTGGCAGTACGCGGCGATCGTGTCCTGGGCCGGGATGCGCGGCGTGGTGACGCTCGCCGCCGTACTGGTGCTGCCCGCGGACCTGGAGCACCGCCCGGTGCTGATCCTGGCTGCCATGGTGGTGGTGGCAGGCACCCTGACGCTGCAGGGCTTCACGCTCCCGGGCCTGGTCCGGCTGCTGCGGATCCAGGGCCCCGACCCGCGCGAGGACGCCCTGAACCAGGCCTCGCTGGTGCAGCTGGCCACAGCCGCCGGGGTGGCCCGCCTCCAGGAACTGCGCACCGACGACGATCCGCCGGAGGTCGTGGCCATGCTCAAACGGCGGACCCAGGAACGCGGTCTGGCCGCCTGGGAACGGCTCGGCCGGCCGACGGCGGAAGCGGCGACCCCCAGCCAGCGCTATGCCCAGCTGCGGCTGGCCATGCTGGAGGCGGAGCGGACCAAAGTCCTGGAGTTGCGGCGCGGCGGCGCGTACGCCCACGAGATCCTCAGCAATGTCCTGGACCAGCTGGACATCGAAGAATCCATGCTCGAGCTCTCGCTGGACGAGCTGGACACGTCCGGGGAGGGCGGCGGGGAAGGCATCGCCCGGCCCGGCGGAGTCTGCGAACACCTTGAGTCCGCGCCGTCCCGGGACGCACCGCTGGACGCGTTCTGCGCGGACTGCGTGCGGGAGGGTACGACGACGGTCCACCTTAGGATGTGCCTGGCCTGCGGCGAGGTGGGGTGCTGCGATTCCTCGCCCGGAACGCACGCATCCAGGCACTTCGACGCCACGGGCCACCCGGTGATGCGCAGCATTGAACCGGGCGAAGACTGGCGCTGGTGCTATCAGGATGATCTGCTCGGGTGACGCCGCGGTTTGCCTTGACCGCACCCCGGCTGCACCCTGACTCCGCCCAAGGAAAACCACAGGTGCGGCACCTCTGCGCGAGTTAACATGCGGTATGGACGACATGAAGCGCTCAGCACGTGAGCAAGCGTTTCGGCAAGCCCCAGGCAGGCTTGTCATCATGATCCGGCCAGCCCTGGTGAAAGTACGTTTGATCACCGGACTCGCCGTGGCCTACACCGTCACGCATGTGTTGGTGGAGTCGGACTCCGACGGGGAATACCGCTGCCACTGGGAAGCCAGCTGGCAGGTACGACGGGTCCAACCCAGCTAGTAGTTTTCCCTCCCCTGCGCGTGGCCGGCCGGCCACCCCGTTGCCCCTGATCCTGTGTATTTCAGGCAGTTCAGGCCAGACAACTCCTCGGAAAAATCCCCCTCTGCATCAGGCCTCGGTGCAGGGCAGCCCGGACCTGCCCACGCCGTCCGGCCGGCGTCGGGAGCGGGCGCGATTGCCCGCGCGGAGGGTGCCACTTTGCAGGTAGAACCCCCGAAAAAAGTCAGGTAGTCCCTACGCGTGTAGGGCCGCCGCCGGTGCTTCAGGCTCGTAGTAATGGGGCTCGCCGGGGAACTGCGAACTCCCATTGCTCAGGGGGCAGATCTCTCGGCCGGTCAGGTCTCCGACGAATCGATAGCCAGTGTGGTGATGGTCCTGGCTCCGGTAAATACGTCATTCCCGCGGTTCCCTTGCGAGGTAATCCATGAAACACGCCGCTCCAGAGCTGTCATCCACCCTGGCACCCGTCTTCTTCGATCCGAGCGGAAAGCGGTGGCGCAGAATCCTGCTCTGCATGTTTGCCGGGTTCGTCGTTGTGGTCCTGTCCATGGTCTGGATCCTGCCGGGTGCGACCGCGACGGTGTGGAAGGGAGAGCGGAACCAGGCCGCCGGCTACCCGCGGCAGCTGCTCTCCACACAGGACCTGGAGAACATCCCCAGGATCCGCTTCGACGATGGCTTCGCCATCGACCGGATCGCGCTTGCGGAGCGGACCGATGACAAGGTCCTGCTGAAGGATCCCTTCAGCGACACCGTCTGGCGGGAGGCCACCGCAGAGGAAGCCCAGGTGATCGGCGACAGCCCCTATGTCATGGAAACCTTTGGCAAGCCGGCCGACCGCACCTTGATGCTGACCTTCGATGACGGACCTGACCCGATCTACACCCCTGAAATCCTGGACCTGCTGTCCCGCGAGGGTGTGCCGGCGACGTTCTTCTCGGTCGGGGACAACATCGTCAAGCACCCGGACATCTTCCAGCGCATTACCCGCGAAGGCCACATGGTCGGCAACCACACCATGTCGCACATCGATTTCTGGGACCACGACGACACCTACAACCGCCAGCAGATCATCGCGTCGGACCGGGTCATGCGCTCCGCCGGCAACTACGCGTCCCGGCTGTTCCGGATCCCGACAGGCAACCCCGAGAACAACACCCTGGCGCTTCTGCAGGCCCAGCAGCTGGGTTACCTCCACATCAACATGGACCTCGACACCCGCGACTGGGACTACGCCCCGGGAGCCCCCATCCAGGTGCCCGAGCTGGACGGCCAGGGACACATCGTCCTGGTCCACGACGGCGGCGGCAACCGCGCGGCAACCATTGAAATGCTCAAGGCCTTCATCCCGGAGGCCAAGGCGCAGGGCTACACGTTCTCCACGGTCCAGCCCCTGCTGCCGACCGAATTCGTGCCCGAGCACAGTGTCGCTTCCACCATGGCGGACAACGTGACCCTCACGGCGTACACGGCAGTCCTGGTCACTCCCACGGTGGTGCTCAGCTGGCTGTTCTGGTTCGGCATCGGCTCCCTGACCATCCTGACCTTCCTGTATGTGGTCCTTGCCCTGATCAACAATTACCAGCAGAGAAGGCGGCAGTGGGACGCCATCGACGAGGAAGACTGGCCATTCGTCAGCGTGGTGCTGCCGGTCTTCAACGAGGAACTCGTCGTGACCAAAACACTGGACGCGTTGAGAGCCAGCGACTACCCCCGCATGGAAGTCGTCGCTATCAACGACGGATCGACCGACAACACACTCGCGGTCCTCAACACCTACGCCAGAGGGTGGCCGCAGCTCCGCGTCATCGACCAGCCCAACGGCGGCAAATCGGTGGCCAGCAACAACGGGATTGCCCAGTCCCGCGGCGAAGTGGTGGTCACGCTGGACGGTGACACCCTGTTCGAGCCACAGACCATCAAGATGTTTGCCCGGCACTTCTGCGCGCCCCGGCACGGCAAGAAGGTCGGAGCAGTTGCCGGGCACGTCAAGGTCGGAAACCGCAGCAACCTCCTGACCGCCTGGCAGAGCCTCGAATACCTCTCCGGCATCTGCGTCACCCGCATGGCTGAGGGCCTGATGGGGGCGATCTCCATCGTGCCCGGCGCCTGCGCGGCGTGGCGCCGGGACGCCCTGGTCCAGGCCGGCGGCTACTCCCACGACACCCTCGCCGAAGATGCCGACCTGACCCTGTCGCTGCAGCGCCTTGGCTACAGCATCGTCCAGGAGAACGAGGCCATCGCCTGGACGGAAGCGCCCATGACCGTGGCGGGGTTGTTCAAGCAGCGGCTCCGCTGGACCTACGGCAATATCCAGACCCTGTACAAGCACCGCTCCATGCTCTTCAACCCCCGCTTCGGGGCACTGGGCTTGCTGACGATGCCCTACGCGCTGATCTCGGTGCTCGTCCCGCTGGTGTTTATGCCCCTGACGATCATCGTCGCGGTGTCCAGCCTGGCCCACGGGGAATGGCAGGCCATCGCGATCTTCTCGGTGTTCGTCGCCTCAACCCACATGCTCATCTCGATTGTGGCGGTGCTGATGGTCCGTGAGAGCCTGCTTCACCTGCTGATGGTCCCCATCTACCGGCTGATCTACGAACCCCTCCGCGCCTACGTCGTGTTCGGCTCCGCGCTCCAGGCCCTGCGGGGCACCGCCGTCGGCTGGTACAAACCCGAACGCACCAACAGCGTGGCCCTCCCGGTCCCCTCGACGTTCCCGGTCCCCTCGGCAGTCCCGGTCCCGTCCGCGTCCCCGTCCGCGAAGATCAGTCCCCTTACTCCCGGCACGATCTGACCGCATGGGTTATGAGCACATTCAGGCGGCGTCGACGTATGCCCGGTTCCCGTGGCTGGGGCAGGCTGATTGTGGTGACCGCCGTCGTGCTTTCCGTGACCGGCTGTGACCCGCCGCCGCAGGGTGGCGGCGCCCGGGAGACGGAAGTGACGCAGACATCACCCGCCCCCCGCACGCAGTGGTTCGGCGGCTACCTCGACGTCACCCTGTTCCCCCGCCTCCGCCTTCAGGATCCGCCGCCGCAGGGCAAAGTGACCACGGTCCTGTCCTTCATATCCGCCGATCCCGCGAAGCCGTGTGAACCGTCCTGGGACGGCTATTACAACCTGGAGCAGGCCAGCACCGAGCTGGGTCTCGATGCGCAGGTTGCCGGCCACCGTGAGGCCGGCAATGAGATCGCCGTATCCTTCGGCGGCCAGCTCGGCACGGAACTGGCTGTGGCCTGCACCGACGGCGACGCCCTGGTCCGGGCCTACGCGGCAGTGATCACCAAATACGGCCTCACCACGATGGACCTCGACATCGAAGGCCGCGGCCTGCAGGACCATGCCGCCGCAGAGAGGCGTGCCGCGGCCATCGCACGGCTTCAGGATGAACGGCCCGCGGGTGAGCCGCTGGACGTCTGGCTGACCCTGCCCGTCTCGGCCGAGGGGCTGACGCCCGACGGCGAAAAGGCTGTCGGGACCATGCTGGCCGCCGGCGTAGAACTCGCCGGCGTCAACATCATGACCATGAACTTCGGCCCCCTCGCGCCGGGCCAGACCATGCTCGCCGCAGCCATCAGCGCGGCCGAGGGTACCCACCGGGCGCTGACCGGCATCTACGGCAAGTCAGGCACCGCCGTGGACGCTGCGGCCTTGTGGAACAAGATCGGGCTCACGCCCATGATCGGGATAAACGATGTCAAGGGCCAGATCTTCACCCCCGAGGATGCCGAGGGGCTCGAACAGCTTCGCACGGGAGCGGGGCATCGGGCGGATGTCCATGTGGTCGCTGAACAGGGACGCCGCCTGCACCCGTGAGAACGAGGGGGAACTGCGCAACGGGGTTTCCAACCACTGCAGCGGCGTGCCGCAGGATCCGGGCATGTTCGCGAAGCTGCTGGGAACCGGGTACACCCGCTGATCCGTGGCCCACCGGGCTGCTGCAGGGACACCTGCCGCACTCCAAGGTGGCCAAGGGTTCAACCACATCAGGTCCACCCAGATCGGCACCGGCTGGACCCCGGCGGGATCCCGAACCGCCGGGCACTGGCCCAGCGCAAACCGGCTCCTGCGGAGGAGGCTGCTGCCCGGACCGGGTCCTCTAGTAATATGACCGCCATGACCAGGCCCGATGTTGAGGTTGAGGTCCCTGCCGCGAGCGGCGAGATTCCGTACTCGCTGCTGGACAAGGTGTTTTTCCTCGTCGGCGGCGTCTCGGCAGTCTGGCTGACGTCCGTGCTCCTGCAGGAGAGCTTCCAGTGGGGCTGGGCCCAGCTCTGGTTCTTTTTCGTCTTCTGGGCACTCCTGGCCTACCTGGTACTCCCCCGGCTGCACAGCATCCTCACCCGCATCTACGTCCCGGACTACTTCATCGGGAGGGCACGCACCAGCGACGGGCTGCTCGGCGATCCGGTCAATGTGGCGCTGCTCGGAACAGAACCGCAGGTGCACGGCGTGATGCTGGCCGGCGGCTGGACGCTCGCCGATGACGTGACACTGGCCAGCAGCCGAAGGATCGCCACCGCCACCGTTTTTCACCGCAGCTACCTCCACGCCCCGGTCAGCCCGTTGTACCTGTTCGGCCGCCAGCAGGACTTCGCCTACCAGCAGGAAGTGGACGGGACGCCGGGCAAGCGCCACCACGTGCGGTTCTGGCGCTGCCCGTCCGGCTGGCTGCTGCCCGGCGGACTCGCGGCGGACTGGCTGGCCGCCGGCACGTACGACCGCAGCGTCGGCTTTTCGCTCTTCACCCTGCAGATCACCCACAAGATCGACGAGCGGACCGATGCCGAACGCGACCACGTCGTGACGAGCATCGTCCGGGCCGATCCGACGGCGGCGGTCCGGGTGATCCGCGACTTCTCGACCGGATATCACACCCGCAACGGCGGCGGCGACACGATCACGACCGACGGCGACCTGCCCATCGTCGATCTCCGGAAGACCACTCCGGCCGGGCCCGCCGCGGCCGGGCCGCCGAGCGACAGCCGCAGCAAACGGCCCGCCCCCACGATCATCGGCGCGGCACTGGTCTGCGCGCGGGCGGTGGCCGCCGGCGTCCTGGCGCTCTCGATCTTCCTCTTCCAGGAGGCGCACCTGGAACCGCTGCTGCAACCAGAAAGCGGTGCCGGACTCACCGCCGGCCAGGCGGAAGCCATGCTGCTCGCCTCCCTCGTGGTGGTGCTCGTGTTCGGTGTGGCGGAGCTGCTGCTCGCCTGGTTCGTGTTCCTGGGGCGGAACTGGGCGCGGACCTCGGCCATGGTGCTGAGCGCGTCGGCCATCGTCATCCAGGTCCTCGACGTGCTCAACGGCGGCCCGGGCATCACACTGCAGTCCAACCTCCCCGGGCTGACGCTCGACATCCTGCTGATCCTTGCCCTCTCCAGCGAACGGGCGCGGGTCTACGCGCTGCGCGCCCGGAAGGAGCCCAAACGCGACTCCGGCCGGCCCGGGGGCCGGGCAGCCTTCTGAATCACCCTGGGACTGCCAACACGGAAGCGGGCGACGGCGGGAGGTTCCCGCCGTCGCCCGCTTCCGTACTTGCCGGTCAGTCGGTGAGGCTGGCGAGGGATTCTTTGGCGGCGGCGGTGACGGCTTCGGTGGTGATGCCGAATTCCTGGAAGAGGCGTTTGTAGTCCGCGGAGGCGCCGTAGTGCTCGAGGCTGATGGAGCGGCCGGCGTCGCCGACGAATTCCCTCCAGCCCAGGGCGAGTCCGGCTTCGACGGACACGCGTGCCTTGACGGCGGCGGGGAGCACCGCTTCGCGGTAGGCGGCGTCCTGTTTGTTGAACCACTCCACGCAGGGCATGGAGACGACGCGGGCTGCGATGCCTTCGGCCTGCAGTGCTTCGCGGGCCTGGACGGCGAGCTGGACCTCGGAGCCGGTGCCGATCAGGATGACGTCGGCCGGGACGGTCGCGCCGTCCCGGGAGGCCTCGGCCAGGACGTAACCGCCCTTCGCGGTGCCGGTGACGGCACCGAAGGTGTCGCCGTCGGCTGCGCCTTCACCGCGTGCGTAGGTGGGGATGTTCTGGCGGGTCAGGACGATGCCGGCCGGGTTTTCGTGGTTCTCCAGCATGGTCTTCCATGCTGCGGCGACCTCGTTGGCGTCACCGGGGCGGACAACGTCCAGTCCCACGATGGCGCGCAGGGAGGCCAGCTGTTCCACCGGCTGGTGGGTGGGGCCGTCTTCGCCCAGGCCGATGGAGTCGTGCGTCCAGACGTACAGCGACGGGACACCCATCAGGGCCCCGAGCCGGATCGCCGGACGCTGGTAGTCGGAGAAGATCAGGAACGTGCCGGAGAACGCCCGGGTCTTCCCGTGCAGGGCGATGCCGTTCACGATCGAGGCCGCGGCGTGCTCGCGGATGCCGAAGTGCAGGACCCGCCCGTACGGGTTGCCCTTCCACGCCTCGGTCTGCTTGGAGGCCGGCACAAACGAGGGCGAGCCCTCGATGGTGGTGTTGTTGGACTCCGCGAGGTCCGCGGAGCCGCCCCAGAGTTCAGGCATGACCGGGCCGAGTGCGTTGAGGACCTTCCCGGAGGCGGCACGGGTGGAGACGTCCTTGCCGGCTTCGAAGACCGGCAGGGCAGCGTCCAGGCCCGCGGGCAGTTCGCGGGCCTCGACGCGCTGCAGCAGCGCCGCGCCTTCCGGGTTCGCGGCCTGCCAGGCGTTGAAGGACTCTTCCCATTCCTTGTGCGCGGCGGCGCCGCGGTCCACCACGGAGCGGGCGTGGGCCAGGACGTCCTCGTCGACGTCGAAGGACTTGGCCGGGTCGAAGCCCAGGACCTCCTTCAGCGCGGCGACTTCCTCCGAACCCAGGGCCGAGCCGTGGATCTTGCCGGTGTTCTGCTTCTTCGGCGCCGGGTAGCCGATGATGGTGCGCAGCGACACGATCGAGGGCTTGGAGGTCTCGGCCTTCGCCGCGAGCAGCGCCGCGTACAGTTCCTGCACGTCCTCCTGGTACTCCCCGGTCTTGGTCCAGTCCACGCGCTGGACGTGCCAGCCGTACGCCTCGTAGCGCTTGAGGACGTCCTCGGTGAAGGCGATGTCGGTGTCGTCCTCGATCGAGATGTGGTTCTCGTCGTAGATCACCACGAGGTTGCCCAGTTCCTGGTGCCCGGCGAGGGAGGAGGCCTCGGAGGTGACGCCTTCCTGGAGGTCGCCGTCGGAGGCGATCACCCAGATCGTGTGGTCGAACGGGCTGGTGCCCTCGACAGCGTCGGCGTCGAACAACCCGCGCATCCGGCGCTGGGAATACGCGAACCCGACCGAGGACGCCAGGCCCTGGCCCAGCGGCCCGGTGGTGATCTCCACCCCCGCGGTGTGCTTGTACTCCGGGTGCCCCGGGGTCAGCGAACCCCAGGTGCGCAGCGACTGCAGATCCTTCAGCTCCAGCCCGTACCCGGAGAGGAACAACTGGATGTACAGCGTCAGGGACGTGTGCCCCGGAGACAGGACAAACCGGTCCCGGCCGATCCAGTCAGGATTCCGCGGATCATGCCGCATCAGCTTCTGAAAGAGAAGGTACGCGGCAGGCGCCAGACTCATCGCCGTGCCGGGATGGCCGTTACCGACCTTCTCCACAGCATCCGCAGCGAGAACACGCACAGTGTCCACCGCACGCTGGTCCAAGCTGGTCCATGACAGTTCTTCGGAGGCGGGGCCGCTGCGGCGCGCGCTGACGGTGGTGCTGGTGTTCAAAGTAGGATCCATTCGTTGTGGCGAACGGGCAGCTGCCCGGCCGTCCGGGCGGGCGGCAGCCAGGGATTGGTTGCCGCCCGCCCGCTGTCGGTGGTGCGTCGGACGGCTCAGCGCTTGACGGCGTCCAGCTTGAGCATCTTGGCGATCACGCTGTCCAGCTCGGAGTCGTCGAAGATCTTCTTCCAGTCGTCCTTGATGATGGTGTCCTTGCCGTACTGGATCGCGATTTCGCAGGCCTCGGAGAACGGGTTGGAGCCGCGCAAGGCGTTGGTGAGGGCGATCTGGACGTGGCCGAAGAGCATGGCCTTGGCGGCTTCCTCCGGGACGCCGGCGGTGTGCACGGTCTCGTGGAGCGCCTCGTTCAGGAGGGTGCCGATCATGCAGGCCACGGTCTCCACGAGGGTGGGTTCGAGGATGGCGAGCTGCTTCACGGTGACCCAGTGGACGTCGATCACGGGGGCGTAGATGACCTTGATGGTGGCTTCGGCGGCGGCCTTGGTCTCCCCGGAGGCATCCTCGTCGATGGCGGCGACGACGTTCTGGGGGGCGGCCTGGCCGCCGAAGGTGTCGGCCCATTCTTCCTTGGTGGTGCGTTCCAGGAACACTGACGGGTGGCACGGGTGGGCCACGGCCTGGACGACGTCGTCGCGCTTGGCCAGGAGGCCGGCGTAAGCGGCGGCGGGGTCCAGCGTGAGGAGGATGGCGCCGGACTTCATCTGCGGGACCACGCCCTGGGACACGATGCCCAGTACGGTGTCCGGGACGGCGAGGATGACGACGTCGGCGTCCTTGATGGCGTCCTCGGTGCTGCTGATTTCCCGGCCTTCGGCACGGACACGTTCCTGTCCGGCCGGCGAGTTCTCGCTGTAGAAGACGGTGTGGGCGCTCTTCTGGAGGTTGGCTGAAACACGCAGCCCCATTTTGCCTCCGGCCCCGATGACGGCGACGGTCAATTGTTCTGCTGACATTTTCACTTGCTCCTTAGGAAATCGAGGCTTTGCTGGGTCCACTGGTTTTCGAGGCGGATGGTCTCTTCTTCGGAGTCCTGCCACGGCAGCCAGTGCTCGACAATTTGGTTGATGTTTCTTTCTTTGGGCTGAAGCTTTCCGGCCATGTAGTCATAGTCCAGAAGGCCCTCGCCGAGCGGTGCGCCGGAGTATGTGAACCCGACCCACCCCTCCTTGCGGCTGAACGCAAAGTCTTTGATGTGCATGTTGAGGACGTAGGGGGCGACGGCGTCAATCACGTCCCGGGGCATCTCCAGGGCCGCGACGGTGTTGGCGGGGTCGCTGCAGATGCCCAGGTAGGGGCTGCCGACGCTGCGGATGACCTCCAGGATCCGGGCCGTGGGAACCTGTTCGTAGGTTTCCACGGCGATCTTCACCCCGGCGGCTTCGAACTCCGGCAGGACAGCGGCGAAGATCGCGGCCGCTTCCTCCGCGGAGGGGGTATGGCCCGGAACGTTGAACATGGTCCGCAGCAGCGGCGAGCCGAGGATTCCGGCGATCCGCAGGAACTTCCGCAGGTGCTCCGGGCGGATGCCCTTGGTGCCGAGTTCCAGCGCGATGCCCAGCGAGTCGGCGGTGGCCCGGACGTCTTTGAGTTCGGCCTCGCTCATGGCTTCGAGCGGTGCGTAGTCGCAGATCTGGAACAGGTCCACGCCGAGGGCCGCCGTGCGCTGCAGCGCCTCGTGCAGGCTGAGGGGCTCCGATACCTTTTCCGAGAGCTGCCAGAAGAAGGCGTAGCTGCTCAGGCCGATGGTGCTCATGCTGCCGCCCAACCGGACAGCAGGCCCAGCCGTTCGGCGGTCTCGTCCAGGATGGCCTTCAGGGCCTTCGGGTCGTGGGCGAAGCGGCCCAGGAACAGCCCGGCGACGGCATCATCGAGCCGTCCGATCAGGCCCGGCCCGGCGCTTCCGCCGTAGATGACCCGACTGTCGGCCTGGCCCGGCAGGGAGCGCAGGTGCGCGTCCAGGCCGGCGCTGACGGCGCTGATGTACTCGGGCGTGGCCGGTTCCGGGGCGCCGATGGCCCATTGCGGTTCGTAGGCCACAATGGTCCGCGCTGCCGGCCCCAGGGACCGGGCCCGGTTGAGCGCGGCGTCGATGTCCGCTGAGCAGGTCCGGATGGCTTCCTCCACGGAACCGGGCTGCAGCTCGCCCACGCAGAGCACCGGGGTGAGCCCGTTGCGGTAGGCGGCGGCGGTCTTGAGACCGATTATCCTGTCATCCTCGCCAAAGATCCGGCGCCGTTCTGCGTGGCCCACCTCTACATAGCGGCCGCCGAGTTCAGCAACGGTCTTGCCGCCCACCTCCCCGGTGTAGGGTCCTTCGTCCTCCCAGAAGATGTCCTGGGCTCCGGCGGCTGCCCCGGCGGTTCCGAGGATGCGGGCCGCTTCGGGCAGTACAGGCAGCGTGGGCAGCACGAACAGTTCGATGTCGCCGCTCTGGACCGCCGGATGCGCCAAGGCGATGGTGGCCACCTCGCGGCAGTATTCGAGCGTGCGTTCGTAGCCGAAGTACATCTTCAGGCTGACGCCGATGATTGCCTTCGGTTTTGTTGCTGTCTTAGCAGGAAGTGACACCCTCGTAGTCCTTAATTAGTGTGACTTTTTCGGCCGAGGCGGAGGTTTCGTCGAAGGTGTAGGTGAGCCATTCGCGGGCGAGCCGGCGGGCAAGTTCCAGGCCCACGACCCGCTGGCCGAAGGTGAGCACCTGGGCGTTGTTGCTCAGGACGGAGCGCTCCACGGAGTAGCTGTCGTGGGCCGTGACGGCCCGGACGCCCGGGACCTTGTTCGCGGCGATCGCGACGCCAAGTCCGGTGCCGCAGACCAGCAGGGCCCGGTCGGCCTTGCCGGCGGCAATGAGTTCGGCCGCCGCAATGGCCACTGAGGGGTAGGGAGTGTGGCTGGTGGCGTCCACACCCACGTCGTGCACGGACTCGACCAGGTCGCTGGCCTCGAGGTCGGCTTTCAGGGCCTCTTTGTAGTCGAATCCGGCGTCGTCGGCTCCGATGACCAGGCGCAGTTTGGCGCTCATGCGTTCTCCTTGACTGTGTTGTGCTCGGCGGGGGTGCCCGCGGCGAGAATGGTGTGAATGGCCCGTACGATCAGCGCCATGGACACGGCGCCGGCGTCGGGGGTGCCGAGGCTCTTCTCCGCATGGGGACGTGCGCGTCCCATCAGCGGCAGCAGCTGGGCGGTGTCTTCGGCGGCCTGCTCGGCCACGCTGGCTGCCGCGCCCCAGGCGTCCCCAAGGGACTGGCCGGCGTCGACTCCTGCGTTGAGGGCGTCGCGGAACGGGACCAGGACGTCCACGAGTGTCTTGTCGCCGGGTTTTGCCTTGCCGAATTCCATGATCGCCGCGGCGGCGCCGGTCACGCCGTCGGCGACGGCCCGAGCGTTAGGGGACGTGGAGTCGCCGAGGGCGTCGCCGACCGCCCGCAGCGCCATGCCCCACAGGGCGCCGGAGGTGCCGCCGGCCTTGTCGGCCCAGGCATCGCCTGCGAGGTGCAGCGTTGTGGCGGCTCCTGCCCCGCGGGTGACCGCGTCCGCGGCGGCAACGACGGCCGCTCCGACTCCGCGTTCCATGCCGATGCCGTGGTCGCCGTCGCCGGCGATCGCATCGATCCGGCCGAGTTCATCGGCGTTGGCGTCCACCACGGTCTTCGCAGCGCCCAGAACGGCGAGCACCCGGACGGCGCCGGCACGGGATTCCGCGGTGGCCTCCGGGATGGACAGTTCGACGTCGGCGGGCTCGCTGACCGATCCGCCGGCAGGCGTTTCCAGCGCCTCCGCCGTGACGGCGCCGCGGCGGAAGGCCGGGGCGTCGGCGGGGGCATGCCAGAGGGTTTCCAGTTCGTCGTCGAGCCAGAAGAGCGTCAGCGAGGTTCCGGCCATGTCGAAGCTGGTGACCAGTTCGCCCACCTGCGGGTCCACGGCTTCCAGGCCGGCTTCGGCCAGGAGCTGGGCGACGCGGCGGTAGACCACGAAGAGTTCCTCGTATTTGACGCTGCCCAGGCCGTTGAGGATGGGGACCACCCGGCGCGGTGTGCCGGCGGAGGCGGCTTCTGTCGGGAAATTCGGGGATTTCGGTCAGCAGCTTGGCGACGAGCAGTTCGGCGAGTTCATCCGCCGTCGGGATGTCCGTTTCGCCGATGCCGGGCTCGCCGTGGATTCCCATGCCGACGGCCATGCGGCCCTCCGGGACGGAGAAGAGCGGATGGTCGGCGCCGGGCAGGGTGCAGCCGGTGAAGGCAACACCGAAGGAGCGGGTCCGGTGGTTGGCGCGGTCGGCAATTTCCATGACCGCGTCCATGGAGTAGCCGGCTTCAGCGGCCGCGGCAGCCACCTTGAAGACCGTCAGGTCACCGGCGATGCCGCGGCGCTTGGCGCGTTCGGCGAGCGGGGCGGAGGAGACGTCGTCCGTGACGGCGATGCTCCGGCAGTCGATGCCTTCCTTGCGGAGCCGGTCCTGGGCCTGGTTGAAGTGCAGGACGTCGCCGGCGTAGTTGCCGTATCCGAGCAGGATGCCGGCGCCGTTCTCGGCCGCCTTGGCCACGTTGTAGACCTGTTGCGCGGAGGGGGAGGCGAAGAGGTTGCCCATGGCGGCGCCGTGGGCCAGGCCCTGTCCCACCAGGCCGGCAAAGGCCGGGTAGTGGCCGGAGCCGCCGCCGATCACGAGGGCAACGGTGCCGGGTGTGCTGCGGGTGTTGCGGACCACCCCTCCGGAGACGCGCTTGACCCAGCGGCTGTGGGAGGCGACGAAGCCCTCGATCATTTCGTCAGCGAAGGCTGAAGGTTCATTGAACAGGCGGGTCATGCGGTGTCTCCCGGAAAAATAGAGGCTAGCTGGGGGAAGTTGTTCTTGGGGCGCCGGCGGACGTGGCGGCGGCGGGGCTGCCTGTGCCGGCTGGCGCGGCTTGGTGCGGGGTGGTGCGGGGACGTCCCCGGGTGAGGGGGACGCCCCCGGGTCTGTTACGGCTCGGAGTGGTGTCCGGCTCCTGCCGGGTCCAGTGCCTCGGCGGGCACCCCTTCGCTGACCTTGCCGGAGCGGCTCAGGATCACCATGAGGATGGCGGAGAGGAGCATGAAGCCGCCGACGACGAACATCGGGACGGTGTAGCCGCCGGTCCAGTCCTTGAGCCAGCCGGTGACGTAGCCGGCGCTGAAGCCGGCCAGGTTGCCTACGGTGTTGATCAGGGCGATGCCGGCTGCGGCTGCGGCGCCGGTGAGGAACTGGGTGGGGACGGTCCAGAAGTTGGGCAGTGCGGCAAAGATGGCCATGGCCGTGATGGTGATGACGGCGATGGTCGCCGCCGGCGACCCGGCGAAGAGGGCCAGCGGGATGCTCAGGCCGCCAACCAGGGCCGGCAGGGCGATGTGCCAGGTCTTGACGCCGCGCTTCGTGGCGTCCTTGGACCAGAAGTACAGGGCAAGGGCCGCGGGCAGGTACGGGATGGCGGTGATGAGGCCCTTCTGGAAGACGTCGAACTTGGTGCCGTAGAGACCTTCGAAGCCGGCGATGATGGTCGGCAGGAAGAACGCCAGCGCATACAGGCCGTAGATGAAGCCGAAGTAGATGGCGGACAGGATCCAGACCTTGCCGTTGGAGAAGACCGTGCGGACGCTGACGTGCTTGTTGCTCGCCGAGGTTTCCTTCTTTTCTTTCTCCAGGGCGTTGGTCAGCCAGGTCTTTTCCTCCGGGTTAAGCCACTTGGCCTTGGCCGGGGAATCTGCGAGGTAGAACCAGGCGATGATGCCGACGATGATGGCCGGAATGGACACGCCGAGGTACATGACACGCCAGCCGTCGAGGCCGAAGAGTCCGTGCTGCTGGATGAGGAGGCCGGCAAGAGGTGCCCCGATGACGGTGGTCAGC